>JBCBID010000003.1:0-346507 GCA_038525015.1 Pseudomonadota bacterium | reverse complement strand
ATGGCCTTCAGGTCGGCGTCGGGGTCGCCCTTGGGGGCGGGCAGCTGCTGGACGATGGCTTCCAGCGTTTCCATAATCCCCTCACCGGTTTTGGCGGACACGGGGATGGCGCCGCTCGCGTCGATGCCGATCACGTCCTCGACCTGTTCGGCGACGCGGTCGATGTCGCTTGCGGGCAGGTCGATCTTGTTGAATACAGGCACAATTTCGTGGTCGGCGTCGATGGCCTGATAGACATTGGCCAGCGTCTGCGCCTCGACCCCTTGGGTGCTGTCGACGACCAGAAGCGAGCCTTCGACGGCGCGCATGGACCGGCTGACCTCGTAGGCGAAGTCCACGTGGCCGGGGGTGTCGATGAGGTTCAGAACGTAATGCGCGCCATCCTGCGCGGTGTAGTCGATGCGGACGGTGTTGGCCTTGATGGTGATGCCACGCTCGCGTTCGATATCCATGCTGTCGAGCAGCTGTTCCTTCATGTCCCGGTCAGCCACCGTGTTGGTGGACTGGATGAGCCGGTCGGCAAGGGTCGATTTCCCGTGGTCGATATGGGCGACGATGGAGAAATTGCGGATATGTGAGAGCGGTGTCATGGGTGGGATATGTAAGGGTTTTTGGAGGTGGTCAATGGGGTTGGTGTCGCAGGTGAGCGTTAGTGCCTGAGCTTAAATTCAGTACTGGCGAAGATTTGGACCGTGAACGCTACGGACCTTGGTTTGATTCCCAAGGTCGCCAAAAAAGCTGCTATATGTGTGGCCGCGCCATCCTTCGCGTTGCGGCGATCACAAATCAGCCTGAAATCAATGACAGCAATCAGTTCGCAATTGCTGTTCTTCGGGTTGCGATGGTGGCAATTGCGTCAGGTTTTGGGTTAGATAAAGATGCAACTAGGCTTAGTTCAGCGGCAAATGCTGCGATTGAATGCGTCTCTGAAATCACACGCCCAACCACTAGCATGGCTTTCGGCTCTCTGCTAGCTGCGTGCAAACACGCAGCACGATGCGTGTCAGCAATGTCTTTCAGGTCAGCAGGGGACGCAATTTCATCAGCAGCTTATGCGTGCGCCAACAGCTACGCCTTAAGCACTGATCGCGTTGATGAAGGCGAAGCAATGCTGTCCACAAGCTTCTCGACGTCTGAATTAGATGGCAATCACTCAGTTTCAGATATGCAAGCCTTACCGTTGTGGTTGCACACGAAGCTCTCGGGTGCTGCACAGCAACGAATGGAAATGGCCCATTTGGAGTTCAAGGCAAATCTCAGAAGAGATCCGAACACGGAGTTCTGGCATCGCTGGTATTCCCAGATGTGGGACGGGACGTTTCGCGATTGGGACCTCGCCATTGAGGTGGCGAAGCTGCCGGATGATCTTTGGGAGGGCGAGGATGCGCCGGGAAAGGTGGCGGTGGCGATAAGGGAGCTAGAAGCGCGCCTGGCAGCCCATTTCGACCGCCCCGATAGCGTGCCGGAACTGCAACAGAAAAAGCTCTTGCAGCATGTCCAGCGCCTGCTTGCGTCGCCGGACATGACAGCCTTGGCCGCTGAAGGCGCTGCGGATACGCTTGAGCGGGCAATTGCGCAGTATCTCAAGGAGGCTCCGGCAAATTGTTTGCCGGATGCGCTGACGCATCTGGAAAATGTGCCGCCGCTGTTTCGTCGGATTGCGGCGACGGTACAATCCACCGAGCGGGCGGAGGCGAAAGCGAACAGGCTGGCAACGGACATCGAGGCGCTGAACGTCAAGATTGCCCGGTTGGAGGCGGATTTGCGCGATGCACGGGCGAGGACGGTTCATGGGCTCTTTACGCAAAGTGCGTTAAAGGCCGCCGGTTCGACCTTTGTCGCTGGATTGGCTGGTTCACTCGGTTTGGCGGTGGGCTACTTCTTTGGCGAGTGGCCGAGCGACATGACGTTGGAGAACTTTCGCGGATGGCTCTATGATCTAGAGACGGCCGCGCCGAAGGTTGAGGCGCAGACCTTGCCACCGGATTATGAAGTTTAACGCAAAGACTGCGAGGCGGCGTCGGGGGCGCAATGGCGGGCTGAAGCCCGCCCTACGGTTTGGGTCCACGGTTCAACGCTGTGGGGCGCGGTGCATGCGCGCCCTACGGATTGTTCCCGCTGGTCTGTCTGCCGGCGTGTCGAGCGGCGCGTCTAGATCGCGCGGTCCACGGCCTCGGCGGCGCGGGTGATGTCGCGGCCGACGCCTTTGGCGGTTTCACAGGCCGCGAGGGCCGTGGTGGCGATGACCGCCAACAGGATCAAACGGGCGCGGATCATGCTGCTCTCCGGAGTATTTTTCAAATGACATAGCCAGACGGGCGCGACGGGTCAAATCTGGCGCGCCCTTGTCGGCGAGGTTCAGCGCCTGGCAGGTGCGATAGAGGCTGGCCCTCTCGGGCATCGGCTGCACCGATACCCTGACGGGCGACGCGCGCGGGCCGTGGGCCCGTGGCCTGCATGGTGGTTAAAGGGACACGCGGTAGAGGCTGGCCCTCTCGGGCATCGGCTGCACCGATACCCTGCCGGGCGACGCGCGCGGGCCCTGGGCCCGCGCGCTGGTTCGTGAATTGCTCTTGCACGCAGATTTCGGCATATTACGTGACAGACAGAGCGGGCAAATCCGCCGGAGCAGAGGCGCGCAGTGACATGAAACGCACGACCACGATGATTGCCGGGGCCGCTGCCCTGTGTCTGGCCGCTTGCAGCGGCGGGTCGTCCTCTTCCGGCCAGAGGGTCGCCACGGCACCGGTGCTGTTTGCCACCGGCCCGATTTATTCTGCCTGCCGGGCTGCGGGCCGGGATCAGGCGAGCCGAGCACGCTGTGGCTGCGTGCAAGCAGTGGCCAACCAGTCCTTGAACGCAAACGACCAGCGGCGCGGCGCGGGCTTTTTCAGCAACCCCCAGCAGGCACAGGACGTGCGCCAGTCGGACCGGGCCATCGATGAGCGGTTCTGGACCCGCTGGAAGCGGTATAGCGACCGTGCGGCGCGGCAATGCCGCTAGCCTAGAGATTTTTGACCCAGAACTGCAGGGGCTTTTCCGTTTCAAAGCTCTGGTCCACGTCTTTCCAGGCGAAATGGGCGACGATGCCAGGCATGCGCGTGTATCCGCGCTTTTCCCAAAAGGGCTCAAGCGACCGGTAGGCTCCGGGTTTGAGCGGGTGATCCGGGGGGCGCATCACAGAGGCAAAGCACATCTGGCGGTAGCCCAGGCGTCGGGCATGGTCCTCGCGCCGGTCAAAGAAGGTGTGGCCCAGGCCGCGGCCCCTGAAACGGGGGAGCAGCACGCTTTCGCCGCAATAGAAACAGGCGTCGATGTCGATGGTGGTGCCGGCGAAGGCGTCAAAGAAGGCGTCGGCATGTTCCGAAAGCGGGGCGGCGGTGGCCGCGCCGACCATCCAGTCGCCATCGGATGCGGCCACGATGACGGCGCGGCTGCTGTGCTCGTAGACCTCAAGGTAGCGGCGTTCATAGTCGAAATCGCCTGCGTAGAGGTAGGGCCAGTCGCGGAAGACGGCGAGGCGCAGGCGGGCCAGGTCATCGAGCGCATCGGTCAGCGCGATACCGGTCAGCGTTTCAACCCTCACGCACGCACCTGTCGGACCCAATCGGCAAGGTTATAATAGGTCGTCACACGGGCGATTTTGCAATCGCGCAGGTCAAAGAAAGACCCGGCGGGCAGGCAGTAGCTCTGGCCGGTGGCGTCTGGTAGGCCGTCGTCGGTTTGCAGGTAGGTGCCATTGACCGTATATTCAGCCGCGGCGCGGGTGCCGTCAGCGCTGACCATGATCACCATATCGGTCAGGGTTTCCGCGTAACAGCGCGTCATATGGGCGCAAAACGCGGCAAAGAGGTCCTTGCCCATACGCACCTCGCCCTCGTTCACGTGGTGAGCGATGTCATCGGTCAGACAGGCAAGCATGGTGTCCACGTCGCCCGTATTGAAGGCCTCGAAATAGCGGGCGACGACGTCCATCACTCCTGCTCCTGCGCGGGGCCCCAGCGATCTGTGAGCCGTGTGATGATCTGGTCGCGGGCGGCGCGGTAGCTTTCCAGCTTGGCTTCGCGCGTCTCTCCCAGACCGGTGGGATCAAGGATGGGCCAGTATTCGACTTCGAGGTGGTAGTAACGGGTCAGCTCCAGCGCCCGGCGCTGGCTGGCAGGGCTGAGCGCCACCACGAGATCGAACGAAGACAGGTCGTCGCCCCACTCCTCCATCTCGTCAAAGCTGCGCGACCGGTGGCGGCTCAACTCAACGTCCAGTTCCTGACATACGGCGATGGAAAAGCCGTCGATTTCCATGTCGTTCTTGACGCCTACGGATTGCACATAGGTGCCGGTGCCATAGAACCGTTTCATGATCCCCTCGGCCATCGGGGACCGGACCGCGTTGTGGTCGCAGCAAAACAGGATGGATTGCGGCAGAGGCGCGGTCATCTAGCCCCCGAAGTGCAGAACACAGATCAGGGTGAACAAACGGCGCGCGGTGTCGGTGTCGACCTCGGCCTTGCCTTCAAGCCGCTCTTGCAACACGCGGCTGCCCTCGTTGTGGATGCCGCGGCGGGCCATATCAATCGTTTCGATCTGGGACGGCGGCAGCTTCTTGACCGCCTCGAAATAGCTTTCACAGATCTGGAAGTAGTCCTTTACCACCTGACGGAAGGGCCCTAGCGACAGATGAAACTCGGCGGCCTTTTCCTCCGCTTCGGTTGCTACGTCAAAGACCAAGCGCTTGTCCCGAATGGACAAGCCGACATGGTATGGCCCCGCGGGCACCGGACGGCCCTCGCGCGCGGGCAGGACAAACATGTTGTCCTCAAGCAAATCGAACATCGCCACCTTGCGCTCCTGCTCGATCTCGGGCGTGGGCGGCGGCAGGTTGGCGTCGTCAAGTGTGATACGGGCAATACGGGTCATCGCACCGGGCCTTTGGGAAACGAAACAATCTTGCGCAATGCTTAGGGTTTGGGGGCGGGCAACACAATGGCACAGAACTTATTTTCAAGCGCGACCCTACGCCTTCTTCTGACCAAAAATACGACGGGGGGAGGCGCAGCCGGGGGGCTGGCCCCCCTCTACCCGTTCAGCTTGCGCAAACGGGCCGTCACCGACAGGCCATGCGCCTCAAGGCTTTCCGAGGCAGCCAAGCGCGCGGCGCCCGGACCGATGGCGCGCAGGGCATCCGGTGACATACGGGCCAGCGTGGTGCGCTTGACGAAATCCATGACGGATAGACCCGAGGAGAACCGGGCCGAGCGGGCGGTGGGCAACACGTGGTTGGGGCCACCGATATAGTCGCCGATGGCTTCGGGGGTCCATTGCCCCAGAAAGATCGCGCCGGCATGCGTGATTTTTGCCGACAGCGCGTCAGGATCGGCGACACAGAGTTCCAGATGTTCCGGGGCGATCCGGTCCGACAGGGCGGCGGCTTTGTCGAGATCGGGCACGGTGATGATCGCCCCGAAGTCGCGCCAACTCGCACCCGCGATGGCCCGGCGTTCGAGCGTTTCAAGCCGTGCGTTCACCGCATCCGCCACGGCACGGCCAAAGGCGGCATCGGTGGTGATCAGCAGCGACTGCGCGCTTTCGTCATGTTCAGCCTGGCTGAGCAGGTCAAGCGCGATCCAGTCCGGGTCATTGTCGCCATCGGCGATAACGAGGATTTCGGACGGCCCTGCAATCATGTCGATGCCGACCTTGCCAAACACCCGGCGCTTGGCGGCGGCGACAAAGGCATTGCCTGGGCCGGTGATCTTGTCCACGGGCGCAATCGTCTCGGTGCCGTAAGCCAGCGCCGCCACCGCCTGTGCCCCACCGATGCGGTAAATCTCGTCCACGCCAGAAAGCTGTGCCGCAAGCAGGACCAGCGGGTTGATCACGCCATCGGGCGTGGGCACCGTGATGGCAAGGCGTTTGACACCCGCCACCTTGGCGGGGACCGCATTCATCAAGACCGAGGACGGGTAGCTTGCCAACCCGCCCGGTACGTAAAGGCCCGCTGCCGATACTGGTGTCCAACGCCAGCCAAGGGTGGCACCGGCATCATCGGTCCACTGGGCGTCCTGGGGCAGTTGTTTTTCATGGTAGGCGCGGATGCGGGCGGCGGCGAGGTCGAGGGCGGCGCGGTCTTCGGCGCTGACCTTGTCGGTGGCTTGTGCCACCTCATCAGCGGAGATGCGCAATGTGTCGGGGGTGAGAGCAATACGGTCGAATTTCGCGGTCAGGTCAATTACGGCTGCATCACCACGTTTGCGCACGTCCGCAATGATGTCGGCCACAACCGCATCGACATCGGGACTGTCCTCGCGTTTGGCAGTCAGGAGTGCTGCAAACGCCGCCTCGAAATCGGGCGCATTGTAGTCGAGAAACTGGGGCATCGGCATCCTTTCCGGCGTCTTGCGGGGACATAGCGGGCGGGTGCGGCAGGCTCAAGGGTGGGGCGAAAGACACGTCCACCACAGGACTGCACGCGCAATGCCAATTAAGGGATCAAAGCGTCGCAAGCCCAGCAGCGACCGCTTCGCCCTTACCTGAGTTCACGCACCATGATCAGGTCGGTTTCGGCGCGGCCGTTGCTGAGGGTCGCATTGGGGATTTGCCCCACTTCACGAAAGCCAGCGCGCTTGTAGAAGGCAATGGCGCGCGCATTGCTGGCTGCAACATAGAGTTCCAGCTGACGCACATCGTTTTTACGAGCGGTCGTTGCCATACTGTCCAAAAGGGCCGAAGCAACGCCTTGGCCTTGAGACGCAGGTTGCACGAAGAAAGCGCCAATCTCGGCCCGATGACGCGTTTGCGCTCTGGTCAGCTGGACCAGGGTGCTGATACCGACAAGGCTGCCGCCCGCGAACGCCCCAAAGGTCTGGCCGGCATCCAATCGCTCAGCGACAATCTCCAAGGGCACGGCCTCAGCCTCATCACGGGTCGTCAGATATGCGTCCGGGTACAACGAGAGCGCTTCGAGCCGCACCTGCTGCCAACTCGCCGCATCGGAACTGGTCAGACGGCGTACAGACAGGTCAGTCATCGTGACGGGGCACAGCCTTCGAAGGGGCGACATAGGGCTTGGTCACATCCTTCAACGTCGCCTCAATCGCTTCGACTGACAGGCGGATGGCGCCGTCGCCTGCGAGGGTCAGCAGGATGTCCCCTGCCCCGTCCTCGCCCGCCTCGAATGTGACCGACAGGAGCGACAGGATCACGTCCTTGTCCGACCGGTCCACACCTTGGCTGGCCACGCGCAACACTGTGTCAAAGGCCAGCACGGACTGCACCCGCTCGGGTGCGTGGCGTCCTGTTCCTGCATCTTCCCAGCGGAAGCGGTTCAGCAGCAGGCCGAAGCGGCGGGCCTTTTTGTCCCAAGTCATTTCGGTGATCGGAAACACTGCGTCTTGGGCCAGAGACGACAGGACGGCCAGGTCATCCGCGTCCAGCGCGCCCAGGTTCAGGGGCGTCTCGCGCCCGTCTTCAAACCGTGCGTCTTCCATCAGTCCCCCGCGATCCGTTCGATATTGGCGCCCACGCCCGACAGCTTGCGCACCACGTGTTCATAGCCGCGGTCAAGATGGTAGACCCGCGCCACGCGCGTTTCACCCTCGGCCGCCAGGCCTGCCAGGATCAGGCTCACGCTGGCGCGCAAGTCGGTGGCCATGACCGGTGCCCCTTTGAGCATGTTGACGCCGGTAACGGTGGCGGTGCCGCCATGCACGTCGATGTCGGCCCCCATACGCATAAGTTCGGGGGCGTGCATGAAGCGGTTTTCAAAGATCTTCTCTTCGAGCACCGAGGTGCCCTCGGCCGTGCACAGCAGCGCCATCATCTGCGCCTGCAAATCGGTAGGAAAGCCCGGGAAGGGTTCCGTGGTCACGTCCACGGCCCGGATGCGCCCGTTCTTGCGCGCGACCCTCAGCCCCTTGTCCGTCTCCTCCACGTTGATCCCAGCTGCGTCCAGCTTTTCGCAGAACGCGCCCAGCAAGTTGATCTTGCCGCCCAGCAGTTCCACCGCACCGCCGCAAATGGCCGGGGCGAGCATGTAGGTACCCAGTTCAATCCGGTCGGTGACGACGCGGTGGGTCGCGCCGTGCAACCTGTCGACGCCCTGGATCGTGATGGTGGGTGTGCCGTCCCCGTCGACCTGCGCGCCCATGGACCGCAGGCAGGTGGCCAGGTCCACGATCTCGGGCTCGCGCGCAGCGTTGTTGATGACCGTCGTGCCCTTGGCGAGGGTGGCAGCCATCATGATGTTTTCAGTGGCCCCGACCGAGGCGAAAGGGAAATCGATCACCGCCCCCTTCAACGTGCCCCCCGTCGCCTTGGCGTGTAGATAGCCGTCGCGCAGGTCAATCTCGGCCCCCATCTTGGCCAGCCCGTCGGTGTGGATGTCCATGGGGCGCGCGCCGATGGCGCAGCCGCCGGGCAGAGACACCTCGGCATGCCCTTCGCGGGCGAGCAGGGGGCCAAGCACGAGGTTTGAGGCGCGCATCTTACGCACGATGTCGTATTCGGCGCGGGTGTTGATGGTGCCATGGGTCGACATGGCCAGCACCTTGCCGTCCTGCAGCGACGTGACCTCGGCCCCGAGCGAGGCCAGAAGCTGCGTCATCGTCTTGATATCGCTCAGCCGTGGGGCGTTGGTTAGCGTCAGCGGTTCATCGCTGAGCAGCGTCGCGGGCATCAGCGTCAGGCAGGCGTTCTTGGCCCCTGCGATGGGGATTTGCCCGTCCAGGGCGCCGCCGCCCTTGACCAGAATGCTATCCATTGTCCTGCTCCTGCTTTTTGCCTGCCTCTGCCCGCGCCCGTGCCTGTGCTTTACGCTTGGCCATATTGGCCTTGAGTGCCTGTTTGAGGCGCGCATCACGGTCGCTTTGGACCTTGGGCTTGGGCTGGGGTTTTTCTGCCATGCCGCTTCTGTAGCGCAGGGGGCAATTGGCGTCCAGAATGGGCTTGCATGGTGGGGCGATTGGGTCTATTTCGCCGCGCACGGCGCTGCTGTAGCTCAGAGGTAGAGCACTCCCTTGGTAAGGGAGAGGTCGAGAGTTCAATTCTCTCCAGCAGCACCAGCGTTTTTCTTCTCAAACACCCCGTTCAAACCTCGGCACACACTCACTGCGTTGCCAGGCGCCTCTCGTGCATCGGCTGCGCCGATACCCTGCCGGGGCGACGCGCGCCGCTTTCAGCGGCACGCTGGTTCAATTCTCTCCAGCAGCACCAGCGTTTTTCTTCTCAAACACCCCGTTCACAGCCCGACACGCGCTCCGTTGCGTCACCAGGCCCCTCTCTTGCATCGGCTGCGCCGATACCTGCCGGGGCGACAGGCGGCTTTTGTGCGGTGCAGATGGCGCTGTCTGGCCTGCCTGACGAGAGACTGTGCTCCAACTGCGGGCACAAAGGTGGTTCACGTAAGGTCAGCTGTGCAGGAAATTGATACTATAAGTTGAATCTCCCAATGCCGCCCCTCTAAGCTTAACAAACCAATAACGACAATCACAAAACCTTACCAACGAAGGGACACGGCATGTCATTTACGTTCAGCAATTTCGTATTCGGATCGCTTGGAAACGACACTCTTCAAGGCACGGACGGGCGGGATTGGCTGTTCGGGTTGTCGGGCGACGACACGATCGCGGCTGGTGCGGGCAATGACCGGGTGTTTGCGGGTCGAGGAGACGACGTCATCGACGCGGGTGTGGGCGATGATCATATTTTTGGTGGTGGCGGCTTTGATACAGCCGTATTTTCGGGCCTGTCCACAGATTACAGCATCACCAGCAGCGGGTCCTTTTTTCGCAGCTTTACCGTGACCGGCGATGATGGAAGCGACCGCCTGTTTGGCGTCGAAGCGTTGTATTTCGGGGGTGACGACCGGACAATTTTCATCGACGGGCGCAATAACGACCCCTTTGCGGTGGGCGATGCCGTGTCGGTGTCAGAGGATGGACCAACGATCATCGACGCGGCCAACCTGTTGGCCAACGATGATGATTTTGAGGGCGGCGCGCTGGCTTTGACCGGGGTGACGGGGGCTTTCGTGAGCCTTTTGGACGGGAACGTGGTGTTTGACGCGGGCGAGACCTTTCAATCGCTTGGGGCAAATGAAACCGCAGAGGTCACGTTCGACTATACTGTCGAGGATGGCGAGGGTGGCGCCGGGACTGGCACGGTCACGGTGACGATTGAAGGGGCGAATGACGCGCCGGTGCTGGTGGTGCCCGGCACTGTCACGGTCGAAGAAAACACATTGGCAGTCGCTCAGGCTGCGGCGACGGATGTGGACGGGGATACGATCACCTTTGGCCTGAGCGGTGCGGATGCGGGGCTGTTTTCCATCAGTGACACCGGCGCGATCACATTTGACGCCGCCCCGGATTTCGAGGCCCCGTTGGATGCGGATGGCGACAATGTCTATGACGTCACGGTTGAGGCCAGCGATGGCACGACACTCACGTCCGAAGACATCTCAATCACGGTGTCGGATGTTGAGGAAATGCCGGCCCTTGAGGCGCGGATCAACGAAATCCACTATGATAATTCGGGCGCTGATACGGGTGAGTTCGTGGAAATCCGCGTCGCCGCAGGCACCGATCCGGCGCGGCTGACGCTGGAGCTTTACAATGGCAATGGCGGCGGAGCCTATGGGACGTTTGCGCTGCCCGAGGGGCCATCGGGCAGTGACGGCAGCTTTGACTATTATGTCATCGACACGCCGGGCCTTCAGAATGGTGGGCCGGATGGCCTTGCCTTGATCGGCGATGGGGCGGTGTTGGAATTTCTGAGCTATGAGGGCAGTTTTGAGGCGACGGGCGGGACGGCCTTGGGCCTGACATCAACGGATATCGGGGTGAGCGAGCCGAGTTCGACCCCAATCGGCCTGTCGCTTCAACGCAACGCGGACGGCACGTGGCGCGCCCCGAGCGGTGAGACGCGTGGCGCGACGAATGAGGCGTCGGAGGCGCCCCAGCTCGTCATTTCGGAGGTTATGCAGAACCCGGATGCTGTGTTTGACAGCAACGGCGAGTATTTCGAGATCTACAATGCCGGGACAGCAGCGGTGGACATCAATGGCTGGACGGTGTCGGACAACGACAGCGACAGTTTTGTCATCGACAATGGCGGCCCCCTGACCATTGCGCCGGGCAGTTACTTGGTTCTGGGCAACAATGCCGACATCAGCACCAATGGCGGCGTCCCGGTCGACTATGAATATTCCGGCATGTCGCTGAGCAATGGCGCAGATGAGATTGTGTTGACCACCCCGGCGGGGGACGAGATTGACCGGATTGAGTGGGATGGTGGCCTGAACTGGCCCGACCCCACCGGAGCCGCGATGGAGTTGGCGGATTTGACCGCAGACAACAATGACGGCGCCAACTGGACCACCGCGGTAGAAAGCTTTGGTGATGGTGATCTGGGCACGCCCGGCGCGCCAAATGGCGGAGTGATTGTACCGCCGCCAGGTGAAACGGTTCTTATCTCATCGGTGCAAGGGTCGGGCGAGGTCGCCGCGCGCTTTGGCGAGGTTGTGACCGTATCGGCCATCGTGACCTATGTGGTTGGCAACGGGTTCTACCTGCAGGAAGAGGATACCGATGCCGACGGGGATGCGGCCACGTCCGAGGGCATCTTTGTCTTTGCCGCGGGGTTGGACCTGCCCGATTTGGGCGACCAGGTGTCGGTGACGGGTACGGTCGACGAGTTCTTTGACCTGACGCAGATCGACACGGTCAGCGACATCACGGTGGTGTCGTCGGGCAATCCGCTGCCCACCGCCGTGCAGATCGGGCTGTCACCGGAGACAGCCCCCGACTTTGAGGCGCTGGAGGGGATGCGGGTCGAGGTGACAAGCGGGACAGATGACCCGCTCACCGTGATCGAGAATTTCAACTTTGACCGCTTTGGGCAGATCACGGTGTCGGCGGGGACACAGACCCAGCCAACACAGGTGTTTGATGCACAGATCGAAGCGGACGAGGTCGCCGCGTTGCAAGAGGCGAACCTGAACAACCGGCTGCTGATCGACGACGGTTTGAGCAGTCAGAACCCGGATGGGTTCGAGTTTGTCCCGGCAAGTGTAGGTGACAACGGCAACGGTTTTCTGGACAGCAGCGACACCTTTGGTGCCGAGGGGCCGACCTTGCGTCTTGGGGCCGAGATCACGAACGCGCCCTCGGGTGTGCTGAGCTTTGGGTTTGGCGAGTACCAGTTGCTGATTGAGAACCGGCTTGAAATTGATCCCGCTACCAATGAGGGCGCGCGGCAGGCCACGCCGGACGAAGTGGGCGGGACCGTGCAGGTCGCGGGGTTCAACGTGCTGAACTATTTCACCACCCTGAACGGCGGCACCGGGCCGACGGGCGACGTCGGGGTGCGCGGTGCGCGCACCGAAGAGGACCTGAACCGTCAGACCGAAAAGCTGGTAGAGGCGATCCTGGGCACAGGAGCCGAAGTGCTGGCCCTGCAGGAGTTGGAGAACAACGGGTTTGGCGCTGACAGCGCCATTGCCGCGCTGGTCGAGGCGTTGAATGCAAAAGCGGCGGCGCAGGGCACGGGACAGGTGTTTGCCTTTGTGGACCCGACCGATCCCACCGACCCGGACGAAGACGGCTTTATCGGAACGGATGCGATCACCACGGGGCTGATCTATGACAGTACAGCCGTCAATCTGATCACGGCCGACTACCATGCGTTCGAGGAGGCGTCGGCGGCCGACACGCTGGCCACGGCGCAGGTGCTGAGCGATGGTTTAGGCAGCAATGAGTTGTCGGACAATCAGCGCAACCGGCCTGTTGTGGCAGCCGAGTTCGAGGACGCCGAGACCGGTGTGGCGTTCACGGTTGCGTCGGTGCACTTCAAGTCAAAGGGCGACAGTGGCCTGCAAAGCCTTGCGGAGGCCGCACAGGATGCCCTGGACAGCGGCACGACTGCGATCACCCAAGCAGACCTGGATGCATTGCTGACAGACCCCAATTTTGACCAGGGCAACGGGCAGGCCTTTTGGAACCAGGTGCGTGCGGATGCGGCGTCAGAGACCAACGACTGGTTGCGCACCGCGTTTGGTGGCACCGGCACCGACGATTTTGTCATTTTGGGTGACTACAACGCTTATTCGAACGAAGACCCGGTTCAGGCGCTGACGGACGATGCGTTTTACACCGATCTGCTTGCAGAATTTGTCGGGGTCGAAAACGCCTACAGCTTTGTCTTTGATGGCCAGCAAGGCGCACTTGACCACGCCGTGGCATCGGACACGTTGGCGGATCTGGTGACCGGTCTGACGGAATGGCACATCAATGCGGAAGAGCCGGACCTGTTGAACTACAGTTCGCGGTTTACCGATCCCGGGTTCTTCAGCCCGGATGTGTTTGCGTCTTCTGACCACGACCCGATCATTCTGGGGCTTGACACTTCGGGGGACACCCCACTGGTCTGAGGCATCAAGACGGCATCGAACGCGCCTGTCTAGTGCCACCCGGGCTTGCCGATGGGGGCGCCTGTTCAGTCCGCGAACGGGTTGCTGAAAAACCCCCGAAGGTGATCGTATTCGGGTTTGAGTTCTTGCGCGAGCGCGTCCTGGGTCTGCGGGTGGAGGCTGTCGAGTGACAGCTTGGCCCCGCTGCGATTCAAGCGCGGCATATCGGGGGTGGTGCCGGAGCGCTGCGCCAACGCGCCAACCAGGTCCGAGAGTTGGTCCACGCGAAACACCTGATCGTAAGGCAGCGGCTTTGGCCCGACAAAAAGGTGCACGGGCAGCGCATGGTGCTTGATCGAAGATGAAAGACGCCGGTAGGCTTGCAGGTTCTGGAAGAAAAAGTCGGGATCGGGGTCGCGTGGCAGAGCGGTTTGCTTGCGGAGCCTGCGACTGTGGAAGAGTTCGCGTCGGTTGACCACGCGGTCGGTGTAGACCGAAAGCAGTCGACGCAGCGGGTCGCGCACGACCGTGAAGCGCCACCAATCGTCATAGTCTCGCCAGTTCTTCTGGTGGAACCTGCGCGTTGGAAAGACGTCGTGCACCACGTCCATGTCGACGGTGCTGGGGTGCGCCGGATCGATCTGGAGCAGGGCCGCCTTGACGGAGCTACAGGCAGATTTGGGTACCGGCATATAGGCTATTTTATGTGCGGCGACTGCAACGACCACTATGACTGCGTCCTATTCACGGGTGATGACTTGCGCTTTGGTTTGCACCCTTGGTGATTGCTGGCAGCAAAACATCTGCAAATCCATCCCTACGCGCCCGATCTGCGCCGATTTTTGCGCATCTGTGAAATGAAGAACGCGATAAGGCGGCAAGAATTTGCGCGCAAAAGCAAAGCGCCGTGCCCCCCGGGCGGCGCGCTTCAAAGGCACTGACGGCGCACAAAGCGCTCTATCCCGTCAGCGCGTAGCGCTGGATCTGGTAAAAGCGCCCATTTTCCTGCTGCCCCATCAAGGTCAAGCCGCTGATCTGATAAGGAGCGAGGTCGAGCGCGCCCAGTCGCGGCTCAAGGGCCGCCTCGGCCAGGGTGAGGGTTGTTGTGTCAAGCTTTCCGCTGAGGGTCAGATGAAAGCGAAACTGGTCCAGCACGTAAGGGTAACCCCAGCGCTGCAGATGTGCCTCTTGCGCGGGTGACAGACTGGCGGTGCGGCGCCTGGCACGTTCGGCATCTGTGAGCGGTGCGCGGAAATGATCGAGGTCCCGAACGGCCTTGGCCGCGAGGTTGGCCAGACCATCATGCGCACGGATCGGCACCAGCGCCAGGAAGCGTCCCAGCCGGGCAAGGCGCAAGCCGTTAAGCGTGATGGGAGCGCTGCTTGCACAAAGTGCTGCCAGCGCGCATTGCAATTGATCCGTGGTTTCACCGTCGGCCAGGTGGAAGGGCGGTTTTATGGTTCCGTGAAAGCCATAGGGGCGCGGTGTGGCCGTGAGCGCAGACAGGTCCAGCCCCGCACTATCGGGATGTGGGCAGGCGGTCCCGGTCGCACTGTCCCACCCCAGCCACGCCTTTCCAAACTCGGCCAGTGGAGTGCCCGCTTCGGGAGTGTAATAGACGGCGTAGCGCGTGAACATCTCTCACCCCATTACAGGTCCAGATGACAATCACATGACACAAGACGCATCCCGCGCCAACGCCCGGTTGGTTCGACTAACGGAGGTGGCGACTGACTATGTAGGCGTACGCGGTGGGCAGACCGGTTAGGCGGGCGCGGTATTGGATGCGATGGGCTTGACGTTAATCCCGGCGACCATGGACATATCTCGAAAGAGACGTCCGTACGGACGCGTTGGGCGTCAGGCGGCCGACTGGGCAAAAAAGGGCCGCGATGCATGCGCGGCCCCTTACCGTGAGTGCGTTAGGGCGCCCTAGAACAGGAAGTCGTCAGCGGTCAGATCACCGGCGGCAACGCCGTCGAGCGTGACGACTGTTTTGCCGAAGGTGAGTGTTGCGCCATCTTCGCCGTCCGATACCAGGTCGAGGACGTTCCGGTGATCGCTGAAATGGCGCAGCTTGATGGCATCCTCACCAATGGCGAAATCAGTGATTACATCCTCTCCGTCGCGGCGACCGAAGACAAAGACATCGGCCCCTGCACCGCCTGTCAGCATGTCGTCGTTGCGTGCCCCGACAAGACGGTCATCCCCGTCGCCGCCATCCAACGTATCTTCACCGCGACCGCCCCGAAGGATATCATCGCCATCGCCGCCCAGGCCCACATCTGCGCCCTTGCCCAATGCGATCTTGTCATCGCCGCCTTTGCCAAACACGAAGTCATCGTTCTTGAAGGTGCGAATGGTCGAACCGCTGTCATCGTCGATCACAAAATCGACCCGGCCCGGCCCATTGTCGGGCAGCACATCAACGGGCAACAGCACACCGTCGATCACATGGGCGATGCCGTTCGACGCTTCGAGGTTGGTCGCGATGATGTTCGGGTCGGGCACGTCCGGGTCGTTATCGACAAGGCTGGTGCCATCAACGCCGATTGTGGCCCCCAAGAGCGTGTCGAGCGTCGTTGCGCCAAGCACGGCGTCTGCATCCTGTGCGCCGGGCGACACGTGGTAGAGCAGGATGTCGGTCAGCAGCGCGATGGGATCGCCCCCTGCACTGAGCAATGTCAGGGCATCCACGATAAAGGCAAAGGCTTCGCCTTCGTCCGCGCCCTTGAAGCCCAGCGCCTGAGCCAATCCGACAAAGGCTGCATCATTGGGAGCAAAGACGGTGAGATCCGCCTCGGGGTCGTCAAGCGCCCCTGCCAGACCTGCGGCCTGGACGGCGTTGAGCAGGATATCAAAATCGGTGCTGTCAGTGTCGAACACGCCGCCGCTTGCAGCGACCAGGCCCGTCAGCGTGAGGTCGGGTTCGGGGTCAGGCTCGGGCGTGTTGCCCGGAATGTCGATGGGCAGCAGGACCCGGTCAATCGCCTGAATGATGCCGTTGGTGGCGGCGATGTCTTCAATAACAATATTAGGGTTTTCGATGTCGGGTTCTGCGTCGATCAATTCAGACCCGTCAGCGCCGAAGGACGCCCCTGCTAGCAATGTGTCGACGCTTCCCGCGGCCGCGATGTCGTCCGCGGTGCTGGCACCCGATGCAACGTGATAGAGCAGGATGTCAGTCAGCAAAGGGATCGGATCGCCATCCGGGGCGAGAGCGGTCAGCGCCTCGGCGATCGCACCGAAGACTGCGGTTTCGTCCGATGTGTCGCCCTCGAACCCCAGATCGACCGCCAGTTGTACAAAGGCCGCATCGGTCGGGGCGAAAACGGTGATGTCATCGAGGTTTTGCACTGTCTCGACCAGACCGGCGACAGTCAGCGCTTGGACAAGAATATTGAAGTCATCGGAACCCGCCGCGATGGCCACGATGTTCTGGGTGGTGTCCCCGGCGCCAAGGTCGGCATAGGGCACGTGAAAGACGTTCTGAATGCCTGTGACCGTCAATTCCGCGCCCGCCGGTGGAATGGCGCCACGATAGGTGAAAAAGTCGGTATGGTTGTGCTCTTGCTCAAGTTCGATCAGCACATATTCGGTGCCGGCGCTGTCACGCAGGTGAAAGGCGCGTTCGGCATAAAGGCGACCACCTGACCCGATATCGTCACCATTTGACAGGATTGCTGCCTCCTGGCCGTTGCGGTCGAGCGAGAAGTCAAAAAAATCTCCGCTCAGGGCGGAGTCATTGTCGATTACTTCAAAGTTGAGCGTTGCAACATCGGGCTGAGTGAAGACCGAGCCGTGACCCAGGTTGCCCTGGGTCAGGTCGCTTTCAGCAAACCCGGTGAAGGTGAATGTCGTGGCTGACATCTTTCAAACTCCTTCTTGGGGGGGGGCGATTTAGGGGATCAGAACCTTGTCGATGACGTGGATCACGCCATTCGATGCCAGGATATCCGCCTGAATGACGTTGGACTGCTCGACCTTGACACCATTGCGGCCATCAATGTGCACATTGGCACCGTTCACGGTGGCAACGCTGAGCCGCTGACCAGCCAGATCGCTCGACAGCGTCTGACCTGGTACGACGTGATAGGTCAGGATACTGACCAACTGGTCCTTGTTCTCGGGCTTGAGCAGATTTTCGACGGTGCCCGCCGGAAGCGCTGCAAAAGCATCATCGGTGGGAGCAAACACGGTGAAGGGGCCGGGGCTTTTCAGCGTGTCGACGAGATCAGCGGCCTGCACGGCGGCAACCAGCGTGTTGAAGGACCCTGCTGCAATCGCGGTGTCGACGATATCAGGCGTTGTGTTCATCTCGGCGCAAGCACCAAGTGTGGCAAGGGCCGCGCCGACGGCGGTGATCTTCATAAAGGAACGGCGTTTCATAGGTAGTCTCCCAAAGTGCGGCACGCGGCCGGTCTGTCCGATATTTATGTGGGAATATTTCCCACGGATGGCGAAATGACGCAGCCCCCCAAGATTTCAAGGTTTTGCGTGGAAAATTTTTCCACGTGAGATAATCTCGGGTTATGGCACGACGCGAGCAAACCAGCACATCCCACGCATTCTTGCGTGTTCTCAGGGGGTTACTGCGCCCGCTGGTGCGCACCATGATTGCGCGCGGGATGACCGCACCGGTTGTGTATGGGCTGCTAAAAAGGGTCTATGTCGAGGTGGCCGAGGAGTCATTTCGCTTGGATGACAAACCGTTGACCGACAGCAGGATTGCACTTTTGACCGGCGTGCATCGCAAGGACATTCGTACAATCAAAGCCGAAGGTGATGACGAAACGGGTCAGACCCGCCGCAAAAGCGCATTGCTGGCGACCGTGGTGGGGCAATGGATGTCCGCACCCGCATTTTTGGCCGATGGTGGTCCCGCGCTGTTGCCCCGGCAAAGCGAGGCAGGCCCGGATTTCGAGACACTTGTGCGGACGGTCAGTCGCGATGTACGGCCTCGGACGGTGCTGGACGAATTGCTGAACGCTAACCTTGTAAGCGAAACGGAAGATGGCCGCCTGCGCTTGGAAGCGGACGCCATTGTGGGAACCGGACGCACACCTGACAAGGAAGCGTTCTTTGCTGCCAATGTGGGCGACCACCTGGCCGCTGCGACGGAAAACCTGCTGGCGGAAAGCCCGCCCTTCTTTGAACGCGCAGTGTTTTACAACCAGCTGCCTCCAGACGCGGTGGACGAGGTCGAGGCCACGGCGCGCGCCAAGGCGCAGACGCTTCTGGAAGAATTGAACACGCAATCAAGCGCCCTTCACCGGGACAGCAAAGACGCGGATGGCCCTCGACAACGCTACCGGCTGGGCATTTACTTTTACCGCGAAGACACCGCTGACGCGGACCAAGACAAAAAGGCCCAAGACCCGTGACACGCTTGACAAGACGGCACACGCTTGGGCTGATCGGCAGCAGTGCGCTGACCGCCTGCGCACCCGCCATTTCTGTTTCGCAATTGGGCGAGGACCCTTTCGAAGGTGGGATTGGTGGCACCGGGATCGTTGGGTTGATGGTGGGGTCTGGCAGTGTGCTGGCCAACGGCCTGCGGGTCGAAGTGACATCGGGCACGCGTATCTACGCGGCGAACGCGCCCGCAAGTGACGGCCTGCTGGTGCCGGGGCGCATGTTGACCATGCTGGCCCGCGCCCGTCTGGGCCGGTTCGAAGCGCAGCGCATCGACATTGATGATCCGCTCACCGGCGTGTTGCTGCGTCAAGGTGCGGGATATGCGATCAACAGCACACCGGTTCACAACATTGGTGCAAACGCCACGTTGGCGGGCGAGCGTGTCACCTTGAGCGGCATCTGGCAGGCGGACGGATCGGTGCGCGCGAGCCTTGTGCAACCAGCCCCCGCGGGAGACGACATGGTTGCAGGCGTGCTTGCCGGGACAGCGGTAGAGGGGTGGCGCATTGGACAGACCCCGCTGAGGCCGCCGCAGGGTCGCAGCCTGATCGCGGGCCAGTTCGTGGTGGCGCGGGGCACCTTTACCCACGGGGCCTTACGCGCGTCATCACTGCAGTTCGGACGGTTCCGCGAGGGTGGCAACACGCTGCGCCAATTGTCGGTCGAAGGCTATCTTGAAGCTGTAGAGACCGCACCCGGGTTCCGCGTAGCGGGCTTGGGCCACAGCTTTGACCAGCGCTTGCAACTTGACAGCTTTGCCGACACGCGCGCCATTTATTTCGGGCCGTATACGGGCCGCTTTCTGGCGCGTCGTGCTGTCGTGGTTCCCGATGCGCAAAGCCAACGTGCCGCGTTGTTGCGACCCGCGGACGGCAAGAACAGCGCTGACGCCCTTGCAGGAGATCGGGCACGCATCGTGCCCGCGCGATAACCTTCGGGTGAGCGCGACGGTATAGGCATCACCTTTGCAAGATTGATGTTCAGATCCCTGCGCGATGCCGAGCCGAATGTCCGCCCGATGCAAGGTCGACAGGACGCGCATCTGACCCCGATGGGGTGTCTATGCTTGCCCAAACAGATCGTATCTGATCGGACGGGGCAGAGCGTTCATTGCATTGGTCAAATTACACGTTCGCGTGTGCGCAGGTGGTTCTGCCACTATCCGAGCCCAACTCGTCGTATATGCGAAAGGCGCGTTTAAGTCGCCCGTTTCAAGGAGCCTTTCTCGGAAATGACTGCTCTCGTTGCACCGCTGGCGCTGAACCAAGCCATAGACCCGTTGGCCGGCCCGAGCGTGTTGGCGCGCCTACGCAGAGCGGGCGCCAGATTCGTACCACGGGAACCCTGCAGCAGTTGCGCCACGTGGCACGAACAGATGCGCTCGACCTGCGACACCTCGTTCCGCCGGCAAACGGCGGGGCGGCGTCTTGCGCGGGTTTCAGAATAATGGACGGCGCGCTTCAGATGTCCGCGGCTGCCGTGACTGAGACTGAGGCCCTGATCGCGGACGCGTTGGCGGGCCTGTCCCAACGGCAAAAGACGCTGAGCCCCAAATGGCTCTACGATCACCATGGTAGTGCCTTGTTCGAGCAGATCACCCAGCTTGCAGAATACTACCCGACGCGCACCGAGGCGGATATTCTGCGTCACAACGCCGACGCTTTGGCCGCGCTTGTGCCCGAAGGTGGCGCCCTGGTCGAGCTGGGGTCGGGCGCGTCCATCAAGACGCGCACGCTTCTGGATGCCGGCGCGCATTTTGGCACCTACGTGCCCATAGACATCTCGCGCGACTTCTTGTTCGAGACTGCCGACGACCTGCGCGGTCGTTATCCCAGACTGCAGATCATCCCCGTCGTCGCCGATTTCACCGCACCAGTCGCATTGCCCGACACGTTGCGGGGCAGTGCGAAGGTCGGCTTCTTTCCCGGCTCGACAATCGGGAACCTTGTGCCCGAGCGTGCGCATGCCCTGCTGGCGCGCGCACGCGCATGGGAGGGGATTACGGCGTTCATTCTGGGCGTTGACCTGGTCAAAGACACGGATGCTTTGCTCGCGGCCTATGACGACCCGCAAGGTGTCACCGCCCGGTTCATCAAGAATATCCTGGCACGGCTCAATCGCGAGGCGAAGGCGACCTTTGATCTTGATGCCTTTGACTACCGGGTCAGCTGGGACGCGACGCTTGCACGGATCGATATGTATCTGGTCTCGACGCGTCGCCAGCGCGTCACGCTAGCGGGCAAAGAGTTTGCCTTTGCCGCGGACGAACCCATTCATGTGAGCGCTGCCCGCAAGTATTCGGCACACCGCCTCGCCGCGCTGGCAGGCGGCGCCGGATGGGACATTGCCACGCAATATGTTGATGCCGGGCAGAACTTCTCGGTCGCGGTTCTTGTACCTGCCGGTTGACGCAATTGCGCCTCTGCGTCAGCGCTGGATGCACGCCGATCCTTGGCCTGCCATATTTTCGCTCGCATCGCATTAGCCGAAACATGCGCGACAGCTCGCGAAAACAGAGCATGTTCGAAGGCCAAGATTGTGTGCAATGGCACAACAGCTAACGCTCGACACCCAAGATCATCCGAGAGGCGACATCATAACAGCGACCACCCCGCGACGCACGCGCTTCACTTTCGCGCGCTGGTTTTCAGTCATGCGTGCATACTCGGCGCCCGTGACATCAAGGGCGACACCATGGAAACACCAGACATCAAACTGGACATTTTCATCAACCGGACTGACGGACGTGCCTGCTTATGGCATACAGAACGTCCTGATGGCTGCGGCCAAACCTTATCTCTGCAGACTGGCTATGAGTCATGACCTTTGTGGCCTGTTAAATTCCTGGGTGCTGCGAAATTTCGCTTTGGCGAGCCGCACCGCAGTGTCGGGAATAGCAACTGAATAGCTCGTTAGGGCCGTCTTCGACGCAGCGCGCGCGAGATGTGACCGTTGTTGATGCCGCGCTGCCCTTGAGGTCAGCAGCGAGCTCAACTTGACCGATGCTGCGCAGTGCACGAATGTCTGCGCAGGTAATGCTGGATTGAACCCCCTGGACCAACTATCGCATCACGGAGGCTCAAATTAAGTTCATGTCACAGGTCTTTGCCAGTTTTTTGGTTGCTGCTGCATTTGGCTTGCCAAGAGTTGGCGTTGCCGAACATGTTCCTGACAACCTCTCGCAAGACCTCAACCCAAACTACATCGCGTGCCTGATGGCTGTTGATGACGCCGAAACGGTATTCCGCGATGCGCTCCAGTCTGCTTGCATCCAACGGATGGGCGACCTTTGTAGCGGAAGGAACGGGCTTGCTCCTTCGTCTCAAGTTATTGACTGCATACACTTCGAGACCCAAAGGGGCATCGATTTTGTGCGAGCAGCAGCTAGCGAATTGCCTGAATTGGTTGAAAGAGAGGGGTTCTTCGGACATGGATATGAGAAAAGGCGCGATAGCATTTTCAAGGACGTAGAATTGCTCAAAAATTCACCCAAGCCTAAAAGCATCGAAACTGCAGTTCAGCAAAGCGTAACAATGGCATCGACAGCCACCTTACTATTTTGGCTTGCGCGAGAAACTCAAACACCTTTAGAGGCCCACATGGCGGCATCATTTGGTGATCATTAACAGCGGGGAACCCGTAAGCCGACATTCGTTCTGCCTGCGTCAACCGACAAGACGGCCCCGAGCGGACCTTGAGTAAGTTTCTCTAATGCCGCGGTTGCAACCCGCATATCTGCCGTTTGCTTCGACTGTGAACCGATGCTGTTCATCTCCGGCTTGAAAGCAAAAAACCACGATTGATTTGGTTGTCTGCAGTTGCTTTGGTATGATCGCGTGGCCTTGCATTGCGGCCTCTTGGGTAGGAAATGACGGTGAACACCACAAGCAGCGCTCCCCCACTGATCTGGATGGGCATTCTCATCGCGACGGGGGTGCTTTTCAGTTTCGCGTTGGCCTGTGGGATGCCATTTGCGGCGATTGGGGCACTTGCGGCGTTGATGTTCTCGGCGCGGGAGGCGTTCCTTTTGTCCGGTCTTGGATGGCTCGCTAACCAGGTGATCGGGTTTGGATTTCTTGACTATCCGCTGGATGCCATGACCTTTGCGTGGGGCGCGGCTTTGGGGTGCTCTGCCATCGCTGCCGTTGCGGTGGCGCGCTTTGCGCTGTCTAGGATCGACACGAGTGCATTGCCTCTGCGCGTGTTGATCAGCTTTGCCGCCGCATGGGCTGGCCAACAGGGAACGGTCTTCGTTGCCAGTTTGGTTCTGGGCGGTACATCTTCTGCGTTTGCGCCAGCGGTGGTCTGGTTCATCTTGTGGACAAATACTGTTGCGTTTGCGGGACTTTTCGTTGCGCAAATCGTTGGAGCCAAGGCGGGACTTGCCAACGCGGCAAAGCAGATCGCCTAAACCACAGACTTGCGTAAGACTGTCGCAAGCGACACCTGCCCAAAGTGGAAGCTTGACCATTTCAATCGGAAGGCGCTAACTCGCCTTGATGGTTCTCAACGACGTATGAGTCGGCGAGATGAAATGGGAACACGGTGCGGTGTCGTCTTAGGCCACCAATTCCGTGACTGCCCCCGCAACTGTAAGCGGTGAGCGACCCCGATTTAGACCACTGGGCAGCAGCCTGGGAAGGTTCGGGGAAGCCGTGATCCGCAAGTCAGGAGACCTGCCATCGCGCGGCGGCTTGTCCGTCTGCAGGATGTAACTGACCCAGGCGGGGTGTCCTGGAGAGAGGCAAACATGAAGGACGCAACCGCGTACCTACATCGACGTATCTCATTGCCCCCGCCGCAGCGGAGGCCGCGATGCGCGAGGCGAGAACCCCAGAAAAGCCTGAGCTAACGCCATCGAGGCGAAGCTTTTGCATGACGAATTTGAGCACGACATCTCTGATCGGGTGGGCTGTGGCAGGGTCGGCTGTGTTGTGGCTGTCAATCTGGGCGGTGCTTTGAATGTCGGCGGTCGTGGAATTGCGGAATTTGGCACTGGGATACCCGGATTTGACGCTGTTCCGAGGGTTGTCGATGGACGTGGAACGCGTCTCGACCCTCGCAGTTTTAGGGGCAAACGGCTCGGGCAAGAGTACCTTTGTGAAGACGCTTTTGGGCCTCATGACCCCTTTGGCGGGAAAACTGCACTGGCCCGGCGGACAGCCGAAGGAAATCGGGTACCTTGCTCAGATGACGGAGTTTGACCGTCGTTTTCCGCTGCGGGTGCGCGATTTGGCGGCCATGGGGGCCTGGAAAGGCTTTGGGATGGGTGGTCGCTTGAACCCTGAGACCAGCGCCAAGGTTGCATCCGCACTGGAGGCCGCTGGCGTCGGCGACATCGCGGACAAAGCCTTGCACAGGCTGTCCGGTGGACAGTTGCAACGCGCCCTCTTTGCCCGTGTGATCATGCAGGATGCTCCACTTATCCTGTTGGATGAGCCCTTCGCAGCGGTCGACCAAACCACCGAAGCGCATCTGTTAAAGCTCATTGACAACTGGCGCGATGAAGGGCGTGCGATCATCTTGGTTGTGCATGACCTCTCTTCGGTGCTGGATCATTGTGATACCGCGCTGCTGCTGGGTAACGGCGAGGCGTGCCATGGGCCCGTCGAGACCGTCCTGACCCCAGAACGCCTTGTTGCGCAGAATTATCTCTCCGAAAGCCAAGCCGCTTGGATGTTCAAAAGATCCCACGGAGAGGCCGCTCATGTTTGAGCTCTTCTCTGAGATGTGGAGCTTTGCCTTCATGCAGCGCGCCTTTGTGGCGACCACAGTGCTCTCGGCCTCGGTCGCGCCTGTCGGCGCCTTCCTGGTTTTGCGCAGGTTGTCCCTGGCGGGCGAAGCGATGGCGGTCGCAGATGCGAAGGCCGTTGCCGAAGCGGACGTGATTTTCGTCAATGGAATGGGTTTTGAAACATGGTCAGACACGTTGATTGCAGAATCCGGCGCCGAAGGAACCGTCTTTGCAGCAACCGAAGGTGTAACGCCGGTTTTGGTTGACGGTGAAGTCGATCCCCACGCCTGGAACGCGCTGACAAACGGCGTCGTCTATGTGCAGAACATCGCGGACGCCATGTCCGAAGCGATGCCCGACCACGCGACTGAATTTCAATCCAATGCGGCATCCTATATCTCAACACTCTACGCGCTGCATGCGGACACGCTGAAACGCCTCGCAGCTCTGCCCGAGGATCGTCGGACTGTTATCACGGCGCATGACGCCTTTGGATACTTGGCCGATGCCTACGGCATGAACTTCATCGCACCCATTGGCATCGACACCGAAGCCGAACCGTCAGCCCAAGAGCTTGCCGCCCTGACTACGCAAATTCGCGAAGATGGTGTGGCAGCCCTGTTTGTCGAAAACATTACGAGCCCGGCGCTGGTTCAACAAATCGCAGATGAGACTGGCCTCGAAATCGGCGGTCAGCTGTACTCCGATGCGTTGTCCGAACGCGACGGACCGGCAACCAGCTACCTCGCCATGTTCGAACACAACCTTGGTCAGCTGCTGGCAGCTTTGGAAAGCAGCTAACGCAAATCAGGCCGGGGCGTACCCAAGAAGAGGATGCCCCGACCAAATCTCGCAAAGGATGTAGCCTCATGCTGCTGGAACGCACCATTTCACAACTCGACATCGGATATGTACCCGAACACATCGCTGCAGCGATGGGGCATCTTGGGTATGCACAATGGCTGGGCTCCCTCAAAGGCGACTCCGGATATCTCAACGAAGCCATGCGCGCCTATGAGCTGGCGCAACCTTTCATCCGGACCTCTCCTGCCATCGCCGTATTTTGTCACCTGTTGGTGGCATCAACCGCTTCGCCCCTCGCACCACTAGAGCTTAGGCTACCCGCACCGGCGCGTCGTGGCGGCGCAAAGGCCCGTCGGGATGTCTTTTGAGCCATGCGTGTCTTCCCGCCAGAGCGCATTGTCTGTTTGACCGAGGAAACGGTCGAGACGCTCTATCTGCTTGGCGAAGAAGACCGGATCGTTGGCGTGTCCGGTTATGCCGTCCGACCCAAACGCGTGCGGAAAGAAAAGCCCCGTATTTCGGCCTTCACCTCCGCCGACATCCCAAAAATCCTGGCCCTGTCACCCGACCTTGTCCTGACATTCTCGGACTTGCAGGCTGACATCGCCGCTGAGCTCATCCGGGCTGGCGTCGCGGTCATGGCCTACAACCAACGGGACATCGCGGGCATTCTGGCCATGATCCGCAACCTTGGTGCGACCGTCGGACAAGGGCGACTGGCGGCGCGGTTGGTAGACCATTATGAACAACGGCTGGCGAGCATCGCCGCGCGTGCAGTACAGCGTCCGCCGGTCAAAGTGTATTTCGAGGAATGGGATGATCCCATGATCTCTGGCATTCACTGGGTGTCGGAACTGGTGGAGATTGCCGGAGGTCAGGACATCTTTCCCGACCTTGCGCGCCAAGCGGCGGCCAAGGACCGATTTGTCACCTCAGATCAGGTCATCGCGGCCGCACCTGATGTCATCCTGGCGTCGTGGTGTGGCAAGAAAGTGCGGCCTGAGAAAATCGCGGCACGGCGTGGATGGCACTCCATACCGGCGGTCCGCGACAACCGCATTATCGAGATCAAGTCCCCCCTCATCCTCCAACCCGGGCCGGCTGCATTGACCGATGGGCTTGACGCCATCCTTGCTGCCCTGGCCCCAGCGAAAGAGATCCTATCATGACAATTGCAAGCCCCTGCACAGGCGTGTGCAAACTCGACGAGGCCACTGGCTGGTGCTTGGGCTGCGGGCGGACGGGCGAAGAGATGGATGGGTGGCGCGTGAGGTCTGAGGGCTCGCGACAAGTGGTCTGGGAGCAGATCCCGGAGCGGCTGCAGCAGCTCGGCGTGACGTGCCGCAGGCTTCCTTGGACCACGGAAGACATCCGTGCCTTCGCGATATCTACTCTGCAGGCCGGGCGGGGCACGTGGGTCATTGGGGTTGTCGGCGCGGTTGCCGAGTTCACAGCCGCACGCGATGAGGTGGTGGACGTCCGCGCAGATGGTGACGACGTCGTCGCGCGCACCCGAAACGGTGCCATCCAAATGACACTCAACGACGATATCCGCGCGCTGACCTTTGATCCGCCGGGCTTGATGGCCGAGCCGCGGATCATGCTTGCGGTCAAACGGGAACGCGGTCGCCTGCCTGTGGCTGACGGCGTGTCGGATTTGGGTTCTGACACGCACGCGCTCCTGTCAGAGGAAAACACGCGTCTCTACGATCTTGGTCTGGGCCGGAAAGAAGGTCGTTTCTGTGTCCGACTGGGACAGAGCCCTGCGCAAAGTGCGCTTGATCAGGCGAAGGGTCTGACATTTTCACAAGCCCTGCCGATGATTGCCGGAGCCTTGGTTGCGGAAAGCCCAACCCGCGTTGTCGAAAGCGCGCTTGGGCGCATTGAAGTGCAAGGCCAAATCCCGCCGCCCAACGCTACATCGCCAGATGGGCCACATACACATCTCTTGCCGGATCATTTATCGTCCGGCCGGGCCTTGCCCGTGGGGATGGACCTACCACGCGCCTATCTGCCTGGGGCGATCTTCTATCCGCCCAAGTGACCTGTACACCCGTCAGTGCAGCGCTAAGACGAAGCTATGATCGGGAGAGCCGTAGCGGTCAAACATCACCTCAGCCTCACAGGTCATACTGACCTTCTCTAGCACGCGAACCGATTGGCGGTTGTTCGTATCGACAATCGCCACCATGCGTTGAAGCCGAGATATGGTTCTTGCACAGGCGATCATTGCCTTGACCGCTTTCATCGTAAATCCATGCCCGCAAGATGCATGAGCCAGCCAAAGGCCACGCGCCACTCCGCCGTCTTGTTCGAGCGCAAGAATAGCGATCCTGTTTGGCGCTTCCTGACAGAGGGTGCACGTGGGTGTCCTAAACTGGCGCTTCGGCAAAGGTCAGCAGCAGGTTGTTTGCCGGCATGTTGTCGCGCGCAATGGGCGTAAAACCCACCTGATCGGCCATGTCTGTTACGGCTTCAATCGATTTGTAGCCAATTGCGGGATCGCGGGCGCGCAATGACGCATCGAAATCGCGATCTCCATCTGACACGAAGGTCGTGCCACGACGGAATGGGCCGTAGACGATCACGTGTCCACCGGTTTCCAGTGCTTTGTATGCGTTCTCAAAAAACCGCTTCACAAATGAGGCTGGAACCAAATGGAACAGGTTGATGGTGAGGACTGCCTGCGCTGAACCGTCCACAACAGGCCAAGCTTTGGCCACATCCACCGCTATAGGGACCATTAGATTGGCAAGCCCCGCGTGTTTGCGCCAGGCCGTGATGCTATCACGTTGTCCAGGGTCTGCATCAGATGGGTACCACTCGAGATGCGGAAAGGCCGCAGCAAAGGCTGCAGCGTGCTGGCCAGTTCCACTGGCTACTTCCAGTACACGGCCCTTGTCCGGCAACCGCCTCGCAAGTGCATCGATCAAGGACGCTGTATTGCGCAAAGCCGCGGGTGCAGTTCGTCTGCCATCGGGGTCTGTGTCCGTCTGCTGGATGATATGTCGCGTCATACCTGCACGCTGACACTTGCGCAGAGCGCCGTCTAGCCCGTGATCAAATGTCGGCTTATGACACTGTCATTGGGTCGCTTGGCACTTGCGGCGAACTTCTGCTTTATGCTCTCCGCTACTGTCGTGAAACATGCACAGCAGCAGTTCGTTTTGAGAGGGGTAACGGCGACAACGTCCCGCATGTCGGACCTTCTAACGCCGCGCACCGAATAACGGCTTTGGACGTGCCGCGCACCTTGCCTGATCAACGTCAGCTTTCACGTTGGTCCATCAGTGTATGAGAGCGGATGTGCCTGTCGATCTTCGGGACCGATGGTTTCTCAACGTTCGGCTCTGCCCCATGACAGGGTGACAATCAGACGTTCGCCGGCCGCGTTTGAGCCAATTGCACCCACGAAAGGAAGGCAACCCGGAAACCAGATTTCCCCGCGTTTGCCTTAAATGTGCCGTCTGCGCATCTGGCGCGCCAACCTTCGACACGAAAATGGCCTCGCCCGCTCCCGCACTGAGGCGCAAGAGAGCCTCCCGGAATACTTCTTCCGGTTCGCCGTCCTCAGCAAAGCCATAGACGATGGGCGCATAGCCGGCGACCAGCTTCTTGAGACTCTTGGCGGCAAAGCCGCTTGTCGGCACTAAGTTTTTCATCATCAGCACGGTGTCGAAGAGCAGACGACCGAGATCATTTAGGCGGTCAGCGTCCGGCGTTGCACCGATTGCCAGATCGAGCGGTACGAGCACGGTGTGCACCATTTCTGACGTTATCGGCTGATAACCATCGAAAGCCGCAAGGCGACGCTTAAGGGAAAAGGTGTCCAGAACCTGCACCGCATCCCGTAGCCGTGTGGCTCGGCATCCATGGCATTCAAGCTCTTCACAACTTGCGTCAGTGATACAGAGCAAGTCTTGGGAAGGCATGCCGAAACGCTCGCCTGTCAGCTGAATAGCACTTGTCAGGTGCTCCCGCCTGTCCGTGCGAGCGTCCGGGTGGATAAAGGTGACCCTCGGCGGACGCATGTCCTCGTACTCGTCTGGCTGGTCAAACGGCCTGTTCGCAAGGATAACCACCTGCAAGCCTGTCTCGAGGGCCATGCGGATCAGGACTTGTTCGAAGGTCTCTGGCGACTGGCGCCCCACTATCAGCCCGGTTCTGAGCGGAACGGGATGACAAGCGGTTTCAGCGCCGGTCAGATCCAGGCAAATGGCTCGGGGCGGCTCGCGGGCCGGTCCGATAGGACGTTCATTTCAGTTTTTCTCTCATCACGAAGACCTGTCTTATGATCACACGTTTCGACGGCAGCATGAGGCGCGGGCGATCAGGCTCTTATCGCACCGGTCCTGCATCTGCTATTCCTCCCTTATGCCCTCGCGTATCTGCTCCGCGGCACAGATCGCCTGCGCCTCCCAGACCTCGATGGCCATCGCGCTGATGCCGTCGGCTTTCCTGCCCCACTTTCGATGGAAGTCTTCGGGCGTCGACCGGCCTTTGAGCCGGTACCACCTCGAAACCGTTCTCGCCCATCTGAGGTCGGGATCGAGGCCGCAGAGCGGCGATGTCCGGATCATCGGGCCGATCGACGCGGGATGGCTGTCGACCGCGCCGACGAGATGCGCCCAGGTGCCACACTCCGATTTGATCGGCACCCAGCCCGCCAACACGGGTGCTTGGGCAAGATCATTCTCGTTCGGGCCAGTGACCGCCAGTTCGAGCGATCGCAGGCGCATGCGGTTGGTGATCAAGCGCCAGATGTCTTCTACGGCGAGCACCCATTCCAGCGGGAGAACGTATCGCACGCTGTCAATCAGGATAGGCTCCAGATTGGGTGCAACATCCCTGATCAGGGCGATTAGATTCGGATCGATTTCGTCCCATCGCACCAGCGAGCCGTCGTCAAATCCGTCGACCCACACAGGCCTGATCGACCTCAGTTTGTCGAGGAGCGCATGGTCTGCATCATTCGGGTCCATGACGGCTCTCCCAGATGCAGGCTTCGCGCAGATAGGACGTGGATCCTGCAAGCAATTCGTCGGGATAGCCGATGGAAACGTTACGGATATCGGTCTGACCGACTATGGCACGTAGCCGTCTGTGGGAATGCCCGAAGAACCAGGCGTCCGGATGATAGCCCGCGATTAGATCGCTCAGATCGGAATGGAACGACGGGGTCAGGGCGTCCATTGCCCCCGCCGCGTCCGAGTGCGGCCCGTGATGCGTCACGACGACGGTCGGCCCTGTGTCTCCTGCGTGGTGTGGCTGCGATAGTGCCTCGACCAGCCAACTGCGATGATCCTGGTGAACCTTTAACACATCTTCCGGCTTGATCCACGGCTGCGGGATCCATCCACCTGGGTTTGCGTCCAGCGGCAAGCTGCTCGGCGCAGGTCTCGCAATCTTGGAATAGTCCCGCATGACCTGTTGCGCGACGCTCATCGCTTGGGGCTGATCGTCCAGCAAGTCGAAGTCAGTCCAAAGTGTGCAGCACAGGAACCGCGTTGTTCCGTGTCGCAGAACCCGTTTCTGCACAAAGTGTGCTCCGGCTTTCGCCGCCTCGCGCTCCAGCAGAGGGTCATCCCCAAGGCTGCCATTGTAGTAGTCATGGTTACCCGGAAACGCGTAGACCTTTTCCGGCTGGATATGCTGCGCCAAATAGTCAAAAACCTTCGACCAGTTCGACGCAGGCCCGTTGATCAGATCGCCCGCGAGGATGAGTGCGTCTGCTGTTTGCAGCGCGTATTCAAGGCTCAGGAGCGCGAACGGGTCGACAGCGAGCCGGTCGTAGCTGTCCAGATGAAGGTCTCCGAGGATCACCACGCGGCCGGTGTCGAACGGGATGGTAAGCGTATCCATCATCATTTCCTCAGTTCAGGATCGGTTGACGCGCGAGGGTTTCCGCGCGGTCCAGCATCCTACTGACTATGCGGAGGCTGAGGCGGGCGTTGGAGATCGCATCGCCCTCGAAGACGTCGAGCACAGCAGCCAATGCAGGCTCCGGCAGACCACGTCGCCTGCCCTCGCTGCAGGCAAAATCGTGTAATTGCTCTATGGTCAGATCGGGCAGATCCAGCATCACGCACCGGCTCTGGAGAGGCTCAGACAGGCCTTCGCGATTGTTCGCCGTCATCACCCAGTTGACCCGGGACATGTCGAGCTTGATTTGAAAGAAGAGGCACTCCCAATTGGAGGCCGTCATCCGTTCAAGCAGTGGAAGGAGTGCGTCGGTTAGGGTGTGACGGCTGCCCCGCGTGGAATACGTCTCCCCCGCCTTCTCGATTTCATCCAGGATCACAAGCGGTCCGCCGAGACGCTCCTGCAGGATCGTCTTCATCAGCTTGCCGGGATGCGCGCTGCTCCAACCGCGTTGGGAGCCGACAAGCGCAAAAGTCGCAAGCTCCCCCGTCGCGTCGATCTGCATGGCAGGAACCGACAAGTGATGCGCCAAGCGCTGCGCCCAGTGGCTCTTGCCGATGCCCGGCGAGCCGACAAGGATCAGCGGAGAGAACCGCGCGCCCAGCAACCCGTCACACGCAGAAGCCTGCGCCCATGCCAGACCACTTCCGTAGCAGGCCCCATCCACGGCATCTCTTCGTGAAGCGCGGCGGCAATCTCGTCTGCCTCATGCTCGGTCGCGAGCTGGTTAACCGGCAGCCCACCCCGCAGCGGGGTCAGCCGCGCGCGGTTATCTTCTGTCAGGTGGTACATGCCGGTCGAAGAATGCACCCGTTCCAAGATCCGCATAGCGCGCCGCTTGATCCGGCGCATGTCTTTGTCCGTGACCAATTCGTACTCAAAAAGGCAATCGTCATGGGTCATCCGTCCTTGGGCGACCGCCTTCTCCTGGGCGGCCTTCCGGGTCATCTTCAGGAATTTCCGAAACCGTTCTTCAACGCTTCGGAGCGAGGGAACATCATCGAGGAACTTGAGATCGTGGAACGGGATCGTGGAGTGCGAACGCGACACGGTGGAGTCCTTTCATGGCGCAGGCGTGCTTCTGCGCGCTTCGTCCGGCCAAAAGGCGGCGGGCTGTGTGATGTCAAAGGTTCCGGAACCTGTGGAACGGACAGTGAACGACGGGCTCTTAGTGAGTCAATTGGCACTCATCGCCATCGTCAGATGGAAGACCCCGAACCACGAATGACCCGGAAAAGCGGTGTAAAATCCTGAAGACATGAGCAAAAAAGCGATACAGCGTCGAACTTCTTCAACAAAACCCGTTTTTGTCGCAAAAAACGGACTTTGGATGTCGAACGTCAGTCACACCCCGATATCTGGCGATCCCTGAAGGACTCGAACCCTCAACCTGCTGATTAGAAGTCAGCTGCTCTATCCAGTTGAGCTAAGGGACCGCTTGCCCCGTCATGCCGCAGGTGCGCGCGCAGGGCAAGCGTTCAGAGCGTACGAGTCATGAAAACGCTTAAAGGATCCTCGGCGTAGTTGCCAAAGGGCGGACAGGATCGAAACCCGTGGGCCCTGTACAGGGCACGGGCAGGCGCAAAAAGATCAGCCGATCCCGTTTCAAGGCTGACCCGGTCAAACCCTTGAGCGACCGAATAGTCCAGCAGCGCCCTGAGCACCGCGCGCGCAACGCCGCGCCCACGTGCCTCTGCCACGGTGTGCATAGATTTTAACTCACCATGGCTGGGGTCAATAACGGTCATGGCCCCAACACCAAGCACCGCGTCACCATCACGGACCGCAAACAAAACAGCATCACGCTCAAGCAGTGTGTCAGGTTCCATCACATGGCAGCTTTCAGCGGGGGATGACGCACGCATCAGATCAAAGTGGCGCTGCAACACCGCTGCGACCTCTGGCACGTCAGCCTGGGCGCGGATGACCATCAGGGCGCTCATAAAGGAGGCCCGACAAATTCAACGTCATGAGCGGCCGCTAGCTCCGAAATGCGTGGCATATCCGTATCGGGTGACAGGCCTTCGCCCGCGACGGCCCGAAAAAACGCATCCCCGCCACCCGGCGACAGCATGATCAGCACAACCGACCCGTCAGCATCAAGCCCCTTGAACGCATGGACCGTTCCCATCGGGATCAGCACAGTGTCACCCTGACCTGCTTCGAACTGGTCACCATCCGCTTCGAACAGAACCCGCCCTCGCAAAACCACGAACAATTCGGCAGAGTTGGTGTGGATGTGACGCGGCGGCCCCACGCCTTCGGGTACATCCTCTTCCCAGACCGAGGGGGTGGTGGCGTTGCCCTCCACATGAAAACGGCGCGGCAAGCCGAAGGCGTCATTCGGCGCACCGCTGCCGGCTGGTGTGTGCACTGCTTTACCACCTTTTGCCGTCATCTCTGCCTCCCAATCCCGAGGCGACGGGGTCAGCCACCTTTTGTGTCATGTGAACTTTCTGAACAATTTCGTCTTGTCAAAAATGTCTTCCAGCTCCTGCATCCGGTCCTTTGTCTTTTCCCAGTGCGATGTCTGCACGGTCGAAATCATGCTCTCAGCCAAAAGCATGATTGCGGTGGCGCTGTCCCAGGCCGAAGGCACGATGATCCGGCTGCTCAGACTAACATCAGCCATCCTGTGCACGGGCGAGCGCCATTGATCGGTGAACAACACGATCCTGGCCCCCCGATCATAGGCCAGCTCAGCCAGCTTGAGCGTGTTGTTCTCGTACCGCCGAACGTCGAAGACCACGAATACGTCGTCTTTTTTGGCATTCAGAAGGTAGTGCGGCCAGGTGCTCGAAGTGGACTGCACATGTGTTACGTTTGGCCGGATCACCTGCAGGTGCATAAACAGATATTCAGCCAGCGTATGGGTGATGCGGCCGCCAACGACATATATATGATGCTTTGGGTCAGCGACCAGGGCACAGGCGGCGTCAAAGGCAATCGGGTCAATATGGGACATTGTGTTACGGATGTTGTCGATCACCGCCTCGGTAAACCGGTTCAGAACATGTTCTGACGGGGCTGCCCCGGCCCATGTTTCGTGCTTGGCAATTGGCCCCTTTGCGATGGCCCCCAATTCGTCGCGTAGATCGGCCTGAAAATCGGGATATCCCTTGTACCCAAGCTTTTGCACCATGCGCGCGACCGTGGGCACAGATACATGAGCGCCCTTGGCAAGGGTAGCCAGCGGGCCCAGACCAGACACGGGATAGTTCTCGAGGATTGATAGGGCCAACTGCCGCTCAGCGCGCGTCAGATCGTCCAGCTTGTTCTGGATGCGATCCGAAATCGTCGGTTTTGCGTCAGTCATGCCAGACGCCTCGCTTCTGTACAAAAATTAACAGGCCCGCCTTGCCTGTTATGAATTTTTCACAATTGTGTTGACAGAAACCACCCTTGGCAAGACCTTTCCAATGTGGAAGCCGGGATGAATCAACTGAACCAGTCGCTGGACGCAACCATCGTTGATCTGCGTGATGCGCATGCCGCATCGTCGGTGGTGCTGGTCTGCGAACACGCAAGTCCGTATATTCCGGCACGGTTCAACAACCTTGGTCTGGCTGCGGACGCATCGCGCAGCCACGTGGTATGGGACCCGGGCGCGCTGGCGTTGGCCCAAGGGATGGCACAGCATCTAAGGGCCACGCTGATCAGTGCCCGGACATCGCGGCTGGTCTATGACTGCAACCGCCCGCCCGACGCACCCGACGCAATGCCAGCACGTAGTGAGGTGGTGGAGGTTCCGGGCAATGCCGGTTTAACGGCCGCGCAGAAAGCCGACCGCATCGCAACCTATTATCATCCGTTTCGGGCAGCAATCGCTCAGGTCTTGAAGCGCTTCAACGCGCCAATTCTGATCACGGTACACAGCTTTACACCGGTCTATGACGGCGCCGCGCGCGACGTTGAAATCGGCGTGTTGCACGACAGAGACACCCGCCTTGCTGATGCACTTCTGTCGACCGCAGATACCGCGCATGTCGTCAGGCGCAACGCGCCTTATGGTCCCGCCGATGGTGTCACCCATACGCTGAAGGAACACGCCCTGCCGGGCGGGCATCTGAACGTCATGCTCGAGGTTCGAAACGACCTGATCGCGGATGCCCACGCGCAATCGGAAATGGCTGCAACCCTGTCCAGTTGGGTCAGCCGCGCGCTCTCAAGGCTCTCGGTTGCCACATGCTGAATGCCGCTATGAAATATATCAAATTCGTTGATGCCATGAACTATCGCATCGGGCGGATGGTGATGTACGGCATCTTTGTCATGATGGCGATCCTGCTGTGGTCGTCGATCAGCAAGACGTTATTTGTCCCCTCGCTTTGGACCCTTGAAGTCGCCCAGTTTGCGATGGTCGCCTATTACATGCTGGGCGGTCCCTATTCGATCCAGATGGGGTCGAACGTGCGAATGGATCTGCTCTATGGCGAATGGACCGATCATCGCAAGGCGCAAGTCGACGCCATGACGGTCCTCTTTCTGATTGTCTATCTGATCTTTCTGCTTTGGGGCGGATGGGAGAGTTTCCAATACTCGATCAGCTACGGGGGCGAACGAAGTTCGTCCGTGTGGCGCCCCTATCTTTGGCCGATCAAGGCGATCATGCTAATCGGCATCTTCCTGATGCTGCTTCAGGCCATTTCGGAATTCCTGAAGGATATTCTGCGCATCAAGGGGCACGACATGGGAGCCAAGGTCTGATGTCCTACGAGGCCATCGCCATTCTCATGTTCTCGTCCATGATGCTGATGCTTCTGACAGGCCAACGCGTGTTTGGCGCGATTGGCTTTGTGGCCGTGGTTGCGGCGTTCTTTCTGTGGGGGGACCGGGGCGGATATGACCTTGGCTTTGCTGCCGCGATCAAGTTGATGAAGTGGTATCCGCTGCTGACGCTTCCGATGTTCATCTTCATGGGCTACATCCTGTCGGAGTCGAAAATCGCAGACGACCTTTACCGCATGTTCCACGTCTGGATGGGCGGGCTGTCGGGGGGCCTGGCCGTGGGCACCATTGGGCTAATGGTCCTGATCTCGGCCATGAACGGGCTGTCGGTTGCAGGCATGGCCATCGGCGCCACCATTGCGCTGCCCGAACTACTAAGACGGGGCTATGACAAACGCATGGTCACCGGCGTGATCCAGGCCGGATCATCACTTGGCATCCTTGTGCCGCCCTCGGTCGTGCTGGTGCTTTACGCCATGATCGCGCGCCAACCGGTGGGGCAGCTTTGGCTGGCGGGCGTACTGCCCGGGCTGATGATGGCCGCGATGTTCATCATCTACATCGTGATCCGCTGCCGCATCACGCCATCCCTCGGCCCAATCCTGCCACGGGAGGAGCGTGACATTCCAATGGCCCAGAAGATCAGGCTGCTGGGCGCGGGCCTGCTGCCGCTTTTCATCTTCTTTGCAATGATGGTGCCGTTCGTGAACGGCTGGACCTCCCTCGTGGAAAGCTCCGCCATCGGGGCTATCGCCGCTTTTCTCGCAGCCGTGTTCAAGGGACGCATGACGCGCGATGTGTTTGAGACTTCGGTGCGCAAGACGCTCGGAATCTCCTGCATGTTCATGTGGATTATCCTGGCTGCCCTCGCCTTTGGCGCCGTTTTCGACGGGCTCGGTGCGGTCAAGGCCATCGAAAGCCTGTTCACCGAAAAGCTGGGCCTGAGCCCCTGGATGATCCTCATCCTGATGCAGCTCAGCTTTATCCTGATGGGCACCTTTCTGGACGACACCGCGATGTTGGTCATTGTGGCCCCGCTTTATGTGCCCCTGGTGGGCGCGCTCGGCTTCGACCTGATCTGGTATGGCGTGCTCTATACCATCACCACCCAGATCGCCTATATGACGCCGCCCTTTGGCTACAATCTGTTCCTGATGCGAGCGATGGCACCGCCCGACATCACGCTTAAAGACATTTATTCATCTATCCTGCCCTTTGTTCTGGTGATGGTGGTGGCGCTTGCCACGATCATGACCTTCCCCGAAATCGCCCTTTGGCTGCCGGGGTATGTTTATGGAAATTAACAATAAAACCGATCTCGCATCCCGAGACATATTGAGAAGAGCACCAACAGAGAGGACATACCAATGACGACAAGACGCACGTTTTTATCATCCGCGGGGATCGGTGCCGCGGCCGCGCTGGCGACCCCGTCGATTGTCAAAGCGCAATCGACAATCACCTGGCGGTTCCAGACCTACGCCGGCAGCGCCCTGGGCGAGCATGTGACAAAACCCGTCATCGACTACATCAACGCCAACGCCAATGGCGAACTTGAGGTTGAACTGTTCTACGCCGACCAGATCGTACCCACGGGCGAGTTGTTCCAGGCCCTGCAACGCGGCACCATTGACGGGGTGCATTCGGACGACGACTCGATGGCGTCCCCCACGCCGCTGCGCCAGTTCGGTGGCTATTTCCCCTTTGCAACCAAACACATCCTCGACGTACCGGTGCTGTTCAACCAGTACGGGCTCAAGGATATCTGGGAACAGGAATACGCCAAGGTCGGCGTCAAGTGGCTGTCGGCTGCGGGCCAGGATCCCTGCAACTTTAACACCAAGAAAGAAATTACATCTGTCGCCGACCTCGATGGGCTGAGACTGTACACCTTCCCGACCGCTGGCCGCTTCCTGGCGAAGTTTGGCGTCGTGCCGGTGAACATTCCCTACGAAGATGCCGAGGTTGCCGTGCAAACAGGCGAGTTGGACGGCATGGCCTGGTCTGGCATCACCGAGGACTACACCGTCGGCTGGGCAGATGTGACCGACTACTTCCTGACCAACAATATCTCGGGTGCCTGGATCGGGTCGTGGTTCGTAAACGAAGAACGCTGGGCGGACCTGCCCGATCACCTGAAATCGGTTGTGATGGCTGCGACAGAGGCCGGGCACACCTACCGCAACCAATGGTATTGGGGCGGCGAGGCCGCGCTGCGCGCCAACGGTGACAAGCTGGCGTTGCGCTCGGTCCCCGCCAACGAATGGGCCGAAGTTGAAAACGCAGCCAAGGAGTTCTGGGAAGACGTGGCTCAAGAGGGCGAAGTGCACCAGAAGATCGTCAACATCTTCAAGGAGTACAACAGCGTCATCAATCAGGCTGGCGTGCCCTACAACTTCGAGTAAGCACATCCAAAGCGACAAGCGCTCCCAACACATGGGGGCGCTTCACTATATGAAAGGATCAGGCTCGTGGCCGCAGATTTGACATTTGACACGTTGAAAGACGCCGTGACAGCGGGCAAGATCGACACGGTTCTTGCGTGTTTTGTCGATATGCAGGGCCGGTTGATGGGCAAGCGGTTCCAGGCTGTGAACTTCGTGGAAACCTCGTTTGAGGAAACGCATTGCTGCAACTACCTGCTGGCCACCGACCTCGAAATGGCGACCCCGCCGGGCTACAAGGCCTCTAGCTGGGAAGCCGGTTACGGGGACTATATCATGGCCCCTGACCTTACGACCCTACGCCCTGTGCCGTGGTTGGACGGCACCGCCATGGTGCTATGCGATGTGCTGGATCACCACACGCACGAGCCGGTGCCACATTCCCCACGCGCAATGTTGAAAGCACAAATCGAACGGCTGAACGACCTTGGCTTTGAGGCGATGATGGCAACGGAGTTGGAGTTCTTTCTGTTCGAGAAGAGCTTTGACGACATTCGAAAGGATAGCTTTCGCGATCTGGCCCCGATCAGCGGCTACAACGAAGATTACCACATCCTCCAGACCACCAAGGAGGAAGGCGTGATGCGCCCAATCCGCAATCACCTCTATGCGGCAGGCATTCCCGTCGAGAACACCAAAGGCGAGGCCGAGACGGGTCAGGAAGAGTTGAACATCCGCTATGCCCCTGCGCTCGCCTGCGCCGACCACCACACCATCGCCAAGAACGCCGTCAAGGAAATCGCCTGGCAGCAGGGGCATGCCGCCAGCTTTCTGCCCAAATGGCACCATGACAAGATCGGCAGTTCCAGCCATGTGCATCAATCGCTGTGGCGGAACGGCGCGCCTGCGTTCTACGATCCTGATGCGTCGCTGGGCATGTCGCAGGTCATGCAGCATTACATGGCCGGGCTGATCGCCTATGCGCCAGAGTACACGTATTTCCTCGCGCCCTACGTCAACAGCTACAAGCGCTTTGCCAAGGGCACATTTGCGCCCACCAAGACGTTATGGTCCGTCGATAACCGCACCGCGGGGTTCCGGCTATGTGCGGATGGCACCAGGGGGGTGCGGGTCGAATGCCGGATCGGCGGGTCTGACCTGAACCCCTATCTGGCGCTTGCGGCCATGCTGGCGGCAGGCATCAAGGGGATCGAGGACAAGATGCCGCTCGCACCCCCCACTACGGGCGATGTCTACGATGACAGTGAGGCCAGCGAAATCCCACGTACTCTGCGGGCTGCAACTGAAACCTTGCGCACATCGGGCCTGTTGCGCGCGGCGTTCGGCGACGAGGTGGTTGATCACTACACCCGCGCCGCCGAATGGGAGCAGGAAGAATTTGACCGCGTGGTGACCGACTGGGAAGTCGCCCGCGGCTTTGAAAGGGCCTGAGATATGATCCGCTGTATCTCTCCGATTGACGGCGCCGTCGTTGCTGAACGCGCGACACTTACGGGACAAGAGGCACAAGATGCGGTTGCCCGCGCCGACATGGCACAGACCGCGTGGGCGGCGCGTCCGCTGGACGAGCGTATCGCTCTCGTGCAGGCTGGTGTCGTCAATGTGGGGGCGATGAACGGCAAAATTGTGCCCGCCCTCGCCCGTCAGATGGGCCGTCCGGTCCGCTATGGCGGCGAATTTGGCGGCTTCAATGAACGCGCGACCTACATGGCAGAGATTGCCAAAGACGCGCTGGCCGATATCGAAATCGAAGACAGCCCAGCCTTTCGCCGTGTGATCAAGCGTGTCCCCCACGGGCTGGTTCTGGTCGTGGCCCCTTGGAATTACCCCTATATGACGGCCATCAACACGGTCGCCCCCGCGCTGATCGCAGGCAACGCGGTGATGCTGAAACACGCAAGTCAAACTCCGCTTGTTGGCGAACATATGGCGCAGGCCTTTCACGCCGCGGGCATCCCCGAAGACGTGTTCCAGAACGTCTTTCTCGACCACCAGACCACGTCCGAGCTTATCGCGGCGCGCTCTTTCGGCTTCGTGAACTTCACTGGCTCCGTCACCGGCGGCCAGGCCATTGAGCGTGCCGCCGCAGGGACATTCACCGGCATCGGGCTTGAACTGGGTGGCAAGGACCCCGGTTACGTCTGCGACGACGCGGATATCGACGCGGCGGTGGACACGTTGATCGACGGAGCGATGTTCAATTCGGGGCAATGCTGCTGCGGGATCGAACGGATTTACGTGGCCGAACAGCACTTCGACACCTTCGTTGCAAAAGCGGTCGAGATTGTCAGCAACTACACGCTGGGCAATCCGCTTAACGAAGCGACCACTCTGGGCCCCATGGCGCATAGACGATTTGCCGACATGGTTCGCTCGCAAATCGCCGAAGCCATTGATCAGGGCGCAACCGCGCACATCCCCACATTCGAAACAGATGATGGCGGCGCTTACCTGTCGCCGCAAATCCTCACGAACGTGACCCACGACATGCGTGTCATGCGCGAGGAAAGCTTTGGACCCGTGGTAGGCATCATGCCCGTCAAGGACGACGCCCAGGCCATCGCCCTGATAAACGACAGTGACTTCGGCCTCACCGCTTCGGTCTGGACCCGGGACGTGACGCGCGCCGAAGCCATTGCCGATCAGATCGAAACCGGCACCGTATTCATGAACCGTGCTGACTACCTTGACCCCGCCCTGTGCTGGACCGGCTGCAAGGACACCGGGCGCGGCGGGGGCTTGTCTGTCATCGGCTATCACAACCTGACGCGCCCCAAATCCTACCACCTCAAGAAAGCCTGAGCCCATGTCGCTGACCGCAAACTGGTCTTATCCCACCGCCATCCGCTTTGGCGCTGGCCGCATCACCGAAATCGCGGATGCTTGCGCCGCCGCGGGTATCTCCAAACCGCTGCTTGTCACGGATCGTGGCCTGGCCAGCATGGACATTGCCACCAAGACGCTCGACCTGCTCAACGAGGCAGGGCTGGGCCGGGCGATGTTTGCCGATGTCGATCCCAACCCGACCGAGAAAAACGCCGCAGCAGGCGTACGCGCGTTCAAAGAAGGTGGTCATGACGGGGTCGTCGCCTTTGGCGGCGGTTCAGGCCTGGATCTGGGCAAGCTGGTCGCATTCCTGGCGGGTCAGACACGGCCGCTCTGGGATTTCGAGGATATCGGCGATTGGTGGACCCGCGCCGACGCAGACGCCATCGCGCCTATTGTCGCCGTCCCCACCACCGCAGGCACAGGGTCGGAAGTGGGACGCGCCAGTGTCATCACAAATTCCGAAACCGCAGAGAAAAAAATCATCTTTCATCCCAAATTCCTGCCAAGCGTGGTGATCTGCGATCCGGAACTGACCGTGGGCATGCCCAACTTCATTACCGCGGGCACCGGCCTTGACGCCTTTGCCCACTGCGTCGAAGCGTTTTCATCCCCCCATTACCACCCCATGTCCCAAGGCATGGCGCTAGAAGGGATGCGACTGGTCAAGGACTACCTGCCGCGCGCCTATGACGATGGCACTGACCTTGAGGCTCGGGCGCATATGATGTCCGCGGCAGCGATGGGGGCCACCGCGTTTCAAAAGGGCCTGGGCGCCATCCACGCCCTGTCGCACCCTATCGGCGCGATCTACCACACGCATCATGGCACAACGAATGCGGTGTGCATGCCCGCTGTGCTGCAATTCAATAAACCTGCCATCGCCCACCGTTTTGACATGGCTGCCGCCTATCTGGGCATCGCGGGCGGGTTCGACGGGTTCTGCGCCTATGTCGACGACCTGAACACTCGCATGGGCATTCCCAAAACACTGGCCGGTCTTGGGATTGATGCACTTGATATCGACCGGGTGGTGGCCGGCGCACTCGCCGACCCAAGCACGGGCGGCAACCCAATCGACATGACAGCCAAAAACACCAAAGAGCTTCTTTTGAAGATTGCCTAGCGATCCTAGCCTAGACCGACACTCCGGCCAGCAACGCATCGCGGTCCAATTCCGTCTTTGACCCGCTCACCTTTACGGCACCCCGTTCAAGGACATAGAATTGATCCCCTAGATCATAGGCAAAATTGAAATACTGCTCGACCAGAACAATCGCCATCTCGGCCTGTTCGCGCAGCAGCGAAATCACACGCCCGATCTGTTGAATGATGTTGGGCTGAATGCCTTCGGTCGGCTCATCCAGCAACAACAGCTTTGGCTTGGTGATCAGCGCGCGGGCGATGGCAAGCTGCTGTTGCTGCCCGCCTGACAGGTCCCCGCCCCGCCGGTGAAGAAACTCTTTGAGGATCGGGAACAGGTCAAAGATATGATCTGGAATGACATGTTCCGATTTCGGCAAGCAGGCAAATGCCGTCTCCATGTTTTCGCGGACAGTCAGCAGGGGAAAAATCTCGCGCCCTTGGGGGACATAGGCCACGCCCTTCTGCGCCATCATGTGCGCAGTGGCTGGGCCAACCTGTTCCCCATTGATCGACAGCGCCCCACCCGAAAACGCGTGAGTGCCCGAAATCGCCTTGAGAAGAGATGTCTTTCCAACACCATTGGTGCCCATGACGCAGGTGATGCGGCCCTGTTCGGCTGCCATGTCGATACCGTTCAGGATTTGTGAGCCGCCATAGTGCAACGTCAGGCCTTCGACCTTCAGGATTTCACCGGCCAAGATACACCTCGATCACCTTCTCGTTCTTCGTGACATGGTCCAACGAACCTTCGGCCAATACCGCCCCCTCGTGCAGGACGGTGACCTTGCAGTCCAACCGACGCACAAATTCCATGTCATGCTCGACCACGACGACCGCGCGCGTCTTCGCCGCCTCACGCAGGATGTCGGTGGTATGTTCGCGCTCCGACGGGGTCATGCCTGCCGCGGGCTCATCCACCAAAAGCAGTCGGGGATCCTGCGCCAGCAACATGCCAATTTCGAGCCATTGCTTCTGCCCATGGCTGAGTTCACCGGACTTGCGGTGCAGCGCGCCGGACAGCCCAATCTCGCTTGCAAGGTCCGCCACCCTGTCATTATCGTCACCCGACGGTTTGAAAAAAAGCACCGACATCGGCGAACGCTTCTGCTTGAGCGCCATCATCAGATTGTCAAATACGCTTTGATCCTCGAACACGGTGGGGCGCTGGAACTTGCGGCCGATCCCCGCTTGCGCGATCTTGCTCTCGGTCATCTTAAGCAGGCTGTCGCCACGGTCCCCATAAACCAAGCGCCCCTCGTCCGGCTTTGTCTTGCCGGTGATGATGTCCATGAACGTCGTCTTGCCAGCACCATTGGGGCCAATCACAGCGCGCAACTCGGCATTGCCAATCTGGAAAGACAGGTTGTTGATGGCCTTGAACCCGTCAAAGGACACCGACACGCCGGACACCTCAAGAAGTGTGCTCATTTCTCGGCCTCCTGGTCTCGCAAAGCGCCCTGATCCGGTCCAAGGTCCGCACCGTGTCGGTTCGGGCTTTTGCGGTCAATGAAGATGTCCACCAGACCGCCGATCCCCTTTGGCGCAAAAAGCGTCACCGCCACAAAGGACAGGCCCAGGATCACGATCCACCAGTCGACCCACTGGATCGTGTAAATCCCAAGGTTGATGTCGGGGGCCTGGCCCCCCGTGAACCAGGTGGACAGCAGCGATACAAACGCCGCCCCAATCACCGCCCCGTAAAGCCGCCCGCGCCCCCCGATGGCAACCCAAACAGCAAGGTAGATTGATGCAATCGGCGCAATCTCTGCCGGGTTCACGATGCCCGCCTGCGGATAGTAAAGCGCACCCGCAATGCCCGCAATCACCGCGGTCAGAGTAAAGATGACCAGTTTGAACGCCTCGACCGGATACCCCAGAAAGCGCACCCGCGCTTCGTCATCGCGGATCGCCCGGACAACCGACCCGAACTTGCCCGACACGATCCATGCGCACAGCAGATAGCCAAGGCCTAGGGCCAGCGCGGACGCCCAGAAAAACCACATCGACACGATGGATTGCGGCACGTCTGTCATGCCGGGCAGGTTCTGCAACCCCGACAGACCGTTATTGCCCCGCAACCCGCTGTCGTTTTGAAACAGGTGCAACGACAGCGCGAGGGTCATCGCCTGGGTCAGGATCGACAGATACACGCCCGTCACACGGGACCGAAACGCAAGCCAACCAAAGACCAACGCCAAGAGGCCCGGCACCAGAACCACAGCCGCCAGTTGCAGCGGCAGCGAATGCGCAAAGGCCCAGATAGGCGGAAACTCGGACGCGCCAACGACGCCGAAGATCTGTGTCGCAATGCCGTCTGAAATCTCTTGCGCTGTGGGGGGCAATTCTGCGGCGGCCAGACTGTCCAGAACGATGATCTCGGTCCGGGCATACATCAACCACATACCAATCGCATAGCCGCCCAGCCCGAAAAAGGCCATGTGGCCAAGCGACAGGATACCGCAATAGCCCCAAACCAGATCCATCGCCAAAGCAACAAGGCACAGGCACAGCGTTTTGCCCAACGTCTTGACAAAGCTGGTGGAAATGACCCCGATCCCGAAGCCTTCGGACAGGATGGTCACGCCGATGGTAAAGACAGCCAGACAAAAGATGAACAGGATCACCGACGGGTTCCCAGCCAGAAAGAACCTCGGCTTGCGGCGGGATGCACTTGTGTCCACGACAACATGCGTCATGCCTCAAGCCTCCGCCGCGCGGCCCTTGAGGGCGATGATACCCTTGGGCCGGAACTGGATGAACAGGATGATGAACAGGATCATATAGGTCTGCGCCGCCAGTGTGTTTGACGGGTTCATCCACTCGATCCCCTTTTGCAGAAAGCCAACCATCGTGGCCCCAAGCAGCGTGCCCCAGATGTTGCCAACTCCGCCAACCACCACGGTCATAAAGGACTGCACGATGTAATCGCTGCCCATCTCGGAAGTGACTTTTGCATAAAGCCCAATCGCCACACCCGCGATCCCCGCAATCCCCGAGCCAAGGCCGAAGGTCAGCATGTTGATCTTATCCGGGTTGATCCCCATTGATGCCGCCATACGCGGGTTCTGCGTCACCGCACGCACCTCAAGCCCCAGGCGGGTGCGGTTCATCACAAACAGGAACAGCGCCAGAAACAAAAGCGCCAACACGAAAATCGCGATGCGGATGTAGCTGATCGACACAATGTCATTGATGACCCAGGACCCGTCCAGCCAAGCCGGCGCCGTCAGCGGGCGCGCCTGCGTGCCAAAGATGTTCTTGGCGATCTGCTGCAAGGCGATAGAGATGCCGAACGTCGCCAGCAATGTCTCAAGCGGCCGGTGGTAGAGCCAGCGGATCACCAAGCGTTCCATCGCCACGCCTGCGCCAAAGGTGACGACAAACGCCAACGGGATCGCCAGCAGGATCGACACCGTATAGTCGGGTACAAAAAGCTGCACCACATAGCCCGTATAGGCCCCCATCATAATGAACTCGCCATGCGCCATGTTGATGACACCCATCACACCAAAGGTGATGGCAAGACCGATGGCCGCAAGAAAATAGATCGACGCCAGCGACAACGCGTCAAGCGATAGGTCAAACGCCTGATTTACGGCCACCTTATTCTCAATCGCAGCCAGCGCCGCCTGCGCTGCAATCACCACCTCGGGCGGCGCGCCGACAAAGCGCTCAAAGAACACGTGGTTGCCAAGCCGCTCATCCACCTCAGCCTCGGTTGCGACGGCCTCGACCACGCCTTGGGTCGCCAAGGCGGCATATGCCATATCGCGGGCCGCGTCGGTGTCGAGCGTCGCCACCTGAATGCCCGCAACCTGATCGCCGTCAATATTGGCAATCAAAGCCGCGCGTTTGTCGTCCCGGCTGATCCGCGGCTGCGCCAGCCCGGCATCAACCAAAAGGCTAAAGGCCGCGTCGCGGCTTAAATCCTCGGTCCCCGGCACCAGAATGCGTCCAACATCCGGGTCGTCAGGCAGAGTTTCAGCAGTCTCAACCCGCACCGCCAAAAGCGGGTTCAGCGCCGCGCGCACGTCTACCCCCAGATCACCTTCAAAGTGCTCAATCGCGGCAACGCGGTCCTGCGTCGTCTCGCCAAAACGGATCGTCAAAAGGCGCTCCAGACGCGCCTTGCGCTGCAATATGCCCACATCCTGCTCGTCGCGGATACTGGCACGCAGCGCTGCCAGATGGCTTTCTTCGGGGCCGCGCTCGATGGCCCCCAATGCTTTTGCGCGGTTCGCAGGGTTCGGATCACTCAACTGAAATTGAACCAATGCGGTGCCGATCATGCGGCGAATGCCCGAATTAGGCTTCAACTGATCATAATTGTCCTCTGCCACAACGCCAATTTCGGCCCCGTCGGCAAAGTCGAAAACACGCAACGTGTCACGGTCGATCTCTTCGGCGTACACAAACAGACCGCTCTCTTCATCGACCCACATCTCCTTGTTCTGCCAGCGCTCAAGTACATTCTGCGCCTCCGGCAGCCCCGAGTTGGCCAAGGCATCCACAGCCGGCCCAATCGTGCGTCGCGAGCTTTTCAAAAGGATTTCGCTGTGCGTCTGCAACAATTGTTGGATCGGCGCCTCAGCCTGTTGCGCTGTGACAGGGGCCGTAAGCATCAGGCAGGCAACAAGAATAGCGGCAAGGCGCAACATACGGAACAGTCCTGTGATTTGATGCGCGCGGGCGCATTCAGCACGCAATGGCAAAGCGGCGCGTGGTCTCCCCCGCGCCGCGATGTCGCTTAATAGTTGGACTGGATCTGAACGCAGGTCTCAGTCTCGCTGTTGAACATGCCACAGCCCAGTTCCGGCCAGTTCGAAACCAGGACAGCCGACTCGGGCAGGAAGTCCGTCCAGGCATCGCCCGGCACCTCTTCGGTTTGGCTGATGATATCAAACTGGCCGTCTTCCTGAATCTCACCGATCAAAACCGGCTTGGCCAGGTGATGGTTGGGCAGCATCACGGCTGTCCCACCGGTCAGGTTGGGGAATTCCTGTCCATACATCGCTTCTCGGACCGCATCGACATCCGTGGTGCCCGCTTCGGTCACGGCATTCACCCACATGTTGAAACCAATATAGTGGGCCTCCATCGGGTCATTGGTCACGCGATCATCGCCCATACGCGCCTTCCATGCGGTCACCCAATCTTCGTTGGCGTCCGTATCTGCCGACTGGAAATAATTCCACGCGGCCAGGTGGCCAACAAGGTTTGCAGTATCAAGGCCGGACAATTCCTCTTCCCCAACCGAGAACGCGACCACCGGGATGTCATCGGCTGAAATCCCAGCCGCGGCCAATTCCTTGTAAAACCCGATATTCGCGTCCCCATTGATGGTCGAGATCACGCCCACCTTTTTGCCGTCCGCCCCAAGTGCCACGACGTCGGACACAATTTTGGACCAATCGGAATGCCCAAACGGCGTGTAGTTCACAAAGATATCCTCGGCTGGGATGCCTTTGTCTTTCAGATAGCTTTCAAGAATATTGTTCGTGGTGCGGGGATAGACATAGTCGGTGCCCAGAAGCGCGAATTTTTCAACTTCCAACTCTTCAAGGAAATAGTCCGTCGCCGGGATCGCCTGCTGGTTTGGCGCGGCGCCGGTGTAAAAGACGTTTTTCGAGCTTTCCTCGCCCTCATATTGCACAGGATAGAACATCAGCCCGTTCAGTTCTTCGAGAACCGGCAGCGCCGACTTCCGGCTCACAGACGTCCACGAGCCAAAGATCACGTCCACTTCCTGTACCGTCAAAAGCTCACGCGCCTTTTCAGCAAAAAGCGGCCAGTCAGATGCAGGATCCACCACGACGGCTTCAATCTCGCAGCCAAGCAGCCCACCTTTCTCATTCTGGATATCAATCAGCATCTCCATGGTGTCTTTGAGCGTGGTCTCAGAGATCGCCATGGTGCCGGACAAGGAGTGCAACACACCCACTTTGACAGGGCAACTGACATCCTGCGCGGCGGCAGGCAGCGTGGACAAAGCAAGCGCGGCAGCGGCCGTCGTGCTGAGAAATTTCATCGACATGAAGCAAAAATCCTTCGTACGTTTTGCGCTGCGGTAGTTGCCATGATCAAAGCCATCCCCCATAGGCCGCACGCGCAATTCATTGCGGAGTGTGGTGGTGTCCAGACCTCAACAGCAGGCACCAACACATGATCTGAACTGGTGGCAGCACCAGTCGCCGGATATCTAGCTGCGCATATTTGCGACTCGGAACCGCCGCCGGGGCCTAAGCGCTCAAAGTCGCGCGACACCGCCTCATCTTTGGGCAACATTCGCGACTCTGGCGTATTTATGTGCGAATTTGACCCGGTTTCATCTCAAGTCGTTTCCAGACCTGCACCCTGATTGGTCACTTTGACCGCCCTTCCGGCCCACTACGATATTGGGATACGGCTCTGGATGTGCCCATGCAAGGCCTCACAGGGCAATCTAAAGGGCCGGGACCGCACCGGCGCGACGACGGCCCGTTCCGCCTCGCGGGCGCTCAAGGTCAGTACAACCTCGCGATCTTCGGCTGCCCGACACAACAAATTTCGATCTGCGCAGATGACGCAAGGTCACTGACGCCCTACCTCATTGGTCATCATCGTTCATTAGGGAGATCAAGGCATGGCGATATCGCTGAAAGTCAATGGTGTAACCCAAGACGTCAACGCAGAACCGGGCACACCGTTGTTGTGGGTTATCCGCGACGAATTGAAAATGACAGGCACAAAGTTCGGCTGCGGCGTCGCGTCCTGTGGCGCGTGCACGGTGCATCTGAACGGCGAACCGGTCCGCTCGTGTCAGACCTATATCGACGATGTCGAAGGAGCCGAGATCACAACCATCGAAGCCATGAGCGACGACACGGTCGGCGCCGCCGTGCAACAGGCCTGGGTCGAGTTGGATGTCGTGCAATGCGGCTACTGCCAGTCGGGCCAGATCATGTCGGCCGTGGGACTTCTGCGCGAGAATCCGAAACCGTCGCCGCAGGAAATCGATGAGTATATGTGGGGCAATGCCTGCCGCTGTGCCACCTATCAACGCATCCGCGCGGGCATCCAGCGCGCCGCCGAAATTCTGGAGGCTTGATCATGACCATCAACACATCCCGCCGTGGGTTCCTCAAAGGTGCGGCCGCCGCTGGCACCGTGCTTGTCATTGGCATCCGCCCCGATGGGGCGCTCGCAGCATCCGGCAACCCGTCCATGCTCACCCCATTCGTACAGGTTGGCAGCGACGGATCGGTCACCGCCATCATCAAACACTTTGAAATGGGACAGGGGCCATCGACCGGTCTGACCACCCTCATTGCCGAAGAGATGGGCCTGCGCATGGACCAGATCGGCTACGACTTTGCGCCGTCGAACCCGCAGGTCTATAACAACACGCTCTTTGGCCCGATGCAGGGCACCGGCGGCTCCACGGCCATGGCCAACTCGTTTATGCAGTACCGCCAAGCCGGCGCTGCCGCACGCGAGATGCTGCTTCAGGCCGCCGCAAACGCCTGGGGCACCGATCCATCTGACCTGACGCTCCAAGACGGCACGATCGCCGGCGCGGGCAACAGCGCCCCGCTGGCCGACTTTGTCGAAGCCGCCGCAGCACTTGACGCCCCAGCCGAGCCACGGCTCAAGGACCCGTCTGAGTTCCGCCTGATCGGCAACCCCGATGTGCGCCGCCTCGACAGCGCCGCCAAGGGCAACGGCACCGCCATGTTCGCCATGGACATCCAGCGCCCCAATCAGATGATCGCCATGATCGCCCGCCCCGAACAGCAGCGCGCCACCGCCATCAGCGTGGATGCCAGCGGGGCCGAAGGGATCAACGGGTTCATCAGCGCAGCTGTCCTGCCCAACAAGGCGGGCGTCGCCGTCTTTGCCGAAAACACCTGGGCGGCGATGCAAGCCCGTAATGCGATCGACATCGAATGGGACACGTCCAACGCCGAAACCCGCAGCTCCGAAGACATCGAAGCCGAAATCCGCGCCGCACTCGACGCCGCGCCGACCTATAATGTCAACGGCGCTGACATCTCCGCTGTCCAGGCCGCAATCGACGGCGCCGATACGGTGGTCGAGGAAACTTTCTACTTCCCCCTTCTTGCCCACGCACCGATGGAACCGCTGAACTGCACCATCGAACAAACAGAAGATGGCGGCATCCTGATGCATGACGGCTGCCAGATCCCAACGCTCCCGCACGGAGCGCTGGCGGAAATCTTCAACATCCCGTTCGAAAAGGTGCAGATCAAAACGGTACTGGCCGGTGGCTCCTTTGGGCGCCGTGCCACACCCGAAGCCGACTACCAGGTCGAAGCAGCGCTGGCCTTCTCGCTCACTGACCGGTCGCGCCCGGTTCATCTGGTCTGGTCGCGCGAGGATGACCTGCGCTCAGGCTACTACCGACCGGCTTTCGGTCACAAGGTCCGCGTCGGCCTCGACGCCGACGGCAATATCGTTGGCTGGGACCACCGCATCGCAGGCCAATCGGTCGTCAAGGGCTCGCCTTTCGAAGCCGCACTTGTCCATGACGGCGTCGACCACACCTCGGTCGAGGGCACGGTGGACAGCCCCTATCAGATCCCCACAGCCGCTTTTGGGCTGACGGATACTGACAAGGCGACCAGCACGCTCTGGTGGCGCGCCGTGGGGCACACCCATACGGCCTTTGTCATGGAAACTATGATGGACGTGGCGGCCAAGGCTGCGGGCATCGACCCGGTCGACTTCCGCCTGGCCTATCTGCAAGGCGACGGGCTCGATCAAAAGCGCAAGGCCGCTGTCCTGAAATTGGCCGCGGAAAAGGCCAATTGGGGGAATACCTCCGAGGGCCGCAGCCAAGGCGTTGCCGTGCACAAATCCTTCAACTCCTATGTCGCTGAAATTGTCGAAGTCTCGGGAAATCCAACCGACGGCATCAAGATTGAAAAGATCACCTGCGCCGTCGATTGCGGCATCGCCGTGAACCCGGATGTGATCAAGGCGCAGATGGAAGGCGGGATCGGCTACGGCATCGGCCACAACATGCGGGACAATATCACGCTCACCGGCGGGGTTGTCGATCAGTACAACTTCCCCGACTACGAACCGCTGCGCATCAGCGACATCGGCGAAATCGACGTGCATATCGTTCCCTCTGCCGAACCGCCCACCGGCGTCGGCGAACCTGGCACGCCGCCCGCAGCCCCGGCATTGGCCAATGCCATTGCGGCAGCAGGCGACCTGCGCGTCGCTGCGCTGCCTATGGATGAAAACGGCGTTTCCTTCGTCTGACTGTCAAAGCCCCCGGCGATCTGCCGGGGGCATTCCCAGATTCCGCAACCGCCAATCAACGCCCAGACAGTGCCGCGCCTGAACCGCAGCGTCCCTCAACACTCAACGCTTCTGTCGGCCTCACGCACAACACGTGGCATAAGAGCGGGCCCCACCCGCCCGGCGCTGAGCAGAGCACTGCAACCAAGTCGCTAAGTCATTAGGGCAAGTTTTCACGCGGCCACGCTGGCATCTTACCGAACTGGCACCCTGCCGAGCGTCGGTTTAACCCCAAGCAATGCTGAACGCAGGGCCTCTAGCCCAATCCAAACACTCTCAGTGTGTCCAAGCACCACGTCGGTTGGTGGCAAAATTCTCGCCATACCCCCCAGACCGAATGTTGGCCTTGCGTTTGTTGGGCTCTTGCACCTGAACATCGATGCCATGTTCCTTGGCATAGTCCAGTGCCGCCTCCTTGGTGTCGAACGCCATCTTGACCTGCGCCTGCGTGTCCGACGACGATGTCCACCCCATCAGCGGATCAACCGACCGTGCGGACGCAGGGGCAAATTCCAGCACCCAATGCTTCGTCTTCGCAGTCCCCGACGACATTGCTGTCTTGGCAGGTTGGTAAATGCGTGCACGCATGGGCTGGCTCCTGATCTGGCTGCGCAATATATCGGGAATTCCACGCCCTGCCGCAAGATGCGAATTGTCTCAGATGACCCAAGAACCATATGTCATCCATGCACGATCCTGCGCCATTCATTCACTGGATACTGACGACCGGGCGCCTGGAGGGTCTCAAGGCACTGACCGACGGGTTGGGCCCGCGCTTGCGGGCGGCGGGCATTCCTGTGATGCGCCTGCGCCTCGGGATGCGGACAACCCACCCGCTCACTGCCGCTGTCAGCTTTATCTGGGACCCAGACGCCACGCAGCCCGATGAACAGCTCCAAGCCGGACACGGCATGGAACACAGGTCCACCTATGTGGGCAGCCCGATGGAGATTATCGCCACATCGCAAGCGCCCTATCGTCGGCGACTTGACGATGACCTCGGTGACGATGACCACCTTGTGTTGCACGAGTTGAAGACGCGGGGCGCCACCGACTGGTACGGTCGGCCCATCGCCTTCGTCAGCGGCACCTTTGGCATCATCATCTTTGTGGCCGATGGTCCAGGGTTCAGCGATGCCGATATCGCGTTGCTCGACACCCTGGCCGAAGTGCTGGCCCCCATCGCCGAAGCGCACGGCAATCACCATCTCGCCACCGCCATCGCCACCAGCTATCTGGGCCCCAAGACTGGCCAGCGCGTGCTTGACGGGCAGATCACCCGTGGCGACATCGAAACCACAGAAGCCGCGATCTTGTTTTCCGACATCCGTGGCTGGACTGCGCTCAATGCTGCCGAACCGCCCAACCGGGTGCTTGACGTCGCAAACCGGTATTTCGAAGTCATGTCAGACGCGATCGACAACAACGATGGCGAAATCCTCAAGTTCATGGGTGACGGTGTTCTGGCGCTTTTCCCCTCGGATGGCAGCAAAGCAGGCAAGGTGACAGCCTGTCGTCAGGCCCTCAGCGCCGCCCATGCCGCCCTCGGCATCGCGGCACTCGCCGACCTGCCCGTCCCCTTCGGCACCGGCATCCACTATGGTGAGCTGCTTTACGGCAATGTCGGCGCGCGCGAACGCATCGACTTCACCGTGCTTGGGCAGGCTGTCAACATCGCCGCTCGGGTCGAAGCGTTCTGTGGCAGGTTGAATGAACCGGTCCTGTTGTCCGATGCGGTCGCACAGGCCGTTGGCACACCGACACAGCCGGTCGGCCTCCAGACGCTCAAAGGTGTTGACGCCCCGATGGCGCTCTTTGCCCCAATCTCTAGGGCGTAACCCAAACATTCGACGCTCTCGCCAGGCAAGAAAATCAACTTTTGGTCGCTGAAAAGAGCATCTGTTTTGCGACGGCACATGTGTGTCTCCAAACCCCTTCTGTTCCCCATCGTGATCCGCGATGGCGCCCAAGCTCATGAAAGTGCCCTGCTGAATGATCTGTCTGTGTGCCAAGGCGCCATCGACGACAAGCCAGACATGTTTGCCCTTTTGCCCGGATCAGCACCTTGCGCACCGAAATGGATGATTTTCACCAACGCTTCAACGTGCCCCCCCGAGCCCGAACCCAAAAGCGGCTGAGGTGTTTTGACGACCTCTGTGACAAATAGGCGGCGCGGGGCGGAATTGCAGCTGACCGCCATTGCCAGCTTCTGTCAGCAGCGCCCCTTGCATCCTCACGCTCATGCGACAGATAACCAAGCATGGCCTACGCACACACCGATTCCTCTGAACCCACCACCTACCTCGCCAACCCCGCCGAGGATGTCCGCACCCGTCTGAAGTTGGAAGGTGGCAAGGCACTGGTGATGAACACCGAGTTCAAACCCGCAGGCGACCAGCCCACCGCGATCAAGGAACTGTCGCAGGGCGTCCTCGACGGCGACCGCGATCAGGTCCTGCTTGGTGCCACGGGTACCGGCAAAACCTACACCATGGCCAAGGTGATCGAGGAAACCCAGCGCCCCGCCATCATCCTCGCCCCGAACAAGACGCTCGCCGCCCAGCTATATGGCGAATTCAAAGGCTTCTTCCCCGACAACGCCGTCGAATACTTCGTGTCCTACTACGACTACTACCAGCCGGAGGCCTACGTCCCGCGCAGCGACACCTACATAGAAAAAGAATCCCAGATCAACGAACAGATCGACCGCATGCGCCACTCGGCCACCCGGGCACTGCTGGAACGCGATGACGTCATCATCGTGGCCTCCGTCTCCTGCATCTACGGCATCGGCAGCGTTGAGACCTACGGCGCGATGACCCAAGACCTCAAAATCGGCAAGGAATACGACCAGCGGCAAGTCATGGCCGACCTCGTCGCCCAGCAATATCGCCGCAATGACCAGGCCTTCCAACGGGGCAGCTTCCGCGTGCGCGGCGACTCGCTTGAGATCTTCCCCGCCCACCTCGAAGACCGGGCCTGGAAGCTGTCCTTCTTCGGCGAAGAACTGGAAAGCATTACCGAATTTGACCCGCTGACCGGCGAAAAAGCGGCCAGCCTCGAACATATCCGCGTCTACGCCAACTCGCACTACGTGACGCCCAAACCGACGATGAACCAGGCCATCATCGGCATCAAAAAGGAACTCAAGATCCGGCTCGACCAACTGGTAGGCGAAGGCAAGCTGCTCGAAGCGCAGCGGCTCGAACAGCGCACGAACTTCGACCTCGAAATGCTGGAGGCCACCGGCGTCTGTAACGGCATCGAGAACTACTCCCGCTACCTCACGGGCCGCGCGCCGGGCGAACCGCCCCCCACGCTCTTCGAATTCATCCCCGACAACGCCATCGTCTTCGCCGACGAAAGCCACGTCTCCGTCCCCCAGATCGGCGGCATGTACAAGGGCGACTACCGGCGCAAGTTCACGCTGGCCGAACACGGCTTCCGCCTGCCCTCCTGCATGGACAACCGCCCCCTCAAATTCGAGGAATGGGACGCCATGCGCCCCCAATCCGTCTTCGTCTCCGCCACCCCCGCGGCGTGGGAGATCGAACAAACAGGCGGTGTCTTCACCGAACAGGTGATCCGCCCCACCGGCCTTTTGGACCCCGAGGTCGAAATCCGCCCGGTCGAAATGCAAGTCGATGACCTGCTGGACGAAGTGCGGAAAGTGGCGGCGGATGGCTACCGCACGCTGGTCACCACACTGACGAAGCGCATGGCCGAGGATCTGACGGAATACATGCACGAACAGGGCATCCGCGTCCGCTACATGCACTCCGACATCGACACGCTGGAACGCATCGAAATCCTGCGCGACCTGCGGCTTGGGGCCTTTGACGTGCTTATCGGGATCAACCTGCTGCGCGAGGGGCTCGACATTCCTGAATGCGGTCTCGTCGCCATCCTCGATGCCGACAAGGAAGGGTTCCTGCGCTCCGAGACCTCCCTCGTCCAAACCATTGGCCGCGCCGCGCGGAACGCCGATGGCCGCGTGATCATGTACGCCGACAAGATCACCGGCTCGATGGAACGCGCACTGGCCGAAACCAACCGCCGCCGGGCCAAGCAGATCGCCTATAACGAGGAACACGGGATCACGCCCGAAACGGTGAAGAAAAACGTCGAGGACGTGTTGGCGGGCCTTTACCAAGGCGACACCGACCAATCCCGCGTCACCGCCAAGATCGACGCGCCCATGGCGGGCGGCAACCTGCAAGCCGTCCTTGACGGCCTGCGCGCCGACATGCGCAAGGCGGCCGAGAACCTGGAGTTCGAGGAAGCGGCCCGGCTACGGGACGAGGTCAAGCGGCTCGAAACCGTGGATTTGGCGATTGCCGACGACCCGATGGCGCGCCAATACGCGGTAGAAAAGGCCGTGGACAACGCGCAGAAGGCGTCTGGGCGGTCAACCGCGGGGCGCGCTGGGCAACGCGGTGGGAATGTGAAGCGGCGAAAGCGGTGAGCGAAGAGGTTAGGTCGTGAGCCAGATGTAGGCCGGGCTTCAGCCCGGCATCTATCGCACGTTAGACAGCGCAGCACCTTGAAAAAGTTGTCAAGATTGCACAATTAACCTTTATTAACGAAAGGTTAATTTATGCATACCCGACTATTGCCCTTAGGGCTTCTATTTGCGGTTCTAACTTCTCAAGTCACAGTCGCTCAATCCTGTGATCCCAACTACGCTGGGGCATGCGTTCCGATCGCTTCTGATGTCGATTGTCAGGGCGGTAGCGGGAACGGCCCCGCATATGTCCAAGGACCTGTCCAGGTCGTTGGCACAGATATCTATGATCTAGACCGCGACAATGATGGGATTGGGTGCGAAGCATGACGCCTATATCATAGGCCTGAACTCACCCTACTCACCATACAACCCTTCCGAAACAACCCCACACCACTCCGGGTCCACCACACCCAACCGCACATCCCGATGGATCGACGAATACGGCCAATCTACGGCATGTTCGACATTTCCGTGCTTCACTGGATTACCCCAACAATACGCAACATGCGCCCGGTAATCCGCCTCATCCCGGATACAATGTTCCCAAAACCGTCGTTGCCACACACCAACCTCGCGTTTTTCCTGTCGTAGGCCGGGCTTCAGCCCGGCAAACCGCCCGGATACAACACCGGGCAACTCCATCGGCGGGCTGAAGCCCGCCCTACGCATCCCCATCACAAACCGCGATTTTATCGCACCCCACCTGGTCGAATAATCCGCATCTCCCGGCGGCAATGTCCAAACCGCATGCAAATGGTCTGGCAACACGACCATCGCATCACATTGAAAGGGACGCGTGGCCATCGTCGCCGCAAAGGCCCACCGCAATACGTCGATATGGTCGACCAATGCGTGGCTCTGGCGGTCCGCGAGGTTAACCGTAAAGAAATACGTGGCCCCCTCGACCCGAAACCGGCGATAATTCGACATAGCCAGATCATCCACCGCCTTGGTTAACGAACCATGTAGGGTGGGCAATCGCGAAGCATCCTACATCAAAGTACCGCCCCTAGACCCCACACGTTTCCGAGACACCGCTCACCCTCATACATCACCGGCTCGAACCGCGTACAAAGCTCCGCAATCTCCCTGTTCCGCGCCCGCATCTCGTCACTCCGCAGCATCGCCTGAACATCCTCGCGCCGCACCCATCGCAAGCAATTGGCAATCCGCGTCTGTGCATCGTTCACATGCTATCCAGCAGCCACAAATCCGGGCTGGCCTGAGACGCCATCGACAAAGGTCTCCCGCAGGTCGACGCTAGCGCCAGGCACATCTTCAAAGCTGGCAGTAACGTTCTAACAGTCGGTGGCTGGCGCGATCTTGGGTATGAGCATCCCCCTGCTCCAACCATGCCACAGCCAGGCACCGCGCGCATCTCGATCACCTTGCGCAACCCACACCGTGTAGTTGCCGACGCCTCTGCCACATAATGTAAGACAGATTAACCATTTGATAACAATAAATGTTTCGCGCGCGAAACATCTGCGAAACTGGTCAAGCAGGGATCGCACCCTACTTCGCGCAGATGCGCTTGCTTCTAACGATCCTCCTCCTCGCCGCCCCCGCCAACGCGTGGGAGTTCTCCGCCACACCCATCTGCACTTTGACCCATGAAGAAGCGGCAGCCGATGTCGCCGTCACCTACGACCATGCCACGCGCCTCTATGCCATCGCCATCACCAGCGCGACCGGATGGCCCAGCGCGCCCGCATTCTCAATCCGCTTCGATGGCGCACAACCCAACACGATCTCGACCGCGCGGCACCAAAGCAACAACCAGACCTTGACCGTCACCGATACGGGGTTTGGCAACGTGCTTGACGGGCTTGAGTTCAACACCACCGCAACCGCCTTCACCCAGACCGCCGCTGTCACCCTGTCGCTCGCCGGTGCCGCGCCCGAAGTGCAGAAATTTCGCGCCTGCGCCACCGCCCCCATCGCCTGAGACGTCGGGAATACCCGACTACGGGGCCCTATATCTTCATGCTAGGATCAGCCCATATTTCAGTGCCCCGCAGACCATCGCGAGGCCCATTCAAAGGGGCTTTTCATGGATCATTTATTATTCGGATTTGTATTCACTTTCGCCACAGCGATGATTGTCATCGCGGGCGATTATGTCATCAAACTTGCTGCCGATGGTGGGCAACCCATGTGGTCAGGGCTGGTGATCCTGGGTGTCGTACTCTATGGCAGCTCGGCCTTGTTCTGGTTCTACGCGATGCAGCACGTGACCCTGGCGCAGGCAGGCGTGGCCTACTCCATGCTCACGCTGATCGCGCTCGCTATCATTGGTGCAGTTTGTTTCGGGGAAACCATCCACGCCCGCGAATATGCAGGCCTGGGCTGCGCTCTGTTGGCTATGGTGCTGATGAGCCGGCTGGCCTAGACAAGTAAAATCGCCCGTCGCCTTTTTCCTTGGTCTGCACGCTCGGGTCCAAGCCTCGATCATCATGCCTGCAGCTCGGAGCGAAGCATCGTCGCCGACACAGCCAATGATCTTGCCCATCTCACCAAGATCCGCTCGCATCCTCTGACATCACGGAGAATAGTCGAAGTTGATCCCGCTCCGGTCGATCCCAAAAATGGGACCTCTATCGATCGGGCATGCATCAACATCACATGCAGATCGTTTGGTTTAAGTAGTGTCGAGTGAACACCGACGCGGCTTGTCACCGAAAAAAGCCCTGCGCCATAAAGAGCAGGGCTTTTCTTCACTCATACCAAACAAAGAGGTTCGCCTCAGCCGTCATTTTTCGGCGGATCGACGTCGATACCCGGCACGGTCACTGTCGTCTCTTCCATCGTTACGTCGACATCAGGAACGGTCACATCAAGCGCTTCCTCGGTCACTTCAACCGATCCCACTTCGGCGCCGAATGCGGGCAGTTGTCCACCTTCAACGGACACATCTGGCAACCGCGTTTCCTGCGTTTGATCAATGTCCACCATATACACGGCCATCCCTACGGCCAGCAGGGCCACCACTGCCAACAAAACGGTTATTGTCGCTTTCATCTTAAAACTCCTCTCGCTCACTTGCGTTAATCAATCAACGCACAGAGCCAAGCGAGTGGTTCCAACACTCGAACCAATATCTACGGGAGATACCCAGAGAACCCCTTATTCCTATGGCAAAAAACATCAAATTAAAGCGCACCATCCAGCCTGAGATGCGGCAGGCTTTGCTGTCCCTAATCAAATATTAACCATGCCTGCTGCACGGTTAACGCTCGTTTAACGAGCCTGGGGAACCGCGCCATGCGCACGGTCATATTACTCATCTCAACCGCGCTGGCCCCGGCCGCCAGTGCTGGTGCCTGGCTGCAAGAGCAAGGCAAGGGCTTTCTGTCTCAAAGCGTAGTCTATGAGGAAAGCGGGCGGCTCGATGGGTCGCTCTATGCTGAATACGGGCTGCGACCCAAGTTGACAATCGGTGCAAAGGTCGACGTGAACATGACCGACGGCCGGCTAGGCAGCGGCACAGCTTTTGTCTTCGCCACCAAACCGATCCCAACCGGCGAACGTGACTACAAGCTGTCCTACACCCTCGGGATCGGCGCAACCTTTGGTGTCGCAACCGAACCATTGCTGCGCACCGGGCTCAGCTACGGACGCGGCATCAAGGTAAAAGAAAAATACGGCTGGGTTGCCGTGGACGGTGCTGTCGAATGGGCCATCGATGACGGGCCCAACACCCTGAAACTCGACACTACAGTCGGGCTCGCCCTAAATGATCGGTTCAAGGTCATGATGCAGGTCTTCGTCACTCGGGCGGATGGTGAAATGTCCACCACCCTGGCGCCTGGGATCATCTGGCAACCCAAGCATGACGGGCTTAGCTTTGTCGCAGGAGTTGAGAGCGAGGATGGTGTACTCGCTCTCAAACTTGGTCTGTGGAGGTCCTTTTAACGGAAAAGGATCAGTCCTTGTCCATGCGCACCGTCGCCCGGACAGACCCGCGCATGTCTTCGCTGAATTCCAGCGTAAACGCGTCTTCATCCGCCCCAGCGCGCCCGCGACCTACAGGTGCCTCATAGCGGCGTTGGTTCGACGTGTTGCGCAGATCACCGGTCAACGTCACCGAGTCCACGAAGTGACAAAAGCTCTCAAACGGAAGCTTCCCCGAGGTGCTGACGGTCCAGGTCCGCTCGTTGGTGCTTTGAGTGTGGGCCACCACCAGCGGGTTCTCGGCATGTTCCTGCACGTTGTGATAGGAGTTCCCCTTGAACCAGACAGACCGGTTTCGGTTGTAGTCCAGATCGGCAAAGCTGGTGTCGACACGCTCGGCACGGTCAATGTTGCCATTGATCGACCTGAACCGATTGCCCGTGACAGTGACGCCGTTCAGGAAGTGCCCCGCACCGTGCGGCTTGACCACCAGATAACTGAACCAAGGCGCCACATCGCCAGACAGGAACACATTGTCAGTCAGGCTGAAGGAACTGAACGAAAATCCAGAGGTAAAGCTGGGCGTGGGGTCACGTTCATTCGTCCACTCGACAAAGCAGTTGTCGATATAGTTCCCGGTGACAACGCTGGCGGTATAGTTGTCCTGCAGCACAATGCCCGCCGTGCGGAAGCCGTCGGCCACGCTATCGCCCTGAAAAAAGTGGTTGCCCTTGATCAAGTGGTTCTGCCCGGCAAGCAGCATGAAGTGGCGGAACTGCGTGGCGCGGCAGTCACGGATTTTGGCATCGTTCGAATTGACGTTGAACCCGATGGATGTGCGGTCGGCCACATTCTTGGATTCTTCGGCCGACAGGAACTGACAGCGATCAATCAGAATGCCCTGGCAGCCGCCGCCAATTGACGTGATCCCGCGGTCCTTCGGACGGCTGATAAAGCACTCCTGCAACTCGAAGGTCGGTCCCGACGGCGCCAACATGATACCCGAGCACTTGTTATTACACTGGAACTCAATGTTCGACATGTTGAATTTCGACAGCTTGGAAAAGCCACCGAAGTCGATCAGATAGTCGAATTTTGTAAAGGTGAAGGTCTGTGTCCCATCCGCGTCAAAGGGCGGAGCGTTCAACTCGATTGTGCCTGCGCCCACATTCTTGCTGCGGACATAGATTTCCCGGCCCACACCGCTGGCCGTGACCAGCGCACCCACCGGTACGTTGGCGATGTTGGTCACATTGCTCAGCGTGCGGCCGTTCGACGATGAATAGGTCGCCTGGCTCGTCACCGTCTCGGTGATCCAGTCGTCGCCCTGGGCCTCGAACTGGCCGTTTCGGATCACGCGGCGTGTGTTGTACTGATCGCGGTTCGGCACCGCCGATTGCATATCGATGGGCTCAAACACCGCGACGCGGCGGCCACCCATGTCTAGGCTTTCGTGATCCGAACTGTTCAACAGCGCCTGAAACGCCTTTTTGAAGGCCAGAACCTCGTTGTCAAAAGCCTCGATATAGGTAGGAAGGTCATAAGACTTGCGCAGCAGCAACATCTTGTCGTCCGGCATGCTCAGCGTGCCCTCGAACTTCACCAACTCTTCGATGGCAACATCTCTCTCCAGCCGAAAGATGCCTTCGGGGACCAAAACGGTCCGCCCGTTGGCCGCAGCATTGGCCGCGTCAAAGGCGGCGCTGTCATCGGTCACGCCGTCACCCACAGCGCCGAAGTCGCGCACGTCCACGACCGCTAGGATGTCGCGCAGAAAGACCGATGTAATGTCTTCGATGATGATGTCGTCAATGCGCACAATGCCGCCATTGGGGCCGGTCAGGTCCAGACCAAAATGGCCATAGACGGTGTCGCCGCCCCAGATCAGATCGACGCCCGCCCGATTGCCTGCACCGACAATGGCAGACACTTCGACCACCTCACCATAGCTGGTCAGAGCAACGTCTTCGCCAGTTGTGTCAACGCCCGACACCGCCTGACCGTCGCCGCGTGCCGCATATCCGGCAATCCGCACCGAAGGCAGGCTGCCGCTGATCGCCTTGATACGTGCTGTCACACGCAGATAGCAACCTGGGAGCAAGGGCGTCTGGCCCATATACCGCACGCGCGTGGTGTTCGAAATCTTCTGCACCTCAAGGCAACCACCAAAGTCCTGATCCGCAGGCACAAAGGCGGCGTTGGGCGCGTTTTGGTATGTGTTGGACCCTGGCGTGCCATCTCCGCTCGACCAGACATCCAGACCACCCGCAAAGGCGGGCGGCATCAACGTAACGCCGTCAGTAATTGCCTTGTTCATCCATTCATCCCTTTTCAAAGGGGCCAGATCAGCCCGTCTCACGCAGTCATCCGAACGCGGCCCAGGGGGCCGGTCGTTGCGGGCAAGGGAGGTATCAACCAACGGTTAACGAGGCGCGACAGGACCGTGCGGGGCGGCGGCGGCAGGCGCAACGCAAGCGCCAAATGTTACAGCGTCTCACAACCTTTGCATCGAATATGGAATAATCGCCGGATCGCGCCGACCTATGCTATGTGCAAACGCAGCAAAACCCTTTGCAACCGCAGCGAGGTGGATCATGTCAAAGGCAACGCAGTCCCGACCCAAGGTCATCATCATCGGCGCAGGCTTCGGTGGTCTGGCCGCCGCCCGCGCGCTGAAAAACGCGCCCGTCGACATCAAGATCATCGACCGCCGCAACTATCACTTGTTCCAGCCTCTGCTCTATCAGGTCGCCACAGCCGACCTGTCGCCCGCAGACGTGGCCTGGCCGATCCGCGGCATCTTTGCCAACCAGCAGAATGTATCAGTCGCCCTCACCGAAGTGCTTGATGTGGACAAGGACCTCCAGCAGGTCATCACAGAAGAGGGCCGCTTCGACTATGATCACCTCATCGTGGCCTCAGGCGCGCACCACTCCTATTTCGGCCGTGACGAATGGGAAAAACATGCCCCAGGCCTCAAACGCATCATCGACGCCACCGAAATCCGCAAACAGGTGCTGATGGCCTTTGAACGGGCCGAGATTTCCAATTCGGACGCCGAACAGCGACGCCAGTTGACCTTTATCGTCGTCGGCGGCGGCCCCACTGGCGTCGAAATGGCCGGTGCCATTGCCGAGTTGGCCAACCATGCGCTTGCCGCCGACTTCCACCGCATTAACTCTCGCGATGCCCGCGTCATTCTGATCGAAGCGGGCGACCGGCTGCTCAAAGCCTTCCCCGAAAGCCTCTCGACCAAGGCCCAGAAATCCCTCGAAAAACTGGGGGTCGAGGTCTTGGTCGACACCCGGGTCGAGGACATCACCGAAGAGGGCGTGAAGCTGCCCGATCAGTTCATCCCATCAGCAACCAAGGTCTGGGGCGCCGGTGTTGCGGTCAAAAATGTCGGCCGCTGGCTCGATGCTGCCACCGACCGCACGGGTCGCGTGCCGGTGAACCCCGACCTCAGCCTGCCCGACGCCCCGAACGTCTACGTGATCGGCGACGCCGCCCAGGTCCCGTGGAAAGACGGCCTTGATGTGCCAGGCATCGCCCCTGCCGCCAAACAGGGCGGAAAATATGTGGGCAAACGCATCGCAACACTCACCGCGGGCAAGCACCATGCCAAACCCTTCCGCTACCGCCACGCAGGCAACCTCGCGACCATCGGCCGCCACGCCGCAGTCATCGACTTTGGCAGCATCCGCCTGTCAGGCTTTGTCGCCTGGTGGCTCTGGGGCATCGCCCACATCTACTTCCTGATCGGCGTGCGCAACCCGATCTTCGTCGCGATGAACTGGTTCTGGTCCTATCTCACCTTCACCAAAGGGGCCCGCCTCATCACCGGCCTGCGCCCCCTGCACGAAGATCACGACACCGAACCCAAGCCCGCAGCACACGCCGCAGAGTAGATCACGGCGCCAGCCACGTCCCCTGCCAGCCATCGGCGCGCCTGTATTCGGCGCGCCGGTGCCGCTCACCCAGATGCACCAGATCGATATGATCAACCGCACAGCGCAGCACCGCAAAGCGCGCCCGCTCGGGCGGTTTCTCATACGCGAACACAGCTTCAATCGGCACCCCCGGATCAGGTACCGTGCCATAGGACACGCGCGACGCGGGCGGCACCTTGGCCCAGGCCTCCTCCACCGCCTCCCCGGTCAAAATCTCGACTGTGGTGGTCAACCGGATCTGCAACCGCGACTTCGGCAACCACACATGCAACGCCGCCACCCGCGACGCGCGCAAGGCCGCCACCTTCGGTGTCACCACATCCGTATGCACCTCCACCACAGCCTCAGACTTTGATGCCCGGCGCAGCGCCACCGTCCGCGCCTCAGGCACACCTTCGGGCGACACAGTGGCAAAGACCGGGTAGCGCGCAGGCGACCGGCCATCGGCCACCCCGCGGCGCAAATGCTGCCAGCACCCGTACAGAAACGCCTCCAGATCGCCCGGGTCACTCATATCCCGTCATCTCCAGATACCCCACACCCGCATGACTGCCCGTCACAGTGACCGGCCCTTCCCAGTACGGAATGGTCAGCGGCATCCAAGACTGCGGGTTCAGCGCCTCAACCTCAACATCCACGTCCCGATCCGGCAAACGCACCTGCCATCGCGTCGGCACGTCCCGCCCCGCCACGGCACTCTCGGCCAACGGCTCCGCCACAAACGCGCCGTCAGGATAGGCCACCGTCGCCCCATCCGCCCCGATCCAGGTTGAGGCAGAATATTGCGTCCCATCTCTCTGCCGCAACTGGAACCCCATCAGCTTGTCGCCGCTGTCAAACGACAATGAAAACCAGTCCCAGCCCGATTGGTTTTCCGACAAAGGCTGTGACGACCACTCCCGATCCAACCACGCACTGCCCGTCACCTCCACCGCGCCCTCAGGCAAATCTAAACTGCCCTCAATCCGATAAAACGGCTGCGAATAGTAGTAGCTCGCCTGCCCCTCCGCGGATTTCACCGAAAACCCAGCATCTCCCTGAAATACCAACGGCCCCTCGGCCCGCATCTCCATGTCATAGCCAAAGTCCGGCCCCTGCGCCGTCAACGACAACGTGTCAAAATCTGGCCCCTCCATCGCCCATTCGTCAATCCAGGCGCGAAATGGCGCCGCCTCGACCCCGGCCACACCAATCCCGCCCCGCGCAAAACGCTCGGTCGCAAAATGCGCCTCGGGCGTGGTCACAGCCGCATGGGCAAACCAGACCTGCGGCGATTCCCAGCCCTCATCCTCTCCGGGGGCGAGGGCCGACCGAAAGAGTGTCCACTGCAACCCATAGGGCGTGCCATCCGGCCCCTCAAGATTGGCGGTCAGATACCACCATTCAATCCGATATTCCGGGTGCGGGCCATGATCCGCCGGAAAGTCGAACGTCGGGTCGGGTTGTGGCACGGCAAAGCCTTCGGCATCCGTCCCAAGTCCCGCAAAACCCTGCGCAAGGGCCGCAAAGGGCCAGATCAACATGAAAAGAAGCACCCTACCGCTCATGGGCGAACACCTTAAGCAATGCATTGGGCGGCGTCCGCATCAACCTCCAGGCGGGCCATGCCGCCGCCGCAATCGCCGCCAGCACAGCATAAACGCCTAGCCGCGCGTAATCCGCCGGAAAGAGGAACATCGGCAGGCGCCAGCCAAACGCCTCGACATTGATGATCGCCAACAGCACCCAGGCCAGCCCCAGCCCAACAGGCAGCGCGAACAGGCACGTGACCACAGCGAAAACCACGGTGCGTAGCAACTCCAACTGCCCAATGCGCCGCCGGGTCAGCCCCAGCGCCCAGACCGGTGCCAATTGCGGCACACGCAGATCAGCCAGCGTCAGCAGGCTCATCAGCATCGCAAAGCCCGCCACGGCCAGTGTCAGCACGTTCAAAGCCGCCGTGACGGTAAACGTCCGCTCAAAGACCTCCAACGAAAACGCCTTCAGCGCCTGCTGATCAATGATCGCACTTTCGGGCACGGTCAAATCGCGTCTCAGCACCTCGCGCAGCGCCCCCGGATCATCAGTCCTCAATCCAAATTGCCGGGGCGATACCTCAGGATGCAAATCGCGAAACAGCGTCTCACCAATAATCACCTGCCCGCGCGGATTGCCATAATCCGCGACAACCGCCGCGATTGGCAGCATCACATCCGATGCAACGCTCACCGTATCACCAACCCAAAGGCCCGCGCGCCGCGCCAATTGTTCATTGGTCACTACGGCCTGCCCTGCCGCGACTTCGTCCCAGGCGTTCGTGGCATGATCCAAAAACACCCAAGAGGTGCGGTAGGTCGGCCCAACCCGCACCCCGAACAGCTGCGCGGGCTGCCCCGCCACCTGAGTTTCGACCGTCAGTAGCGGCAGCACATCCGCGCCCTGCGCCGTCATCCCCGCTTCAATCGCCTCGGCCTGTGCGGCACTGGCCGCCCCAACGTACAATTCCGGTGCAAGCCGCTGATCCAGAAACGACACAAAGGTCATCCGAAAGCTCGACACCATCGTCGCCACGCCGATATTGGCCGAAATCGCCAGCAACAGCGCCATCAGCGCGAGGCTCAGCCCCGGCAATTGCTGCCGCGTATCCGCCCAGAACCAGCGCGCTACGGGTGTGGTCGCCACGCTCTCCGCCCGCTCCAGTACGGGCCGAACCACCAGCGGGAGGGCCAGCGCCGCCCCGATCAGAAAGCACCCCAGCAACGCAAATCCCGCGACCAACCCCTGCCCGACCCAGACCAACACCACCGCCGTACCAAGCAGCAGCAACGCCAAGCCACCCTGCACATTCTGTGCACGGCCCGATGTCATAGCCCAAGCCCGCGGACGCGCACTCGCCAGCAGCGGCATCCGTGCAATCTGCCACAGCCGTACCCCCGCCGCCGCCAGCGCGCCCAGCACCGCAATGGCCAGACCCGATCCCCACCAAGATACCCGAAATTGCAGCGTGCCCGCGACCTCGGCCCCATATAACCCGCGTAATGTCACCGCTACATCCGGCAAAAGCGCGGCAGCAACGACATAGCCCAGCACCACGCCCAGCCCCGCGCCCAGCAATGCCAGCACCAGAACCTCGACCAGCATCAGCACCACCAGCCGCGGCAGGGGCACACCCAACGCCCGCAAGGTCCGCACCACGCCCCGCCGCTGCTCAAAAGCAAGGCCGATGGTCGAGTAGACGATGAACAGCCCCACCGCGAAACTCAGCAGCCCAAAGGCGGTCAGGTTCAAATGAAAGCTGTCCGTCAACTCGCCCACATCTGCCGTCTGGCTCGCCGCCTGCAGCCGCAGCCCGGGCACAACATCCTCCAGCGCAGGCCGCTCCATCGGCTGCACTGGCTGAACCAGCAGCCGCGACAGGTCGTCCCGACCAAGCAGCCGCTGCACCACGCCAATGTCGCCCACCGCAATCCCCGGCGCGATGCCCGGATCAATCACGACAGACAGATCAACGTCCAACAACGCAGCCGTCTCAGCATTTGCAAAAAGCTGCCCCTGCTCCAGAAACGCGCCTGGATCGCCCTGCCCCACACCAAAACCTGCGGGCGACGACAACGGGTCGAACCCCAACACCCGCACATCGCCCAAGCGTCCCTCGATGACCGGCGACACCAACCACCCAGCCCGCCGCAACGTCACAAAATCGGCCTGCGCAATCCGGTCCCCGGCCCCCGGAACGATCTGATCAAACTGCCCCTCGCCCAGCGTCGCCGCCGCCGCATCGTAACTTGCCCGCGCCTCTGCATTGATCGCCTGAACACCCGACCACAGCGCTGTCGCCAAAGCCAAGCCCGCCAGAAACGCAAACAATTGCAACGGGTTCCGCCGCCAATGCGACAACAGCGCCACCAAGCACGCCCTGCTCACGCCACCCGCCCCGCGCTCAGATGCAGCCGCCGATCCATCCGCGCCGCGATGGCGGGGGAATGCGTGACCAACATCAGCCCCGCGCCAGTTTCAGCCACCAGTGCCAGCAGCGCGTCCAGCACCTCCGCTGATGTCGCCTCATCCAGGTTCCCGGTGGGCTCATCCGCCAACAGCAGCTTTGGTCGCGCGGCAATAGCCCGCGCAATCGCCACCCGCTGCTGCTGCCCGCCTGACAGCGCCTCGGGATACTTGCGCATCTGCTCCGCCAGCCCCAGCCGGGCCACCAAACGGTCGATCAGACCCTGATCCACTCGCCCCGCCAACCGCGCCTGAAACGCAATGTTGTCTGCCACCCGCAAGGACGGGATCAGGTTGAACTGCTGAAAAACCACCGCCACATCATTGGCCCGCAAAGCCGCCCGCGCCGTGTCGGACATCGCCGTCAGATCATGCCCCGCCACGCGCACCACACCGGCATCTGCGGCCTCCAAACCGCCCGCAATGTGCAAAAGCGTGCTCTTGCCGCTGCCCGACTCGCCTGTCAGCGCCAGCGTCTCTCCGCCGTCCAGGGTTAGCGAGACGCCACGCAGCACCGGCACCACGCCATCGGCGGTACCAAAGCTCTTCTCGACCCGCTCAAGCCGCAGAACAGGATCCGTCATGCCCCCTCCGCATAGGCAGAGACCATGTCCGCCACCGGCACCCGCGCCCACAACCGCCGCGCCAGCAGGAACATCCCCGCCACCTTGCGTTGCACATACAGCAGGTCCATCGGCACCGGCGGTGGCACAAAGCCATCCCGCGCCAGCGCCTCTCCCTCCCGCTGCAACCGCCGCCCCAGATCGGACGTTCCCAAATCCAGCACAGGCGCCGCAAGCACCGCGTCAAACACCATCATGATCATGTCCAGGATGCGCGCGCGAAACGCGCCCGTAACGACGTCCGGCAGCAACCCCATCTCGGCCACCACCGCATCCACCGCCACCCGGTCATTGCTCAGACCCGCTCGCACAAGCCGCGACATCTGCTTTGCCAAGACCGCAGGGATCGCACGCGTTGCCCCGAAATCCAAGAGCACAATCCGCCCCGATTCCCGATCATAGCGGTAGTTGGCAAAATTCGGATCGGTCTGCATCACGCCGAACTGAAACACTTCACGCAGCATCAGATCGCACAATGCCTGCACCACGCGGTCCCGTTCCGTCTGCGCCGCATCCGCCAGCACCTCAATGGGTTCCGACGCCACAAATTCCATCGCCAGCACCCTGAGCGTGGTCATCGGGCCGTGCAGCAGCGGCAGCACAAACCGGTCGTCCCGCGCCAGTAACGCGCCAAACCGTTCCAGATGCGCCGCCTCAGCGTGATAATCCGCCTCTTCGTGCAATTGCGCCCGCGCCTCTCCCAGATAGGGCCCCAGATCAAACCCATCGGGCAGCAGTCCCGACACCCGGATCAACCGCCCGATATTGGCCACATCACTGTCAATGCTGCGCGCGATACCGGGATATTGCACCTTGATGGCCAACTCGGCGCCATCCGGCAACGTCGCCCGATGCACTTGCCCGATCGATGCCGCTGCAATCGGGCGCACGTCGAACCGCGCAAAGCGCGCCCGCCAGCCTGAACCCCACTCGGCATCCAGCACGTCGCGTAATTGCGTGGGCGGCATGAAATCCGCATCTGCCCGCAGCCGCGCCATAACGTCGGCCAGTTCCGGTGGCAGCACATCGCCATTGTCCATCGACACCAATTGCCCAACCTTCATGGCCGCTCCGCGCAGCCGCGCCAATTCATCCGCAATCCGACGCATGTTGGCGGGCGTCAGCAACAAATCCCGCGCCACAGGCCGGTCGCCCCGGCCCCAATGCCGCACGCTTTCAACAGCCATGCGCCCGGCCACGCCTGCCGCCAGCGATCCCATGCGCCCCATGCGCGTCAAACGCCCCGCGGGCACCGACAGCGGGCGCGAGGTTCCAGAATGATCTGTCATATGCGTGTTGCGTCCTTGCCTCGGGGCAAAGCTAACGGGGCACAGGCCAAAATCAATTCGCGGCCCCGCACATGCGCGTCACTGCCGCAGGCAAGCGCCTCAGGCGCTCACGCCCGGCGCCTCCAGAACCTGCACGCCGCTGATCTTCCATCCTTCACCGGTCTCTATCATGGAATAGGCCAGAAAATGCGTGGCTCCCTCCGCATCCTCGATCCGCACGGTCTGAATGTACCGCCCCTGTTCCTCGCGCAACTCAAGATAGGTGACGTCCGCAGGCCTCCAGACCATGGGATAGCCCTGGGTCACCATGCGCCCGAAATTCTCCGGCGTGCGGAACAGGCCGCGAATGGAGGGTGCGGCATAGGTAAAGGCCTCGGCAAAGTCATCGACCTTGAATGCCTCGATCTGGCTCGAAATCACACCCTCAATCTCAGCCCCTTGGGCCCAGGCCGCTCCAGCCATCCCAACGGCCAACACCGCCCCCATCATCCACTTGCGCATCCGTTGTCCTCCGTCTCTGCGCCATGAAGCTAGCGCCGCACCGCGGATGAGCAACCTGTCACCGATCAGACGAAGAAAGCCCCAAACAGCGTTTGCTCTGCCTTGTTGCGTTCAATCGCGCGACACAGCGGCGTTGGATCGTTCGGATCAAAAGGCCCGTATTCCTACCCGAACGCCTCAATCGCTGCCCTTGCTTTGGCCTGTCGTACCGCCTTGTTCTGAAACAGCGCGCGTCGACCCGCGGCCTCTGCGGCACCCAGATAAAGCCCGTCCAGGGGCACGCCACATTCGACGGACGCCGCAATCGCCAATCGGGAGAATGCAAGATATGTAAATGCTCCATAATCCTTATCCGGCATAAAGAAAATCTTGTCTTTCCAGCCAGTGCGTTTCGATGTGAAGCCGCGGTTCAGGACAACAGGGCGCGGTACGTCCTGTGTCAAAACGGCGGCATCCGATGCTGGCGCTTGCGGTTGTTCGCCCGGTGCGTCACACGCAGTGAGAGCAAAGCCAAAACACGCAGCAGCAAAAATCTTTTTCACGATGCGTTCTCCTCCCCGATGCGCGCATAATTGATGCCAACACACAGGTTTGGACAAGTCCTGCCCGCGATGGCAGGCCCGCCTGTAAGATGTTGCTCTACTCGAAATGACGTCAAAGCGCACCGCTCGGTGAAGAACAACGCGTCATGTCTCTTCTCTGTTTCAAAAAATCCTCCCCGAAGGGCCGGCCTGCCCAAAAGTACAACCCGTCCCCCTTCGCGCATCAGCTTGCCAAATGCATGGTTAATTTTCTCTAACCCAAACGTGCGAAAGCCAAGCATTTGATCCCACGCAACTTTCACAGGTCAATGAATATCTGGTAACCACAACGAACAGCCTGTCCCCGTGGGGACAAATCCGAGTTTCACCCATTTTGGCGCCCAAAATCCATCCTGTGATGCGCAGTCAGTGCGTACCGTTCGTCACCAATTTCCCAGCCAGCGCATCCTCAATCAACGCTACAGTTTCGGCTAAACCGTAAAGCGCGACAAAGCCCCCGAACCGCGGCCCCTGCGAGGCGCCCAAGAGCACCTCATAAAGCGCGGTGAACCACCCGCGCAGCGGATCAAACCGGTCCCGCCCAACGGCGTAGACAACCGACTGCAACGCCTCATCCTCTACAGGTCCGTCATAGGTTTGAAGCGCCGACTTGAGCGCCGCCAACGCTTCGCGCTCGGCCTCCGTTGGCAACCGGTACACCTTCGCAGGTTTGACAAAGTCGTTGTAATACCGCACCGCATGCCCCACGGCCTTGTCCATGCCCGGATGCGTCGCGGGCCCGGTCTCCGGCGCATAGCGCTGGATAAACCCCCACAGCTTGTCCTTGTCCTCTGCCGACGACACTGACGCGAGGTTCAAGAGCATTGCAAAGGGCACGACCATATCACTCTCCGGCACGTTCCCTGAATGAATGTGCCAAACCGGATTGGCCGCACGCGCCTTGTCATCCTGGCCCGGATAGGCGCGCAGTTGCTGGTGGTATTCGTCCACCGCCTTGGGGATGACGTCGAAGAACATCCGCTTTGCCGTCTTCGGCTTCTGGTACATGAAATACGACAGCGATTCCGTGCTGGCATAGGTCAGCCATTCATCGATGCTGACGCCATTGCCCGACGACTTTGAAATCTTCTGGCCCTTATCATCAAGGAACAGCTCGTAGCTGAAGTGGTTCGGCGGCTGCGCCCCCAACGTCCGGCAGATCGCGTCATAGATCTTTTCGTTGGTGGCGTGTTCTTTGCCGTACATCTCAAAGTCCACACCCAACGCCGCCCAGCGCGCCCCGAAGTCCGGCTTCCATTGCAGCTTCACGTTGCCGCCGGTGACGGGTAGGGTCCATTCTTTGCCTGTCTCATCGTCGAAGGTCACAGTCCCGTTCGCGGCATCCACATGCTTCATCGGCACATACATCACCCGACGACTTTCGGGGTGCAGCGGCAGGAAAATCGAATAGCTTTGTTGCCGCTCTTCGCGCAAAGATTTCAGCATGATCCTCATAAGATCGTAGTACTTCTCGGCACAGCGCAGCAGAATTTCGTCGAACTGGCCCGACGCATAAAATTCTCGTGCTGAATAGAATTCGTACTCAAACCCAAACGTGTCGAGGAACCGGCGCAACATTGCGTTGTTGTGATGGCCAAAGCTTTCGTGGGTGCCGAACGGGTCTGGCACATCCGTCAGGGGGCGCTGCAAATGCTGTTCCAGGACGTCAGCGTTCGGCACATTTCCCGGCACCTTGCGCATCCCGTCCAGATCGTCCGAAAAACAGATCAGCTTTGTCGGGATATCCGAGATTGCCTCGAACGCTCGGCGCACCATCGTCGTGCGCGCGACCTCTCCGAACGTACCGATATGGGGCAGACCCGACGGGCCATAACCCGTCTCGAACAACACGTACCCCTTCTCCGGTGGCGCCTTTTCATAGCGTTTGAGCAAGCGGCGTGCCTCTTCGAACGGCCAGGCTTTGCTCGTCATCGCGGCGTCACGGAAACTCGACATCTTTCATGGTCCCAAGTGGTGGACGCGCCCGATGCGCGGCCCTTTGATGCTGTCCCCGCGGGGACAATCCCGGCGCTACCTATTGCGAGCCGGTGCAGCCGTCAATATTGAGGGACCAAGCACCCCAAAAGGATGACCCAATGGCTGACAACAACCTTTCCCTGACCGCTCAAGACGCGTTGGTCGCGATGATGATCGCTGTCTCGGCCTCGGACGAGGACATCCGCACCGCCGAATTGGTCAAGATCAACTCGGCTGTGAACAATCTGCCAGTCTTTGCGGGCTATGACCTCGACCGCCTCAACCGCATGGCGCAAATGGTCTTTGACCTCTTCGAGCAAGAAGACGGGCTGGACGCACTCTTTGGCCTCGTTCGTGAAGCGCTGCCCGAACGGCTTTATGAAACGGCCTACGCTCTGGCCTGTGACGTAGCGGCGGCTGATGGTACGCTGGAAGAGGCAGAACTGCGCCTTTTGGAAGAAATTCGTTACGAGTTGAACATTGACCGCCTCCATGCCGCAGCTATTGAACGCGGGGCAAGGGCACGTCATTTGACGCTTTGATGCTGCAGTGCAGCGCGGCGATCTTTCCAGGCCAAATCACGCGCCAGAACCAGCTCCTTACATAGCTCAAACCGCCCTTTTCCATCTGTTTGGCGCTCATTTCTACTCTCGGTCATAGTGATTCGCTCCTTGATTTGGACCAAGCGCATCGCCTCCCGCTACCATAAAGCCGTACCACCTCGTTGATCGCAAGCGCTGAACAATCGGTGTTTTGAAGACAACACTGTAGAAGTGCCGTTACGTTTTTCCCTTGTTTGGATACATAACGAGTTGCACCGCGATCTCTTTTGTGAAATGCCCTTTGCACCACTCAATTCTGTCTTTGAGGTAACGTAATGAGTAAATTAACGGGGTTTTTGGCCGCGATGGCGGTCAGTGCAGTATTTGCGCCTATGGCATCTGCGTCCACACTGATCTGTGAGGGCGGTGGACCTGGCCCGGCAAATAAAAGCGACTGTGATTACGTTCGTTGGGACTTTAGCAACGATGGTGCTGATCCCAATCCGCTCCTGACCATCACGGAAGCCACTGAGATTCGCGGCGGTATCACGAGCCCGTTTCTAGATACCTGGCAGATGGATTTCGGCACTGATTTCTACGAGATCACATTCAGCTCGAATTCGGTCGGCAACACCTTGTTTGAAGCATCGCTTGAAGCGGGCGGGACGACGATCAACGTCGATGGCAGTGGCGCGACTTTTGAGTTTCCGCTTATCTTCACAGGGCTGAATACGTTCACTCTGACCGGTACCGCGGGCAGCGGGCAGTGGCAGGTCAACGCGGCGCCTACATCGCTTCAGATTGTTCCTGCGGTTCCCCTTCCGGCATCCGGTATGCTCTTGCTAGCCGCCTTTGGCGCGGCAGGGTTCGCCGCACGTCGCAAATCGGCCTAGGCCGCAGGGCTCACATTCTCAAGACTGGTCAATGGGCGGCAGTTTTGCCGCCCTTTTGTCGTTTCGAGGTCGGCCCAGCTTTCATTACAACATCACACGTCAATTTCATCACTGCTGCACATATTTCCTTTGCCGCGCAGATCGCCGCTCCCTATATGAGCGACAGTCGCAAAGGCCGACATGGGAGAGCGCGGGACAGCCCGCCGCCGAAGGAGCAACGCCCCGAAAACTCTCAGGCACCACGAACCGTGCCGGCCGTGCCCAACCCGAAGCCATTCGGGACGGTGAAGGCGACGATCTGGAGAGTGGTTGGACCTCATGGCATCCGGCCCACCGAAGGAGAAAGCGACCCCCTAAGGACAGGGTCGTCAAGCTCTCAGGTCTCGCGACAGATGGGGATGTTGGCCCGCACGGTGTGGGTCTGCATCCGTATCATCGCCGTGAGATTTGGGAGGATCCCATGACCCATATTGCCGTCATCGGCGCCGGCATCACCGGCATCACCACGGCTTACGCGCTCGCCCGTCGCGGCTATGCGGTAAGTGTTTTTGACCGTAACCGCTATGCCGCGATGGAGACGTCCTTTGCCAATGGCGGGCAGTTGTCTGCCAGCAACGCCGAGGTGTGGACCCGCTGGGGCACCGTGTTCAAGGGGTTGAAATGGATGATGAAGTCCGACGCGCCCCTGTTGGTGAACCCGACGCCCAGTTGGCACAAGCTGTCTTGGATGGCCGAATTCATGGGCAATATCCCTGATTACGAGCGCAACACGGTCGAGACCGCGCGGCTGGCGATTGCAGCGCGCGCGCATCTGTTGGACTTTGCCAAAGAGGTTGGGGCTGATTTCGACATGGAACAGCGCGGCATTCTCCATGTCTATCGCAAACAGTCCGAGTTTGATCATGCCCGGCGGGTGAATGGTTTGCTCGAGAAAGCGGGGCTGGAGCGGCGCGAGGTGTCGGCCGGCGAGGTGCAGCGCATCGAGCCCGCGCTGAAGGCCGATACCATTGGCGGCTTTTACACCGAAAGCGACTTTACCGGCGACATCCATCGCTACACCCGCGCGCTCAGCGACGGCTGCGCGCGCATGGGCGTGGCGTTTCACTACAAGAGCAATGTGACCGACATCACCCATACCGGCATTGGCGTGCGCCTGAGTTGGGATGATGCGGGGGTGATGGAAGCGCAAGATTTTGACGGCATCGTTGTTTGTGCCGGAGTGGGCAGCCGTGCGATTGCAGCCGAGCTTGGCGACCGCGTGAATATCTACCCGGTCAAGGGCTATTCGATCACCGTCAACCTCGACGATGCCGAAAGCCAGGCCGCCGCCCCATGGGTGAGCCTGCTGGATGACGAGGCCAAGATTGTGACCTCGCGTCTGGGCACCGGGCGGTTCCGCATTGCGGGCACGGCAGAGTTCAACGGCTACAATCTCGACATCCGCGACGACCGTATCCGCCCCTTGCGCGAATGGTGCGAGGCCTTCTTTCCGGATGTATCGACCGAGCATTGCGTGCCCTGGGCCGGGCTGCGCCCGATGCTGCCGTCGATGATGCCCAAAGTGGGCCCGGGCAAGAAACCCGGTGTCTACTACAACACCGGCCACGGGCATCTGGGCTGGACGCTGTCGGCAGCAACGGCACAGGCAACCGCCGACATCATTGATGTGAACCGGATGAAAAACGCGGCCTAGTCTTCTTCTGACTGAAAATACGACGGGGGTTGCCATTGGATGCGCCATTGGTCCGAGCGACAATGGCGACGGCAGAGCCCCAGCCGGTCGGCGCAGCCTGCTGCGCCGAACCTCAACTGCCGTAAACAGCCCCCCAGCGTTCGATCAGCTTTTGCTGCATGATCTTGGCACGTCGGTTCCAACTGCGCGCGCCCTGGGGGCGCTCACGGTTGGCGCGGTCGATGCGGGCGCGGGTCGCCTCGTCCGCGGCAAAGATGGCAAAGGCCATTTCGGTCCCGTCACGCGCGGTCATATAACCGGCAAGCCCCGACACAAAGTTAAGCGTGCCGGTCTTGGCGTGCACCTCGATCGGGTGGTTCTTGATGGCGCGACGCTGGGTGTCAAGCATGGGGATGGCTTTCAGGATCGGGCGCAGCACGTTGTTCTGGCGGGCCTTGATCAGCGCTGTGACCATGTCATCGGCGGTCATCTTGCTGTCGCCGCCCAGCCCGGAATGGTCCACCAGGCGCATCTGCGGCGCCCCCAGCGCGGATTTGGCCCAGCGGTTCATCTCGGATGCGGAGGCGCGCAGGGATGTGGGTTTGCCGCTGCGTTTCACAGTGGCGGCCATGCCCACCATTTCGGCGGTGATGTTGGTGGAATAGCGCAGCATACCCCGCAGGATGGTGCGCAGGTCCTCGCTTTGGTGCTCGGCCAGCGTGGTGCCCTGCGGCCTGCGGCTGACCACCTTCGGGTTTTTCAGAACAATGCCATGAGACCGGGCAAGCGTCTGGAACACGTCGCCCGCATAAAGTGCGGGCTTACGCACTGGCAACCAGCGCGCCCCGCCATTGCCCAGCGCCCCCCGCGCCACAGTCCAGTTGTCGGTGCGACCACCATCGGCGTAGGTGTAGACCGGCGCACGGCGTTCGCTGACGGTCATCCGCGCCATTGCCACATCCGGGCGGTAGCGGTTCGAACGGGCATCCATTGTCACATTGTAGCGGGTGCCACTGCGCTTCCACTCAAAATGTACGCGATTGAAATTCAGCGCGATACCGGACAGGGCCGGGCTGTAGCCCACGTGATCCGGCTGGCCCTTGTCAATTGTATGCTCGCGCGGGAAAAGCCCATCTGCCACTTTGAAATCCCCGCGCACTTCACGGATGCCCTTGGCTTTAAGCCCGGCCGCAAGGCCCGCAAGCGCTGTGGTGTCGAGCGTCGGATCGCCCCCACCCACCAGCACCAGATCGCCCTGTACCACACCGTTTGAGACAACGCCGGTCGCAATCACGCGGGTGGTGAACCGATGCGAAGGCCCCAACACGTTCAGCGCATAAAGCGCCGTCACCGCCTTGGCCACCGACGCGGGCGGCGCCCCGACCTTGGCATTGCCCCCTTCAAGCTTGGCGCCGGTGCGGGCGTCCGCTACCGCATAGCACACACGCCCGCCGAGCTTGGCCTGCGCCACGATGGCCTCTGGATCAGCGGCAGACTTTTTGAAGTGGTCGCCGCCGCGGGCGCGCGGTCTGAGCGAGGCGGTGGGAGGTGCGGCAAAGGCCGAGGTCGCTGTCGACCCGGCGAGCATGCCAAGAAAAAACCGTCTGGAAATCGCGCGCAACATGCCGCTATGTAAGCGCAGCTTTGCCGGGCAAACAAGCAGCTTCAGTTCACAAATCCGAAGACAATTGCCACCGTCCCTTTGCACGAATTGCCGTGGAGGATTCCGCAGTCATTGCGACGTTCACGAAACACCAGGCGGGCGGGTCAGCGCGACCCAGAATATGACTGGCCCGGCCCCCAATCTTATAGGGGCGATAGAGCCGTGCCGCAGGGCTCATCCGGGCCGAAATCCGGTCGCCGGGGCGGGCCAGCACACCGACGGGGACGTTTTCCATGATCCAGGTCCAGTCCTGCCAGAGATGGAATTGCGCTAAATTGTCTGCCCCCATCAGCCAGACAAATCGCACGCCAGCATAGCGTCGCATAAGGGCGGCCAGCGTCTGCGCGGTATAACGTGTGCCCAGCCTTGCCTCGACATCCGTGACCAGTACGCGCGGGTGCTGCATGAGGCGCCGGGCACGGACCATCCGGTCGGCCAACGGTGCGGGCCCACGCGCTTTCAGCGGGTTGCCCGGCGAGACAAGCCACCAAACGTGCGTCAAGCCAAAACGCTTCATCGCCTCGCGCGTGATATGCACATGCCCCCCATGCGCAGGGTCAAAGGACCCCCCCAAAAGGCCAATTATTTGGCCCGGTCTGGCAATCGGAAAGGCCGAATGGGTCACATCAAGGTCCGTCTGGTCAAGGCCTGCGGACAGAAGGCCAGCCGGCTGCACTTGTCAATCAATCGGGCAAACCTCGTCTCCCAGTGCCACAGTGCCGGGGGTCACCACCTCGGCGCACCAGCCGCCGTGACCGCGCACCGCGGCATACCCGCCATGGCCCAAAAGCCGCTCCATCAGGCTGCACGGCGCACAGATCGTGGTGAAGCGCAGCACGGCGCTGCCAATCTGCACCTCGCGCCCCTTCAGACCCGCGAGGTTCAGCCCGCGCACCGCGATGTTGCGACGCAGCAACGTCGGATCAACGTCACCACGACCAAGGCAGGAGGCGATTACAGGCAGGTGTTCGGCCTGGATCAGCGTGACCGCCCGTTTGCCCTTGCGGCCCCGGTCGCCCTCCACCCCGCTTTCACCGATCTCGGCCCGGTCCAGCACCTGGATATCCGCAGCCCGCGCGGGCCGCACGCCAATCCAGTCAACGACACCGGGCTGAGCCCAACGCGCGATCATGTCATGCAGATCGCTCACCGTTCATCGCGCCGTTGCGCTCTCGCTTCGATGCTGATTGTGGCCAGATCGGGCAGGCGATCCAGCGGGTAGCTTGGGTGCAGCACCCAAACACCATCCTCGTCCTGATCCAGCGGTCGCAACGTGCCACCCGGAAACGCCCGTGTCCGCAGGGCCAGCACCACGTCAGACAGAACTGCCGGGTTGTCGCGGAAATAAGCGTGGCCAAAGCCACCGCGCACATTCTCGACCCGAATGAAATGCACCAGCGCCTCCTTGCGCAGACGCTCCAGTTCGCCCTCACGGAAATCTTCGTTGTTCAACGCACCCAGGCGGGTGGACCGGGTCAGAAAGGCCGACAGGCGCAGCGCCCCATCATTGGGATTGATATACAGGTTGATTTGCTCGAACGATTCCGAGAAGCGTTCGGCCTGCAGCCGTTGTCGTACGATATCGACGTCGAGGTCCGGGGCGGCCATGATCAGCGTGCCGGTCTTGAGCATCAGTTTCGGGTGTATCCCCGCGCCCCGCGCTTCGATCATCAACTCGCGCAGCGCGGTGGTGACCACATCCGTACCACGGGAATGTGCGATAATGTCGATGCTGTCGACCTCGGGCATCTCGGCCAGCAGGCGCAGAAATTCCTTGGTATGGTGGACCGAGAATACCCCCGCGTCCCGGTCGCGGAAGTACCCCAGCGGGCCAAATCCATTGCCTGCGGGCCACGTGAAGGACACCGGCACAGACTCGCGACCAGCAAAGTGCCACATATTGGCAAGCGTGGTCAGGCTGTCTTCGAATTCGGTGTTGAAGCCGTGGACGTAGACTAGAAGGCTGCGGTTCCCGGTCTGCCTGATCTCGTCCGCGATCACCGCCTGAAACCGGGCGGCTTGTTCTGCGTAGGTATCAACCGAATCCTGAAGGTGGTTGAGCCGTCCGTCCGCCCTCGCATAGGGCAACGGCGTCGCCTCGAAGCGGACAATCTCCTCGAACTCGGGCACCCACAGGGTCGAGATGTTCTGGTCCGAATCCGCGCGTGTCCGGTTGAGCAATTCGGCCCAGTCCAGATCACGCCCGAACTTGACCGTGGCGGCGCCAAAGGCCATCGAATCCGACCGGCCCGCGCCATAGCTTTCCTCGTCCGGGACGCGGTCGGTCATGAAAAAGATTTTCGGCTCTGCTGTGCGCCAGACCTCGGGAACCAGATCGTCGGGATAGTTTGTCCCGGCGCGATAGAGGTTCGGTGGCGGCGCGAGGCCGATACCGACCGCACAGCCGCCGAGGATGAAACAGGCTGCAAGCAGGATAAACCGCCGCATGTCAGATACTTCCGTAGGTTTCTTCTGTCACCGCTAACACGACTCCCGGCCCATCACCAAATCCCAATTGCGCGAACGGCGGCGCATTGCCCTTTGCGCTGCCGGGCGGTAGATGGTCCTGCGCAGTTTGGACCGGGAGACTATCATGGCGGCCTATCAATATGTCTATCACATGTCGGGTGTGTCCAAGACCTATCCCGGCGGCAAGAAATGCTTTGAGAATATCCACCTGAATTTCCTGCCGGGCGTGAAGATCGGTGTGGTCGGTGTGAACGGTGCCGGTAAGTCCACGCTGATGAAGATCATGGCCGGCATGGACACCGATTTCTCAGGTGAAGCCTGGGCTGCTGAGGGGGCCAAGGTCGGGTATTTGCCGCAAGAGCCGCAGTTGGACCCGGCCCTGACCGTGCGCGAGAACGTGATGCTGGGCGTGGCCGAGAAGAAGGCCATTCTGGACCGCTACAACGATCTGGCGATGAACTATTCGGACGAGACCGCCGACGAGATGGCCGCGTTGCAGGACCAGATTGATGCGGAGAACCTGTGGGATCTGGACAGCCAGATTGATGTGTCCATGGAGGCGCTGCGTTGCCCACCCGATGATGCGGATGTGACGACCCTGTCGGGGGGTGAGGCGCGGCGGGTGGCTTTGTGCAAGCTACTACTTGAAGCGCCCGACATGCTGCTGCTCGACGAACCGACCAACCACCTGGATGCGGAAACCATCGCGTGGCTGCAACAGCACCTGATCGACTACAAGGGCACGATCCTGATCGTCACCCACGACCGCTATTTCCTGGATGATATCACCGGGTGGATCCTGGAATTGGACCGCGGGCGCGGCATTCCTTACGAGGGGAACTATTCGGCCTGGCTGGAGCAGAAGGCCAAGCGGCTGGAGCAGGAAGCGCGCGAGGACAAGAGCCGCCAGAAGACGCTGGAGCGCGAACTGGAATGGATGCGGCAGGGGGCCAAGGCGCGGCAGGCCAAGTCCAAGGCCCGGATCAACGCCTATAACGAGATGGCCGAGCAATCCGAGCGCGAGAAGTTGACACGCGCCCAGATCGTCATTCCGAACGGGCAGCGGTTGGGGTCGAAGGTGATTGACGTCGCGGGGCTGAGCAAGGCCATGGGCGACAAGCTGCTGGTCGAGGGGCTGGAGTTCTCCCTGCCCCCCGGCGCGATTGTTGGTGTGATCGGCCCCAACGGCGCGGGCAAGTCCACGCTGTTTAAGATGCTGACCGGGCAGGAAACACCCGACGCCGGGACGATTGAATTGGGTGACACGGTGCAACTGTCCTATGTCGACCAGTCGCGAGACGATCTGGCCGATGGAGACACGGTGTGGGAAGCGATCTCTGGCGGGGCCGAGGTGATTGAGCTGGGCGACGCGCAGGTGAATTCCCGCGCCTATTGTTCGTCCTTCAACTTCAAGGGCGGCGACCAGCAAAAGAAGGTGTCGCTGCTGTCAGGCGGGGAACGCAACCGCGTGCACATGGCGCGGCTTTTGAAAGAGGGCGGCAACGTGCTGCTGCTCGACGAGCCGACCAACGACCTGGACGTGGAGACGCTGCGGGCGCTAGAAGACGCTTTGGTGGATTTCGCGGGCTGCGCGGTCGTGATCTCGCACGACCGGTTTTTCCTCGACCGGATTTGCACGCACATCCTGGCGTTCGAAGGCGACGCGCATGTGGAGTGGTTCGAGGGGAATTTCGAGGACTACGAGGAAGACAAGAAGCGTCGGTTGGGGCCGGATGCGCTGGAGCCAAAGCGGTTGAAGCACAAGAAATTTGTTCGTTGAATGAACAACATTTAACTTGGCCATAGCGCGTCAAAGGTGTTTTGAAGGGCAAGCGCAGATTCTAGCATGCAGTTGCGAACCTGCGGCATTTGGTTGCAGCGGCACGGCTTCTAAAGACTTTTCTAGCGGTCCCCACTGACTACAGATATTGTGAATAACAAAACTGTCCTGCTTCGCTTTAACTCAAGCTTGTTGAAATTCGTCCGAAAGTAGTATTATATTAAGGCGATTCTGGAGGTATGCTTGAGACAAAAGGTCCTTGAATGGGTTTTAAGGTGGTGGATTTTAGGTCTGCTAAGTGTTTTAACGGTCTTCTTTTTCATAATTTTTAAAGCAAAGGTAAGGAATTTGATATGCTACCATATGTTCGTCGAGCACAATACTCAGCAGGCCTGTGTCTTAGCTTTTTCGTACTTACCTGGGGGCTAATTTTTACTCTTCCATCGCATGCGGCAGAGAAGTGTTTGGCGTTGAAAGCAGTTTTTGAAGACAGCCGCAGTTCTCCCGGGAATTTCCTTGCTGAATGCCTTTTGGAAATACACGAGAAACAAAATGAAATACTGGCGAGCATGTCCGGGATTCCTGAAATCTACGCTGAAAAATCCGAAGTCCAGTCGGAACGCAGACTTTTAGGACCTTGGCGTATTAATCCTTGTTCAGAAATCACTCTGAATGCAAACGGCACGAACGAATATCCAGCCTTTGACATTCACAGCGCCGCCGTTTTAATCGGTAATTTCAGGATAAGAACAGAATTCGAGAGATCAAAAAACGGAGATAATGCAGTTGCGGATTTTGGGTTAGACTACGAAAAGCAGATCGCATCCAATACCGTTAAACTAAGGTTTTTCCCGACTTTTCACTATACTAATGATGCCAATAGACCACCGTTAGGATGTGAGAATAGTTTAGTTGTAAATTCCAGAAATTACCTAGACTTTTTTATCGTGAGCGCCATGCCGAAATAAGTAAGAAAACTAAACCAAAAGTTTACATCGTATTCCATCCTTATTGGTGCTTGGTTGTTCGAAAACCGAGGTTGCTAAAGAAACGAAGACGTGGATGGTCTGTTCCTTTGCGGGCTCTGCCCAAACCACATAGCTCTCACATAGACGCTTCTAGCACTTCGCTCAATGATACGCTGCCAGCACCGCGATTGCCTTGCAATAGCTCGGGGCGGGGCGGCTAAAACGCGGAGTGTTTCCGCATAGCGCACCCAAAAAACGCTGCGCTGAGAGTGGCCCAATTAGCACTTCGCGGTACTAGTCAGAGCAAATAAGCCCAAACCAGCACCACCGGCAGCCCAAACGCAAACGCGATCATGAACAACTTCGCCGCGTGGCTCACCTTACCGAACCAGCCGTCGCCAATCGACCCTTCGCCGTAGTTCATCGCAGCCGACATCACCACATAACCGCTCTTCTCCCGCGCCATCTTCTCGCGCTGGATCGACGCCATCGCCGCCTCGTACCGCGCGTCCATGCGCTGTTGCTCATCAAGGTCCGGTTGCAGATCTTCCATACGTGTCATGTGTGCGCACTCCCTTACTACATCAATTAGATGGGTCAAAACCCGCGCAAATCCACCTTCCGCGACAAAAAAGGCCAGCCCGGAGGCTGGCCTTCGCTCATGTGGTAAAAACCGCTTTTAGTTCAGCGCTTTATCCGTGATCTGGTGCGTCCATGCGCCTTCGGGCGCTGCGGTGATCACAGGGTCTGATCCACCCGCCAGCAGCGATTCAACCGTACGTTCGTAATCCGCAGGCACCAGCGCGCCGTTGGACCCGGCGGTCAGCTTGGCCACCTCGCCCATCATCCGCTTCTGATGCTTTTCGGTTTGAGCGCCGGTTTCGTCATATTCCAGCACGATATCGGCAGCCTCGTCCGGGTTCTCCTCGGCGTATTTCCAGCCTTTCATGGAGGCGCGGACAAAGCGGACCATCTTGTCCTCAAACGCCGGGTCGGTGAGGTTTTCTTCGAGCACATAGAGCCCGTCTTCGAGCGTGGCGACGCCGTTGTCTTCGTATTTGAAGACGGTCAGTTCTTCGGGCGTCAGGCCTGCGTCGATGACCTGCCAGTATTCGTTATAGGTCATGGTGGACACGCACGCCGCCTGCCCGTTCAGGATCGGGTCGACGTTAAAGCCCTGCTTCAGCACCTCGACACCGGCATCCGAGCCGTCCGTGGGGATCTCCAACTGGCTCATCCATGACAGGAAGGGGAACTCGTTGCCAAAGAACCAGACGCCCAGTGTCTTGCCCGGGAAGTCGGCGGTGGTCTCGACACCCGCATCCTTGCGGCAGGTCAGCATCATGCCGGAAGACTTGAACGGCTGCGCGATATTGACCATAGGCAGACCCTTTTCGCGCGCGGCGAGGGCCGCTGGCATCCATTCCACCGTCACGTCGGCACCGCCACCGGCCAACACTTGGGTGGGCGCGATGTCGGGGCCGCCGGGTTTGATGGTGACGTTCAGGTCTTCCTCGTCGTAGAACCCTTTTTCCAGCGCCACGTAGTAGCCGGCGAACTGGGCTTGCGTCACCCATTTCAGTTGCAGCGTGACGTCATCCGCCGCCATGGCTGCACCGGCGACGAGCGACAGTGCTGCGGCTCCGAATGTTGCTTTGATCTTCATGATACCCTCCGAGGTTGGTTTTGTTATCTGCGTTGAGACGGGTGCCAGAAGGTCACCCGCTTTTCGATCCAGGCCACGATGCCATACAGTGCCGTACCGGCCAATGCTGCAACGGCGATCTCAGCCCAAACGAGGTCGATGCTCAAGCTTCCCACGCCGGTCGAGATGCGGAATCCCATGCCGCGTGTGGGAGAGCCGAAATATTCGGCAACGATGGCCCCGATCAGGGCCAATGTGGTGGCGATCTTGAGGCCGTTGAAGATGAACGGCATGGCGGCAGGCAGGCGCAGCCGGAACAGCGTCTGCCAGTAGCCCGCCGCATAGGTGCGCATCAGGTCGCGCTGCATGGCACTGGCTTCGTTCAACCCCTGCACCGTGTTCACGAGGATTGGGAAGAAGACCATGACGACGACCACTGCCGCCTTGGATTGCCAGTCAAACCCGAACCAGTTCACCATAATCGGCGCGATGCCGACGATGGGCAGGGCCGCGACAAAGTTGCCGATGGGCAGCAGGCCACGCGTTAGGAATTTGGACCGGTCGATGGCAATGGCCGCGGCAAAGGCCGCGATGGCCCCGATGGCGAAGCCACGTAGCGCGCCTTTGATCACCGTCTGCTGGAAGTCGATCCAAAGGATGTCGGTCGAGGCGGCAAATGTTTGCGCGACGGTTGAGGGGGCGGGCAGGATCACGGGTGACACGCCAAAGCCGCGCACCAGCCCCTCCCAAATCACCAGCAGGGTCAGGCCAAAGATCACCGGCACCGCGATGCGGACTGCACGCACCTCGCCCCGCTGCGCGAGCCAGGCATTCAGCGCCCAGCCCCCCAGCCAAGCCACAAGCGCAAGGATCAGCCATATCATGTCGCCATCCCCATGCGCTGCAGGGTCAAACGCTGGATCACGTCAAGCAGCGTGACCAACGCCCCGGCCAGCACAGCCGCGGCAAAGAGCGCCGACCAGATCGCGAGCGGTGTGCCGAACTGATCCCCGATCAGAATGCGCGCGCCAAGTCCGGAAATGGCCCCTGTGGGCAACTCACCCACGATGGTGCCAACAAGCGCCGCCGCGATCCCGACCTTGAGCGAGGTAAACAGGTACGGCACCGACGCAGGCAGGCGCAGCCGCAGGAAGCTTTGCAATCCAGTGGCGTTGTAAGTGCGCAAAAGATCAAGCTGTGCAGGCTGCGGCGCGCGCAATCCTTTCACCATGCCGACAAGCACCGGAAAGAAACACAAGTAGGCCGAGATGATCGCCTTGGGCACACCGCGCCCCTCGATCCCGACCTGGGACGACAGCACGATGATCATGGGGGCCAAGGCCACGATCGGAATGGTTTGGCTGATGATCGCCCAGGGCATCAGGCTAAGCTGTGCCGTGCGGGAATAGACAATTGCGACCGCCCCGACGATCCCCAAGGCTGTGCCGAGAGCGAAGCCCCACAATGTGGACTGCAATGTGATCCACCCGTGATAGAGTAGCCCCCGCTTGGACCAGGGCCGCCCCTTGGCGACCATCTCTCCGGTCGTCTTCCACAGCTCCTGCCCAACCTGCGCCGGCGTTGGAAGCCGCGGCCGCTCCAGCGCGTAGCCCACAGACACATGTTCCGCATTGTCGAGCATCAGACGCCATACGGACACGTCGCGCCGGGGGACAGACCCTTCGGGCATCACCACGGCCCCGCCCCGCTCTGCCTGATCCAGCGCCACCCGCACGTTCATCGGTGCCACGGCCAGATACCAAATGCCGACGATCACGGCCAAAACGGTGAGGACAGGCAGCAGGCTCTTCACGCCCGCGCCCTCCACCGCCAGGCGAGGACCGCCGAGGCGAACGCCATCACGCCCAGCCCACCGAAAAACACCTGTGCAAACCAGGCGTCCGAGCAATTTGCGGTAGCGTCCCAGTCACCTCGCGGGATGTCGGCACATCCTCGAAACATGAAATCTGATCTGCCAGCGGAGGCGATCAAACCGCAGATCAGTGCCAAGCCCAACAGCACCGTGCTCGAAGTGAAGCGCAACGCCCTAGTCATAGGCATGCCCCGCCCGCAGCCCATCCCGCACCCGGTGCGCGATCTCTAGGAACTCAGGGCTTTCGCGCAGATCCAGCGGTCGCTCGCGCGGCAGCGTGCTTTCGATCACATCCGTGATCCGCCCGGGACGCGGGGACATCACCACGATCTTGGTCGACAGATACACCGCCTCGGGGATCGAATGGGTGACAAAAGCGATGGTCTTTTCTGTCCGCGCCCATAGCTGCAAAAGCTGTTCATTCAGGTGGTCGCGCACAATCTCATCGAGCGCGCCAAAGGGTTCGTCCATCAGCAGGATGTCCGCATCAAAGGCTAGCGCGCGGGCAATCGACGCCCGCTGCTGCATGCCCCCCGACAATTGCCAGGGAAACTTCTTCTCAAACCCCGAAAGCTCCACCAGCTCCAACGTCCGCGCCACCCGCTCGGCCTGTTCAGCCTTGGAGTAGCCCATAATTTCAAGTGGCAGCGAGATGTTGCGCCCAATCGTCCGCCACGGATACAAGCCAGCCGCCTGAAACACATAGCCATACGCCCGCGCTTTGCGCGCCTCCTCAGGCGTTGTGCCGTTCACGGTGATGGACCCACCGGTGGGTTGTTCAAGGTCAGCCATGCAACGCAAGAACGTGGTCTTTCCGCACCCCGACGGCCCGATGAACGACACGAAATCGCCCTTCGCGATGTCCAGCGAAACACCCTTAAGCGCATGGACCGGGCCGTCATTGGTTTGGAAAGTCAGGTCGAGGCCACTGGCCTGGATGACCGGCCGCTGGTTCTCAGACGCAATTTCTACCGACATCGCCTGAGCCCTTGCCGCCAATTTGGAGCTCCCTTCGGATGAATAAGGATCAGGTCCGGCTCGTCCGACTGGATCACCATGTACTCAAGATCGGATGAGCCACCGATCCCTTCACAGGCCAACGAAATCTGCTGCCGTCCGTCCTCAATCGTCCGAAGTTTGGTGATCTCGCAAACGTTGCTTCCGAATTCGAAACGATCCCCTTGCACCCAAAACACCGGCACTCCGGACTTCACGCCGCTGGCGTGCGCTTTGCAGCCATCTGCATTTCCAAAAACATCCTGAGCGGCGGCGGCCACGGGAATGGACAGCGTCACTGCCAGCACCCAGAACGTCAGACGTATTGGACCCATCAAATCCCCGCCGGAATATTCAACGGATCACGCTCGATCATCTTGGGCGCGGTCAGCGCCTTCCACTTCGACAGCGCGACGGACGCAGACGGGAAGGCGGGCCGCGGCACAAACTGGCCCCGCCCCGGGCTGGGCTGAGAGTTCTGCCCCCAGGCCCAGATCACCTCACCCCGGCTGAGGGTATAGCGGCTTTGTGCCTTCACCTCGAAGCCTTCGAACACGTTGTAGTCCAGCACCGAATGGTGATTGGCGGGGGAGATCGTCTTGGTGATCTTCGGGTCCCACACCACGATATCCGCGTCGGCCCCTTCAACCAGCGCGCCTTTCTTCGGGTAGATGTTCAGGATTTTCGCTACATTGGTGGACGTGCAAGCGACAAACTCGTTCGGCGTCAGCCGCCCCGTCTCCACCCCTTCGGTCCAAAGCACGGCCAGCCGCTCTTCCAACCCGTTGGACCCGTTGGGGATGATCCGGAAATCGTCCCGCCCTGCCCGCTTCTGTTCGGTGTTGAAGGCCGCGTGATCCGTCGCCACCACCTGCAACGACCCGGCCTGAAGGCCCGCCCAGAGGCTATCTTGATGGTCCTTCGACCGGAAGGGCGGCGACATTACCCGGCGCGCGGCATGGTCCCAATCCTTGTTGAAATACTCGCCCTCATCCAGCGTCAGGAACTGGATCAGCGGCTCGCCGTAAACCCGCATCCCCTTCTGCCGCGCCCGCCGGATCGCCTCATGCGCCTGCTCACAGGACACATGCACGATATACAAAGGCACCCCCGCCGCATCGGCAATCGTGATCGCCCGGTTCGCCGCCTCACCTTCAAATTCGGGCGGGCGGGAATAGGCGTGGCCCTCTGGTCCGGTGATCCCCTGATCGAAATACTTCTGCTGCATCTCAGCCACCAGATCGCCATTCTCGGCATGGACCATCGGCAGCGCGCCCAATTCCGCACAGCGCTTGAAGGACGCGAACATCTCGTCATCCTCGATCATCAACGCGCCCTTGTACGCCATGAAGTGCTTGAAGGAATTGACGCCCATATCGACGGCATCCTTCATCTCGTTGAAGATGCTCTCGTCCCAACCGGTGATCGCCATGTGATAGCCAACATCGGAACAGATCTGCGGTGCAGATTTACGATGCCATTCGTTGATCGCATTCTTGATCGACCCGTCGGCACCCGGCAGGCAGAAATCCACGATCATCGTGGTGCCACCCACAGCCGCGGCCCAGGTGCCGGACTCAAACGTCTCCGCAGCGGTCGTCCCCATAAACGGCATCTCAAGATGCGTGTGCGGGTCAATGCCACCGGGAATGACGTAAGCGCCCTCGGCGTCGATATACTCATCGCCCGCGAGGTCCACGCCGATCTGCTTGATGGTCTCGCCCTCGACCAGCACATCGGCCGTCCAGGTCCGGTCCGCCGTGCAGACCATCCCGCCCTTGATCACCTTGGTCATGTCATCTCTCCTCTGTCCTGCTCGTGATACGACAGGGCCAATACGGCCTCTTGCCCCAATTCTATGCGGCTCCAGTTCACAAATGCAGCGTAATCTGTCAAAAGGTCCCAGATGTTGGGTACATCCCGTTTCATTGCCTTTGCATTCTTAATCTGAAGCGTGAGACATTTGCCTGGGTCAACGAAAACCTTGGTCATACCCGTGCTGGGATTATCCAAGTCGCCCATACAGTCGATCCAAGCATTTTCGTTTCGTCCGTAGAAATCAGGAAAACCAAATGCGGCGGCGAACACATCATGAAAGTCATCTATCGACCTGATGGCATCACCGTCGATCTCAACAATTGCGGTGGGTGCGCTCACCTTGTTTCTCCTCTGTCAGCTGTTTCTTCTGACGAAAAATACGACGGGGTCTGGGGCAGAGCCCCAGTCAAACAGATGCAAAACACCCCAACGCCGGCCCATGCACGCCAATGTCCAAGGGCCCGAAATCACTCTCCACGCACAGCGAAAAGTACACCGCGCGGGGCAGGAAGACCACGCGGTACGCCCCATCGCTACGCGTCACGGTCCAGCAGCGCTGCGTCACCCCTCCGCTGAAGGTCACTGTGGTTTCAAAGGGCTGCACCAGCGCATCCTCAAACGCTTCAACCAGCGCGCGCGCGGCAGGCGTGCCGCGCGGCGCATCCAGCGCCTCGGCAGCCACCAGATCGGCGATTCGGTCGGCAAGGCTCAGGTCAGGGTCGATCACGCCTGCCACCCGTACCGCGATTTTTGAAAAAATCGCTTCCGGTTTTCCTTCAAGGAAAACCTCACCCCACAATCTCCGCCGTTTCAACCACCGCATGCATCAGCACATCCGCCCCGGCGGCGGCCCACTCCTTCGATATCTCTTCCGCCTCATTATGGCTGAGCCCATCCACGCACGGGCACATCACCATCGCCGTCGGCGCCACCTGATTGATCCAGCACGCATCATGCCCAGCGCCCGAGATGATGTCTTGGTGGGAATAGCCCAACCGCGCCGCGGCATCGCGCACAGCGGTGACACAGCCCTCATCAAAGGCCACCGGATCGAACCCGCCAACCTTCTCAAAGGCAATCGTCAACCCCATCTCATCCGCGATCTTGTGCCCCTCAACGCGCAGCCGCGCCTCCATATCCTCGATCACGCTCAGATCAGGCGACCGGAAGTCAACGGTGAACACCACCTTGCCCGGGATCACGTTGCGCGAGTTTGGGTAGACATCGATATGCCCCGCCGCCCCCACCGCATGGGGCGCATGGGACCACGCAATGTCATCCACCTTTTCCAAAACACGCGCCATGCCCAGCCCCGCATTCTTGCGCATGGGCATGGGCGTGGAGCCAGTATGACTGTCTTTTCCCTCGATCGTCACTTCAGTCCAAGAAAGCCCCTGCCCATGGGTGACCACGCCGATATCCTTGCCCTCGGCCTCTAGAATAGGCCCCTGTTCAATATGCAACTCGAAAAACGCATGCATCTTGCGCGCGCCCACCTCTTCCTCGCCCCGCCAGCCGATCCGCTGCAACTCATCGCCAAACCTCTTGCCGTCCGCATCCACCCGATCATAGGCCCAATCCTGCGCGTGGATCCCCGCAAACACCCCCGATGACAGCATCGCAGGCGCATAGCGCGTGCCCTCCTCATTGGTGAAATTCGTCACCACAATCGGGTGCTTGGTCTTCACATCCAGATCGTTCAGCGTGCGGATGATCTCAAGACCGCCCAGCACCCCGAGGACACCATCATATTTGCCCCCTGTCGGCTGCGTGTCGAGATGCGAGCCGACATAGACCGGCAACGCATCATGGTCCGTGCCCTCACGCCACGCAAACATGTTACCCATCTGGTCGAGGCCCATCGTGCAACCCGCGGCCTCGCACCAGGATTGAAACAGCGCGCGCCCCTCGGCGTCCTCATCCGTCAGTGTCTGCCGGTTGTTGCCGCCCGCCACCCCCGGTCCAATCTTGGCCATCTCCATCAGGCTGTCCCACAGCCGCTCACCGTTGATCCGCAGGTTCTCGCCCGGTGCCGCCATGTGATGTCCCCTCTTGCCTTTGGCCGTCACTTTTTGACCAATTGGTAAATACACGATTGCCAGCCAGCCCATTTCTGTCAAGAACTGCTTTGAACAGAATTGCCCGAAGCACACGCATCTGCCTAGACTTGCAGCATGCCACAGGAACAGATCATGTCCGACGCATCCGAAAAGAAACCAAGCCGCATCCAGTTGCGCAACCGCGCCCTGATCCTCGAAGCGGCGCTCGACGTCTTTTCGGTCCACGGCTTTCGCGGTGCTACCCTCGACCAGATCGCCGACGCGGCTGGGCTGTCGAAACCAAATATCCTCTACTACTTCTCCGGCAAGGAAGAGATCCACACCACCCTCCTCAACCAGCTTATGGAAACCTGGCTCGACCCGCTGGTCGAAATGGATGCCGACGGCGACCCGCTGGCCGAGCTTCTGGCCTATGTCCAGCGCAAGCTCGACATGGCCCGCGACCTGCCCCGCGAAAGCCGGCTCTTTGCCGGCGAGATCATCACCGGCGCGCCCCACATGCTGCCGCACCTTCGGGCCGATCTCAAACCCCTCTTCGACGAAAAATGCGCGGTCATTCAGGGCTGGATGGACACAGGCAAACTGGCACCCGTCGACCCGCGCCACCTGATCTTTTCGATTTGGTCCACCACCCAGCACTACGCCGATTTCGCCGTGCAAGTCGGTGTGCTGATGCAGACGGACGACGCGGCCCCCGGTGCCGATGCCTACCTGCGCGCGCTGTTTTCAAACCTGCTCAACCCGACGCCTTAACCGCGTATTAACCGCCCCGCACGATAGCGCCCGGCCCTTAAGCTTTTGTTCATGTCCTGGTCCAATCTTCCCCCATCGGGTGAGGGCGCAAGACCTATGAGTGGATAAATGAGCATATTACCAATTCTCGGCGGGGCGGGCGCGTCACCCACGCCCCCGCCCTCGAACGACCCGCCACCCGAGGCGTCGGACCCGCCGCCAAACACCACCGAACCCCAGGATACCGCACCCCCTGCTCCGGCCACGGAAAGCCAGGACAGCAGCACCAGCGCCGGGTCGGACACCTCTGACCCGCAGGCCGAAACCGCGCGTGTGTCCCTGCTGTCAGACAGCGCGAGGGGTGGGGCCGAACAATCGGTCGTCGAAGCGGCCCTCGCCGCCACGCCCGACCAGATCGAGGCGGACGCAAGGCGCTTTGCCGAGGCCGCCCAACAGCAGCAGCGGCTCGAAATGCTGCTCGAAGCGGTCAGCGAACCCGCTACCCCAACCGCCCTTTCCGCGCCCAGCGCTGAACAGGAACAGGCGGGCCCGGTCGAAACCGAAGGCACGCCGGTCTAGGGTCACTCGGCGGCGGTGGCCGCCGGGTTGTTCGGGTGGGTGGTCCAGTTGGCATAGTCCGGCGCGACCACCTTGCCCGTCCTTGGGTCGGTCGCACCCGGTGCCATCTCTTCCATGGTGATGCAATTCTCCACCGGGCAGACGTTAACACACAGATTGCAGGCCACGCATTCCGCGTCGATCACCTCGAACACACGGCTATCCGACATCGAAATCGCCTGGTGCGACGTGTCCTCGCAGGCCGCAAAACACCGCCCGCAGGAAATGCACAGATCCTGATTGATCTTGGCCTTGGCCACATAATTCAGGTTCAGATACTGCCAGTCGGTCACATTGGGCACCGCCGCGCCTTTGAAGTCATCAATGCTGGCATGGCCCTTCTCGTCCATCCAGTCCGACAGCCCGCTAATCATCTCCTGCACGACCTTGAACCCATAGGTCATCGCCGCCGTGCACACCTGCACGTTGCCGCAGCCCAGCGTGATGAACTCCGCTGCATCGCGCCATGTGGTGATGCCGCCGATGCCCGAAATGGGCAGGCCATGGGTTTCGGGGTTGCGCGCAATCTCGGACACCATCGACATCGCAATGGGCTTCACCGCTGGCCCGCAATAGCCGCCATGCGACCCGCGCCCGTCAATCGACGGCTCGGGCGACATAGTATCCAGGTTCACTGACGTGATCGAATTGATCGTGTTGATCAGGCTGACGGCATCCGCCCCGCCCGCATGCGCCGCCGCCGCTGGCTTGCGGATGTCGGTGATGTTCGGCGTCAGCTTCACAATCACGGGCTTGGAATAGTATTGCTTGCACCAGCGCGTGACCATTTCGATGTATTCAGGCACCTGGCCCACCGCCGATCCCATGCCGCGTTCGCTCATCCCGTGCGGGCAGCCGAAATTCAACTCGATCCCGTCTGCACCAGTCTCCTCGACCAGCGGCAAAATGGCCTTCCAGGCCGCCTCCTCGCACGGCACCATAATCGAAACGATCACCGCCCGGTCCGGATAGTCGGCTTTGACGCGTTTGATCTCTTCCAGATTGGTATACAGGTCCCGGTCCGTGATCAGTTCGATATTGTTCAGCCCCAGCAAACGCCGGTCGGCGCCATAGATCGCGCCATAGCGCGGCCCGTTCACGTTGACCACGGGCGGCCCTTCGGACCCAAGGGTCTTCCACACAACACCGCCCCACCCCGCCTCGAATGCGCGGCGGACATTATATTCCTTGTCCGTCGGCGGGGCCGAGGCCAGCCAGAACGGGTTTGGGCTTTTGATGCCCACAAAGTCACTTGTCAGATCAGCCATGCACGAGCCTCCCTCTGCTTATTGCATTGGCGCATCATTGGCGCCGAAATTCAATTCCGTAGGCGCGATCCGCCCGGTTCCGAGATGGGCAAGGTAGGTGTTGCGCCGGTCCGATGCGGCCCACAGGTCCGTGGCGGTCCAACGCTGCGAAGCCCCGTCGCGCTCGCCCATCGGTCCGAATGCCGCAGCGCGGCGGGCGCGGCACGTGTTTCGCACTCCGTCCGTGCGTCGCCTCGGCCTCCGGCAGTTCAGGCATCAGGACCTGCCCACGGTATGTTCTGCGGGCGATTCACCCAGATATAGATTCCCTTAACCCTTTGTTAACTATAAATGTTTCGCGCGCGAAACATCTTCAGGCGGTGAGGGCGGCGTGGATATCCATCGCCGCGTCCCGTCCCTCGGCCACCGCAGTCACGGTCAGGTCGTCCCCTCCTGCGGCACAATCACCCCCGGCCCAGACCCCTTCAAAAGATGTGCGTCCGGCGCCGGTGACGGCGATCTTGCCGCCCTCAAAATCGGGCAGATGATCGCCTTCGAGCGTCTGTCCGATGGCGCGCAAGACCTGATCCGCCGGGACGCGCACGGTCTCGCCGGTGCCGCGCATATCGTCACCCACATACTCAAACTCGATCTCACGCACCGCCCCGTTCCCGTGCAGCGCCTTGGGCACCACGTTGGTCATGATCCGCACGCCCTTTGATGCCGCCAAATCCTGCTCGAACACGCTGGCATTCATCCGCGCGCGGCCCCGGCGGTAGGCCAGCGTCACGTTGAGCGCCCCCAGCAATTTCGACTGCACCGCAGCGTCTACGGCCGTCATGCCTCCGCCAATGACCACAACGTCACGGCCCACAGGCAGCGCCCTCAGGTCTGCCGTCTGGCGCAGATCGGCAATGAAATCGACGGCGTTTGCCACGCCATCCTTGTCATGGCCATCAACCGCCAGCGCGTTCACACCGCCCAGCCCCATGCCCAGAAACACTGCGTCAAAGTTCTGCTGCAAATGGTCAAGCGTCACGTCCCGCCCAAGCGCTGTCTCGTGCTTCAATGTGATGCCCCCGATCTTCAGAAGCCAATCCACCTCGGCCTGCGCAAATCCTTCCGGGGTCTTGTAGGCTGCGATCCCGTATTCATTCAGCCCCCCGGGTTTGGGGCGCGCATCGTATACTGTCACGTCATGCCCGAGCATCGCCAGCCGGTGGGCACAGGACAACCCCGCCGGCCCGGCCCCCACCACAGCCACGGTTTTTCCGGTCGGCTCGGCACGCGTAAACGGATGCACATCCTGCGCTTGCAGGTGGTCCGTTGCATAACGCTGCAATTGCCCGATCAGCACCGGCTTGCCCTCCGCCACCTCGCGCACGCACACCTCTTCGCACAGCGTTTCGGTCGGACATACCCGGGCACACATACCGCCCATGATATTCTGGCTGAGGATTGTCTTGGCCGCCGCATCGGGCGTGCCAGTCGCGATTTGCCGAATGAAAAGCGGGATGTCGATGTCGGTCGGACAGGCCGTCACACAGGGCGCATCGTGACAAAAATAACACCGATCCGCGGCCACCAGCGCCTCGTGCGGATCAAGCGGCGGATGCAGGTCCGAAAAATTTTCGGCATAGGTCGCGTCATCCAACCGGCCCGCAGCCACACCCGGTGAGAAAGGAGATTGCGTCATGTCCGCTCCATCGCAACAATCATTCGCTGAAAACGCTCTCACAGGTTCAAAATTTTATCAACTGGTAAAAAAGGATGGGAAAGCCAGAGGACGCGCCGGTGCACAAAGAAGCGGCAGTTCGCCGGAATGCCAAAACGGGCCGACAAAGCCTTGCAATGCTGCGAAACGGTGCCATATGTCGCCATGCTACCTCATCTATCGACCCACTGCTCCTTTCGGCTCAGTCACTTCGATCTTATGACAACGCCAAGGCTGCCGCATGTCGCGGGCAGCACCACATTAGGAGTAACGACGATGGCCAACGGCACCGTCAAATGGTTCAACACCACAAAAGGCTACGGCTTTATCGCCCCTGAATCCGGCGGCAAAGACGTTTTTGTTCACATCTCGGCGGTCGAGCGTTCGGGCCTGACCGGTCTGGCAGACAATCAGAAAGTTACGTTCGACCTGGAATCCGGCCGGGACGGGCGTGAAAGCGCGGTGAACATCGCCCTGGCCTAAGCCATTTGCGATTTTCAGTTTCAGGGCGGCGCACTTTATTGTGCGCCGCCTTTTCTTTTGGCGGAGGTGGGAGCCTCCGGCGGGGATTTTTTTGAAACAGAGAAGTAGGGACGGGACAGTATGAAAATTGCAACCGCTGTCCATGTCCTTTGACCGAACATGGCCCCGAGGGGTGCGCGTCAGCGGCGAAGGCAGAGCCGCACGAAACCTGTTGTCACCACAAGCGGGCCCAGGGATCACGGGCCGTCCCAGTCCACGCCGGTTGCTTCCTCGATCACCAGACGCCCTTCGGGCAGGGGCGCCATCAGGGCCTTGGCCGCATCCAGATCGTCGCCCATCCAAATCCGCAGATCGCTGATGTCCAGCAAGACACCCATGCGGTGGTGAATGGGGGCAACATCCGCATTGGGTTCACATGTCACGGCGGCCACCTGCGGCACTTGTAGGCCACCCGGAGCGGTCCAAACATCCTTGATGGCAGCAAAATAGAGAAAGCCGCCGCCCCTGGGCGCGATCCGCCACGCGGTTTTCTTGCGCGTCTCACCCGTCCACTCATACCAGCCGTTCACGGGGATGACCGCCCGCCCCACCCCGTCGAACGCGGTCTTGTCAAACACGGTTTCCGACCTTGCGTTGATGATCTGCTCCATCACCGGGCGCCCGCGGGCATTCACACGACCCACAGGTACGATGCCCCAGCGCATCCGGGTCAGGGCCCCGTCAAAGACAACGATCTCTTGGCCCGGCGCAATATTCTGGCGCGCTGGTTCATTGTCGACCATCCCCGCGGGGACACCCAGCGCCCCAGTGAGTGAGGCTATGGGATCGGTCAGAAAAAAACGCCCCGGCATCGCTACTTTACCTTTGCGATCAGCGCTTCGACGCTGGGGCCAAGCCCTTCGACAATACGCGCCACGCCTGCGGCGTTGGGGTGGATGCCGTCGGCCTGCATAAAGACGCGCACGGCGGCAGGGTCGGTGTCAGGCCCGCCCAGGCCCGCAAAAAAGCTGTCGAGATAGAGCGTGCCATAGCTGTCCGCGATCTCGGGATACATCGCGTCAAACGCGGCTTTGTAATCTGGCCCATAATTCCCCGGCGCCTGCATTCCCACCATCAGCACCTCGACACCTGCTTCGGTGGCGGCCTGTACGATGCCTTCCAGATTGGCACGGCTGACCTCGGGCCCGATCCCGCGCAAGAGGTCATTGCCCCCCAGCGTGACGATCATCGCGTCAACCTCGGGCGTGAGGGTCCAGGCAACACGGCTCAGGCCCCCTTGGGTTGTGTCGCCGGAAACGCCTGCGTTGATGATGTCGACCGCGTGGCCGCGGTCGGTAAGCCATGCCTCAAGCTGTGGCACAAAACCCTCTTCGAGGGGTAGGCCGTACCCTTGGGTCAGGCTGTCACCCAGTGCCGCAATCGTTACCGGATCGGCCATGGCTGTGCTGGCCCACAGAGAAAAGACAATTGTGCCCGTTACCTTGCCCATGCTGATCCGATCTCCATATGACCCCGTAGAGACAATAAAGGCCACCGTGTATGACCAATCCAGTCCTGTCCCTGAAAGATGCAGCCCTGTGCCTGGATGGCAATGCCGGGCGGGTGGATATCCTGCATGGGATCACACTGGATATCGCGAAAGGCGAAACGGTGGGGCTGGTCGGGCCTTCGGGGTCGGGCAAGTCGTCGCTGCTGATGATCATGGGCGGGTTGGAGCGTGCCACCAGCGGCACCGTTCAGGCGCTGGGGCAGGACCTGACAGAGATGACCGAGGACGCGCTGGCGCGGTTTCGCCGCGGGAATATGGGCGTTGTGTTCCAGAGCTTTCACCTGATCCCGACCATGACCGCACTTGAGAACGTGGCCACGCCGCTGGAACTTGCCGGTGCAGATGATGCATTTGACCGGGCCGAGGCCGAGTTGGAGGCGGTCGGGCTGGCCCATCGCAGCGGGCACTACCCCAGCCAGATGTCGGGTGGCGAGCAGCAACGGGTGGCGTTGGCCCGTGCCCTGGTCACGCGGCCCGATATTCTGTTGGCAGATGAACCCACCGGCAATTTGGATGGCGCCAACGGGCAGGCGATCATGGATTTGCTGTTTGCCCTGCGCGACAGGCATGGGGCCACGCTGGTGCTGGTGACCCATGCGCCTGACCTGGCGGCGCGCTGCGACCGGGTGATCCGGCTCGCCGATGGGCGGATCGAGGCGCCGGTCAAGGCTGCTGCCGAATGAGCAGTGCCACCTCTGCCCGGTTCGCCCGCCGGGAGTTGCGCGGGGGCTTGCGGGGTTTTCGCATTTTTCTGGGCTGTCTGGCGCTGGGTGTGGCGGCGATCGCGGCTGTGGGCTCTGTCCGATCCGCAATTGAAGCGGGATTGGAGCGCGAGGGTGCAGCGCTGTTGGGCGGCGACGCCGAGTTGGATTTTACCTACCGCTTTGCGACTGACGCAGAGCGGGCGTGGATGGAAGACGCCGCCACCGAGGTGTCCGAGATTGCCGATTTCAGATCGATGGCTGTGGTGGATCGCGACGGCACGGCCGAACGGGGTCTGACGCAGATCAAGGCAGTTGATGGATCATACCCCCTGATCGGGGCGGTTGTGCTGACACCCGAGATGCCGCTTGCCGAGGCGTTGGGCGGTCGATCAGGCCTGCCTGGCGCGGTCATGGAACGTGCGCTGATTGACCGGTTGGGCTTGTCTGTGGGCGATGTATTCAGGCTGGGCACGCAGGACTTTGTGCTGATGGCGACGCTGGTGCGCGAGCCCGACAGTGCAGCGGGCGGCTTTGGTCTTGGCCCACGCACCATTGTGCTGCGCGAGAGCCTGGCCGATGCGCAACTTCTTGCGCCGGGTACGTTGTTCAATTCGAAATACCGGCTGGATCTGCCCGAGGGCACGGATCTGGCTGCGTTGGAAGATCAGGCGCGGGATCAGTTCGAAGCGACGGGCATGCGGTGGACCGATGCGCGCAATGGCGCGCCGGGTGTGGCCGAGTTCGTGGACAGATTGGGTGCGTTTCTGGTGCTTGTTGGTCTGTCCGGGCTGGCGGTCGGCGGCGTCGGAGTGTCCGCAGCGGTGCGGGCCTATCTGGCAGGCAAAACATCGGTGATTGCGACGCTGCGCACGCTCGGGGCCGAGCGGCGCGTGATTTTTCAGACCTACTTCGTTCAGATTGGCGTGCTATCGCTTTTGGGCATCGTCATTGGTGTCGCGCTTGGCGCGCTTGTGCCGCTCATGCTGGCGCCGGTGATTGAGGCGCGTTTGCCCATCCCTGCAAGCTTTACCATTTTTCCGGCCCCTTTGATTGAGGCAGCGATATACGGGTTATTGACCGCCTTTGTCTTTACGCTGTGGCCGCTGGCCAGGGCCGAGGATGTGCGGGCCGCGACGCTGTTTCGCGACGCGCTCGACAGGGCGCGGCTGCTGCCGCGGTTTGGATACCTTGTCTGGATCGGGATCGGGCTGGCCGCGTTGCTGGGGCTCGCGGGGCTCTTTTCAGGGACGTGGTGGCTGACGCTGTGGACGGCAGGCGGCATCGCGTTTGCGCTGGCGCTGCTGGCGCTGGCGGCCACGCTCATCCGATTTCTGGCGCGCAGGATCGCACCCCGGACCAGGGGGCGCCCGGCGCTACGTTGGGCGCTAGGGGCCATTTCCGGCACGCGCGAAGGGGCGGCGTCTGTGGTTCTGTCGCTCGGGCTGGGCCTGTCTGTTCTGGCCGCCGTTGGGCAGATTGATGGCAACCTGCGCAATGCCATCACCGGAAACCTGCCCGAGATCGCGCCCAGCTATTTCTTTGTCGATATCCAGCGCGACCAGATGCCCGGCTATACCGAACGGCTGGAGAGTGATCCCGCCGTCAGCCGCATCGACAGTGCACCAATGCTGCGAGGGATCATCACCCAGATCAACGGCCAGCGCGCTGAGGATGTGGCGGGCGACCACTGGGTACTGCAAGGCGACCGCGGCATTACCTACTCCTCTACGCCCGCCGAAAACACCCGCATCACCGCCGGGAGATGGTGGGCCGAAGACTATGCCGGTGCGCCCCAGATCAGCTTTGCCGCGGAAGAGGCCGAAGAGATGGGCCTGTCGATCGGCGACAGCATGACAATCAACATCTTGGGCCGTGACATCACCGGGACGATCACCTCTTTCCGCGAGGTCGATTTCTCGACCGCCGGGATCGGATTTATCCTGTCTATGAACCCATCCGCCCTGGCGGGCGCGCCACACACGTTCATCTCGACCGTCTATGCCGAGGACGGGGCCGAAACCCAAATCCTGCGCGACATCGCCAATGCCTATCCCAACGTGACGGCCATCCGGGTGCGCGATGCCATCGACCGGGTCAGCGAGGTGTTATCGGGGCTCGCCGCGGCCACCTCCTATGGGGCAGCGGCCACTTTACTTACGGGTTTTCTTGTCCTGATTGGTGCGGCCGCCGCGGGCACCCAGGCGCGCACCTATGAAGCGGCGGTGCTGAAGACGCTGGGCGCGACCCGCCAGCGCATCCTAATCAGCTTTGCCACACGGGCGGCCCTACTGGGACTTGGCGCCGGGGCGGTCGCGCTGGCCGCAGGCATCGCGGGTGGTTGGGCGGTCAGCCGCTTTATCATGGAAACCGATTTCACAGTTATCTGGTCCTCGGCGCTGGCCATCGTGATTGGTGGCGTGACAGCCACCTTGATGGCGGGGCTCGCCTTTGCCTGGGCGCCTCTGGCCGCCCGGCCCGCACAGGTGCTCAGGGGCCGCGAATAGGTCCGCTTGCGACTGTCCGGCAAGACATGGCACACCCGGCACAAGCAAAGGAATCAAGGACCCGACCATGACCGATCAGTTGCCCATGGCTGTAACTGCGCCCCTGCGCACGGCTCAGAAAACCCAGATCATCAACCTGATCCGCCGTGCCGCCCGGGCCGAGATCATGCCGCGGTTCCGCCGCCTGGATGCGGGCGACATCGACAGCAAGAAAACCGAAGACGACCTGGTGACCCAAGCCGACATCGCAGCCGAAGCGATGATCACCCGCGGACTGCAAATGGCCTTTCCCCACGCGCTGGTCATCGGAGAGGAGGCGGTGTCGGCCAATTCCAAACTTCTGGACGGCATTGGTGAGGCTGAACTGTGCTTTATCATCGACCCGGTTGATGGCACCTGGAACTTTGCCAAGGGGATGCCCCTGTTTGGCACGATGGTGTCCGTTTGCCGGTTTGGGCAACCGGTCTTTGGCCTGATCTATGACCCGGTGGGCGATGACCTGATCATGGCCGACAACACCTCTCCCGCGCTCTGGCAGACACGGACGGGACGCGCGCGCGGGCTTCATACCGCGCCGACCAAACCGCTCGACCAGTTGACGGGGTACGCGCATATCCGCCTGATGCCGCCCGCCGACCGGGCGTTGATGTGGGCGCGCGTTGGCGCCCTGTCCTTTGTGGGCAGCCTGCGCTGCGCTGCGCATGAGTATCGTCTGGTGGCCACAGGCGCGATGGACTTTGTGCTGTCGGGGCACCTGAACAGTTGGGATCATGCGGCAGGCGTGCTGATCTGCCAACAGGCGGGTGGCAAGGCGGCAATGCTAGACGGGTCGGACTATAACGCCACCGTGCGCGAGGGCTATTTGCTCACCGCCGCGTCGCCCGAAACCTGGCAGACGCTGGCCACTCATTTTGGCGATCTGATGTCGGACGCATGACGCCCTGGTTTTTTGGGTATGGCAGCCTGGTGAACCGCGCCACCCATGCCTATCCACAGGCCCAGCCCGCCACACTGACCGGGTGGCGGCGCGTTTGGGTGCGCACGGAGCTGCGCGACGTTGCGTTCCTGTCGGTGCACGAAGCGCCGGGCCACAATATCGACGGGCTGATTGCCAGCGTGCCCGGTGCGGACTGGGCTGCACTTGATCTACGCGAGACGGGGTATGACAGGATCACGGCCACGGGCGCTGTCAGGCATGGATCGGAGGCCACCGACATCGCCGTCTATCAAGTGCCGCAGCGCGCGCGGCGCACCGGGGGCGATCACTGCATCCTGCTCAGCTATCTCGACGTGGTGGTGCAGGGCTTTGTGCGCGAGTTTGGCGTGGCCGGGGCCGAAGGGTTCTTTGACACAACAGATGGCTGGGACACACCGGTTCAGGATGACCGGGGCGCGCCGCTCTATCCACGTGCGCAGACGCTGACACCAGACGAGCGGGCGCTGACCGACCGGTTACTTGCGCAGGTTCAATAGCGACAGGAGCCGCCCCTCGCGGGCAAAGCTGTCGCGGCCGACAGCGCCACCTTCGCTTGCAATCACGCGGCGCGCGAGGACCCAGGCGACGCTGCCAAAAACGACACCAGCCAGTGCCTGACCAATCAGCACCCCCTGCGCGCCGAACAGGTGCGCGCCCAGCCAGACGAGAGGGATCATGGCAAGCGTGTTGCGGCCCCAATTCATGCCCGTCGAATAGAACGGGTGCCCCAGATTGTTGAATGCCGCGTTGGCGACGAAAAGAACGCCGTTGAAGAAAAAGAGCAAGGCAAGCGGCCCGCAAAAGAGAAAGACCAGGTCGCGCGTCAGACCCGTGGCGGAAAAGAGATCGGCAATTGGCCCGCGCAACACAAAAAGCGCGCCCGCGATGGCCAAGATCACCGTACCGGCAAAGATCAGGGCGGCGTTAAAGCCATCGCGCACACGGTCGTGGCGGCCTGCCCCAAAGTTCTGGCCCAGGATCGGGCCCACCGCCCCCGACAGTGCAAAGATCACGGCAAAGGACAGCGGCATAAGCCGCCCGACGATGGCCATGCCAGCCACCGCCTCTAGCCCGTATTGCGCCATTGATCGGGTGACGATGGCCTGTCCGACCGGCGTGGCGAACTGGGTAAGGATGGCGGGAAAGCCAATGGTGACCAGCGGGCGCAGATCGCCAATCATGCCCATGACATCGGGCCTTGGCAAACCCCCGTGGTGGCGCAGGATAGGCAACAGGGCGGCTGTACCGATGGCAACGCGCGCGGCGACCGATGCAAGCGCAGCGCCCGTCAGGTCCAGCCCGAGGCCAAAGATCAGGATCGGGTCCAGCACCGCGTTCACGCCACCGCCCCAGATGGTCGCCATCATGGCGCGCCGCGCGTCTCCGCGTGCGCGCAAGATGCCGCTTCCCATCATGCCCACGACCAGGAAGGGCAGCGACGGGACGATGATCTGCAGATATCCTTCGGCCAGCGTGGCGGTCTCGCCCTTGGCACCTATCCATCGCACGAAGGTGGGGATGTTCCACCACACAAACGCTGAAAACAGCACGCCGAACCCGATGCCATAGGCCAGCCCGTGCGCGCTGCGCAGCCGCGCGCGGTCCGCGTCGCCCGACCCCAGGTCGCGGGCCACAAGGGCACCCACCGCAATGGCCATACCGATGGAAAAGGAGGTGGTGAAGAACAGGATCGACCCGGCATAGCCCACAGCGGCGGCCAGCTCCGCTTTGCCCAGCATCGCGATGAACACCATGTCGATGAAGTCGACCAGGAACACCGCCATGAGGCCAATGGTCGAGGTCAACGACATCACCGTCACATGGCCTAAAAGCGACCCGGACAGGAACTTCGCCTGCCCCTCAGCCACGCGCTCGTCTCTTCTCTGTTTTAAGAAAATCCCCCCCGGAGGGTCGCTTTCCACAAGCGCCCCCCGCCAGGATCATGCGCGCGCCTTTACAACCTGCAACAGCGGCATCAGCGATGCCATGTCGGGCCCGTGCCGTTGCCCTGTCAGCGCCAGACGCAGCGGCATGAAAAGCCCGCGGCCCTTGCGACCGGTCGCGTCTTTGACGGCGCCGGTCCAGGCGCCCCAGGTCCCGGCGTCAAACGGGGTGTCGGGCAGCAGCATCATGGCCTCGGCCACGAAGGCCTTGTCCTCGTCCTCGATCACCGGGTCGGCCCCATCACGGCACAGCGCCCACCACGTTGCGATGTCCGCGCGGGTGGCGATATTCTCGCGGATGACGGACCAGAACGCCTCGCGCTGATCCTCGGGCACGCCCGCCGTAGCAAGGTCATCCGACACCGCCCCAACCGGCAGCGTTTGCAGGTAGCGTGCGGTGAGCGGGGCGATATCGGCCACATCGAACTTGGTCGGCGCGGTGCCGAAGCGGCCCACGTCAAACCCGTCGATCAGGCTTTGCATGTCAGTGCGCAACTCAACCGGGTCGGACGATCCCAGCCGCGCGAGCAGGCTCAGCACCGCCATCGGCTCAGCCCCCTGGGCGCGCAGGTCGCGCAGGGCGAGGGTGCCGAGACGTTTCGACAATGCCTCGCCCTGCGGGCCCGTCAGCAGCGAATGGTGAGCAAAGGACGGCGGTGTGCCGCCCAGCGCTTCGATGATCTGGATCTGCGTCGCGGTATTGGTCACGTGGTCCGACCCGCGCACCACATGTGTTACGCCCATCTCGGTATCGTCCACGACCGAAGCTAGCGTGTACAGCACCTGCCCATCGCCGCGGATCAGGACAGGATCGGAGACGCTGGCCGCATCAATGCTGACATCGCCGATGACCCCGTCGGTCCATTCGATGCGCTCGTGGTCCAGCTTGAAGCGCCAAACGCCCTGCCCGCGCTCGGCCCGCAACGCCTCTTTCTCGGCCCCGCTCAGCGCCAGCGCGGCGCGGTCATAGACGGGCGGTTTGCCCATGTTCAGCTGCTTCTTGCGCTTCAGGTCCAACTCGGTCGGCGTCTCGAACGCCTCGTAAAACCGCCCGATCTCGCGCAGGGTGTCCGCTGCCGCCGCGTAGCGGTCCAGCCGCTCTGATTGCCGCTCGATCCGGTCCCAGTGCAGGCCCAGCCACTCCATGTCCTGCTTGATGCCGTCGACATATTCTTCCTTCGACCGCTCGGGGTCTGTATCGTCGATGCGCAGGATGAACGTCCCCCCTGCCTTGCGGGCAATCAGGTAGTTCATCAACGCCGTGCGCAGGTTGCCGATGTGCAAATAACCGGTGGGCGAAGGGGCGAAACGGGTGGTGGTCATTGGTGTCTCCGACAGTTGCGCCTGCCTTGTCACAGGGGCCGCAACTTGTCCAGTTTGGGTGCGCCCCTTACGCGCGATCCCGCACCGGCCAATGGGTGGCGAGATCGCGCAAACCCGCGGCGACCAACTCACCCAGCACGTCCACGTCCACCCGGTCCAGCCGCGTGATGTAAAGGCATGACTTGCCCTTGGCATGCGGCCCCAAGCGGTCCAGGATCGGGCCGAAATCCGCATAGCCCGGCATGATATAAACACTCAGCTTGGCCTTGCGCGGGGCAAAACCGGTGGCCATCCACGTCCCTGACCGGCCCGAGGCATACGTATAATCATAGGCGCCGTAGCCAACGATCCCGCCGCTCCAGATTTGCGGATCAAAGCCTGTCACCGCACGAAAGAGCGCATCCAGCCTCTGCGCCTCGACCCGGCGCCCGTCCGGTTCGACACTTTCGACCCATTCGGAAAACGGGATGTCCGACACGCCGGTTTTCAGCTCTGCCATCGCACCTCTCGCAAAAATGAACATGCACGCGTGCATCGTGACGCGTGACACCGCGCCACACGCGCTATGTGGTAAGTTCTCTGACAGGAAGGATAGCACCCATGTCCACATCCCCCAAATTCAACCGTCGCACAGCGCTGATGAGCGCAGCCGCCCTGCCGCTGGCCGCCGCCACAGCCACACAAGCCCGAGCCGAGGCACCGATGCTTGGTGCGTCAACGGCCCAGTTCAAGCGTGTCAAAGTCGGCAGTTTCGAAGTGACAAACCTGCTTGCGGGCACGGCCGTACGCGAGGACCCGCAAACGATCTTTGGCATGAATGTCGACGCCGCCACGTTCGAAGACGTATCCAGGGCGAACAATCTGCCGCTGAACGCAGCGCAGTTCTTTTTCACACCGGTCGTGGTGAACACCGGGTCAGAGCTTGTCCTGTTTGACACCGGTTTGAACCCCGCGGGCACCAATGCGGCACTTGAAGCGGCGGGCTACACCGCCGATCAGGTCGACAAGGTGATCATCACCCATATGCACGGCGACCATATCGGCGGCCTGCAAACCGATGGCACACCCACCTATGGCAACGCCCAGCACTATGCGGGCACGGTCGAAATGAACCACTGGGCCGCGGCGGGCAACGACCGTTTTGACAGCATCGTCAAACCCCTGATGGAGCAATTCACCATGCTCGACCCGGGCGCGGCGCCCGCTTCGGGCATCACCGCGATGGAGGCCTATGGCCACACACCCGGTCACATGATGTATATGGTTGAAAGCGACGGCGTGCAGCTGGTTCTGGGCGCGGACTTTGCCAACCATTATGTCTGGTCGCTGGGCTATCCCGATTGGGAAGTGCTGTTCGACATGGACAAGGCCGCCGCCGCCGCAACACGCCGCAAGATGCTGGACATGATGGCGACCGATGGTGTGCCCTTTACCAGCTATCACATGCCCTGGCCGGCGTTGGGCTATGTCGAAAAGAGCGGCGACGGGTTCCGCTATGTGCCGCACAGCTATCAGTTGACGCTTTGATCCCGGGGGCGGAGGACACCTTCGCCTTGCGATTGCACGGACCAAGGCAGGCTTGCGGGCCCGCCTTACACTTTTCCAGCAGCCGCCAGACGGTCCCACGCATAGCTGATAAAATTGCGCCGGAACGAATGCCCGCCGGGAAACGTGCAAAATTCCAGCACGTCCCCGGCGTCATTGGCCTGCCGCTGGCAGTTCACATCCTCAAGCGGCCCAACGCGGTCGATCACACCGAACCCGCCCTGCGCGCGGTACATGGCCAGAACTTGCGCCATGTCGCCCTGTTTCGTGTCGCCTATCGGACGCCCCGCCAGCGGCACGATCCGATCCGCAGTGCCGTGGAAATGGATAATGCTGGTCGGGGCGGCGCAGGTTTCTGGCGGCCCTTGCCAGAAGGTGCCCGACAACGGTGCGAAACCCGCGAACAGGCCGGGCCGTTGGCAGGCAAGTTCCCACGTGACCATCCCGCCCGCAGAAAAGCCGGACATCATGACCCGGCTCGGGTCGACGTTGAAACGCGCTGTGATATCCGCCACTACCGCCTCGAAATAGGCCATTTCGGCGGCACCTGTGCTGTCCATGTCGCTGGGTGATCCAGGCAGGTCCCAGTCGTCACCCGCCGATTTCACTGCCACCAGTGCAAGGCCCATATCCGACGCTGTCTGACGCAGTCCGGCATTGCGCATCGTGCCACGGGCCGATCCGCGATAGCCGTGGGCAAAGACGATAGCCCCCACCGGCGCTGCATCGTCGTGCCCGTCGGGCAACGCGATACGGTAGTGCCTGTCGCCCAGAACGCAGTCACTGTCGGGTCCACAAGCCAGCACCTGTCCCGCACAAAACATCGCCAAAACAGTCAAAACCGCGCGTATCATTTCTGGTCTCCTGTTCGATCCCGAACCAACCACCACGCCCGTCATCGCACAAGTCACATGGCTGTGTCTGCGCGCCTAGCTGGGGTCCCGCCAGCGGTTCACGATCGGATAGCGACGATCCAGCCAGAACGCCCGCCTGGTCAGGCGCGCGCCGGGCGCGGATTGAAACCGTTTGTATTCGCTCAGGTAGATCAGCCGCTCAACCTTGCGGGCGACGTCGGCGTCAAAGCCTGCGGCGACGCAATCGGCAATCGACCCATCCCGATCGACCAGTATGTCCAACAACGCATCCAGGTCAGGGTAATCGGGCAGGCTGTCGCTGTCCTTCTGATCCTCTCGCAACTCCGCGCTCGGCGGTTTGGTGATGATCCGCTCGGGGATCACCTCGCCCGACTTACCCCTCATCCAGTCGCGGTGATTGGCATTGCGCCAGCGGCAGGTCTCGAACACGCGCGTCTTGTAGAGATCCTTGATCGGGTTGTAGCCGCCCGCCATGTCGCCATAGATCGTGGCATAGCCCACTGCGACCTCGGACTTGTTGCCGGTGGTCAGCAGCATCTCGCCGAACTTGTTTGACAGCGCCATCAGCAGCAGGCCTCGGATGCGGCTCTGGATGTTTTCCTCGGTCAGCCCGTTCTCCAACCCTTCAAAAAGTGGTGCCAGCGTCGATGTGACCGCCGCGCGCGTGTCGGCAATAGGGACATAGTCATAGTGACAGCCCAGCGCCCTGGCGCAGGCTTCGGCATCCTCGAGCGAATGCGGCGAGGTGTATTCCGATGGCAGCATCACGCAGCGCACATTCTCAGGGCCAAGCGCATCTGCGGCAATCGTTGCCACCAGCGCCGAATCCACGCCCCCCGACATGCCCAGCAGCACCTTGCCAAACCCGGTCTTGCCGCAATAGTCGCGCAAGGAGGAGACCATCACGCGGTAATCCTGCTCCCACGCGTTGGGGTGATGCACCTTGTCGCCCTCGACCACGCGCCAGCCATCAGCGCCACGCTCCAGGTCCACATGCGTCACCGCCTCCTCGAACACCGGCAATTGCACCGCCAGTGCACCACCCGGGTTCAACGCAAAACTGCCCCCGTCGAACACCTGATCGTCCTGCCCCCCTATCATGTTGAGGTAGACCAGCGGCAGCCCTGTCTCGACCACGCGGGCGACCATGTGGTTCAGACGCGTCTCGTACTTGCCGCGGTAATAGGGCGAGCCGTTGGGCACCAGCAAAAACTCCGCCCCGGTCTCCTCCAGCGTTTCGGCCACATCGCTATGCCAGGCATCTTCGCAAATCGGGCTGCCCACACGCGTGTTGCCGACCGAATACGGCCCCCCCAAAGGTCCCGCATCGAATATCCGCACCTCATCAAATACCGTCTCATTGGGCAAATGGTGTTTCAACACCCGGCTGACGATCTTTCCGCCACGACAGATCACGTAAGCGTTGAACAATTCCGCCCCTTCGGCCCACGGACAGCCAATGGCCAGCGTCGGCCCCTCGGCACACTCCGCCGCAAGCACTTCCACCGCCTGCATCGCCGCTGCGTGAAAGGCGGGCTTCATGACCAGATCCTGCGCATTATAGCCAGTGATGAACATCTCGGGCAGCGCCACCAGATCGGCTCCCGCGTCGCGCCCTGCCGCCCAGCATGCTTTCGCTTTGGCGGCATTGTCGGCCAGATCACCCACAGTCGGGTTCAACTGCCCCAGCGTGATACGAAATGTGTCGGCCATGGCGGCGCTCCTTCAACGTCCCGCGTGATGTAGCAGAATGCAGCGCAGAGAAAACCCACCCGCGACACCAGCGCCTACCCCCTTCTTCTGGCTGAAAATACTCTCGGGGGAGTTCGAGGGGGCAGACAGCCCCCTCGTCAACAAAAATATATCATGTCGCGCCGAAGGCGCGTCCTTTGGATCACGTCCAACTGAACCCCATTGCCTGCCGCGCGCCCCTGCCTTACCTTTCCCTCGCCTATGCTGGACAGCATCGGCCAACGAATCTGAGAGGTGAGCCATGTCCGTGCGCGGATTGATCTTGTGCTTCTGTCTTCTACCCGGGGCCGCGCTGGCCCAATCGGGCAATGTCCTGACCAAGCAATACGACGACGGTGGCGTCTACGAAGGGACCTTCCGCGGCGGTTTGCAACACGGGGAAGGCACGTACCGCCTCCCCAATGGCTATGAGTATTCCGGCGAATGGGTGGACGGCGAGATCAAGGGCGAGGGCACTGCGCGCTTTCCCAATGGCTCAATCTACGAAGGCACATTTGCCAAGGGCAAACCGGACGGGTTTGGCAAGATCACCTTTGCCGATGGCGGCACCTATGAAGGCGAATGGGAGGCGGGGGCTATCGTAGGCGAAGGCGTCGCACTCTACGCTAACGGTGTCCGCTACGAGGGCCAGTTCCGCAATGCCAAGCACCACGGCAAAGGCGTGATGCAATCCCCCGGCGGCTATGAATACAAGGGCGACTGGATCGACGGCATCAAGCAGGGGCTTGGCGTGATCACCTATCCCGATGGGTCCGTCTATGACGGCCAGATCGACGCGGGCAAACGCCAGGGCGAGGGCAAGCTGACCACGCCCGATGGCCTTGTCTATGTGGGTCTCTGGGCCGACGGGCAGATCGACGGCACCGGCACGCTGACCCAGCCCAATGGCGATGTCTACGAGGGCGACCTTGTGTCCGGCAAGCGCGAGGGCAAAGGCCGCGTCACCTATGCCAATGGCGATGTCTATGAAGGGCAGTTCACCGACGACCGCCGCCACGGCCAGGGCACGTTTATCGGCAATGATGGCTACACCTATATAGGCGAATGGGCCGAGGGCCAGATCGAAGGCACAGGCCGCGTCACCTATCCCGACGGGTCGGTCTACGAGGGTCAGTTCGTTGACGACCTGCCCCAGGGCACGGGCAAGATCACCTATACCGACGGCTCGGTTTACGACGGCGAATGGATCGCCGGCGTGATCGAAGGTCAGGGCAAGATCACCTATGCCAACGGCATCGTCTACGAAGGCGGGTTCAAGAACGCACGCAACCACGGCACCGGTGTCATGACCTATGCCGACGGCTACCGTTACGAAGGCGATTGGGTTGATGGCAAGCGCGCGGGCATGGGCACGGCGACCTATCCCGATGGCACAGTTTATACCGGCGAATTTCTGAACGGGCAGCGCCACGGCACGGGCAAGATCGTCATGGCCTCGGGCTTTACCTACGAAGGCGCATGGCAGAACGGCGAAATCAATGGCGAGGGGATCGCCACCTATGCCAGCGGCGATGTTTACGAGGGCATGTTCCAGAACGGCAAGCGCCAGGGCGTGGGCACCATGCGCTACGCCACCGGCGAAGAAGCCACAGGCGAGTGGGAAAGCGGTGCGCTGAATGAAGACAGCTAAGGCTGTTTTTGCCACCATCCTGACGCTGCTGATCACGCCATCGGCGCGCGCAGAATGGCAATTCGTTCAGGACTGGACCGACCCGATAAACGGCTTTGATACCAAGGCGGCCATGACCACTGCCGCGGATGGCACCACCCTGCACCTTTACCGTAATCCGATTGGCCGGGTCTATGCACTGTTCACGCTGCCGCAAGACAGCGGCACCCTGCGCCCGTCGGGCGAAGTGGCGCGCCTGACCCCCAAAGGCTTTGACACCAAGACCATCGAGGCGCGCGCAGAACAAGGTCGGGTCATCGAATTTGCCACCAGCACGGGCAGCAGCCTGCGCGACCGGCTCTGGCATGGCGAGGGGGCAGCTCCGGTGGGCACGCTTCGGGACCTGATCCAGGCCCCCAGCGTGACCGCTACGTTTATCCTCGCTGAAGGTGGCGAACACAGTGCGACATGGTCCATGGACGACGCGGGCACCCCGATCGCGCAAGCGCTTGGCATCAGCATCGAAGGCGCCGCCGCCGGAGACGTTTGGGACGACACCGCGGCTCAAGCCCTGCTGGCCGCGATGACCGCCTGCCAGTTCCCCAAACTTGACGTCACCTGCGTCCAACACGTCACCACCTGCAGCGACAAGATCAGCATCGACAGAGATATTGAAGGCTTTGAAACCTGTGTTGCCTTAGACAACGCAGCCGACCCCTGACAGACGGACAGACATGCATTACCTCAAGCGCGAACTTTATGACCTGATCAAGGCCGACGACGCGATCTTTGATTTTCTGCAGACCAGTTCGCTGGACGGGCTGTGGTACTGGGATCTTGAACAGCCCGAGCATGAATGGATGAGCGAAGGGTTTTGGCGGCTCTTCGGTGTGGATCCCGCGACCAAGGCGCACCGCGCGTCAGAGTGGCAGGATTTAATCCACCCCGATGACCTGAAAAATGCGCTTGATAACTTTCACAAGCACCTCGCCGATCCAAATCACCCCTACGATCAGATTGTGCGCTACCGCCACGCAAAGGGGCATATGGTGACCGTGCGCTGCCGCGGCCTTGCCATCCGCGATAACACCGGCAAGGCGATCCGCCTGCTGGGTGCACATAACGACCTCACCGCCCTGAAGCAGCACGAGGAAAAACTGGCGGCCTCCAACGCCAGCCTTGCTGATGAGGTCAAGCGCGCCAACGCCGCGGTTGAAGCGCGCAGCGTCTTTCTCGCCACGATGAGCCACGAGATCCGCACCCCGCTGAATGCCATTCTGGGCCTGCTGGACCTCATCAAATCCGACCCGCAGGCATCAGAGAGCACCCGCCAGCGTGCTGATGTCGGCCACCGCGCCGCCGAACAGTTGCTGATGCAACTGGTCAACGTGATCGAGGCAACCCGGCTCGACGCGGACGTGCTGAATGTGCACATACAAGAGGTGAGGACCCAGACACTGGTTGAACAATGGTCGGAGCTACTGAAAGGCAGCGTGGCGCGCCACGCCAAACCCCTGACCACGTGCGTCATGACAGCGCCGGGCCTGGCTGACGTTCTTCATTTCGACAGCAACAAGGTAACCCAGATCGTCGGTAACCTGATCGACAACGCCGCCAAGTTCACTGATGAGGGCCGCATCGAAATCCATATCGACCACAACGCAGACGCATCACACCCTGTCGGCATCGCAGTCTATGACAGCGGCCCCGGTATTCCCGTGTCCGAACGCAAGCACGTCTTTGACCGCTTCACGCGCCTTGAAACCGCCCGGTCGCAGCAAAAGGGCGGCTCGGGTCTGGGCCTCTCGATCTGCCACGAACTGGCAACGCTGCTGGGCGGAAACCTCGCGATCACTGACGATCTGCCCCAGGGCTTCAACATGGGCTTCCGCCTGTCCTTGCCCGACCCGGGCTAGACCACCTCCCCCGCCGACATCCGCCCCAGAAACGTCTCCGCCTCCCTCAACACCGTCTCGCGCCGGTCTTCGTCCATTCGGTCCCACGTCCGGTACATATTGCCCATCCGCGCATTGTTCGAAAACCGGTCCCGGTGCCGGTCCAGGAAATGCCAATACAGCAGGTTGAATGGGCACGCCCCCTCGCCCGTCTTCACACTCACCTTGTAGTGGCACCCTTTGCAGTAATCCGACATCCGGTTGATATAGGCCCCCGACGACACATAAGGCTTTGACGCAATCACACCCCCGTCTGCAAACAGCGACATGCCCACCACATTGGGCGCCTCGACCCACTCAAACGCATCCGCATAAACCGCCAGATACCACTCCGACACCTCTGCGGGGTCAAGCCCAGCGAGCAGCGCGAAATTCCCTGTCACCATCAGCCGCTGGATGTGGTGGGCATAGGCCTCGGCCCCCGTCTGCTCTACCGCCTTTGACACACAGCGCATCCGTGTCTCCGCCCCCCAATAAAATTCAGGCAGCCTGCGCTGATGGTTCAGACCGTTGCGGCGCGAATAATCTGGCCCTTCCAGAAAATAGATGCCCCGCACATATTCCCGCCAGCCAATGATCTGCCGAATGAACCCCTCTGCCGCATTGATCGGCGCATGCCCCTCTTTCCAGGCGTCTTCCACCGCCTGACAGACTTCCAGCGGGTCCAACAGGCCAATGTTGATATAAGGCGACACCAGCGCATGATAGAGGAACCGGTTGTCGGCCAGCATGGCATCCTGAAAGTCCCCAAAGCGCGGCAGGGCATAGGTGACGAAATGGGTCAACGCCCGTCGCGCCTGCCCCTGATCGGTGGCAAACCAGAACGGGCGCACATCGCCAAAGTGGTTGCCAAAGCGGCGCTCCACCAGGTCCAGCACCGCCTCGACCGTGTCATCGGGCGTGAACTGCATCGGCCCGGAAAACGCGACATCATCCGGCGCGGGCTTGCGGTTCTCGTGGTCATAATTCCACTTGTCCCCCGCAGGTTTGTCGCCCTCCATCAACAGCCCCGTCTTGCGCCGCATCTCGCGATAGAAATATTCCATCCGCAGCGCCTTACGCCCCTCGGCCCAATCCTCGAACTCTTTGTGCGTGGCAATGAACCGGTCATCCTCCAGCAGCGTGACCTTCAGCGGGCAGTTCTCCAACGCCTCGATCAAGCGAAACTCCCCGGGCCGCGTCGCAATCACCTCTGACGCGCCATGCTGCTCGGCTCGCCGCAGCAGTTCGCCAGGAATGGACTGACTGTTCTCGGTGTCGTCCAACTCGGAATAGCTAACCGTCCACCCCGCATCCCGCAACCGCGCCGCAAACTTGCGCATCGCGGCCAGGATCAGCACGATCTTCTTGGGGTGATGGGGCACATAAGACCCCTCCTCCGCCACTTCGGCCATCACAACGATATCGCTCGACTTGTCAGCCTCCCGCAAGGCGGCAACGCTTTCGGTCAATTGATCACCCAATACCAAAATCAACCGGCTCACCACGGCACCTCCGTCCCGGAATAGTCGAAAAACTTGCCGGTTTGCTCCGGCCTCAATCCATCCATGACAGCGATCAATTCCTCCGCCGCCTGCGATGGCTCAACTGCGGGATGCCGCCCCAGGTACTTTTCGGTGAAGGCTGTCTTGACCGTCCCCGGATGCAAGGCAACCACAGCAGCCTGCTTGTGCGTCCGCGCCAACTCCACCGACGCCGTACGCACCACCTGGTTCACCGCCGCCTTGGCCGAACGATACGAAATCCACCCGCCGATCTTGTTGTCACCAATCGACCCGACCCGCGCCGAAAGCACCGCAAACACCCCAGGCGCATCCCGGTTCAAAAGCGCGTGCGCATGGCTCAAGACCAACGCAGGTCCAACCGCATTCAGCGCGAACTGATCCAGCATCGCCCGCGGCTCCAACCCCTTGATGGTCTTTTCCGGCTCCGCTCCGTCAATCTCCAACGCTCCGGTCGCCACCACAACACAATCATACGGCCCACGCCCAGAAAGATGCCGCTCCACCGACGCAGCATCCGTTACATCAAACCCATCGACAGACCGCGACAGCCGATCCACGTCAGCCCCCCGCGCCATAAATCCATCTGCAAGGGCCGACCCGATCCCGCCCGACGCACCAAGTATCAAAACCTTTTCCATGGCGGCATGAGCTAGCAGCCAAACCCAATCCATCAACTTCATTTCGCCAAATAAACCGCCCCCGGAGGGCCGGGCAGCCTCCGGAATTCCCCACTTCCCATTTCAAACCCAGCGCGTATAACTATGCCCATGACCTACGCCACGCATATCCCCACAGCCCGCCGCACAGGCGCGCTTCTGCGCGGCCTCCTGCTCCTAATCCGCCTCTGAGCGTGCCCAACGGCGCGTCCGCTCAGAGGTAGCCAACCGCGCCCAGGCTTTAGGACAGAAAAGAGATACCAAAATGACCCAAGACACGAAAACTCAGGACCGGGTTGTCATCTTCGACACAACCCTGCGCGACGGCGAACAATCCCCCGGTGCCACCATGACCCACGCTGAAAAGCTGGAAATCGCTGGCCTGCTCGACGACATGGGCGTCGACATCATCGAAGCGGGCTTTCCCATCGCCTCCGAAGGCGACTTCAACGCCGTCAGCGAAATCGCCAAAAATGCTGAAACATCCGTGATCTGCGGCCTTGCGCGCGCCCAAATCCCGGACATCGACCGCTGTTGGGAGGCGGTCAAACACGCGAAACAACCGCGTATCCACACCTTCATCGGCACCTCGCCCCTGCACCGTGCCATCCCGAACCTGACGCAGGATGAAATGGCCGAACGGATCGAACAGACCGTCAGCCACGCCCGCAACCTCTGCGATAACGTGCAATGGTCACCGATGGATGCCACGCGGACGGAGATTGACTACCTCTACCGCGTCGTCGAAATCGCGATCAAAGCGGGTGCCACGACCATCAACATCCCCGACACGGTCGGCTACACCGCCCCGCGCGAAAGCGCGGACCTGATCGCCAAACTGATCGAAAACGTGCCCGGCGCGGATGAGATCACCTTCGCCACCCACTGCCACAACGATCTGGGCATGGCGACAGCAAACAGCCTTGCCGCCGTCGAAGCCGGCGCGCGCCAAATCGAATGCACAATCAACGGCCTCGGTGAACGCGCAGGCAACACGGCACTCGAAGAAGTGGTCATGGCCCTCAAAGTCCGCAACGACATCATGCCGTTCCAGACGGGCATTGATTCCACAAAGATCATGAACATCTCGCGCCGCGTTGCCGCCGTCTCGGGCTTTCCCGTCCAGTTCAACAAAGCCATCGTGGGCAAGAACGCCTTTGCCCATGAAAGCGGCATCCACCAGGACGGCATGCTCAAAAACGCCGAGACGTTCGAAATCATGCGCCCCGAGGACGTGGGCCTGTCGGAAACCAACCTCGTCATGGGCAAGCATTCGGGCCGCGCCGCCCTGCGCGACAAGCTCGAACAGCTGGGGTTCGAGGTGGGCGACAACCAGCTCAAGGACGTCTTTGTGCGGTTCAAGGCGCTGGCCGACCGCAAAAAGGAAATCTTTGACGACGACCTGATCGCGCTCATGCGCACCTCCGAAGACCAGGAATCCACCCGCCTGCGGATCGTGTCGCTTGCCGTGCAATGTGGCACCGAAGGGCCGCAGCAGGCCGAACTGACGATGGAAATCGACGGCGAAGTGCACAGCACCACCCAGACCGGTGACGGCCCCGTTGATGCCACGTTCAACGCGGTCAAGGCGCTCTTTTCACACGAGGCCCGGCTGCAACTCTACCAGGTCCACGCCGTCACCGAAGGCACCGACGCCCAGGCCACGGTCAGCGTCCGCATGGAGGAAGCGGGCCGCATCGTCACGGGCCAGTCTGCCGATACCGACACGGTCGTGGCCAGCGCCAAGGCCTATGTCCACGCGCTCAATCGCTTGCTGGTGCGTCGCGAAAAGGCGGGCACCGATAAGGCCGAGATCAGCTACAAGGACGTCAGCTAACGGGTTGGGTGGGCACCTCGCCCGCCCTTTCTAAAACGGGTTCTTGGCCGCGCGATCCGCGCTCAGTGACCCCTGCCCGCGCTCGACAATCGCCAGAACCGCATCCGCCAGATGTACTTCGGCAATCGCCTGATCACCGCGTGCCAAGCGGATTTTGTGGGCTTCCGTCAGCACCTCCGCATGGCTCGACCCGCGCGGCGGGATGAACTTGTAGCATGCCAACTCAATGAGCAGCCCCAGCGGGTCCTTGAAATAGATCGAGTCCATGAACCCCCGATCCTTCACCCCCGAATGATCAATCCCCCGCGCTTCCAAACGCGCAGGCACCTGGCCAAAGGTGGCTCGGTCTACCTCGAACGCCACATGGTGCACACACCCAGGATCAGTGGGGGTCCGAGTGCGATCAGGCGCCCGGTCCTCGGCGGTGAAGATCGTGATCAGCCGCCCGTCCCCGGGATCGAAATACAAGTGCCCCTGCGCAGGATCATCCAGGTTTGGCTGGTCAAAGACAAAGGGCATCCCCAGCACCCCTTCCCAAAAGTCGATGGATGTCTGCCGGTCCGCGCCCACCAACGTGATGTGATGTACGCCAAGGCTCTGAATTTTCTGCATGGCCCCTCCTTTCCGCGGCGGAAAATGTGACATGTTCCGCGTCATTTTCTTTGCAAGAAAATGGCCCCGCGGCGATGCTAGGCAAGACCAAAGGCAGGACGGCCCCCGTGCAATACCACCTAAACGGCTTCCGCGCGGGCGATCCCCGGCGCCACCCCCAGACCACCCCACCCAAGACCGGCACCGACGTTCTGATTGTCGGCACCGGCCCGGCGGGCCTCACGCTCGCTGCCTATTTCGCGCAATTCCCCCACATCCGCACCCGGATCATTGAACGCAGGGGCGGCCCGCTTGTCATGGGTCAGGCCGACGGCATCGCCTGCCGCACGATGGAGATGTTTCAGGCCTTCGGCTTTGCTCACCTTGTCGACGTCGAAGCCTATCACGTAAACGAAACCACCTTCTGGAACCCCGACCCGACGGGCCAGATCACCCGCACCGGCCGCATCGACGATGTCGAAGAGGGCCTTTCTGAACAGCCTCATGTCATCCTTAGCCAGGCGCGGGTGCATGAGTTCTACCTCGATCTCATGCGCAACAGCCCCACAGGACTTGAACCCGAATACGGCACCGAACTGACCGGCCTCACACTCCCCCATACCGGCCCCATCACGGCCCACACACCCCAAGGCGACATCCAGGCCACCTATGTCATCGGCTGCGACGGGGCCCGCAGCACCGTACGCCGCGCCCTCGACATCTCGCTTAAGGGCGAAGCCGAGAACGCCGCTTGGGGTGTGATGGACATTCTCGCCACCACCGACTTTCCCGACATCCGCCTGAAATCCGCCATTCAGTCCAAAGACGAGGGCAGTCTCCTCATCATCCCGCGCGAAGGTGGGTATATGGTCCGCTTCTACATCGAACTGGCCAAACTCAACCCGGACGAACGCGTCGCTGACCGGGACCTGACAGCGGGCGACCTGATCGCTGCCGCCAAGCGCATCCTCGCGCCCTACACGCTTGATGTGCGCGACGTCGTCTGGTGGTCTGTCTACGAAATCGGCCAGCGCGTGACAGACCAATTCGCCGACACCGCCCCCGGGCAGGCACCACCGCGTGTCTTTATCGCGGGCGATGCCTGCCACACCCACAGTCCCAAGGCGGGCCAGGGCATGAACGTGTCAATGCAGGATGCGTTCAACCTCGGCTGGAAGTTGCAAAGCGTGATCGAAGGCCGGGCACCCGCGTCACTGCTGCACAGCTACTCCGCCGAACGGCAGACCATCGCCCAGGACCTGATCAACTTCGACCGGAACTTTGCCCGCGCCTTTGCGGCCCGCGGCAAAGACCCGCAAACATTCCAAAAGCACTTCCAGCAACACGCCCGCTATACTGCGGGGGTCGAAACCCACTATGCTCAGGGCCTGCTCACAGGCCCCGACACATATCAGCACCTTGCCACCGGCTACCCCACCGGCAAACGCTTCCATTCGGCCCCCGTCATCCGCTGGGCCGATGCTTACCCCATGCAGCTTGGTCACACCGTCACGGCAGACGGGCGCTGGCGGCTGTTCCACTTCGTCGGCACCACCGACCACACAATCGCCCTGGCCGACATAATCGCCCAATACACGCCGGGCACCGCAGACCCTGATACACTCATCGACCTGCGCACCATCGTGCAAACCCCGCATCGCGACACCCGGGCGGACATCACCCGCTTCCCGGTCAAGGGGCGCCTTGGCCTGCGCGACATGGAGAAGCTGTTCTGCCCTGACCCGGTTCAGGATATCTTTGAGATCCGCGGCATCGACAGACAAACCGGGGCGCTCGTTCTCGTGCGCCCCGATCAGTACGTGTCACATGTCCTGCCCCCGGAACAGCAAGACGCACTCGTTAACTGGCTCAAACACATCTTTGGATCGGCGACCTAGCCGCTCGCGCCATCCGCATCGAACATCAGACGCAAGGTGACAGGCACCGCACGTACGATATTGGGCAGGCTCGCAAGCTCCATCAGCTTGTCCACGCCGGGATCAATTTCGGCGTCAGCAGTCGACAGGAACAACATGCTGTCGGTCGTGACCATCACCTTGTCCTCGGTCAGACGCATCACAAACATGTCGCCATAAAGCGGCACTTGCGCGCCAAGCAGGTCAAGATCGCCCTCAACTTCCATCACCGCGCTGTCGCCCACGGGCATTGCCTCCAACGCGTCCATATCAATCTGCGCCGAAATGGCGGCACGTGGCGCATTCTTGAACACGTGTTCGATCATGCGCTCGTTGCGAATGTCGATCTGGGTTTCGACCGACGCCAGGTCGATCCCCAACGTCACAGTGCCATCTTCGGCCACGCTCCCGTCGATCGAGGTAAAGTTGTGCACTTCGCCCGTGTCGTTGAACTTGATCGACCCAAAGGCCAGCTTTGACGCCGCGCCATCCAGCGTCCAGCTGTCAGCGGTTGCCGTTGTCGCAGCCAGGGCCAGACCCAATCCCATCGCGGCCATTCGAAACATCATAAGCGCTCCTCCTTCGTTGCGGTTTTGTGCCGGGCAAACAAACAGGCCCAGTGGTGTAGCAACACCGCTGCCCCAACCTTTATTCAGTATTTTTCGGAAAGAGTTTTCAAAGCGCTGTCACCGATTGGCTACACATTACCGGCCCTGCCGGGTTTTCGGGCCTTTCGTCATCGCCTGCGCGCCCGTATAAAGCGCTCGGTCCGCGTATTCTTTTGAGTCGCGGACCCAACATCGTTGGGGCCACACAAACGGCAAGGGGCAGGGGCATGTCAGTATTCGGAAATCTGGGCGGGCTGTTCTCGTCCGACATGGCGATTGATCTGGGCACAGCCAACACGCTTGTCTATGTCAAGGGGCGCGGCGTGATCCTGTCTGAGCCCTCGGTCGTGGCCTACCACGTCAAGGATGGCGTCAAAAAAGTGCTGGCCGTTGGCGAAGACGCCAAGCTGATGCTGGGCCGGACCCCCGGCAGCATCGAAGCCATCCGCCCCATGCGCGAAGGGGTGATCGCGGACTTCGACACCGCCGAAGAGATGATCAAGCACTTTATCCGCAAGGTGCACAAACGCTCGACCTTTTCGAAACCGAAAATTATCGTCTGCGTGCCCCATGGTGCGACACCCGTTGAAAAACGTGCAATCCGCCAGTCGGTGCTCAGCGCCGGTGCCCGCCGCGCGGGCCTGATTGCCGAACCCATCGCGGCAGCGATTGGCGCGGGCATGCCCATCACCGACCCCACCGGCAATATGGTTGTCGATATCGGCGGCGGCACAACCGAAGTGGCCGTACTGTCGCTTGGTGACATCGTCTATGCTAGGTCGGTCCGTGTGGGCGGCGACCGCATGGACGAGGCGATCATTTCGTATCTCCGGCGTCAGCAAAACCTGCTCGTGGGGGAAACCACCGCCGAACGGATCAAGACTTCTATCGGCACCGCACGGATGCCCGACGACGGGCGCGGCGCGTCGATGCAAATCCGCGGTCGTGACCTCTTGAACGGCGTGCCAAAGGAAATCGAAGTCACCCAGGCCCAGATCGCCGAAGCCCTCGCCGAACCCGTCCAGCAAATCTGCGAAGCGGTGATGACCGCGCTCGAAACCACGCCGCCGGACTTGGCTGCCGACATCGTGGACCGCGGTGTGATGCTCACGGGCGGCGGCGCGCTTCTGGGTGATCTTGACCTGGCCTTGCGCGAACAAACCGGTCTTGCCGTGTCCATCGCGGATGAAAGCCTGAACTGCGTGGCGCTTGGCACGGGCAAGGCGCTGGAATACGAAAAGCAACTGCGTCACGCCATTGATTACGACAGTTAACGAAAATTAACTTTTGCTCAAACCTAAGTATCTGATAGGGTTGGACAAAAGCAAGGTGTCCCCGCGGGGACAAAAAATTGGCCGCTTGCCACGATGTGGTAAATGTCGGACCATTCGAGCAACGGACCAAACTTGAGGTGACTTAAGCCTTGGCCAAGGACCGCGCCCAGATAGACTACGGCGGACCGCTGCGGCGGCTCGTGCTGGCTTTGCTGGTGCTGGTGCTGACGGGTACGTTCCTGCTGTGGCGCATCGACAGTCCGCGTGTCGAACGGTTTCGCGCGCAGGTGACAGACCGCATCGTGCCCAACATGGACTGGGCTATGGCGCCCGTGACGGGCACCATCAACCTCTTCCGCGATTTCCAAAGCTACCGGCGCATCGCCGAGCAAAACACCGAATTGCGGCGCGAGTTGCGCCAGATGCAGGCCTGGAAAGAGGCCGCACTTCAGCTTGAACAGGAAAACGCCCGGCTTCTGGACCTCAACAACGTCCGGCTTGACCCCCGGCTCACCTACATCACCGGCGTGGTGCTCGCGGACTCAGGCTCGCCCTTTCGCCAATCCGTGCTGCTGAACGTCGGCGCACGCGACGGCATTGTCGAAGGCTGGGCCACCATGGACGGCATCGGCTTGGTGGGCCGTATCTCGGGCGTGGCACAGAACACCGCCCGCGTGATCATGGTTACCGACGCCTCCAGCCGCGTGCCCGCGATCATCCAGCCCTCGGGCCAGCAGGCCATTGTGGCAGGCGACAATTCCGCCGCACCGCCCATCGACTTCCTGGAAAACCCGGACCTCGTGCGCCCAGGCGACCGGGTGATTTCATCGGGCGATGGCGGTGTGTTCCCCGCGGGTCTCCTGATCGGCCAGGTCGCCGCCGATCCGAGCGGGCGGCTGCGCGTGCGCCTTGCCGCCGACTACGAGCGGCTCGAATTCCTGCGGGTGCTGCGCCACTACGGCAACGAACCCGTCACCGACAACAATAACGTGCTGGCCCCCGGCGGTGCGGCCCTGCTGACACCGGAGGTCGCGGAATGATTGACACCGCCCCCTCCTCGCGGCTCTGGACCATGCGCATCGCGTTTTCGGCGCTGACCCTGCTGATCCTGTTCCTGCACCTTCTGCCCCTGCAAACCGCAACCGGTGGGCTGATCTGGCCTGACACGCTGCTGCTCTTTGCCATCGCCTGGTCGGTGCGCCGCCCGGACTTCGTGCCCGCCCCGCTGCTCGCGGCGCTGTTCCTGCTGGCGGACCTGTTGCTGCAACGCCCGCCGGGGCTGTGGGCGGCAATGGCGCTGATCGCGTGTGAGCAGATGAAAAAGCAGTCCCGCGTGCTGCGCGATGCCAGCCTCGCCTCTGAAATGGTGTCGGCTGTGCTGTGGATTGTGGGCATCGGTCTTGCCTATCGCCTGGTTCTCGCCATCCTGCTGATCGACGTCCCGCCGCTGGGCCCCGCGCTGATCCAGATCGTCGTGACCGCGCTGACATATCCCCTCATCGTAGGTCTCACACATGCCTTTATGGGCGTGCGCAAACCCGCACCCGGCGATATTGATGGCAAGGGAGTACGCTCATGAAACGGCCCCGCGTCGATATCGAAGCCAACCACCGCCTGCTCACCCGCAGGGCGGCTGTTCTGGGTGGCGTGCAACTGGCCTTTATCGGCGCGCTTGGGGCGCGGATGCAGTTTTTGCAGGTCGATCAGGCAGATCAGTTCCGCCTGCTGGCCGAGGAAAACCGGATCAACATCCGCCTGATCCCCCCGTCGCGTGGGGAGATCTTTGACCGCAATGGCGTGCCACTCGCGCGCAACGTACCCAGCTACCGCATCGTGATCGTGCGCGAAGACGCGGGCGAGATCGAAGAGACGGTTGCAAAGCTGGGTCAGCTTGTGTCGCTCGACCCGGATGAGGTCGAGCGGGCCATGGCCGAGATGAAGCGCTCGGCCCCGTTCCTGCCCATCACCTTTGCCGATGAAGTCTCCTGGGAGGATTTGAGCCGGGTATCCGTCAACGCCCCCGCCCTGCCCGGCGTCACACCCGAAGTGGGGCTAAGCCGCGTCTATCCCTTTGGATCGGACTATGCCCACGTCCTGGGGTATGTGGGCCCGGTCAGCGACTATGATCTTGAGCGGATCGAAGACCCGGACCAATTGCTACGCATCCCGCGCTTTCAGATCGGCAAGGTCGGGGTTGAAACCAAGCTTGAGGAGAACCTGCGCGGCAAGGCGGGTGCGCGCCGGGTCGAGGTGAATGCCGCGGGCCGCATCATGCGCGAGTTGGACCGTCAGGATGGCATCGCCGGATCCGACATGCAGCTGACCATCGACAGCAAGCTGCAAAGCTATGTGCAGGCGCGGCTGAACGGCGAAAGTGCAAGCGCCGTGGTGATGGATGCGCAGACGGGTGACCTTTTGTCCATCGCGTCGGCGCCCACCTTTGACCCGAACCTGTTCGTGCGCGGCATTTCAAGCCGGGATTACCGCGCGCTGACCGAAAACAAATATCGCCCACTGGCGTCGAAATCGGTGCAAGGAACCTATCCGCCTGGGTCCACCTTCAAGATGATCACGGCCATGGCCGCGCTTGAGGAAGGTCTGATCGGGCCGGATGAGACCGTCTATTGCCCCGGGCATCTGTCGGTGAGCGGGCGGCGCTTTCACTGCTGGAAGCGGGGCGGACATGGTTGGGTGGACCTTGAGACCTCGCTCAAACGCTCATGTGACGTGTATTACTACGATCTGGCCGTCAAGGTCGGGATTGAAAAGATCACCGCCATGGCGAACCGCTTTGGCCTGGGCCAGCGCCACGACATCCCGATGTCCGCGGTGGCCAAGGGATTGACGCCTACCAAGGACTGGAAGCGGCGCACCCATGATCAAAGCTGGGTGGTGGGCGACACGGTGAACGCGTCTATCGGGCAAGGCTTTATGCTTGCCTCGCCACTGCAACTGGCCGTCATGACGGCACGGCTCGCGTCGGGCACGGCCGTGAGACCGCGCTTGATCAAGACCATCGACGGGGTCGAACAGCCCACGGGCGCTGGCGAGAGCCTGGGCATGAACGAAAACAACCTGCGCAAAATGCGCCGGGCGATGTACTCGGTCGTGAATGACCGGCGCGGTACAGCCTATGGCAGCCGGATCATCGAAGACGCGGTGCGTATGGCGGGCAAGACCGGCACCAGCCAGGTGCGCAACATCACCGCCGCTGAGCGCGCACGCGGCGTGACCCGGAACGAGGACTTGCCCTGGGAGCGCCGCGACCATGCCTTGTTCGTGAACTTTGCCCCCTATGAAGCCCCCAAGATTGCTGTGGCGGTGATTGTCGAACACGGTGGCGGTGGGTCCAAGGCCGCCGCCCCTATCGCCCGCGATATCACGCTTCAAGCGCTCTACAACGGGGAGCCGCCGCTTGAGGCCTATCCGACCAAGGACCGCGACCGGATTGAACAACAGCAGCAGGTGCTGCGTGGCATTCAGCCCGAGGCCAATATCGCAGGGCGCGATCAGGCATGAGTTATCTTGAGTATACGGTCAAACATGTCCCCGCGGGGCCAAAGAAGATTTTCTATCTGAACTGGCCGCTGGCCGTCTTGCTGGCGGCTGTTGCAGGTGTTGGCTTTCTGATGCTCTATTCGGTCGCGGGCGGGTCATTCAGCCCTTGGGCCGAGCCGCAGATAAAGCGCTTTGCCATGGGCTTTGTGCTGATGCTGATCATTGCGATGGTGCCCATCTGGTTCTGGCGCAGCATGGCCGGGGTGGCGTATCTGTCGTCGCTTTTGCTGCTTGTGGCGGTCGAGTTTTTTGGCACGGTTGGCATGGGCGCGCAGCGTTGGATCGACCTTGGGTTCATGCGCCTGCAACCGTCCGAATTGATGAAGGTCACCCTGGTGATGATGCTGGCCGCCTATTATGACTGGTTGCCCGCTTTCCGAAAATCACGGCCCTTCTGGGTGCTTTTGCCGGTGGTGCTGATCCTGATCCCGGTGGCGCTGGTGCTGCGCCAGCCGGACCTTGGCACGTCGATCCTGCTGCTGGCGGCGGGTGGCGGGCTGATGTTTCTGGCCGGTGTGCACTGGGGCTATTTTGCCGCTGTGATTGCGGGTGTGGTCGGCCTGATTTCGACCGTGCTGAAGTCGCGCGGCACCGACTGGCAATTGCTTAAGGATTACCAGTTCCGCCGGATCGACACCTTCCTTGATCCGGCGTCGGACCCGCTGGGCGCCGGGTATCACATCACGCAATCGAAGATCGCGCTGGGATCGGGCGGCTGGACGGGCCGTGGATTTATGCAGGGCACACAAAGCCGTCTGAACTTTTTGCCCGAAAAGCACACCGATTTCATTTTCACCACGCTGGCCGAGGAATTTGGCTTTGTCGGCGCGTTTTCGCTGCTGGCGCTATACGCGCTGATCATCCTGTTCTGTGTGGTGTCCGCGCTTTCCAACAAGGACCGGTTCGCGTCGCTGCTGACCCTTGGTATTGCGCTGAACTTCTTTTTGTTCTTCGCGGTGAACATGTCGATGGTGATGGGGCTGGCCCCGGTGGTCGGCGTGCCCTTGCCGCTGGTCAGCTATGGCGGGTCCGCGATGCTGGTTCTGATGCTGGCCTTTGGCCTGGCACAAAGCGCGCATGTTCACAGGCCACGACAAGGGCATTGAGGCATCGCAATCCGCCGTTTTGATTTGCGGTCCGGGGCGCTACACCGCTGCCGAGAATTGACCGGAGATATACCATGGCCCTGCTTCCCTTTGCTGTCTGCACGCACGATGCAGGAAAGCTGCGCACGACATGACCGTCAACGTGTTGTTTGCCGCGACCGCTGATCGTTGGGCGGAGTATGAGGCGCCTTTGCGCAAGGAGATCGCGGCGGTTGGCATTGACGCCCTTGTCGCAACCGACATCCCCGCGCCCGAGGTCGATTACATCGTCTACGCCCCCAATTCAGACGTGCAGGACTTTACCCCCTTCACCCGCGCCAAGGCGGTGTTGAACCTGTGGGCCGGGGTCGAGGCGATTGTGGGCAACCCGACCTTGCACTTGCCGCTGACGCGCATGGTCGATCCGGCGCTGAGCCAGGGGATGGTCGAGTGGGTGACCGGGCATCTCCTGCGGCTGCATCTGGGGATGGACGCACATATCGGGGCCCCCGCGGGGACATGGGCGCCCGAAGCGCCGCCACTGTCTTTTGACACCCGCGTGTCGATCCTAGGATTGGGCACGTTGGGACGCGCCTGTGCGTTGGCGTTGGCGCATCTAGGATTTCAGGTGACGGGGTGGAGCCGGTCACAGAAAGACATCGACGGGATCGCGTGCCTGTCGGGCGAAGACGGGCTCGACCACGCCTTGAGTATTGCGGACTATTGCGTGCTTTTGCTGCCCAAGACACCGGAAACCGAAAACACGTTGAATGCGCGCACGCTGGCACTGATGCCCAAGGGCGCGCGTATCCTGAACCCCGGGCGCGGGCCGCTGATTGATGATGATGCATTGTTGGCTGCACTTGACAGCGGCCATATTGAGCACGCCACACTCGACGTGTTCCGCCAAGAGCCCCTGCCGGGCGAACACCCCTTTTGGGCTCACCCGCGCGTTACGGTCACACCGCATGTCGCGTCTGAAACCCGCGCGGCTTATTCCAGCGTTACAATCGCCGAGAATATCCGGCGAGGAGAGGCTGGTGAACCGTTTCTGCATCTGGTTGACCTGGCGGCAGGCTACTGAGACAGAATGTTTCATTCCCATAACGTCCTGTTGTTTTGAACCAGACGGTTCCAATCCCTATCTGAAGGTCAATCGAACGCTGCCCCATACAGCCTGACCCTTAGGAGTAAACGCTGTGCCCCAATTCGTAACGCGCAAGCTGCACGCGCTGATAGACTATCCCGTAGCCCTTGGCCTGATCGCCGCGCCCTTTGTTCTGGGCATTGGCATGGACAACGCCATCGCCTTTACGCTCTCCATCGCCACCGGCATTGCCGCCCTGCTGATGACCGCGATGACAGACCATGAGACCGGCCTATTGCCGGTGCTGAGCTATCGTGCCCATCTGGCCATCGACGGTCTGGTCGGGGCGAGCTTTCTGATGGCTCCCATCGTCTTTGGCTTTGTCGGGATTGATCTTGCCTATTACCTGATCGTGGGCGGCACGGTGCTGGCTGTTGTGGCCCTGCACAAGGACAACGAGGTGCCGGTTCTGCACCCCGCTGAGTAATCGACTGTCGGGGCTGGCCGTCGCTTACGCCGCCAGCCCCCGCCCCTTAAGCAGCGCGTCGACACCGGGCAAGCGGCCCCGGAACGCTGTATAAAGATCAGCCGCATCCACACTGCCGCCGGCGCTCAGGATATGCTCCTCAAGTGCCGCGGCCTTTTCTGCGTCGAAGGGGCCACCTGCCTCTTCAAAGGCGGCAAAGGCATCGGCGTCCATCACCTCGGACCACATGTAACTGTAGTATCCCGACGAATAGCCGTCGCCCGCAAACACATGGGCAAAGTGCGGAGTGGCGTGGCGCATCCCGATGGCGCGGGGCATGCTAAGGCTTTCCAGCACTTCGGCCTGTTTCTGCATCGGGTCGGCGGGCGCGGCCCCATCGTGAAATTCGAGGTCGACAAGCGCGGAGGCCACGTATTCGACCGTCTGGAACCCCATGTCATATGTCGCCGCCGCCAACACGTTGTCGAGCATGGCCTGCGGGATCGCCTGCCCCGTCTCGGCGTGCAGGGCGAAATCGTGCAGAACCTGAGGCACTTCCAGCCAGTGTTCATAAAGCTGGCTGGGCAGTTCGACAAAGTCGCGGGCGACGGACGTGCCGGAGATCGACTCGTAGGTCACGTTCGACAGCATCTGGTGCAGCGCATGGCCGAATTCGTGAAACAGAGTACGCGCATCGTCGTAGGACAGAAGCGCCGGGTCGCCCTTGGCAAAGTTGCAGACGTTGATAACGATGGGGGTTTGCGGTTCGGGGAACTTGGCCTGCGACCGCATGGCCGAACACCACGCGCCCGAGCGTTTCGAGCCGCGTGCGAAATAATCGCCAATAAAAACCGCCACATGCGCGCCAGCACGGGTCACTTCCCACGCGCGACAATCGGGGTGATAAAGCGGGATGTCGAGCGGCCTGAACTCAAGCCCGAAGAGTTTTGAGGCACAGTCAAAGGACGCGTCGATCATGCGGTCGAGTTGGAAATACGGCTTCACCTCTGCCTCATCCAGATCGTGCAGCTCCTTGCGGCGCCGCTCGGCGTAAAAGCGCCAGTCCCAGGGTTCGAGCGGGCCGTCGATGCCATCGGCCTTGAGCATCTGTTCGAGCACCCAGGCATCCGCATTGGCTTGGCTTTTGGCCGGTTCCCAAACGGCCATGAGCAAATCGCGCACCGCCTCGGGCGTCTTGGCCATTTCTGTTTCCAGTTTGAAATTGGCGAAGTTGTCATAGCCGAGTAATTTGGCGCGCTCTTCGCGCAGTTTCAGGATTTCGGCGGCGATGGCGCGGTTGTCAGTCTCGCCGCCGTTGGCGCCGCGCGCAGTCCAGGCGCGATAGGCCTTTTCGCGCAGGTCGCGGCGGGTAGAGAATTGCAGGAAGGGCACGATGATCGACCGCGATAGGGTGACAATCGGGCCATCTGCGTCCTTGTCCTCACCCGCAGCACGGGCTGCATCAACGACAAAGGGTGGCAGACCAGCGAGATCGCCCTCGTTCAGTTTCATGAACCAGTTGCGTTCATCGGCCAGCAGGTTCTGGGTAAAGGCGGTGCCCAATTCGGCCAACCGCCCCTTGATCTCCTTCATCCGCGCCTCGTCCGCACCTTCGAGGGCTGCACCGGCGCGGATATAGCCGCGGTGGGTCAGCATCAACACGCGCTGCTGTTCGTCGGTCAGATCAAGCGTATCGCGCGCGTCCCAGATGGATTTGATGCGGGCGAACAGGGCCTTGTTGCTTGAAATTTCGGCAAAGTGGGCGGCGAGTTTGGGGGAAAAGTCGCGTTGCAGCGCCTCGCGTTGCGGATTGCTGTCGGCGCCCGCGACGGTGAAGAAGGTGCCAAGGACCTTGTCGAGCCCTTCGCCCGCGGCTTCCAGCGCTTCGATGGTGTTGGCGAAAGTGGGTGCTTCGTCTGAGGTGGCGACGGCGTCGATCTCGGCTTTGTGAGCGTCGAGCGCGATGTCGAGCGCGGGGGCGAAGTCATCGTCGGAAATGGTATCAAAGGGGGCGATCTGGAACGGCGTGTCCCAGTCTTGCAGCAGCACGTTGGTCATGGGGCAAACTCCTTTGGACGAAGATGTAGGGCGGGTGCGGCATCGCCACAGGTTTCGCAGTCTTTTCGGCGGGCAATCGCGATCTTGCGGCTTTCGCCATAAAGCGCGTCGTAGATCACCATCTCACCACGCAGGGGGGTGCCCGCGCCCGTGATCAGCTTGACCGCTTCGACGGCCATCATGGAGCCGACGACGCCGGGGAGCGGACCGATCACACCCGCCTCGGCGCAGTTGGGCGCAAGTTCGGGCGCGGGGGCGTCTGGGAAAATGCAGCGGTAGCAGGGGGCGTTCTGGGCCGGGTCAAAGACGCTCACCTGCCCTTCCCATTGCGTCAGCGCGCCCGAGATCAGCGGGATGCCTGCGCGCACAGCGGCGGCGTTGACGCGGTAGCGGGTGTCGAAATTGTCGGTGCCGTCGATGACCAGATCATACTCGGCCATCAGGTCATCGGCGATGTCGTTGGTCAGGCGGCGGTGATAGGGGCGCACGGTGACAAAGGGGTTTTGCGCTTCCATCGCGGCTTGGGCGGAAAACACTTTGGGCATGCCGATGCGGGCGTCGGTGTGGATGGTCTGGCGCTGGAGGTTGGCGTTTTCGACCACGTCGTCGTCGATGACACCGATGGTGCCGACCCCGGCAGCGGCGAGATATTGCAGGACCGGGGCGCCGAGGCCGCCCGCGCCAACGACCAAGACTTTGGCGTCTTTCAAGCGTTTTTGGCCCACGCCGCCCACTTCGCGCAGCACGATGTGGCGGGCGTAGCGGTTGAGTTCGGTGTCGGAAAAGGGACCTTTGGATGTGGGCGCGGCCTGCGCCTCTTTCACCTCAACCCGGCCACGCAGCTTGCGCAGGATTGTCCGGTAGCCAAGCGCAAGAGCCGCAAAGCCGCCAAGGATCAACCAGAGGGCGGGGCTTTCGCCTGTCGCCATACGCAGCGGATGTTGGGGAGGCAGTGCCACCTGAACGGCGAGCACCAGGACATAAAGTAACCCAATCATGATCCAGCGGGCGTTGCGCGGTGTGCCCATCAGCGCGCCAATGCCCCAAAGCGCGCCCGCCATCGCAAGGACCAGAAGCATCAGCCGCGCCCCGTCGAGCCAAAGCCGCCTGCGCCGCGCGTGGTGTCATCGAGGGTTTGAACCGCTTCGAAGGTGGCCCGCAGAACCGGGGCCAACACCATTTGGGCAATCCGCATGCCATGGGTGACCTCAAACGGCTGGTCCGAGGTGTTGAGTACGATCACCCCCACGGCGCCCCGGTAATCGCTGTCGATCGTGCCGGGGCTGTTGACCAGCGCGATGCCGTGTTTCAGCGCAAGGCCGGAACGCGGGCGCACCTGCACCTCGAAGCCTGGCGGGATCGCCATGGCGAGGCCTGTGGGGATCAGCGCGCGTTCGTTGGGGGCAAGGGTGATGCCTTCGCGGTCGGGGAAGTTCGCGCGCAGGTCGGCCCCCGCTGCACCTTCGGTTGCGTAGGCGGGCAAGGCAATGTCGGGGTCCGATCCGGCGACACGCATGATTTTGAGTGGCACATTGCTCATCTTCATCTTGCCAAATAAACTCAAATCGCGACGTGGCCAGAGGCGGTCATGCCAATGCGTCCGCGATGCGCTCCGCCAGGCGCGCAGCGACATCTGATTTCGACATGCACGGCCACGGATCGGCGCCGGTTTCGGTGATCAGGATCACGGTGTTTTCGGTCCCGCCCATGATGCCGGTTTCGGGCGACACATCATTGGCGACGATCCAGTCGCATCCCTTGCGCGCCCGTTTGGCCGTGGCGTGCGCCTCTACGTCGTCGGTTTCGGCGGCGAAACCCACGACAAGGCGGGGCCGACCGTCGGCCAAGTGTGCAATGGATGCAAGGATGTCGGGGTTCTCGGCAAATGTCAGGACCGGCAGGCCGTCCTTGGACTTTTTCAGCTTGCGGTCGCTGGCCGAAGCCACGCGCCAATCTGCCACAGCGGCGGCAAAGATAGCTGCATCTGCGGGCAAGGCGGCGTGTACCGCATCGTGCATGTCCTGCGCGGTCTGAACCGGCACCACCTTTGCGCCCGCAGGCGGGGGGGCATCTGCGGGACCGGTGACAAAGGTAACGTCTGCACCAAGCACGATAAGCGCAGCCGCTACGGCGGTGCCCTGGGTCCCGGAGGAGCGGTTGGCAATGTAGCGTACCGGGTCGATAGGTTCGTATGTGGGCCCAGACGTGATCAGAATGTGTTTGCCCGCGAGCGGTTTGGGGCCAAAATGCGCCTCAACCGCCGCCACGATTTCGAGCGGTTCGGACATGCGGCCCGGTCCAAACTCGCCACAGGCCATGTCGCCCTCATTGGGGCCGACGACCGTGACGCCGTCCTCGGCGATCTGGACCAGGTTGCGCTGTGTTCCGGGATGGTCCCACATGCGCACATTCATCGCAGGGGCGACCATCACGGGCGTGTCGGTGGCCAGAAGCAGCGTGGACGCCAGATCATCCGCGCGCCCCTGTGCCATTTTGGCGACGATGTCCGCCGTCGCAGGGGCCACAAGGATCAGATCCGCCGAGCGCGAAAGCTGAATATGCCCCATCTCGGATTCGTCCGTGAGGTCAAAGAGATCGCGATAGACCTTTTCCCCCGCCAGGGCCGATACAGACAGCGGTGTGACGAACTGCTCTGCTGCGCGGGTCAGGACCGGGGTGACGGCAGCGCCCCGTTCGCGCAGCCTGCGGATCAGGTCAAGCCCCTTGTAGGCTGCAATTCCCCCGGTGAGGATCAGCAGAATGCGTTTGTCGTTCAGCATGTTGGCGCGTCCGGCAGGCTTTGATTCATGTGACCATAGGCACGGGAGCCGCGTAAACACCAGAGGCAGGAGGGGGCCAGCCCCCGCGGCTGCGCCGCACTCCGAAGTCTATTTGGCAAGATGAGGAAGCCCACCTATTGACGAAATACCGCGCAGGGATCGCCACGGTCAGGGCTTGGGGCGCCGTTCAATGTCCATGAAAAGACACCTTCGGGCGGTTCCTGTCGTTCGCCCTGGCCGATGCTGGTGACAGCGAGGGCCGGGCGGGCACGCGCCAGAAACCTTGGCACCCCCCAGTCCATGCGCGCATGGCCGTTGCCGGTGATCAGGATGACAGGGCTGCCGTAGGTGTCCAAGGCGTTGATCACGGCGCGGGCGAACGCCGCATCGCGCAGGCGCTGCGCTTCGACCATGCCGCTCATCATGTCGAGCGGCATCGCTGCGCAATGGGCGTCGAACTGATTGAGTTCTCGCAGGGCTTGTTCATCTTCGGGCAGCGGGGTGGTCAAGCCAAACCGGTCGGCGTCAGGACCAAAGACGCTTGCGGCGCCATTCGTGAAGGCCGCGCGCATGTCGGTGGGCGCGAGCGCTGCGCCCAGGATGACCGGGCTGGCGGCCAATACATCAGAGTAGTCGGCAATGTTGGACCAGTGAAATTCGCGCGTGGCTGTAAGCATGCTGTCGGGAGTTCGGGCCGTATCGGCGAGCGCTTCGGCCTCCTCTGGGGTCAGCATCTCGAACACAACGGCTTTGGGGGCGATGAGGCGGGTGGCCTTCGCCTGCTCGGCGTGATGGGCAGGATTGTCGTGATATTCGCCCAAGATCAGCAGGTCGCCCGAAAAATCGGTCCAATCAGTGGCCGCGAACGCAAACGCCGCCGTCAACAGCGTTGTGACAGCGGCGATCATCAGGCTATGCAGTGCGCTCCTCATACGAGGAAATGGTGCACCTCGCGACTTTGAGTTTCAAGTGCCTTGCGCATCTTCAGAAAGGCCGCCGCTTCAAGCTGCCGCACACGCTCTTTGGAGAGTTTGAGTTCCTGGCCAAGGCTTTCGAGTGTGCGTGGATCCTCGCGCAGCTTACGCTCGCGTACGATAAAGCGCTCGCGTTCGTTCAAGCCATTCAGCGCCGTCAAGAGCCACTCGCGCAACTGCTCTGTGTCATGGCTGTGTTCGACAGTCTCGGCCGCCTGAGCGCTGTCGTCTTCAAGTGCATCAATCCACTCGCGCCCTTCGTCGTCAACGGATTGTGTCGCATTCAGGGAATAGTCGGAGCCGCTCAGGCGACCTTCCATCATCTCAACATCGTGCAGCGGCACACCGATTTCTGTCGAGATCATTTGGCGCAACTGGTGCTTGTCGAGCGTTTCACCGGCGGCGGCGCTTTCACGCTCCAACCGTGCCTGAACCCGGCGCATATTGAAAAACAGGGATTTCTGCGAGGACGTCGAGCCGGTACGGACCATCGACCAATTGCGCATCACGTAATCCTGGATGGACGCCTTGATCCACCACACGGCGTAAGTGGAGAACCGAACGCCACGGTCGGGGTCGAACTTGTCCGCCGCCTTCATCAGCCCGAGGCCGGCTTCCTGAATCAGATCATTCATGGGGGCGCCGTAGCGTTTGAACTTGGACGCCATCGAAATTGCAAGGCGCATATATGCCGTGATCAGCCGATGTAGCGCTGCTTCGTCGCGTTCATCGCGCCACGCATAGGCAAGACGCAATTCGGTCTCTGCATCAAGCAGCTCGGCCTTCATCGCAGTACGCGACAGTGACATGTCTCGGACATTATCTAACGCCATTGATCATCCCCCTGGATGGTTATGCTTGTTTTGCGCACTTGATCTCTTTACGCCTAACGACCGCGATTGGTTCACTCTTGAGACGGAAAATGTTGCCAAACTTGACGCTTGTGCTAGGTGGCGCTGCTTCTGGGAAGTCGCAGTGGGCCGAGTCTCTGATACTTAACAGTGGGTTAACCCCCAAGTACCTGGCGACATCACGAATTTGGGATCAAGAGGTGCAATCCAAGGTTGATTTGCACAAGGCGCGGCGCGGAATGGCCTGGGTGACCGTTGAAGCGTCCGAGGGCGTTGAGGACGCATTGAACGCAGCGACCCGGGATCAGGTGGTGCTGCTGGAGTGCGCCACGATGTGGCTGACCAACCTAATGATGGACGATGCGGATATCGCGGGCGCACAAGCCGGTTTGATGCGTGCGATTGACTGCTGCGCCGCGCCGATTGTGGTGGTGTCAAACGAGGTCGGTCATGGCATTGTGCCGGAAAACGCGCTCGCCCGCCGCTTTCGTGAGGCGCAGGGACGGCTGAATATTGCGCTGGCCGCCAAAGCCGACACCGTCTGGCATGTGTTGGCGGGCCTGCCGCAGCTTCGCAAAGGCATGGCCTCGTGACCACCTGGCATTGGGTGCGGCACGGGCCGACGCATCAAAAGACGTTCACGGGCTGGCGGGATGTGGATGCGGACCTGTCAGACGCGGGTGCCGTAGCGCGGCTCTCAGCACACTTGCCCGATGACGCATTGGTTGTGTCATCCGATCTGAGGCGATCCGTCAACACGGCAACCGCAATCCAAGGCAGCCGTACCCGGCTTGCCCACGACCCAGCCCTGCGTGAATTTCACTTTGGAGTCTGGGATGGCGTGCATTTCTCGACCGTGTCGGATTGGCACCCCGACCTGAGCCGCGCCTATTGGGAAGCGCCGGGTGACGTCGCACCTCCGGGCGGCGAAAGCTGGAATGCCGCAGCCACGCGTGTCGCGATGGCCGTGCGCCGGATCGAAGCAACGCATCAGGTCCAGCATATCATCGCCGTCGCCCATTTCGGGGTGATCCTGACGCAAGTGCAGGCGGTGCTTGGCATCACCGCGCAAGAGGTGCTGGCCCAAAAGATCGACCCGCTGTCAGTGACCAGATTGAACCGTATCACGGGCCAGGTCGAGACGATCAATCACCGGCCGTGATCACTGCCCCCACAAATCTGCGTTAGGCAAAGCGGGGCGGCAGCGCCTAGCCTCCTGCCATGACTTACGACCTTTACATTGGCGACCGCACCTTTTCGAGCTGGTCACTGCGCGGCTGGCTCATGCTGGAAAAGTTCGGCCTGCCGTTCCGCACCCACATGATCGGGCTTTATTCCGGCAAGATGGCGGACGATATGGCACCTTTGGCACCGGCCCGGTTTGTTCCGACTTTGAAACTGCCGGATGGCACCGTGCTGGGTGAAAGCATCGCCATAGCAGAAACATTGGCCGAGCGGCATCCCGACGCGGGACTGTGGCCGACAGACGCCGCGGCCCGTGCGACAGCCCGCTGGCTCTGTGCCGAGATGGTCAGCGGCTTCGCCGCGCTGCGTAGCGCGTGTCCGATGCAGTTGCAGCACGTGAATCAGGGCTTTGCCGTCTCGGACCCCGTTCAGGCTGACCTGAGCCGCATTGAGACCCTTTGGGACCACACCACCCGTTTCAGAACCGAAGGCCCGTGGCTGTTCGGGGCCTATTCTCTGGCCGATGTTTTCTATGCGCCTGTCTGCGCCCGCATAGTGGGTTATGCGCTGCCCGTGTCCGACACCGCCCTGGCCTATTGCCAGACGACACTTACCGATCCGGCATTCCAGGCCTGGCGCACCGAAGGACAAAAGATCACGTACGACCCCTTCCCCTATGACATGGGCCTGACCACCCGCCCCTGGCCCGTGTAGCGGCACGTCCCTGCTTCATTGTTCCAAAAATGTGCGTGCCCACGCCCGCCCCGGGCGCATCCGTTAACCAATCATAAACCGGACCATTCTAGCCATTAACCATCTTGGAAAGGGTGAAGACATGGTGGCACGCGCCTATACGGTGGCTTTTCAGGGCGTCGACGCGCGCGAGGTTGAGGTGCAATGTGCCATGACCCCGGGCTTGCCCGCCTTTTCTATCGTGGGCCTGCCGGACAAGGCCGTGTCAGAGGCGCGTGACCGCGTCCGCGCGGCGCTGACGGCCATGTCGATCGCCCTGCCATCGAAGCGCATCACCATCAACCTGTCGCCTGCCGACCTGCCCAAGGAGGGCTCTCATTTCGACCTGCCCATCGCACTGTCCCTATTGGCTGCCCTGGGCATCCTGCCCGAAGACACAGTTGAAGGCACTGTCGCCTTGGGGGAGCTGTCCCTTGACGGCACGCTGGTACCGGTCCTCGGCGCTTTGCCCGCCGCCATGGCCGCCGCGGAACAGGACCGCGGCCTGCTTTGTCCTGCGGGATCGGGCGCTGAAGCTGCATGGGTGGACGCCACCAAGGTCATCGCCGCCGCGTCGCTTGGGGACGTGGTGCGACACTATACGGGCCAGGTTCCATTGGAGCCCGCCAAGGCGGGCAAGATCGCAAGCGGCACCGGGGTGCCCGATCTCCGCGATGTTAAGGGACAGGAACGGGCCAAACGCGCCATGGAGGTGGCAGCGGCCGGTCGACATCATTTTCTGATGGTCGGCACCCCTGGATCGGGCAAATCCATGCTTGCCGCCCGTCTGCCTGGCATCCTACCGCCCTTGTCCGCAATGGAGGCGCTTGAAACCTCCATGATCCACTCGTTGGCCGGACTTCTCGATGCGGGCGGAATTTCCATGGATCGCCCGTTTCGCGAACCGCACCACACAGCGTCAATGGCGGCGATCATTGGCGGTGGACGTGGGGCCAAACCCGGCGAGGTGTCTCTTGCCCATAATGGTGTGCTGTTTATGGATGAATTCCCCGAATTCCCCCGCACGGTGCTCGAAACCCTGCGCCAACCGATTGAGACGGGCGAAGTGATGGTTGCCCGCGCCAACAACCACGTAAAGTATCCCTGCCGTTTCATGCTGGTGGCCGCCGCCAATCCCTGCAAATGCGGGTACCTGTCGGACGCCTCGCGCGCCTGCGGTCGTGCGCCAGCCTGCGGCGAGGATTACATGGGCCGCATTTCAGGCCCGTTGATGGATCGGTTTGATCTGCGCGTCGACGTGCCACCGGTGACCTATTCCGACCTTGACCTGCCTGCCTCGGGGGATAGCTCGGCCACTGTCGCGGCCCGTGTGGATGCCGCGCGCCGGGTCCAGGCGGGCCGGCTTGACGGCACCGGTATGCGCAGCAACGCGGACCTGACGGGCGGAGCCCTGGACAACTTCGCAGCACCCGACGATGAGGGGCGTGCATTACTGACCAAGGTGGCGGATCGATTTGGCCTGTCTGCCCGCGGATTTCACCGCGTGCTGCGCGTGGCGCGCACCATCGCGGACCTCGACGCTTCGGAGACGGTGCGAAAGCCGCATGTGGCCGAAGCGGTCAGCTACCGTGTCGGCGCACTTGCACCGGTCTGATCCGTCATCCACGCAGCCAGGTCTGACAGCGTTGCACGCGCTTCTGGCAACGTATTGTGGAAGATGGGCCAGACATGCGGCAGGTCGTGTTCTTCGACATAGGTGGTGCTGACACCCTGTTCGCGCAGGCGCTCCGCCATGCGGCGGCTGTCGTCCAACAAAATCTCGGTATCACCTGCGGTGATCCAAACCGGCGGCGCGCCTGTGAAATCAGCAAAGAGCGGACTGACCCGCGGATCGGTCGGATCGGCGTCGGCAAGATACATTTGCGCCAGCTCGCCTGCACGCTCGGCAGGCAATACGACATCAGCCTTGGCATTTTCGCTGATGCTGTCACCCGAAAATGTCAGATCGGTCAGGGGTGAAAAAGCAAAAACCGCCGCGGGCAGCGATGCGCCTTCGGCCAGCAGCGCTGCCAACACCGACAGGGCCAGCCCGCCGCCTGCGCTGTCGCCGCCAAGAACCACAGGATCGCCCATGGCGCAAACGGCATGATAGGTGGCAATCGCGTGGGTCAAGGCCGCCGGGAAGGGATGCTCGGGCGCCAGCGGATAGCGGGGCAACACGGCTTGAGCCCCAGCGCGACACGCCAGATTGGCGACCATCGCGCGATGCGTGCGGGGCGAGCCAAAAACGAAACCACCGCCGTGGAAATAGAGCACGGTGAACCGCGGTGATGCATGACGCGGCTTGGCCCAAAGCGCCTCCGCCTCGGCCAGACTACCCGGCTCAAAGCGCATCCGCCGGGGCGGGTGGAAAAAGAGGCGCGCCTTGGTTTCGAAACTGCGGCGCAGGGGCTCTGGACCGGATGCGCCGCGCATATGCCGCTTTTCGGTGAGCCGTAGATACTGGTTCAGAAGAGGGCGCAGCAGGCTCAAGCGATCTTGGCCTCAATCGCCTGCCAGATGTCTTCAGCAATGTTCACGCCGTCAAAGCGTTCAAGTTCCTGGATACCGGTGGGCGAGGTGACGTTGATCTCGGTTAGATAGTCGCCAATGACGTCGATGCCGACAAACACCTGCCCCTTGTCCTTGAGCAGTGGACCGATGGTGGCGCAGATTTCGCGGTCACGGTCTGTCAGGCCGATCTTTTCGGGGCGACCCCCTACATGCATGTTCGACCGCGTCTCACCCGCCGCCGGGACGCGATTGATGGCACCCACGGCCTCGCCATCGACTAGGATGATCCGCTTATCGCCATTTGAAACGTCAGGCAGAAACTTCTGAACGATCAGCGGCTCACGACTGAACCCGGTAAAGAGCTCGTGTAGCGAGGTCAGATTGCGGTCATTGGCATCCAGCCGAAACACGCCCGCACCACCATTGCCGTAAAGCGGCTTAAGGATGACATCATCATGCCTTGCCTTGAAAGCCTTGATGGTGTCGAGATCGCGGGCGATGGTCGTGGGCGGTGTCAGGTCAGGGAAATCAAGGACCAGCAGCTTTTCGGGATAGTTCCTGACCCAGAACGGGTCGTTGACCACGAGGGCTTCGCCTTTCAGCCGGTCAAGCAGATGTGTCGATGTGATGTAGTGCATGTCGAAGGGCGGGTCCTGACGCAGCCAGACGACATCGAACGCGGCCAGATCAACCTCGCGCATGTCGCTCAACGCTACATGGTCACCTTGAACGCGTTGAACACTAAAATCATGGCCACGCGCGGTGATCCGCCCCTCTTGAAAGGCCAGATGGTCAGGCGAATAGAAAAACATTGAGTGCCCGCGTGCCTGCGCCTCCTCAGCGAGGCGGAAACTGCTGTCCGCATTTATATCCACGGCCCCAATAGGGTCCATCTGAAAGGCGATCTTCATGGCGCAACTCCGATGTCGTCTGCGCCTTAGATGACCCAGAGGTCGCTGTCACGCAATGGCAAGCGGCTGTGCAAAGGCGCAGATCAGACTGCGCAAGTGGCGGATCAAGCCGCAAATGCGTTTTCGATAAAGCTCAGCGCGCCCCTTTGATCGACAAGTGCCACATCAAAACGGACATCGGTGAGACCACCACACGGGAGCGTGGCGAGATACTCCTCGGCAGTCGCATAAAGCCGCCCAATCTGTGCCTTCGTCAAATGCGCCGCAGCCGCTGCAAAGGTCTTGCTCGCCTTTACCTCGACCATGACGACCCCGGCGATGGTGGAAAACACCAAGTCAATCTCGCCCCGTCGTCCGCGCCAGCGTTCCGCAACCAAAGTATAACCCGCAGCGATGTAAGCGCGAGCAACGGCCTCTTCTGCAGCCAAACCTGCATGGTATGATGTGCAGCCGCGCGCGACACGCGCCTCAACAGGCTTCGCTTTCTCAAAGAACCGTTCGTGTCGCGCCATCGCGAAACCCTTGTTTTCTAGTCGTTGTCGCGCGCCACCTCCAGCGCCCGTTGATAGACACGCCGCCGCGGCACCGCGAGCGTATCCGCCACGAAAGATGCAGCATCCTTGACCGACATATCACTCAATGCGGACCTTAGCGCCTGATCAATGTCTTTTTCGTTAACAGCCGACTTGGGTGCGCGGTCGATCAGCACAACGATTTCACCTTTTGGTGGTGTCCCTTTGTATGTGTCCGCAAGCTGCCCCAGAGAGCCGTGGCGCACGTTTTCAAACCGTTTTGTCAGTTCGCGGCACACGGTCGCGGGGCGTTCGGGCCCAAATATCTGTGCTGCATCTGCCAACAACGCCCCCACCCGCTTTGGCGATTCGTACAGCACAAGCGTCGCGCGCAAGTCGGATAATGCCCGTAGCGCGGTCTGGCGTGCCGCGCGTGCCGCCGGCAGGAACCCGCCAAAATGAAACGCGTCCGTGGGCAGGCCGCCGACCACCAGCGCCGTCAGTGCCGCTGATGGGCCGGGCGCACATGTCACCGACACTCCAGCCTCGCGCGCCGCGCGCGCCAATTCAAAGCCAGGATCGGCGATCAAAGGCATCCCGGCTTCGGACGCATAGGCCACGCTTTCACCCGCTGCCGCCCGCGCCACCAGGCGATCCAACTGCCCTTTCTTGGAATGCTCGTGCAGCGCTTCGATCCGGCGCCGCTCAAGCGGCACCCCGTGAATGTCCATCAGTTTGCGCAAACTACGCGTGTCTTCGGCTACCAATACATCCGCCGATGCCAACACATCCAGCGCCCGCAGCGTGATGTCTCGCGCCGCTCCAATCGGCACACCGACAAACCACAGCCCCGGGCTCAGGGTCGACTTGATATGATTCAACGCTGGACCCGCCCTACCTTACGTCTATTATCCGCCCGGAAAGACCGGGCAGGCCAATGTCATGCCCAGTAATGTTGGGAGTGACAGTTCATGTTTGCGTTTTTCAATAGGCTGTGCAAGGCAACCGGCCGGGCAATCCTTGTACCGGCGGCGGCTCTGGCCCTTGCGGCGTGTGATCCCGCAGCGCTTGGTGGGCTGGGCAGCGTCAGTTCAGGTGGCCCCCGCATTGACACAACGCAACCTGTCCCTGTCGCGCTGCTGGTGCCCCGTGGGTCCGGTCAGGGCAGCGACGAGCTTTTGGCCAATAACCTGGAAAACGCTGCGCGCCTCGCGATGCGAGACCTCAATGGGGTCGAGATTGACCTGCGTGTCTACGGCACTGCCGGCAATGCCGCCACAGCCGCCAGCCAAGCCGCACAGGCCGTCAACGATGGCGCTCGGATCATCCTTGGTCCACTCTATGCAGAAGCGGCCAATGCTGCGGGCGTCGCAGTTGCCCCGCAAAACGTGAACGTCCTGGCCTTTTCCAACAACACGACCATCGCTGGGGGCAATGTCTTTGTCCTGGGATCGACCTTTACCAACAGCGCCGACCGGTTGGTCAGCTACGCCGCACGTCAGGGCCAGGATCGCATTGTCGTCGTTCACGCCGACGACCTGGCTGGGCAACTGGGCCGTAACGCGATCCAGCAAGCGGCGGCCCGCAGCGGGGCCACGCTTGTGGGTACGGTCGACTATCCACTGTCTCAACAGGGTGTGGTGTCCGCTATCCCGCGTATCAAATCTGCGGTCGACAGCGGTGGCGCCGATACGATCTTTATGACCGCAACGACATCTGCGGGTCTGCCGCTTCTGTCGCAACTCTTGCCCGAAGCGGGCGTGAGCCCGGCCACCACGCAATATGTAGGGATTACCCGCTGGGATATCCCACCGCAGACCCTGGAACTTCCGGGCGTTCAAGGCGGCTGGTTCGCCCTGCCGGACCCCAACCGCGCGGCCGCGTTCAGCGCTCAGTACCAAGCTACATATGGCAGCGCGCCTCACCCCCTAGCGGGCCTCGCCTTTGACGGGATCGCAGCGATCGGTGCCTTGGCCGCCCAGGGCAATTCGGGTGCGTTGACGGGGGCCGCCCTTACGCAAGGCTCTGGCTTTCAGGGCGCGTCCGGCATCTTCCGCTTGCGGTCCGACGGCACCAATGAACGCGGTTTGGCCGTTGCCTCGGTGCAAAACAATCAGGTTGTGGTGATCGACCCCGCCCCGCGTGGCTTCGGCGGCGCTGGGTTCTGATCTGGCCGCGCCTGCAAGATCGGAGACCACATTGAGCAACGCTGCCCTTCGGGCTCCTACCACGCCTGACATTCATCTGATCTGTCCCGCCGCCGAGATTTTCGACGACGGGGCATTCGATTTGCTGCTGGGCACACGCCCCGATCGCATTGCCCTGATCACCCACCTGAAAGCCGCACAAAAGGCCGGGCGCGCCGCCATCGCCAACGGGTTTCAGGCCACCCCTTTTGCCGCACGTCAAACCACGCAAGCCTATGCCTATTTGACGGACTGCCTTGTCAACGCGGCGCTGACCGCGGCGCAGACGCTTATGCACCCGAACCCGACGCCAACGCGCAGCGAGCGGCTCGCTGTTTTGGCGGTTGGCGGCTACGGGCGGAGTGAAATGGCACCCTTCTCGGATGTCGACTTGTTGTTTCTGACGCCCTACAAAATCACGCCCTGGGCGGAGAGCGTGATTGAATCCACGCTCTATCTTCTGTGGGACCTAAAGCTGAAAGTTGGGCACTCCAGCCGCACCGTAAAGGACTGCTTGCGCCTTGGGACCGAAGATTTCACAATCCGCACCGCCATGCTTGAGCACCGGTTCTTATATGGCGACGGTGCTCTTGCCGCCGAGCTTGACCACAAGCTGCGCACCGAACTCTTCCAGGGTACAGAACGCGACTTTATCGAAGCAAAGCTGGCCGAACGCGACGCCCGACATAGGCGACAAGGGCAGCGCTATGTGGTCGAACCCAATGTGAAAGAGGGCAAAGGCGGGCTGCGCGATCTACAGTCGCTGTTCTGGATCGGCAAGTACATCCACAAGGTCCAGGATGCCGCCGAGCTTGTGCCTTTGGGCCTGTTCACCGACGATGAATTCGACAATTTCGTTGCGGCCGAGGATTTCCTGTGGGCCACGCGCTGCCACATGCACCTGATCTCGAACCGTCCGACCGAGCAATTGACCTTTGACATGCAGGCCGCTGTGGCTGACGCGATGGGCTACAAGGACAAGGCGGGGCGGCGTGGGGTCGAGCAATTCATGCAAGATTACTTTCTTCACGCCACCGCGGTGGGTGACCTGACGCGTATCTTCCTGACCAAGCTTGAAGCAGTACACCTCAAGGCTGAGCCGCTGCTTGACCGCTTGTTCAAGCGCAAGCCACGCGTGCGCGCCGGGTATGAGGTGATCCACAACAGACTGGCCATCGCCGACGATAAGGCGTTCTTGTCGGACAAGATCAACCTGCTGTGCATTTTTGAGGAAGCGCTGCGCACAGGGATGCTGATCCACCCTGATGCTATGCGCACGATCAAGTCAAACCTACACCTGATCGATGATGAGATGCGGGTCACGCCCGAAGCGCAACGCATCTTTCTGGATCTTCTGCTGAAACATGGCAACCCCGAGCGGGCGCTGCGGCGCATGAATGAACTGGGGGTGCTGTCAGCCTTTATCCCCGAATTTGAGCCCATCGTGGCGATGATGCAGTTCAATATGTACCATTCCTACACGGTGGATGAACATATCATCCAGTGCATCGCCCAGCTTGCGATGATCGAGCGGGACGAGTTGAAGGAGGATCTGCCGGTTGCGTCCTCCATCCTGAAGGACGGCGTGAACCGCAAGGTACTTTATGTGGCGCTTTTGCTGCACGATATTGGCAAGGGGCGCCCCGAAGATCATTCGATCCTGGGTGCCCAGATGGCGCGCAAGATCGCCCCTCGGCTTGGCCTGAAACAGGATGAGGTCGACACGGTAGAATGGCTGGTGCGCTACCACCTACTGATGTCCGACATGGCCCAGAAACGTGACATCGCCGACCCGCGCACCGTGCGCGACTTTGCCAAGGCAGTGCAAACGGTCAAGCGGCTGAACCTGCTGTGCGTGCTTACCGTTTGTGACATCCGCGGTGTCGGTCCGGACGTCTGGAACAACTGGAAAGCGGTGCTGATCCGCGCGCTTTATCGCCAGACCCGCCGTGCGCTTGAAGACGGGATGGAGGCGCTTAACCGCGACAACCGCGGCGCCGAAGCCAAGAAAGCGCTGCGCGCCGAACTGGCCGATTGGCCACGCAAGGACCTGCAAGCCGAAACAGCGCGCCACTATGACCCCTATTGGCAGGGCCTTCATGTGACGGCCCACGTGGTCTTTGCCAAACTCCTGCGCGATATCGACGAAAATGAAATCGCCATGGACCTGCACCCCGACGAAGACCGGGACGCGACCCGCGCCTGTTTCGTCATGCCCGATCACCCCGGCATCTTCGCTCGCCTAACCGGCGCGCTGGCGCTGGTCGGAGCGAACGTCGTCGACGCCCGCAGCTATACGACGTCTGACGGGTTCGTCACCGATGCCTTTTGGATTCAGGACGCTGATGGCAACCCCTATGACGCATCCCGCCTGCCGCGCCTACGCAAGATGATCGAACGCACGCTTGCAGGCGAAGTGGTCACTCGTGATGCGATCAAGGACCGCGACAAAGTCAAAAAGCGCGAAAAGGCCTTCAAGGTTCCGACGCACATCACCTTCGACAATGACGGATCGGACATCTACACGATCATCGAAGTGGATACGCGCGACCGTCCGGGCCTGTTGCACGATCTGACACGCACGCTTGCAACTGCCAATGTTTACATCGCCAATGCGGTGATTGCGACCTACGGCGAACAGGTGGTGGACACGTTCTACGTCAAAGACATGTTCGGACTGAAGTATCATTCGGACGCCAAGCAGAAGACGCTTGAAAAGAAACTGCGCGCTGCAATAGACGAGGGCGTCGAGCGGGCCGCCGGGTGACAGGCTATGCGGCGTCGCGAAGGGGTTCTGTAGCGACTGGACTTTCGGCGCGGCCCAGGAAGGTGCCGACAGGTCGCCAACGCTCGACATTGTCGCACACGACCTTGAACACCAGCAGGAACGGCACCGCAACCAGCGCACCCGCCACCCCCCACAACCAGGCCCACAGAACAACCGTCAGAAACACGGCCACCATGTTTAGTTCAAGCCGCCGCCCGACAAGGTAGGGCGTCACAAACTGCGCCTCGGACGAGGTCAGGACCTGATAGACAAGAGGCGCCAACATGGCGTAGCCCAAACTGTCGAAACTGATGATGGCATAGACGCCCACCATGAAGGTCCCGACCAACCCACCCAGTATCGGAAGATAATTGAGCAAGAAGGCTGCAATCCCCCAGATATAAGCGTTGGGTAGTCCGATCAGCCACATGGCCAAGCCGACACACATACCAAGACCCGCATTGATTGCCGTAATCGTCAGCAGGTAACGCGACACGTGACGCTCGATATCATAGACGGTAGACAGCGCGCGCTTTTTGTCACTCAGCGTGTCGAACACCCGCACCAGCTTGGCGTAGAACAGCGTGCCCGACGCCAGCAGAAACAGCGCCAGGCAGAGCGCTACAAAAATCGACGTGACCGTACTGGCGGCCATGGTCACCGCTGAATTCAGCAGGCCGGGTTGCTCGACAACCACACTCTGCGGAGCGCCGTCTGCAGGACCGGCCAGCGCCTCAACCTCGTCCGAGGCATCCTTGACCTTGTCGATGGCGTCGGTGACGCCTGCCATCTTATAGCGCAGCTCGCGCATGATATCCGGCAGGTCACGCATTGAGGCGGTGACGGTGTCTCCTGCAAAATAGACAACCGCGATCACAGCGCATGCCACAATACTCACCAGCAACGTCGCTGATACAGGCGCCGGACAGCCCAAGCGCTGCATCGAGCGGTTCACAGGGCTGAGGGTCAGCGCCAGAAGAAAGCCGACGACAACCGGCAACAACAGATCACGGGCGAAGTACACAACGACAAAGGTGGCAAGGATGGCCAGAAGCGTCGCACTGATCCGCAACGACTTTAGGTCGGACCTTATCGTGTCATTGGTGTACGTCGACATTTTCGAAAGATGGCCTTTGGGTCACACAAGACCGAGAAAGGAAAGAATGATGGCAATAACAACGACAAGGCCAATAAGATAGATGATCCGGTTCATGAGCTTCCCTCGCAACAGCGTGTGACAGGAACGCCACCGCGATAAATTAAGTTCCATCCCGAACGCGTGCGCCCCGCCCGTGCCCCGTCCGATATTGCGCACGCGCCACCAAGGGGCTAGGCCAATTCCAATGAAACCGATCCGCCTTATCAGCGGCTTTCTGACCGTCGGGGTCTGGACGCTGCTTTCCCGCATCTTGGGCTTTGTGCGCGAGATCATGATCCTTTCGCTGATCGGTCCGGGCCCCCTGATGGACGCCTTTGTCGCCGCCTTTCGTCTGCCCAATATGTTCCGCCGCTTCTTTGCCGAAGGGGCCTTTAACGCGGCTTTCGTACCGATGTTTTCGGCCAAGCTTGAAGGAGAGGAAGACGCAAAGCGCTTCGGGACGGATGCATTGAACGGGCTGGCTTTGGTGACGCTGATCCTTACGGCGCTGGCGATGATTTTCATGCCCGGTCTGATCTGGGCTACGGCGGGTGGGTTCGGGGCTGAACGGTTTGAACTGGCCGTAGGTTTTGGGCGTATCGTCTTTCCCTATATCTTCTTGATGTCGCTGTCGGCGCTGTTCTCTGGCGTGCTGAACGCGACCGGCCGCTTTGCCGCCGCCGCCGCAGCACCGGTGCTGCTGAACGTGCTTGTCATCCTCGCAATGACGCTCGCCTGGTTGACAGGTGGGCAAGCCATCACATGGCTGGTCTGGACGGTGCCTATCGCAGGTTTGGCCCAACTGGGCCTGACCTGGGGCGCCGCTGCTCAGGCAGGGTTTGCGTTGCGCCCCGGCCTGCCACGCTGGACACCGGACATGGCGCAAATGGTGCGCACCGCCATCCCCGCAGCGCTTGCCACGGGCGTCATGCAGATCAATCTGGTGGTCGGCCAACTTGTCGCCTCGCACTATGACAACGCGGTCAGCTGGCTCTTTGCTGCGGACCGGCTTTACCAGCTACCGCTTGGGGTGGTGGGCATTGCCGTGGGCATCGTGCTGCTGCCAGACCTGTCACGCAGGCTCAAGGCCGCGGATACTGAAGGCGCGCGCGCCGCTTACTCCCGCGCGACCGAATTTTCCATGGCGCTCACGCTGCCCAGCGCCATCGCGCTTCTGGTGATCCCCTTGCCGTTGGTTTCGGTGCTGTTCCAACGTGGTGCCACAGGGGTGGACGATGCCGCGGCCATTGCCACAGCGGTCGCGATCTACGGTGCAGGCCTGCCCGCCTTCGTGCTGCAAAAGGTGGTGCAGCCGCAATATTTTGCGCGGGGCGACACCAGGCGTCCCTTCCACTATGCCGTCGTCGCCATGGTGATCAATGCAGCCATTGCCATAGGACTTGCCCCTGTGCTGGGTTGGATCGCACCCGCCATCGCCACGACGATCGCGGGTTGGGCGATGCTAGGCCTGCTTTATGCGGGCGTCAGACGCATGGGCGACGTGGCAAGGGTCGACACGCGCTGCCGTCAACGTTTGCCGCGGATAGCCGCGGCGTCTGTCGCTATGGGTCTGATCCTCGCAGTCCTCGCCACGGTGCTGAAACCCGCGCTTGGCACAGATGGGCTGCGCTATGTTGCGCTCCTTGTGCTGATCGCGGTGGGCGCTGCAGGCTATTTCGGATTGGCCCACGCCATCGGCGCGTTGCGGCTTTCCGATGTCCGCGGCGCGGTACGCCGTTAGCGGCGCCGCAATACGGCTATGACCCGCGCCATGCCGCCCGGCAGGACAAATGCCGTCAGCGCAAAGCCCGCACAGAACCCAGACAATTCTGCCACCCAAGCATAGCCAACCTGGAAAAACATGCCGAACAGCAATTGTAGACCCATTAGCACCCCGATCAGGGTAAAGGCCTGCGCTTGCGGCCCACCGGTGGCCGCCTGCTTCTGCCAGTAGAGAAAGGTAAAGACGCCAATCAGCCCGTACACGCTCGGATAGGCGCCCGTCAGCCACGCCTGATCCGTCAGCAGCGCAAAGATTAACGCGCCAAAGATCCCGCACAGAAAAAACAACAAGATCACGGCCCATCCGCCCATCACTTCGCCCACCATTTTGCCCATGGCCAGCAGGATCACGCCGGCAAAGATGGTCGCGGTGACAGAGCCATGCACAAAGGGATAGGTCACAAACCGCAGCAGATGCTCGGGCAGCAGTCGCCCGTTTTCGACCATGAAATCAAAAGCCTCACCCGAAAACGCATAATCGTTCAGGGCCTGCAAGCGCCACCCCACGGCGCCTGCCCCACCGATCAAGTTCGCCTCGCCCAAAGAGAACATCAACTCGGGCAAGACCACCGCCGCAAACAGCAACCATACTGCGGGTGGCAAGGGGTTCACCGGGCTGGGATCGTACTGCTCTGACATCGGGCCTGCCTGCTTGACGCGTGTTGGCCCCATGGGTAAGCCAACGACGCAAATTTGCCCAGAGGGAAGCCATGTCAGACAGCCAATTCACACCCCGCGTGTTCTCGGGCATCCAGCCCTCGGGTGGGTTGACGCTGGGCAATTACCTGGGCGCCATCAAACGCTTTGTGCAAATGCAGGACGACGCGTACGAGACCATATATTGCATGGTTGACCTGCACGCGATCACGGCCAAGTTCCTGGAGCCCGCCACGCTAAGACACAACACCCGCGAACTGGCCGCTGGGTTCATCGCAAGCGGGATCAGCCCCGAAAAGTCCATTCTCATCAACCAATCCCAGGTGCCCGAACACGCGCAGCTAGCCTGGATCTTCAACTGCGTCGCCCGTATGGGCTGGATGCAACGCATGACCCAATTCAAGGATAAGGCGGGCAAGAATGCCGAAGCGTCATCGCTGGGTCTATTCGCCTATCCGGCCCTCATGGCGGCTGATATTCTGATCTACCACGCCACACACGTGCCGGTGGGCGATGATCAAAAACAGCACCTTGAGTTGACCCGCGACATCGCGACCAAGTTCAACCACGATTACGGCGTCGATTTCTTCCCCATCACCGAACCGGTGATCGAAGGGGCGGCGACCCGCGTGATGTCCCTGCGCGACGGGTCCAAGAAGATGTCGAAATCCGACGCCTCGGATGCGTCCCGCATCAACATGACAGACGACCCCGACACGATCGCCAAGAAAATCCGCAAGGCCAAGACAGACCCCGAAGCCTTGCCATCCGAGGCCAAGGGTCTCGACAACCGGCCAGAGGCACGTAACCTTGTCAACATCTACGCGGCCCTTGCCGACATAAGCGTGGATCAGGTTTTGTCCGACCATGGCGGCGCGCAATTCGGGCAGTTCAAACCCGCACTTGCGGAATTGGCGGTCGAAAAACTCGCCCCCATCTCGGGCGAAATGGCGCGGCTGATGGCCGATGTGACCGAAATCGACAATATCCTTGCCCGCGGCGCAGAACGAGCACGCGAGATCACCGCCCCAATTTTGAAACGAACTTACGACATCGTGGGGATGGTAGGGAATTAGACGACACCCGCTACTCTCGGTACCAAATGAGCGGGCGCAAGCCACGTTCTGAATAGCAGCAGCATATCAACCATGGCGGCCCTCAAGAGGGCAGTGACAGAACCGATGTCAGCACCGCTGTGGTTAGCAAAATCACGCAGAAGGCCACCCATTCAAAGGCGATGGACCACGACAGATGTTTCGCCGCCTGTTTATCCCCCGCCATCAGCCTTGGCACGAATCTAACCTTGTTGAGCGCGCCGAGGCCAAGCAGGCCGGCAACGACTGCGACCTTCACCATCAGCATCTGACCATATCCAGTGCCAAAAAGCGCCGCGATTGATCCAACAAGGACGTAGCTCATCACCAGTCCCGCCAGAATGAGCAACGGCACGACAAATACCGCCAGTCGGCCAAACCGATGCCCAAGTTGTGCGGCGGCTGACGCGGCCCCGTCTCGGGCCAGCCGCCTCAACGGTGTCAGGATGCCGATCCACAGCGCGATGATGGTCAGATGGATCATCAAAAGCGCATCCAGCCAAAGCCTGTCGCGTTCGTATATGTGCCCGACCGTGACGAATGACCAAAGGGCAAGAAAAGCCCCCGGCGCAGAGACCCATAGCCCAAGCCGCCCAAATGCCAGCCCAGTGATCACCAACGCCAAACCAATCACACGGAAACTTAGCGCCGTCCCCACAGGCGTGACCCAAAGCAGACCCAGCATTGCAGTGTCGGTCATGCCGCTGGCATCACCTGTCAATGCCGCGCCGTCCAACAAAAACCCCAGCAGCGCACAGACCAGGCCAAGACACGCAAAGCGGATCGCAACGGATTTCATGTTCGGTGTTCGAAAGACGAGCGTGGCCAGTACCGTCCCAGCCGAAGTCAGCACGCCAATATACAGCAGAAATGTCGTCGCGATTGCAGCCAAGCTCCAAGCGTCCGGCACTACTCCTTTACCGTAAAGCTGAAAGAACCCTTCATCGGATGGCCGTCATCGCCAAGGCCGCGCCACTCAATGAAGTAGGCCCCAGCGCCCATAGAAGGCATCGGGATCGTGTAGTTGGAAATGAACCCGTCGAAGCCCGTAAGATCAAGATCTGCCTCCTGCGCCGCATGGGTGAGCGTCACCCGTGTCAGGCGAATATTACCATCAAAGCGCATGACAATCTCGTTTGGCACGCCAGCAAGTGTGGCCTGATGGGCTGGCGCGGTAGCCTCTAGCGGCGAATGCCCCCACGCCGATGCAGCCCACAATGTCATCACCCCTGCCATAAGCGTTTTCCTCATCCCTCGTCCTCTCAATGCTGTCACCCCATTATAATTGACGGATACACGCCGCGATCCTGCTCCCGTCTGAAACGCGCCCGCCTTTGGATCGAAGGGGCGGTGCCGACGCCAAGTTGTATTCTATCAGTTTTCCTGACCAAAGTACGCCAACGCAATGACGCCCGGCCGCTTTATTCCGGTCCGCAGGTCCGGTCGCAGCTGAGCCAGGCAGCGTTACTCTCTCACTCCAAGCATGGGCCGCGCCGCGACCCCTAGGGCCTCTGCAAGCCAACGGATTTACCCACGAATTGCCACTTCAGGATGTCTCCAAAGGCGTGCGCCGACGGGTTTGCCTTCTTCCGATCAGCGACGAAGTAGCCAAACTCGATGGACAGCTTCTGGTCCCAGGGCACCAAGGCAATCCCGGCTGCAAGTTCGGGGTCCAGAGACACCGGGTCAGCAAACGCAAAGCCAAGACCCCGATGCACCAAACGGTAGGCCGCCGCCCCGACCGACACTTCATACGCCGGAGCGTTCAGTCCCGTCACCTTGCGATCGACCAGACGCCGCAAAACCGTGGAGTCATCAAGCGCAATATAGGGGATATCGCGCAGGTCTCGCGGCCCCAAAACCGCGCGCGATGCAAGGCGGTGATCTCGCGCCAGCGCAATGCAAAGCGTGGTGGCTCCCAGCGGGATTGGTTCCAGCTTTTCCAACGGCAGCGGCAGCGCCGACACGCAAAGATCAAATTGTTGATGCATGATCCGACGGCCCAGATCCCGGCGCAACATAATCTCCAGCTTCACCGGCTGGTCTGGATATGCATCCGCAAACTCGGCGATGGTCGGAAGAACCAAACCATTCGCAATCCGCGTCTGCGACACAATCCGAAGTGGGCTACGCACGTCTTTGTTCATCTGACCAAACACCGCGGGCAAGTCATCGATCTGAGCCAGCAGACTCAACGCCTCGGGATAGAACGCTTCGGCTTCGGGGGTCGGGATCAAACGTTTTTGGTCACGGCTGAACAGGCTGACGTCAAATTCCTGTTCAAGCAATCCAAGTTGCCGGCTCGCAGCAGATTGGCTGAGATGCATGCGATCCGCGGCCCGCGCAAGGGTGCCTTCTTCCATCACATAGATGAAAATGCGCAGCGAGCGTATATTCATAATTCTATTTTTTCGATTTATAGATGCGTTAATTGCGTTTTTTATATGTCAAAGGGCTTGTTAAGGTCTACCCGGAATTTGGACGATGCCGCCAGACACGGCGTCGTCTTGTGTGGGAGGACACCATGAAAAGACGCAGCTTCATCACGACAGGCCTGTCGGCCGCTGCCCTTCTGGCCGCGCGCCCTGCGCTGGCGGAATGGACGCCACGGCGCCCCATCAACGCAATTTTGCCGTACTCCGCAGGGGGCGGCACAGATGCCTTGGCCCGTGCGGCCGCCGCCTCTGCTGAGGGCATTCTGCCAGTGCCCCTTGTGATCGTGAACAAGCCGGGGTCGTCCGGGATAACCGGAGCCACCGAAGCGGCCGCAGCACGCCCAGACGGAAACACGGTCATGGTCACCTCTTCTGGCTCTTTTTTGCTGACCTCGATGCTGCGCGAGACAGATGTAAACCCCTTCGATAGCTTTGAAATCATTGCCCAAATCGGCAACCTGACACCAGCGGTGATTGTGCCCGCCAACAGCCCGTTCCAAAGCGTACAGGATCTGATCGACGCCGCACGCGCCAACCCGGGCGTTCTGCGGTGGGCGCACAATGGGCGCGGCGGATTCCATCAAGTCGCAGGCCAGAGCTTTCTTAACCGCAACACCCTCGATGCACAGGACGTGCCGTTCAAGGGGGGCGGACCGACCCGTGCCGCAGTAATCGGCAAACAGGTCGATTTCGCATTTGTAGGCATCCAGCAGGCCGCAGGTTTCGAAAACGAATTGCGGGTTCTGGCGCTTGCGGCACCCGAACGTGACCCAATCCGCGACGACGTTCCAACCCTCGCCGAACTTGGGTTTGACTATGTTGCTGTGTCCTCGCCCATCGTATTCTTTGCACCAAAGGGCACCGACCCCGAGATCGTGAGCGGCCTGGAAGCCGCATTGAAAGCGATTACCGAAACACCGAAATTTGCCGATCTGATGCGCGAGCGTGGCAATGTACCTGCATTCCTGAACGGCGCGGATACAGAAGCACGCTTGCGCCAGATGCAGGAAGAAACCCGGCCCGTCATCGACGCCTTGAAATCCCAAGGATAAGGCCGGTGTCGTCAGAGGCTGCTCCCGCCTCGCGCGCCGTGGGCGTGGCGCTGGTCCTGCTGGGGATTGGCGGCACCGTCACAAGCTTGGGCATTGCCCTGGACCAGTACGGACGTTGGGGGGCACGGTTTTTTCCGCTCGCAGGCTCCATTGTCCTCGTAATCCTGGGTATTGCCGAGCTCTGGAGCGCCAAGCGGTCATCTCCGTTAGACCGACGGTTCTGGCCCGCCATCGCCGCGCTCCTCGCGCTTTCCATTTTCTATACCTGGTCGATCTCGGCCTTTGGATACTTGCTAAGCACCGCAGTGGCAGCGCCGCTTGCCCTCTACATTTTCGGTGTCCGCACCCCGATAGGACTTTGTGCGGCTGCAGTGCTGTGCCCGGCCATCTACCACGGTATCTTCTTTGGTCTGTTGGGGGTGTTCCCCCCGTTGGGTCGGTGGTTCGATCTGCTTGACGTGATCGGAGGCTATTGAGCGATGGACATCGTCGCAGGGCTCGCCACGGTGCTCGGAAATCCGGTTTTGCTGGGATGGGTCTTTCTTGCTGCCATCGTCGGCATGATCGTCGGCGCCATTCCCGGCCTGACGGCCTCTGCCGCGATTGCCATGCTTCTACCACTGACCTTTTATATGGAGCCGCTGCCCGCGCTCGCCTTTCTCTATGTAATCGGGAAATCCGGGCGCTATGGCGGGTCCATTGCCGCGATCCTTTTCAACACACCCGGCACCGCCGCGTCGGCGGCGACCCAGCTTGATGGTTATCCACTGGCGCGGCAAGGCAAAGCTGGAAAAGCGATGAAAGTCGCCACGATCTCGTCAGTGATTGGCGACGTCATAGGCGAATTGCTGTTGATCATCGGTGTCGCCTGGATCGCTGTCATCGCCCTCAAGCTTGGCCCACCAGAGCTTTTTGCCGTCTACTTTGCAGCCTTTGTCGTGATCGGGTCGGTGATCGGAAAATCCGTAACGCGGGGGCTCGCATCCGCAGCACTCGGCATCCTTGTCGCGATGATCGGTCTTGACCCTATCAGTTCGACCGAACGCTTCACCTTCGGCAGCTTCGATTTGACCAACGGGATTTCGCTCGTCCCCCTGATGATTGGCATCTTCGTGTTGGGCGAGGTTTTCACACAAATCGAAGAACGCGGAGCCAAGCCGGAAATGGCGCCAACACGCGACCAGGACAATACGCGCAACGCGCTCAGATGGGCAGAGTACAAACCTTGCCTCCCGCATGTCATCCGCTCTTCGTTTATTGGGGCCTTCATCGGCATGCTGCCCGGCCTCGGTTCGGCCATCGCAGCCTTTGTCGCTTACGGCGAAGGCAAGCGACGTGCCAGAAATCCCGGCGACTGGGGCAAAGGCGCGCTGGAAGGGATCGCCGCACCCGAAGCCGCGAACAATGCCGTCAGCGGGCCATCCATGGCACCGCTTCTGACGCTTGGTATTCCTGGCTCTACCATTGGCGCCATCTTGATCGGCGTCTTCCTGATCCACGGCATCCAGATCGGGCCCACCCTGTTTCTCACCAGCCGCGATCTTGTCTTTGCTCTCTTTGCCTGCGGCCTGGTCGGCATCGTGATGTATGGCATCATCGGATATTTCGGCGCAGCCTATGTCGGGCGGTTCATCACACGCATTCCAACGCAAGTGCTCTACCCGATCATCTTTCTGACCTCTTTTGTGGCCGCCTACACCTCGCGCGGCAACATGTTTGACGTCTACGTCATGGTGGTCGCAGGCTTTGCCGGATGGGCAATGCGAAAACTGCAATTCAATCCTGCGGCGTTCGTCATTTCATTTGTACTCTCCAGCGGTGCAGAAGAGGCGTTTCGACAAGCGCTCCTGCTCGGCGACAATGGCCTGACAATTTTCGTCACAAGACCCATCGCGCTTGTGTTCCTGCTGATCGGTATCGCCGCGATGGTCGCCCGGGTACGCAGCCTGAACAAGATCGCGCGCGCCACTGCCCTGAAAGACGCGTAATGACCGCACCATTGTCAGGTATCCGCGTCATCGACTGGACCCACGTTCTGGCAGGGCCAGCCTGCGCCTACTACCTTAGCCAGCTCGGGGCCGAGGTGATCAAGGTCGAAAGCGCTGGCAAGGGTGACGCAATGCGCCGCCGCGGCGGCAGCGATCCCGATTACGCTTCGAAAGGCATGAGTACCGCTTTCCAGACGCAAGGTGCGGGCAAGCACTATCTCGCCGTCGATATACAACACCCCAAGGGCCGCGAGATTTTCGAGCGGCTCCTCCGCTCAGCGGATGTTCTGGTCGAAAATCACCGCCCCTCGACCCTGAAGCGGCTGGCCCTCACCGAAGGCCACACGCGCGCTCTCAACCCGCGTCTGATCCACTGCGCAATGACGGGTTACGGTCGCGACAACCCGATGGCGGACGCGCCCGCCTATGATGTCAACATTCAGGCCATCAGCGGCCTGATGGCCCTCACGGGCACAACCGATACAGGGCCGATCCGCACCGGTGCGCCGATCATCGACTACGCCACAGGCCTTGCCGGGGCACTGGGTGTCATGTCTGCACTGGTGTCACGCAGTCATACCGGGCGCGGCGATTTCGTCGATGTCTCCATGCTCGAAACCGCCTTTGCGTTGATGTCATCCACCATCACCGATTATCGTCAGTCCGGAACAGAGCCAAAACCACGTGGCAACGCTGCCAACAGCCGCTCACCCTCGGCTGGCACGTTTCCTTGCCGCACGGGCCACATCAGCCTCGGTGTCAATGAACAGGCGCAATTCCATGCGCTCGCCTGCGCCGTTGACAAGGCTGAGTGGCTCAGCGATCCCGACTTTGCCACGCCCGAGGCCCGCACCATCAACAGCCCAGCGCTCACGAACGAACTGTCTGCGGTCTTGCTGACAAAAACGGCCTCCGAATGGGAGACCATACTGCTCGGCAAAGGTGTCCCCTGCGCCCGTCTGCGCAGCTTGGCCGAAGCCCTCGACCTGCCACCCGCCAAGGCTCGCCGCTTCGCAACACGCGGTCCATCTGGCTACCCCGGACTGCCCTTCCCGGCAGAAAGGGGGCCACGCGATACTGCCCCCGGACAGCTGGGTGCCGACACCAGGGTTGTCTTGCAAAGTCTTGGCTATGAGGACGCCACAATTGATATGTTAGCCTCCAAAGGCATCGTGACCGCGCCTCGACAACACCAATAGCTGGACCCTATCGCAGTCTGAACGCTCATCGCCCAAAGTGTTTGGGAAGCAATTTGGTATGGTTCAAGCAGAGCATGGGGCCAGCGTTTCGTATCGGCGGGGCTGCACACATCGCCGCCCGTACACAACAACTGCTTCACAGCATTGCAATTTTGATCCGTCGGGTGCGGAGCCGGGCGTTCAGCGGAATGCATCAGCGTCATGCCGCGCTCCGATAGCTGCGTGATTCAGAACGACAACAGCCATGCCTGTTGGTGAAGGCCATTTCTTTCTACTGGGCCACAACAGCAAGCGGCGGCATGGGGCCGCGGCTTAGCCATCGCTATCACTCCGCGCGCATGAAATGGCCGACCACCGACCTCATCTAGCTGCGCGGCTCACGCCAGAGAACGTCCTAAATTGATCATATATGATCGCTAAAGATCGTTTTATGATCATTATTGGAAGTTTGGGATTGCCGATTGAGCGATCCGGTTCACGATACATATGGAAGGAGACAGGCGTGAAACAACGTAGGCACCAGCGCATCCTAGAGGCTTTGCGCAGACAGGGATCGGTCGACATCGCGGGGCTGATGGCGATGTTGCCGGGTGTTTCGCGCGTCACGTTGCGGCGTGACCTCGCAGAATTGGCTGAAAATGGCGCTGTCAAACGCACCCATGGTGGCGCTGTTCTGCCCGATGCCGAAATCCTACGGCATCCCGCAGCGCGCATCGTCCCCTCTGACACCGGGCAGGCTGACGTCTCGGATGTTGACGGTGTGATCCTGGGGCCAGTGCCGGGACGAGGCGCGGATGCGCTGCGGCGCAAGATCATCCGAAATGCGGTCCCCTTTCTGGCCGAAAGCGCTGAACAGCCCGGCGGGACCTATCTGGGGCCAAATAACTATCAAGCCGGGTTTGAATTGGGTGTCTTTGCCGCAAAGCACTTGAACGGGCCGGTGCATGCATTGTTGATCGAACACAAGGGTATGACAAATACGGCCGCGCGCAGTGACGGGTTCGCGGCGGGACTGCAAAGCGTACAACGCGACGCACTCAAGATCACGCGTGTGAATGGCCAGGGCACCTATCGCCACGCATTCCGCGTCGCCCGCGACGCCATGCGCATTCACACCGATATCTCAGCGGTGTTCGGCGTAAACGACCATTCCTCCTCGGCGGGCAACGAAGCTGCGCGCGAGGAAGGGCGCGCGGTGTCGGTCTTTGGTGTTGGCGGCGAGAGCCCGGCCTTCGTGGGCCAACTTGCGGATGCTGACGGCTTTGTCGCCGTCGCGGCCCTGTTTCCGGGGCAAGTGGGTCGGCGGGCTGTGGATCTGATGCACGCAAGGTTGGCAGGTACGCCATGGCGAGACGAGGAAATCACATCCCACGTCATTATCACCAAAGACACGCTGTTTGACCATTTTGACTGCCATGACGGCACATGGATGACGCGGGGCACGGCAGACACCGCGCCGAGGAAACCCGCCAAACGCATGTCCCCTGTAGGGACACTCGCTTTCATGCCCCATTACCCAGGCCATGACTGGTACCGCATCATGGGCCAGGCGATGAGTGAGCGCGCAGCCGACCTTGGATATGATCTCAGGATCATACCGCCAAGCGAAGGTATCTCGAAAGAGATCGCCAGCCTGCGCGCCGAGATTGCACAAAGCGCGGCTGAACAATTGCGCCCCAATCAGACAATCATCCTCGGGCACGGCGAAGCGACCCATGCGCTCGCCCGCGCACTTGTTGACCGGTGCAATCGCACGCCCGCGGCCGTGGCCGGCCTGACCGTCATCACCAACGCATTCTGCGTCCTGGAGACGTTGGAGCACGCGCCGTCGATCAAAGTGGTCATGACCGCAGGCGAATTTCAATCGGGTGACCGCTGCCTGGTCGGGCCCAGCCTGGGTGCACTCTTTGACCGCATGCGCGCCGACGTGGCGTTTTTGTCCACATCGGGCGTATCGGCATCTTTCGGCATGTCGTCCGAAGACGAACGGTTGGCGCTGGCTGCGTCCCGTCTGGTCTCGGCGGCCCGTCGCGTCATCGTGCTGGCCGATCACACGGTCGTCGGGGTCGATGCCAATCACCTCGCGGTACGGCCCGGCGACATACACGAGTTGATAACCGATGACGGCCTGCCCCCGGCAGAGCGCCAGCGGTTCAGAGCTGTCGGGATCGACGTCACCATTGCAGGAGATACGGCTGACGCGATCACACAGGAGCCAAGGGGGCAAGGCGCGCCACCCCAACGTGCTTAACATTCACATGACAAGATCTGGGAGGATCCGATGACAAAAACTCTTTTGATGACAGCCGCCGTGGGCGCACTTTCCGTGGCCAGCATTGCGCAGGCTGACGTAACGCTGCAGTTCTGGGACAACCAGCAGACCGAAAGTGGCTTGTCGCAATTTCAACAGGAAGCCGTTGACCGTTTCATGGAAGAAAACCCCGACATTACGGTCGAGGTCACAACCATTCCCTATCCCGAATACCAGCAGCGTCTCCTGACGGCGGTGCAGGGCGGAAACGCGCCAGACATCGCAACGCTTGACCAGATCTGGGTCGGCGCCTTTGCCGAAGCAGGTGCCGTTGCCGACCTGACGGATTTCGCAGCCTCAGCAGGTCTTGAACGGGACGCCTTCTTTGGCGGCGCGTGGGACTCCGCCGTCTACAACGGCGCGCTCTACGGGATGCCGTTCAACGTCGATGTGTGGCAGTTTTCCTTCTACAATCAGGACCTCCTGGACGAAGCCGGCGTGGACCCAGCAAGCCTCGCCAGCTTCGAAGGGCTGCGCGCCGCGGCCGAAGCACTGACCAAAGACGGTCAGTTCGGCGTCGGCCTGTTTGGTCACCGGGGCGAGGATACCGTCGTGGTCGTCAACTCGTTCATCTTTTCCAACGGTGGAGAGGTGCTCGCCGAAGACGGCTCCTGCGCCCTGAACGCACCCCCCGCGGTCGAGGCGCTGACCTATGTTCAGGATCTCGCCCAATTCGCACCAGACGGTATCCTGAACGCCAATTCCGGCAACATGCGCGAACTGTTCCTCAACGGCTCGCTCGCCATTGAATTCTGGCCTGCACTTGAACAGCCTACATTGCAGTCCTCCGATATCAATTGGGGCTTTGTGAACGGCACCGCCGGCGCGGGCGGTCAGGCTGTCGGCACCTTCGGCGGCTGGAACCTCGCGATTTTCGAATCCTCCGCGCACAAGGAAGCGGCCCAACGGTTCATCGAATTCATGGTGCGTGAGGATGTGAATGGGGACGTGGTCGATCTGATCCCGGCCAACCAGGCCGCGGCCACCGCGTTTCTGGAAGCCAACCGCCAAGGCCCGGCTGAGATCATGGCCCATCTCAACAACGCCAAGGCACGCCCCCTCTCGCCCCGCTACCTAGAGGTCGCGGACGCGCAAATGACGCTCTACCAAGACGTCTTTTCTGGCGCAGATGTGCAAGAGGCGGCAGATGCGGCTTGCCAGGCCATTGATGCGCTGAACTAAGCCATCCTTCGGTGGCGGGGACGCCCCTGCGGCCCCGTCCCGTTCCCACCCGCAAGGCTGTCCCATGACCCGCAAAGACCGCTGGCTGATCTGGCTGTTTCTCGCGCCTTCGCTGCTCCTGCTTGGCCTGTTTCTTTACTGGCCAATGGTTGGCACCGTGATTGAGAGCTTTCACCAGACCTCCTTCATCAATCCCGAGCCGCAATTCGTAGGCTTCGCGATCTATGAAAAGGTCTTTGCGGGGCGGCATTTCAGCGATGTGTTCTGGAATTCCATCACCTGGACCCTGGGCGTGGTCGTGCTGCAAAATATCCTTGGGTTCTTTGTGGCGATGCTGCTGAATCAGGGCCTGCCAATGCAAGGGGTGACCCGCGCGCTTGTGATGATGCCCTTTGTTCTGCCGGGCGTGGTAACAGCTATCCTCTGGCGTTTCATGTATGATCCTCAACTTGGCCTGATCAACTCGATGATGATCTGGTTCGGGGCTGACAGTGGCGCGGCATGGCTGGCTGATCCCGACACCGCGATGGCGGCTGTCATATTCGTCGCGGTCTGGAAGGGGTTTCCCTTCTCCATGCTGATCTACCTGGCCGCCCTGCAAAACGTCGACCGGTCCCAGTTGGAGGCGGCAACGCTGGATGGCGCAGGTCCGTGGCGGCGGCTCGTCGACGTCACCTTGCCCTCAATCCGCGACGTCGTGCTGGTCAACATCGTTCTGACCCTGATCCTGACCTTCAACTACTTCGATATTGTCTGGGTAATGACACGCGGCGGTCCGCAACACGCCACCCATATCTTCCCGACCCAGATTTACGAGGCGGGCTTTGGACAGTTTCGCTTTGGCGAGGCGGCGACCTACGGCGTGGTGTCAATCCTGGTGCTCGCGGTACTGGTTGCGCTCTATGTCATTGTCCAAGTGGGTGCCAACCGGCGGAGGGCCAGAGCATGACGCAATCCGTCCGCACCCGGTTGCTGTTGATTGCGGCACAGCTGCTTCTGGCGATCTTTGTCCTGCTCCCTTTCTTCTGGATGTTCTCGGTCAGCCTCAAGCCCACGACCGAACCCTTTGCCATCCCCGCCCGCATGTGGCCCGATGCGCCCACGCTCGACAACTACGTCACCGCCTTCCGGCCCGAGTTCCGCACCTATTTCCTGAACTCAATGATCGTGTCAGGGGCGTCCGTCATCATCACCGTGACCCTGGGCCTGCTGGCCGCCTACAGCTTCACACGGGGTCAGCTTCTGATCATAACGGTCTTGATGTCCGCCGTCGTGCTGGCGCAGATGTTTCCGCATTCCGCCATCATCATCCCCATCTACAAGATGATGCGCGCGGCGGACCTGCTCAACACCTATACGTCGCTGATCATTTCCTATGTCTCGGTCACGCTGCCCGTCGCCATCTGGATGCTGCGCGGGTTCCTGATGAAACTGCCCGTCAGCCTGGAAGAGGCCGCTGCCATTGACGGCGCGGGTCCCATCCGCGTGTTCTGGGATGTCGTCGTGCCACTGGCCCGCCCCGGTGTGATCGCCACGGCAGTCTATGTACTGATTGTCACTTGGCAGGAGTTTCTGTTCGCGCTGTCCTTCACCTCGACCAAGGACATGCGGACCCTGCCTGTGGGTCTGAACGACTTCATCGGGCAATATGGCATTCGCTGGGGCGAGTTGATGGCGTCCTCCGTGATGGTCTCACTGCCAGTCATAGTCGTCTTCTTTTTCCTGCAACGCTATTTTGTCGCTGGCCTGACGGCGGGCGCAGTCAAGGGGTAAGCCATGGCTCTCATTGAAATATCCAACCTTCACCACGGTGTGCGCCAGTTGCTGTTCAACCGCCCGGACAAGCTGAACGCATTGTCCACACCTTTGATGGCCGCGTTTGACAACGCGCTTGATGAGGCGGCAACCGACCCGTCGGTGCGCGTCATCGTGCTGCGCGGCGCGGGCGGCCGGGCCTTTGTCGCCGGGGCCGACATAGGCGAATATCAGGGCGACAAACGCGCCGCATTCATCGCCTACCAGATGAATTCCCGCCGCGTCTTCGACAAGCTTGAGCGCTTGCCCAAACCCACAATCTGCGCCATCGACGGCTTTGCCCTGGGCGGCGGGTTCGAGATTGCGCTCTGTTGCGACATGATCATCGTGTCCGAGGATGCGCAACTCGGTCTGCCCGAAGGGCGGCTCGGCCTGTCGCCCGGGGGCGGCGGCACCCAGCGGCTGGTGCGGGCGGTCGGCAAATACGCAGCGTCCGACCTGATGCTGGCAGGCTGGCACTGGTCCGGGGCGCGGGCACATCAGCTTGGCGTCGCCACCGACTGCGTCGCCTCGGCAGAGGACGGCACCGACCCGTTGGGCGCCGCCGTCCTGACCCGCGCCCGAGCCTGTCTGAAAACCGCGCCGCTGGCCCAAGCCGAGATGAAGCGCCTGCTGCGAGAGGGATATGATGCGCCCTCTGAGAGCGCCAAAAGCTATGAACAGGAAGTGCTGTTCCGGCTTTATTCAACCCATGACGGGCAGGAAGGGATCGACGCCTTTCTCGAAAAACGAACCCCGGAGTTCAAAGGCGCATGAGCGATTTCGCAAACAAGGTCGCGGTGGTCACAGGCGCCGCCCAGGGCATCGGACTGGACTGCGCCAAGGCACTTGCCGCCCGTGGGGCCCACGTTGTGCTGGCCGATATCAACACGTCCCAAGGCATGCTTGCCGCGCGCGAGATCGGAGGGGCCGCCCTGTTCGTGGACACCGACATGACCGACATCTCCTCGGTCCAGGCGATGGCCGCAGCGGCACAACAGCAGTTTGGCGGTGTCGATATCCTCGTCAACAACGCTGCCGTGGCCCTCAACGGCGTGGTGGACGAGATCGACGAAGAGCAGTGGAATACCGTTATCAACCTCAACCTGTCGGGCGTGTGGCGCGGCATGAAAGCCTGCGTACCGATGATGCGCGCGCGCGGCGGCGGGGCCATCGTCAACATGTCGTCGGTCCAAGGCCTGCGCGCCTTCAAGGGATGGCCCGCCTATGCTGCGGCCAAGGGCGCAATCAACGCGCTGACGGTCCAGACGGCGGTGGACCTCGCCCCTGCCGGCATCCGCGTGAACGCCGTCGCCCCGGGCACGATTCTCACCCCCATGAACGAGAAAATCTTTGCCGACCTGCCCGATGGCGGGGCCGCACTCAAGGCCGAATGGAACGCCGCACACCCCATCGGGCGCTTCGGTCATCCCGGTGAGGTGGCCGATGCGGTCTGTTTTCTGGCCTCGGATGCGGCGTCCTTCATCACGGGCGAGGTTCTGCGCGTCGATGGTGGCTTGGCGATCCGAGGCGAATGATGAAGGATACGGCCCTTTCTCTGACCACGCTGGATGCCTCGCATGGACAAGTCACGGTCGATCCGGGCGTGGGCAATATCCGCGCTCTGCACTTGCACGATGGCGGGCGCACCCTCACTCCGCTGCACAGCGCCCCATGGATCAACGAAGCCGTGCCCCAGGACCTCTCGCCAGTCGAACGCAACTTGTCGGGCGACTTCTTCTGCGCCCCCTTCGGCACGGGCGATGTGGAAAAGACCCCGGCCCACGGATGGACCGCCAACAGCCCTTGGACCGCAATCAAAGGCGGCACCGGCATGACCTTCAAACTGCGTCGCAAGGTCATGGGCGCAGCCATCACAAAACACATGACTTTCGCGCCCGAGGCTCCATTGCTGATGCAACAGCATATGATCGACGGCGGCACGGGCGGTCTGACGGTCGCGCATCACCCAATGGTGCATTTTGCAACGACGGCCACGCTCTCGACCTCTCCCAAACGGGTCGCTCTTACACCCGACACACCCCTTGAACCCGACCGCAACGCGCTGGCCTGCGGGCACCAAACCTCTGACCTCACAGCATTGCCCGGCCAAAACGGTCAGCCCGTCGACCTAACGCGCCTGCCCATCGCCAACCGGCACGAAGACTTCGTCACCCTGGTCGAAAACCACTCAACGCTGGGATGGACAGCAATCCTGCGCGATAGCGAGGACGACATCGTGTTCTTCCTAAAGGATGCGTCGGTCTTGCCAATCACCATGCTCTGGCACTCGAATGGCGGCCGCGACTATGCCCCGTGGAATGGCCGGCACCGAAACGTAATCGGGGTCGAGGATGGGTGCGCCGCCGGGGTGACCGGGCACCGGGCAGCACTGTCACCCAACCCAGTATCAAAGCTTGGCAGCCCTACGGTCTTGCCCCTCAAACCGGGGCACCGCCACCGCATCGCACATGTGACAGGCGCCATAGTGCGCCCGAAAGGATGGCAGAGGGTGGCAGACATCATGGTCGCCGGTGGCATGCTGACCCTGACCGGCGACACCGGCACCACCCGGACCCTCCCCTTTCCCACCGACTTTTTCGAACAGGAGACGTAACCCATGGCTGGCGTTGAACTTCGGGACTTGCACAAGGCGTTCGGTAAGTATGTGGCACTGGAAAAGCTGAACCTGTCCATAGCAGACGGCGAGTTTCTCGTTCTGCTGGGCCCGTCGGGCTGCGGGAAATCCACGACCATGCGCCTGATCGCCGGGCTGGAAGAGCCGACAAGCGGACAGATCCGCATCGGCGACCGGCCTGTCAATGACGTCGCCGCGCGGGATCGTGACCTCGCGATGGTGTTCCAAAACTACGCGCTGTATCCGCATATGACCGTCGCGGAAAATATCGGCTACCCGCTCAAGATCGCCAAAATAGCCAAGACCGACAGGCAGGCCCGCGTCCTCGATGCCGCAAGGAAGGTCGAAATGGACCATCTGCTGAACCGGCGCCCGGGTGAGTTGTCGGGCGGCCAGCGCCAGCGTGTCGCCCTGGCCCGCGCGATTGTGCGCACACCGCAGCTCTTTCTGATGGACGAGCCGCTTTCGAACCTCGATGCCAAGCTGCGCACCGTCATGCGGGCCGAACTGCGCCACCTGCAACAAGAACTGGGCACCACCACGATCTACGTCACCCATGATCAGGTCGAGGCGATGACCCTCGCTGATCGTATCGTAATCCTGAACGACGCCCGCATCCAGCAGATCGGCACGCCTTCCGAAATCTACGCACGCCCGGCCAACACCTTCGTGGCCAGCTTCATCGGCTCCCCACCCATGAACCTGATCGACGGGTCCCTGCGCGGCGGCGCGTTCACCCACGACGCGGGCAAGATGCAGATTGCAGACCAAATCGATGGCGCCGCAACACTCGGCATCCGGCCCGAGGACCTGTCTCTCACCAATGGGGCTGCCGACCTGACCGGCAGCGTCTATTCTTCCGAACTTCTGGGCGACAGCACCCTTCTGAACATCCGCGTCGGCAAAACTCTGGTCGCGGTCAAGGCAGGTCCTGACGATGGCCTGCCCATGGGCGCGCCCGTCAACCTGTCGGTCAATCGCGACAAGCTGCACGTCTTTGACCACGACACAGGCATCAGGCGCGGCTGATGTCGTTCAATTTCAGCATCTCGACCCCACCGGTCTTGGACATGCGCGCCGCAACCGTGTTCTTCGACGGCACCTTTTCGGACCCCAAACTCAGCCACCCCGAGGGCGTCGCCATCGGCCCCGATGGTTGGGTTTGGGCCGGCAACCAGGACGGCGACATCTGCCGCATCGCTCCAGATGGGTCGGCCATCGAACGCGTGGCAAGCACCGGTGGCTTTGCCCTGGGCCTCGCCTTCGACGGGTCCCGCGCCCTCTATGTCTGCGACATGAAGCACGCGGCGATCTTTCGTCTGGACCTTGCGACGCGTCACCTTGCACGGTTCAGCCCGCCGGGCATCAGGATCCCGAACTACCCGCTGGTCGATACCGCACGGCAACGGCTTTTGGTGTCAGACAGCCACGCCGCGGGCACGCCGGGGCCGGGCATCTGGGCCTATGACCTGACCACCGGCGCAGGGACGCTTTGGTACGAAGCGCCCCTGAATTTCGCCAACGGCCTCGCTATGCGCGGCGACAACCTCTTTGTGTGTGAAACCTTCGCCACCGCCATCACGCGCATCCCCATCCTGCCAGATGGCGGCCCGGGAACGCCCAGCCCCTTTGCCACCGACCTGCCCGGTCTGCCCGACGGGATCGCCTTTGATACCAACGGCAACATGGTCGTCGGATGCTACGAACCCTCCCGCCTGCTTCGCATCGCTGCCGACGGCAACCGCACCGATCTGCTGATCGAAGACATCACCGCCCACATGTTCTGCCACCCCACCAATGTCGCTTTCGACGGGGCCAACCTTTACACCGCCAATCTGGGCCGCTGGCATATCACCCGCGTTGCTATGGACATACCCGGCGACCCGCTTTGGACAGCCAGCGCATGACCTATCGCGGCCTCACATGGGACCATCCGCGCGGCTACGACGCATTGGCCGCTGCCGCCGCGCGGTTTCCCGGAATTATCCGCTGGGACAAACAACCGCTCGAAGGGTTTGAAAGCGCGCCCATCACCGACCTCACCGCACAATATGACCTGATCGTACTGGACCATCCCCATATCGGCGAAGCGGTGGTCGAAAACTGCCTGATCCCGCTGGAAAACCTCTATCCAACCGAAACCCTCACCACGTGGGAGGCGCAAAGCATCGGCCCCTCCTTCGCCTCCTACTGCTGGGATGCCCGGCACTACGCGCTCCCGCTGGATGTTGCGACACATGTGATGGCACACCGCCCCGACATGGTGCCCGCGCCTACGTCATGGGAGATGATCGAAAACATCGCAAAAACCCGTCCCGTTGCCCTGTCGCTTGGCGGGCCGCATGCGCTCCTGAACCTAATCTCGGTCGCAGCGGGCGAGGGCCATGTCGCAGGCGGTCCCGATTTCCTACCCGACACTGTAGCGCTCCCCATTCTCGACCGCCTCGGGCGGCTCGCGCGCAATGCCCCACCCGGCACGGCCAATCTGAACCCGATCCAATTGCTCGAACGCATGACGCACAGCGATGACATCGCCCTGATCCCGCTGATCTTTGGCTACGTGACCTACGCCCGCGGCCCACGCCCGATCCGCTTTACAAACACCCTGCGAACAGATGCGGGCCGCGGCGGCGTACTGGGCGGGACAGGCATCTGCTTTTCACGTAACACCCAACCGTCCCAGGACCTGCTGGACCACATCGCTTGGCTGATGCAGCCCGACACGCAGCGCGGGTTCATCCCCGATCATGGTGGCCAACCCTCGGCTTGCGTGGCCTGGGCCGACCCACAGGTGAACGACGCATGGGGCGGGTTTTATGCAAATACGCGCGCCACAGCCGAAACCGCCCTGCTGCGCCCCCGCTTCGATGGCTTTCCCGCCTTCACCAACCGCGCCAGCGCCGCATTGCGACAAGGCTTTGCTGACGGCACGCGCCCTGACCCCCTTCTGACAACACTCAGGGCCCTGTGGCGCGATGCGCGCGCCGCTGCCCGCGGTGACCTCGACGATGAAAGGCACAGAACCCAATGACCGATCACGCGCTTTCCCACATCACCATCCTCGACTTTTCGCACCTGTTACAGGGGCCCTTCGCCACACAGCTTCTCGCCGACATGGGCGCCGATGTGATCAAGATCGAACGCCCGGGCGCCGGCGACCTGTTCCGATCAATGACCTTCCGCAACAAATGGGTCGGTGGCAGTGAAAGCCCGAACTTTCTGGCCTGGAACCGCAACAAACGCTCGCTTGCGCTGAACCTCAAATCACCCGAAGCGCGCGAGATCATTATGGACCTCGCCAAAACCGCGGATGTCGTCGTCCAGAATTTCCGGCCCGGCGTCATGGCGCGGCTGGGCTACGGCTATGATGACTTCAAAGCCGTCAATTCCGGCATCGTCTATTGCTCTGGTTCGGGCTATGGCGACGACGGACCATATGTAAATCGCCCGGGACAGGACATGCTGGTGCAGGGCCTGACCGGGATCATGGCCGCCACGGGACAGGCCGATCAGCCACCTACACCCGTCGGCGCCGGGTTCTCGGATCAGGTCGGCGCCATGAACATGGTCTACGGCATTCTCAGCGCCCTACTCTACCGCGAACGGTCGGGCCAGGGCCAAGAAGTCAAGATCAACCTTCTGGCCGGGATGCTCGCACACCAGAATCAGGAGATGGTGATGGCCATGAACTTCAACGAAGATTTCCAGCGCCCCAACTCCGGCATCGGCCATCCCGGTATGGATGCGCCCTTTGGCACCTACCCGACCCAAGACGGCTGGGTGACCATAGCGATGAGCCCCTTCAAAGTGCTTGTCGGGGTTCTGGGCAACGATGACCTGCTCCGGTTTGACAACCCCGCCACCCTCTTTGATGACCGCGATGCCGTGTGGCGCGCCATCGCCGCGGAAACAGGCCAATGGACCACTACGGACCTGATCGCCGCCCTGCTCAAGGCTGACATCTGGTGTGGCGAAGTAAAAACACATCTTGAGGCGGCCGAAGACGAACAGGTCCAACACCTCGGGCTGATCCAAAGCTATCAGCACCCGACCGCCGGTGCGGTCAAGGTCGTCGGCCCCTCTGTCGGCATGAGCGCCACCCCCCCGTCGATCCGCCACCACGCCCCACTCGTTGGCGAACACAGCCGTGACGTGCTTCGACGGACAGGGCTGACAGATGACGACATTGAAGCCCTTATTTCGAACGGTGTGGTCGGCGTGCCAACCGCTTAAACAACGGCAGGGGCATCAATCTACCGTACCATATTCAGCCATGGATGATTGGTGCCGGTGTCATTGCAATGTAACTTCTATGGATTAAAAACAACAAAATCAATTACTTAATCCTTTCACCCGCACAACCGGCAGGCCCTGCAACCCAACGCCACCGTCATCAACCAAAACACAGCCCTTGACTCCAATCCTGTTTTGTCTGATATTTCTGTCATGACAGAAACTATCGACATTACGAAATCCGACGCAGCACGCCAGTTCATTCTCTACTGGGGGGACATGGGCAACCAATGGGGCGTCAATCGCTCCGTTGCCCAGATCCACGCACTGCTCTTCCTCAGTTCCAAACCCCTCAACGCCGAACAGATCGCCGACGCTCTCGGCATTGCCCGCTCGAATGTCTCCAACTCGCTCAAGGAACTGGTAAGCTGGCGGCTCATTCGCCGTATCCCGGTTCCCGGTGACCGGCGCGAACATTACGAAGCCGAAGTGGATGTCTGGGAAATGGGCATCCGCATTGCACAAGGGCGCAAAGAGCGAGAGATTGATCCCGCCACCCAAGCCTTGCGATCCTGCGTCGCTCAGGCAGAAACCGAAAGTGGGCTGGATCCGACCGTCCTGCGCCGTATGCAAGACATGCAGGATTTCCTCGCAACCGCCGATACGTGGTTTCGCGACATGCTTACCGTGCCGCGCCCAAAGCTCATATTGCTGATGAAAATGGGAACCAAGGTTGTGTCCCTGCTCAACTTCACAGGCGGCAAAAAGAACCCTTAAAAAATTTGACCTCGAAATTCTCTCATGACGGAAACAACAGAATGTACGCAAATAAACATAGTCCCGCTCCGGCCCGCCATGGGCCACCCCACACTCAGCCCGATGCCGTCAGCGCGCAGGATGATCGGTTCAAAAGGCTGTTGGGGCCCGCAGAATGGGCGCGTCTGCCCCACGCAATCCGGCGCCGGTTCAGCAAACGGTTGTTGGCGGATGCCAGCCTTGCCTATCAGGGCCGCGTCACCCAGATGCGGATGAACCCGGCAGGGCGCGCCTTGGCCTTTGCCTTGCGCGCTGTGGGGGCACCCCTGCCGTTTGACCGCACTTCCGTAGGCCGCTCCGCCGTCGTGACCGTTACCGAAGACGCGGCGTCGGGTGGGCAATACTGGATCCGCCAATATGGCCGTGCTGCCGGCTTTCCACAGATGGTCGGCAGTTCCAAACGCTTTGCCGGCCCCACCGGCCTCGAGGAATATATCGGCTTCGGGATCGGCATCTCGCTCCGGCTCGAAAGCACCTCTATGGGCCTTTATTTTGTCAGCGATCGCTACTTCCTGAAACTGGGGCAGAACCGGCTCCCGCTCCCACGATGGCTCTCTCCCGGGCGGCTCGTCGTGGGCCACGAAGAACTCGGCAACGGCCAGTTTCGCTTCACCCTCGACCTGGCCCACCCGCTCTTTGGCCAATTGATCCGGCAGGACGCAACGTTCCAGGATGCCGAAATTGTCGGGGGCGTTCAGTCATGAAGGTCGTGATCGTCGGGGGCTACGGTGTCTTCGGTTCGCTCACCGCCCGATTGTTGGTGCGTGATGGACACCAGCTTTGGCTTGCCGGGCGGCACCCCGAAAAGGCGCGCGCCCTTGCCCAAGAGCTTGGCGCCCAAACCATCGCGTTCGACATCACCACAGCGCAAGAGACGCTCTTCGCCATCAAACCCGACGTCGTCATCGACGCGGCGGGCCCGTTCCAGCACTATGGCAACGATCCCTACAGGCTCCCAAGGCTCTGCATCGCCCATGGCTGCCACTATCTCGACCTGTCCGACAGCACGGCCTTCACCCAGGGCATCGCCACCTTGAACACCGAAGCTGTGACCGCAGGCGTGTTTGCCCTCTCCGGCGCGTCCAGCGTTCCGGGCCTGTCCTCCTGTATTGTGGGCGACCTGATCCAGGGTTTGGATGACGTCGATCTGATCGACATCGCAATCCTGCCGGGCAACCGCGCACCCCGGGGCATGTCCGTGATCAAAAGCATCGTCAGCGGGGTCGGACGCCCGCATCGCACGTGGCGCAACCGAACCTGGCAAACCGCCACCGGATGGACGGACCGCAAACTCTATCACCTCGCGCCGGGCCTCAGCCGCGCGGCCTACCGCGTTGATGTCCCCGACCTCACCCTTCTCCCGGACATAACAGGCGCACGCAGCGTCGAATTTCGCGCAGGGCTGGAACTGCCCATCATGAACTGGGCCCTGCACGGTCTGGCCAAACTGCGCCGGTACACGCGTTTCGACCTGCCCGACATCGCCTACCGCGCGCTGCACGCGATCTCCAGGGCGCTCTATCCTTTCGGCAGCGACCGCGGTGGTATGCAAGTGCACGTGTCGGGAACGCTGAACGGTCAAAGCACAAGCCGCACATGGACTCTGATCGCCAAACGCGGGCATGGCCCCTTTGTACCCGGCGTCATGTGCCGGGCGCTCCTGCGCAACCCCAAACGCATACGCACCGGCGCACGCCCCTGCCTCGCCGAACTGCCCAGGGCATCGGTTGAACACGCCATGCAAGACCTCGCACTCCAAACCAAGATCATCGCCCCCTTGGATCACGGCGCCCTTGCCAAAGCTGCAAAAAACCGGACCGGCGCGAACGAGGGAACCAAAATATCGGTTGTCAATTAGCCTCCAACATCGCCATGGCCCGTATGGACCGCCAAAACGAATGCCGGTGGGCAAGCAAGGCCCCTTCTCGGCACGAAAGCCGTCGTTGCAATCAACCTGCGCATTCGTGTTCAATGCCAATCACAACGGCAAGTGGCGCGAAACATGAAGATCGAAAGACGCGCTGAGCGGATCAAGGACGCACTTGAGCCTCTGGTCACCGAGCTTCTCGCTGCGGGTGTCCGCCTCAATGCGAACCGAAGCATGCACTTTCTGCATGCAGAAGATTACCCCATAGGTCTGCCGATCATCTTGTCCCATCTTGAAAGACGCTACGACGATTTGCCAAAGTCGATGATCGCCGGGGCGCTGTCTTACACCAAGAACACGCATACGCGTGCCATATGGCCCGAAATAGCCGAACTTTACGCAAAGACCCCGAACGAAGCGAAGCCATTCGAAGAAGGCTCAGACCAGCACTGGTCTTCAGCGACCAAACGTACTTTGGCCAACGCGCTGGTGCGGCTGTATGAACCAAAGCGCCTCGCCACCCTGATGGAACTGGTGCGCAACAAGGCGCACGGTGAGACGCGGATCATTCTTCTCGGCCCGCTCATTCGGGTATGCGACCGACGCGAAGGCATGCGCGCAATGCTTGCGGACCTGAAAGCCGATCCAGAGCTAGAAACAGAGCTGACAGCCCGCGGAATCTAGTGCGCTCAAGCGGACCGGGCTGCAAACGCGACATGCCACCGCGCGGCGTCACCCAAGACCGCTTGGACGGGGGCGCACGGCGATAAACCGGAGCCTGCGCGACGTACAGCCTTCGGCATCAAGCCGTCAATTGACCCTGATCAAGGGCTGCTGCAACCCGACATTTGGACGGGTCTCGGGGTAGTAGAAGCCGGTTCCATCCACATGTTTACCGCCCATAAACAGCATATTGGGTGTGTCCTCCCGCACATAAAGGAAATCGTGATCTGTCACGAATTCACTGCCCTCGACAAAGCGAAGCAAGACGCAAGGCTGTCCAAGGATATCGCGGACTTTGCCCGGAACAAACGCGCCGCTCCCGCAGGCGCCTTCGGGAAGCTGATTCAACTCATCTGCCACGGCGGGCGCCATGACAGTCAGCTCAAGCTTTCGGTTCAACACATAGTCCTGCGACCAGGCACCCTCGACCGCCGGATTGGCGTCATGCCAGATCACAACCCCGGCAAAGTCGTATGACACGGCAGGGACCGCACAGGCGCTGTCCGCATAAACGGTGATATTGGCCTCAAACCCGCCCGCGTCATCAAAGGTGAAATCACGGGTCAGATACGTTGGTGTGGGCGCAAGCTCCGGGTCTTCCGCATTCTGCTGCGGTCGCATTTCGCAACTGATCGAGGTCCAGGTGCCGATGACCCGATCCTGCAGCCCTTCAAGCGAAAAATCCTGCGCAGCGGCAATCTGAGGAAGAAGAGCAAGCGCAACGAACAGGACGTTTAGAGGTTTCATCGTGATCTCCATCTGTTGACGATGGCCCCACAAACTGCGCAGATTATCCAATATGGCAACTAGTCATAATTAGGTGATATAGTCATGAAAAAGGAACCATTGGCTCCCGATACCGCACCACAAACCTGTCCGGTGACGTATTGCCTGTCACTCATCGGCGGCAAATGGAAACCCGTCATCCTTTTCTGCATCGCCAACGGTGTTGACCGCTTCGGTGGCATGCAACGAACAGTGTCCGGCATCACAAAGCAAATGCTCACAAAGCAACTGCGAGAATTAGAGGCGGATGGCATCATATCTCGCAAGGTCTATGCCGAAGTGCCGCCACGCGTGGACTATGCGTTGACCGACAAGGGCCAGACCGTGCTGCCCGTGATCGCGGAAATGAAGGCTTGGGGCGAAGCACAAATTCAATAGCGGTTGTGCACCGAACGCCTGCGCCCAAGCCCGCCCGGTTCGGAGCTGCGCCATGCAACCGGCGAACGCCCTTTATCACGGACATCGCGCGCAACGACCCCGGACAATCCCGCGCCTGACCGCAAATCGCCCTGCCCGTCCGTCCCTGTCGCCTCACGCGCCAACGGCGCGAGCCGTCATCCTGCGCCCGCTGCGATGCCGAACAACGGTTCTCCCTTTGGCCATGCACCCGGCCCGGGCTAAACTCCTGCGCATGGCCACAGATGTCCTCCAAGTCGAAGTCAAGTCCCGCGCCGATCTGCGCGCCTGGCTGTCTGACAATCACGCCACCGCCACCTCGGTCTGGCTCGTTGTCTACAAGAAACCTTCGCCGCACTACCTGCCCTGGGCCGATGCGGTCGAAGAGTTGCTGTGCTGGGGCTGGGTCGACAGCGTCACCCGCAAAGTGGACGACGCGCGTTCCTCCTACCGTATCTCACCCCGCAACCCCAAGTCGGCCTGGTCCGCGGTGAACAAGGCCAAGGTGGACAGCGCCCGCGCGTCGGGTGCGATGACGCCCGCGGGCGAGGCGCTCATCGCCGCGGCCAAGGCCAACGGCATGTGGACCTTTCTGGATGATGTGGAACGGCTTGAGGTGCCGGATGATCTGGGCACCGCTTTGGGGCACGCGCTGCGCGCAACGTGGGAGGACTACCCCAAATCGGTCAAACGCGGCACGCTTGAGTGGATCAAGACTGCGAAAACGGCTCCCACCCGCGCCCGGCGCATCGCGGATGTTGTGGCCTCCGCCCGGACGGGTAAGCGCCCCACCCCCTTCCGTCGATAAACGACCGCGCCCTGTCGGGCACGAGCGTGCCCTGTTTCGGGTTAATGTTCGATTACAGGGCCGTGCGCTGGATAAACGTCTGATACAGAACGCAAATCACAAAGCGGTTAAAGTCAGATCACCGCACCGAACAGGCTGTCCCCGCGGGGACAAAACGCGATCTAGCCCTCTGGAGACGTGATTTTCCCCACCAACCGGCGCGCTATCGGCGCCACGATCAGCACAATCGGAAAGGCCACGGCCCAGCTTGGCAACCACGCCAGAATCCACTGGCCCCAAAACGCGCTGACCATCCCCATGCTCAACACGGTCGAAATTCCCGAAACCAGAAACGACATCATGCCACTCAGAATGAACCCAAAGACAATCGGGGCATAGCGCGCTGGGATCATGAAACCGCTCCTCTATCTGAACACGCAACACATGACCGCGCAGCGCGCCGCCTGCAATCTGCGCCGATGCACAGGCTCAGCGCATCCAGCCCAGCGTCCTGTCGCTGCGCCCATCTGTGCGATATTCTGCACCGACCCACCCGCTGTAGCCGCTCGCGTCAATCGCTGCGAAAAGGGCGTCAAAGTCGATCCCGCCCGTGCCCGGTGCCCCACGCCCCGGCGCATCCCCGATCTGAATATGCCGGATCAGCGGCGCCATGGCGTGAAAGGTGCCCAGCGCGTCGCCGCTGATTTCCTGCGCGTGGTAACTGTCAAATTGCAGCCCCACATTCGATGCGCCCACGGCTTCGATCACCTCGGCAGCCAGGTCAAAGCTGTTCAGGAAATAATCCGGCTGCGCAGCCGCGCATAACGGCTCGATGGCCAGCGTCAATTCATGGGGCAGCGTCTCGGACGCCCGGCGCAGGTTGTCGATGAATGTGGCCTTGGCCTCCTCTCCCCGCGCATCTCCGCTCATCACGTGGATCACCCGCGCCCCAAGCGCCTGCGCATAACGTACCGCCCGGCGCATGTCATAGTCGAACCGCGCCGCGCCCCCCGGCACGGCCGCAAAACCCCGCGCATCACCGGTATAGTTCGGACCCGGTGCATTCAGCAGGATGAATTGCAACCCGTTCTTGTTCAATGCCGTCTGGGTCTCGGGCACCGGCGCGTCATAGGGTTGCTGCACTTCGACGGCCAGAAACCCGGCATCAGCCGCAGCATCGAACCGGTCAAGATAGGGCAACTCGGCCCAGAGATAGGTCAGGTTTGCGGCAAATCTTGGCATCGCACGGACGCTAGCTTGCTGTCCCCGCGGGGACCAGAGCGATCAGAAACTTTCAACCCACGGGCGTAGTGCAATCTCATGCGACCACGCCGACCGATGCTGATCCATCAATTGCACGTAAGTCGCGGCAATCGCATCGGGGTCCAGCATCTTGTCGGTCCCGTCATCCGTCCGCTCGGCCCGCGCCGTATTGGCAATCCCACCGTCAATATTGACCCATGCCACGTGGATGCCCTTGGGATGCAACTCGCGCGCCATGGATTGCGCCAAGCCACGCTGCGCAAACTTACCCATCGCAAACGGGGCCGACTGGGCAAATCCCTTGACCCCGGCAGACGCGCCAGTGAACAGGATCGTGCCGCGTTTGCCTTCCACGGGCTCTTGGCCGCGCATCACCCGGGCAGCCGCCCGCCCCATCAGGAACGACCCAAAGGCCGTCACTTCGATGGCCCGGCGCACCTCTTCCGGGTCAAGGTCGGCAACAGGCCCACGCTGGCGGGCCGAGGGGTTGTAAATGGCAACACTCAACCGATTGTCCAAACTCTCAAACAACGCGTCGACCGCCGCAGGGTCACTGCCGTCCAACGAGACCGTTCGGGCATCAGTTTCAGCGGCAAGATCGGCCAGCTTGTCCGTGTTCCGCGCGCCCAGAACGATATCATGCCCCCGCCCATGCAACTGCCGGGCCAGAGACGCGCTCAGGCCGCTGCCAGCGCCGATGATAAGTGCCGTACCTTGGGTCATACGGTGTACTCCGGGTTATGCGAACGACACGTCCGCGTTAACAAAGAGGATGCAAGGGAATGCCACTTTGAGCCAGAGCAAGCGATGCACAACCAGTGTGCACCACCCACTCCGCCTGTCTCTCGGACGCACCGCGCTTGGCGAGTGTTGGACTGGACGCTTGGCGGGACGAACTGTGATTTCACTGCACTTACCCGCATGTCATCTTTCAATTTGGATGTCCGAAAACTCATCGATTGACGACACCAGTTTCAAAAGGTCGGCCGCATAGAAACCAGCAGCGTTGATGCAATTTGTTTCGAGCATCTTAAGCCCATCGTCTGTGCGACAAATATCCATAACATAGGCAGGTGCATAAACCGGGTTTGCCTTCACCAGCCTCTTGGCAAATTCCAAGGCATCATCATCGATCTCATGCCGGTAAATGACGCGCGAACCTTCCTTGTACAACGAGTGTGTGACAATCTCATCTCTGACCACCCACAGGCGCCATTCTTTGAGAATGCGAACAGGCTCGGTGAACATCAGTTCTGTATCATGGCGAAGTGAACCTTTGGGGATCTCGTGTTCCCCAAGGGCGAGAACCTTGTTTGCCAACGCAATGATTTCGCCCGTGGTTTGTACCTTTCCCGGCTCTTCTTTGCTGTCTTCCACCGGGCGTAAGAACCAGCTTTTTCCATCATCGGGAAGCTTCTCCGGAACATCTCGCAGCTTTAAGAAAAGAGCGTCCGAGCCATTAAGAAGAAATGGTTGCCAAGGCTCTTCACGAACAAAGGGGCTGATCGTGAAGACCCCGGGTTTTAGGTCGTTCGCCTTCGCATAGCGCCATAGAGTGTAAGAACCGAACATCACCACATTCTTCGGATCATTGATGGTCGGGGGCGGTGTCAGTTCGCCGATAAACGGAACGACTTTGTGCCAAGTGTACGGAATGTCCAGCCGATCAAGTGCATCGGCCATTTTCCGAGTGTCCTCAAAATCCTGAAGTATCCATTGCATCTACAGGGCTCAAATACGGCTACTTGGCTCCGAGCATAGTGAGCATTATCCGGTCTAATGCTCAACAGAAGACATGTGCGGGCCGTGCAACACCAAACAAAATGGCACCCCCATCGCCATCACAGCAACCGCAGCATCGCGCCGCCAATCGTGTTTCACGTCGCCAAGCACCACCAAAATCGAACCTGCGCCTGAACCTGCAAGGGACAGCGCCACCGGTCTTGTCCAACGCCTACCGGTCACGCGCGAGTGGATGTTTGCCTGGGCCACCAACCGCCACATCATTCCCGCCGTCTGATTTCGGCAAGGATCAGAGATTCATCTTTGCGCAACGCCCGGCCCCGCGCAGTATCCAAAGCGGACCTCCAGGTTTGCAACGCGCCATCACGATGTCCGCTCATCCACTGATCCAGCCCCGTCCACAGGCCCAGCTGGGTTTCTCCGACGATAAAAGTCCTGCAATATCGGCGCAGATGTCCAAACGCCTTGTCTTCCAGGCTTTTCCATTCTTCATACCCGTCGGCAATGCCTGCCTCGCGACCGCGCAACAGCAATTCCAGCACGCCGCTGATCCCGACGATGATCACATGCGATGAGGGCCGCTTTATCTGTTCCAGAAGCCGCATCATTTCAACCGACGCATCATAACTTGCGCCATGTTTTCCGACACGCGAAAGCGACAGGGCATAGGCCCCCTTGATCGACACTTCCGCAGCAAGGTCAGAGATTTTGGGCGTGCCCGACGAAATCAGACGCAGCACCTCAACGGCCTCTCGGGGGCGATCAATGTGCAGCATGCACAATGCCTTGCACCGTAAGGCCCAAATTTCTTGTTGCGTGTGACCCGCGTTTTGGGCCTGGGCCAATAACGCCAAAGCCGTCTCTTCGAGTGAACTCAGATCACCGCGATAATATTGCGACCAAAACCGAAGGCCCTGGGCGTTACACCAGCGCAACTGGTCACCTGCCTTTTGCGCCAATGCCAGCGCTTGGTCCACGCGCGCGTCGACCGCGTGCCATTCACACAAACCCAAATGCCAAAGCGCATCCACCGTACAGACATGCGAATGTGTCGATGGATCATCCAGTTTGATCGCAACCTGTTCGGCTCTCTGCATCAAACGATTGTTCGCCTTGCGCAAGCGCATCATGCCCAGGCCGCTGGCCAACTGCGCAGACGAAATCGCTGTTTCAACCGTTTCGCCGGACTTTTCAGCATGCAGGACCGACCCGACCAGATTGCATATCCCGCGCGTCATGCGCAGTTCAAAGAAATCGACAGTGGCGGCCTGACCCAAACAGCGCGCAATCTCGCTGTCACGTTCCTTTGACGTAGTTCGGTCCAGATACTTTCGCGTGAAAGACGACAGGTTCCGCAGATACAGCAATGCGAAACGCGAGATCAGCAACAGAACAATGTTACCCCTGCCCGTCGGGACAGTTTGCCCCGCCACATCAAGCGCTTTGCGAATAGCCACCCCCTGCGCCCGGATATCGCCCCGACTGTAATGCGCTTCGGCCAACTGCCGGCGCCAGCGCATCGAACGCAGCTTTTCCAACGGGTTCAACGCACGCTTTGGTGGTTCATGGTCAAGGCAAATGCCCACAAATGACTCCACCTCTCGAAAGGCACCAACTTGCACGGCGTTTGTTGCGGCAAGGTCCGCATATTTTACCGCATGGTCGAACTCGCCCGCCGCTTCGAAATGCTGAACCAGAATGGCCAGATCGGCACCGGTGGCTTCGGGCCGGGTGGCTTCAATCCAGCGTGCAATCGCCCCATGCAGATGCTGTCGAATCTCGCTGGGGATGGAATTGTAAACGACATCGCGAATTTGCCCGTGCCGAAACTCGTAAAGATCAGGTTCGGCGGTATCCGTGATCAACCGTGCCTCAGCAAGTTGGCGCACGGTCTTTGTCACCTCCGCGCCATTCAGAAACCGCAACGCGGCGACATTAAATCGGCGCCCCATGACCGCAGCAGTCTTCAAAGTTTTCTGCGCATCGATTTCCAACCGGTCGACGCGCTCGCGAATGACCTTTTCCACACCTTCAAAAAACGTCAATTCATCCAGCGGTCCGCTTGAACACCAAAACCCGTCCCGCACGGAAATCAGGCCCTGGTTTTTCAACGACAGCGAAATCTCCTCAGCAAAAAACGGGTTCCCGCCAGCCAGGCGGGACACGTTTTCAGCCAACTCATCGTTCGGAGGGGCACCGCCAAGCGTGCGCGCCACAAGGCGTCGAATGGAACTTTCATCAAGCTCCGTCACATTCAACGTCACACATGCCCGCTGTGGTGCAATCGCAGGCAGATCGCTTTGCCGACCGATCAAATTTGTACGTTGGCGCAGGGTTTCAAGCTCTTCCGGCGCTTCACCTGCCCGCACACAAAGAACCAGCAAGAGCGACTCGACAGACCCAAACACCCATTCAACCGACCGCCAGGACGCTGAATCAAGCCATTGGCAATCCTCCAGCACCAACGACAGGGGCCGCGGGCCCAAATAGTCAATGAGGGTGCCCAACAAACGCATGGTCGCGTCCGCGCGGTGGGCGCCCTGCAAATGCCGGGTCATTTCCGTTTGTGGGATATCAATGCTCAGCACATCGCCAAGAAGCGGAAGCCGCTCTGCAACGCCATCTGCATGTCGCGTGCGCGCCTCAATAAGTTCAAAGACGTCTAGCCCATTGCTGTCGATGGGCATGTCGACCAGGAATTCCAGAACCCTGCGCCAGATCAGCAAGGAGGTCCTTTGAACTTCGCGATCAGCGCAGGCGATGGAAACCGCATGACCGTCCGCCTTCAGATGATCGGCAAACGCCGTGACCAGCGTTGTTTTACCAATGCCTGCCTCGCCTTCGACGATGACAATCTGGTTGGCACCGGCTTTGACATCTTCAAAGGCCGAATGCAGCGCCTCGATCTCCTTTGTTCGCCCGACGATATCGACCGACGAAACCACCTCGGGTGTGCGTTCGAGCGGCTCAAACACCGGGGTCATATCGCTCAGCCCCAGCAGTTGAAGGGTTCCGCGCCGCTCGAACAGGAATGCGTTGCGCGCGGCACGTTCGGTCGGGGCGTCACACAGGATCCCCTCAGAGGCTTCGGTCATCAGGCGGGCGGCGCGATTCACAGTCTGACCAATCGCCATCCATTGCCGACGATGGGTGCTGCCAACAACGCGGAACAGCGCTTCGCCCGTTGCAATACCGATTGACGCATCAAGCCCGTGCGCCAACACCGTCGCGCGGATCGCGCGCGCGGCATCAAGAGCACGCTGCGGATCATCTCGATGGAATTTGCCGGGCTCTCCAAAGGCGACCCAATAAACAAGGCCTTTGTCATCAATAAGCATGTCGCCGACAGGACAATCCCGCGCGGTCAACAACGCCTGCAGGGCAGCACAAAGCGCCTGAAATTGATCCGTTGCGGGCGGGTCTTCGATAGAAACCCCGATGATCCGCGCAAAAAGTGCCGAAATCGGACGAATCTCGGCCAATTCGTCCAGTTTCGCATCAAGAAATTCCACACTTTGAAGCGCGCCCGGCGGCGGCGCTATGCCCGGGTCTCCGATTTCTGTAGGGGGGAACAGGCTATCTTGGAAGTGTTGGGGCAAGAAACCGCGAAGCCATGCATATGTCGGGGTCACCCCAGGGTCGGGTTGGGCTGTCTGAACCGGTTTTGACACGGGGTCGGCGGCGGCATCCAGTATCGCGCGGGCGGCATCGGACAAAGCATACCCGGAACTGCCCGCCTGCGATTGCGCCGCAGCGGCCTGCACGATCGCCGTGCCGCCAAAGATCAGGTTCCAGACCGGATTGCCACCAACCGTCGCCAACCACATGTCGCCAAAGCCGATACCGGCATGAATGGCAGGCGCATCAGACCCTGCAAAAAAGCCGACGCTTTTTTCGCTTTCATGACAGATCATATCGGCGCATCGCGCCGCACTCCGCACGGCTTCCGCGGCACCCAAGGTCTCGGCGGGCCAATAGGCAAGAAAGGAATCCCCCGAAAACCGAAGCACCTCGCCCCCATTCCGCATGATTTCGTTCACCGAATGCGAATACGCCAGGTTGAGCAGCCTTGGTATTTCCTCAAGCCCCGTCTGACCACGCCGCGCCAATTGCTCAACAAGCGCGGTGTAGCGCGACACATCCATGAACAATGTGGCACCAGACAGTTTGGCGACGGTGGGGCGCGCGCCATATTCGGGATACAGGCGTCCAAGCAGGCGAAGCGGCAGAAAACTCGCCAGAATAGAATTGCCCTCGCCCATAATCCCCTTCCAATAACACGACGGTGACGCGTGAAAGTGGCAAGACAGCAAATTGGCCACAACAAAACCGGCACTAAATCGAGCTTCGGATCGCGTCAGCGCCCTTTATAAATATGGGGGCGATGCTGACATATCCACGCGCGTTTGCGAAGGGCGCGTTCCATGCCCTGGCCCAAGCACCGCAGGTCGCCCGGCAATTTCTTGTACATTATGACCCTCTGGCGTAATGTTAGGTATTCAGTTGTTCAAAATTCAAGGTGCGTCGGACCGCCCTGGCCTTTGGCAAAAGACCATCCCGATTGCACAATTTTTTCTGCTTTGGGATTTTATAATCGGATCAATTTACCGCCGTTTCCCACTGCTCTTTGAACTGGGGAGAAGGCGAAAAAATGCCGACAAGTCTCGACACTGACTCTCGTACCGCGTGGATTTCGCGAGGCTTCGAACATCTTGTTAGCCGCGTCCTCACCACCCCTCACGATGTGCATTTCGACGTCCTGATTATTGGCAGCGGGTATGGCGGCGCACTCTCGGCGGCGACACTTGCCGGCAGACAACGCGATGGTCAGCAGATCACGGTCGGCGTTCTGGAACGCGGCAAGGAATACTTGCCAGGTGCATTCCCAACTGGCCTGGCCGAGGTGCCCAAGCATCTGCGCCGCGACGGGCACCGCGAAGGATTGTTTGATATCCGGCCGGGCGCAGACGTCACCACCGTGACAGCCAACGGGGTCGGCGGTGGTTCACTGATCAACGCTGGCGTCATGGAAGTGCCGCGACCCGAAGTGTTTCAATCCGGGTGGCCGACTTCCCTGTCCAATCTGGCCACCTGGCGGACCTATTTTGACCGCGCGTCCGTTATGCTGGGGGCGACGGTCAACGACGCGTCGAATACCATTCTGGAACACCCGGGCGGGCCACCGCAGAAATATCATTCGCTCAAGGTAACAGCCCCCAACGGCACGTTCCGTCCAGCCGCCATTACGGTCGCGATGAATGATCGCGCAAATACCGGACATGTTGCCCTGACAAAATGCAACATGTGCGGCGATTGCGCGACCGGCTGCAACTTCGGCGCCAAGGATTCACTGGATGTCAATTTGCTGGTCCGGGCACAGCAAAACGGGGCGGATATTTTCAGCGGCGCCACGGTCCTCCACATCGAAAAAGAAGACAGCGGCAACTGGATCGTCCACACCGTCTACACCAACACGGCACTGCGCGCGCGGCATTCCGATGCCAACGGCGATCCCGAGGTTATCAAGGTGCGCGCGGGCAAGGTCATCGTCGCGGCGGGCACCCTGGGGTCAACTGAAATCCTGTTGCGGTCACGGGCGGCGGGATTGGCCGTTTCAGACAAGATGATCGGAAAACACTGTTCGACAAATGGCGATATGCTGGTTGCGGACTACAGTACAGATGCCCGCGTCAACAACGTCTCCAGCGAGCAGATACAGCCCTCTACACGTCAGATCGGCCCGACGATTTCGGGGATCATCGATTTGCATGATACCAAAGGCGTCTTGATCGAAGAAATCTCTGTTCCGGCGTCGCTGCGCATCGCATTCAAAGAGATATTTGGCACGGTGAATGCACTTCACAATCTGGACGAAATTGATTGGTCGACCCACTCAACAGGGTTGCCGACTGATGACATTTATGCAGTCGCCGAGCAGCGAATTGACAATACCGCGCTGTTTGCGGTGATGGGAAATGACGGCGCGCGCGGCCATATCGAATTGACTGGCGACCTGACGCCCAAGCGCGACGGGATCGCCCGGATGCACTGGGCCGATATCAAGGATCACCCGATCTTTGAAAAACAGGTCGGCACCGTAGCAGCGCTCAACGACAAGACGGGTGGCCGCATCATTCCAAACCCGGTCTGGCGCCTGCTGCCTGAGTCCATGAACTGGTTGCTCAAGGACCAAAAGGGGCCGGTGACAACGGTGCACCCCTTGGGTGGTCTGGTCATGGGTGAAACCGGCGCCGAAGGTGTCGTTGATCCGTTCGGGCGCGTTTTCACCTCGGACACGTCGTCCAGTCTGCACGATGGTCTGGTGGTCCTGGACGGGTCAATCGTGCCCACAGCACTTGGAACGAACCCCGCATTGACGATTGCGGCGGTGGCTTTGCGCGCTGCCGAAAACCTTGCGGGCATCTGGGGATATAACGACGCACCGGCGTCCCCGGCGTCAGCCACCGCCCTGAAGCGCCCGGTGTTCCGAAAAACGGATGTCGCAGCACCAGCGCCGCACACCGAGGTCGAAGTGTTCGAGCGCCTTTCGGGCAAGGTGCAGATGGCGCCACAGGGCCAGCCAGCAGCAACATATATTGTCGAGTTGACCCTGCGATTTTCGCCCAAGCCCATTGCCGAGTTATCGCCCGCTACGGGGGGCAACGCCACCCTGAGCGTTTCGGACGGATCCTCTAACCCTGATGTGCAAAGCACAATCCGGATCTATGCCGACGATATCCACTGGCAAACCCTCAACAAGACCTGGCATCCCCACGAACTGCGCGAACAAAAGCTGGACCAGATCGCGCTGTTCAAAGCGCCGCTCACCGGCACACTCAAAGTGCTCGAACGCCAAGGGTCCAGCGGCCCGGGCCGCATTCTTCGGGCCCTGGCTGCCTGGTTGCCCAATCGGGGTGCGCGGGACAGCTATCAGGCACTGGTCGATGGCGGTGATGGCCCCGGCCTGATCGCACGGATCAAGTCGGGCATCGCCATTGCCAGCCGCAGTGGCGAGCTGCGCAACCTCGCTTACGACCTGACGATTGGCGCCGCGGATGCCGGGGCAAACATAACGCTCACGGGCAGCAAGATCGTTGGGCTCAAGCGGTTTACCTATGCCCGCAGGGGCAACCCGTGGCGGCAATTGATGGACGTGAACCTAAAGGACTTTCCCGGGCTCAAGCCATCTTCAAAGCCTGTGCTCACCCTTGATTTGGCGTTCCTCGCAGGGATCAATATCCCGCTCTTTCGCATCACACGCCAAGACGATTCTGTAGGCGCGATCGGGGATATGATCGGATTTCTCGGATACCTGATACGGATGCTCTTGGGCATTCATATCTGGAGCTTTCGCGCACCGGACGCGGATTTGAACCCCGACAATGACAAAATCAACTTCGTGCCGCCAGCCGAATTGAAAGTCAGCGGTGGCACCGTCGCTGCAACGATCTTGGAAAAGACATTTCCCGACCAAGTGCCCGAACTGGATGACACGCATGATCCGATGGAAACCAAGGTTCGGATCACACAATACCAACACGAACAATCCACTAAGCGGCCCGTTGTCATGCTGCACGGGTACAGTTCCGGCGCGACAACATTTGCCCATCACGCCGTCGAACCCAACCTTGCAAGCCAGATTTTCGACACCGGACGGGACGTATGGCTGGCCGATCTGCGCACCAGCCCGTTTTTCTCAAGCTCCACGACACTCACCCTGTCGGACGGGTCGATAGAGTCCGTGCCCGACACAGCCACAAAACCCTGGAGTATCGAGCAAGTCGCTGATCAGGATGTTGCCTGGGTGATAGACCAGGCCGCACAGGCGTCTCCCGACGGGCAGGTGGACGTTGTCGCGCATTGCATGGGCACTGTGATGTTCAGTATGGCAGCGCTTGAGCGTAAATTTGCGGCGGTGTCCGCATCCAACGCTCCACGCAAAATCAACCGTGCCATATTCTCGCAAGTCGGCCCGCTTGTTGTCTTCACGCCAATCAATGTTTTCCGGGCTTACGCAACACGGTACCTGATCGAATTTCTCCCGGACAACTATCAGTTCAACCCGCAAAACCCGACGCTGGCGGATGACCTGCTGGACCGCCTGCTTACCACTTTGCCCTATCCCGTCGAAGAATTTGACTTCGAAAATCCGATCTTGCCATGGAAACGAACGCCATGGACCAGAACCCGGCATCGCATGGATGCGATCTATGGGCGCAACTTCAGGTCAGCGAATATGGATCCAAGCGTCCTGACCTATCTGGACGAACATTTCGGGGCGTTGAGTTTACGGACGGTCAGCACCGCGTTGCACTATGCACGCTACGCGATGATGACGGACCGATTTGGCCGCAACAAGCTGGTCTCCCGCAGGCGGATTAATGAGGAATGGCATTTCCCGACCCTCAGCATGCACGGCGCGGAAAATGGCATGTCGGCACTGTCCACACTCGACCGGATGGGGGCCATTCTCGACGATGCGGGCGCTCGATTTGAGGATCCCTTCATAAACGACGGGGCGGGCCATCAGGATTCGTTGATCGGGACAAAGCGGTTTGCAACCGCCAACCAGATCAAGACATTTCTCGATACAGATTTCCCGGTGGAACTGCCGCGCGATCCCAACGACGACAAAATCGCCTATCCGCCATGGATCGGGCCCATCATCACCAAAGAGGTTAAAGGCGGCCAAACCAAGCTGATCGCACGGCTGGGATCAGCCCCAACACATCGCGAAGCCCAGGCGATCATCATGCTGCGCGTCGAGGTCGCCGGCGATCAGGTTCTCCGCCCCGACGATCCAAGCGCCCCATGGGATGAGGGCTACGTTGTCAACCACATGATGGTTCTGAAACTCAAAGAACTGACCGAAAATCGCTGGGCCGAATTCGAAGTGCCACCGCCCACCGCATTTCCGAACCACGATCCGTTGAAGGGCGGCAACGCAACGCTGGTTCTGCTCATCTACGACGAATCGAATAACTTGTTTCTGCCCGTGACCGGCTACTTCTTCGCGCAGGCAGGGCGGGTCATCCAATTCGATCCCAATGACTACAAAATAAAGTCGAACGACGATCGGTTCGACATCACGATGTTCCAAAACATGTCGAAAGCAACAATCAAACTCCTGGAGTTTGGCCCCCAGGGGTCCCCGCCACCCCCCAAGGACGACAGCGGCACACAATTCCTGCAGCAGAATGACAACAGCATCACCGACCCGAATGTCATCGAAGGGACCCCATATAACGACGGCATAACATCCGCTCCAGTGTCGGACGAACAGGCCTTGCAGGGCGAAGCGGTCGCCGCCAGCATCCTGGGGCATGACAGCACGCTGATGGATGGCATCGTCCCCGACCAGACACTTGATGCGGAACTGGACCACACTCAATTCATGCTGGGATCCTGCCAATACCCGGCCGGGTTTTTCGACGCGCCAGTCGCATCCGCATCCTACCAAAGCGTCGTAACCGCGTTGGACGACGCACCGGATAAAGCCCCACGTTTCATGATCCTTGCCGGTGACCAGGTCTATGTCGACCCGACCGCAGGGCTGTTCGATCCCTCGGACAGCGATGACAGGTACCGGATTCCCTATGAAAACTGGTTGCGCATGCACAGCGCCCGGACAGTGCTGCGCTCTATACCGTCTTTCATGTTGTTGGATGATCACGAGATTACCGACAACTGGGAACCGGTTGCCCAGCCGGACACCGCCAAGAACCAGACCGCTTTGGACGATGGCTTTCCCGCATATGAAAAATATCAGCGCGGCTTAGACAAATCGCTGCGCGAATTTACGTTTGACGGGTTCCCGTTCTTCCTTCTCGATACGCGGTCAGCCCGAAAACACAGAAAGGTTGGAATGCTGAACACCGCAAAGCTGTTTGACGCTCCCACGATGGCAACCCTAAAGGCGTGGCTGACCAGGGATGCAAACAAAGCGTTGCCAAAGTTTGTGGTCACACCATCCATGCTCTTGCCGCGCCACCGACGTGCCGTGCAACGCAACAGGGATTTGAACGCCGACAACTTCAGCGCCCTTCATTCTGATGGGTGGGACGGATACCCCGAAACACTGCGTGACCTGCTTGCTTTCATCGCCGAAAACGAGATCAAGCATGTTGTGTTCCTGTCCGGTGACGAGCATCGCGGCTGCATCGCGGCGGTTGATCTGTGTGATGATCACGATGCTCTGATCACCCGCGTGCATTCCATTCACACCTCGGCGATGTGGTCACCATTTCCATTTGCAAATGCCATTGACGAGGACTTTGTCGACACCGAAACGATCACGATAATGCAGGGCGCAACCGCGTATCTTGGCAAGGTAAACGCAACCCGGCCCGGTCCCGGCGATGGGCCGACTTATCTGTCAGTGCGCAAAAAAGACGCTGGCTGGACCCTCAACTGCCGCTATGCGGATGGGGTTGTCCATACCGTCCAACTCTAAAGGTCATTTTTGGGAAAGTGAGGTCCATCATTGTCTCAAGCGCCGCACTCTGCACTTTGGGCAAGGCTGCCACCTGCCAAACCAAACACATCGCAGAGAGGCGCAAAAGACCCGCAAAGCCCTCTAGGGGTTCGCGCGGATAAAGGCCACCGCCGCGTGTGCCAGGTCCTCGCCCACATCCTCCTGCAGGAAGTGTCCGGCACCGTCAAAGATCACGTGAGCCTGCCCCTTGGCGCCCGGCATCATACGTTGGAACACCTTTTCGACGCCCGCCATCACCTTGTCCTGCGCACCAAAGGCCGTGAGCACCGGCAAATCCAACCCGGCAAGAACCTGCCACGCCGCGCGGTTCGGTGCGGCGGCCGGGTCGTTCGGACCATCCGGCACCAACATCGGAAGCATCCGCGCCCCGGCCTTGTGGCGTTCGTCGGGAAAGGGCGCGTTATAGGCGGCGACCTCTTCGGGCGTGATCTTGCTCTCGGTCCCGCCAAAGACGATGCGCCCGGAATCAAACGGGTCCATCGTCTGGGAAAACGTCCGCCACGCCCGAAACGCGTCGCTCATCGGCTGGTCGCCCGTGGGCAGTGCGGTGTTGGCCACCACCAGCCGCGCAAACCGCTCCGGCATCGCCGCCAGCAAGCGCAGACCAATCAGCCCACCCCAGTCCTGGCACAGCAGCGTGACCCCGGTGGCATCAACCCGGCGCAGCCAGTCGCTCATCCAGTCCACGTGCCGCTGATAGGTATAATCCGACTTCTGCAGCGGCTTGTCAGACCGGCCAAACCCCACAAGGTCCGGCGCCAGCACCCGATGCCCCGCCGCAACAAAAACCGGGATCATGTGACGATAAAGATATGACCATGTCGGCTCTCCGTGCATCAGCAGCACACGCGCGCCATCCCGTGGTCCCTCATCCAGGTAATGCACCCGCAAGGTGCCGCCCGTCGTGTCGTCGATGTCCACATAATGCGCGGCGAAATCATAATCCGGCAACCCGTCGAACCTGGCGTCATCGGTGCGCAGAAACTCCATGGCATCCTCCGTGTTCTAGTGATCAGGGTAGGCGGCACTTGGTGCGCCTGTCTACCAATCCTGTGCGCATATGCGAATGGCCAATCGCGCCCGGCTTTCCTACCTTCACCCTCAAAGGAGGACCGCCATGACCACCACCACCGTGCCCGCCACCACCACCGTCGGCCATATCCACCTCAAGGTCTCCGACCTCGACCGTGCCATCGGGTTTTACCGCGACGTGCTCGGCTTTTCTCTGACCCAGCGCTATGGGGTGCAGGCGGCCTTTCTATCGGCGGGCGGCTATCACCATCATATCGGTCTGAACACCTGGCACTCGCATGGCGCAGGCCCCGCGCCCGAACGTGCGGCAGGGCTCTACCATGCGGCCTTTCTGTTCCCCGACCGCGCCTCGCTTGGGGCAGCGTTGCAGCGTGTGCTGGATCACGGCACGCCGCTGGACGGTGCCGCCGATCACGGCGTATCCGAAGCGGTCTATTTCCGCGACCCGGACGGCAACGGAATCGAACTTTACCGGGACAGACCCGAAGCGCACTGGCCGCGCGACGCAGACGGCAATCTGGCGATGGTCAACGACCCGCTCGACGTGCCCGCCCTTCTTTCAGAGGCTGCGGCATAATCGCCCCGGTTAACCCTTTTTCGGCCCAGATAGGCGTATCGATGATCAAAATGCGCAGTTTTGGCTCGAAACTGCGCAAGTCGGCGAAATCGGGGGCAAACTCCTCCTTTGTCGCGGGGCGAAAATATGCAGTTTGCCTTGCAAATTGTGCAGTTTTCCCGAAATCGGCGCATTTGATGGCCCCTTCACGCGCCCGAGAACCACGGTTAATGCACCGCACGCCCCCATGGACAAGCCCCGCGCCCTTCGCCACCTTACGCCAAAATCGGAGGATCAGATGAGCACCGGGTTTTACTGGGACGAACGCACCATGTGGCATGGCGGTGGCAACTATGCCTTCACGGTTCCCTTGGGCGGACTGGTACAGCCCCTCGCCGCGGGCGGCCTGCCCGAAAGCCCCGAAACCAAGCGCCGGATGAAGAACCTGATGGACGTCACCGGTCTCACAAACGACCTGCACGTCACCTCTGCCGACGCCGCGACAACCGACCAGTTGCTTCGCGTGCATCCCCAAGAATATTTAAGTCATTTCAAAGCATTATCCGACGAAAACGGGGGCGAGATCGGCCATCACGCCCCCTTTGCAAAGGGTGGATACGAGATCGCAGCCCTGGCCGCAGGACTGACCACTGCGGCGGTTCAGGCCGTGTTGGAGGGCACGTTTCAAAACGCTTACGCCCTTGCCCGCCCACCGGGCCACCATTGCGAGGCCGCGACCCCGATGGGCTTTTGCCTGATGGCCAATATCGCCATCGCCGTCGAAGCCGCCAAAGCCACGCGCCCCGACCTGCGCGTCGTCGTGCTCGACTGGGATGTCCACCACGGCAACGGCACGGAATCCATCTTCTATGATCGCGCCGATGTGCTCACGATTTCTCTCCATCAAGAAGGGAATTATCCTTTAGAAACTGGTCACTTAGAGGATCGCGGCACCGGCGATGGCTCCGGCGCGAACCTCAATCTGCCACTGCCTGCGGGTGCAGGGCACACCGCCTATCTCCATGCCATCGAGCGCGTCGTGACCCCCGCCATCGAAGCCTTCAAGCCCGACCTCATCATCGTCGCGTGCGGCTATGACGCTGCCGCCGTTGATCCTCTGGCCCGGATGCTCGCCACCGCTGAAACATTCTATGAAATGACGCTTAAAATCAAAGTCTTGGCCGAACGTATCTGCAATGGCAAGCTGGTCCTCAGCCACGAGGGTGGCTATTCGGAAATCTACGTACCGTTCTGCGGTCACGCCACCTTGCAAGCGCTCTCGGGCAGCAAGATCACGGCCCAAGACCCGATGGCGCGCGCGCTGAACAATCGCCAACCCGGCCCCCGGTTCGATGCCTTTCTGCGCGCCGAAATTGACCATATGGCCCAAGCACTTGGCCTCTAACCACTTGACGTCGCAGCCTTTCGCCACGACATGACCCTCAACATGTAAAAAGGCGTAACATATGCCCGCAAGAAACCAAGCTGCGCTCGACTTCCTTCTCACCCGCCGGTCCCGTCCGGCCAAAACGCTATCCGAACCTGTCCCCGACCGCGCAACGCTGGAACAGCTTCTGACCGCCGCCGCCCGCACACCAGACCACGGAAAGCTGGAACCGTGGCGGTTCATTGTGCTGTCCAAAAGCGCCATGCCGCGACTGGCAGAAGCGGCGGAAAAATGCGGTCAGGCCCTTGGCCTCGACGCCGAACAAATCACCAAGGGACGGGCCCAATTCGATCAGGGACATCTGGCCGTCGCAGTGATCGAGATTGACCGGAAAGTCGAAAAAATTCCAACAATTGAAATGACTTACTCGGCCGGGGCGGTCTGCCTTTCACTGCTAAACGCGGCCCTTGCCGCTGGCTGGGGCGCCAACTGGCTAAGCGGTTGGCCAAGCCACGACCGCGGCTTCATGACAGATGCTCTGGACTTGGCCGACAACGAGCGCATCGCGGGCCTCATCCATATCGGCACCGAAACGTCGGCGCCGCCAGAACGCCCACGCCCGGACATGGCAGCGATCACCACATGGGTCGATACATGATCCTGACATCCTTCTTTGCGGCCCTCGCGCAGATCAGCGACCCGCGCTTTCGCCGCGTTCTCCTGCTTGGCATCGCACTCACAATTGCCCTGCTCGTAGCGGCGACATCCGGCTTTGTCTGGTTCATTGGCTGGCTCACGGCGGATGGTGTGTCGCTTCCGTGGATCGGCACCATCACATGGCTCGGCGACGTCATAACCTGGAGTTCGTTCTTCCTGTTCCTGGTCCTGTCCATTTTTCTGATGATGCCAGTGGCTTCGGCCATCACATCCATGTTCTTGGACGAAGTCGCGCAAGCCGTTGAGGACAAACACTATTCACATCTTCCCCCCGCCCAAAGCGTGCCCGTCTGGGATGCGGTCGTCGACACCGTCAACTTTCTTGGGGTGCTGATCGGCGCGAATATATTGGCGCTGATCCTCTATGTGATCTTCGCCCCCGCCACGCCCCTTATCTTTTGGGGCCTGAACGGGTTTTTGTTGGGGCGCGAATACTTCACCCTCGCTGCCATGCGACGCGTCGGGCGCGCCCGGGCCAAGGAACTGCGCAGCGCTCACAATGGCACCATCTGGCTGGCTGGCACGCTGATGGCGATCCCGCTGTCGGTGCCGCTGGTGAACCTGCTGATCCCGATCATCGGTGCAGCCACATTCACTCACATATTTCATGGGGTTATAGCGGCTCAAGCGCCCGATCAAAGAAGTTCATATCGTCCAGACTGATCCATCCCGACAGGATGATACCTGCGATGATGACCCAAAGCGCCAGAGCCACCCAGGTCACGATCCACGCCTTGCGCCGCGTGTGATGGTGTTCGGGCGCGCCCGCATGCGTGCCGGGTGCGATATCCCCCAGATCGCCCTGGGTCTGCACCTTGATCGGCAGGGCGACCAGGAAACACAGCCACCAGATAACGGCATAAAGAACAAGGGCGGATGTGATGCCCATCAGACCTGCTCAAGCTCAGTCAGGGTGCCGTTCATGTCTTTGGGATGCAGGAACAAAACGGGCTTGCCATGTGCACCGATCTTGGGCTCGCCATCCCCCAGCACGCGCAAGCCGCTGGCTTTTAGGTGGTCGCGGGCCGCGATGATATCCTCGACCTCGTAACAGACGTGGTGGATACCGCCCGAGGGGTTCTTGTCCAGAAAGCCCTGGATCGGAGAGTTGTCGCCCAAGGGGTACAGCAACTCGATCTTGGTGTTGGGCAGTTCGATGAAAATCACCGTGACGCCATGATCCGGCTCGTCCTGGGGGTCCCCCACCTGCGCACCCAGCGCGGTGCGATATTGCGCGGCGGCGGCTTCAAGATCAGGGACAGCAATGGCAACGTGGTTCAAGCGGCCGATCATTCCGGGTCTCCTTTCGCGGGCGATTGGGCCCTTATCGCCAAGGCCAAGGCCGACCGCAATGCGGCGTTAACGCGCTGTTAGGTATGGCTGCGTAACGATGAGTCGCAAGAGACTTTGGAGGATCTGATGGACACGACGGACCCGTTCAAACCAACCTACCCCGCCCCGACGGCGATGCGCCCGCTGTTGGGCCTGACCGTGCTTGTTATCGAAGATAGCCGATATGCCTGCGAGGCGATGCGCCTGTTGTGCCTGCGCAGCGGTGCGCGCATCCGGCGCGCCGACACGATGCGCGCCGCACGACGACATTTGCAGGTCTACCGCCCTTCTGTGGCCATCATTGATCTGGGGCTGCCGGACGGTAATGGTGCCGACTTGATCCAAGAGCTTGCGTCCGCCACCCATCGCCCCGATGTGATCCTTGGCATCTCCGGCGACACCAACAGCGAACGCCGCGCACTGGCAGCAGGCGCTGATGGTTTTCTGGAAAAACCACTGGTTTCGCTTGCCAATTTTCAGGAATCCATTCTTAACCATCTGCCCGAAGATCGGCAGCCACTCGGCCCCCGCGCCCTGCCCGAAGGCGATGTTGAGCCGGACCTGATCGCTTACCGCGACGACATGGTTCATGTGGCCGATGTGCTTGAGGATGCGCAGGACACTCGCACGTTGGACTATATTGTCCAGTTTCTGGGCGGCGTCGCGCGTAGCGCGCAGGATGATGAGTTGATGCAAGCGACTGATGCCCTGGCTGCAAAACGCGCGCAGGGGGATGCGACAGCCTCGGAAACGGCGGCGATTGCAGGACTGGTGCAGGAACGGCTGACAGAAAAGATCGCGATCTAGGCGCTGGCAAGCATCGGATCCTCTGACACGCGCACCAGACGCGTCAGGTCAGACAGTCGCTCCAGCTGCTTGCCACTTGAGTCAAAGTTGCTGTCCGCCAGCCACGCTGCAAACGCTTCTTTGAGCGCAGGCCACTCTGCGTCTATGGCCGCAAACCAGGCCGTGTCGCGGTTGCGCCCCTTGACCACTGCGGCCTGTCGAAACACACCCTCATAGCTCAGGCCCAGGCGCTGCGCCGCCTGTCGTGAACCGCGGTTCAAGGCATTACATTTCCATTCGAAACGACGATATCCCGCCGCAAAGGCCCACCCCATCATCAGGTACAATGCTTCGGTCGCGGCGCGTGTCTTTTGCAAGGCAGGGCTGAAGTTGATGTGTCCAACTTCGATTGTCCCTGCGGCAGGAGAGATGCGCAGATAGCTGGCAACACCTTCGTAGAGCCCCGTCTGCGTATTGAAGACTGCATAGAATTGCAGGTCGGGTTTCTGCTCCATATCGCGCACCCACCGGTGGTATTGGGCCGAAGACGAGAATGGCCCATACGGCAGGTAATCCCAGACGGTGTCATGCCCGAGATAGGCGCGGTACAGCAGGGCCGCATGAACATCCGCCCGCAGCGGTTCGAGCCGAACATGAGCTCCGCTCAGAACGGTGGTGGCATCCGGAACGGGGGGCGGTGTCCAATTCGGCACGGGTGCCGCATTCAAAGTGTAAAGCGCAGTCATGCCGGGACGTTAGGCAAGGATCGGCACAAGGCCAAGGGGCATCAAGCACGCTAGAGAATTAGCCCCGGGTCGCGGCCCATGTCGAGCCCCGGAAACACTGCATTTTCCAGCTTGTGCCGATCCAGCCCCGTCAGGGCGCGCATAACCCAGGCCGCATAGGCCCTGACATCGCGCGTCGGCATCAGATCACGATCCTCGTACAGATCACCCTGCCCCAAGCCGGGCCAATTCCCAAAGACCCGACCACCCTTGATGGCACCACCGGCCGCAATCATCAGCCCACCGGTGCCGTGATCTGTTCCTCCGGCCCCGTTTTGTCGCACGGTGCGACCAAATTCGGTCATTGCGATCACGGCAGTTTTGGCCCAGACGCCTCCGGCCATTGTGCCCTGAAGCGTCAACAGGGTCTCCGACAATTGCGTCAGAGCCCGCCCGATGGATTGCGGCTGCGCCCGGTGCGTGTCCCAACCGTTCAAAGAGAAGGCGGCAATCCGCGTCTCCTCAGAGAGGCGCTGCGCCGCGAAGCTCGCAATGTCGACATGAGCACTGGTGCGCTGGCCATCCTTGCGCTTCGCCTGCTCAATCTGTGACAAAATCCGCGCCTCGGACAAGGCCGCATGCAGAGCGGGGTCTGCTTCGGTCACCAGTTCCAACAGGGTCAGGGTCTGCGGACTAAGGCTAAGCTTTGCATCCGGTGCCCAGTTGGCCACGTCAGCCGCGCCCTGCAAAACCCGCATGGTATTGCGCCCCACAGCATAGGCCGCCTGTCCGCTTGCTTGTGGCAACACCTGCAACATCCGGTTCAGCCAACCATCGCGCACCCCTGCCAAGTCGGGTGTCCCCGCTTCAAGCAAATCCTGACCATCGAAATGGCTGCGCTTGCCGCGGTACGGCGTCGATACCGCATGCACGAACCCCAATTGCCCGGCCTGCCACATGCGAAGGAGCGGCGCGAGGGCGGGATGCAGCGCGAAATACCCGTCAAGATCATAGGCGCCTCCTTCGGGTCCCAATGCCAACGGACCGCGCATTTGGGCAAATGCAGAATCCCCGTAGGGTTGCACCGCATCCAGCCCGTCCATTCCCCCGCGCAGAATTATAACAACCAGCCGCGTGTCCCACGGGGCGGCGGCAAAGCTGATCGGTGTCACAAGGGGGCTGGCAGCCAGGGAACACCCGACAAACCCGGTGCGGGCCAGAAATTCACGTCGTGACAGCGGGGCGGCCATCATCTCCTCCTATCTGCGCTGAAACGCAGGTGACATCAGAACAAGGCCAATCGCTTCGGGCCGATTGTCGGCTGACGCGGCGGCAAAACGTACCGTTTCATTCGCAAACCGCCCCAAGGCCTTGTCTACGAACATCCGCGGATCAGGCAGACCACGCACCAGATTTGGCGGGGCCGCCATGGCCCACATAACACGATGCGCAACCCCTTGCGGTGTGATCCAGGCTGCATCGCTTTCCGCCCAGCCATCTGGTCCTTGCGGTCGCTCCCAGACTTGGCCCATCTGGGCCAACGGGGTCCCGAGCCAGCGTCTGAACCACTTTTCCTTGCGGCCCTGAAAGTGATCCTTGGGCACGGCCAACGCCCGCAGTGTCGACGACACGAAATCAATGGGCAACTTCACATTCGACAGAACCGGGTCCCACGCTGCCGGATGCTCAAGCAATGCCTGATAGACAGGAGCGAGGTGCCCGTCATGCGCAAGATACGCTGCTTCCAACGCATCAATCAGCGAGGGATCGGGCGTGTCCGAGGTGAAGTGCACCGCAAGTTTCCGCGCCAGATGACGCGCCGTTGCAGGGTGCATGGCCAGGTTGTTCAAGACGTCGCGAATGGGCTGCACGCTTGCGTCGGTGCCATAGGACACACCCATCACCGTCTCGGCGCCGGGTTCCGCAAAATCCTTGCGAAAGACAAAGCCGTTCGGCGCGCCAAAGCTGAGACCCGTAAACAATTCTGCAAGCTGCGTGACATCTGTCTGGGAATAGGGCCCTTCCACCCCAAGCGTATGAAGTTCCAGCACTTCTCGTGCCAGGTTTTCATTCACGCCCCGAACGGCACTGGCCCCGAGTTTCGCAGCGCGCGCGCTGTTGGGGCCAATGGATTTGTGTTGGTCAAGATAGTCCAACATCAGCGGGTGCATCACGGTCGCCTGCAACAAATCTGCGAAGCGGCTGGCGACAAAGGGGCGAATGGCCTCTTCGATGTAGGGCGACGTGGCGCGCCGGATCACACCCTGTTTGCCCAGAGCCGTGAAGTGGTCGGCCCAGAATGCCACCAGCCGCTCGCGAAATGCCGAAGGCGTGTGTGTCCGGCGCAACATGGTCTGCCCCAGCCAGCCGATCATGGCGACGCGCGCTTCGCGGTTCACCACTCTTTGCTGTTTGCGGGCCTTTTGAGCCAGCTCGGTGCCGCGGTTTTCACGTCTGATTTGATGCTGCTTCTGGGCCGCTACCATCCGCATGCGAAACTGGGAAAAGCTCTCGATTGGAAAGCGTTGTTGTATGCGATCGGGACCCGCGAGGCCTGCCAACAACTCGTCTACGCCCTGCGGCGGCGCAAGAACCGGGGACAGGCCATAGCCAAACCGGATCTCTGCCAGATCAGGGTCAAAATTATGCACCTTGACGCACCTCGTGCCAATCGGTCACAGGCTCACGATAACATCGACCGCCCCCGGTTTCACGGGAGCAGTCAACAGAGTTGCGCAATTGCTTGCCTAGTCCTGCGGGATCGCACGCAGGCCCAGCTCCATCAACTGATCGCTGGTGGGATCGCTGGGGGCTTGCATCATCAGGTCCTCGGCCCGCTGGTTCATCGGGAAAAGGATCACCTCGCGGATGTTCTGTTCGCCTGCCAGCAGCATCACGATCCGGTCGATGCCCGCAGCACAACCACCGTGCGGCGGGGCACCGTATTGGAAGGCGTTGACCATGCCGCCAAAGCGCTTGCGCACTTCGGCCTCATCATAGCCTGCGATCTCGAAGGCTTTGAACATAATCTCGGGCCGGTGGTTTCGGATGGCGCCCGACACCAGCTCATAGCCGTTGCAAGCGAGGTCATATTGGTAGCCCAGCACCTTGAGCGGATCGCCCTCCAGCGCCTCCATCCCGCCTTGCGGCATGGAGAACGGGTTATGTTCAAAGTCGATCTTGCCGGTTTCCTCGTCCGCCTCGTAGATCGGGAAATCCACGATCCAGGCAAAGGCAAAGCGGTCTTCGTCGATCAACCCCAGTTCTTCGCCAATCACGTTGCGCGCACGTCCTGCAATGGCCTCGAATGCTTTGGGTTTGCCGCCCAGGAAGAAGGCCGCGTCGCCTATGCCCAGCCCCAATTGCTGGCGGATAGCTTCGGTGCGTTCAGGGCCAATATTTTTGGCCAGCGGGCCTGCCGCCTCCATGCCCTCGCCCTGATCACGCCAGAAGATATAGCCCATCCCCGGCAGCCCTTCTTTTTGCGCATAGGCGTTCATCCGGTCACAGAACTTGCGGCTACCGCCCGTGGGCGCTGGGATCGCACGGATCTCGGTGCCGTCCTGCTCCAACAGCTTGGCAAAAATGGCAAAACCCGAACCGCGGAAGTGATCGGACACGACCTGCATCTTGATCGGGTTGCGCAGGTCAGGTTTGTCGCTGCCGTACCAAAGGGCCGCATCGCGGTAGCTGATCTGCTCCCATGTGTCGGGCGCGTCGACCTTCTTGCCACCGCCGAACTCTTCGAACACACCGGCCAGTACGGGGGCGATGGTGTCGAACACGTCTTGTTGCTCGACAAAGCTCATCTCCATATCCAACTGATAAAAGTCGGTGGGCGAACGGTCGGCGCGCGGGTCTTCGTCGCGGAAACACGGCGCAATCTGAAAATACTTGTCAAAGCCCGACACCATCAGCAGCTGCTTGAATTGCTGCGGGGCCTGCGGCAGGGCGTAGAATTTGCCGGGATGCAGGCGCGACGGCACTAGAAAGTCGCGCGCGCCTTCGGGCGAGGATGCCGTGATGATCGGCGTCTGGTACTCGCGAAACTCCTGATCCCACATGCGTTTGCGGATCGAGGCCACTACGTCAGACCGCAGCTTCATGTTCTCCTGCATCTTGTCGCGGCGTAGGTCGAGATAGCGATAAGTCAGGCGTGTTTCTTCCGGGTATTCCTGATCGCCAAATACCATCAGTGGCAGTTCCGCCGCCTGACCCAGCACCTCCATATCTCGAATGAACACCTCAATCTCGCCTGTCGAGATCTTGGGGTTTATCAGGCTCTCGTCCCGCGCCTTCACATTGCCGTCAATCCGAATGCACCACTCGCTGCGCACCTTTTCGACGTCGGAAAACACAGGACTATCGGGGTCACACAGCACTTGCGTCACGCCATAGTGGTCGCGCAGGTCGATAAACAGCACACCGCCGTGGTCGCGCACCCGGTGCACCCAGCCCGACAGACGCACATTATCACCCACATTGGCCGAGGTCAGGGCGGCGCAAGAGTGAGAGCGGTAAGCATGCATGTTGATGTCCCTTCGGGGCTGCGGTTTTGATCGGCGCAGATACACCGGGGGCGGGGTGGAAAGTCAAGGCGACAAAGCCCTGTGGCCCGTGCTAGCAACGACAAAAAGGGAGGGCACGATGGACGACAAGTGGGCCAAGGGGATGGGTGTGCGCCGCACGGTGCTGGGCGACGCGCATGTAGACCGGGCCGAAGCGGTGAAAACCGCCTTTGACGCCCCGTTTCAGGAACTGATCACCGAAGGGGCATGGGGCACGGTTTGGGCCAGCGACGCCATCAGCCTGCGTGAACGGTCCATGCTGACGCTCGCCCTGTTGGCGGCAACCGGCAACTTCGACGAAATCCCCATGCACATCCGCGCCGCGGCCCGAACGGGTGCCAGCAAGCAAGACGTGGCCGAAGCCTTCCAGCATGTGGCCATTTACGCTGGTGTGCCCTGCGCCAACCGTGCCCTGAGGATCGCCAAAGACACCTATGCCGAGATGGAAGCATCCGGTGACTGACCCATTGTACCCAAGGGACCACAACTGGCATCCGGCTGCCTATTTCCCTGACTACAAATCCAGCATCTATCGGTCACCGACGAAACCGTTGGTCAAGGCCCCGCAATCATCGAGCGAAACACGTGGCCCGGTCTTTGGCCACGACATGATCGGTGAACTCGACAACGATCTGATCCGAAACTTCGCCCAACCAGGCGCAATGGCGATTGGTCCGCGCCTGATCGTGCATGGCCGTGTGCTGGACGAAAACGCGCGCCCCGTGCCCGGTGCGCTGGTCGAGGTGTGGCAAGCCAATGCAGGCGGGCGGTATCGCCACGCCAAAGAAGGGTATTTGGCCCCGCTCGACCCAAATTTCGGTGGCTGTGGGCGCATGATCACCGACGACACGGGCGCGTATCGCTTCATCACGGTGCAACCTGGCCCCTACCCCTGGCCCAACGGCCCCAATTCATGGCGGCCCGCCCATATCCACTTTTCCGTTTTTGGTCACAGCTTTGCCCAGCGCCTGATCACCCAGATGTATTTTGAAGGGGACCCGCTCATTCCACTATGTCCCATCGTGCAATCCATTTCCGACGCCAAGGCGGTCGATCAGTTGACCGCACGCCTGGATATGGAGCGGACGGCGCCGATGGACGCCCTCGCCTATCGCTTTGACATCGTTCTGCGCGGGCGCGACGCAACCCCTTTTGAGAGCCAGATGGAAGGGACATAATGACCACCAAACAGCTCAAGGAAAGCCCCTCGCAAACAGCCGGACCTTATGTACATATCGGCTGCACCCCGAATTTTGCCGGGGTAACAGGGGTCTATGCCACCGACCCGGGGGCCGCGATGCTGACCGACGCGGTTGATGGCGAACGGATCACGATCACCGGCACAGTATTCGACGGCCAACACGCCCCTTTGACAGATGCGCTGATAGAGATTTGGCAAGCCGACGCCACAGGCAAGTTCGGCGAAACGAACACCGAGTTCACGGGGTGGGGTCGATGCCCTGCCGACCAAAGCACGGGCGCTTGGCGCTTTGACACAATCCGGCCCGGTCCTCCCGATGATGGGGCCGCGCATATCACATTTTGGATCGTAGCGCGTGGGATCAATGTGGGCCTGCACACACGCATGTATTTCCCCGATGATCCGGGGTTGGATCGCGATCCTTGGCTTGCGCTTGTGGGTGAGGCGCGGCGCGAAACACTGATTGCCAAACCTGTGTGCAAGGGGCATCTCCAGTTCGATATTCATCTGCAAGGCCCAAGCGAAACTGTGTTTTTTGACGCCTGAAACGCAAAACGCGGACCACACAGGGCCCGCGTTTTCTGTTTTATAGCAATCCCTTACAGCAGATCAAAACGATCGTTGTTCATAACCTTGGTCCAGGCGGCCACGAAGTCATGCACAAACTTCTCGGCATTGTCGTCCTGGGCATACACCTCGGCATAGGACCGCAGGATCGAGTTCGAGCCAAAGACCAGATCGGCGCGCGCTGCCGAAAACTTCCTTTCACCCGAAACGCGATCACGCAGTTCGTAAAGGTCATCGTCGACCGGATGCCAGCTCAGAGACATGTCTGTCAGATTGACAAAGAAGTCCGGTGTCAACTGCCCCACCCGGTTGGTAAAGACCCCGTGCGTGGTGCCGCCATAGTTGGTGCCCAACACGCGCATACCACCCAATAAAACGGTCATTTCCTGCGCGTTCAGACCCAATAGTTGCGCACGATCCAGCAACATCTCTTCGGCGCTGATGGCAAGGTCGGGTTTAGCGTAGTTGCGGAAGCCGTCAGCATGCGGTTCGAGAACGTCAAAGCTGTCTGCGTCGGTCATCTCATCCGTCGCGTCGCCACGACCAGCAGAGAACGGCACGGCGACATCGACACCGGCCGCTTTGGCCGCCGCTTCAACAGCGACGTTGCCTGCCAACACGATGACATCCGCCACTGATGCGCCTGTGTCCAAGGCAATGGGTTCTAGCGCTGCCAGAACAGCGTCAAGCCGATCAGGTTCATTGCCTTCCCACGTCCGCTGTGGTGCTAGGCGGATACGCGCGCCGTTGGCCCCGCCCCGCTTGTCCGACCCGCGATAGGTGCGCGCGCTGTCCCATGCCGTGGCGATCAGGTCAGCGTGGCTGATCCCTGTTGCAGCGATCTTGGTTTTGACGGCGTCCACATCATAGTTGGTGCTGCCAGCGGGGATCGGGTCTTGCCAGATCAGATCCTCGGCGGGCACATCAGGACCGATATAATTGGCGCGTGGACCCATATCGCGGTGGGTCAGCTTGAACCAGGCGCGTGCAAATGTATCGCGGAAATAATCCTCGTCGCTCATGAACTTTTCACAGATCGCGCGGTAGGCCGGATCGACCTTCATAGCCATATCAGCATCGGTCATCATCGGCATCCGGCGGGTCACACCATCGGTCGCATCGACTGGCATATCCTCTTCCTTGATGTCGATGGGCTTCCATTGATGGGCGCCCGCCGGGGATTTCGTGAGTTCCCAGTCATAGCCGAACAGCAACTTGAAATAGCCCATGTCGAACTTGGTTGGTTCGGTGGTCCAAGCCCCCTCGATGCCCGAGGTCACGGCGCTGGCCGCGGTCCCGTCGGCATTGGGGTTCATCCAGCCCATACCCTGGTCCTCAATCCCGGCCCCTTCAGGTTCTGACCCCAAAACGGTCGCGTCGCCATTCCCGTGGGCCTTGCCAACGGTGTGACCCCCACAGGTCAAAGCGGCGGTTTCCTCATCGTTCATTGCCATCCTGGCAAAGGTCTCGCGCACGTGCAACGCGGTGCGGGCGGGATCAGGATTGCCGTTCACGCCTTCCGGGTTCACATAAATCAATCCCATGTGCACCGCCGCCAGCGGGTTCGCCATGGTCGAAGGATCATCCAGGTCGCCGTAGCGGTTCTCGGACGGGGCCAGCCATTCGGCTTCTTCCCCCCAATTGATGTCGATGCCCGGCGCCCATGTATCGGCCCGGCCAAAGCCGAAGCCAAATGTTTTCAGGCCCATCGACTCATAAGCGATGTTCCCGGCCAGCAGCATCAGATCCGCCCAGGAGAGCGCGTTGCCGTATTTCTTTTTGATCGGCCACAACAACCGGCGGCCCTTGTCCAGGCTGGCATTGTCCGGCCAGGAATTCAGCGGGGCAAAGCGTTGATCCCCCGACGCACCGCCGCCGCGACCATCCTGCATCCGGTAGGTGCCCGCCGCATGCCACGCCAGGCGGATCATCAAGCCGCCATAATGGCCCCAATCCGCAGGCCACCATGGCTGACTGTCAGTCATCAGCGCATGCAGGTCAGCCTTGACCGCATCGTAATCAAGACCCCGCACCGCCTCGCGGTAGTCAAAGTCAGGGTCCATCGGGCTGACACGCGCGCCGTGCTGGTGCAGCACCTCGATATTCAAGGCGTTCGGCCACCAGTCTTTGTTGGTGCGTCCGCCAAAAGTGCTGTGCAGGCTTGCGCCGTGCATCACCGGGCATTTGCCGATGTCGTTGCCGTCCATGTCAGTCTCCGTTCATTGCTGCATAGGGTTGCTGTGGTCAGAGCTAGTGAAAGTTCAGAATCATTCTAGCCTTGCGCTCGGATTCACTTCCCGTGGTTGATCAGAAATAGCGATGCGTATGATTCGCCTTCGCCACAAGCAAACCTACCCCGCCGATGATCGCAGTTTAGGGAATCGGCATGATGCGAGGAAGTTGCATTTTCCGATCGCCGCGATAACTAAAAGTTATGAATATCACATTGCGTCAGTTGCGCTACTTCAGGGCGCTTACACAGGATCTGCACTTTGGCCGAGCGGCTGAGAGATGTGCAGTGTCCCAACCTGCTCTGTCGGTTCAAATTCGCGAGTTGGAAGACAGCCTCGACGTACAATTGTTCGAACGTCAGCCGCGCGCGTTGCGATTGACCCCCCGCGGAGAAGAGTTTGCCGAACGCGCCCAGGCCATTCTGCAAACGGTCGATGAATTGGACGATTGGGTCCAGGCCACCCGCGTTCAGGGACTTGGTCGGCTGCGGCTTGGTATCATCCCGACCATTGCGCCCTACATGTTACCCGACCTGATCAGCGCCCTGACCGTTGCCCACCCCAATATCGATCTGCATGTCCGCGAAACGGTGACACCGCGCCTGATCGACGAGTTGCTTGACGGGCAGCTTGATGCGGCAATCGTGGCGTTGCCTCTGGACGAACCCGCGCTGATCGAAACACCCCTGTTCACCGAAGAGTTGGTGCTGGTCCGGCCCGACACCGAACGCAGTGCACCACCAGTTCCCGCTGATGCGCTCGCCTCGATGCGGCTTTTGTTGCTTGAAGAAGGGCATTGCTTTCGTGATCAGGCCCTGTCGTTTTGCAACATCAAGCCGACCCGGCGGCGCGGCGGGCTCGACGGAAGTTCGCTGGGAACCCTGGTGCAGATGGTTGGCGCGGGCATCGGGGTCACGCTGATCCCAGAGATGGCCATCAACGTGGAAACACGTTCGGCTCCGGTCTGCGTCAATCGCTTTGCCGCGCCCGCCCCCACACGGTCCATCGGTGTTGTCTGGCGAACCACCAACCCGATGGCGCAGGCGCTGAAAGAGCTTGCCGCCATCGTCAAACAAACTGCGAAACCAGGCTGAAGTGGGTCCCGCTGTCAACTCATTGTCGGTCTGGAACTGGTATAAGGCGCCCGAGGCAGGACCAGGTCAACGTCGCGCAACAAAATGGAAAAGGATGCAAAGCGTGTCACCTCGGACGGTTGGTCCGACAGTGGCTCGATCCGGGCGCCAAGCAGAAACGTCTCATATGGGCTGCCGTCCTTGCGATAGTGGATCATGTTCGTGAAGCTGCTGCCGTCGCTCAAAATCTCGCGCTGGAAGTCCCGCGCGGCGTCCAGGTCTGTTTCCTCTCCCAGCAGCAAGGAAGGTGACTCGCCCACCAATTCCGCCGCATCAAATCCACACAGATGCACAAATGCCGGATTGACGTGCAAAAACCGCAGGCCGCCGCGATTGCGTTTTGACGACAGGATCGCAATCGGCAATGTGACACAGTCGGTAAAGCGGGTGACCGCAGCGCTCTCGACCAGCCCTTTCACAAGCGGATCGATCACGGGAATAATAGACGCGGCTCCGGCGCCTTGGGGACGTTTCATGAAGTGCACCAGTCCGACTTTGGATAACATTCAAAAGGCTTACTGCCTTGAAGGTACGCCCCGGCAGGCGTCGGGTATTTCGCAACATTGCGGTTTATCAAATTCTTGCAGTCCTTTTGATATCGCATGTTGCCGGGCGGAGAAGGTCATGGCCGGACCGCCTTAAATAGCGCCAAAACCACAGTTTTCTAGGCTGCAGCTTCGACAATCGGAACAGTGTTGTCGCATTGATCGCAGGCGTTTTGCCGACTTACCCAGCACCGACCCGCCCGCTTAAGCATTAGGCAAATAAAAAACCGCCCCGGGCTCGGAGCGGTTTCAAAAAATTGTCTGGGTCCTAGCCCTGACGTGCTTTGAACCGGCGCTGCGTCTTGTTGATGACATAGACACGGCCCTTGCGGCGCACGACGCGGCAGTCGCGGTGCCGGTTTTTCAGCGAACGGAGCGAGTTGCGAACCTTCATGGCGCTTCTTCCTCATAATAATTCATGGCGCGAAGCAGCGCCGGGTTGCGTTTTGGCGCGGATGCGCCGGTGTCTAGTGCCGTACGGGTTGCCCCGGTTCGGCAGAATAGGTGGTGGGCGATACAAGGATCGAACTTGTGACCCCTTCGATGTCAACGAAGTGCTCTACCGCTGAGCTAATCGCCCACTTTGACCGTCCCAGATGTCATGCCCACAATAAAAGCGGGCGCGGAAATCCGCGCCGGGTGAGAGGCGTATAAAAGGAGTCGAAGTGAGGATCAAGGGCTTTTGGAAATGCCACGCGTCGGGCTATGTTGGCTGGTAGAGGAGGACCCATGCCCAAGGTTGCATACGAAGTTCTGCACCCGGAACGCCGGACGTCATGCGTGGTGTTCGCATCGCCCCATTCCGGGCGCGACTATCCGTGGAGCTTCCTGCGTCGGACCGTCCTTGATGAAAAAACGGTGCGATCATCCGAAGATGCCTTTGTCGACAAACTGTTTGATACAGCGCCGCAATATGGCGCCCCACTGCTGATAGCTGGCGCACCCCGTGCTTTTGTCGATCTCAATCGCAGCGCGGACGAACTTGACCCCGCGCTGATTGAAGGCGTGCGACGGCAGGGGCACAATCCGCGTATCGCCAGCGGTCTGGGCGTGATCCCGAGGGTGGTTGCCAACGGGCGCGTGATTTATCGCGGCAAGCTGCCCATGCGCGAGGCAGAGCGGCGTATTGATCTTTATTGGCGGCCCTACCACCAGATGTTACAGACCTTGCTTGATCAGGCGCACCGCCACCATGGGCTCGCGGTGCTGATTGACTGCCACTCGATGCCGCATGAAGCGATGGATGGCATTTCTCAAGGCGCACGCACGCGCCCGGATGTGGTCTTGGGGGACCGGTTTGGAGCCGCCGCGGGTGGCGAGATTGTCGATCTGGTCGAGGCGGCTTTTACCTCGGCAGGGTTCACTGTTGCGCGAAATGCGCCCTTTGCTGGGGCCTATGTCACGCAGGCCTACGGGCGACCATCCCGCTACCAGCACGCAGTGCAGGTCGAGATTGACCGGTCCCTTTACATGAACGAGCGGCTGATCACTCCCAATTCGAATTTCGAGACTGTGCGCGCACGTCTGCAAACGGTGGTGGCCGAAGTGTCTGCCATCGGCCAAAGCAGGGTGCCGCTGGCCGCCGAGTAGCGTTAGCGCAGCGCCCGACCCTTGACGATCGCGTCGGGTCCGAACCTGTCACGGATCGCGTCCGCAGCGCGCTCGGCCTCGCCACGTTTCTGGGCGTCCGGGTCCAGAAGGTCACCCGACGCCTGCACCGCGTCCGCATCGACAAGATCAGAAATACCGCACCCCAACAGCCGGTAGGGTCCTTCGTCCCCCACCTGATCAAACAGCGCGCGTGCCGTGCGGTAAATCGTGTCGGCAAGTTGCGCAGGATCGCGCAACGACACGCGCCGGGTGAGCGAGGAGTGATCGCGCCGCTTCAGCTTAAGCGTCACCACCCGCCCGGCGATGCCGCGCGCCTTGGCGCGGCTGGCCACCTTGTCCGCCATGCGCCAAAGATGCCCGTCTAGGATATGGGGATCATTCGTGTCCTCTCTAAAGGTGGTTTCGTTGCTGATCGACTTCATCGGCGCATTGCGCGTAACCCGGCGCGCATCCTTCCCGCGTGCCAGGTTCCAGAGCCGATCCCCCATCGACCCGAACCGCGCGACCAGGTCGGTCTGCTCCCACCGCAAAAGATCAGCAAAGGTGCGGATGCCCGCCTTGTCCAGCGATGCCTGCGCGGCAGGGCCAATGCCCCAGATCAGCCGCACCGGTTTGTCACGTAGAAAATCGGTGGTTTCGGCGGCACCGATGATCGAAAAGCCATGGGGCTTTTCCAGATCAGACGCGACCTTGGCCAGAAACTTGTTGTGCGACAGGCCAATAGACCCTGTAAGGCCCAACTCGTCCCGCATCCGTTTGACCAGCCGAGCCAGCATCACGGCAGGCGGCGCGCCATGCAGACGCGCTGTGCCCGTCAGATCAAGGAACGCTTCGTCCAGCGACAAGGGCTCGATAGCGGGGGTCATCTCTTCCATCATGGATCGGATCGCGCGGGAGGCTTCCACATAAGCAGCCATACGCGGCCTGATCACCACGGCATCCGGGCACAGCTTAAGCGCCTGAAACATCGGCATCGCCGATCGCACACCGCGGATGCGCGCCACATAGCAAGCGGTCGATACCACCCCGCGCCGCCCACCGCCGATAATCACCGGCTTGCCCTCAAGACCGGGATCATCGCGCTTCTCCACAGAGGCATAGAACGCGTCGCAATCCATATGTGCGATGCTCAGATCAAAAAGCTCCGGGTGGCTGACCACGCGCGGTGCACCGCAGGACGGGCAGCGGGTGCCCGCATCAAAGGTGGTCAGACAGTCACGGCAGAGGCTGGGCATGGGACGGCTTTGTGGCTAGTGAACTGGGTGTAGCAAACCAATGGGACAATGAACATGGCCGGGCGATTGATCGGAGCAAAGCTGGCCCTGTTTGTCGGCGACCAATTGGCCGTTTTGTTGCGCGACAACACGCCAGGCCTGATGTGGGCCGACCATTGGGACATGCCCGGCGGCGGTCACGAGGGCGACGAAACCCCGCTTGGCTGCGCTTTGCGCGAAACCAGGGAAGAGTTGACCCTCACCGTTGATCCCGCCCAGGTGCGTTGGGGGCGCGACTACGGCACGTCGAGCGGCGACATCTCATGGTTCTTTGCCGCACATGTCCCCGCGGGGACAGCCCGAGACATTCGATTGGGCAACGAGGGACAGCGCTGGGATCTGATGGACGTGCAGGCATTTCTGAACCACGACCGCGTGGTACCGCAATTCAAGCCACGTCTGCGCGACTACTTGGCCGGGGTTGCATCTGCAAGATTTGAAAGACCCTGACATAAAGCCCCCCGCACTGTGCGGGGGGAGGTGACGAACCTCAGGAAGAGCCGGTCCGTCGGGGAGTATCACCTATGCTTTAAGTTACCACTTCTGCGTGCGTTCACCCAGTCAGGAATTCCTGACCGTCCAATATCCTGTGGGCCGTTGCGTAAATAGCACAACCTGTTGATCCACAGGACCCGTGAGATCATGTGGAGAAGTGTAAAAAGACATGATGATTCAGTGATTTGGCGCCTGTATCCGCGGGCTCAGCATCTCGGCCAAAATCGACTCGGCAGCCGCCCTGGGATTGGCTGATTGCCAAATTGGACGTCCGACCACGATATGGTCGACGCCACTTGCAATGGCATGGGCGGGTGTTGCGACTCGCTTTTGATCGCCCAGATCGGCCCCTGCCGGGCGTACGCCCGGCGTCACGATTGCCCGGCCATCGGCTTCGGGAAGGGCCCGAATCAACGCTGCTTCATTAGGTGACGCGATCACACCGTCAGCCCCCGCATCAAAGGCACGGCCCGCCCGTTCGATGACCAAATCAGGAATCTCGCCCGCTTGGACCAGGCTGGCATCCAGATCATCGCGGTCCAATGACGTCAAAATTGTCACCGCAAGGATTTTTAGATCGCTGCCTGCCGCCCCTTCCTTGGCCGCGCGGACGACGTGCGGGTCACCATGCACGGTCAGAAAATCCAGATCGAATTGCGCCAGCCCACGCACCGCGGCCTCGACCGTGGCGCCGATGTCAAACAGCTTCAGATCCAGAAAGATGCGCTTGCCGCGGTCGCCCTTCAGTTCGTTGGCAAGTGCCAGGCCACCGCCGGTTAGCATGCCCAGGCCGATCTTGTAAAAGCTCACACTGTCTCCCAGCCGGTCCGCCAATTCCAGCCCCGCCACCGCATGCGGCACATCAAGCGCCACAATCAACCTGTCATCTGCCAAACGTCGTCCCCCAGAGTTTTTGATTAACCGGGGTATAGGGCAGCCCCGGATCAAAAAGAAAGCCCGGATGCAGGACGCACCCGGGCCAGTATTCAGAGACGTAGCAGGCAGGCACCGGTCTCTGTGTGTTTCGTTGCCAGGCGATGGCGCCGGGGACAGATGTGGCGCATCGCCCATAGGGCAACGAAACGAGGGAACTCAGGCCGCGCGGGGACGCAGCGTGGCGAACTTGTCGATTGTCATCCGCCGCAGCCCTGCAAGGCGACTGGGGCGACGCGGGGCAATCGCGATGGGCATGTGTGTTGCATCAGACCGACCACGGGTGTGACGTCGCATGGCTTGTGTCGCCAATCCTTCGGCGGCCTCCTCAAACTCCATCGTAATGGGCGCATCAATTGCACAGGCATAGCTGCGCACACGACCCGCATCATGGACAGTTACGAGGGCTTCAAAAGACTGCGTGGCAGCGTTGTAGATCACATCGCTCAATTGTAGCGGAACAGTCTGCATTTTGGTCACCTAGACGTTGTGGTTCTGCTCTTTCAACTCTCAACATGGGTAAGCAGTTCCAAGATGTTAGGGGGAAATCCTGTCACGATGACTCACGGTGTTGTGCGCCTCATCTGCCAGCAACCCACTGATTTTGAGTAAGATTCTGAATTTATTCACTTTTTCTTAACGGATGCGTATGGAGAACGTGGCGGCGACTAAGCCCTTGAATCGGCGATGTTTTGCCGAAATGGCAGATATTGAGACCATGATGTGGGGGGTCACACTCCGATTACCGGACATCGCAAATGGCAAATGCAGCCCAAAAATTGACCTGTGGCACTTGTGCAACGCATGACCTCACCCCATCTTTTCCGCGTAGGCCTGCAGGGCCGTGTGCCTCCTGGAGGGCGCGGACCAACTGGGCGCTGACAAAGGAGAATGACCCATGGACTTGTCCAAGTTCACGGAGCGGTCGCGCGGTTTCGTGCAGGCGGCCCAGACGATTGCAACGCGCGAAAGCCATCAACGGCTTGCCCCCGAACATATTTTGAAAGCTCTGATGGATGACGAGCAGGGTCTCGCATCCAACCTGATCGCGCGGGCGGGCGGTGACCCGGCGCGCGTTTTAACCCATGTGGACCAGACGTTAGCTAAAATGCCTCAAGTAACGGGCGATGCGGCACAGGTCTACTTGGATCAGTCAACGGCCAAGGTGCTGGCCGAGGCCGAGGCGCTAGCCAAAAAAGCGGGTGACAGCTTTGTGCCGGTCGAACGGGTGCTGATGGCGTTGGGCATGGTGAAATCAGGTGCCAAGGACGCGCTTGAGGCGGCCAAGGTGAACCCCCAAGCACTGAATTCCGCCATCAATGACATTCGCAAAGGCCGGACCGCCGACAGCGCCAGTGCTGAAGAGGGCTATGACGCGCTCAAGAAATACGCGATGGACCTGACCGAGCGCGCAGAGGCTGGCAAGATCGACCCGATCATTGGTCGAGACGAAGAAATTCGCCGCGCCATGCAAGTGCTCTCGCGTCGAACCAAGAACAACCCGGTGCTCATCGGTGAACCCGGGGTGGGTAAGACTGCCATTGCCGAAGGCCTTGCCCTGCGCATTGTGAACGGGGATGTACCCGAAAGCCTGCGTAACAAGCGCTTGCTCGCGCTTGATATGGGCGCATTGATCGCTGGCGCAAAATACCGCGGCGAGTTCGAAGAGCGCCTGAAGGCGGTGTTGACCGAGGTGACCGAAGCCGCCGGAGAAATTGTTCTGTTCATCGACGAAATGCACACGCTGGTTGGCGCGGGCAAGAGCGATGGCGCCATGGATGCGGCCAACCTGATCAAACCGGCTTTGGCGCGAGGCGAATTGCACTGTGTCGGTGCGACGACCCTCGACGAGTACCGCAAGTATGTCGAGAAGGATGCGGCCCTCGCGCGGCGATTCCAGCCCGTGATGATTGCCGAGCCAACAGTCGAGGACACGATCAGCATCCTGCGCGGGATCAAGGAAAAGTACGAGTTGCACCATGGTGTGCGCATCTCGGACAGCGCGCTGGTCACCGCCGCCACGCTGAGCCACCGCTACATCACCGATCGTTTCCTGCCAGACAAAGCCATCGACCTCGTGGACGAAGCGGCGAGCCGTCTGCGTATGGAGGTGGATTCCAAGCCCGAAGAACTGGACGCACTCGACCGTCAGATCCTGCAAATGCAGATTGAGGTTGAAGCGCTGCGGCTGGAAGACGATGCCGCGTCGAAGGACCGGTTAAAGACCCTTGAGAAGGACCTGGCCGATTTGTCCGAGCGCAGCGCCGAGATGACAGCGCAATGGCAGGGCGAGCGGGACAAGCTCGCGTCAGCGCGCGACATTAAAGAGCAGTTGGACCATGCCCGCGCCGCGTTGGACATTGCCAAGCGCGAGGGCAATCTGGCGAAAGCGGGGGAATTGTCCTACGGCGTGATCCCCGATTTTGAGCGCAAGCTGTCCGAAGCCGAAGGCGCCGAAACCGATGCGATGGTGGCTGAAGCGGTCCGCCCTGAACAGATCGCAACCGTGGTTGAGCGTTGGACGGGTATCCCGACCTCCAAGATGCTTGAGGGTGAACGCGAGAAGCTGCTGCGCATGGAGGACCAACTCCACAACCGCGTAATCGGACAGAGCAATGCGGTGCGCGCCGTGGCCAATGCCGTGCGCCGCGCCCGTGCCGGTCTGAACGACGAAAACCGCCCACTCGGCTCGTTCCTGTTTCTTGGGCCAACCGGCGTGGGCAAGACGGAACTGACCAAGGCCGTGGCCGAATTCCTGTTTGACGACGATAGCGCCATGGTGCGCATCGACATGTCGGAATTCATGGAAAAACACGCGGTGGCCCGCCTGATCGGCGCGCCTCCGGGCTATGTCGGCTATGATGAGGGTGGCGTGCTGACCGAAGCCGTCCGCCGACGCCCCTATCAGGTCGTCCTGTTCGATGAGGTCGAAAAAGCCCACCCCGATGTGTTCAACGTGCTGCTTCAGGTGCTGGACGACGGCGTGCTGACCGACGGTCAGGGCCGAACGGTCGATTTCAAGCAAACGCTGATCATCCTCACCTCGAACCTGGGCGCGCAAGCCCTGAGCCAACTGCCCGACGGGGCCGATGCGTCGCAGGCGCGACGGGATGTGATGGACGCGGTGCGGGCTCATTTCCGGCCTGAATTCCTGAACCGTCTGGACGAAACGATCATCTTTGACCGATTGGCCCGCGGCGACATGGACGGCATCGTCGATATCCAGATGGCCCGGCTGCTCAAACGTCTGGCCGCAAGGAAAATCGACTTGTCACTTGATGACGGCGCCCGCAAATGGCTCGCAGACGAGGGGTACGACCCGGTCTTCGGCGCTCGGCCCTTGAAACGTGTGATCCAGTCGGCGCTCCAGAACCCGCTGGCCGAAATGCTTCTGGCCGGCGACATCAAGGATGGTGAGACGGTGACCGTCACCGCCGGAACCGAGGGCCTGATCATCGGTGATCGTGTGGCAGGCACCAACCAGCCGCGCCCGGACGACGCAGTGGTTCACTAGACCAAAGGACCACGAACAAGCCAACGGGTGTCCCGATCAGGGGCACCCTTCGTGCGTCAGGTGCAACAGACGCGCACGCCCGCTGATCGATCCGCCCCGGCCCCACCCGCCTGGCGCGGAACCGCCCGCGCTGCAACAACTGGCCTCAAGCCGCCGCCAACACGTCAAGGCGCAGCATCCAGCGCGTCCGCCGGCGTCTTAAATCTCAGCCTGACCAAACCCATCCCAACGCGGCCGGCCGGTTTTTCCGCGCGCACAGGATTTTGTGTTGCCGCGCCATGCCTCCCCTCTGTTTAAGTGTCAGATAAAGCGCACGGCGCTGCACCGGCCCAAGGCACCCGATGACGAATGCTCTGACAATACTGGCGGCTTTCATCCTTGGCTTTGCCCTATCCCGCGCCTCGACCTGCACCGTGGCGGCAACCATGCGGCTGGTTCACCAGCGCAAGGTGGACTGGCTGCTGGGCATCGCCATCGCCGTGAGTTGGTCCGCACTGGCCTTGTTTCTGATCACGCTTCTGATGTCAGACCAGATGGCCACGCCCCAGGCATTTGCCGTGAACACCACTTTGATTGTCGCCGCCGTGGTGATGGGCGTCGGGGCCTGGATGAACGGTGGATGCTTTATTGGCTCAGTGGGCAAGGTCAGCAGCGGCAACCTGTCGTTCCTGGCCACCTTCGCCGGGCTGGCGGTATCGCAATTCATGGGCGATCTTGTCTACGGGCTCGACCTGACATCCATGACCCCAACCAGCCGCCTGACCCCACAGTCCGGTCCGATTTTCTGGGCCTTCGCGGCGACCTTTGTGGCCCTGCTCGGATGGAGCATCTGGCGCGTGGTCCGACGCAGGCAAGAAGCGATCATTGCACTGGCCATAATGGGCGCTGCTGCGGCCATCGTCTATTCGCTGCAACCCGCCTGGAGCTATGAGGCCTTGATTGGCCGCCTTGTGCACGGCCAGGACATCACGAAAGACCTTGTTGTGGTCGCGGCGGTGGTCGCCCTGTTTTCCGGCGCCACAATCTCGGCCGCGCTAAACCAGAAATTCCAGCTCACTCATGCTGGCGCGATCGGAACGATGTTCTGCTTTCTGGGTGGTCTGCTGATGGGCGTTGGCGCGCAACTTATGCCCGGCGGGAATGACACGCTGATCCTCTGGGTCATCCCCAGCTTCGCCTTTCACGCCCTGGTCGCCTATCTGCTCATGATCGCTACGGTGGCCGCGCTTCTGATGGTCAAACCGCCCCCAGCAATCTAGCGGGGGCGGCCTCTGGCCTGTTGGCGTCAAAACCCGATGACGTAATCCGCGAGTGCCATAAACAGCGGTATGCTCAGAATTGCCACCGGTGTGCCCAGGCCGGTGGACGTGCCCACGTAGGCCGATGGGTTTGCCTCGGGCAGCGCCGCGCGCATCGTCGGCGGGCCCGAAATATCCGAACTGGACGCCGCCATGATGGCCAACAGCACCACGCCGCCCGCCGAAAAGCCGGTCAGATGGTGCGCGACCAGACCCGCACCAAAGCCCAGACACCCATGTACCAAGGGGGCGCTGACACCATAGAATAGATAGGCATGCGCGACACCCTTCAGTTCCGACAACCGCGACCACGCCTCAATCCCCATGATCAGCATCAACACCGACAGCAGACCCCGGAACAGCGGATCGTAGAAGCTCTCGTAAACCGACTCGGGCCGCGCAAACAGCCCAAGCGCCAGACCCAGCAGCAGGGCAGAGATTGCAGGCGACCGGACTGTATCCAGTAGAATGCCTTTGATCAGACCCTGATCAACCAACGGGTCGCCCCCAGCCGAACCACCGCCCATGGTCATCGTGCCATCGGCCTGCATATGGGCCGCCTTCCGTGCCGCTGCCAGCCGCGCCAGCACGATGGCCGTCACCAATGCAGCCACATCCATGAACGGGTATAGCGCGCCTATAAATCCTTCATACGCGATGCCTTCGCTGTCCAGCACCGCCATGCCCGCCGCGAGGGTCGAGGCAGACACCGCCCCAAAAAGACCAACAGTTGCCGTCGCATCCACCTGATTAACGCCCGTCCAACGCGCCAGTGTGGCACGCCCCAGAAGGACAATCACAACCCCGATGGCCGCCGCCAAAAGGGCCGGCACCGCCAGATCAACAAACGATGCTTCCCGCACCGAAATACCCGCACCAATTCCGACTTTGAGCAGCAGCAGGATCACGATGAACTTATAGACGGGTTCGGGAATCTCGAACTTGCTACCCAGCGCCGCGAGCATCATGCCACCGATCAAAAACGCCAGTGTGGGCTTTTGCATCTGCGTCAGAATGGTCGATACGATCTCGGTCAGAATGTCCATGGCACGCCTCTCCTTGCCGGTTCGAGAGGGGAGATAGATCACGGTCACATAGATAAAAAATACAAGTATTCGCACAAATCGTTCTATATTATGAATATATGGAAACGCTGAATTACCATCACTTGCGCTACTTCCGCGCCGTCGCGCACGAGGGCAACCTGACCCGCGCCGCCGAAAAGCTGAACCTATCCCAGTCGGCTTTGTCCACGCAGATCAAAGCGTTGGAAGCGCGACTTGGTCACGATCTTTTTGAACGTGTGGGCCGCCGATTAAAGCTGACCGAGGTTGGCCGGATTGCGCTTGATCATGCGGACCGCATCTTTGGGACCGGGCAGGAGTTGATGGAAACGCTGAACCGTAGCGCCGATCACGCCCCGCCCTTGCGCGTGGGCGCGCTTTCGACCTTGTCGCGGAACTTTCAGATGCAGTTTTTGCGCCCGGTTCTGGACCATCCAGACGTGGATATTGTGTTGAAGTCCGGTCAGAACGCACCACTCCTCCGATCTCTCTCTGAACTCGCACTTGACGTTGTCCTGACCACCGACGCCCCCACCAGCGCGGCGGGTTTCGATTTTATTGCACACCGCCTTGCCGGCCACACCGTCAGCTTGCACGGCCGCCCCGAACGGATGCACCATGCGTCGCTCGCTGATCTTCTAAACAACGAGCCGGTAATCGTACCCACCGAGAGTGTCATCCGCACGGGCTTTAATCGTCTGACCGCGCGGCTGGGCCTGCGCCCCCGGATCATTGCCGACGTCGACGACATGGCGATGGTCCGTTTGCTGGCCCGCGCGGGCGTTGGCCTCGCCCTCGCGCCCAAGATTGTTCTGGCAGACGAGATCGCCTCGGGGCACCTGAATACGGCTCCCTTCGACACGGGTATTGCCGACACGTTCTATGCTGTGACCACGCCCCGCAGCTTTCCACATCCCATGCTCGATGCGCTTCTACCCTAGCACAGTGCGCCCTTCACCCGCGCACAACAAAGGGGCTTGCCCACGCGGCGGCAGGTCATACGTTCGACCGGTACACGACATCGAAAGGCCCGATCATGAGCGACCCCACCTACACGCCCCCCGCCAAATGGACTTGGGACGCGGAATCGGGGGGCAAGTTCGCCTCGATCAACCGCCCCATCGCCGGTCCCACCCATGACAAGGACCTGCCCGTCGGTAAGCACCCCTTCCAGCTATATTCGCTGGCGACACCCAACGGGGTGAAGGTCACGCTGATGTTCGAAGAGTTGCTGGCCGCTGGTGTGACGGACGCAGAATATGACGCGTGGCTCGTGGACATTGGCGAAGGGGATCAGTTCGGCTCGGGCTTTGTCGCTGCCAACCCCAACTCCAAGATCCCGGCGCTCATCGACCGCTCAGGTGGCGAGGAGCTCAGGGTGTTCGAAAGCGGCTCAATCCTCATCCACCTCGCTGAAAAGTTTGGTCATTTCCTGCCTGCCTCCGGCCCCGCCCGGACCGAAGTGCTGAACTGGTTGATGTGGCAGATGGGGTCGGCGCCGTTCCTCGGCGGTGGGTTCGGGCACTTCTATGCCTATGCACCCGAAAAATATGAATACCCTATCAACCGCTACGCGATGGAGAGCAAGCGCCAGCTTGACGTGCTGGAGCGCGAATTGGCTGGCAAACCGTTCATCGCGGGCGATGACTATTCCATCGCCGATATGGCGATCTGGCCCTGGTACGGACAATTGTGCCTGGGACGGCTGTATTCCGCTGCTGAATTCCTGGATGTCGAGAGCTATACCAACGTGCTCGCCTGGGCCAAGAAGATCGACGAGCGGCCCGCGACCCTGCGGGGACGGATGGTGAACCGGGCGTTCGGAGAGCCGGAATTGCAGCTGCACAATCGCCACGACGCGTCGGATTTCGACACACAGACACAGGACAAAATCGGACCAAAGGACGACTGATGGCAGTTTGTCCCCGCGGGGACAGGCTGTTCGCCGGCTTCACCAGATCTTAGGCAACATCTGAAAGGCGCCGCATTTCAATGCGGTACCTCGCCGAACGGTCTGGTACCGAACATTAACCCACCAAAAGGCACCCTTCTACACAAGGCAGAACGGTGTGTTGCCAGAGGGTCTGGGCAGGCTAACCTCAGCACAACCGTGTGAGACTGGAGACCTGCCCGATGCGCCTGTTGCCCCTCGCCCTTCTCGGCCTGCTGCCGACCGTAGGACACGCTGACCTGACTGTCAGCTTCCGCGACGGCGCGCCCAAGGATCGGTTTACACTCAGTTACCAAGGTGCCTGCGCGTTGGACCAACTGGAGGTGCAAATCGATCTGGGCACAGCGCCTGCTGGGCTCATCTTTGACACCACCGGCGCCGGGGCCGGGGTTGAGGTGTTTCAGCCGCTGGAATGGGTTGCTGGCGCAGCGCGCACTTCAGATGTGACGGATGGGGATACTGTGTTGTCCCTGTCGCTTGACGATGTGGCGCCGGGCGCCCGCTGGGCCTTTACCATTGATATTGATGACACCACCAGCACACGGCAGATCACAGTTGACGGGTCTGAAATGGCAGGTGCGACGATACGGGCCGAGGGGCGGAGCGCCGCGTTCGACACCAGCGGGCAAGCAACGCTCGCGCTGCAAAACTGCCTGTCCTAGCGCGCAAACGCCCGAGGCCACAGATCAACGCCGCCCCACCTGACGGCAGATCAAGACCACAGGCAGCAACCCCACGGCCACAATGACAAGGCTGGGCACGGCAGCCCCGTTCAGCCGCTCGTCAGATGCAAGGCGATACGCCTGCACCGCCAGCGTGTCGTAGTTAAAGGGGCGCATGATCAGCGTGGCGGGCAGTTCCTTCATCACATCCACGAAGACGATCAACAGCGCGGTCAGCAGGCTGGGCGTCAAGATCGGCAGATGGATACGGCGCAGGGTGGCAAACGGCCCCTTTCCCAGCGACCGGCTGGCGGCATCCATATTGGCGTGCACCAGCGCCTGGCCGCCCTCGTAAGCACCAAGTGCCGCGGCCAGAAAGCGGACCATATAGGCAAAGACCAAAAGCCATATGGATCCGGTGATCAGCAACCCTGTCGAGATGTCAAAGGTCGCCCGCATCCAGGCATCCAGTGCATTGTCGAAGGCGGCAAAGGGCACCAATAGACCCACCGCAATCACGCCCCCGGGCACGGCATAGCCCAGCCTGGAGATATAGGCCGCAATCATCGCGGGCCGGCCCGGTCGGCTGCGCAAATAATAGCCCACGGTGATCGCGGCAGCGAGCGTCAGAACGGCAGCGGTCGAGGCCAACACCAGAGAATTGCGGATAAACCCCAGATACCGCGCGCTGGTCAGGTCCTGTTCGGACCCAAGCCCCATGTTGAACAGCGCGACAATGGGAAAGAGCGCGCCAAACAGGACCGGGATCGCGCACAAGGTGAAGGCCCCCGCAGCAGACCAGCCGGTCAATGTCAGCGGCGGGTGGTGCCGCTGCCCACGGCTGGGGTCGTGATACTTGGCCTGCCCGCGTTGCGTGCGTTCCAGAACGGCCAAGAATAGCGCAAAGGTCAAAAGGCACAGCGCCAGTTGCGCCGCCCCCGCCCGGTCCCCCAAAGAGAACCAGCTGGTGTAGATCCCCGTGGCAAAGGTCTGGACCCCAAAATAAGCGACGGTGCCGAAATCCGCGATGGTCTCCATCACGGCCAGCAGCACACCGGCGGCGATGGCCGGACGCGCAAGCGGCAGACTGACCCTGAAAAACGCCGCCAGGGGTCGCGAGCCCAACGCCCGCGCGGCCATAAAGGTCGATCCACTTTGCTGGATAAACGCGGCGCGACTGAGCAGGTAGACATAGGGATAAAGCACCAACACCAGCATGGCGGCAGCACCACCAAGGCTACGGACCTCTGGAAACCAATAGTCGCGTGGGCCCCACCCGGTCAGGTCCCGCAGCATCGTTTGCACAATCCCCGGATGATCAAGAATATGGGTGTAGGCATAGGCCAGCACATAGGACGGAAAGGCCAGCGGCAGGACCAGCGCAATTTCAAAAAACCGCACGCCGGGAAAGCGCGTCATGGTCACAAGCCACGCCGCACCTGTGCCAACCGCGAAGGTGCCAATGGATACAAGCAGCACAAGCAGCAGCGTGTTGCCGGTGTACCGCCCCAGCACGGTATCCATCAGATGGGTGAGCGTGCCGGTGCCGCCGGTGGCCGCCGCCAGCGCCACGGCCAGCATCGGCAACAGGCAAATCAACGCCACAGACCACCCCAGCACGGGCAACGTGCGCGGTGTGGCCCCCCGGCCCTGATCGGATTGAAAGAATGAGGTCAGCGCCACGGCGGGTCCTGCAATTGTCGTTCCCGCGTTATCTTATGTTTTTGCCTGGGCTTCCAGCCTTTTGGGCTTGGGCGCGCACTCTGCTAAGCTGATGCCAGCAGCAAGTGGGAGAGACGCACATGCCTTACATCGACGGATTTATCGCGCCTGTCCGCACGCAGGACCGCGACCGTTTTGTCGCGTGGCTGAAGGATCAGCACGCCATTTTCAAGGAATACGGGGCGGATGTGGTGGTGGACGCCTGGGAAGATGATGTGCCCGCGGGCGAAGTGACATCGATGCACAAGGCCGTCGCCCTGCAGGAGGGGGAGAGCGTGTCGCTGGGCTGGATCATGTGGCCGGACAAGGGCACGCGCGACGCAGCCTGGGCCAAGATCATGGACGACCCCCGGATGGCACCGGACCAGAACCCGATGCCCTTTGACGGCAAGCGCATGATCTATGGCGGATTTGCCCCGGTCCTGATTACGGATCAGTCGTAGCTGCGCTGATCCTCAATCACGAGGCCATCTTTGGGCAGCGACCCTGGCGCGTGGATTTCGACTGACCCTTTGAGCTTCAGCGTATCCACAACCGATTGGGCATAGGCGTCTGCGGTGTCCGCCGGACTTTCGATCTGGACGGTCATGGCGTCCTGTTCTCCCACCCGCGTGGCGATCACACGCGCCCGCGTCACCTCATCATGCTTGGCCACCAGCGCCGCCACCTGTTCGGGGCGCACAAACATCCCTTTGATCTTGGTGGTCTGGTCCGCGCGGCCCATCCAGCCCTTGATCCGCATGTTGGTGCGGCCACAGGGGCTGTGCCCTTCCAGAACGGCGCTCATGTCGCCGGTGGCAAATCGGATCAGCGGGTAATCGGGGTTCAGCGATGTGACGACCACCTCGCCCACCTCACCCGGGGCGACCGGGTCGCCGGTGCCGGGGGTGACGATTTCAACAACGACCCCCTCGTCCACGATCATCCCTTCAAGCGCAGGGCTTTCATAGGCGATGTTGCCCAAATCGGCAGTGGCGTAAGACTGCATGCAGCTGATGCCGCGATCTGCGTATTCCTGCCGCAAGGATGGGAACAGCGCGCCGCCGCCTACGGCCGCCTTGGTGATCTGCAATTCGACCCCCATCTCTGCCGCTTTGTCGAGGATCACTTTGAGATAGTCCGGCGTGCCCGCATAGGCCGTTGTGCCGATGTCGCGGGCCGCCTGTACCTGCAATTCGGTCTGTCCGGTGCCCGCAGGCAGGACGGTCGCCCCCACCGCCCGCGCACCGTTTTCAAAGATCATGCCGGCGGGCGTCAGGTGGTAGCCAAAGCAGTTCTGCACGATGTCACCGGGCCCAAAACCTGCCGCATGCAGAAAGCGCCCCATGCGCCACCAGTCGTGGCTGATGCCGCCCGGTTCGTAGATGGGACCGGGGGACTGAAAGACATGGGCGATGTTCGACACGGGGATGCCGCCAAAGGGCGGCTTTTCCGCCTGCCATTTCGCCAATTCGGATTTGCGCAGGACCGGCAGGTGCGCGAGGTCATCGAGGTATTTGAGCTTGCCGATCTCGGGCAGGCAGTTGCCTTCGGCGGCGGCGATGCGTGCCAGATTGGCATTCACCGCCTCAAGCTGTGCCGCATGCCGCGCGTCGGAAGAACGGGTTTCCAGATCGTCGTAATACACTTTGTCGAGCATCTTTCTTATACCGCCCTGATCTGTTGCGGACCTTTGACATCAAGGCGTTCAATCTCGCCCCGGACTTCCAATTCCAGTTTCACCGTGACCACGTGCCACCCAAGCTTGCCCAGCTTTTCCAGCGTGTCCGGGGCCAAGCGTTCGCCGACCGCATCCTTCAAAGTCATGGCCTTGATCGGGCCGGTTGCCAGCGCGTCGAGGATGGCCGCGCGCACTGTGTCGAACTTCCACGCCGGGATGTTCGTGACCCCATCGCGCCCTTCGGCGGGGGTGCGGCAGGCGACCTTGTCCATGTCAGTTGGCCAGCACCGTAAGCGGTTCGTCCTTGCGCACGACAAAGGTGGTGATCGCCACCATGGGCCCGTCACCCACATTGGTCAGACCGCCATGCACCTGTCCTTCGGGGAAGTAGAGCGGCGTGCCCACAGCAAACTCGACGATATTGCCGTTGGGCGCTTCGGCCCGCGCATCTGTCACGACCACGGTATGTTCATCGCCGGGGTGCGTGTGCAGCGGAATGGTGGCCCCAACCGGCACGGTCAGGCGGAAGACCACCACCTCCATCGTGTCCGATCCGGGCACGGCGGCGCGGCGGATTTCCTCGCGCTCAATCTCTTGCGCCCAGGCGGCGCCCGCCATCAAAAGGGCGGTGGCGGTCAGAACAAATCGCTTCATCGTCAAACTCCCCTAGCTGAGCCACCGTTTGCGGCGACGATAGGACCGCACATCGCGGAAGGACTTGCGCCCCTCGTCCGACATGCCGAGATAAAATTCCTTCACATCCGGGTTCTCGCGCAGTTCAGCGGCGGGGCCGTCCATCACCACGCGGCCGCTTTCAAGGATGTAGCCGTAATGCGCAAAGCGCAGGGCGACGTTTGTGTTTTGCTCGGCCAGCAGAAAGGTCACGCCCTCATTCTCGTTCACCGATTTCACGATGCCAAAAATCTGTTCGACAAGCTGCGGGGCCAGCCCCATTGACGGCTCATCCAGCAGGATGGTTTCTGGCTTCGACATCAGCGCGCGGCCGATGGCCGTCATCTGCTGTTCGCCGCCCGAGGTGTAGCCCGCCTGTGACTTCCGCCGCTCTTTCAGGCGGGGGAAATAGTCGTACACCATCTCTAGATCCGCGGCGATGGCACCCTTGCCGTCACTGCGAGTATAGGCCCCGGTCATCAGGTTTTCCTCGACCGTAAGGTGTTCGAAGCAATGACGCCCCTCCATCACCTGAACGACGCCTGCCTTGACGAGGTCAGCGGGGTCCAGTTCCGATGTGTTGCGCCCGTGATAGGTGATCGACCCTTTCGTCACTTCACCGCGCTCCGACGCAAGAAGCCCCGAGATGGCCTTGAGCGTCGTGGTCTTGCCCGCGCCATTGCCACCCAGCAATGCGGTGATGCCCCCTTTGGGCACCTTCAGCGACACACCCTTCAACACGAGGATCACGTGATTGTAGATCACCTCGATATTGTTGACCTCAAGAACGGTCTCCGTTTCGGCCTGCGCGTCCAGCATGGATCACACCTTTGTTGTTCCAAGATTGTAGATGCCCCGGCGGCGATGGGTGTCACCGCCGGGGTCGTTGGCTTAGCAGCCCGCTTCGATGCCGTTCTCGCTGGCATAGGCGGCGCTGTCTTCGTCGATCAGCGGTTGGATCACGTCCATATCCGATTCCGAGAAGTCAGAGATCAGCGACCACGTGCCCGCCGACGCATCCCACTGGGTCATCCCGACCAGGCCGGGACCACCGTGGTTTTCGCAGGATACGCTAAAGGACGGACCAAAGCCCGGCAGGCCCAAGGCCGCCATCTTCTCTTCCGTGATCTCCAGCGCTTCCATGCCGTCACGCATCATTGCGGGTGTGATCTCGGCAGTGCCGTGGATCTCTTGCGCGGTCTTTGCAGCCTCGGCGGCCAACATCGCGGCATAGATGCCACGGTTGTAAAGCACCGTGCCGATCTGATCACCCGCACCGGCAGCCAACCCCTTGTCGACCACATGGGTCTGGATGTCGTCAAAGATGGGGAAATCGCTGCCCACACCGTGGAAGGTCAGCGCCTTGTAGCCATTGGCCGCGTCACCTGCCGGCAGCACGTCGTTTTCCGACCCCGACCACCAGATGCCGATGAAGTTCTCCATCGGGTAGCGGATGTTGGCCGCCTCCTGGATCGCCACCTGGTTCATCACACCCCAGCCATACATGATGACATTGTCGGGACGCTCACGACGGATCTGCAGCCACTGCGACTTCTGCTCCTGACCCGGGTGATCGACGGCCACCAGCATCAATTCGAACCCGTGCTTTTCCGACAGCTCTTCGAGCGTGCGGATCGGTTCCTTGCCATAGGCGGAGTTGTGGTAGACCAGCGCGATCTTCTTGCCCGCGATGTCACCCTGGCTCATCAGGTAGTTGATGGCACCCGACGCGCCGTTCCAGTAGTTGGCAGGGTAGTTGAAGGTGTGGCTGAACACGGCACCGTTCGCAGCCGACGTCCGGCCGTAGCCCATGGTGTGCATCGGGATATTGTCGGCGGTTGTCTTGGGGATCAACTGATAGGTGATGCCGGTCGACAGGGGTTGATAGACAAGGCTACCTTCGCCCTTGGTCGCCTCGTAGCATTCAACGCCTTTTTCGGTGTTATAGCCGGTTTCGCATTCCAACACGCGCGTGACCACGCCGCCGATACCCCCATCCCGCTCGTTCAGCAGGGTGAAGTAATCGGCATAGCCGTCGGCAAAGGGGATGCCCCCCGCGGCATATGGGCCGGTCCGGTAGCTAAGCGACGGGAACACGAGGTCCGCCATCACCGGGCTGGCGGCCATCATGGCTGCGACGGCATATGTGCCTATTTTCATCTTCATCGGTGGGTCCTCCCTATGGTTTTATCCGATGTCTTCCATTGCGGTGCGCATCTGCTGCGCACCGTCGGCTGGCCCCTAGTGCGGGAACGGCCACAATCTCAGTTTCTCCTTGGCGACGCGCCACAACTGCGCCAGCCCATGCGGTTCAAGGATCAGGAACATGATGATCAGCCCGCCCACGATTACCAATTGCAAATGCGCCATGATGTCAGTAGGCCAACCAAACAGGTCCACGCCCACGATCTTGAGCACGACCGGCAGCACCACCAGGAACGCCGCTCCGGCGAAGGCGCCAAAGATCGACCCGAGCCCCCCGATGATGATCATAAACAAAACCAGGAACGACTTGGTGATGCCAAATGCCTCGCCAACCTCGACCGCGCCCAGATAGACGGCAAAGAACAACGCGCCCGAAATGCCGACAAAGAAGGACGACACTGCAAAGGCGGTCAGCTTGGCGCGCAGTGGGTTTACACCAATGATCTCGGCCGCGATGTCCATATCGCGGATGGCCATCCATTCGCGGCCCACGGACCCCCGTGTCAGGTTGCGGGCCAGAATGGCCGCGCCCACGGTGAAAACGAGGCAAAAGAGGTAAGTGGCCCAGGCTTCGGTGTTCGGGCCCGTCACTTCGACCCCGAAGACGGTGCGCTCCGGCGCGTTGATCTGTCCAGAGGCGGAGTAATTGTAGAACCACGACACCTTGTTAAAAAGCCAGACAAGAAAGAACTGCGCCGCAAGCGTCGCCACAGCCAGATAGAACCCCTTGATCCGCAGGGACGGGAGGCCAAAAAGTGTCCCCACCGCCGCTGTGATCCCGCCAGCGAGGATCACGTGGAAAAAGATGTTCACATCCGGAAAGGCGGTCATCAGCTTGTAGCAAGCATAGGCCCCTACAGCCATGAACCCACCGGTTCCCAACGACACCTGCCCGCAATATCCCGTCAGGATGTTCAGCCCGATGGCGGCAATGGCGTAGATCAGAAAGGGCAGAAAGATCGAATTGACCAGATAATCCGTCATCACAAACGGCATGATCAGCACGGCCACCGCCAGCACGACATAGTACCGATAGCGGTCGAACCGGATCGGAAAGGTCTGGCTATCCTGCGGATATGTAGTCGAAAAATCGCCTGCTTCACGATAGAACATTCAGCGCACCTCCGGAAACATATTTCGGATGATCTTTGGAACCCAGTAAAGCGCCACAATCGGCACGAGCGTCTGGCCGCACAACACAAGCACGGATGCCGCCGTTTGAACCGGATCGCGAAAGCCCCGCCCCCAATGCAACACCACGCTGATTTCCCGCGCCGCGCCCACCGCAAATACGATGAGCGTCAACCAAAGAAGCTTGTAAAAGGTGCGTTCTATCGCCGCTGCTTCCCGTTAAACTTACCTTAACTAGCATCCCAACTTTTCCCCGTTTGCCACATTCGCGTCCCAATTCACCGCCAGCTTTCCCGCGGGTAAATGGAGTGGGATCTATGACCGCGATACTGGACGATATCCGTCGTCTTGAGGCCGCGCATGCGCGGGGTGAGTTGAATGCCGTCGACCTGGCCGCTGAAAAGGCCAAGCTGTTCGAAGCGATACCGGATGCTGGCGACGTATATGTCGAGGCGCCCGTGCGCGAGCCGCCACGGCGCGCGCAGTCACGGCTGGGGCAAACGCTTCTGTTGTGCGTCTTCGTCCTCACATTGTGTGCGGGCGCGACCATACTTCTAACAGGTGACATCATGCTGGCCATGACCTTGTCGGTCACAGTGCTCGCCGCGCTCACGGTCACGCTGTTCCGGCAGCTTGACGGATAATCAGCAGAGGTTGCCGGGCGGTGGGAGTGCATCGCGCACCAAGCCAGGGGCTCACACCTGGGGCGATCACACACGTTCAATGATCTTCTCCCCAAACAGGCCCTGCGGGCGGAACACAAGGAAGATCAGCGCCAACACATAGGCAAACCAGTTCTCCGTCGCGTTCATGGTGAAGCCAAAGAGCGCCCCCGCCAGATCGCCCGAGGACATAAAGAATTCAAACAGCTTCTCTCCGACGCCGATGATCAGGCCCCCGACAATGGCACCCGGGATCGACGTGAAGCCACCCAGCATCAGAACGGGCAGGGCCTTCAAAGCAATCAACGACAGCGAAAACTGCACGCCCGATTTTGCACCCCACATAATGCCCGCCACCAGTGCGACAAAACCCGCGACAGACCACACCAAGATCCAGATGTAGTTCAGCGATACACCCACGCTCAATGCCGCCTGGTGGTCATCTGCGACGGCCCGCATGGCCCGCCCCTGCTTTGTATATTGGGAAAAGATCACCAGCGCCCCGACCAGCAGCACCGCAATGATCGTCGCTGTGATATCCAGATTGTCGATGAAGAACCCGTAACCAAACAAGTTGAAGGTCGCCTCATCAATAGCCAGGTTAATGCCCTGCGGCAGGCAGGTGCCCTCGGCCAGACACACATCCAGCTTCTTGATCTCGGACCCCCACATCAGGTCCGCCACACCTTCAAGCAGATAGGCTAGACCAATGGTTGCCATGAACAGGATGATCGGCTCCTGCCCCACCAGATGCTTGAAGATGAACCGCTGCACCATCCACGCCAGCAGGATCATCACCACCACGGTCAACAGAATGGCAAAGATCGAATGCACCTCCCATCCGAAATAGTGGATGTCGGTGCCAAAAATCGCATTGATCAAATGGGCAAAAGGCACCTGCCCGTTCTGGATGCCCACCAGGGTCATTGCGGCGAATAGCGCCATGACCCCTTGGGCAAAGTTGAAGATGCCCGACGCCTTGAAGATCAGGACAAAGCCAAGTGCAACAAGGGCATAGAGCACGCCCGCCATGAGACCGTTGAGAAGCACTTCGCTGGCATAGATCAGTTGTTCGGACATCTATTGGGATCCTCCCGCATCGCAAGGATTGTCAATGGACCCGGGCAACCGGTCCGTAGCAGCAATCCGAAAATCATTTGTGTCTGCAGCCAGAAATGCCATGACCACGGTAACCTGATCATTCGCCCGACAGACGACCCTGACGGGCGCGAATGTCGATCCGTCGTCAAAGGTCATAAGCACGCCGTTATTGGCCTTAGCGAGGGCATGCTGATGTCCGGCCCACACACCAACGAGCGTGTCCAGATCACCCGCTTTGAATACACCTATCGACCGCACAACACACAGAAACCAGTCTGACCCCGCCTTGGCAGCGCTCAGCGCGACACCTCCACTTGGATGCTGAACAGAGGTCTCGTCCAAACCATCGACGAGAATAGTGTCGGTTGATGCAGGGAAACGCGCTAGTCCGGAGGCGCTGTTCATCGACACCACGTTTTCGCATGCTACCGCCATTTCGATCCAAGCGTCAGAGGATACCGCGGTAGCCTGCGCACGATAGGTCGCGCCAAGACAGACAATAAGCGCACAGAGCGAAGGCAACACAACCCGCGACAATGACTTGGGCAACCACCTCATTTCACCGCCACCCCCATCAGGTCCGCCGTATGATCCCGCAGCGGCTGGTAACTCACCCGCAGCCGCGTCAGCCCCTCAAAGGTCAGGTTCCAGTTCAGCGTAATCTCGGTCACCCGCCCGTCGCGGCGCGGGGCCGCCAGGAACGCAGCAGCATAGGCACGGTCCATCGTCACCCGGCTGACCGGTTCGAAACCCGTGGTGGACACGAACCGCGCCCCAGCCCCGGCCCGCCACTCGTTGAAGGCCAACAGCAACTCGGAATAGCTGTGCCCGTGGCTGATGATCTCGCAGGCGGGCTCGTCATACATGAACACCACCAAAGTGTCCGGCAAATCGGTCTCTTGATAGCCCAGCGCATAGGAATTCAGCGTGCTCTCGAAATAGCGCCGGAATGTGCGGGGGATTGCCATGATATCCTGCGGCGACAGGCTCGCAGGGTCGGCCAGATAGGGCAGGCAACGCGCCTCGATCACATCGCACAGGCCCGCCATGCGCGGCTGCGCCGAATCGCAGATGGGCGGCTCCTCAGCCCGCAGCGGGATTGCCCAAAGTACAAACGCTACACTCAGCGCAACCATTGCGCACAGAAACGGTGTCCGCACTGTGCACGCTTGGTGCACCACTTGTGCATCGGCTTGTTCAGTCATGAGACACCCCAAGATAGGCGTCGATCACATCCTGATTGTTGCGCACCTCGTCGGGCGTCCCGTCCCCGATCTTCTTACCGTAATCCATGACGACCACGCGGTCCGACAGATCCATGACCACGCCCATATCGTGCTCGATCAGCGCAATCGTCGTGCCAAACTCATCATTCACGTCCAGGATAAAGCGGCTCATGTCCTCTTTCTCCTCGACATTCATGCCCGCCATCGGCTCGTCCAGCAGCAACAGCGACGGCTCAGCCGCAAGCGCACGGGCCAGTTCCACTCGTTTTTTCAACCCATAGGGCAACCGGGCCACCGGGGTCTTTCGAATGGCCTGAATTTCCAGAAAATCAATAATCTTTTCAGCAACTTCCCGGTTTTTCGTCTCTTCCGCCTCGGCCCTACCCTTCCAGATCGCCTGGCTCCACAAACCCGTTTTCATATGGGTCAGCCGCCCGGTCATCACATTGTCCAGCACCGACATGCCTTCGAACAGGGCAATGTTCTGAAATGTCCGCGCAATGCCCTGGCGCGCCACCTCAAACGGTTTCATTTGCGGGCGCGGCGCGCCTTTGTAATACACCTGCCCCTCTTGCGGGATGTAAAACCCCGAAATGACATTCAGCATCGAAGACTTGCCCGCGCCATTGGGGCCGATAATGGCGCGAATCTCCCCTTCGCGAATGTCGAAAGAGATGTCCTTGATCGCCTCAACCCCGCCGAAACGCAGGGTAATATTCTTCATCTCCATGACCACGCCGCCGATCTTACGGCCATCCGCGGTGGTGTAGCCCTCGGTCTGATCAAGCATGGAATACCTCCATCGTCACCCACCTTGGGGGCATGTTAACCTTTTTGTGGAAAGGATCGTGACACGCCGTATCGGAGGGCCAAAGATGTTTGACACACTTGAACGCCGCTACCTGCTGAGACTTGCCGTAGAATGCCGCCGAAAGGGGCTGAGTGCTGCCGAGACGCGCAAAGTCATGCGCCGCAGCATCGGTTACTTCACCGGCGACAACCGCCTGAACTGCGCAGTGCGGCACGTTTTTGAAGACAACGCAGCCTGACCCCTTCACTTTGCGAGGGAAACCTGCCCCAGAGGACCGATCGGCTGCGATTACCCGGTCAGTGGCCCTGGCGCACCAAGGGATGGTGGGTGGGGCGATGCCCAAAGGGCGAGCGTCAGACACCCTCTTCACTCTGCGGCCATCTTCTGAACAGCGACCGACGTGGTGGCCGATCTGATGTCGAGCGTTGCTGAAATCGACCCTTTGCGCCCGTCCTCATAGGTCACCTCTGTCACCGTCGAAACCTCCGATGACCCGTCATAAAGTGCGGTGATGATGTCGCCATACTTTTCTTCGATGATCCGGCGGCGCACCTTTCGGGTCCGGGTCAACTCGCCATCGTCGGCATCCAGTTCCTTGTGCAGCACCACGAACCGATGGACCTGGCAGCCCGATAGCATCTCATCCTCGGCCACCGACCGGTTCACCTCTTCCACGTGATCCGTGATCGTGGCCAGCACTTGGCTGTGCCCCGCGAGCTCCTGGTAGGACGCATAGGCGATGTTGTTGCGCTCCGCCCAATTCCCCACTGCCGTCAGGTCGATATTGATAAACGCCGTGCACTCATCGCGCCCGTTGCCAAAGACGACGGCTTCCAGAATGTTCGGGAAAAACTTCAGTTTGTTCTCGACGTATTTGGGTGCAAACAGCGCGCCTGATGCCATCTGCCCCACATCCTTGGCCCGGTCGATGATGCGCAGATGGCCCGTATCTTCTTCAATGAACCCCGCGTCACCTGTCGCTACCCAGCCTTCGGCATCCTTGGTGTCGGCGGTGCTCTCAGCGTTCTTGTAATACTCCACAAACACACCGGGCGACCGATAGAACACCTCGCCATTCGGCTCGATCTTCAACTCGACACCGGGGCATTTCACCCCCACCGTATCGCTGCGGACCTCACCATCTGGCTGCGCGGTGATGAACACCGTGGCTTCGGTCTGGCCATAAAGCTGTTTCAAGTTGATGCCCAAAGACCGATAGAAATCAAAGATTTCCGGCCCTATCGCCTCCCCGGCGGTGTACCCAACACGCACGCGGCTGAACCCAAGCGTGTTCTTCAGCGGGCCATAAACCGTCAACTCGCCCAAAGCATATTTCAACCGGTCCAAGAGCCCCACAGACGCCCCGTCCAAAATCGCCGGCCCCACCTTCCGCGCATGCGCCATAAAGTAATGAAACATCTTCTGCTTCAACGCGCCCGCATCCTCCATGCGGATCATCACATTTGTGAGCTGACCCTCAAACACCCGCGGTGGCGCAAAGTAATAGGTTGGCCCGATCTCACGCAGGTCCACATGCATCGTGTCGGCGCTTTCCGGGCAGTTGGTGCAGAACCCCGACCACAGCGCCTGCCCGACGGAAAAGATGAAATCACCCACCCACGCCATCGGCAGATAGGCCAGAATGTCATCGCTCTGGCGCAGCCCATCAAACTCCGACGACGATTTCGATGTCTCGATCACGTTCCGATTGCTCAGCACGACGCCTTTGGGCTTGCCCGTCGTGCCAGACGTATAGAGCATCACGCAGGTGCTGTCATAATCGAGCGCCGCAATGCGTTTCGCCATTTCGGGTGCAAGCTCGTCCCGCTTGGCCCGGCCCGCATCCTGCACGTGGGAATACTGGTGCAGCTTGGAATGATCGTATTTCCGCAAACCCCGCGGATCGAGATAGATCATCTGTTCAAAGCCAGGCAGTTGCCCCTGCACTTCAATGACCTTGTCGACCTGCTCCTGATCGCCCGCTATCACAAAACGCGCACCGGAATGGTCGAGGGTATAGCCCATCTCCTCCGCCGCCGCGTCCTGGTAGAGCGGCACAGGGATCGCCCCTGCCATCTGGGCCGACATCATCGACCAGTAAAGGTAGGGCCGGTTCCGCCCGATCACGGCGATATGGTCACCAGGCTGTACCCCAAGGTCAATCAACCCAAGCGCCAGTGCCTCGACCTCGTCCAGCGTCTCGGCCCAGGTCCAGCTTTGCCAAATCCCGAACTCTTTTTCGCGATAGGCCGGCGCGCTTCCAAATTGCTTGGCGTTGCGGTGTAACAGCGCTGGAACGGACACCAACCCGTTCGCACCCTCAGGCGACTTCGTCACGTGTTTTCCTCCCGAACGCGCCCCAGACTTCGGGGCCGCGCGTGATCGCTTAGACGATTCTTGCTGCGCCTAAGGATGTCGCGCCAACGCTGCGCGTCAACTTTTTCCTGATGTTTTCCCAATCCTTACGAATTGTAACAGCGGGGTTTGAGCCGTTGTGCGCGTCGCGAAACTGGTGCTAGCCATGGGATATGGCACAGGATCACAGGGCATCGCTGACGGCCTCGGGCCTGAACCTGATCGCGCAGGCGCTGACGATCTATGATCAGGACCTGCGCCTGGCCGTGTGCAACGCCCCCTTCCAACAGATGTTTGATTTGCCCGACGCGCTGGTCACCCCCGGCTCGACCTTTCGCGAGACAATCACCCATCTGGCCAAGCGCGGCGAATATGGCCCGATCGACGATCTGGATGCTTTTGTGCAGGAGCGTGTCGATCAGGCGCTGGCCTTCGAGCCGCATTATATGGAACGCACCCGCGCCAATGGCCGCACCATCAGCGTCGAAGGCTCGCCGCTGCCTCAGGGCGGCTGGGTCACCGTCTACACCGACATCTCGCACACCAAAGCGCAAGAGGCGCTCTTGCGCGCCCGCGCCACCGAACTCAGCGATCAGGTCCTGCAACACACCGAAGCACTTGGCACCACCAACCGCCAGTTGGCCGCGACCGTCTCGGCCCTGGAAGAGGCCAAGCGCCAACTGACCGAGACAGAGGCGCGCACACGCCTGACCACTGAAATGATGCCCGCTCATATCGCGCATGTGGATGCAACCGGCCACTACACTTTCTCCAACAGACGGCTCAGTACGGTCATACCCGACCGCCCATCCGAAATCGTCGGCGCACACATCTCTGATGCTCTTGGCACTTTCGCCTATGGCCGCATCGCGTCTAACCTCGCCCGCGCCTATCAGGGCGAGGCGTCGGTGTTCGAATTCACCGACGAGGCCAGCGCCAGACGCATCCGTGTGTCATTTACCCCCGAGGCATCGGGTGGCGTCTACATCCTGTCCATGGACATTACCGAAGAAACGCAGGCCCGCGTCGCCTTGCAACAAAACCGCCGCCGTACGCTTGCCGCGCAAATGACATCCGGCATGGCACACGACTTTTCGAACCTGCTGACCATCATCCTTGGCCTTCAATCCAAACTAGCGCGTATGGAAAACCTGCCCGACGGCGCCGCCGACCTTATCGAGGGCACGCTCTCAGCCACACGACGCGGCGGCGAGCTGCTGAACGCCATCGCCGACATGACCGCAGGCCGCGCCATGCGCACGGCTGCAACAGATGTCGAAACCCTGCTGGGTGACGTCACCACCATGGCGCAATCCACCCTGCCACCGGGCCTGACCCTCAGCACATTCACCACCGTCACGGGCCCGCATATGCTCGACCCCGGACTTGTCAGGGACAGCCTCTTGAACCTCATCCTTAATGCCCGCGACGCCTGTGGCACCACCGGGCAGATCACGCTGACGGCCCGCCCCGTCCACGACACATGGCTTGAATTTACCGTCGCCGACACCGGCCCCGGCTTTTCAAATGACGCACTGGAACACGGGTTCGACCCGTTCTTTACCACCAAGGGGTCCGAGGGGTCCGGCATGGGCCTTCCCATGGTCTACGACATGACCAAACGCGCGGGCGGCGACCTGAAGCTGGGCAATGGCGATACGGGCGCTCTCGTCCGCCTGCGCCTGCCCCTACGACCCGCCCCGCAACTCGCCGGCGCACTCGTCCTGCTGGTCGAAGACGACCCCGACCTGCGCCAGCACTACCGCGACCTCTTGATGGGGATGGGTCACGCGGTCATCGAAGCCGCAGGCGTGGACGAGGCCATCGCCCTCACCGCCGACCTGCCAGATATCGGCCTTGTCCTGTCGGACATCAATCTCGGCTCCGGCACCCGCACGGGTGTCGATCTTGCCATGCAACTGAATGGCACGCTGCCCGTGATCCTCATGACCTCGCTCTTGCCCAGCGACCCGACCTTTCAGGCGGCCACCCGCACCGCCCCGGTCCTGCGCAAACCGTTCGAAGCCGCCGACCTCGCCGCCCTTCTGCAGGCAGACGCCGCATGACCGGAGCCCTTGTCACCATCCTTGATGACGAACCGGCCATTCGCACGATCCTCGCCGAGGCATTGGAGGAAGCCGGCTTTCGCACGCTTTCCTTTTCCCGCGCCTCGGCGTTCGAGGCGGCGCTGAAAACCCACAAACCCGACGTCTGCCTTGTCGATCTTGGCCTGCCCGATACCGATGGCCTCGCTCTCGTGCATAAGCTCGCCCTCGAACAAGGCGCCGCGGTCATCATCATCTCGGGCCGCGCGCAGGTACAGGACCGCGTGACCGGCCTCGAATTGGGGGCCGATGACTACATCATCAAACCTTTCGATCCGGCCGAGGTTGTCGCCCGCATCCGCGTCCGCTTGCGCACGCCCAAACTGACAACACAAACCAGCCAGATCGCCCATTTCAACGGCTGGACAGCCTCGTTCGACAGCTACACCCTGACCAACGACCAGGGCGAAGAAACCCCCTTTTCCCACGCCGAAGGCGAGGTGCTGCGCCTTTTTCTCGATGCCCCCAAACGTCTGATCTCCCGCGCGCAAATGCAGGACATGCTTGGCAGCGGCGCCGGTGACAGCTTTGACCGCGCGATGGATGTTCGCATCAGCCGGCTGCGCACCAAGCTGCGCGAAGACCCCAAGAATCCCCGACTGATCAAAACGATCTATGGGGCGGGCTACATCTTTCTTGGGGATGTGCACTGGACATAACACCACATGTTGTGCCATCCTCCCGTTATGGTTGAAGCGCTGCTGTATCAATCTCACCAACACAGGTTCTACCGTGTCGAAATCACGCTTAACCTGTTTGCCGAAGCGTCGGTGGTCGTTGAATGGGGCATGATCGGCGGAACCCCCAGCCGCCGCATCACCTGCCACACCGACCTGCGCGCGGCCTCTGCTGCGGCCGACCGCTACCGTCAACGTGCTCTGAACCGCGGCTACGCGCGCGCCTAAAGCCCGGCCGCACGGGCCAACACCCGTAGCCCTGCGACCAGGTCTGCCTCGTCTGTATCTTCCTCAAACGCGTGGCTGATGCCGCCGATGGAGGGCACAAACAGCATCGCCACCGGCATCACCCGCGCCACATTGGTCGCATCATGCAATGCCCCCGACGGCATCCGCCGCCACTGGCCGGGCGCCACAGCCTCGGCTCCGGCTTCCAGCCGCACACGCAAGTCCATGTCCATCGCAACAGGCTCCAGCCCCAAAAGCGGCCCCTTCTCAACGCCCAGGTCCATCTCTGCCGCCACCTCCGCGAGGGTGTCTTCGATCACCGCTTCCATCCGCGCCAGACGGTCCGCCTCGGCATCGCGCCATTGCATGGAAAACCGCACCTGCCCCGGCACGATGGACGACGCATTGGGCGCCACCGCCACATGCCCAATGGTCCAGACCGATTGCGGCGTGACCACGTTCCGCAACCGATCATTCAACCGCGATGAAAACGCCACCAGCCCCTGAAACGCGTCCCGCCGCAGCGCCATCTGCGTGGTGCCCGCATGGTTCTGCTGTCCTGTCAGGGTAATCACCCGATCCCGGATGCCCACGATATCCGTGACCACACCAATCTGCGCGCCTGCCGTATCCAGTGTCGCCCCCTGCTCGATATGCAACTCCATGAACCCGCTGAACTGCCCGGGATCAATCGGCGCGCCTACCCGGTCCCCCACAATGCCCCGCGCCTTGCCCAAGGCAACACCCTCATGGTCCACAAGCGCGTCCGCCTCCGCCTGCGACATCCCCCCAGTCCACACCTTCGACCCGGTGGTCACCCCATAGCGCCCCTCTTCATCCTGAAAGGACACAACCGAGATCGCAGGCCCTCCCGCCTCAATGCTGGCACGCGCCACTTCGAGCCCCGCCACCACACCCAAAGCCCCATCCAGCCACCCCCCCTGCGGCTGACTGTCCGAATGCGACCCAAGTAAGAGTGACGGCCCCTCGGCCAGGCCAAACAGGTTCCCCATCGCATCAAAGCGCGGCGCCAACCCGGCCTCCGCCATCCGCGCCGCCAACCAGTCCCGCGCCGCCATGTCCGCCTCTGAATAGGCCGGGCGTACAACGCCCTTGCCCACGCCCGCCGCACCAAAACTGCGCAGCGCATGCAAATCCGACAAAAACCGTTCCGGTTGCAGCGCCATCGCAATGCCCTTCTTCTGGCCCAAAATACTCCGGGGAGTTTGAGGGGCAGCGCCCCTCATCAGCACAAAAAATCGCGCGCGCCGTCAGGCGCACATCAGGATCACTCTGCCGCCACAGCCCCCGCAACGGCCTCAACCCGGACCGCTGAAAACTTGAACTCAGGGATCTTGCCATATGGGTCGACTGCCGGGTTCGTCAGAATGTTGGCCGCCGCCTCCACATAGGCAAAGGGCAGAAACACCATGTCCGGCGCCACCGCCCGATCCTCCCGCGCCATGATCTCGATGGACCCGCGCTTGGTGATCAACCGCACCATGCCGCCTGGCAACACGCCCAGCTTGCGCAGCGTACCGGGATGCAAAGAACAATTCGCCTCCGGCTCCACCGCATCCAGAACCGTCGACCGCCGCGTCATCGACCCGGTATGCCAATGTTCTAACTGCCGCCCGGTGGTCAGGATCATCGGGTAATCGGCATCCGGGACATCGTCGGGCGGAATGACCGATGCAGGCGTGAACCTAGCACGGCCCTCGGGCCGCGGAAACCCATCGCCAAACACGATCGCCTGCCCGGGATCTTCGGGCGAAAGCGACGGATAGGTCACCGCATTCTGCCCCTCCAGCCGCGCCCAGGTGATGTTGTCCAGCGATTTCATGTTCACCTTCATCTCGGCAAACACGTCCGACGGGCTTTGATAGGTCCAGCCCAGACCCAGCCGATTGGCCAATTGCACCTCAATCCACCAATCCTCGCGCGCCTCACCCGGCGGCGGCACCGCGGGGCGGCCCATCTGGACCTGGCGGTTCGTATTGGTCACCGTCCCCGACTTCTCGGCAAAGGCACTCGCAGGCAGGATCACGTCCGCATAATTTGCTGTCTCGGTGATGAAAATGTCCTGCACCACCAGATGATCCAACTTGGCCAGCGCATCCCGCGCATGTTCCACATCCGGGTCCGACATGGCCGGATTTTCACCCAGCACATACATCGCCTTGATGTCACCCGCATGGACCGCATCCATGATCTCGGTCACGGTCAGCCCCTTTTCATTCGAGAAATCACCAGACCCCCACACATCGGTAAAGGCCGAGCGGACCCCATCATCCGTGACCGTCTGATAATCCGGCAGGAACATCGGGATCAGCCCCGCATCCGACGCCCCCTGCACATTGTTCTGCCCGCGCAGCGGATGCAGCCCGGCACCGGGCCGCCCAACCTGCCCGGTCATCAGGGCCAGTGAAATCAAACAGCGCGAATTGTCGGTCCCGTGAATGTGCTGCGACACGCCCATACCCCAGAAGATCATCGCCGACTTTGCGCCAGCAAAGGTCCGCGCCACATCGCGCAGCACCTCTGCGTCTATCCCGCAAATCTCCGCCATCTTCTCGGGCGCAAAGCCCGCCAGATGCGCCTTTTCCGCCTCCCAGTTCTCGGTATAGGCGTCGATATATTGCTGGTCATACAGACCCTCTTCCACGATCACATGCATGATCGCGTTCAGCATCGACACATCCGCACCGGGCCGGAATTGCAGCATATGGGACGCAAAGCGCTTCAACGCCTGACCCCGCGGATCCATGACAATCAGCTTACCGCCCCGCTTGGTGAACTGCTTGAAATAGGTGGCCGCGACAGGGTGGTTCTCAATCGGGTTGCAGCCAATCGCAATCGCCACATCCGCATTCTCGATCTCGTTAAAGGTCGCCGTCACCGCGCCCGAGCCGACATTCTCCATCAACGCCGCCACGGAACTTGCGTGGCACAGCCGCGTGCAGTGGTCCACGTTGTTGTGGCCAAAACCCTGCCGGATCATCTTCTGAAACAGATACGCTTCCTCGTTCGTGCACTTGGCCGATCCGAAACCGGCCACCTCGCGACCCCGCCCCTTCAGGCCAGCAGCCGCAAAGTCCAGCGCCTCGTCCCAGGACGCTTCGCGGAAATGCGTGGACCAGTCGCCCGGGTCCACATTCAACCCCTTGGCCGGCGCATCCTCGCGCCGAATAAGCGGCTTGGTCAGCCGGTGCGCGTGGTGAATATAGTCAAACCCAAAGCGCCCTTTGACGCAAAGCCGCCCCTCATTTGCAGGGCCATTGATGCCTTCGACATATTTAACACGGCCATCCTTGACCTTGAGCGACACCTGGCAGCCCACCCCGCAGAACGGGCAAATGCTCTCGACCTCACTGTCATAATCCCTGCTGTCACCCACTTGGCGCTCGTCCACGACAGTCGCAGGCATCAATGCCCCGGTCGGGCAGGCCTGCACGCACTCACCGCAAGCCACGCAGGTGCTCTCGCCCATGGGATCAGCAAAATCAAAGGTCGGGTAGGCGTTATGCCCCCGCCCGGCCATGCCGATCACGTCATTGACCTGCACCTCGCGGCAGGCGCGCACGCACAACCCGCACTGAATGCAAGCATCCAGATTAACCGACATCGCCACGTGGCTGTCATCAAGCAGCGGAATCCGCCCCTCTTCCAGCTTTGGAAACCGGCTTTCCGATACGCCGTTTGCCTCGGCCATGTCCCAAAGATGCGCCGACCTGTCATGCGCCACATCGCGCTCCGGCTGATCCGCCACCAGCATCTCAACGACCATCTTGCGGGCAGACTCGGCCCGCGCCGAATTGGTGGTCACCACCATGCCTTCAGACGGCTCCCGAATGCACGACGCCGCCAGCACCCGCTCACCCTCAATCTCCACCATGCAAGCACGACAGTTCCCGTCAGGGCGATACCCGGGCGCAGGCTTGTGGCACAGATGCGGGATCACCAGACCGCGACCATGGGCCACTTCCCAGATGGTCATGCCCGCCTCGGCCCGCACCTCTTGGCCATCCAGCATGAATGTCACCGTGTCCGTCATCGCGCACAACTCCCTGTCATCAACGCCGTTCTACCGCGCGAACCACCCACAAAGGACTCCCAATCCCGACACCACAACCCATTTTCGCGTCCCTGTCGTTTCCGATGCGCATGCCCCTGACCACGATGCACCACATCCCCCCTTCTCTGTTTCAAAAAAATCCCCGCCGGAGGCTCCTGCACTTTCCACCAGGCGGGCGCTGACCTAGAACAAGCCGAACACCAGCCACAGGCCCGCATGTCCCACATCACCCTCATCCGCCACGGCCAAGCCAACACCCACGCCAGGGACGAGGCCAGCTATGACCAGCTTTCAGAGCTTGGCCACCGTCAGGCGGCCTGGCTCGGCGACCATATGCGCGCCACGCACCAGCACCACACCCGGCTCTACTCCGGCACCCTGCGCCGCCACCGCGAAACGGCCCACAGCATGGCCACTGGGATGCACGCCATCGAAGACCCGCGCCTCAATGAACTTGAATATTTCACCATGGCCCAGGCACTCGAAGCCGAACACGGGATCGCAGCACCATCCGAGCCCGCAGACTTCGTGCACCACTTCCCAAAAGTGTTGCAGCACTGGCAGGACGACAAGCTTGAAGGAGCGCCTGAACGGTTCCACGCCTTCGAAACCCGCATCCGCGACGCCCTGACCGAGATCGGCGCCGGCACCGGCCCCGCGCTGGTGGTCACATCGGGGGGCTTCATCGCCATGGCCATGCGACTGCATCTCGGCCTCGACATCCCGGCCATGGCCAATGTCGCCTTGGCGATCATGAACACGTCGATACACCGCCTGCACCCCATCGGCGGGACATGGTCACCCGTCATGTTCAACGCCGTGCCCCACCTCGAACACCCTGACCGGCATCATGCCCAAACGCATGTGTAGGAGACACCGATGAAACTCTATTACGCCACAGGCACCATCTCGATCGCTGTCGCCATCGCATTGGAAGAGGCGGGCCTGCCCTACAGCACCCATGAACTGGACTTCACCACAGGCGACCAGCAAAGCCCAGACTACGCCGCCGTCAACCCCAAGGGCCGCGTCCCCGCGCTCGACGTCGACGGCACAATCCTCACCGAAACCGGCGCGCTCCTTGACTATATCGCCGCTCACGCCCCGCACCTGATGCCCACTGATCCGGTGCAAGCGGCCAAGGCGCGCAGCGTCATGTACTACCTCGCCTCCACCATGCACGTGAACCACGCCCACAAGATGCGCGGCCACCGCTGGGCGGATGAGGAAAGCAGTTGGCAGGACATGACCCAAAAGGTCCCCGAAACCATGACCGCCTCCGCCCACTTCGTCGAAGACGCATGCCTGACCGGCCCTTTCATCCTCGGCGACACATTCACGCTGGCCGACCCCTACCTCTTCATGGTCTGCACCTGGCTGCCCGGCGATGGGGTCGACCTCACCCCCTTCCCCAAGATCCGCGCGTTCATGCAAGCGATGGAGGCCCGCGACAGCGTCAAAACCATCCGGTCCAGGGGCATGCTGCGATGACACATCTCTGGGTCCGCGCCGAACAACGCGCCAACGAAGACCGGGTCGGCCTCACCCCCGAAGGCGCCGCCAAACTCATCAGCGCTGGGATCAACGTCACAGTGGAAGACAGCCAAACCCGTTGCATCCCCACCGACCGCTACGCGCAAGCGGGCGCCACGATTGCCCCCGAGAACACATGGCCCAGCGCGCCCGCTGACGCGATCATCTTCGGCCTCAAGGAACTGCCCAACGACGGCACGCCCCTGCCGCACAAGCACATCATGTTCGGCCACGCCTACAAGGGCCAGCCCGCAGGCCAAATCCTGCTCGACCGTTTCAAACAAGGCGGCGGCACCCTCTACGACCTCGAATACCTCGTGGACGCGGCTGGCAAACGCGTCGCCGCCTTCGGCTACTGGGCGGGCTACGCGGGCGCCGCCGTCGCGCTTAAATGCTGGATCGCCCAGCAACACGGACAACTCGCAAAGCGCGTTCACGCCTATTCCAGCTCCAACCACCTGCTGGCCGCGCTGCAATCCGACCTCGTCGCCACTGGCACCGCACGGCCCACCGCCCTGATCATCGGCGCGCTTGGTCGCGTCGGCACCGGGGCGGCTGACCTCTGCACCGTCATGGGCGTGCCCACCACCCGCTGGGACATCGAGGAAACCAAACACGGTGGCCCCTTCCCCGAAATCCTCGCCCACGACCTCTTCTTCAACTGCATCCTCGCGCGCCCCGGCACGCCCGTCTTTGTCCCCGCGGGGACACCCCACCAACCACGTAAACTCAGCGTCATCGGCGACATTGCCTGCGACCCCGACAGCGACTTTTCCCCCATAAAAGTCTACGACCGCACCACCACATGGGACGCTCCCGCGCTGCGCGTGCATGACAGCCCCGCGCTTGATGTCACCGCCATCGACAACCTCCCCTCCATGCTGCCGGTGGAAAGCAGCGAAGACTACGCCGACCAACTCCTACCCAGCCTGCTGACCCTCACGGACCTGACCACAGGCGTCTGGGGCCGTGCCAAGTCCACCTTCGACAACGCGATCAAGGGCTGATGCGCCCGCAATACCACCTCCGCGACAGCGCGCAGGGCCTCATGGCCTGGGACTTGCGCAAACTCGCCGCCACAACCAAGCACCTCATTCCGCACACCATACCCCTGACCGACATCGCGGAAGTTGACGAAAACTGGTGGTTCGCCCACGGCACCACGCCCACCCCGCGCGCCATTGCGGACCACATGCAACTGGTCCAAAGCGCCAACCGCAGCTACCCCATCCTCCTCGACGCAGACGGGCGGCTGATGGACGGCATGCACCGCATCGTCCAGGCCCTGCTGGCGGGCGACACAACAGTCACCGCCATGCGCTTGCCCAAAACACCACCACCCGACTACATCGGCATCGCCCCAGACGACCTACCCTGTGACACAGATGCAGAATGATCCTTCTTCATTTCGCCAGATAAACCGCACGGGGGTCTGGGGGTATGAAACCCCCAGTCCAACCGCCAACAAAGGACACCAAACATGACCATCCACTGGTGCGGCACCGGCCTCTCCGCCATCCCCGGCCTGAAACGCCTCATCGAACTGGGCTACCCGGTCACAGTCTGGAACCGCACCGTCTCCAAGGCACAGGACGCCGTGGGCAGTTACACGCAAGACATCCGCGCCTTCGACCTCGCAACGCTCAAAGCCGCCCTGCACCCAGGCGACACCGTGGTGTCGATGCTGCCCGGCGACTGGCACGTGCCGCTGGCCCAGGCCGCGATCGGGTCAGGCGCGCATTTCGTCTCCTCCAGCTACATCGCCCCCGAAATGCGTGCGCTTGATCAAAAAGCGAAAGAAGCAGGCGTGGCGCTGGTCAACGAAGTGGGCCTTGATCCGGGCATTGACCACCTGATGGCGCACCACCTCGTGGCGGCCTACCGCAAGTCAGACGCTTATGACGACGCCAACCGCATCAGCTTCACATCCTATTGCGGCGGGGTGCCCAAACACGCCAACGCCTTCCGCTACAAATTCAGTTGGGCACCGGTGGGCGTTCTCAAAGCGCTCAAATCCCCCTCAAAATCCATCCGTGCGGGCGAAGAGTTGACCGTGACCAGACCCTGGGACGCGGTCACCACCTACAGCGCCCCGCTCCCACAGCCCGAGACGTTCGAGGTTTATCCCAACCGCGACAGCCTGCCCTTCATGGCCGAATACGGCTTCGACCCGAAATGGCAGGTCCAAGAATTTGTCCGGGGCACCCTGCGGCTGAACGGCTGGGCCGAGGCATGGAAAGACGTCTTCGCCGAGATCGAAACCAACCCCAGCGATGCCCGCCTGACCGAGATGTCGGACGAGATGCTCGCCAATAACAGCTATGCCGAGGGCGAGCCTGACCGCGTGATCCTCTGCGTCGATCTCAAGGCGGACAATGCAAACGGCACCGCATGGCACCAGACCTATGTGATGGATGCCTGGGGCGACGCGCGGGGCACAGCGATGGCGCGGCTCGTGTCGATCCCGGTGTCGCTGGCCGTGCAAGCCGCGCAGGGGGGTGCCATCAAACCCGGCGTGCACGCCGCGCCCTCAGACCTGCAACTGGTCGCCAACTGGATGGAAGACATCGCGCGCCTCGCCCAACACCTCGCCATCGTTGACCACATGTAGGGTGGGCAATCTGCCCACCACGCCCTACCGCATCAACGCGTCCTCATCCTCCCCAAGCGGCAGGCCCAGCGCTTCCATCCCGGCTTCCAGATGGTCGGGGAAATGCGGCGTGCCCAGCAGGTAATCGGCGCATGGCGTCGTGGCCTCGGCCTCCGCTGTTTCAAACGCCTCCGCAAAGTCGCCCGCCTCGAACGCCCCGCGCCCGATCCACATGATCGCAACCAACTCGGCCTGCGCGTCGGTATCCAGCCGATCAATCAGCCCCCGTAACTCACCCTCGGCACGGTCTAACTCGCGCCCCATCAAAACCACTTGCGCCACAACGGCGCGCTCAATCTCAAGGTCCATGGCTCAGCCCTCCTGAGCCCACCCTGACCGAACGCGCCCTACACCACCTTGATCCGCATCAATTCCAGGCAAGAACACAACCGATTTGTCGTGCCGATCTGACGCGCCCTCCCAAGCAGACTCTGCCGCATATCTGAAAAAAGAGTAAACGCGCCCGGCCAAACCTTAACGGGGACCAAATCTAAAGAAGATGTAAACGGCACCACGCGGCACAAAACATGCAGTTTCAAAGCGAAATTGTGCGATTTGACGATATTGGCCCCCAACAAGGGCGACCCTGGCAGGTGAAAATATGTAGTTTTGCAGCCAAAACATGCGTTTTACCGGATTTTAACCACCGTACGCCCCGTTAACGCATCCACGCCCGGCTCAAGCAAAGATGCGGTAATACAGCCAATCCGGCAAAAACTGCGATCCACGAAAAAGCAGCGAAAAGAGCGTCGGAAAGCTCTTTTTGAAATCGTCCGTCAACATATGTTCCAGGATCTCGCGTGCAGCTTGTTCCGGCTCCATGATGAACGGCATCTTGAAGTCGTTTTTGTCGGTCAATTGCGTCTTGATAAAACCGGGATTGGCCACCTGCACCCGTACGCCGGTCTTGCGCAAATCGGCCTGCATACACTCGGCCAGAGACATGGTCGCGGCCTTGGACGCGGTGTAACCGATGGACCCCGGCAGCCCCCGAAACCCGCTCAGCGACGACGTGATGACGATGTGGCCAGCGTCCTTTTTGACAAAGCCGGGAACCACCTCACCCAGCACGCGCATGAACCCTGTAAAGTTGATGTCGGCCATGGCAATCGCTTGATCTGCGTCCCACTCTCGCGCGGAAAAAGGCCAGTAAACCCCAGCCAGCAAAACCAAACCGTCAATCTCTCCAACCGCTTGTGCAGCAGCGCGCACGCTGTCGGTATCCGCGATGTCGACGGTCTGGTAAGAGGCCTTGCCCGGCAGTTCCGCGACCAGCTCTTTCAGCTTGTCCTCGGACCGCGCGGACACCACGACCTCCACTCCCGAACGGCTCAGGCAATGGGCCAGCGCGCGGCCCAGACCGTCACTTGCGCCCACCAGCCAATAGCGTTTGCCGTTCAGGGTAATGTCACTCATGCCGCTTCTTTCATCTCAGTATTTGCGGGCCGCATCGTGGCCACCAATTCGGCCACCTTAATCCCATATTTGCGAAACTGCGAGCGGTTCACAATGGTTCCGTTCGGGGCCAGATACATCCAGTCCACCGTGTCCAACACATGACCGCCCGACGCATCCGGCAGCCGAAACTTGTATTTCAACTGCACCGAACTGCCGGTTTGCTGACCGGTCCCGTCGCCCACAACATCATCCGCCCGCGCCAGAATTTTACCATCATTTCCGATGGTAAGCCGCCAGGCCCGCGTCTGCTGCGATCCATCATCATAGGTAAAGACCTCGTCCATGACGCCGACATTGCCTTCCCATTTGCAATCAAATTCACCCACAAAGCGGGACGACACGCGACCCGTCGGGCCAAAGATCACCCCTTCGCAGATCAGCGGGCCATTCAGATGCGTACGCACATCGAATTGCGGGCCGTTGCCGATGGCATAGTCGTCCGGGCTTTGTGCCAGAAAGTCGGCATAGCGTGATCGTGTCCAGCCAAAGGCCAGGACCAGCACAGCGCCCAGAAGGGCGTAGATCAAACCGTCCATGTCACGTCTCCTTTAAGTCAGTGGTCGCAAGCAGTGCGATTGCTACGACCTTGAGGCCACAAGGCACCGCCGCATAAAGCAGCGTCAGAAGCATCAAAGCCTCAGGCGGGTTGGTGGCTACCGTGCTGTCAAACCCTGCCCGCTCAAGGGCGGGCAGCAACATGACAGCGGCAAAAGCCAATGTGAATTTCGATACAAAGGACCAAAGGCCAAACCCTTCGGCAGCCGAGGGGCTGATCCGTGCCATGCGGTTGGCAAACACGGCTGGCAACACGGTGAGGTCCGCGCCCAGCGTCGCCCCGGAGAGCGCGCAGATGATCGCAAATGTAACCCAGTCTCCAGGCCCGAGCGTGATCGCCCACCCAAAGGCCAGAATGGCCAGAACCATGGCGCTCAGCAGCACGGGTTTGGCGCCATACTTTTCGGCCAGGCGCCCCCAAACCGGGGCAGCAAGCGCGGCAGACAGAAAGAACAAAAGCAGCAGCGGCCCTTCAAAGCCGGGGGTTTGCAGTCGGCTCTCGACAAAGAAGAGAAACAGGGTGGAACTGACCGCTACGGGGGCCGCGTTGACCAGCGCGATCAGCAGCAACTTGCGCGCCAGCGCATCTCCGAGCACGGCCTTGAACCCCACGGACGGGGGCAGGCCGTCGCTGACCCACTCGCCACGCATCATGATGACAGCCAGAAGCGCAAGCACCAGAAAGCCAACCGCAAACCCGGCAAAGGGCGCACCCATGAAACCGCCCAACATGACCGGTGCGATGGCCGCGACGCAAACGCCCAACAGCGCGCCTGTCTCGCGCCAGCGGGCGAGCATCAGGTGGCCTTGACCCGGCAGGCGGTCGGCTTTGACCACGCCCTGTGCATAGAAGTTGATCGTTAGGAAACTGAAGGCCGAGAACACACCCGTCAGCATCAGCGCGAACCAGATCAAGGGCGGCAAAAGCGGCGGCACAGCAAAGAGGCCCAGCATTGACAGTGCCATGACTGTACAGCCGATCAGCACGGCCACACCGCGGTGGGAGCGCAGCGCCTCGGAGAGGCGACCAAAAAGCGGGTCTTGCACCACATCCAGCAGCCGCAGGCCAAAAAGCACCGCACCAAGGGCGGCGAGTGAGACCCCGTATTCATCCACATAGAACTTGGGCGCGTGGATATAGATTGGCAGCCCGGCCGCACTTAGCAGCGCGGCAAAGACCGCATAGGCTGGCAAGCGTTGGGGCTGGGCATTGGTCACCGCGACACCTCGTCCGTGGGGGGCAGTGGGCGGGCGCGGTAGGTGGCGCGCTTCCACCACAGTTTCAGCGCCTGCCAGTGGATCAGCGCCAGCACCCGGCGTGATCCAAGCGGGCGACGCAGGGCCGCACGCAGGATGCGCCCGTTGGTGAGCGGGCAGCGCTGGCCGGTGAGCGTGGCGATCAGGCCGCCGTTGCCATCGCGGCTGTAGTCGATCCAGACGCCGATACGGTCCTCGCGAATGTCAAAGCGGAATTCGTACCCGCCCTCGATGGGTTGGAAGGGCGAGACGTGGAAAATCTTGGTCGCGCGCAGCCTGTCTTCGGCTGAGATGGGACGCAGATCGGGGTGGTGCACCAGATAGCTATGCCGATCGCCAAAGGTGTTGGTGACCTCGGCAATCACTGCGATCATCTTCTCATCTTCGCGGCGACAGAGCCAAAAGCTGACGGGGTTGAACACGTGGCCCAGCACCTTGGGTTGGGCCAGCAGTTCAATCCGGGCAACGCCGGTGATCTGGTGGGCTTGCAGCACTTCGCGCACCCAAGCGGCCCCGCGCCCGGCCTTGGGGGTGCCCCCGTGATCGGTATCATCCAGCGCCATCAGTCCGCGTTTGTTACGACCAAACAGGCGCGGGGGGCTCACGTCTGCCTCAGCATCGAGCAGCATGTAATCCACGCTGTAGCGGAACGCGTTGTCAACGGCCCCCTTGCGCCCGTGAAAGGTCACGCCCGCGATATGATCCACGGTGGCAGTCATTCGGCCGCGACTTGCATCTGCGGCGCGCGCAGCAGGGCGTTGGCCACGTCAAGGCCTGCGGTCAGCCCGTCCTCGTGGAACCCGTGGCGCATCCAGGCACCGCAATACCACGTGTGATTGGTCCCGTTCATGGCGCGCACCTGATCCTGCGCGGCGAGAGCCATAAGATCATAGACTGGGTGGCGGAGGACGGTTTGATCATAGATCAATTCCTCGCGGATCGTTCGCTTGGTGTTCAGCGTCACAAAGTGCATGTCACTCATCGGGATCGGCTGCAGCGAGTTGATCCAATAGGTCAGGTCGATGCGGTCGGATTGGGCGTCTTTATCCTCGGTATAGACCCAGCTGGACCAGGTTTGCCGGTGCTTCGGCATGATGGCGGCATCGCGATGCAGAACCACGTCGTTCGGCTGGTATTTGACGGCACCCAGCGCCGCCTGTTCATTCTCGGTCGGGTCGCCCAGCAGCCTCAGGCTGTCGTCGGAATGGGTGGCAAAGATGACCTCGTCGAACATCTCCCATTCGCCGCCCCACGCTTTGACCTGAGCGCCACCGGCGGTGCGGCGGACCGACTGGACGGGTGCGCCGAGGCGGATATCGACGCCGTTGCCCAGCATCGCCGCCTCGATCCGGCGGACATATTCGATAGACCCGCCATTGACCGTGTACCATTGATGCTGGCCCGTTGCGTTCAGCAGGGCGTGATTTTCAAAGAACTGCATCATGGCGTGGGCCGGGAAATCCATGATCTTTTCGGTGGGTGTGGACCAGATCGCGCCGCTTAGGGGCAGAAGGTAGAAGTCACGGAACCAGTCGCCAGTGCCCAGCGCATTAAGGAACTGCGCGATGGTCCGCGTGCGATCTTCTTTCGCGACGCGCAGGGCGTGTTTGTTGAAGCGCAGGATGTCGCGGACCATACCGAGGAATTTGGGGTTCAGCGCGTTACGCCGTTGAGCAAAGAGCGCATCCAGGCTGGCGAGGCCATATTCTAGCCGCCCGCCATCGATGGAGGCGCCGAAGCTCATGTTCGATTTGACCACTGGCACGTCGAGCTCATCAAAGAGCCGCACCATGTTGGGGTAGTTGGCGTAGTTGAAGACGAGAAAGCCAGTGTCCACGGGTTGATCGCCGCGTTTGCCGGCCATGATGGTGCGGGCGTGCCCGCCAAGGCGCGGTTCGGCCTCGAACAATGTGACGCAATGGTCGGACGCCAGCGTATAGGCAGCGCCCATACCCGATATTCCACCCCCGATCACGGCGATACGTTTCGGTGCGGTGGGTATTGATTCAAAAGGCATATTCAGCGGTGTCCCGTGCGTCTCAAGGTTTGCATTATAGTACGCAGGGATGGCGCAAACGGATGACCAAGAACCAGACATTTATTTTTGATCCAAACCGGTCTGCACGGCGTAGACGGGTCATGTTTGCGGGTTTAGACACGTCTGGAACAACGGCGCGGCCAGCAGCCGGAGCGCTCTCCGGCGCGGCGACAGGATCGGCACTCATGAAGAACGGCGACGAAAAACGGATGCAGTGGGTCGACCACATGATCCGCATTCGCGACAGTCAGGATCAGGCGGCTTTTGCTGCGCTGTTCGATCACTTTGCCCCGCGGGTCAAAGGGTTCCTGATCAAGTCGGGCGCGGATGCGTCGCTGGCCGAAGAGGTCGCGCAGGAGGTCATGGCCACCTGCTGGCACAAGGCAAATATGTTTGACCCTGCGCGGGCCTCGGTGGCGACTTGGATCTTCACCATCGCGCGGAACCGAAAGATTGACGTGTTGCGCAAGCAGCGCCGCCCCGAGCCCGAAGATCTGGCCTGGGGCCCCGAACAAGAACCTGATCAGGCCGACGTGATGGCCTTGCAACAGGAAAGCGAACAGTTGGGACGAGCCATAGCAGAGTTGCCCCCGGCCCAGCGAGAATTGATACAGAAGGCGTATTTCGGGGACTTGTCCCACAGTGAAATCGCCGATCAAACCGGTCTGCCCCTGGGCACGATCAAATCGAGGATACGGTTGGCGCTGGAACGGCTGCGCCACGCGATGAAGTGACGGATATGGAACAGAAGATCACACATCACCTGACGGATGAAATTCTTATGGCCTACGCAGCCGGGACGCTGCCAGAGGCTTTCAATCTTATGGTCGCCACGCACGTATCGCTTTGCGACGAGTGCCGCGCTGTGGTTGAAAGCTATAATGCCCTGGGGGGCGAAGTTTTGGAGCAGACGCCAGGTAACGACGTGGTACTTGCTCCGGGTAGTTTTGCGGCGACAATGGCACTGATCGCTGGCGGTGCGCCGGATGAGATCAAAAGAGAATATGCGCGTGATGCGGTTCTGCCGCAGCCGCTGCAAGACTATGTCGGTGGCGGCATCGACAGCGTCAAGTGGCGCTCGGTCGGCATGGGTGTGAAGCAGGCCATCCTGCCTACGTCCGACGATGCCTCGGCCCGGTTGCTTTATATCCCTGCGGGGGCCGCCATGCCCGATCACGGCCACCACGGGACCGAAATGACGATGGTACTGCAAGGCGCGTTTCAGGACGAAGACGACTATTTCGCCCGCGGGGACGTGGAAGTGGCGGACAGCGATATGCACCACACACCGGTGGCCGACATTCACGAGGATTGTATCTGCTTGGCCGTGACCGATGCTCCGCTGCGGTTTCAGGGGTTGCTTCCCAAGATCGCCCAGCGGTTTGCGCGCATCTAACGGGTTGCGCGCCAAAAGTCCGCACCTTGGATAAGGTGCGCATCCACTGAACGGCCTTAGTCTCAAGACCGACGGGCAGTGTGGCGCATCCTTGACATACAGACCTCTGCACATCGATCACTCTTGTTCCAGAACGCTTGGCGAAGCAGATGCCCGATGCAGCCAAACCAAACGCTTGCAAACGGCTGGCTGACCCTAAAACAGACGGACCTATACTGACGCGATAGGTTGTCATTTTCGCTATCTGGCCAGTCCGCGTCGACGAACAAAGAGCGCGTGTTGATTTGGCAGCGACCGGGGCAACATATCTTGGCGCTTATCTGCCTATCCGCTCAGTACATATGAACACGAGAATGCCCATCTGGTGATGCCTAGGGCTGTCCCCTTACTAGGGACATCCGCGTGGCGCAGGCCAAGATCATGGTGAAAGACGTCAACGGTAGCGCGGCGATTTACGCGCGATGGATCATATCAAGTTCACCGCGATGAAAGAAGGCGACAAGGAAGACCACGAATTCCTGACAAAGCACAAAGATCGCATAGACGCTTGGTGCTGCCGACCTGATTGCTTACGGTGCTGGATGAGAAGTTATCCGGCTATCAGATCACGCGGCTGGGCCACATGGTGCAATCCGCCACACTCGCATTCAGCGATACCTTTGCCACCTATGACCATGCTGAGTGTGGGGCCATGATCCTTAAACCGCTTGTGCGTGAGCAATGCACCTGACTGGTGGAAAAGCACAGCGATTTCCAGATGCTCTGTTACGGACAGCATGTGTGGGCAAACAAGCACAAACGGGGTGTGTGCAAGGACAATCTATATTTCAAAGATGGCGCGACATCTTGTGAGCGCTGGGATCAATCCAGCTTTGATCCCGCCTATGACAAACTTCCGCTCGACTTCTTCCTAGATATGGTGCGCGCCACCTTTGAACGTGACGCTTATGATCCAGCGGTGATCCAGCCAGATGTGCAGGTGCCGCTTCAGGACGCAGAGGTCGCCGCGGCGCGCGCCTGATCATGGGTCATCCCCCAAACCGAAATCGTCCCCTGTCGCCCTGGCAAAACCAGCGAGGGGATATGCAGCCATGCGCTTGAGCGATGATCTAGCGCTTGCATCACATTCTCTGATATCAGCAGCGCCATCGCTTCGGCCTTGGTCGCTGTCTCAAGCCTGGCTGCGACGTTTACGGCGTCGCCCAGAACAGTGTATTCTAACCGCCCCTCTTCCCCGACCACACCGGCGAACACATCGCCCAGATGGATACCAATCCCCAGATCTACATCCGTGACTCGCGCCAGAAGATCATGGGAAAACGCCACCGCACAAGTCGCCGCGTCACCTTGCCCGTCGTCAAAGACCACCATGGCGCCGTCACCGACAAACTTGTCCACGATGCCGCCGGTAGCATCCGCTGCTTTGGAGATACTGGTACGGTAACGAGCCAGAAAGGCAGACAGATCCGAAGGCGTCATCGTCTCGGCCATGGCGGTAAACCCGCGAATGTCCACGAACAGAATAGCCATACGCTGTTGGCGCCCGACGCGCATGGCATCAATGCCGCGCGCAGACAGTTGGCTGTCTAGTTCAGAGGGCAGAAAACGTGTGAGTTGCCCCCGCGCTTCGGCCTCATCAATCGACCGACGCAGCAGCGCGCGGATGCGCATCGACGCGACCACAAGAACAATGGCTGCGAGCGCGATCATGACTATGCGCACCACGTTAGGGGGCCAACCAAAGAGAAAGAGCAGCCCCGCGCGCGCCTCGGCCTCGGAGGCGAGAAAGGGGATGGTCAGGATGGCAGAGAAGCCGACGATCAAAACCACTGACATACAGGCCAGAAGTGATGGATTGAAGCGCAATGCGCCGCAGGCCAACACCACCGGGATCAACCAGATGGTCGGAAAGGCCGAGATGAACTGCCCCGACAGCCCCATATTTGACAGGCTGAGCCAAGAGCCAAGCAGGATGAACACGCAATCGATCAGGGCCGACGGCCATGCCATCCAAGCCCGAAAGCGCCCCGCCCGGATCAAGCCAATGATGCCCAGACCCAGGACAAAATAGCTTGCCATGGTCATTGCCGCATAGACCAGTTGCAGTTCCAGAACATCCGACTCGGGCAGGCCCGTAAACCAGACGGTGACAAACAGGACAACAGCGAGCGAGGTCGAGATGATCAGACGCAGGACGCCGATGAACCACTCGGCCTGGGCCTCGGCCTCGAAAAAGATACGTTGCGCTTGGGGCGTTGTCATTCCGCCGCCGGTGGACGACTGTTCAAGGCGAGCGCGCCTTGGTCCTCAAGTTCTTCGAAGTCGAAATTGTCGAGTCGGTTGGCGCGTTTGCCGGCCTTCTCGGCGCTGATCTTGATGTCTTCGATATCCTTGGAGGCTTGAGAAAAGTGCCGGTCCAGATTGCCAACCCGCGTGCCCAGACGGTCCACATCGGCCACCAGCATCGACAATTCCTTGCGGATCGCGCCCGCCTGCTCGCGCATGCGCGCATCTTTGAGGATCGCGCGCATCGTGTTCAGTGTTGCCATGCAGGTGGTGGGCGACACGATCCAGACCCGCTTTTCGAACCCTTCGCGGACCAGATCGGGGAAGTTGGCGTGCAGTTCGGCATAGACCGCCTCGGACGGTAGAAACATCAGCGCACCATCTGCCGTCTCGCCGTCGATGATGTATTTGTCGGAAATGTCAGCGATGTGCTTTTTGACGGCCGTTTTCATTAACGCGACAGCTTGTTTCAACTCGTGGTCCGTCTCGGCCCGGCGCAAGGCTTCATAAGCCTCTAGCGGAAATTTCGAGTCGATGACAATCGGCCCCGGCGGATTCGGCAAATCTACGATGCAATCAGCGCGTTTGCCATTCGACAAGGTGGGTTGCCAAGCATAGCTGTCATTGGGCAGTGCTTTGCCCACGATGTCGCGCAGCTGGATTTCACCGAACGCGCCTCGCGTTTGCTTGTTTGACAAGATGTCTTGCAGACTGAGCACATCGCCCGACAACTTGGTGATATTGTCTTGCGCCTTGTCGATGGCGGCGAGCCGTTCTTGCAACTGCGTCAGGCTGGTTGTTGTCTGCTTTGAGGAGCCGTGAAGGGTCTCCTTCATCCGCTCTTGCATTTCGGTCAGACTGCGCTGGGACCGCATGGCGTTGTCGGCCAGCCGGTCCTGCATCTGTTGCTGGACCGCAGAGAGGCGCATCTCGACCGTCTGGGCCAATTGTGCCTGCCCGTTGGTGGCCGTATCCGACACTGTCTGGATAGAGGCGCGCAAGCCTTCCTGCCCTTGAGCAAGGCCCTGTACGTGCTGGCCAAGATGGCCAAGTTGTTGGGCCAGCGGCTCCGCCGCCCGTGCTGACCGGCCTGCAGCGCGAAGGGCGAGGACCAATAGAATTACGATCAGCACCAGCGCGCTGGCCCCGACAAGGGCTGCTGCAACCAGCGGATCGTTGGTATCGAAAGTGGTATTGCCGATCTGGATCATGTGCGTCCAAACAGCCGTTCGATGTCGGCCAGCTTGAGTTCAACATAAGTAGGCCGTCCGTGATTACACTGGCCAGAATGGGGGGTCGCCTCCATCTCACGCAGAAGGGCGTTCATCTCTTCAGCGCGCATGCGGCGCCCCGAGCGGATCGAGCCATGGCAGGCCACACGGGACAAGATGGCTTCGACTTTTGCCTGAACCGATTGACTAGCGCCGAGGTCCGCCAATTCGTCGAGTATATCTTGGATCATCGCTTTGGAATCGACCTCACCCAAGATGGCAGGAGTTTCTCTCACGGCGATGGCGTCGCCGCCGAACGCTTCGATACCAAGGCCAAAGCGGGCGAGATCGTCGGCAATTTCGAGAAGGCGAGCGCAATCCCCCGCGGACAGGCTGACGATTTCGGGGATCAGGAGGACCTGAGCCGCGACACCGTTTTCAGTCATCTGGCGCTTCAACTTCTCATAGACAAGCCGTTCATGGGCGGCGTGCTGATCGACAATGACCATCCCTGTAGCGGTCTGAGCGACAATGTAGTTTTCGTGCACCTGGCCCCGGGCGACGCCCAGAGGCAGATCGTCGGGTTCCGTCACAGACTTAGAGCTGGTGTCCACGACCCGCGCGCTGAAATCCTGCGCCATTTCGGCAAAGCCGGTATCGAGGGGTGGGCGCCGCCCGAGGCTGGGTCGATCCATCTGGTAAACGCGCGGTTCGGTCGGTTCGGGGCGCATGGCCCCGAGTGTGGCCCCCGCAACAGTGGTCGAGGCACGGTGTCCCGCCTCGGCCAGAGCATGGCGCAGGCCCGATACGATCAGCCCGCGCGCAACGCCGGGATCGCGAAACCGCACTTCGGACTTGGCCGGGTGGACGTTCACGTCAACCAGTTGTGGATCACAATCGACAAACAGAGCCACCGCCGGGTGCCGGTCGCGGCTAAGGAAATCAAAGTAAGCAGCACGCAAGGCACCGGTCAGCAGCTTGTCCTTCACCGGGCGACCATTCACATAAATAAATTGCGCCACCGCAGCCCCCCGTGAATAGGTGGGCAAAGCCGCGAACCCAGTCAGGTGCAGGCCGTCACGTTCCGCATCAATAGCAATCGCGTTGTCGGTAAAATCTGCACCCAGCACATCAGTCAGACGACCCTTGAGGGCGGTCACTATATCGCCCGCTTGCGCCTCGGCCTTGAAGACAGTGCGGGGGTCGTTTGACACATCGCGTAATTCGAACCGGATGAACGGCTCGGCCATGGCGAGGCGCTTAATGATGTCCGTAATCGCCTGCGACTCGGCCCGATCAGTGCGCAGGAATTTCAAGCGCGCGGGCGTGGCATAGAACAGATCACGCAGGGTGATTACAGTGCCAGTGTTCAGGGCCGCGGGCCTGATCGCCCCAATCTCACCGCCCGCGACGCTGATCTCTGCCGCCGTTTCCCCGGCAACGCGGCTGGTGATGATCAAGCGACCGACGGCACCCAGGCTGGGCAACGCCTCGCCCCGGAACCCAAAGGTGTTGATGTTCAGAAGATCGCTCCCATCGATCTTCGACGTGGCATGACGGCTCAGCGCAAGTGGCAGGTCATCCACCGCCATGCCGCAGCCATCGTCTGTCACCCGGATCAGGGTCTTACCGCCATCCGCAATATCAATCGAAATCCGTTTCGCCCCGGCATCAATGGCGTTCTCGACCAGTTCCTTCACCGCCGAAGCGGGGCGTTCCACAACCTCACCCGCGGCGATACGGTTGATCGCAGAGTCGTCCAACTGCCGGATAACGGGACGTATATTGGGGGCGTGGGTGTTCATGCCACAAGACTTAGCATGTGATGCGCCGATTCGACCAGCCGTTCAGCCGCCGATGGCGTTACGATACCACGCAACAATAGCGGCGCGTTCGTCGTCTTCCATGTAGCTCAGGTTGGCAGGCGGCATTGCGTGACTGACCCCCGATTGTAGATAGATCGCACGAGCATGGCGGGTCAGGTCGGCTTCGGTTTCCAGCGCGACGCCCTTGGGTGCCCAATGAAGACCCGGCCACACGGGTTCAGCCGCGTGGCACATACTGCACCGGCCAAGGACAATATCATGGACGTCTGTGAACCCTTCCGCCTCGGCGAAGCGGGCGGCCACAGCCGCCTCGCGATCATCGCTCGGCGCAACGCTTAACCACGCGATCAGGATGAACAAGATCACTGTCGCCCCCCAGGTCCAGTGCGGGTTGCCCTGCCGCGCGTGATGCGTGTTGAACCAGTGCCGAATGGTGACACCCATCAGGAAGACAAGGCTTGCAATCAGCCAATTCCAGTCCGACGCAAAAGCCAGTGGGTAATGATTGCTGAGCATCAGGAAGATGACCGGCAGGGTTAGATAGTTGTTATGGGTCGAGCGTTGCTTGGCAATCTTGCCATAGATTGCGTCTGGTGTGCGCCCGGCCATCAGGTCATCCACCACGATCTTTTGGTTTGGAATTATGATGAAGAACACGTTGCCGGACATAATTGTCGCGGTAAACGCGCCAAGGTGCAGAAGGGCAGCACGACCTGTGAAGACTTGGGCATAGAACCAGGACATCGCGATGAGCACGACAAACAGTGCCAGCATCAGCACGGTCTGATTTGCATTCACAAAGACCTTGCACAGCGCGTTGTAGATCACCCAGCCCAGCCCCAGCGACGCCAAAGAGATGCCAACCGCCTGCCACGTCGTCAGGTCCAGCACATTGGGATCGATTAAATAGAACTCGGCCCCCAGATAATAGACCAGCACCAGCAGGATAAACCCGCTGATCCACGTCCAGTAGCTTTGCCATTTGTGCCAGATCAATCCGTCGGGCATGTCCGCGGGGGCCACGAGGTACTTCTGGATATGGTAAAAGCCTCCGCCATGCACCTGCCATTCTTCGCCATCTGCGCCGCTGTTCAGATTGCGGTCGCGGTGCAGGCCCAGATCCAGAGCAATGAAGTAAAAGGACGAGCCGATCCACGCAATCGCGGTGATGACGTGCAGCCAGCGCACTGCAAACTCCAGCCATGCGCCCATGGCGGCAAAGTCATACATAGTCGGGCTCCCCTTGCGTACCGCAGCGCAGCATATCAGCACGCGCGACAAGGGAAAGCGGGGATGGGGCTTCGCCTGCGGCCCGCAGCCTCCCCCAGTGGTATTTTAATCAGCAGAAAGCGTAGGTTGCTCGGATAATGCACAGTTTCGTATTGGCGTGGTCAGGACTTAGTCGTAGCGCAACTCCGCTGCCTTACCCTTGAAAACCCAATATGCAAGCGCGGTGTAGCCGCCGATCATGGGGATCACCACTACGGCCCCCACCAAGATAATCATGAGACTTTCGGGGGCGCTCGCAGCTTCATATATGGTCAACTGTTCCGGCACCACATAGGGGTAAAACGAGTATGCTAGGCCGCCAAAGGCCAGAATGTAGAGCGCGATGGCGTAGCTGAACGGCGCGCGCTCACCCATACCTGTCGCATTGGGAAGACGTTGCAACGACCGCCACAAAAGCAGCACCATCACGCCCGACAGGATTGGCAGCGGGGCGAGCAGAAAAAACTCGGGAAAATTGAACCACTTGTCAAAGATGCGCGGGCTGACCAAAGGGGTAGCCAGTGAAACAGCGCCCAAGCCCAGCACCAGGCCCCAGATGCCGCCTTTGGCCCAGGTCACCGCCTTGAACTGAAGTTGTTCTTCGGTCTTGAGGATAAGCCAGCAGGCGCCGATCATGGAGTAGGCAACGGTCAAGAACACCGCGGTAATGGACGCAAAGGCCCAAGTGCCCCAGGTACTTTCAAGGCCCATGACATATTTACCCAGCATGAAACCCTGACTAAGCGAAGTCATGAGCGAACCGACAAAAAAGGCCCAGTTCCAGGTGGCCTTGTGCGGCGTGGGAGCTTTGACCCGGAATTCAAACGCCACTCCGCGCAGGATCAAACCGAGCAGCATGATCGCCACGGGCAAATAAAGAGCGGTCAGGATGGTGCCGTGGGCCGAAGGAAATGCCACCAGCAGGAGACCGATGGCGAGCACCAACCAAGTTTCGTTGGCATCCCAAAACGGACCAATTGAGGCGACCATCATGTCCTTTTCGTCGTCGCTGGCGAAAGGGAAAAGCACACCTACGCCCAGATCAAAGCCGTCCAGAACAACATAGACCAAAATCGATACGCCCATGAGCGCCGCGAAGGTGAAAGGCAGCCATTGGGCCGGATCGTTAAACATGTCCATTCACGTCACTCCGCGGGTACTTCGCGTGCGATGGCCTGACCCGACAGCGGGGTGCGGGGGCGCGGCACGTCGCCATTGACCGCCTTGCGCGCCAAATAGAACAGGACGCCCACATAGGCGGTCAGAAGCAAGGCATAGATTGCTAGATACGCGCCAAGTGTGGTGCCAACGAAGGGCGCTGGCACATCGGCCACGGCCTGTTTGGTGGTCAATACGCCATGCACCAGCCAGGGCTGACGACCGATTTCTGTCGTGTACCACCCGGCAAGGGTTGCAACCCAACCCGAAAAGGCCATGGGCACCATCGCGTAGTACATAAAGGTCGGAATACCCTCGGGCCCGCGCCCTTTGCGCAGCATCAGGAAGGCGGCAGCCCAACTTAAAAACAGCATGGCAAAACCGGTACCTACCATGATGCGGAACGACCAGAACACAGGTGTTACGGGCGGGTGCATCACAGTGCCGTCTTCAGCCACAAAATCGTTCAGACCCGGCACAACACCGTCGGCCTTGTGCTTGAGTATCAGTGACGCCCCGTTGGGAATGCCAACCTCCAGTCGGTTCTCGCGTGCCCCCTCATCAGGAATCGCGAACAGCAAGAGCGGCACATTCGATTGAGTGTCCCAGTTGCCTTCCATCGCAGCAACCTTTTGTGGTTGGTGTTCGAGCGTGTTTAGCCCATGCAGGTCGCCCATGAAAATCTGAACCGGGATCAGCAATGCGCCCATGAAGACACCTGTTTTCAGCGTCACGCGCACGCTTTGGCTACGGTCCCCTAGCAACCAGCGGAACGCACTGAACCCTGCCAAAAGGAAGGCCACCGTCAAGCCGGATGCCAACATCATATGTGTAAAGCGATAGGGCATGGACGGATTAAAAATGATCGCCCACCAATCGGTAGCAAAGGCGACGCCATCACGCATCTCGAACCCTTGGGGGGTGTGCATCCAACTGTTCAAAACCAGGATCCAGAACGCCGACATCGACGTGCCAAATGCCACAAGGAAGGTGGACATCGTGTGCAACCAACTGGGCACGCGCGAAAACCCGAACAACATGATGCCCAGGAAGACCGCTTCGAGGAAGAAAGCCGTCATAATCTCGTAGGCCAGCAAAGGCCCTGCGATGTTACCCACCGTTTCCATAAAACCGGGCCAGTTGGTCCCGAACTGGAAAGACATGGTGATCCCGGATACGACGCCCATAGCGAAGGACAGGGCGAACACCTTCACCCAAAACCGATAGGCGTCCATCCAACGTACATTACCGGTCGCGTTAAAGCGCAGTTTGAAGAACAGCAGCACCCATCCCAAGGCGATGGTGATCGTCGGGAACAGGATGTGAAACGATATGTTGGCCCCGAATTGGATGCGGGACAGCATGAGGGTGTCCATTAAGGCCTCCGCCCAAAATCAGCTATACATTCATGACGCTGATATAGACCGCATTCCAATCGGATCAGTAGGGGTGCGACAGGGCGCACATGCGCGTTTTGTCACAGAGTATTGTCGCAGGTTTGGAGCGGGTCTAAGCAAAGCCAGGTTGAGCATTCGAAGGGTTCATGGGCGACGCGCAATGTTCGCTCTGCGGACAAACCCGGCTTTGTTGCCTCCTCAATAGAAGGCAATTTGACCTTTGATCTGCCTAGCTCAACGCCGAGTTATCAATCTGCTTTGCGCAGAACATTGGTGTTCACGCCAGCGGTCATTTGAACTGCAATTCGGCGCTTCTTTGTGTGCAGGACCGGCATCCAATTAGAACACAAAGGACAACGCGTGGATCATAGGCTAGCCGACTATCCGGCAGACTGCTGCAGTTGTATGGAACGGATAGCGGGATAAGACGCTTGAAAGTTCTGATGGGCCTCGTTGAAAAGGTCCTTCATCTCAGAAACCGGTTCGATTTCAACCGAGGTTTCGGCGGCGCGGACCACCGTTTCCGGCTCCAAGCCCGTTGCCGCGATTATACTAAGACGGGCAGCGCCGAGTGCGGCTCCGAACTCGCCAGCCTTTGGTTTGTGCAGCGGGACGCCAAAAAGGGTCGCAATTACTTTCAGCCAATAGTCCGACGCACTTCCGCCGCCGATTGCAATGAGCTTTTCGAATTTGGTTTCTGTGGCCTTCAGCGCATCAAAGCTGTCGCGCAAAGCGAAGGCCACCCCTTCAATCACAGCTCGTGTCAGATCCTCACGCGATGTGCTGGCACAAAGCCCTGTGAAGCTTCCACGGATCTCGGCATCATTATGTGGCGTGCGTTCGCCAGACAGGTAAGGGAGAAAGTGCACTTTGCCGGGCGCTTGCAAACTCTCACCCAAGGCGGTCGTCATGTCCGCTGGCGATTGACCCGTTATACGGGCCAACCAGTTCAAACTATCGGTGGCCGACAGCATAACACCCATCTGATACCAGCGCTCTGGCACGGCATGGCAAAAGGTGTGAACGGCCGTCGCGGGTGCTGGCTTGTAGCCTTTGCGTGCTGTCAGCAAGACCCCCGATGTGCCCAGCGAAACAAATCCCTGACCTTCGTTCAATGCCCCGATCCCACAAGCCGCCGCTGCGTTGTCACCTGCGCCGCCTGCCACGGTTACGGTGCCGGTAATGCCCCAAGATCGAGCGATATCGTCACGCAGCGTTCCAGCCGCCTCACAGCCTTCTACCAATCTTGGCATTTGATCTGCGGACATGTGCCCCGCCTGCAAAAGCGCATTTGACCAGTTTCGCGTGCCGACATCCAGCCAGGATGTACCAGCGCTGTCGGATCGATCTGCGACATACTCTCCGGTTAGATAGTAGTTGAGGTAAGCCGCGGGCAGCAGCACCTTGGCCGTCCGAGCATAGATGTCAGGTTCGTGCGTTCGCACCCACTCAAGTTTAGGCGCAGTAAATCCGGGAAAGACAATATTGCCCGACAGCGCACGGACGTCCTCGGTCGCGTCCAAGGTGGCGGCTTCAATATGGGCTCTTGTGTCATTCCAGAGAATGCAGGGCCGCAAAACCATGCCATCCTTGTCAAGAAGGGTCGCGCCGTGCATTTGGCCTGCAACGCCAATGCCACCAAGGTCAGCAAACTCCGGAAATCGCTCGCGCACCTCGGCGACCGCCTCTTCAAGTGCGTTGATCCAGTCCGAGGGGTCTTGTTCAGACCAACCGGCATATGGATGCGAAACTTCATAGAAACGCTCGGTTGATCCGATGGGCTGACCGTCTTCACCGACCAGAAGAATGCGCAGACCTGACGTTCCGAGGTCAATTCCGAGATACGACATTCAATAGCCTTCCAAGTCAGGGGTCAAAGCTGCAACGATGCTGTCGTCGCGGGTTTTGCGATGCGCGGTTTCAAACGCAGCGTTGAAGTCAGGCCAATCCACAAGATCGCCACAACTGCTATCTAACGCCACCCGACGGATAATGTCCTTTAGGGATGGGCTGGAAGACCTACATTCAATCAGGTCAGTAAAGGCTTGAGGCGTCACCCCACGCGCAGGCATTGCCAAGGATGCGATTTTCGTCTGCACGATGAGTGGCCCGTTGCCGTCTTCCACCGCAACATAGTGAATCATCGACTCAGCAGCTTCCGAAGCCGGGCCATCCGGTCCAGGTTCCATCAACGTGGTCAGGTAGTATTGCGCCGACAGACGCCTCCGCATCTTGGCACCGCAGGCAAGTACACCTACGCCAATCATCGCCGAACCTCTGGCGTGCGCAGGACAAATTCGGATACAGCATTAAGATCGCGAAAGACTTGTATAGCGCCTGCTTCAGTCAGTTTTTGCGCGTGCTGATGTTCCCGGCCTTTGAAATGGCTGCCACCGACAAATCCTACAGGCGACATTCCGGCCCGGACCGCACCGGCCACACCAAGAGGTGAATCCTCAACAACAAGGCATACGGATGGATCACACCCCATCCGTTTTGCCGCTTCGAGGAAAATGTCGGGGGCGGGCTTTCCGGCACGCACATGATCCACGCTCACCGCGCGAGGTCCGAAGTGATCGGTTAATCGAGATATCTCCAAAGTTGAATTCATCCGACGAAGAGATGCACCGGTCGCCAAACCAAGCGCGCGACCTTCCAGCACTAGAAGGCGTAGTATTGCTTCGGCGCCTTTAATCCTTGAAAGCTCGCTTTTATATTTGCGTATAAGCTTGTTTTCTACGCGGGAGGCAAAGCCCGGCGGCACTGGATGTCCAAGGCGGTCGGCCGCAAAACGCTCGATCTTTGCAATGGAGACACCCAGGAACCTTTCGCCAATGTAGCGGGCCGTGATGTCGCTCAACCCCAAATCGTGCATCTCTTCCGCAATCGTGCTGAGGCACAGTGGCTCGCTGTCGACAAGACATCCGTCCATATCGAAGATTACGCCTCCAAATTGCTTTTCGGACGTCGCCATGGGCGGTCAGATACGCCGCTCAGTCGCATGATCAAAAAGGTGCGCTTTTGCGGGATCAAATATAAAACCAAGCTTTGAGGTTGGGCGCGCGCTGATGCGCTCTTTCACCAAGGCATCAATCTTGGCTGTGCCATGTTTGGCGAAAACCTGTGTCTCAGAACCAGTTGGCTCGACCACGATCACCTCAAGAGGAACACCTGTTTCACCGATTGTGATGTCTTCGGGGCGAATACCGTAGATGATCTCTTGTCCTTCGGAGGTCTCTGCCGCCGGCAGGTCAAGCAAAAGCCCGGTGTTGGAGCGGAACTTACCTCCACTGACTTTGCCAGGAATGAAGTTCATGGATGGCGAGCCAATAAAGCCCGCCACGAACACATTGTCGGGCCGGTCATATAGATCAAGCGGGCTGCCGACTTGCTCCACCCGCCCATCGCGCATTACCACGATCTTGTCGGCCATGGTCATCGCCTCGATTTGATCATGGGTTACGTAGACAATCGTTGTCCCAAGGCGCTGATGTAACTCCTTAATCTCGACCCGCATGGTGACGCGCAGCTTGGCGTCAAGGTTGGACAAAGGCTCATCAAATAGAAAGACCTGCGGGTCCCTAACAATGGCACGGCCCATTGCAACCCGTTGACGCTGACCGCCTGAAAGTTCCTTGGGATAGCGTTTGAGGTATTTCGAAAGGTCAAGAATTTCAGCGGCTTGTGTGACTTTCTCTGCAATCTCCTGTTTTGAGCGTTTGGCCATCTTCAAGGGAAACCCGATATTGTCAAAGACCGTCTTATGTGGGTAAAGCGCGTAGCTTTGGAATACCATCGCGATGTCCCGCTCCTTTGGCAGGACATCATTGACCACTTTGTCGCCGATAGAAATTGTGCCTTCGCTGATCTCTTCCAGCCCGGCCAGCATCCGCAGCAAAGTAGACTTACCGCAGCCCGATGGGCCAACAAGCACGACAAATTCGCCATCCTTGATGCCCACGCTGACACCATGCATCACCTGCGTCGCGCCATAGCGCTTGATGACATTGTCAATCGTTACGTTAGCCAATGATCTTGTCCCTTATTGCGGCATGAGAATTTGCATTTTGACGTCCGCCGGAGGCGCCGAAGCTGCGATCTCGAACGCGTTCACACTGTCTGCGAACTCGAATGTGCGAGTGATCAGAGGTTTCACATTGATCGCGCCCGAGGCCAACATGTCGACACAGCGGGGAAAGACATGAGCGTATCGAAAAATGTTCTCTACACGCGCCTCACGAACCATCGCAGCCCCGGCATCGTACTCGATTGGGTCGGGCTGACCGCCGATCATTACGACGCAGCCGCCAGGGGCGAGGGGCTCAAACACGGTCTTTGCGGCATGCGGGCTTCCGGTTGCCTCAAACACCACATCCGCGCCCCAGCCAGCAGTCTCGCGCAAGACAGTATCAACCAGACTGGCCGAACTCACATTAACTGGGGTCACCGCACCCACTAGAGAGGACGCAATCTCAAGCTTCTTCTCTGCCAGATCCGAGATGAAAACATGCGTGCATCCTGCAGCCAAAGCGGAAAGAGCCGTGACCAAACCGATCGGCCCGGCGCCCATGACGACCGCGACATCGCCAGGTTTGATTCTGGCCTTGGTTGCAGCGTGGACACCAACGGCCAAAGGCTCGACCATGGCGGCTTCCGCAAAGCTGACACTGCCGGGAAGCTTGAACGTAAAGGCTTCGGGATGCACGCATGTCGGCCGCAGAATACCGTGCACCGGTGGCGTCGCCCAAAAGCGTACCGCAGGGTCAATATTATACATCCCCAATTGCGTCGCTCGGCTGTTGGGATCAGGGATGCCCGGTTCCATGCAAACACGATCGCCGACCTCCAGCGATGTGACCTCGCTGCCCACCTCGATCACCGTCCCGGAGGCCTCGTGCCCGAGGATCATCGGGGCATTTACAACGAATGGTCCAATACGCCCATGGGTGTAGTAGTGCAGATCGGACCCGCAAATTCCGACGGTGTGCAGCTTGATCCGGACGTCCCGGGGGCCAAGTGACTCTTCCGCGCGGTCAATGCCCGGAAAGTCGCGCAAAGACAGTTCATCTTTCTGTTCTAGAACAAGCGCTTCCATGTCTTAGCCTTTCCTTATGATGACCACGGCCAAGGCCAGGGCGATGATGTTTGAAATCCAGATCGATGCCCCCAATGGTTCGAAGAAACGGAACCAGAAAAGTGACATCGCAATCCAAATCACGACCGAAATGAAAAATCGGTCGAACCAGTTGGTCTCGATTGGCAAGAAACCTGGTTTCCTTTTGTTGTCGGACATGGCCTATCCCTTCACCGCGCCAAAGGTTAGCCCGGCGACGATGTGGCGTTGAACCAACCCAAAGACGATCAGGGCCGGGATCAGAGTAAAGACCGATATCGTCGCCATGATCCCCCACTCGGTGCCGGTGGTGGTCACATATTCCGACAGTCCTGTGGTCAGGGTGCGTGCCTCGAAATTCGTTAGTGTTGCCGCCAGCAAGTATTCGTTCCACGCAAAAACCCAGGTCAAAATCAGTGTTACGGCCAGGCCTGGGCGACAGAGCGGGAACACGACTTCGGTGATCACTTTCCACGTGTTTGCGCCGTCGACATAGGCCGCTTCGTCCAACTCGCGCGGGATGGCATCAACGGTCGGGCGAAGTGTCCAGATCGCAAAGGGCAGGTTGAATGTGCAATAAACAAGTATCATGCCGATACGTGTGTCCAGCAACTTCCACTCACCCACAGTGTAGACCTGCGTCATCAGCAAAAAGAGCGGAAGCAGAAATACAGCGGGCGGCGCCATTCGGTTGGTGATGGTCCAAAAGAAGATCGACTCTTTGCCGCTGAGGTTCATGCGCGAGAGGGCATAGCATGCAAAGAACCCGAGGATGGTGCACAGCACCGCATTCCCCGTTGAGATGATCACCGAGTTGAGCATGTAGCTTCGCAATAACCGATCACCCCAAACCTTGGCATAGTTGCCCCAAAACGGGTCGGTCACAATTAAGTCCGGCGTCGAGAACAGCTGCACGGCCGGTTTCACCGAGATCACGAACAGCCAGTAAATCGGGAAAAGTGTCAGGAAACTGATAAGGCACCAGAATATAACGCCGACGATGGGACTGCTTTTGCGCATCATTCTTCCTCTGACCGGCGGTTGTGGCGTGGTGCTAACATCGTGACATACAGCAACCAGCACGCGACGATCGTTAGGTACAGCACGATGACCGAGATTGTTGAGCCGTAGCCATAGTTGGTCTTGGGAAACACCTCGCGGAAGATGTGAACGCCCAAGAACCGCGTGGCCGAGCCCGGTCCCCCTCCGGTAAGCATCCAGACTTCATCAACCGTTCGCAATGCGTCCATAAGCCGGATGAACACCGTCGCAATCATGGCAGGCGCGATCATTGGAAGTGTGATGTGCCAGAAAATCTGCGGCTTGCCTGCACCGTCAATCTGGGCTTGCTCAAACGGGTCTGGTGGAAGGGCAACAAGTGCGGCGATCAGAGTCAGCGTGACAAGCGGGGTCCAGTGCCAGATATCCATGATGACAATAGTAGTGAAGGCCGCAACGGCAGACGTGCCGATATTCATCGTAATCCCGAACCACTCGGCCAGGTAATGTGGAATGATCCCAATGGACGGCGTCGTCATGAGCTTCCAGACCGAACCGACAATGATGGGCGCCATGATCAACGGCAATGTATGTATCGTGCGAAAAATCGCTTTACCCGGGAAATCTCGCATAAAAGCTTGTGCAAGCAGATAACCCAAGACCAACTGCGAAAAGACCGCAAACACAACGAAGAGTACTGTGACACCAAGCGAATTCAGAAAAGCTTGGTCAAAGACAATCCTGCGGAAATTGTCTGCTCCATTGAAAATCATTTCGGGATTTACGGCGAACGGATTCCATTGGTGGAACGAAACGAAAACGACGTACACAAACGGAACCACACCGAAGAAGAACAGGATAACCAAGGTAGGTGCCAGAAAGATCCAGCCCAGTCGTTTCGAGTGCATCAGACCCTAGCGTCCTTCCAGCAACTTTTTTGGGGAAATGGGCCGCCGCCGAACGTGACAGCGACCCTGAGACAACCAACTGGGAGGTTTGTTAGTTGCGGTATCCCAACTCAGTCAGAGTGGCCTCAGCTGCTGCGGCCATCTGATCCAAACCGTCCTGTGGTGAAAGGTCACCTGTCAGGATTTGGTAAAAGATCGGCGCGGTCGCTTCGCGCACCTGAGCGTGGAACGGATAGGCAGGCGCACCTGCAAATAGGTACCCCTTATCTTTGATCAGATCGTAGTAACCACCAAGCTCATCGTTGAAGGCCACAACCTTGGGGTCATCGTAGGTCGCCGTGTGGGTCACGCGCGGTGCCGCGACAGCCCAATCCGGCTGCACTTCGTTCTGTCCAATGTACTGGAGGAACAGCGCGGTCGCTTCTTTGTTCTTCGACGAGTGCGGCATGCCGAATGCACCACCGTCGTAGTAACCGATATAGCCGTCACCCGCTTCCGCCGCAGCTTTTACACCGTCTGCAAGCGGAGGCAGCGCAACACCAACTTTGCCGACGACCAGTGACTTCGTCTCGTCCGCAGCAATCCAACCCGCGTTTTCGCCATACACCAGACCTTGTGCCGCACGACCTGCACCGAAGGTTGTTCCAACTTCGGTCCATGTCGAAGCTGGGCTTTCTGGCGGAGCGATGTCACGCATCGACAGCCACCATTCCATGGCCTCAACCGCTTCCGGTCCGTTCATTGCACCACCATTTTCAACTGAAGCGGCATAGTTATTGTTGGCGTCAATGCCCCAGTTGTAGACACCAAAGGTCGGCGCGACAGACTCGTAGTATTCATACCACGAGGCGACGTGCCCGGTATGCGCCTGTGCGGTGGTGCCCCAAAGCTCGAGGTCGTTTGCCTTGCCGTAATCCGTGAAGAATTGTGCAATCTCGGAATACTCGGCATGTGTTGTGGCAGGTGCCAGATCACGGCCTGCCTTTTCTTTGAAGGCTGCCTGAATATCTGGGTCTTCAAACAAGTCTTTCCGATACAGATAGACCTTTAGGAAGGCTTCCATCGGCACACCATACAGGTCACCATCATCGTCTTTGAAGTAATCGGCGAAAGTAGTGAAATTCGCCTCATCATAAGTGGGTGCCTGAAGTTTTGGATTTTCGCTAAGGAAATTGGTCAGGTTGGTCAGAAAGTCCCTAGCCAGATACGAATAGATGATATCCTGCTCGATATAGACCATGTCATAGATGCCGGTTCCGGCTTCCATGTCCTTGATGCCCTTGTCAAACATCTGATCCCAGGATGTTGTTTCCACATCCACGCGAATGCCCGTCAATTCTTCAAACTCAGGGGCAAGAACTTCACGAATGTACTGCGAGGGCGGCGACGACTCCGTCACACCCCGGATTGTGACCCCTTGGTAGGGGGCTGCGGCCTCTTTCCACCAGGCGGCATGACCATCGGCATAAGCTGCCGTCGCAGCCAAGGTTAATGCAAGCGCGGACGCGCTAAACTTCAATGCTAAGCTCACGGCTTTCCTCCCATGTGTTTTGTGCGCCTTGGTCTTGAGGCAATCGACTCAACACGCTGGCGCTCTTCAAAAGATGCACATGTAACAAGGTACGATCAAGTGTAAATTTTCAGATGTATGGATTGCAGAACAATTGTATTCCATGTCATAGTCTACCTGTAAGCGGAGAATGAAGCCTTGGCGAGAGAGCCCATAGAAGACAGCGAAGCGTTCGTCACTGAAGTGTGCTGGCACTACTACATTGGCGAAATGACACAGGCAGAAATCGCAAAGCTTTTGAATGTTACGCGGCTTCGCGTGAACCGTGCTATCCAGCTTGCGAAGGCGTCCGGAATGGTGAAAGTGCAAATTGAGTCACCCTTCATGCAGCGCGTGGAGCAGCAAGAAGCGCTGAAAGACCTGCTGGGGCTGTCGCGCGTGATCATTGGTCCGGCCAACGCGGATAATTATGACTTTCACGGTCCAGTCGGTGCCGCTCTCGCAGCTCTTTTGACGGAGCGATTGGCAACCGGGGAATGGTCATCCTTTGGTGTGTCATGGGGGCTGACGTTAGACGCCGCCATTCGCAAACTGCCCAAACAATCGCACCCGGACCTTGAGGTGGTTTCGATCCTTGGCGGCACCACAGAAGGCTCGACCTTCAACTCATTCGGTATTGCGTCAGGCATCGCGAAAACGCTTGGTGCGCACTACTCCTTGCTGGCTGCACCGATCTATTTGTCAGAAGGAATCGACCGAGAGCTTTTCCTGTCTCAGCATGCGCTCAGAACGCATTTCGATAAACTCACCCGCCTTGATGCACTGATCATGACCTGTTCGAATGTTTCGGAAAAGTCGTTCCTGGTTCAGCATGGTTTGCCCTCCGAACTGACTGCAGACCGGCTCATTGAAGCCGGTGCAATCGGCGATGTCTTTGGGCATTTCTTGGATGCCGAAGGCAACTCGGTGTCTAAAGACATCGACAATCGGACGATCGGCATGTCGATCGACCAAGTCCAGAATGTGCCCGAGAAAATCATGGCGGCTGCTGGACCTCATAAAGTTGACATCATCAGGGCCGCATGCCGCCGCGGACTGGTTGACTTGCTTGTCACGGATGATGTCACTGCGGGTCTTATCCTTGAGGCAGATTGCGCGCACGACAAGGCTGCCGAGTAGGCCCTGAAATGATCGCGCCTGACAAACTTGGACCGACCCTTTGCATCGGAGAGCTCCTTGTCGAAATCGTGGCCTGTGAACCAGGCACCGGATTCACCGAACCGCTTCACTTACTCGGCCCGTTCCCAAGCGGTGCTCCCGCAATCTTTAGTGACCAGTGCGCGAGAATGGGGTCGCACTCGGCAATGGTTGGCGCCGTCGGCCAGGATGATTTTGGCCGTGTTTGCATTGAGCGTCTTGCAAAAGACGGAGTTGACGTATCCGCTATTGCCGAGATCCCGGACTTACCCACTGGTACAGCATTCGTGCGCTACCGACCTGATGGAGACCGTGATTTCGTTTTCAATATGTGGACCTCTGCAGCGGGCCGGTTGTCTTGGACCCCGACCGTCGAACAGGCCGCGTCTTGCTCTGGCCACCTTCACGTCATGGGCACGCTTTTGTCGAACCCGGCCGTTTGGCCCCTGATTGATAGGGCCGCTGACATGATCAAGGATCGTGGCGGCTCGATTTCATTTGACCCAAACGCCCGGAAGGAACTGCGCCTCGATGCGCAAACGCAGATTCGGTTTGATGCCCTTCTTGCAAAGACCGACGTCCTTCTTCCATCCGGCGAAGAGCTGATGGCGGCGGCGAAAGCCGGAAGCGAAAGCGCGGCGATCAAGGCGCTGTTTTCCCTTGGCATTCAGGAGGTCGTCGTAAAGCGCGGGGCGGACGGGGCGACGGCCTACACGTCCCATGGCGATAAGTTTGTCCAGCCCGCCTTTGCAGTCGACGAGGTCGATCCGACCGGCGCAGGCGACTGCTTTGGTGGCGCCTATGTTGCCGCGCGCCGATTGGGGGCCGATGTTGAAACAGCGCTTTGCTATGGCGCGGCAGCAGGCGCGCGCAACGTGGCTTTTCGCGGTCCGATGGAAGGTGCGGGCACTCGCGTCGAGCTTAACCACTTCATCACAGAAAACAGACTGCGAATATGAGCTTGTGCCCTCTCACATCCCTGGCCCGCGCGTACCACGCTGGGGCACCGCGCGGTCTGGTCTCGGTCTGTTCGGCGCATCCGTTGGTATTGCGCGCCGCTATTCAACATGCGCGCGACACAGATGAGACGATGCTGATTGAAGCAACCTGCAATCAGGTCAACCATGAGGGCGGCTACACCGGCAAGACTCCGAGTGATTTCGCCGAGGAAGTCGCGGCCATTCAGTTCGATGAAGATTGCCCGCAAGAACGCATCATTCTTGGGGGCGACCATCTTGGTCCCAATCCGTGGCGACATCTGCCCGCACAGGATGCCATGAAGCAAGCAGGCAAGATGATCGAGGCTTATGTCGCATCGGGTTTCCGAAAAATTCACATTGACGCCTCAATGGGATGTGCCGGTGAACCCGAGGCGCTGGACGACACGGTCACGGCCAAGCGGGCAGCGAACTTGGCGAAACACGCCGAAGCGGCTGCGGCAACAACAGGTGTACCACCGCCACATTATGTAATCGGTACCGAGGTTCCACCGCCCGGTGGCGCCGATCATGTCCTTGATGGGGTAACTCCCACACAAGCGGATGCGGCAAAACGGACGTTTGACATTCACCGCGCTGTCTTTGCCGCCGAGGGGTTGAACGCGGCCTTCACGCGGGTGATTGGCCTAGTCGTGCAACCGGGCGTCGAGTTCGGAAACCAGAACGTCGTGCGTTATAATGCGCCTGCAGCGCGGGGATTGTCTGCCACACTCAAAGACATGCGCGACATTGTCTTTGAAGCGCACTCGACTGACTACCAGGGGCGTTCGTCGTTGATCAAACTTGTCCGCGATGGGTACGCGATCCTCAAGGTCGGCCCGGAACTGACCTTTGCTTTGCGCGAGGCACTTTACAAGCTTGATCTGATCGCCAGCGAAGTGTCGCCCGCTTACGGCACACGCCCTTTGTACCACACTATGGAACAATTGATGATCGATGAGCCAAAGCACTGGAACCGCCACTACAGTGACACGCCAGCAACGTCGAAGCTCATGCGGCACTACGCACTCTCGGACCGCATTCGCTACTACTGGAACGTCCCGATTGCTTTGCAAGCCGTCGACCATCTTTTTGAAACTTTGGGCAATGCGACCGTGCCTTGGCCCGTTCTGCGGCAGTTTCTTCCACAATGGGAACTGCCCATCGGCGAGGGTTTTGACCCGGAGAAAGTAGTCATTCGCAGCATCATCAAAGTGCTTAAAAGCTACAGCGCCGCCGCATCACAGGAGACAGCCTCATGACGGGATCATTTGAAGGAAAGCGTGTCATCATTACAGGCGCCGGCAAGGGCATTGGGCGTGCAACCGCCTCTCTCTTGGCGGCGCGCGGTGCCGAGGTGATTGGCATGGCGCGCACCAAGGATGACCTTGAGACTCTGGCAGAAGAGACAAAGGGCCAGTCTATACCCGTTGACTTGACAGACACCAACGCGGCACACGCGGCCATGGTAGAAGCGGGACCGTGCGACTTTCTCGTCAATTGCGCCGGGACAAATGTGCTCGAGTCCCTCGTCGACATGACCGAGGAAGGTTACGCAGCGGTGCTTGATCTGAACTTGCGTGCGGCCCTGATCTGCGCGCAGGATTTTGCAAAGGCGCGTATCGGAGCGGGCGGAGGCGGCGTGATTGTCAACGTCACCTCAATCGCCGGTCACCGCGGATTTCCAGACCACCTGTGCTATGCGGCCTCGAAGGCAGGCCTTGAAGGCGCGACCCGCGTTATGGCCCGCGAGCTTGGACCGCATGGCATCCGGGTCGTCGCCGTAGCGCCGACTGTCACAATGACCGAATTGGCCGCGGCCGCATGGTCCGATCCGGCCAAGAAAAAACCCATGATGGCGCGCCACCCCATGGACCGCTTCGCCGAAGTTGACGATGTCGCGCGATCCATCGCCATGGTGCTGTCGGGCGATGCACCACTGATCACCGGGACTGTGCTGCCCATCGACGGCGGCTTCTTGGCTGTTTGAACATAAGATAGAAGGAGACGGATATGGCAGAGGCTTTGACAGGCAAAGTCGCCGCAGTTACCGGAGCTGCATCCGGCATCGGTTTGGCTGCAACAGAAGCCTTGATTGCTGAAGGGGGCACTGTCGTCATGGTCGACCGTGATGAGGCGGCGCTTACCGCACTGGCCGACAAACTTGGTACCACTGCAATTCCCCAAGTCACCGATCTGCTTGACGCCGACGATTGCAGCGCAATGGTGCAGGAGATTTTGCAGAAGGTGGACCACCTGGACATACTTTACTGCAATGCCGGCACCTATATCGGCGGCGATCTGGACGAGACGGATCCCGACACGATCGACCGCATGCTCAACCTGAACGTCAATGCCGTGATGAAAAACGTCCACGCTGTCATCCCGCATATGAAGGAGCGCGGCGTCGGCGACATATGGGTCACCTGTTCGGTCGCAGGACATTCGGCCATTCCTTGGGAGCCGGTTTATTCAGGGTCGAAATGGGCGATCACATGTTTTGTGCAAACTATGCGTCGTCAGTTGCGCGTGCACGGGATCCGCGTGGGCCAGGTCTCGCCCGGTCCCGTAGTCTCGGCGCTTTTGGCGGACTGGCCGGAAGAAAACCTGAGAAAAGCGAAGGAGAATGGGTCCCTTATTGACCCAGCCGAGGTCGCAGATGCGCTGATCTTCGCGCTGACCCGCGGGCGTAACGTGACAATCCGCGACATGATTGTTCTTCCAACTAATTTTGACATCTGACCGGACGTGCAGATACTACCGAATTTGCCGCCGTTAGGCCTTACAACACACTACGCCTTCATCACCAAAGCGATTTAACAGTGGTAGAGAACGTAAGCAGCGCAGCCTATATGGTCCCGCCCAAGCTATGCAAATCCAAGTCGCGCCCGAGTAGCAAAGTCGTTGCCAAATACCACGCGCTCAAAGACTCCTAGCAGGCGTGCCCATCAAACCAGTGTGCTGCCCCAAAACGGATTGCCGCAAGATCACATGCAAGGAACATGAAGACGCCCACGATATCGCGCCGGTGTTTGCTAGGACGACCATGCCCGTTCTTTGCCTTTGGCTAGCAGGTCGGTTGCGATAGGCGCGCAGCTTCCATTCACTGACGATCCAAACTCCGCAAAACCGGTTGATCGGGAACTCGCAACCATTGATCACGCCGCCGCCAGCCCGCTCTCTAACGCGCTCAATACCTGCGCAATCTCGTCCTTTGTTACAACGAGCGGTGGCGACATCATAATGTTGTTGCCGCCAATCCGCACCATCGCGCCCGCCTCATAGGTGGCCTTGTGAATGCGCTTGGTCGTCTCGGCATCAAGCGGGGTCTTGGTGGCGCGGTCACTGACCAGCTCCACCCCCGTCATCAGCCCGTGCCCCCCGCGCACGTCGCCCACAATGGCGTGCTTCTCCATCAACGCCAAACATCCCTCGTAAAGCTGCTGACCTCGCGGCCCAGCGTTCGCCTTCGTGTCGAGCCGCAACGTCTCTTCCAGACAGGCCGTCACCGCTGCGGCCCCGACCGGATGGGCCGAATAGGTGTAGCCGTGAAAAATCGCACCATCCGCGTCGGCATTCTCGAACACCTCGGCCACCGCCTCGCTCATCAGCGCAGCCCCCACCGGGAAATAGCCCGAGGTGATGCCTTTGGCGCAAGCCATCATGTCGGGCTGCACACCCCAATGGCGCGACCCGGACCAATCCCCCGTGCGGCCAAACCCAGTGATCACCTCATCTGCAATCATCAGGATGCCATGCCGATCACAAATCTCGCGCATCAGCGGCATGAACGTCTCGTGCGGAACAATCACGCCCCCCGCGCCCTGAATGGGCTCCATGATAAAGGCGGCGATGCTGCCCGGGCCCTGAAACTGGATCTCGTCCTCCATCGCGGCGGCGATGTGCTGGGCCAGCACGGCGGGGTCGGTTTCATGGAACGGATTGCGATAAGGGTATGGCGACGGCAAGTGGAAACAGCCGGGCATCAACGGCTCGTAGGCCACGCGAAACCGGTTGTTGCCGTTGACCGACGCGCCCCCGAAATGGGTCCCGTGATACCCCTTTTTCAACGACAGGAACTTGGTCCGGCCCGGCTCACCCTTGATGCGGTGGTACTGTCGCGCCAGGCGCAAGCATGTCTCAACCGAATCCGAGCCACCGGAAGTAAAGAACACCCGCGCCATGCCGTCCGCTTCAAAAAACGAGCGTACGGCATAGGATGCTTCAATCGCCGTGGGGTTCGACGTCCCAAAGAACGCTGAATAGTAGGGCAGGTCATAAAGCTGCTTGGCAATCGCGTCCTTTATCGCGTTGTTCGAATAGCCAAGGTTCACGCACCACAAGCCGCCCACCGCATCGACCGTCTTGTGCCCATCTATATCCTCGATCACCGACCCTTCGGCCCCGGTGATGATGGTGGGCGCATGTGCCATTGCCTCGCCCGGGTGGCCCATCGGATGCCACATGTGGCGGGCGTTGTTGGCGCGCAGGAAATTGTCGTCTTTCATCTTGGGCTCTCCCATCGGTGCGCTTCACAAGGCCACGAACAAAGCCTCCACACAATCCACATTGAAAGCGATTGCATAATTTTTCAGCACACCGCACAGTCCGCGCCGGAAGAAACGACGTGGCAGGGCGCGCGCCCGTTCCGTACCGGAACGGCGCTCCCTAGTGTCGCGCAATCACCACCTGGGAGACACCAATGCTCAAACGTACCCTCGCCGTCTTTGCGGCCACAGCCGCGCTTGCGACCACCGCGCTTGCAGAGAAACAAGTGCCCTTCGCGCTTGACTGGAAATTCGAAGGGCCGTCCGCCCCCTATTTTGCGGCCATCGACAACGGCCACTTCGGGGCTGCGGACCTGAACGTGGAAATCTCGGCTGGTCAGGGCTCGCTTGACGCGATTCCCAAAGTCGCCTCGGGCGCGTTCCCGATGGGCTTTGCCGACATCAACAGCCTCGTGAAATTCCTCGACCAAAACCCCGGCGCTCCGGTGACAGCCGTGATGATGGTCTATGACAAACCGCCCTTTGCCGTGGTAGGCCGCAAATCGCTTGGCGTGTCCGAACCCAAAGACCTCGAAGGGCGCGTTCTGGGCGCCCCGCCCCCCGACGGGGCATGGGCGCAATTCCCGGCCTTCGCCACCGCCAACAACCTCGACGTGGACAAGATTACGGTCGAACCCGTGGGCTTCCCCACCCGTGAACCGATGCTGGCCGAAGGCAATGTGGCCGCCGTTACCGGATTTTCGTTCTCGTCCTTCCTGAACCTCGTCCGCCTCGGCGTGCCAGAGGAGGATATCTCGACCATCCTGATGGCAGATTATGGGCTTGAGCTTTATGGTAACGCGATCATAGCCAACACTGACTTTGCAGCAGCCAACCCCGAAGTGGTCACCGGCTTCTTGACGGCTGTGGCCGCAGGTTGGAAAGACGCGATTGCGGACCCCACCAAAGCCATCGAAAGCCTGGTCGAGCGCAACCCGGCAGCCGACGCAGCGCTCGAACAGCGCCGCCTGCAACTGGCCATCGACGCCAACGTGTTGACAGACAACGTGACCGCCAACGGCATGGGCGGCGTCGATGCGGCCCGTATGGAAAGAGCGCTCGGCCAACTGGCGGAAACCTATGAATTCCAGACCGCGCCGGACGCAAGCCTTTACTTCACCGACGCCTACCTGCCTGCCGCAGACGCGCGGATGCTCAAGTAAACCAAAGGCGCACGCCCATGACGAACCTGATTGATATCAAGGGTGTGCGCCACGCCTACAAACCCCCCTCTGGCCCGCTCCCGGTGCTGGATGGGCTGGAACTCAGCGTACCCGAAGGCGGATTCGCCGCCGTCGTCGGCCCCTCGGGCTGCGGCAAATCCACGCTGACACGGCTGGTCGCAGGCCTGATGAAGCCGGACGAGGGCGAGGTCTGGCTGCACGGCGATCTGGTCAAGGGACCCAAATCCACCGTCGGCATGGCCTTCCAAAACCCTGTGCTGCTGGAATGGCGGACGATCCTGCAAAACGTCATGCTACCGCTCGAGATCGTGTCCACAGGCATGTCCAAGCGCGAACAGGAAGCGCGTGCGCGGCACCTCCTCGACCTCGTAGGCCTAAGCGGTTTCGAAAACAAACGCCCCTCGGAACTCTCCGGTGGCATGCGCCAACGCGCCTCGCTTTGCCGATCCATCGTGCATAAGCCCGAGGTGCTGATCCTCGATGAACCTTTCGGCGCACTCGACGCCTTCACCCGCGAAGACCTGTGGCAGACCATGCACAAGGTCAAAGCCGAGGAGCCCTTTACCGGTGTCCTGATCACCCACGACCTGCGCGAGAGCATCTTCCTCGCTGATCAGGTGATTGTCCTGTCGGGCCGCCCCGCCAAGACGCAGTACGTGATGGATGTCCACCTGACAGGCGAGCGGGATATCGAAATGCTCTACACGCCTGAAAGTGCGGATGCCTTGAACACCCTGCGCCAGCAAATCCGCATTGCTCAAGGAAGGGACGCCGCATGACACTCCGCCAGATCGGCGTGCCGCTCGCCGCACTCGTCCTCTTTGGAATTTTTTGGGAGTGGCTCGTTTGGGTCAACGGCTGGCCAAACTACAAAATGGCCTCTCCGTCCGACATATGGCCCGCCTTCTGGAAATTCCGCGGCCTGTTCCTCGAATACGGCTGGGACACACTGTGGCGCACAGTTGTGGGCCTTCTGCTGTCGGTTGTGTTCGGCGTGTTTCTGGGCATGGTTATGGGTCTGTCTAAAACCATGCGCGACGCGCTTTATCCACTGCTGGTAGGCTTCAACGCGATCCCCAAGGCAACCGTCGTGCCCATCATCGCGCTGATGTTCGTGGGCCAGCACGATATGAACACAATCCTGATCGCTTTTCTGATTAGCTTCTTTCCCATTGCGGTTTCCGTCTCCATCGGCCTGTCAACGCTTGAGCCGGAATACCGCGACATCCTGGCATCACTTGGCGCATCGAAGTTCACGATTTTCTGGAAAATCGCCTTGCCGAAAACCCTGCCCGAGTTTTTCGGCGCGCTCAAAGTGGCCGTCACGCTCGCCTTCATAGGCACCAACCTGATGGAGATCGTGGAACCCCACGGACGCGGTTTGGGCCACCTATTCGACAGCGGCAAGATCAGCGCGGACTACCCGTTGATGTTCGCCGTTCTGATCGCTTTGGCGCTTATGGGCATAGTGCTTTACTACGTGGTCGTGGCGTTGGAAAAAGTGTTCGCAGGTTGGGCCGAACGCAATCCGACCTGATCCAAAGGCCGCTTTGGGGCGACACCATCATTGATTGGGAGCCAGCCCCCAAACCCCCGTCGTATTGTCAGTCAGAAGAAACGATGAAGGGTGGGTCCAGGTACGCTTCCTCAAGATTTGTGCCACTCCCGATCCGGTCAATCACGGCGAAAAGACCTGGTGCGTGCAGCGGCGTCAGCACGCCGTGCCATATTCCGCGGTGGAAGTTGATCGCCTGCCCCTGCGCTGTGAGAAAGGCCAGAGGCGTACCCGGTTCGCCATCTTCATCCGGCGCTACAATTACCAGAAACGGATGCGCAGACATGGGCACGAAGCATTGTGATCCGTCCGGGTGCCGTTCTAGCAGGTCCAGCCTATAGGGCAGGCTGCGCGGTTGTGCGTTGAACAGGCTGACCCCTGCGCGCCCGTCACCGAAGTCCAGCCGCGCGCGGTCGTGATACCGACCACAAAGCCCCGCATTGATAATCTTGTCAGGATCGCCCGCGCAGTCCAGGACATCGCCGTAGGGCGCAAAACTCGCTACCGTCAGAGGTTGTGCCGTGATCTCAAAGCGGGACATGCCGGTTCACGTCCTTATACAGCAGATACCGGAACGGCCCGTCTCCGGTGGCGATGCAGGCCTGTGGGCAAAACGCCCTCAACCACATGAAATCGCCCGGACCGACTTCGACCCAGTCCTTGTTCAACAGATACTGTGCAGTGCCTTCCAGCACATAAAGCCCATGTTCCATCACATGGGTTTCAGCAAAGGGAATGCGCCCACCGGGTCGGAAGTTCACGATGTTCACATGGCTGTCATAGCGTAGGTCCAGCGGGTCGAGGAACCGCTGTGTCGCCCACAGATCGCCGCAATCGGGCATCGGGGCAGCAGACACTTCTGTTTCATGCGCCACCACGCGATCTGGCACGCCGAACCCCGGTGCCGGCACGTACTTCTTGCGGATCCAGTGCACGCCGCATACGTCTTCGGACCGGTTCCACAGCGTCCACCGCGCCCCCGGCGGCACATAGGCAAAGCTGCCGGGGCGCAACTCAAACAGCTCGGCCCCAAAAGTCAGGTGCGCAGTTCCATGCGCGACAAACAGAAACGCTTCGGCATCTATATCCGGTTCCGGGTCGTTGCTGCCGCCCTCTGGCGACAGCTCCACCGCGTATTGGGCAAAGGTCTCGGCAAATCCACTCATGGGTCGGGCCAGGATCCACGCTCGCGTCGCATCCCACCCAGGCAAGAACGACGTCACGATATCACGCTGCACCGATGCAGGGATGACAGCATAGCTTTCCGTAAAAACCGCCGTGCTCTCTGGATGCTCGTTCTGACCGGGCAAGCCGCCGGGGGGGAAGGCATAGCTCATCCCATCGCCTCCAGACGCAGGCGTGCTATACGCTCGACCTGGCGGCACGCCTCGGCCAGTTCCACCTCAGTGTCATTATCAAGCCGCCGCTCAAACGCGCGCAGAATGCCCGCCTTATCGTGGTCCTTGACCGCGATGATGAAGGGAAAGCGGTGTTTCTCGGTATAGGCCCCGTTCAACCGCTCAAACGCAGCCCGCTCCGCATCAGTCAACGCATCCAGCCCCGCACTCGCCTGTTCCCCGGTGCTCTCCACCGTCAAGCGCTTGGCCGCCGCCAGCTTGCCTGCCAGATCCGGGTGAGCGCGCAACACCTCCAACTGCTTGTCCTCGGACGCCGCTCGAAACACCCGGCACAAGGCACTGTGCATCCCCTGTGGCGTGTCATGGGCTGGACCCAACTCAAGGGCAAAGGCCCCCTCGGCAATCCAGGGTGAATGCTCAAAGATACCGCCAAACTGTTCCACAAAAGCCGCCCGGTCCAGATGGATCCAATCGCGCGCAACCACGGGCGGATGCGCCTCGGCCCAATGCACCGCAATGTCCTGCCGCCGCGCGCACCATACACCTTCGTGCCCCTGCACATATTCGATGAAGCGCCGCAACGCCTGCACCCGACCCGGACGGCCCACCAACCGGCAATGCAGGCCCACCGACATCATCGCAGGCCGACCCGCCGACCCCTCGGCATATAGCGCATCAAACGTGTCGCGCAGATAGGCAAAGAACTGGTCGCCCGCGTTAAACCCCTGCGGCGTGGCAAAGCGCATGTCGTTGCAATCGAGCGTATAGGGCAAAATCAACTGATCCCGCCCACCCAATCGGGCCCAATAGGGCAGATCATCGTCATAGGTGTCGCTGATCCAGTCCATGCCGCGCTCGGATGCCAGCCAAACGGTGTTCTCAGAACAACGCCCAGTATACCAGCCACGGGGCCTTTCCCCCGTCACCTCTTTATGCAAGGCAATGGCCGCATCCATATCGGCGGCCTCGTCTGCAACCGAATGATCCTTGTAATCGATCCACTTTAGCCCGTGCGACGCAATCTCCCACCCGGCCCCTTGCATCGCCTCCACCTGCGCAGGCGACCGGGCCAAGGCCGTCGCCACGCCATACACGGTCACCGGCACGCGGGTCTCGGTGAATAACCGATGCAACCGCCAGAATCCCGCTCGCGCGCCATAGTCATAGATCGACTCCATGTTCCAATGCCGCTGCCCGGGCCACGGGGCTGCGCCCACAATCTCGGACAAGAACGCCTCGGATGCCGCATCGCCATGCAACAGGCAATTCTCGCCGCCCTCTTCGTAGTTCAGCACAAAGGACACCGCGATGCGCGCCCCATTGGGCCACGCCGCATCGGGGCGATCCGCCCCGTACCCATGAAAATCGCGCGGATACCGCGGTGGCAACTCGGCCATGGACTTCCCCAGACAATCAAGGTGAGATGCCGCCAATCTGCGACCAAACAGGGGGATATGCAATGGCAGCCGGATACCTCACCACCCATGTCCTCGACACGGCCCGCGGTGTACCTGCCGCCGGGATCAAGATCGCGCTCTATCGCGTGTCGGGTAATAGCCACAAAAAGATCGCTGAGGCTGAGACAAACGCCGACGGGCGCACCGACAGCCCGATCCTGCCACAGGGCAAGATGAAACTAGGCCAATACGAGCTGATCTTTTTTTGCGGTGACTACCTCGACCAAAACGAGCTGACGACGGACGCGGTCAAATTCCTCGACCAGATCCCGATCCGCTTCGGGATCACGGATGACGAGGCGCACTACCATGTACCGCTTCTGCTTTCACCCTACGGCTACTCAACCTATCGCGGCAGCTGATCGTCCCTGCTGACCAAAAGCGGCAGCATCACGCCGTGGTGATACATCGCCCGCTGCACAACCCAGACGATTGCTGTTACGCTTTGCATGACCCACCTTGGGTCTTTCCAAATATCGGGAGAATTTCCATGCAGAGACGCGAATTTATACTGGGCGCCGGGATGACAACGGCGCTGGCTTCCATGGGTTGGGCCGTGGCGCCCGCAGGTGGCGCCGGTCTGGTGGCCGCGCGACGCTACAGCGTTGGGGCCTCAACCGTACATGTGCTCTCTGACGGCTTCATTTCCATCGGACCCGAGATGCTCAACGGCGTCACACCTGAAGAGTTTGCGAGCCTGCTGGATCAGGCTAATATCGGTAGCGAAGGGCATCCAAGCGCGGTCAACGCCTTCCTGATCGACATCGGTGATCGTCGCATTCTGGTCGACACCGGCACCGCCTCGCTCTTTGGTCCAACCTTGGGCAAGCTGCCTTCGGTGATGGAGGCGTTGGGTGTCGATCCCGCCTCTATCGACACGGTGATCTTCACTCACATGCACGGCGACCACATCGGCGGCACAGTGGCCGAAGGGGGCAACCCCTTCACTAACGCAACCCTGCGTGTGGCCAGCGCCGATGTCGATTTCTGGACCAGCGAAGAAATTCAGGCGCAAGCCCCAGACGCGTTCAAATCGGCCTTCGATCTGGCGCGTGCCTCACTTGCCAGCTTTGGCGAGCGAGTCGAAACCTTTGGGACCGGAGAAGAGACGCTTGCCCCCGGCCTGACCACGGTGCCGCTGCCCGGCCACACAGTGGGCCACACCGGGCTCATGCTGGAAAGCGATGGCGACGCGCTCTTGATCGTCGCTGACCTTCTGCACGTGCCCGCCGTACAGCTTTCCATGCCCGCCGTGACCATCGGCTTTGACACAGATCAGGATCTGGCCCGCGAAACTCGTCTCAAGACCATGGATATGGTCGCCACGGATGGCATGTTGATCGGTGGATCGCATATTGCACTGCCCGGGGTCGGCCATCTCGAAGCCAAGGGTGACGGCTATCGCTGGACCCCGGCGCGGCATCAATACGGCTGAACCGTTTTGCAATCAGGGACGCGCCCGCCGAACATGGGGGCGCGTCTTAACGCTTCATTCACCTTTCACATCGCGCACAGCCTTGACCGGCCCGCCCCCCTCCATACGCCGTCGAAGTGGTCCCCGGGGGGGCTGCACGCATGTAGCACAGGTAGCTGCAGCCGCTTTTCCCAGCAAATTAAGACGTTAACGCGCTTTTGGTCTGTGCCGCATCAGACCCGGCTGTTAACCGTTGCGCGTTCGGTGCGGTCCCGCGACCGCTGCAACACCCAGAATGATCCCCGACACCGTCGCAATCATCCCCGCCGCGCTGACCGACGCCGCAGCCCCAACCCAAAGCGGCCCGTACCCTGCGAGCACATATCCAAGCACCGCTGCCAAAGCGGCAAATAGCACAGACCACGCCACCTGATGCCCCAAACGATTGGTCATCATCCGCGCCGCCGCTGGCGGGCAGATGAACATCGCAATCACGATGATTGACCCCACCGCATCAAAAGCCGCAACAGCAGCAACGGCCGACATGATCACCAGCGCCAGACCTAGCGCCCCTGTGCGGATCCCGAGCCCGCGGGCGAAGCCTTCGTCAAAAGTGGACAGGGCCAAGGGCCGCCAGAAAAGCCCTATAAACATGGCGATAAGGACCAGCGCTAGCGCCATACGCGGCAACTCAACCGGCAGTCCAGACAGCGCTTGCGCGTCAAGTAGGGACGCCCAGCCAGTCGCGTCCAGCCAGATCAAACTCTCCAGATTTCCATAGAGCGCGTGTTCCACATCCAGATGAACAGACGACGTGTCCGACTGCTCAAGCAGCAGCACGCCCCCAGCAAACATGGCGGTGAAAATGACCCCCATCGCGGCTCCTGGCTCGATCCGGCCCAACCGCCGCACAGCCTCAATCGCAACCACCGCAATGGCAGCGGCCCCTGCGGCCCCCAGTAGCATTGGCGCTGTCGCCACGTGGCCCGTCAGCAAAAACGCCACCACGATCCCCGGCAGCACCACATGGCTGATCGCGTCCCCAATGAGCGCCTGCCCCCTGAGCAACAGGAAGTTGCCCGGCAGCGCGCAGGCCACTGCGACCAGCACCCCGATCACCAGGGACGGCAAGGACAGTGCAACGAACTCCGCCCCCATCACACCACCGCCTGCGGTGACGCGATTTTTCCATCAATTTCAGCCAATTGGTCCGAGGTAAGAACATCTTCAATCGGCGTCAGCCCGTCATAGCGCGTGGCCGCGAGCGCATAAGCTTGATCCCCCCGCACAATCGCCCACCGCGTCTCGTCCAGCAACGCCTTCGCTGCCGCCGCCTGCCCTTGGGCGGTGGGCACACCATCGGGCAAAATAAGCTCAGACCGAGCCAGCAAACGTCGGGTTAGGGCCTCGTAAATCGGCTGCCCGTTCGCCAGGGCCAACAGACCTTGTCGCACATGAACCCGCCGTTGATAGCGCAGGTGCTTCAGCACCGATGCAAGGACCCCACGGCGTGGTGAAAAAAGAAGCGAAAACAGAAAGATGGCAAAGCCTAAGAGCACGATAATCGGCCCCGTCGGCAGGGCCGGTGCAACAGCGGACGCGGCGGCTCCAACATAGCCAGACATACCGCCCACACCCCCCGCGATGATCACCACATGATCTGCCTGCTCGGTCCAGAACCGCGCTGTGACCGCAGGCACGATCAGCAGCGCCACAATCAGAATCAGGCCCACCACCTTTAACCCCACGACCGTAACCACCAGCACGATGCCCATCATCGCCAGATCAATGCGGTGCAACGACCATCCCGTCGCCTCTGCATAGCCTGGATCAAAGGCCGCCAGGCCAAGCGGACGGCGCAAGATCAGCACCAGTGCCAGAACCAAAGCCGCCGACACCGCAAGCAGGGTCGCATCGTTGCGCAGCATCCCCGCGGTCGAGCCCAACAGGAAGCCTTCGAGCCCCGCTTGCCGTCCCGCATTCATTGTCTGAATAACCGTCAGGATCACAACACCAGCGCCGAAAAACACTGACAAAACAGCGCCAATGGCGGCATCTTCTCCCAAGCGCGTGCGGCGCGTGAGCCACTGCACACATAGCAATCCAAGCGCCGCCGAGACACCCGCGCCAAACAGCAGCCCAAACAGCGACCGTCCCTCGCCCCCCATCGCCACCATAACGACAAAGGCAAGGCCAATGCCCGGCAGCGTAGCATGGGAAATCGCGTCACTTACCAAAGCGCGTTTGCGCAGAAACAGAAACGTCCCCGCAACGCCAGCAGCAATGCCCAGCAGCGCGGCCCCAAGCGTGACAAGAGTTGCGTTATAGCCAAGCTGCAACAGCAGCGCGTCGGCCAACATGGCTTAGCTCGCCACACTTTCGGGATCGACCCGTGCTGTAGTCAGGCGACCGCCATAGGCGGCTTGCAGGTTGGTCTCGTTAAACACCTCTGCCACGGGTCCCGCCGCGACCAGTTGCGTGTTCAATAGCACCACATCGTCAAAGTAATCCGGGACAGTTGCCAGATCGTGATGTACGGCCAAAACCGACTTACCTGCATCGCGAAGTCCTTGAAGCACTGCGACAATTGCCTTCTCGGTTGCGGCATCCACCCCGGCAAATGGTTCGTCCAGAACATAAATGTTCGCCTGTTGCGCCAAGGAGCGCGCTATAAACACCCGCTGCTGTTGTCCACCAGACAATTGACCAATCTGCCTGTTGGCAAAGTCAGCCATGCCAACTCGCTCCAAACAGTCACGGGCCAGCGCCTTGTGCTGATGTCGCACACGTCCAAGCAAACCCAGCTTGGTGTACATGCCCATCATCACCACATCAATCACACGCACCGGATAATCCCAATCCACGCTCGCCCGCTGCGGTACATAGGCAATGCGCTCGCGCATCTGAGTCATCGGCTGGCCGAACACCGTTACCGACCCCGCCAATGGTGCAATCACGCCCAAAGCCGCCTTGAGCAGGGTCGATTTCCCGGCGCCGTTAGGGCCAACGATAGCCGTCATAGCTCCCGCGCGCAGCGTCAGATCAACTGAAAAGACAGCGGGTGTCTGGCCGTATGATACGGTCATGCCACGCACGGCCAGCGGGCTTGTGACACGAATGGCAGCGTCAGTATCCTGGGATGTGACCAATGCGATTGTCATGCTGCTGCCTTCAGCCGACCCAGCCGACCACCCGCAGACGCATCAACACCCAATGCCCGGGCGATGGTGGTCACGTTGTGGTCAATCATGCCAAGCCAGGTGCCTTCATAAGTCCCCTCCGGCCCCATCGCATCGCTGTACAAAGACCCGCCAATTGCAACCTCGTGGCCCCGGGCAGCTGCACCTTCCACCAGTGCTCGGACATTGCGATCAGAAACCGAGGTCTCTACGAAAACCGCAGGAAGCTCGCGTTCCACCAGCAAATCTACCAACCGGCTGATACGGTTCAGCCCGGCCTCGCTTTCGGTCGAAATACCCTGAATGCCCAAAACCTCGAACCCATAGGCCGCACCGAAATAGCCAAAAGCGTCATGCGCGGTCAGCAAGATGCGCCGCTCTTGGGGCACGCTTGCCAACAGGCCCCGCGAATACGTCTCAAGCGCCTGCGCTTCAGCCACAAAACGATCTGCATTCGCTTCGAACATATCGCGCGCTTCAGGGCGCAAAGCTGCCAGCGAGTCGATGACAGCCGGTACGCACTGAACCCAAATCTGCGGGTCCATCCAAACATGGGGGTCAAATCGCCCCTCATAATCTTCGTGCGCTAGCAAAAGCGCCGGATCAAGTGTCTCTGCCACAGCGTGAACTGGGGATCGGCGGCCCAGATCGAGCAGAAAGTCCTCCATCTGTGCCTCAAGATACAGGCCATGCCACATCACGGCGTCTGCGCGCGTCATCGCAACAATGTCGCTGCGTGTCTGGCGATAGGCATGAGGGTCAACCCCCGCCCCCATCAACCCCGTCACCGCCACCTGACCGCCCCCGACCGAGCGGACAAGATCAGCAATCATACCCGTGGTTGACACGATATTGAGCGAAGATGAGGCCGCATAGGCCGGTGCGGCAGCCAATGCACCCAAACCGGCCAACACAGCACGACGAGACAAAGGGAAAAAGCAATTGTGTGTCATAGCTTTGAATATGAGAGTCATTCGCAATAAGTCAATAGAATGCGAATGACTCGCAATAACATTCACGTGCCCAACTGACGTTCAGTCGAAATGGATCAGGAAAGTGGCACCTGATCCCCCTTCTTTCAAAGTGATCCGCCCCCCACGCGCCTGTATAAGATTGCGCACGATGCTCAGCCCCATACCGGTGCCGCCTACGTCTCGCCGTGTGGTAAAGAAGGGGTCAAAGATGCGGTCGCGATTGCCAGCGCTGACACCGGGGCCGTCATCCGATGCCTCGAACCCAGCTTGGGACACGCGCAGCATCAAAACGGTAGCGCCATGCTCCGCTGCATTCCCTGCCAGCTGCGTCAAAACAGTGCGCAAATCAGGCGGGCTAAGGGGCACCATGCCGTCGACCTCGACTTGCAAAGCGATGTCAGCCGGAAGGTCGCGCATCACCGTAGACACTCGTGCCTGCCCCGGACCCGAAGGTGTGGCGGCACGAGCGTGTCGCACCAACTCGTCCAAAAGCTCCTGCATCCGCATAGACGCATCAGCGATGGTTTTGCTCAATGCGGCAGCGTCCTCCGCCTCGGCGCCTGCTTCCAGCAATTCGGCGGCCCCCCGGATCGCCGTGAGCGGTGACTTCAACTCGTGGGTGACGTGATCGGCATAGGCTTGAAGGCTCTCGGCCCGGCTTTGCAGGCTGTCGCTCATGCCCGTGACGCTGGCGGCTAGACCGGTGAATTCCGGTGTCCCCAAATGGGTTGGCATCTCCGGCCGGTTTCCGGTGCGCACTGCCTGCGCATAACGATCAAGGGCCCAAACTGGACGCAGCACCAGCCGCCACAGCAGAAAGCCCAGTACAGCCGTCGCAATGATGGCAATCCAAGCCACAAGCCACGCGACCTCTCCCCAGCCAAGGATATTGCCCCAAAGCCGCAGGTTGACGATCCCGAGGATCGGCAATGTCAGAACCGCTGCGAGCGTTCCGCCCAACACAAGGGCCAGCGGCGGACGCCATTTTCTTACGATCCCGCGCATGGCCCCATTCGGATGCCGATACCGTGCACCGTCTCTATAGCGTCGGCACAGCCCGCCCGTGTCAGTTTAGCCCGTAGGTTGCGCAGGTGGCTGTCCAGCGTGCGGTCACTGACCTGCCCGCCCGTACCATAAAGAGCATCCACCAGCGCCGGACGCGGCGCCACCCGATCAGGATGCGCCATAAGATAGCCCAGTATGCCCATCTCACGCGCTGTCAGGGTGACGGGGCGACCTGCCACTTCGGCCAGGTGTCTTTCAGGATCGACCGTCAGGACGCCGCGGGCCAGAGACAGCGAAGCGGGAGGGTGCAGACGTTTAAGGATCGCCCCAATCCGCGCCACCAGTTCGCGCGGAGAAAAAGGTTTGGTGACATAATCATCACCGCCCAATTCGAAACTAAGCACTCGATCAATCTCGTCTTCGCGCGCTGTAAGGAACAAAACCGGCGTTTGATCGCTCACCCGCAAAGACCGGCATACCGACAGCCCATCCATCTCAGGCAGACCAATATCAAGCACGATCAAGTCAAAACGCCCGGATCGCGCCTTGGCCAACCCTTCGGCACCATCGCCCGCCTCATCAACTATGTGCCCCGCCTGCTGCAGGGCGATGCGCAGTACCGACCGGATTTGAGGATCATCATCGACGACCAACAGGTGGGTCTGGCTCATGGAACGGCAATCTCGCTTGTCATGGTTTTTACGCTATTGCGGGTCCGCCAGTTGCGAAAGCCCCATTCGCGCCAGTCAGCGGGATGGAAAAGGTCAGGACGGATGTAGTCGCTCACACAAGCGCTCCGCCAGTTTGGGCCAAAGTGATCGACAAAGACCGGGATGACATCCTCGGAGAGCCAACACAGCGCCAACATATCCGGCGCGTCTATCTGGCCCAGGTTATGCCGGGCGATCGTACCATCAAAGCTCACAAAGGCGCAGACATAAAGCGCCACTGCCCCCAATGCGCCGCTGCGCATCAGCATCCAAACCGCCGGTTTATCGCGCCAGATTTGCACAACCACAATGCCAAGACCCGCAGCCACCAGACCTATCCAGACATAGGCCGCGAGACGCAGCCGCGTCAGACCAAACGCATCCACGTAGATATCTAGCCGCCAGACTGACGCTGCAACCAGCGCCATGGTTTGCGCCAGCCAGATCAACATCAGCCAGCGCAGCACCGGACGCCCTGCCAAAAAGGGCCGCGCCAGAACCGCAAACACCCCGGCCAACAAAGCTGTCGCCAAAAGCGGGTAGGCACCGCGATGCGCGTAGGCGGCGGGGCTGATCCCGTCGGGCAGGCTTGCATCACCGTAAAGAAACAGAGCGTCCATCCCGGTCTGCACGGCAAACAGAGCGTTAAACGCCACCAACGACCGGGCGACAGACGCCGCGTTGATCACGCCCTGGCGCTTTACAATATGGCGTTGTGGCTTGCGCGCTTTTAACCGTTCGCGCATGCGCCAAGCCACCAAGGCGGGCCAGATCGTTGCACCAAGCACCAGCCAGAACCACAACCGCCACACATCAGGTTGTGGCCTCTGCCACGTCATCACATCCGTGACCCAATCATCAAGCACCGGATTGGCCGCCACCATCAGCAAGGCAAAAACCAAAGTTGTCCCCGCGGGGACAAACCACGTCATGACAAGGCTGCGCAGATCGGTCTCTGCCGGCTTGAACCGGCTTGCGGTGCGGGCGGCGCGCGCGCCATCCCGTATCACCTGTGTTGGCGCAATCCACCACAAGCGCAACGCGCCGCGTAGCAGATCAAGTCTGAACAGACCCGCAACGGCGGCGATGCAAAGCGACAGCCCCGTCAACGCAATCAACACAGATAGCGGTTGCACCACCTCGACCATCGGCAACACGCTCAACACGACACCCGCCGCGATGCCGATGCTAGCCCTGCCGGACAGGCGCGGCCGTGCCAACCCGAGCGCGGCCAAAAGAACCAAAGTCACAAAGACCGCCAAGTTCAATCCCGGCACGACCTCCCACACCAGCATGTCTCCCAGCGCGATCAGCGCAAGCAAAAGCGCAGCCCTTGCCCAGTCCCGTCGTTGCGCCGCCCGTCGGGCCTCGGCCCGATCAACGGGGCCGTCGAGCCACCACCCATCCTGTTGCATCGCCACCGGCACACCCGGTATCGTCAAAGCCTGCATTCTCTGCCCCTTTCGTGTTGGCCGTATCTCTTGCCTTCAGACTGAGAGGCGCAAGTGCAGATCATGGCAGCCCATTTGTGCAGCGTTTGTGCAGAAAGCGGCCCAACCGCAGTGGTTGCCAAACTGCGGCAGCCATGCCAGTTCGGGACTCTGTCGCCGTCCGGAAGGATCACGAAATGCAGACCGCAACCACCACAACCGACTCGCACCTGCCCCAGGTCACCGAACCGCGCAATCCCGGTACCAAGCTTGATCTCGATTGGGTTGCCCGTGTGCAGGCCAACACCTCCGCCATCGAACGGCGTTGCGCCACACTGCCTGGCCGCCGGTCGATCAAAAAAGATCATCAGGCGGCGTGGCTTCTAAAAGCGATCAGTTGCATTGATTTGACCACTCTGTCCGGTGACGACACTGAGCGCCGTGTGCACCGCTTGTGTGCCAAGGCAAAACAGCCCGTGCGCGCGGAGATACTGGAAGCGCTTGGAATGCCGGGGCTGACCACGGGTGCGGTCTGTGTCTACCATGACATGATACCGGCTGCAGTGGCTGCGCTCAAAGGGTCGGGCATTCCGGTGGCTGCCGTCTCCACTGGCTTTCCTGCAGGCCTTTCGCCCTTCCACCTGCGCATTCAGGAAATTCGAGAGAGCGTTGCGGCGGGCGCCGAGGAGATCGATATAGTGATATCCCGGCGTCACGTGTTGAACGGCAATTGGCAGGCACTTTACGACGAGATGGCAGAGATGCGCGAGGCGTGCGGCGAGGCGCATGTCAAAGCGATCCTGGCCACCGGAGAGTTGGGCAGCCTGCGCAATGTAGTGCGTGCATCGCTTGTCTGCATGATGGCAGGCGCAGATTTCGTGAAGACCTCTACAGGCAAGGAGAGCGTGAACGCAACACTGCCTGTGACCCTGGTGATGATCCGTGCCATCCGCGACTACTTTGAACACACCGGGTGCCGCGTGGGCTATAAACCCGCGGGCGGAATATCCAAGGCCAAGGATGCGTTAGTCTATCTGTCGCTGCTCAAGGAAGAGTTGGGAGATCGCTGGCTGCGACCTGAGCTTTTCCGCTTTGGCGCGTCGTCTTTGCTGGGCGACATCGAGCGCCAACTCGAACATCACCTGACCGGCTCTTATTCTGCCGGATACAGGCATGCGGTAGGCTAGGGCGACGTGTGGATCGCCTTGTGACACCTACAGTTGAACCACGGTTAACAAAAGGGCCAAGCCAATGACCGTCAAAGAGATTTTCGAAAGCATGGAGTACGGCCCCGCGCCCGAAGCCGCCGGAGAAGCGCTGGCCTGGGTCGTGGACCAAGGGGCCGCGTTCGGGCATTTCATCAACGGAACCTTCACCGATCCGACCAAAGATTTTGAAAGCAAGAACCCCGCGAACGGAGAAGTTCTGGCCACCCTCAGCCAAGCCAAAAAAGCGGATGTGGAAGCCGCGGTGAAAGCCGCGCGGACCGCACAACCTGCTTGGGTCAAAGCCGGGGGCCATACGCGGGCCCGCGTACTCTACGCCATTGCCCGCCTTCTGCAAAAGCACAGTCGCTTGTTTGCCGTTCTCGAAACGCTCGACAACGGTAAACCGATCCGCGAAAGCCGCGACATCGATATTCCCTTGGCCCAACGACACTTCTACTATCACGCGGGCATGGCCCATCTGATGGGTGCAGAACTGCCAGACCGAGAGGCCCTGGGCGTCTGTGGTCAGATTATCCCGTGGAACTTCCCACTGCTGATGCTTGCATGGAAGGTTGCGCCCGCCCTTGCCATGGGCAACACCGTGGTGCTGAAACCCGCAGAATACACCTCGCTCACCGCACTGCTTTTTGCCGATATCTGCCGACAGGCAGGGCTGCCCAAGGGCGTGTTCAACATCGTAACAGGCGACGGAGCCGTGGGTGAAATGATCGTGAACGCGGAAGTAGACAAGATTGCCTTTACGGGCTCGACCGCTGTGGGCCGCCGTATTCGCCAAGCGACCGCTGGCACAGGCAAGGCTCTGACCCTCGAACTCGGCGGCAAGTCGCCCTACATCGTTTTCGATGATGCCGATCTCGATTCGGCGGTCGAAGGTCTGGTTGACGCTATCTGGTTCAACCAGGGGCAAGTTTGCTGCGCAGGCTCGCGCCTGCTGGTTCACGAACCCGTGGCCGACGCGTTCTACGCAAAGCTACGCGCGCGCATGGATAAGCTGCGCATTGGCGATCCCCTGGACAAATCCATCGACGTAGGCGCCATCGTGGACCCTGTTCAACTTGACGCAATCACCCGGATGGTCGCCGACAACAGCGCAGGCGACACCTATCAGGCGCAGACTGCACTGCCCGCCCAGGGCTGCTATTACCCCCCGACCCTGATCAGCGGGCTCAACGCCGCCGACCCGCTGATGCAGGAAGAGATCTTTGGCCCCGTCCTGGTCTCAACCACCTTCCGCACCCCGGCAGAAGCGGTCGAACTGGCCAATAATACCCGCTACGGGCTGGCTGCCACGTTGTGGACGGAAAATGTGAACCTCGCGCTTGATGTAGCCCCGAAACTGGCCGCGGGTGTCGTGTGGGTGAACGCCACCAATCTTTTTGACGCGGCCGCAGGCTTTGGCGGCGTCCGCGAAAGCGGCTTTGGACGCGAGGGTGGATGGGAAGGGCTGCAAGCCTACACAAAATCCAAAGGCACTGCAGAGGTGTTGGAACCAATCCCCGCGTTCACCGGCGATGAGGCCCCATCGGATCTGCTCGACCGCACCGCCAAGCTTTATATCGGCGGCAAACAAGCCCGCCCAGATGGCGGTTATTCCCGCAATGTCTATGGAAAATCTGGCGCGCTGCTGGGCCAGTCTAGCCTTGCCAACCGCAAGGACGTGCGAAACGCGGTCGAAGCCGCGGCAAACGCGAAAGGTTGGGCCGGTACGACGGGGCACCTACGCGCACAAATCCTGTACTACATCGCGGAAAACCTCGCCGCGCGCGGCGATGAGTTTGCAAAGCGCCTGAATGCGCTGCAGGGCGGGCAATCAGGGCAAAAGGAAGTCGAGGCGACAATTCAGCGCCTGTTCACTTATGCAGCCTGGGCCGACAAATACGACAGCGCAGCCAAAGGCGTCCCCTTGCGCGGCATCGCACTTGCCATGAATGAACCCGTTGGCATCATCGGAGCGCTCTGCCCCGACGATGGTCCGCTGCTTGGCCTTGTCTCGCTCATGGCACCAGCCATCGCGATGGGCAACCGCGTGGTGCTGGCTGCCTCGCAACCTTTCCCGCTCGCGGCCACCGACTTCTATCAGGTCCTCGAAACATCTGATGTCCCCGCCGGGGTGGTCAGCATCCTAACGGGCGATCATGCCGATCTGGCCCCGCATATGGCAAAGCACTTGAATGTCGATGCGCTCTGGTGCTTCTCAGGCAATGATCTCTCGACCACCATCGAACACGAAGCCTCAGGTAATCTCAAACGCACCTGGGTCAATTATGGCAAGGCGCGCGATTGGACAGGCAAAGAAGGTGAAGGCAAGCCTTTCTTGCAAGCCGCCACCGAAGTCAAAACCATCTGGGTTCCATACGGCGAGTAGCCTTCTTTCGGCCAAAAATTGCCTCGTGAGAGTAGCAGGGGGTACGCAGCCCCTCGGAAGCAGAAATAGGCCTGCGGATGCGCGCAGGCTCAATTTGCAAAGGTTGTTTCAAGACCTTCCGGCTGCCCCACGACCACGAAATGCAGCCCATCAGGGTCAAGCAATTCGGCGGCGACCCGTTTGACATCATCTAACGTCACTGCTTCGACCTTTTCGTTCCGGGTGGCGATATAGTCGATGGGCAGACCCAGCATTTGCATGCCCACCATTATCCGTGCGATCGGCGCGTTGCCGTCAAACCGCAAGGGATAGGCGCCGGTAACAAACAACTTTGCCGCTTCCAGTTCTTCTTGCGTCACGCCATTGGCAGCAGCACGCTCCCATTCGTCACGGATCACCGAAACCGCTTCGGCGATCCGGTCGTTGGACGATGCCACCTGACCCTGATAGGTCGCGGCAAGGTCTTGCGGAACTAGAAAAGAATAAACGCCATAGGTCAGACCACGCTCGACCCGCACCTCGGTCGTCAACCGACTTTCAAAACCACCAGCACCCACCACCTGGTTCAACAAACGCGCAGCAAAGAAATCCGGATCGTCCTGGTGAATGCCCGAGTGTCCAAAGATGGCAACGGATTGCGGCGTATCAAAAGGCACAACCGTCATGCCACCTTCGATCAATATCTCGGCCGCGTCCGGTTGCGGTGCACCTTCCTCCGGCAACGCACCAAGCAATGTATCCAGAAGCGGACCCAATTCCTCAGGCGTGATGTCACCAACAGCGCCGACATAAAGCCGATCCTTGGCCAGAACAGCACGGTGTGCATCCAGCATGTCTTCACGCGTCAGCGCGGTCACACTCTCGATCGTCCCGCGGTAGTTTGATCCATAGGGGTGGTCGCCAAACGCCATCTTGTCAAAAGCATCGCGCGCAATCTGGTTGGGGTCTGCAGAATCCGACCTGAGACCGGTCAACACCTGCCCGCGCACGCGATCCAGCGCCTCTTGGTCAAAGCTGGGCTCGATGATGGACTTGCGCAGCAACTCGATCGCCTCGTCCCGATTCTCAGACAGAAGCCGGGCAGAGACAGACAGGGAATCGTCCCCCACATCATAGCCGAACGACGCCGCGAGCGCTTCCGACTCGCGGGCAAAAGCGCGCGCGTCAAGGTCAGCGGCCCCTTCTTCCAGCAGGCCCGTCATCAGGTTGATCGCGCCTCGCTTGCCCGGCGCATCCAAAGATGCGCCACCACGAAAGCGCAATTCAAGCGCCATAAACGGGATCGACGGCTCTTGCACCAGCCAGGCGGTGATCCCGCCGGGGCTTGTCACTTCCGTGATCTCGACCTCAGCCCGTGCGGGCAGACTGGCGAACAAAGCGATGGTCAAAGCAGCAACAAAGCGCAGCATCAGTTCACCTCCTCGGCAAGCGGACGTGTCAGCCATCCGGTAACAGACGCGTTTCGGTCAAAGACCTTTCGGGCCGCGTTCATGATATCCTCCTCGGTGACCGCCTGCAGAATGTCGGGCCAAGCCTGCACGTCCTCGATGCTCAACCCGACAGACAAGGCCGCGCCGTAGCGACGGGCGATGCCATCGACGTTGTCGCGTTCATAAATTTGGCTGGCGCGCAGTTGATACTTGATGCGTTCAAGCTGTTCGAGGTCCACACCGTCCTCGAGGAACTGGGCCAGCGTGGCATCCATCGCTTCCTCTGCCTCCTCCAGGCTGATGCCGGGTACAGGCACAATCACCAGATCAAAGGTCGCGTCGTCTAGCGACGTGCCGCGATAGAACGCGCCCGTAAACACCGCCTTTTGTTGTTCGAATTGAAGTTTCTCGGTCATATAGCTCGTTTGCCCCCCACCCAGCACCTCGGCAAGAAGGGTCAAGGCAGCAGCGTCATTTTGGTTCCCGGGATCGCGCTCGGGGGCAAGATACGAGCGGCTGACATATTCCTGAGCCACGCGCGCATCGCGAAAGATCAGGCGGCGTTCGGCATTTTGCGGAGGCTCTTCGACCCGGACACGCTCCACCAGGTCAGGATTGGCCGGGATGACGCCATAGTACTCGTCGGCAAGCTGCCGCACCTCATCCGGTGTCACATCACCAGACACCACCAGAATGGCGTTGTTGGGGTGATAAAAACGGTCATAAAAGTCCCGCAGGTCTTCCATGCTCAACTCTTCCATCTCGTGCCGCCAGCCAATGATCGGAATGCCATAGCGGTGGTTTGCATATTGCGCGGCATTCATCTGCTCGGACAGCAGGGCGCGCGGATTGCTATCGGTGCGCTGGTTGCGTTCTTCTAGAATGACGCCGCGCTCCGTTCTTACATTGTCGTCGGTGAACCTGATGTTGCGCATGCGGTCCGCCTCCATACGCATCATCAACTCCAACCGGTCGGCCGCCACACGCTGAAAGTAAGCTGTGTAGTCATAGCTGGTAAAGGCATTGTCCCGACCGCCATTCGCCGACACGGTCGACGAAAACTCACCATCCGCAAGCGTGTCGGTCGCTTTGAACATGAGGTGTTCCAGAAAATGCGCAACCCCAGAGGCGCCAGCCGGTTCATCCGCTGACCCCGCCTTGTACCAGACCATGTGCTGCAGCACCGGCGCGCGATGATCTTCCACCACCACCACCTGCATGCCGTTGTCGAGCGTGAAGCTGGTGACTGCATCATCGGCAGCCTTCAAAGCAAGGGGAGAGACGGTCAAGGCAAGACCGGCAAGCGCAGCGCGTAGTCGAAACATGGAATGGACCTCGGGCAATATGTTCTGCCCATCAGATACGTTCGCAGCGCCCTGGATCAAGCACAACTGGCAGGTTTGTGAGGGATGTGACGTCTAGCGCCGTCCGCGCCGCACCACGCGCGGTGGAGCCAATGGCGTGGGCACGCCTGCGCGCTGGAAGCGGCGCGCGGTCTGAACCGGGTCCAGTGCCTCGCGGCGATAGGCCTGATTATAGATATCCTCGCGCACAATGCGGATCTGGGTCAGGCGCGATTGACGACGCCGGAATTCGGCATCTGCTGCGGCCAATGTCCCACGAATATTGGCGTCACGCCCGAACCGACTGGCATGGTTAACCAGTGCGCCATCCACACCCGGGATCGGCGCATTCGGCGATGTGCGCTGTCCGCCCAGCGCTGCGGTGCTATCCTCCAGCGGGCGCTGGTCGGTACGGTTAAACCCGCCCGGTGTCGGGGCTGGCAATGCCGAAAAGCTCTCGGGCTGTTCCAATGGTCTTGCTGGTACCACGATAAACTCATCCGGTCCATCACCCCGCGATGAGATCTGTCGCAGCCCCTTATTCTCGCACGCGGCAAGAAAGGTTATGGCAATCATGGCCCATGCGATCAGACGCATCCCAACACTCCCCTTTTCGCGGTGCATTATCGCAGCTTCGTGCCCCTTGTCACGCGCCCTTTTTGGCGCTGGCGCCTTCTTGACCAAAGAAAACCAACCCAATCGCGCCGACGAAGATAAAGATATCGGCCACGTTGAACACAAACGGGTTGTCGATGCCGCAACAGGACATATTCAGGAAGTCCAGCACAAAGCCATAAAGCACCCGGTCCAAAACATTCGCAAGCGCGCCGCCGATCAAAAGGCCTGCGCTGGCATAGGCCAGCCGCCCTTGCGGGTGCTTGCGTACCCACCACAGCACGCCCGCACAAATCACCAAGGCAATGCCGATCAGCAGCCAAACGCTGGTTCCGTCCCCCAGCAATCCAAAGTTGATGCCTCGGTTTTCACCATAGCGGAAGTTCAGCAGGGGCGGCAGCACGTCGATGGGATTGAATTGCGATACGCCCATGACGTGGATGACCAGATATTTCGATAGCTGATCAAGCACAAAGGCGACGGCCGCAGAGATCCACAACAGTTTCATGCGGCCCTCAATGCCGGAAATGGCGCATATTGGTAAAGACCATCGCAAGCCCCGCCTCATCCGCCGCTGCGATCACATCGCTGTCGCGCATGGACCCACCCGGTTGGATAACTGCCGTGGCACCGGCCTCGGCCGCCGCCAAAAGCCCGTCTGCAAAAGGAAAGAACGCATCTGACGCAACAACTGACCCTTTGGCGGGTGTCTCGGACAGGCCTAGATCATCTGCCATCCGACCGGCCTTGGTTGCTGCGATGGTCGAACTGTCGAGCCGGCTCATCTGCCCCGCTCCCACACCCACCGTTGCGCCATCCTTGACATAAACAATCGCGTTGGACTTTACGTGCTTGGCCACGGTCCAGGCAAAAAGCATGTCCGCCGTTTCCTGTTCCGTCGGCTCTCGTTTAGTCACCACCTTCAGATTGTCACGGCTGATCCGCCCGATATCCTTGTCCTGCACAAGAAATCCACCGGACACCTGTTTAATCGCCACCGACGCGGTGGATGCATCGGCCAACCCGTCCGTGGTCAGCAGACGCAGGTTCTTTTTGGCCGCGAACACCTCGCGCGCCGCATCAGTCGCACCGGGGGCAATGACCACCTCGGTGAAGATCCCGGTGATCTCACGCGCCGTCTCTGCGTCCAATTCTGCATTCAGAGCGATGATTCCTCCAAAGGCAGATGTGCGATCACAGTCAAACGCGCGGGCATAGGCCTCTTTCAGCGTCGCACCAGTGGCCACACCGCAGGGATTGGCGTGCTTGATGATGGCACAGGCCGGGCCCTGATCCGCAAACTCGCTCACCAATTCAAACGCGGCATCAGTGTCGTTGATGTTGTTATATGATAGGTACTTGCCTTGATGCTGCTTGGCCGTTGCTACGCCCGGACGCGCCGACCCGTCAGCATAAAACGAGGCCGCCTGATGCGGGTTTTCGCCATAGCGTAGCATCTGCGCCAATTGTCCACCAAACGTGCGGCGGCGGGGCGTTTCGCCGACTTGGTCCGCCATCCAGGTGCTAACCGCCGTGTCATAGGTAGCCGTGCGTGCATAGGCCGTCTGTGCCAAACGTTGGCGCAGCTTGTACGTGGTCTGCCCCCCATGGGCCGCCATCTCGGCCAGCACGACGTCATAGTCTTCAACATCCACTACAATGTTCACAAAGCCATGGTTCTTGGCCGCCGACCGGATCATCGCGGGACCGCCGATGTCGACATTCTCGATCACCTCAGCATATTCCGCGCCCTTCGCCACGGTCTCTTCGAACGGGTACAGATTCACTACAACCAGATCGATGGCGCCCATCCCGTGCTGCTCCATAGCCGCCACGTGATCGTCATTATCACGCAAGGCCAAAAGCCCGCCATGCACCACCGGGTGCAGCGTTTTGACCCGGCCATCCATCATCTCGGGAAACCCTGTGACTTCGCTCACATCCTTAACCGTAAGGCCCGCGGCCCGCAAAGCCCGCGCCGTACCGCCAGTGCTCAACAATTCCACCCCATAGCCCACCAGTGCCGTGGCAAAGGCTACCAACCCGGTCTTGTCGGAAACGGAAATCAGCGCGCGGCGCACCTGTGCAAGGTCAGTCATCTCAGCAGCAATCCTTCAGTCATACGCCAGGCTCAGGTCATCCCGCGCCAGGTCGCGCACGCCCATCGCAGTTTCCTGCGCCTTGGACAAGGACCAGCGCACACGCGTGGCATACGCCATCACCCGGCCCGTCAGTACGATCTGCTGGGTCGCACGCGGCTTTAAGCGACCATTTTCCAGATACACACTGGGTTCGAGCGAGAGGGTCAAGGTGCCATCGTGACGGAACACCCAGATCTCACCGCTTTTCAACGCGACGGACACCGCCGACCCGCCCATATCCAACTGCGCATTCGCTTCGGGATGTAAATGAAACCGAATGTCGAACGGGATACCCGCCAGCCTTTTGGCGTCCATCACCCTGTCAAACAAGCGTTTCTCAGCGTCCTCAAGTGACAAGAGCATGTCTTCGCCGGCCATCCCGCGCCCGTCAAAAGTCAATTCAAGCTGACGCGCATGGGTCAAACCGTGGGTGCGTACATACCCGTTGTGTCCCCCCTGGAATCGCAGCCCATCGGTCGCGTGGTCAATCTCAATCGGGACGTGGGTGGGTGCATCAATCAGCGTTTCACGCGCTGTGCCGCGGTCTGCATCGCCCAGCCGCGCGCTTGAATAACCGTCCAGCGAAAGCGCCGAATGCGACGGTGTGGCGCGACCCGCGCGGCGCCAATCGCTGCCGAAACTTGCGCCCGACCCGCAGTTCACGATCAACGGACGCCGCCCGGAGGTCAACTCGAACGCCAGGGTCGAGGCATGGGCATTGTAGCCGGCATCAGGTTTGGGTGGGGTCGACGCATCAATGATAATGCTGGTGCGCCCCGAACTGAGGCGCGCATAACCCATCGACAGCCCGTCAGGCTGGCGCGTCTTCACATCGCAGGCTGCCAGGGCATGGTCCAGCCACCCCTCCTGTCCACGCCCGCCACCATGAAACCGTGCAAGGCTACCATCGGAGTGGCGCAAGGTACGCAAGGTCGGAGCGATGCGCGCAATCGCAGCCGTGTGCGCAGCGGGAACGGACCGTTCGGTCTCCTCCAACGCCGCAGCGGCCCAGGTCAACAACGTGAAGACATCAAGCAGTTCTTCGGGATTGCGGGTGGGCAGCCCCCCCTGCTCATCGATCTGGCTGTCACATTCGCTGGCAAGTGCCGACACTGCAGGCGCTGCCAGGTCTTCCATCCCCTCCAGCGCTAGCCCGGCATAGATCAACCCTGTCAGCGCTTCGAACCTTGGCAAGCCTGGTGCCGCGGCGTGCCAGCGCTTCGACAGAAATCGTGTCTGTTGCGCGAGGCTCAGATAGAAACCGTCCGATTGCGGCGCGTCATGCCCTCTAAGCAGAAACAGCGCATGATTGATCCACCGGATCAGCCGCCGCCCGGTCAGATCGGGCGTCCAGCCCGGCCCGGTGCCGCGCCCATACCGATCAATCCAGGCCCAAAGCCACGCCTGCCCCAATGTTCGTGTCGAAGAAGCGCCAACCGCGGCTAGATCATCCAGCCAAGCAAAGCCGTGGATTTCGTTCAGATAGGCGTTGTCCGGAGCCTTCACATCCCAGATCAATGCGCCCTTGGCCTCGATCAGCGCGCCGGCAAACAGATAGTTTCCGGCCACCAATTGCCGCCCCTTGGCAAAGCTACCAATCGTCCGCGGCTCGGGCGAGGACACAAAGGCCGTTACCGCCTCCGCGCGGGTGGCACGGCGCGCGTGCCAACGGTTCAGGAACCGTGTTTTTTGTGCGGTGAACCCACTGAGGGTGAACATGCTCTCTGCCTCGACGCGTCTACGGCGTTTTGCGGCACATCATAGCTTGGCGGGTCTTACGAGTCACGTGTCGCTTAACCCGATTTGCGGAGGCACGCGACATAGAACCCGTCCATGCCACCCTGATCCGCCCAGCGATCCGGGCGCAGGCGCAAACCACCCTCTTGCGTCTGCCATACGGGACTGATGCCGGGTCGCTCCAGCGCCATACGATCTACAGAAAGCGCGGGATGACGGCCCAGCGCCTCTTCGACCTGCACCTCACCCTCGTCCGGCAAAAGCGAGCATGTGCAAAAGACTATGCGACCGCCCGGTGCCAACAGCGTTACCGCGTGATCGAGCATCCGCGCCTGCTGGTCAATCAGCGCAGCAAATTCGGACCCATCCTTGGCAAAGGGCAGATCGGGATGGCGGCGAATCGTGCCCGTCGCCGAACACGGCGCGTCCAGTAGAATGGCGTCATACTGTCCAGTGACCTCGAGCGCATCCAACACCTGCGTCTTCGCCTTCAACCCGGTGCGTATCAAGTTTTGCCGCACACGCTCCATCCGCCTGTCCGAAATATCGATCGCCGTCACATGCGCACCGGTCGCGGCGAGTTGCAATGTCTTGCCTCCGGGGGCGGCGCATAGGTCCAGCACCGCCTCGCCCTTTTGCGCGTCCAGAATGCGCGCGGGCAGCGCGGCGGCGGCATCCTGAACCCACCAATGGCCTTCGGTGAAGCCGGGCAGGGCGGACACTTGCCCTGCCTCAGCCACGCGGACGCTACCTGTGGGCAGCACAACACCGCGCACGGTCCTGGCTACGTCGGCCGGATCACTTTTGGCACTCAGATCCAGCGGCGCGCCCGCAAAATGGGCCGCCTCCATCGCCAGCACGGCGTCACCACCCCATGCCGCGACCAACGGACCTCGCAACCATTTGGGCAGGCGCGGGATGCGCAAGGTCGGCCACTGTTCCGAACCCTTCGCCGCCACCTGGCGCAGCACCGCATTCGTCAAACCCTTAAGGTGCCCGTACCGTTTGTGCCGGGACACGATGTTCACCATCGAATTGACGACACCGTGGGCCGCCTCGCCCGCGCAAAGCTCAACAGTCCCGACACGTAGTGCGTTCCGAACAGTCAGTGGCGGATACTTCTGTAGATGCCTTTGTAGAAGACGGTCGGCTCGCTCCATCCCGCGCAGGGTTTCCGTAGCCAACCGCTGCGCCCGCGCCCGATCTGCAGGATCCAGCCGGTCCAAGGCCCCCGCACCGATCAATTCGGGCAACAGACGGCCTTCACCGATGATCTGATCCAAAAGGTAGATAGCGCTTCGGCGCGCGGGCAATCCCGTATCGCTCATGTATGTTCTCGGTCATTCCTGTCGCACCCGCTTGCCGGGGCAGAAGCGGCGCGTATATCAAGGGCATGGCCCAAGAGGAACCCACCATGTCCGACGAGAAGCCCACCGAACTGCCCGCTGCCGCCCAGCGCGCCCTAGCCGAGGCCGAGGAACGGCGCAAAGCCACAAAAAAGCTGGACTTGCCCACCGAACTTGGGGGGCGCGATGGTCCAGAGCCTGTGCGTTACGGAGATTGGGAAAAAAAAGGGCTCGCGATCGACTTCTGATCGTCAGCGCAGGCGAAACATCGCGCTGTCACCCTGTCCGCGGTCGGACGTGAACTTAATACGACCATCCGCGCTGGCCTGCACTTCCTGACAGTTATACCCCAGCGGATCACCGCCCCAAAACAAATCGCGACAAAAATAGCCGTTCTGCCAAGACCACGTGCCCTCGACATCCCAGCGCGCGCCTCGGCCCGCGATCTGCCCATCGGGCAAGACATTCAATTTGACAAACGGACGCGTCAACGTCTTGCCGTTTACGATCTGGACGAATTGCTGCTGGTCCTTGACCTTGACCAAATCGGCCAGCGCTGGGCCAGACATCAACACGGCAGCCGCCGCCATAACCATCATGCGCATGTCAAAGTGACCTTCGAGTATTTTGCGTTTTGGTACTGGTACGCATATTTCGCCCGATTGGTTCACTTTCTCTGTGCGGCGTGCGCCAGCGCTGGCGTTTACCCCCGCAGACCCAGGACATCCAGCATATCGTACTGCCCAGGTGCCTTGTCTTGGGCCCAAAGCGCAGCCTTGAGCGCCCCCTTGGCAAACAATGCCCGGTCAGTCGCGATGTGCTTGAGCACGATCCGCTCGCCCGGCCCGGCAAAAAGCACCTCATGCTCCCCCACGATATCCCCGCCGCGGATTACGGAAAATCCTATATCGCCTCGCTTGCGGGCGCCCGTGATCCCGTCACGCGCCGCGTCGCGGACCCGGGCAAGGTCTACCCCACGCCCCTCGGCAGCGGCCTCGCCCAGCATTAGGGCCGTGCCCGACGGCGCATCGACTTTATGATGATGATGCCCCTCAATGACCTCGACGTCGAAATCCTCGTCCAGCGCTGCGGCCACTTGTCTGACCAGCTGGGTCAAAAGGTTCACGCCCAAGCTCATGTTCCCGGCCCGCACAATCGGGCAGTGGCGCGCCGCGGGTTCCAACTGCGCGATCTGGTCTTCACTCATGCCCGTCGTGCCGATAATATGCGTCGCCCGCGCCTGCGCCGCGATCTTAGACAGCGCAAGTGTCGCCTCGGGCACCGTAAAGTCGATCAACGCCTGCGCCCTCGCCATCGGCTCGAGCGGGTCATCATAAACCAGCGCGCCCAACGCTTTCCCGCCCAGCGCCTCGCCGACATCCTGGCCTACCCAATCGTGGCCAGCGCGCTCCAGCGTACCAACCAGCCGCATCTTGTCGCTCTCTAGCACCGATCTGATCAGCATCTGGCCCATCCGGCCCGATGCACCCGCAATCACAATCCCCGGCAAATCCGACATGTCCCGTCCCCCTCTGGCGATTTCCCGCTTCCCTAGCTTGCCGCGCCCCGCTTGGCAAAGCCTTGTACCTGCCGTAGACGGGGCGCATGGCAAAGAACAAGTTTCACGACGGTCCCGGCCCCTCACAGCGACAGCTGCGGGTCGGCGAATTGATCCGTCGCACTCTGTCCGAGGTGTTGGCACGCGGCGACGTGCACGACCCCGACCTCAACCGCATGTCCATCACTGTGGGTGAAGTGCGCACCTCCCCCGACCTCAAGGTCGCCACAGCCTATGTCCTGCCCTTGGGTGGGCAGGGGCAAGAGGATGTGCTGAAGCTCCTCGCACGCAATAAGGGTGAGTTGCGGCGCGCCTTATCCAAGAAGCTGACGCTCAAGTTCGCACCAGACCTGCGGTTCCAACTGGACGAAACCTTTGACCGGATGGACGACACGCGGCGGATGCTGAACCAGGATGCCGTGCGTCGGGACACTCAGGAATGATCAGAACCGCGGCGCTCATGCTGCTGGTGTGGGCCGCGCCCGCGTGGGCTGTGTCATGCGAGAACATACGCTACGACGGCAACCGCTATACCGTCTGCACCGTCAACACCGCGACCGAGGACCTGCGGCTCTTTCTCTACAATGACGATGGCGCGCCCTACGGCCAGTTCAGCGCCATCAATCAGGCACTCATCAAAGAGGGCAAGGCACTTAGCTTTGCAATGAACGCCGGCATGTACCACGATGATCGTGCCCCCGTCGGACACTACGTCGAGAACGGTCATGAACTAATGCGCGTGATTTCCAACCCCGGCCCCGGCAATTTCGGCCTGCTGCCCAACGGTATCCTGTGCCTGCGCCCTGGCCGTGCTGACGTGTTCGAAACGCTGGTCTTTGTCGAACAGGCCCCCGAATGCACCTTTGCCACTCAATCCGGGCCCATGCTGGTGATTGACGGTAACCTCCACCCCCGATTCCTGCCCGATAGCACATCCCGCTTTATCCGAAACGGCGTGGGCACATCCGTCGACGGCACGCAGGCAGTGTTTGTGATATCGAACAATACTGTCACCTTCCACGAATTTGGCAGCCTTTTCCGCGACGCGCTTCAAATGCCCAATGCCCTGTTTTTCGACGGCAACATCTCGCGTCTCTACGCCCCTGACATAGGCCGGGACGATTTCGGCTTTGCCCTTGGCCCGATCATTGGAACGGTTGAACCCGCAACGCGTTAATCCTGGGGTCGGGGGTCGCCAATGACCGGCGCATGTCCAAACCGAAGTACCTGAACAATCCACCTAGCGCGATGGACCGGAGCCTCTGTCGAAATCGCCAAAGCCGCCCGATTGACAAAACCCGCGACCCTGCGATACGCGGCACGCCTTATTCGCAGAACGAGGGCGCTATGGGCCGTTCACGCAAAGGACGCGACATTTCCGGTTGGCTGGTGATCGACAAACCTGCCGGGATCACGTCGACCACCGTCGTGAACAAGGTGCGCTGGGCGTTGGACGCCAAAAAGGCGGGCCATGCCGGTACACTGGACCCCGGAGCCACCGGTGTTCTGGCCATCGCCTTGGGCGAAGCCACAAAGACCGTGCCCTACATCACCGATGCACTCAAGGCATATCGGTTCACCGTGCGGCTGGGCCAGGCGACGAACACCGACGATGCCGAGGGCGAAATAATCGCCACCTCAGATGCACGGCCCACCGACGATCAGATCAAAGACGCGCTTGCGCCCTTCGTTGGTGACATCATGCAGGTCCCGCCCAAGTTCTCGGCGGTCAAGATCGATGGCCAGCGCGCGTATAAGCTGGCCCGCGCAGGCGAAGACGTCGAGATTGACGCCCGGCCACTCTGGGTCGAGGAACTCTTGCTGACCGACCGGCCCGATCCCGATCACGTCGCGCTTGAATTGGTTTGTGGCAAGGGTGGCTACGTTCGCTCCATCGCCCGGGATCTGGGCGCCGCTTTGGGCTGCCACGGCCACGTACGCGACCTGCGCCGCATCTGGTCCGGCCCCTTTGACGCCAACCATGGCTTGAGCTTCGATCAGATAGAAGAAATCGCCCGCACGCCCGCGCTAGACGACCACCTGCGTCCCATCTCGGACGGCCTGACCGACTTGCCCGAACTTCGCGCAACGGCCGAAGGAGCCGCAAGGCTGCGCAATGGCAACCCGGGCATGGTCCTGGCCGCGGACGTAGAATATGGCGAGGAATGCTGGGCGTCCTTTGATGGCATCCCTGTGGCCGTGGGCCGCTACAAAGCAGGTGAATTGCACCCCGCCCGGGTCTTCAATCTGTAACAGTTTGCGGGTCCGACACATAAGAACCCGCAATTTCCTCCACCATTTTGTTACAATATCCTGCAATCTGGTAAGCCCTCTGTGAGGCCTCTAACAATTGGGGACCAGTCAGTCCAAATTTGTCCCATCAAGTTCGAAACGTCCAAAACTGATGAGATATGATATGACACATGTTACGCTCCGCACCCTCGGCACCGTCCTTACAGCCGGCGCTTTCGCCACCATCGCATTCGACGCCTTTGGCCAGGCCATCAGCCCCCTCTTTGGCTATGCTAAACTTGCCCCCGTCGGCCTTGCCGGCGCGTCGATAAAGGCGATCTTCGGTGCCAACCCCTCGGGTGCCGCGCACCTGCTGCACGCCCTGACTGGTCTGATTTTCTACGCCGTCGGCTACTTTGCCATTGCCCGTCCGATCCAACTGGCCGTCATGCCCCGCCTACACTGGTCGATCACCGCCGTGGTCTATGGTATCGCGCTCTGGGTCTTTGCCCTCTACGTCATGGCGCACCTTGTGACAGGGAACAAACCGTTCCTCGGCTGGACCGGCATCACCTGGGTCGCGCTGTGGGGCCACATTCTTTACGCCGTGGTCGCCGCCGCGATCATGGAAGCCAAAGGCGCCGTGCTTGACCTGCGCCGCGACTACATCGCAGTGCCCGCCGAATAACAGGCACCTGCATAAACCGATTGATGGGGCGGTCTGCGACTGGCAGAACCGCCTCATGATCGTACGGACACATATCAAGGGCGACGCGCCTTCAACCGCCGTATATTCAGATTGCGAACGCTACCGCTACAGTCTGACACGGGTTTGGGATGCGGCTGGGCAACGCGTCAACTTTGTGATGCTGAACCCCTCCACCGCCACCGAAGTGCAGAACGATCCCACCGTCGAACGCTGCGAGCGCCGCGCGCGCACGCTGGGCTATGGCAGCTTCGCGGTTACCAACATCTTTGCCTGGCGCGACACCGACCCCCGCAACATGCGCGCCGCCGTAGACCCCATCGGCCCAGACAACGACGCGGCGATCCTGGAACGCGCCACGTGGGCGCAGGACGTCATCGCCGCTTGGGGCACGCATGGCGAACACCTGCGCCGCGGCACGCATGTGTCGTCGCTCTTGCGATCCGCAGGTCGTCCGCTTTTCCATCTCGGCCTGTCCAAGGCGGGACACCCAAAACACCCGCTCTATTTGCCCTACACCCAACAACCGGAAGCCTGGCAGGACGCACCGGTGCTTAACGCGCGTTAACCAGTTTCTCCAATAGCTTTTGGTTCAACCGTAGGTTTGTTGTATCTAAGCGACGGGCACCTCCGCCCATCTTGTTGGAATTAGATATGTTGTGGCTTGCAGGATTGATGGGGCTGGTGGCGGTCGGTGCGGTTGGCGTGATCGATATGGCGCCCGCCGAAGACGACGAAACCACGGCAGATGTGAAAATCGACACCGATGACGGCCCCACCGAAGCGGAAACGCTCACCGTCGGATCAGAAAATGATGACACATTAGCCGGCACCGGTGGCGACGACACTCTACACGGGGAAGAGGGTGCTGACACCCTCAGCGGTGATAGCGGCGACGATTCCCTGCATGGTGAGGACGGATCAGACCTGATTGCCGGCGGCGATGGTGCCGACGACATGTATGGCGAAAACGACGACGACACGCTTGATGGCGGCGCCGACAATGACGAACTGCACGGCGGCACGGGCGACGATATCCTGCTTGGCGGAGACGGTGACGACGCTGCGCATGGCGGCTTGGGCGATGACAGTCTGAACGGTGGCGCTGGACAGGACACGCTGTTCGGTGGCTGGGGCAACGATGTAATAAACGGGATCGTTGATGACCCCAATACCGAAACGCTCGACGATACCGACGATACCGATTACCTGAACGGAGGCGGCGGCAACGACGTGATCGCCGCAGGCAACGACGACACCGTTACCGCAGGCGCGGGGGCAGACACGGTCATCACGGGCGACTGGATCAACGAAGGATCCGCACCCTCGATCATGGATTTCGACACGGAAGAAGACAATATTCTTCTGATCTACGACGACGCCGAAGCAGTGCCGGATGTCGCACTTCAACTCAACCCGGACGACCCGTCGATAACCCAGGTTATGATGAACGGCATCACGGTTGCGAATGTCACCAACGGCTCCGACATCTCAATTGAAGATATTGCGGTTATGCCGCTCGGCCTGGCTTTGAGCACTGGCATGGCGCCACGCTAAACCAAGGCGCAATCGCCGCCCCGTTGCCAACGCAGCGAATCTCTCCTATACGCGCGCAGCGCTGGTGAACTGTCGGCGTTACGGCCCCGTGCTGGACGACATCCCGGCCGGCGGCGTCTCACTCTAACCTGAAAAGGAGACACCGATGTCGATAACCGCTGAAGACAAAGCACGAGTGATGAAGGAATACGGCACCAAGGACGGTGACACCGGCTCGCCCGAAGTTCAGGTCGCCATTCTCAGCTCGCGCATCGCCACGCTGACCGAGCACTTCAAAACGCATAAGAAAGACAACCACGGCCGCCGCGGCCTTCTCAAAATGGTTGCCCAGCGCCGCAAACTGCTCGACTACCTCAAGGGCAAGGACAACGCGCGCTATACTGACCTCATCAAACGTCTGGGCCTGCGCCGCTAAAGCACCGCGCACAGACAGGCTTCAAGGGCCGCGCCACCTCTAGCGCGGCCTTTTACATGCGCGCATGCTGATGATAGGCACGTCATTCAAACGCATGCTCAAACCGTGCAGCGGCCTCGGCGATAGCCTCCCGGTTCAGGGTCACGCCCAAGCCTGGCGCTTCGGGCAATGACAATCGCCCGCGCATCGGGGAAATGTCCGGGCCGTCAAGGATGTTGTCGCGAAGCAACTGCCACATGATCTGATTGCCGTCGTCCAGATTGGGAATCGCGCGCCCCGCATGATGCTCGGCGACGGTCGTGATGCCGGTGGTCATAGAAGAGTGGATGCACAGCTTCAAACCAGCCGCTTCGGCAACACCGGCCGCCTTGACCAAGGGATGCAGCCCACCCAACTCGCGCGGGCCCACCGCAATCATATGGGCGGACCCGCGAAAAGCCGCACGGTAAACATCATTCAGCGTAAACACAGACTGGTCCGCCCCGATGGCAATTGGGCTTTGACGGGCAACCAGACCCAGCGCCTCCAGCGACGTCGACGGGGTAGGCTGCTCGATGTACTCCACATCAAACGGGGCGAGACGCGTGATCATCCGCAAGGCGGTGGCCGGATCCCACGCCTCGTTCGCATCCAGACGTAAGCGCACGTCGCCAATGGCGGACCGTACTGCACGGGTGGCGGCCACATCCCGGTCAGGGTCAATACCAACTTTCAAATAGATGACTTTATTACCCTCTGCGACCGCACGTTCCGCATCTCCCACCAGGTCCTCAATCGAAGCGCCTTGCAGAAAATAGAAATAGCTCACGTGGTCACGCACGGCCCCTCCTAGCAAATCCCAAACCGGGCGACCGGTCACTTGGCCTTGCAAATCAAGCGCCGCCATATCATACCCGCTCATGAGTTGATTGGCGTAGCGTGGCATATTTCCGCCAAAGACCAGAAAGTGGCCTTTGTAGGCTTCGGCCATCACGCGCGCCGCATCAAAGACGGACCGTCCCACAAATGCAGCCCCGATCTTACGCAGAACTAAAGCCTGCGCACGCGCGTCCGGAGCGGTGGTTGTTTCTCCCACTCCGACCCGGCCGTCCTCACCAACCAATTCGACCAGATTGGTGCAAAACGCGTCCTCAACGCCCTGTGACCAGACATACGGAGTGACAAGCGGGAACATCAGCGACGTGACACGGACGGCTGTGATGATCATTGCGGGGCTCCTTGAACATGTAGATCAGCCAAGCCAATAAAGGCTGGGTATATCTGTTACCGCCATCATCCAACACAAGCGCAGCAAAAGCCGACACGGCAACGGATCAGCTGCGACATGGCCATGCCCGCCATTTGGCTTGGACCCGGGCCGGTGCTAACTTACCTTAACCCACATGCACATCTTGCCCAGTATTGCCCTCTCTGTCCGCCAACCCTCAGCCTGGGCCATCATCGCGGGTCACAAACCTATCGAAAATCGGTCTATGGGCTCCATCCGCGCTGGCCGCATGGTGCCCGGGCGCATCGCGCTACACGCCGCCTCGGGTCTTAAGGAAGAAGAGTTTCGGTACCTCTACTGGCGTCTAGAAAAGCACGGGGTCCAATGCCCTCACCCGGCTGAGCTGCCGCGCGGGGCTATCATCGGTTCGGTTGAAGTTACCGGGATCATCACACAAAGCGACAGCGAGTGGTTCGGCGGCGCCGCGGGCCTCACACTGAAAGACCCCAAACGCTGCGATCCGATCCCGGCCCCGGGTGCGCTGGGGTATTTTGAATGGACCCAGGGCGGCACACTCGCTACACCCCCCAAATGGATGCGTAAATGGGGCACGCCTGATGTGCACAGCGACACGGACGATCTGTTTCCCGACGCGCCCATCGCCTTTGCCAAAGTCCCAAGGAAACCCTGGTCCTGACAGCGGCGGCGGCGGGTGGGCGCCTTTGCGCAGCAAACAGTCCGAACCGCCGCGCTAAGTTGTGAGTTGCATGGCACCCCTGGTACAGGCGACGTTGCCCCTATGCACCATATCATCGCGCTCCTGATCTTTCTCGTCTCTGCCACCACCGCGCTGGCCTGTGGCCAGGACAGCCGCTGCCAGATCGGTGATCGACACTACTACATCGCTCTGCCCGCAGGCCACATACCTGGCACCACTGTGCCCGCAGCCCTTTTCGCCCATGGCCTCCAGGGCACCGCGCTCGGCATCATCCGCAACCCGCGCCTGCGTGCGGTGGCGGATGAACATGGCTTCGCTCTGGTCGCGGTGAAATCCCTTACCGACGATTGGTCCATCCCGGGCGGTCCCGAAGAGCGGGCAGATCGCGGCGCTGATGACCTGGCCTACATCAACGCGGTGCTTGCCGACGTCACCGCCCGCTTCAATATAGACCCCGACCGTATCGTCATGTCCGGCGCCTCGGTCGGCGGCATGTTCACATGGTATCTTGCCTGCGAACGGCCCAGCGCCTTTGCCGGATTCGTGCCTATGTCAGGCACCTTCTGGGCGCCGGTTCCCAACCGCTGCAAGCGTCCGGCCACCAGCATCGTCCATTTCCACGGCAACAATGACCGCACCGTCCCGCTCGAAGGCCGCATCGCGCGCGGCAAACAACAAGGCAGCGTGCGCGCCGCCTTCCGTCTGTACACTCGCCACGGGAGATTCCGTGCCCAAGGGCAGACCCAGATCGAGGACATGACCTGCACCACCTCGCGTAGTCGATCCGGCAATATCCTGAATTTCTGCCTCTATCCCGGTCGCCATGCCTTCCGCTCGGCCAATCTGGGCATCGCCTGGCGCATGCTTCAAGACGCGGGCAGGCTCTAACCCGCGCGCGGCAATCCACCTGCTTTCCAACGCCTGTGATCTCGTGTAAGGCGCACAAATCTGAAAGCCAGGCGCCCGGACCTCAGCGCCCGCAAAAGAAGATACAGGGGTCAGGGGGAATACGCCCCCTACGCAAATGGCCATCCGGCCAACTTAGGATACCATATGTTCAACGAAGTGAAAAAATCGATGCGGTGGGGCGAAGAAACGCTCACACTGGAAACTGGCAAGGTCGCCCGGCAAGCGGACGGGTCCGTCATTGCCACACTTGGCGAAACCAGCGTCATGGCGAACGTGACCTTCGCCAAATCGCCGAAACCGGGTCAGGACTTCTTCCCCCTGACCGTACACTACCAAGAAAAATACTACGCCGCGGGCAAGATCCCCGGCGGCTTCTTCAAGCGTGAGGCCCGGCCCACCGAGAAGGAAACCCTGACCGCCCGCCTGATCGACCGTCCGATCCGGCCTCTCTTCGTCTCCGGCTTCAAGCACGAAGTGCTGGTGATGTGTACCGTGCTGTCGCACGACCTGGTCAACGACCCCGACATCGTCGCGATGATCGCGGCCTCTGCGGCCCTGACCATCTCAGGCGCGCCGTTCATGGGCCCCATCGCCGGTGCCCGCGTGGGTTTCGAGGATGGCGAATACATCCTGAACCCCACCGTCGACGACATGCAGGACCTGCGCCTGAACCCCGAGCAACGCCTCGATCTGGTGGTCGCTGGCACCAAAGACGCCGTGATGATGGTGGAATCCGAAGCCTACGAGCTGACCGAAGCCGAAATGCTGGGTGCCGTGAACTTCGCGCACGAGCAGATCCAACCGGTCATCGACCTCATCATCGCGCTGGCCGAAGAAGCGGCAAAAGAACCCTTCGACTTCCAGGCCCCCGACTACTCGGACCTCTACGAAGCGGTTAAAGCCGCCGGTGAAAAACAGATGCGCGACGCCTTCGCCATCGCGGACAAGCAAGAGCGCACAAGCGCTGTCTCCGCCGCACGCGAAGCCATCATTGCCGCCCTGACCGAAGAGCAAGTGGAAGACGCCAACCTAGGCTCCGCCATGAAGAAGCTCGAAGCGTCCATCCTGCGCGGTGACGTGGTCAAAACCGGCACCCGCATCGACGGCCGCAAAACGGACGAGATCCGCGACATCGTCTGCCAGACCGGCATGCTGCCCCGGACCCACGGCTCGGCGCTGTTCACCCGTGGTGAAACCCAAGGCCTCGTTGTGACCACACTGGGCACTGGCGACGACGAACAGTTCATCGACGCCCTGCACGGCAACTTCAAATCGAACTTCCTGCTGCACTACAACTTCCCGCCCTACTCGGTCGGCGAAGCGGGCCGCGTAGGCCCTCCCGGAAGGCGTGAAATCGGTCACGGCAAATTGGCATGGCGCGCACTGCAGGCCGTGCTGCCAGCAAGCACCGACTTCCCCTACACCATCCGCGTCGTGTCCGAGATCACGGAATCCAACGGCTCGTCCTCGATGGCGTCGGTCTGCGGTGGCTCGCTGTCCATGATGGACGCGGGCGTGCCGCTGAAATCGGCGGTCGCAGGTGTGGCCATGGGTCTGATCCTGGAAGAAGACGGCAGCTACGCCATCCTGTCCGACATCCTCGGTGACGAAGACCACCTGGGCGACATGGACTTCAAAGTGGCAGGCACCGAAAACGGCATCACCTCGCTGCAGATGGACATCAAGGTCGCAGGCATCACGCCCGAGATCATGGAGAAGGCCCTCGCACAGGCCAAAGACGGCCGGATGCACATCCTCGGCGAAATGGGCAAAGCCATCACCGGCGCTGCCGAATTCTCCGTCCACGCACCGCGGATCGAGACGATGCAAGTGCCCACCGACAAGATCCGCGAAGTGATCGGCTCGGGTGGCAAGGTGATCCGCGAAATCGTGGAAGTTTCGGGTGCCAAGGTTGACATCAACGACGATGGCATCATCAAGATCGCATCGCCCAACGGCGAAGCGATCCAGAAAGCCTACGACATGATCCACGCCATCGTCGCCGAGCCGGAAGAGGGCGCGGTCTACACCGGCACCGTGGTCAAGATCGTGGACTTCGGCGCCTTCGTGAACTTCTTCGGCAAACGCGACGGGCTGGTGCATGTTAGCCAAATCGAAAACCGCCGCCTGAACCACCCTTCGGACGTCCTCAAGGAAGGCCAAGAGGTCAAGGTCAAGCTCTTGGGCTTCGACGATCGCGGCAAGGTCCGCCTGTCAATGAAAGTCGTCGATCAGGAAACCGGCGAAGAGATCAAGAAAGAAGAAGCGGCAGAATAAACGCCGCTCGCCTGCGCCCGATCTCCTTCGGGCGCAGGAAACTCCCGTGACAGTAAGTCTGCGACGACTCAATCATAGCGCACGATGATCGAAACACAGACCTTCCCTAGGATACTGGCCGATCTCACATGTGTTCGCGCACTCGACGGAACGCGCGTTTACTGGACTGATCCGAACCTGAGCGGGGCCACTGCCCACCTGTCACAAACCGATTTCGCACACCCAAGCAATTCCAATAATATCGTGCTGCTAAAGTCAGCGCGGCAGCGGTTCATTTACTCCTGCACGACGCCGTTTGGCCCCATGGTGGTCAAGCTCTTTCCGCTCAGCCTCGTCTCAAGCCTCAAACACCGAAAATACGCAGCAACTGAGTTCGTCAACACGCTCAAAGCGGACGATCTCGGCCTTTCCGTCCCTCGGGTCCATGCGTATCTGGAGAAACGCCAGGGCCTTCGCGTGTCCTGCGTCGGCATTGTCTTCGAAGAGCTTCAGGGCTACCAGGAATTGTCCAGGCTGTTGCGGCGCGGCATTTTCTCAGTCGAAAAGTGCGGAACGATCGCGGCTGAAACCCTCGCTCAGCTTTATGCGGTAGGCGCGAACCATCTGGATGGTCGTGATGCCAACATCATGGTTCACCCCGAAACCGGGCAGATACGCGTGATCGACTGGCAATTCGCAAACTTCGTCGCACCAAGGGCAGAGTGGCTACTGGAACACCTGGCGGGGTTTCATCTTCAGCGCAGTCATGAATACAGGAATTATTATCTCGATAGCTATTGGCTCCAAGAGCTTCACGCCCTAAGCAACCATACAAGCAGCATTCAACTGTTCCGTGACCGCGTGGTTTCACTTTCAAAGCGCAAATATTCGCTTGGCAAGCGATCAAAACTCACACCTCTCTCTGGCTAGGCTGAACTATACCGGCTCGAAAGTAATAACTTGTTCACTCGAATATTCAACACACAGATACAAATTATGCGCAACACAATTATCGAAGATAGATTTGACAGCTTCGCGAGACAGCAGTTTGTGTTGAAGTTCTAAGATAAGCGCACGTACGTCCGTCAAATCTGCTTTTGGAATAACGACCTTCTCTGCGCCCTCGACATCGCACATCACAACCGTTGACCTATGCTTTTGAATTACTTCGTTCAGGTCTACCACGGGCACATCAACTGCCTCCAAGCTTTTATCGGTCTCCTTGATCGATCGCTCGATAAAATAGGGGTGCATATGAAACAGTCGACTTGAAAGCAGAGGATCAGGTTTGAGCAGCGAATTATATATATTTACAATTTAACATTACTCAAAACATGTAAACTCTTAATATGCGACATTAAAATTGGATTAGCTTTGTAGCTATCAATCTGACTATCAGAGAATTTTCGACCAAGAATTCCAGAAACAATTCCCAAACCCGTTGCAAACTCCAGAATTCGGCCTCCAAGCTGCATAAATACCGAAGCTGTATCCAGCTCTGAAACCCCATAACTGTCTAGGCTAAGAGCGACCAATACTGGAATAGGCATAACATCTGAAGAGGCAGGTATTTGTATCCCTCGATAGCTCGCAGGTTTTTCAGCGGCCAATGCAAATCAGTACTTTTCTTCGGGGTCTCGCTGACGTTTTCTTTTGAATAGGCGCAATTGAACCTTCATCCACCGCGATAAGGTCGAGTACGGCGGTAGTAGATCATCTAGACTATGACCTCATGGTGATCAACCGCTGTTTCGTGTTGTCATTCAAACCTTCGCTCCATATAAGAAGTAGAAAATACTTAGGGCTTTGGTCGTGGCGTCTTGGTGGAAAATAAAACGCGAAAGCAGTCGTATCGCGCGTCAACTCAGTGGATTGGTGCTGCCGCTACTTGGATACGTTAATAGGTTTATATACGACTCGCGTCGCGCTTCTACGGTGACCACCCACAGGGGAATGGTAGACCTCAAAGATGAAGTATCTATATTACTAGTCTATCAACCTAATGGCATATTAGATTCCACGATAGCTCAAATACAATGGCTATCTGACAATGGACAATCTGTTTTGCTTGTTTCAAATACTAAAATAACAGATGAGGATCGTTATAAACTAATTCCAATGTGCTTTCTGATAGTTGAGCGACCAAATTTAGGGTATGATTTTGGCGGTTATCGCGAGGGAGTCCTGCAGCTTCGTGACAGAGACATAATTCCGAAATTTCTCTATATCATGAACGATAGTATATGGCTCCCAATATCCAATGACGCAAACGTTATTCGGGAAGGTCGCGAAGCATCTGAGGATGTTTGGGGTATCTTCCTCAGTCTTGATACGAAACCGCGCACCAGAGGTGCTATTGATGACGAGCACATTCAATCCTTCTTTTTTAGATTTTCATCATCCGTACTAAAAGATCCTGGATTTTGGAGCTATTGGGAAAAAATGTCCCTCATTAACTCAAAGAGAATTGTAATAAAGCTGCGAGAGCTTCAAATGGGAAATTATTTTAAGAAGCTCGGATATAAAATCGGGGCGCTCTATAATTGGAAAGAAATTCGTAGCTATATTCTAGAAAATAATAACGAAGAAGAGATTTATGCTATAATAAAGCAGCAGTGTGTATTACGCGATCGACATGCAAAATCAATACTTCCCTTAATCGACAGTTCGCAGTTATCTGCGGTAGACGCGCGAGATCAGATGTCTGAACAAATAAAGAAACATAAAACCCTTTTTTATAGCTTCGCGATGCATCCTTATGTAATGTCAAAATTTAAATTCCCGTTTTTAAAAAAGGCCTACAGCGATGACATGATCGCTATGCGTCGCGAGCTAGTACGTTTGGGCTTGCACAATGACTTTCTTCCAGAAGTTCGAAGGGAAGTTGCCACCTGGGATAGCGCGCGCAGTGATGGTTCGGTGATTTCATGACCGAACAACCCGTCCTGATCCTAACCATGAAATGGGGTAAACTATACGGCCCCGAATACGTCAACCGTCTCGCAGCCGGGGTCGCCAAGCACCTGTCGCGGCCACATCGGTTTGTCTGCTTTACCGACGACAGTACCGACTTTTCGGACCAGGTCGAAGCAATGCCGCTGCCTGATATGCGCCTGCCAAGCGGGCATGACGACACCAGGTGGCGTAAACTTGGATTGTTTGCGCCCGACCTCTTCGGTCTGTCCGGCACAGCTCTTTTTCTCGATCTGGACCAGATCATCGTCGATTCGCTCGAACCGTTCTTTGCAGATGACGCGCCCTTCCGCATCATCCGCGATGACCTCCTATTTCGGGCCAAGCCCCTGCGCCGGATCAACCCCGCGCGTGACCGTTTTCTTGCATCCGTCGGCAACTCGTCCGTCTTCCGCTACGAGGTCGGTGCGCACAGCTATATTCTCGACGCATATCTGGCAGATCCTGCCGCAGCGACAGCAAATTTCAAGATATCGCAGCAATTCCAATCCGCGCAACTCGCCAAACATGGTCATCTTGCCTATTGGCCCGACGAATGGTGCGTCAGTTTCAAGAACAATTGCGTGCCCCGTGGCTTGTGCAGCTACCTCGCTGACCCCACACTGCCCGACGGTGCCCGCATCGTCGTCTTTGCGGGCGAACCCAAGATGCACGACGCGCTGTCGGGCAACGGCGGTAAGTGGTATCGACGGATTGGTGACGTGACCTGGCTCAAGGACGCATGGGAAAACCCATGAAAATCCGTTTCCTGGATGAACCGTTCTCACGCTTCAAATTTCGCATCCGCCGACGGCGGGCAGAGGCCGAAGTGCAGGCGCGCGCAGTCACCCCACGCAAACACTCGCTCGACACGCCGCTTATTGTTTCGCTGACCAGCTATCCGCCACGGTTTGAATACTTGCGGCTGACCTTGCTGGGCGTGTTGAACCAGACGATCGCCGCCGACCGGACAATCCTGTGGATCGCTCACCAGGACATGGACGCGCTGCCAGCCGACATCACGGCGCTCAGTGCGCAGGGTCTCGAAATCCGCGCCTGTGACGACATGCGCTCTTACAAAAAAATCCTGCCCCTGTTGGCCGAAGCCCCAGACGCCACCATCGTCACAGCAGATGACGACGTATATTATAAACAGGACTGGCTCGAAAACATCGTAGCCGCCCATGCCACAAGCCAAGCACCCGTGGTCTGCACGCGTGGCCATCACATTACAATTGCAGAAAACGGGCTGCCCGCGCCCTACAGCGCCTGGCCCAAGAACCACAGCAAGCCGACATGGTCTGGGCGTATTTTTCCTACCGGTGTGCTCGGCGTGCTCTACGCGCCGGGGTGTTTTGTCGATCAGGTCACCGATTGGGATACCGCCGCGCGCCTCTGCCCCACAGCAGACGACATCTGGCTTTACTGGATGCACCGGATGAACGGGTCCGCCGCCTTCAACTACTCTGGCAAAAGCAGGATCATCGAATGGGTCCGCGACCCCGAAGAATCACTGCTGACAGTCAACCGCATCGGCGGTAATGACCGCCAGATCAGCGCAATGATCGACCATTTCGGATGGCCTGACCTCTGCCAGACCACCCAAGAAACTTAGGTGGGCGCCTTGGTCTTGCGCAGGTAGGGCAGAACCGTCTCGAAATCGCCAAACTTGGCTTTGGCATCCTCGTTCGACACGGTCGGCGGAATGATCACATCCTCACCGGGCACCCAGTTCGCTGGCGTCGCGACACCCTTGGCCGACATCTGCAAGCCATCCAGCGCCCGCACCACCTCGGCAAAGTTCCGGCCCACCGTCATCGGATAAGTCATGGACAGTTTCAACTGCTTATCCGGCCCGATAATAAACACCGACCGCACCGTGGCACTGTCCGCAGGGGTCCGACCGTCTGGCAAATACGCCTCGGCAGGCAACATGTCGAACGCCTTCGACACCGCCAGGCCGTCATCCGCAATGATCGGGAACCCGGCTTTAGCCCCGGCCACCTTCTCGATGTCGCCCTTCCACTTCTTGTGGTCCTCAACCCCATCGACGGACACACCAATCACCTTGGTGCCGCGCTTCTCCCACTCGTCGGCCAACTGCGCTACTGCACCAAACTCTGTCGTGCAGACCGGGGTAAAATCCTTGGGATGCGAAAACAGGATGGCCCAGCTGTCGCCAATCCATTCATGCAGCGAAAGCGTGCCGTGGTCTGTTTCAACCGTCAAATCGGGAATTGTGTCGTTAATGCGCAAACCCATAATGTCCTCCGTCGGGATAGTCATGACAGACGCAACCTAAGCGATCAGGCCGCCCATTACATCCCCTGACTTGTGGCCGCCCAGCCGGGGTGTCACAGTCCACGCAAACCTCAGGGAGTCAGCCATGCTCGAAAAACGCGATTTCTACATCAACGGCAAGTGGGTCGCCCCGCAAAACGGAACCGACCACCACGTCATCGACCCCTCGACCGAGGAACCTACCGCCGTCATCTCGCTTGGTGGTATAGAAGATGCCGAAGCGGCCATAGCCGCAGCCAAGGCCGCCTTTCCATCCTGGATGGCCACCCCGGTTGAGGACCGCATCGCGCTGGTCGAAAAACTGATCGATATCTACAACACTCGGGGCGAAGACCTCGCCCAAGCCATGTCCGCCGAAATGGGCGCGCCTCTCGACATGGCCCGCAGCCAACAGGTCGGCGCAGGCACCTACCATCTGAAAAACTTCATCCGCGCGGCCAAGTCCTTTGACTTCATCAAGCCGCTGGGTGACCACGCCCCGAACGACCGAATCATCCACGAACCGGTCGGCGTTGCCGCCCTGATCACGCCATGGAACTGGCCCATGAACCAGGTCACGCTCAAGGTGGGCGCGGCGGCCATCGCAGGCTGCACCATGGTCCTGAAACCCAGTGAAGAATCGCCCCTCAACGCCATGATCTTTGCCGAGATGATGGACGAGGCGGGCTTCCCCCCCGGTGTCTTCAACCTCGTCAACGGCAATGGCCCCGGCGTGGGCACGGTCCTGTCGGGCCACCCGGACGTTGATATGGTCAGCTTCACCGGTTCGTCCCGCGCCGGTCGCCTAATCTCCAAAAACGCAGCTGACACCCTAAAACGCGTGCACCTCGAACTGGGCGGCAAAGGGGCCAATGTCATCTTTGAAGATGCCGACGAAAAGGCGGTCAAACGCGGCGTGCTGCACATGATGAACAACACCGGCCAGTCGTGCAACGCCCCCTCCCGCATGCTGGTGCAGCGCAGCAAATACGATGCCGCGGTCGAGGAAGCCGCCGCGGTGGCAAACAAAGTCACCGTCGGCCCTGCGAGCGACGAAGGACGCCATATCGGCCCCGTGGTCAACGAAGTCCAGTGGACCAAAATCCAGGACCTCATCCAAAAGGGCGTCGACGAAGGGGCCAAACTGGTTGCCGGCGGCACAGGCCGTCCAGACGGGTTCAACAAGGGTTATTACGTCCGCCCAACCGTCTTCGCCGATGTCACCAACGACATGACCATCGCCCGCGAGGAAATCTTCGGCCCCGTCTTGTCGATCATCCCGTTCGAGACCGAGGAAGAAGCCGTAGAGATCGCCAACGACACCCCCTACGGCCTCACCAACTACGTACAAACCCAAGATGGAACCAGACTAAACCGTATGGCTCAGGCGCTCCGCTCCGGCATGGTCGAAATGAATGGCACCAGCCGCGCTGCTGGCTCCCCCTTCGGCGGCATGAAACAATCCGGAAACGGACGCGAGGGCGGTGTCTGGGGCCTCGAGGACTTCCTCGAAGTCAAAGCCGTCTCCGGTTGGGCAGCGGAGTAACCGGCCAGATCCTCTTCATCTTGCCAAAAAGCTTCGGGGAGGCGCAGCCGGAAGGCTGGCCCCCCGCACATACGCCCTACGGCGACATCTACACTCACTTAGTCTTCCCCACCGCTCGCACCATTGACATCTGCAGATCGCGCCAAAGGGTGCACGACCCGTTCACAAGGGTGACGGCCCCCAAAACCCTTGTCCACAATGCATGAACGCGTATTCTGCGACCTCGGGTCGCCGAGCGGCGACGCACCCCCACCGAATGTTGCGCGTCAGAACGGCGCTGCCGCCCGAAACCGCATCATCTTGCCACTGTCCGGATGCTTGATCCGCAGTTCTTCCGAATGCAGCATCAACCGCTCAAAGTCCCGTGCTGGCCCGTGCGCATAGAACGGATCACCCAAAATCGGATGGCCCAATTCTGCCATATGCACCCGTAATTGATGGCTCCGCCCCGTCTGCGGAAACAGGCGCACCCGGCTCTCGGTCCCGGTATCCCGCAGCACGCGCCAATCGGTCACCGCGGGCTTGCCATGCTCATGATCCACGTGCTGTTTCGGGCGATTGGGCCAGTCCACAATCAGGGGCAGGTCGACTCGTCCTACTTTGGGCGTCATCCGCCCCCAAACCCGCGCCACATAGGTCTTTTTCGCGGCCCGCAGTTCAAATTGCTTCGACAGAAACCGCTGCGCATGCGGCGTCAAACCAAACACCATCACACCGCTCGTATCCCTGTCGAGCCGATGCACCAAAAGCGCCTGTGGCCACACTGCTTGTACACGGCTGAGCAGGCAATCTGACAGGCGCTCTCCCTTGCCGGGAACACTCAAAAGCCCCGGTTGTTTGCCTACGACCAACATCTCAGCATCATCATGCAGAATGTCCAATGGGTCATCGGGCGGGGCATAGGCATCATCCATCTTAACCGCCTCTCAAATACGCAACGCAAAGGCAACCCCCATCACGTTTCGGCGAGGGTGCAACTGATCATTTGCCTGAATCGCTCACTCGTGTTCTGTCAGCGATATGAGATACTTAGCAGCGTTGTTCTTCTTACTCCCGACCTTCGCTGCCGCCCAATGCGGCCCCGACGCCGCTTGCGAAATCGACGGCGGTAGCTACCACATGGCGGGCTCGGGCAACGGCACAGACCCCGCCCCCGCCCTTGTCTTCTTCCACGGCCACAATGCCACCGGTCAGATGATTTTTCGCGGAGGAATCAAATCTGATTTTGCCGATGCGGGCTATGTTGTCATCGCACCCAACGGCACGCCCATCGACGGCCGTCAAACCCGTCGCTGGGCGGGTCGTGACGGTAGCGAACGAAACGACGTGGGCTTTGTCCTGGATGTCATCGAAGACGCCAAAACCAAGGCCGATATCGACCCCGACCGCATCTATGTCGCGGGTTTTTCCGCTGGTGGATCAATGGCTTGGCTCTTAGCTTGCAAAGAAGCCAAGCATTTCGCCGCCTACGCCTCCATCTCTGGGGCGCTGCGCGAACCCAACGACACCACCAATTGTCCGACCGCGCCCGTAAACTTCTTGCACATCCACGGCTTTGCCGACAACCAGGTCCCCTTCGAAGGTCGTGCCATCCGCGACTGGCACCAGGGCAGTTTGTGGGACAGCCTCGCCCTGGCCCGCGCGGCGAACCAGTGCCGGACACATCCCGATACGATCAACATCGGCGAACGCTTCCGCTGTCGCGACTGGAGCGCAAGCTGTTTAGAAGGAACGATAAAATTCTGTGAGCACGATGGCGGGCACGGCATGCCGCGTGGCTGGACCACCCTGGCACGCACCTTCTTTGAAGCGCACTAGGGTCACTCACGCCAGTGGTCAGCAATCCAACGCGTGGGGTAAAGAAACCTGCGCAAACCCTTAAAGCCCGATCGCTGCGCCAATGATCGCCTGATATGCGCATAAGGCGATAAAAAAGGCAGGTCTTGGCTGTACTGACCCGCCATCGCGTCAGTTGGATTGAGCGCTCCGGCAAAAATGACAACCCGCGCATCTGCAGGCAGCCGAGGCGGTAAAAGGAAGTTCAGCGGGAATGCGGGTATGCAATCGATCCGAAAGTGCCTGACCCATCGGCGAGGCCAAAGCTTGATCCCACCAGGCGCGTTGTGAGTGACAAATGACTGTTCCCACTCATATCTATCCGCAGCCGCTTGCGGATCAGCGATGAATTTCTCTTGTAAAGGCTCCAACCCACCGACCGGCATCCTGTAGATTGATGTCTGACCTGATCGATGAAACGGCTTTGCGGGATTATTCGCCAGAACAATATCGTCAGGCGATCCATATTCGAAAAACGGATCGAGTGAACCAGTGATCACGACATCCAGATCCATGAAAAGAACGGGGCCGTCCAAGTCCGGTAAACTTTTCGCCCAGAGGCGCGATTTTTGCCATTTGCCACGCGTATTCTGGGGTAGTTCAGTGCGTAGCGGCGGTAGGTCATGACAAATAATGTCAGGGTGCAGGCCGTTGCGTGTGTCGGTAAAGCAAACGAATTTCCAGGGTGCCGTGATGTTGCGAGAGACCATAGCGTACAGGCGGTTGATGTATTGGGCACCGTACCGGGTGCCCCAATTGATGCACATAACCTGCTTCATGCGCAAAGGCATATGGATGGAAGTGACAGTGTCAAGCGCGCTACATCAGGCCTTAACGCGCTCCGACTTTGGGTCATACATCGGCCTCAGCGAAGCCTCTGCCCGCACCCGCGTGCCAGCCACGTCAATTTCATAAGTCGAGGCCAGAACATCCGCCACGCTCTCACCCTGGCACGGCACATAGCCAAGCCCCATCGCCGCACCCAGATGATGACCATACGCACCTGAACTGAGATAACCCACGATATCGCCGTTTCTCAGAATCGGCTCATTGTGATAAAGCAGAGGCTCCGGGTCTGTAAGCTTGAATTGCAGAAGCCGGTTTGCAAGTCCCTCGTCCTGCTTACGCCGCACAGCGTCACGGCCGATGAAGGACGCTTTGTCCTTTTTCACGGCGAATCCAAGGCCCGCTTCGAGCACATGATCCTCACAGGTGATGTCATGCCCAAAATGCCGGAAGCCCTTTTCGATCCGGCATGTATCCATCATGTGCATACCGCAGAGCGACATGCCCAGATCCTGGCCAGCCTCATACAGTGTCTCAAACACATGCCCTGCCATATCAGAGGACACGTAGATTTCCCAACCAAGTTCGCCCACATAGGTTACGCGGTGCACCCGGGCAAGGCCCATACCGATTTCGATCTCTTGCGCGGTACCGAACGGGTTCACCTCATTCGAAAAGTCCGCGGGACTGACGATTTGTAGTAGTTTGCGGGCGTTTGGACCCATGACGGCTAGCACGCCCTCGCTTGCGGTGACATCTGTGATGACCACGTTGAAGTCGCCCACGTGGCGCTGCATCCAGGTTTGATCGGCGAGCCGCGTAGCGGCGGGCGTTACAACAAGATATGCCGTTTCGGTCAGGCGCGTGACGGTCACATCCGCTTCAATGCCGCCGCGGTCATTGAGAAATTGAGTGTAGACGATCTTGCCATTCGGGACCGAGTAGTTACCGGCACCGACATAGTTCATAAATGCTTCGGCATCACGCCCTTCGACCCGGATCTTGCCGAAGGACGACATATCATACATGCCCACATTCTCACGGATCGCCTTGTGCTCGTCCGCGACGTTGCCAAAGAAGTTCTGACGTTTCCACGAATATTCATAGGTCGGAGTCTGGCCGTTCCGTGCAAACCAGTTGGCGCGTTCCCAGCCCGCTAGTTCCCCCATCACCGCGCCCCGCTGCAACAGGTGATTGTGAAACGGCGTACGCCGCACACCCCGGGCTGTGGCCTTTTGGCGATAGGGGAAGTGGTCAGCGTAGAGCAGGCCAAGCGTCTCGGTCGACCGATCCGCGAGGTAGGTTTTGTTCCCCATAAAGGGCTGCATCCGGCTGATATCGACGTCACCCAGGTCAAAGGGCTTTTGCCCATCTTCCATCCACTGTGCCAGCGCCATACCAGCGCCACCCGCAGACTGAATGCCGATCGAGTTGAAGCCACAGGCAATCCAAACATTGTCCATCTCGGGCGCAAGACCCAAGTGATAGGTATCGTCTGGCGTAAAGCTCTCGGGCCCGTTGAAAAAAGTGTGAATCCCAGCTTCAGCCAGCATGGGCATACGGCTCACAGCCGCTTCGAGGATCGGTTCAAAATGGTCGAAATCTTCGGGCAACTGATCGAACTCGAAATCGCGCGGGATGCCGTTTACGGCCCATGGCTTCGCGTTTGGCTCAAACGCACCCAGAAGCATCTTGCCAGCGTCTTCTTTGTAATACGCACACTCATCCGGCACGCGCAGCACGGGTAGTTGCTTCAGACCCGCAATAGCCTCGGTCACGATATAGAAGTGCTCGCAGGCTTGCAGTGGCACGTTGACACCTGCCATTTTGCCAACCTCGCGGCCCCACATACCCGCACAATTTACAATCATGTCACAGGAGATGTGCCCGTCCGATCCGTCCTCACCCGTCCAATCCACGCCCGTGACAGTGCGCCCCTCGCGCTGGATGTTGGTGGCAGCGACACGCTCTTGCACGCGCGCCCCGCGCTGCCGCGCACCCTTGGCCAGCGCCAATGCAATGTTGGCCGGATCGCCTTGGCCATCCAGCGGCAGATAGACGCCACCGGTTACATCATTGATATTCAGATGTTCGTATTTAGCCTTCACTTCGGCGGGCGAAATTTCTTCTACCTCAACCCCAAAAGCGCGGGCCATCCCAGCCTGACGACGCAATTCTTCCAGTCGCTCGTCGGTCAGAGCCGCCGTAATCGACCCCACACGCTTGAAACCCGTGGCAACACCCGTTTCCGCCTCAAGATTCCCGTAAAGTTCCTGCGAATAGCGCGCCAGCTTGGTCATATTCGCCGTCGCCCGCAATTGCGCGATCAAACCCGCCGCGTGCCATGTGGTCCCGCTGGTCAGCTGCTTGCGCTCCAACAGAACAACATCTGTCCACCCCAGCTTGGTCAGGTGGTAGGCGACCGAGCAGCCAATCACCCCACCACCGATGATGACAACGCGAGCAGAGGAGGGGAGATCAGGCATTATGAGTCCTCAGACGATGGTATGGCCCGCCGCACGCAGGCGTTGGGCGATTTCGGCAATATGCGCGGGGCTAACTTCGCAGCAGCCCCCAACGATTGTGGCACCAGAGGCCACCCAATTCATGACGTGATCCGCGTATAGGTCAGGCGTAAAATCCCGGCGGAGAGTTAGCGCATCGACCGTGGGCTTGTCGTCCATAAACCCTTCGCTAATCTGCTCGAACCCGTTGGCATAAGCGCCGAAAGGCAGCATTGTGCTGGACAGACCCGCCAATGCAGGCCCAATGGCCTCGGGCGTGGAACAATTGATCAAAATCGCGCTGGCGCCCCCGCTTTCAGCGATGGGCACGGCATCTGCGACCAGCTCACCCGAGCGGAGTTTTGATCCGTCCCCGTCGTCTACCGTAAGGGCCAGCCAGACAGGCAAGCCAAGCGGTACGCTTGCGACAAGGATGTCTTGGGCATGGTCCACGGATGCCACCGTTTCACAGATCAGCAGATCACAGGCGGGCGCGAGCAATGCGGCAACCTCGGCGAAGAGCGACACAGCCACGTCCGACGAGGGATGCAGATCAGGGCGATAACTGGCTCGCAAGGGGCCAATCGCGCCTGCAACGCGACCCGACCCATGCTCCCGCCGCGCCGAGCGCGCCTCGTACAGCGCGCTTCGGTGCAGCGCAGAAAACGCGCCCTCGACAGGTGTGCCCTCCAACCGGTCATGGTGAATGGCATAGCTATTGGTGGTCGCGACCGTCGCCCCGGCGGCAAAGAAATCGCGATGCACCTCTGTCACCAGACCGGGATGATCCAGCATGATCTGGGTGGACCAGAGCGGCGTGGGTTTGTCCCCGGCGCGGTGCACCAGTTCCTGCCCCATGCCACCGTCAAGAAGGGTGATGTCTGCCATCGAAATCTCCGTCGGGGCACCGGAAAACGGCTACGCCCGCAGCCGTTCGTTTTCAGGATCCCACAATGGCTGATCGGGTTGCACCATCGCGGGATAGCGCTTGCCATACATCTCAATCTCAAGCGCGGTTCCCGGCGCGGTCAGGTCGGTGCGCACAACACCCAAAGCAACCGACTTGTTGATCCGGTACCCCCAAGCGCCCGAAGTGGTTTCGCCCACCACGTCATCACCATTCCAGATGGTAGACATATAGGGTGCGTCCTGTTCCCCAGCCTCAACCGTCATCGTGACAAAGCGTTTCTTTGAACCTTGCTGCCTTTCGTTCAACAAAGCGGCCTTGCCAGGGAAGTTCTGCGGCTTGTCCAGTTTGACGAAACGGTCCAGCCCCCCCTCAAACAGCGAATAGTCGGTGGACAGGTCGCCCTTCCATGCACGATACCCCTTTTCAATCCGCATCGAGTTCAGGGCATACATGCCAAAAGGCGTCGCTCCGGCGTCGATGATGGCGTCATAGATTGTGGGGATGTCGGCCATCGGCGCGTGCACCTCCCACCCCAATTCCCCGGCAAAGGACACGCGTAGTATCCGGCAAGCCTTGCCCGCCACCACGGCATCCTGATGGGTCAGCCACCCGAGTGACAAGTCCGCTTCGGCGCCAATGCCCTGGAACAGATCGCGCGATTTTGGGCCGCACACGATCAACGTTGATATCTCCGCCGTATGGTCTGTCAGGGACAACCCCAAAGGCAGGTTTTTTTGCAATAGTTCGAAGTCGTGCCATTGTGCCGAAGCTGCGGTGATCAGGGTAAACGCGTCCTCGGCATGGCGAATGATCGACATCTCCGTCAGGATCCGACCTCGGCTGTCCGGGAAGTAGCCCAGTGTCATGCGCCCCGCCTTGGGCAGCGCGCCTGCAATGCGGCCCCGCAACCATTCGGCAGCGCCATCGCCGCTCAGGTTGAAGCGCGAGAAGCCGGGCAGGTCCAGAACCCCCACACCGTCGCGGACGGCTTCTACCTCGGCCTTGATCCGTGGCTCCCAAGGCCCGGCCCGATCCCAGGTTTGGGCGGCATCATCGGATGTGTCGTCACCATCTTTGGCAAACCAATTGGCCCGTTCCCAACCGTTATAGGCACCCATCTGGCCACCTGCGGCCCGGATACGGTCGTCAATCGGCGACAGCTTCTTGTCCCGTCCCGCAGGCCATTCGAAATGCGGGAAATGCATTCCATATTCGTGGCCGTATGTTTCCAGTGCCTTGGCAAGCGAATAGTCATGGTCCGCATAATCGGTGTAGCGGCGCGGATCGGTGGCCCACATGTCCCACTCTGTCTCGCCATGCACAATCCACTCAGACAGCACTTTGCCTGCACCACCGCCCTGCGCGATGCCAAAGGTAAAGCAGTGGCCTTCGAACGCGTTTTTGACACCAGGCATTGGGCCAATCAGTGGCAAACCGTCGGGCGCGTAAGGAATGGGGCCGTTGATGTTCCGTCCAACGCCTGCTGTGCCAAGCACTGGAACACGAGCCATGGCGTCTTCGATATAGAATTCAAGCCGCTCTAGATCGTCGGGATACAGCTGAAAGCTGAAGTCTTCCGGCATCGGGTCTGCGGGCGTGACCCAGTGCGCCTTGCAGTTGCGCTCATAGGGCCCAAGGTTCAGCCCGTTCTTGTCCTGACGCAGGTAATAACTGATGTCGACGTCACGGATGATCGGCAGCTTGTGGCCCTTTTCCTTGGTCCAGGCAACAACCTCGTCAATCTCTTCGGTCAGGAAATACTGATGCGACATGACCACCATGGGCACGGTGCGCCCGCCAAAGGGTTTGAACATCTCGCCCACGCGCTGCGCATAGTAGCCGGCGCAGTTGGCAACGTAGTTACAGCGAATGTCACCCTTGTGGGTTTTCACGATCCACTCATCGCCATCCCGCTCGATACCCGTCGCAGAGCAGAACCGTTCGATCCGCCCACCTAGATCGCGTGCACCCTTCGCCAGCGCCTGGGTCAGCTGCGCAGGGTCAATATCGCCGTCCAGCGGGTCCCACATGCCGCCCTTAAGATCGTGGGTCTCCATGAACGGATGATAGTCCTGCATCTCAGCGGGGGTCATGATCGGCATCTCAAGCCCCTGATACCGCCCCATGCCAGAAACCCGCTCGAACTCCTGCATCCGTTCCTTGGAGTGCGCAAGCCGCAGCGATCCCGTCACATGGTAGTTCATCGGATAGTCAACATCGTCAGCCAAGGTCCGGTACATCTCCAACCCATAGCGCTGCATGTTCATGACCGCCCATGAGCCAGAGAAGTTCGGGCAATTGCCCGCTGCGTGCCAGGTGGAGCCCGCCGTCAGTTCGTTTTTTTCCAACAGCACGCAGTCGGTCCACCCGGCCTTTGCCAGGTGGTACAGGGTCGATGTGCCGACAACACCGCCGCCAATGATGACCACACGGGCCGTCGTCGGAAAATCACTCATCTCAGTTCTCCCTTTGCGGAACATTGTCCGCGATATCGTAGTAATCGCCCTTGTCGGCGGTAAAGATATGCATGCGCAGGTTCAGAGCTGATGGGCCGTCAACCGACCCCATCGAAAAGCTGATCCACTCTTCCGAGTGATCTTTCCAAAACAGAAAAGCCCCACAGATCGGACAGAAGCCGCGTTTGGCGGTGTCAGTCAGGCTGAACCAGCGCACATCGCCCCGAATGGTTAGATCTTCGTCTCTACAATAAGCCGAAGCCCAGACATGCCCGGACTGTTTCCGGCATTGCGTGCAGTGGCAGGCCGCTGGCTGACCGATCTCCCCGCGCGCCTCCCAGGTCACCGCTTTACAATTGCATGATCCGGTCAGCATCTCAGGCCCTCGCCGGTGTGGATGAGGTGCCCAAAAGAACGCCATAGATGACAAAGCACACCGCCATGACGCGCCGCACCCAAACATTGAATACGGCCCCCAAGGCAGCGCGCCCAACACCGGCACCAAGCGCGGTATAACCCGAATAGCTGAGTGCTGTGATCGTCAGCGCCGTGGGCATGATCAGCCACATCTGCTGCCAAACCGGCACATCCGGTCGCACGAATTGTGAAAAGGCCGCCAGATAACCAGCTACGCTTTTTGGATTGAGCGTCGCAATTGCCAAGGCCCGCAGGTAAACCGAACGTTCTGAGTGCACAATCACTGGAGGCAGGCGACGCGCGGTGAGCCAGCCTCGGACACCCAGATAGATCAAAAAACCTGCGCCAATCAGCTTGGCCACAAAGAACGCGGTCGGAGAAGCGGCAATCAGCGCCGTGACACCCGCCGAGGATAGGATCATAAACAGGGTCGCCTGCGTCAGAATCGCGAGAATACCGGGCAACGACCGACGAAACCCCAGCGTCATACCATTGGTGATACAATTCATAGCGTTGGGTCCGGGCGTGGTGACAAATACCACCCAAAACAGCGCGAATGTGATCCACCCTTCGACCGACATCAGTAAACGGGCGGAGCAATGACCCAGATCGCAACCGCCGGAGCGTCATAGGAGTTCTTCCAACGAAAGGGCTCACCGCGGATACGGAAGCTGTCGCCAGGACCAATGGCGAATGTCTGAGCCGCAATTTCGAGGTCCAGACGGCCCGAGATCAAGTACCCAACCTCTTGCGTTGGACGGCGGACCGGTTCGGTGATCTCGCTGTGCGGCTCAAAGGTAGAATGCACCATCTCAAAATCGTCGGTCAGATCGGGGGAAAGCAGTTCTTCGACCAAGCCGGCGGTGCGTGACCCGATGGGTCGCCGGGCACCGCTGCGCACCACATAACCCTCTTCATGGGCCGGAGCGACGCCGCGGTGAAACAGGGTTGATACGGCGATGTCCAGCTTGCCCGCAATATGGCGCAGGTCGGTGATTGAAGGTTCTGAGAGGTCGCGCTCGACCTGACTGATCCAACCCACAGACCGACCCAGCGCATCGGCCATATCCTGCAACGTGAGCCCGCGCGCCTTGCGCAGCGCACGCAGATCGGCGCCTAGGCTATGGGTAATCGTAGGATCAGATTGAAGCATGCGCCGTGAAATTCCTTTATAGAATTTCACGTAAAGGGAAGCTATGTGAAAAATCAACTCAAATTTTCATGATCTCGAAAAAACCTGGGCGAGAATCTCATCCAATGCGTTGGCGTCATTCTGTGAAAAGGCATCCGGTTGGTCGCTGTCGATATCAAACACGGCGATCAATGCGCCCTGCGCATCCGTGACCGGAAGGACCAACTCGGATCGGGTTGAACTGGAGCAGGCGATATGATCTGGAAAAGTATCGACATCCGCAACCAACTGCACCTGACCCGTGCGCGCGGCAGCACCACAGACACCACGTGAAAAGGGTATTTGCAGACAGCCGTGCCCGCCCTGATACGGTCCGATTTTAAGCATCTCTGGACCCGTGACACGATAAAATCCCGTCCAGTCAAAACGGTCGTCGCTGTGATGAACTTCGCACGCAACGGTCGCCATCAGCGCGACCATATCGTCCTCACCCTCTGTCAGGCTCTGGAGTGTGGCAGCCAGTGTCGCGTAGTCGGGCACGGATTGTCCTTTGCTGATATGCTGGACTGAGGCTCTGCCCCAGACCCCGGGATTTTTTTAAACAGAGAAGGATCAGACCCGCTCGATGGCGATTGCTGTGCCTTCTCCACCTCCGATGCAGATTGCGGCGATCCCTCGCTTGAGTTTACGTTTTTCGAGTGCGTTGAGAAGCGTCACCATGATGCGCGCACCCGACGCACCGATTGGATGGCCAAGGGCGCAAGCGCCGCCGTTGACGTTCACCACATCATGACCCAACCCCATCTCGCGCATGAAGGCGAGCGGGACCACGGCAAATGCCTCGTTAACTTCCCACAAATCCACGTCATCCTTGGTCCAGCCAAGCCGGTTGAGCAGTTTTTGGGCTGCGGGCACGGGGGCGGTTGTGAACAACCCCGGCGCATGGGCGTGGCTGGCATGGCCCAGGATACGCGCGCGCACGGCTAAGCCCTGCGCCTCGGCCGCATCCTCGGCTGCGAGGACTAGAGCGGCAGCCCCATCGGAGATGGACGAAGAATTGGCCGCCGTCACTGTACCACCGTCGCGGAACGCGGGTTTCAGATGTGGGATCTTGTCGGGACGGGCGGTGCCAGGCTGTTCGTCTGACTGGACCACGACACCCCCCTTGCGGGTTTTGACTTCAACCGCCGTGACCTCTCCGTCAAATGCACCGGTCTTGATGGCCGCTTGCGCCCGGCTGAGAGAGGCGAGCGCAAACTCATCCTGCACCTCGCGGGTGAATTGGTAGATCTCGGCGCAATCTTCGGCGAAGGTGCCCATCAAACGGCCCTTGTCATACGCGTCTTCGAGCCCGTCGATGAACATGTGGTCAATGACCTGACCGTGCCCCAGACGGGCACCACTACGCATCTTAGGCAGTATGTAAGGGGCATTGGTCATACTTTCCATGCCACCTGCAACCATGGTGTCGGCATGGCCCAACGCGATCTGATCAAAGGCCATCATCGCCGCCTTCATGCCCGAGCCGCACATCTTGTTTAGTGTGGTGGCGGGCACCTCTTCGCCAAGCCCTGCGGCGAAACCGGCTTGCCTTGCTGGGGCCTGCCCCTGGCCTGCTGGCAGGACGCAGCCCATCAAGACTTCGTCAACCGTGGCAAGACCAGCACCCGCCATCGCCGACTCAATCGCTATGCCGCCCAGCGCAGAGGCGGACATCTCGGAAAGCGCGCCCTGAAACCCACCCATCGGGGTCCGCGCTGCCCCTGCGATCACAACTGGCTTCATGCTTTGGTCTCCCGTCTGATGCTGGCAACCTAATAGTAAGGATTGCGATCTAGACAGACAATGTAACCAGAGAATTGCAAGAGGGCGCGCATGGATCTTCGCAGCCGATCAGAGGAAAGCCTCCAAGTGGTGTCAGTCCATGACAGCCGCATCGATGCAGCCGTAGCGATCGAATTCAAGGAGGCGATGCGCGGTGCCACAAACAATACCAATGACACCGTCGTTTTGGACCTGAGCGAGGTCCAGTTCATTGACTCAAGCGGTTTGGGGGCGATTGTCGCAGCTATGAAGCAGATGGGCCAGTCGCGCAAGCTGGCCTTGGCCGGGTTGACCCCCACGGTGGAAAAGGTGTTCCGACTGACCCGCATGGACAGCGTGTTTCCCGTTTTTCCGACCCTCGATAGGGCCATCTCCGAGTTGAAGACCTGATGTGTCGACCCGAATGAGAGCGCGCGCCATGACCCGCACGACATTTTTACCTGCATTTCATGTCTCGGTGACGAACGGCCAGATGGCCGTCAGAGATGCCTTGAAGCAGCTACTGGACGGATTGAAACCTCTGGCCCTGGACGTCGAAGAGGCAGGTACGGTCGAACTCGTGATGGCCGAAGCGCTGAACAACATTGTCGAGCATGCCTATTCCAAAGGCGATACGGTCGGCCAGATTCGGATCACGTGCGAGCATGGCCGTGACGGTTTGCGTATGACTGTTATGGACACAGGCAGGGCAATGCCAGAGGGGCAGACACCGGTGGGCAAGGCTGCCGATATTGACGTGGACCTATGCGATATGCCCGAAGGTGGGTTCGGTTGGTTCTTGATCAAAGACCTCGCCAAAGATGTGACCTATCAACGGCACAACACCGAAAACCAGTTGAACCTGCGCCTTGCTGTGGCCGTTGGTTAAACCAGAGGTTGGTATCGGGTCTTCCGATTTCCCAAAACAGCCCAAGCGAGACCATATTGCTGCCTGATTCCACCTGCACAACTGGCTTTGTAGCTGCATATAGCTTCCCTCGGTGTCGCGTTTAATTGCCCCCACCCAGTGCGCGACACCGAGGACCTTCTCCTTTACATCTCCATTGGACAACCAGCGTGCTCCCGTTACGTTGACCGAAGCGTTTTGACGATTGATGGGGAAACCTATGCGCGATTTTCACTTGCCTGGCCGTTCGCCTGTCCTTGCATCATCGGGCATGTGCGCCACATCGCACCCCTTGGCCGCTCAAGCAGCTATCGACATTCTGAAAGCTGGCGGTAACGCGATGGATGCAGCGATTGCGGGCGCAGTGCTGCTGGGGATCTGCGAGCCACAAATGACCGGAATCGGGGGCGACTGTTTTGTGCTTTGGTCCGACACCGACGGGAAGATGCACGCCCTCAACGGCTCGGGGCGCGCACCCGCAGCGTTGGATGCAGCACAGCTACGTGATCAGGGCTACACAACCGTACCCACTTACGGTGCGCACGCAGTGACAGTGCCAGGTGCCATTGATGCGTTTTGCGCCTTGTCTGATCGCGTTGGCAAACTAGGCCTTGATCATATTCTGGCGCCTGCCATCCACTACGCAGACATTGGCGTGCCCGTCGCCCCGCGCGTCGCGTTCGATTGGGCCGCAAGCGAAAGCGTCCTGCAAGGCAGCGCGCGCACATCGTTTCTGATCAACGGTGCCGCCCCAACCACGGGTCAGATATTCACCGCACCTGCCCAGGCCGAGGTCTTGCGCCGCATCGCCAAGCGCGGACGCGATGCGTTCTATACCGGCGAAGTCGCAGACGACATGCTGGCCACACTGAACGCTCTGGGTGGCCAGCACACGGCGGCTGACTTTGCCGCAACCACCTGCACCGACACCATCCCCATCAGCAGCACCTACAAAGGCACCGACTTGGTCGAACACCCGCCAAACGGGCAGGGTGCAACCGCCAACCTGATGCTGAATATCCTGAATCACTTCGACATCGCCGATATGGACCCATGGGGCACCGAACGCGCCCATATCGAGGCTGAAGCCGCCAAACTCGCCTATGACGCGCGCAACCGATTTCTCGCGGATGCAGACCACACCACCCGGCTCGACCATATGATGGCCCCCGAGACCGCTGCCAAACTCGCCGCACTGATTGATCCAAAACAGGCCATGCCAAACGCCAGCACGCTCAGCGAGCAGGTGCACAAGGACACCGTCTATATCACCGTTGTAGACCGCGACGGCATGGCGGTATCGCTGATCTATTCCATCTTTCATGGCTTCGGCTCGGGCATCGCCAGCGAAAAGTTCGGGATCCTGTTCCAGAACCGCGGTGCCGGCTTCACGCTGGAGCAAGGACACCCGAACGAACTTAAGGGCGACAAGCGGCCCATGCACACGATTATCCCCGGGATGCTGGCCAAAGACGGCAAACCGGTCATGCCCTTTGGGGTCATGGGGGGGGCCTACCAACCCAACGGTCACGCCCGCTTCGTCTCAAACCTCACTGATTTCGGGCTTGACCCTCAAACCGCCATCGACGCGCCCCGCGCGTTCTCGGATGCGGGCGATATGAAGGTCGAACGGGGATATTCCGACCACGTCCGCGCAGAGCTTTCCGATCTGGGCCACAATGTCAGCATCCCAGACACCGCCATCGGCGGCGCACAAGCGATCCTAATCCGCGACGACGGTGTGCTGGAAGGGGCCAGTGACCCGCGCAAGGATGGGTGCGCAATCGGGTACTAGAATAAAAAATGAGCAATCTCCCAGCTTCCCTCAATTCAACTGGAAATGCAGGGGATAGGACCCATCCTCGAAAGGACCAAACAGGTCGGGGATATCCGGGTGATCCACCGGCTGACCGGAATAGTCCGCCACCAGGTTCTGCTCTGACACATATGCCACGTAATAGCTTTGGTCGTTCTCGGCGAGCAGATGGTAAAATGGCTGGGCCTTTTTCGGGCGACTGTCTTCCGGGATCGCCTCATACCACTCTTCGGTATTTGAAAACTCTGGATCCACATCAAAGATGACACCACGAAACGGGTGTTTCTTGTGCCGTACAACTTGGCCCAGATGATATTTTGCGCGCGTTCTTAACATCACATTGCGCCCCCTACTCTTCGTCACTACACGGTGCAAGGCACATTTGTCCAATAATTGAGCACGATTTCGCTGGAAACAGTCTGTGAACCTTCCCTTAACAGTCCTGGAAATTGTTGCCCCGGTTTTCCTTCTGGCAGGGATAGGATTCGCGTGGGTCAAGGTCGGGTTCGAGTATCGAATCCAGTTCGTCACACAACTGGCGATGACCTTATCGCTACCATGCTTGATCTTTGTTTCGCTTATGCAAACACAGATTGATCCTGCAGCACTTGGCGTATTGTCGCTGGCTTCGGTCGTGGCCTACGGCGTGATCACTGTTCTGATCCTGATACTGGTGCGGCTGGGGCAATTGACGACCCGCACTTACGCGGCTCCTCTCATCTTTGGCAACACTGGCAACCTTGGCCTGCCACTTGCGTTTTTTGCCTTTGGTGACATCGGGCTAAGCTATGCGATTGTGGTCTTCGCAATCATGGCGCTTTGGTCCTATACCTTCGGGATATGGCTGGTGGCCGGCGCCGGTGCGTTTGGCAAGGTCCTGCGCGAGCCATTGGTTTGGGCTACGATACTGGGGGCGCTGTTTCTCTGGCAAGGCTGGCAGACACCGACCTTTCTGACCAACGCGCTTGATCTTGTGGGGCAAATGGCGATCCCGATGATGCTGATCACGCTGGGTGTCGCCGTTGCACGCCTCTCGGCCAAGGGCCTGTTGCAAGCCGTGGGTCTTTCGGGCCTCAAGCTGGCGCTATGCACCGGTATCGCTTGGGTCGTGGGCCGATACTTTCAACTGGATGCGGTCGCTTTTGGCGTCTTGGTGCTTCAGGTTGCGACACCCGTTGCGGTCACGTCTTATCTTCTCGCCGAAAAGTATGGTGCCCAGTCCGACAAGGTCGCAGGGCTGGTGGTCGCCTCAACCCTGATGTCGGTGGCTGCACTGCCCCTCATCCTTGCTTTGGTTCTGTGACAAAACGTGATTTCCACGCGGGCGATTTTCGGCTAAGCTGCTTCAAAATATAAAAATAGCGAGACGAGGCAGATGAGCAGACTCTTTCGCGCAATGGCATTGGTTCTTTTGGCTGCCAGCTGTGGTGGCGGGTCGGGCACGGCCCCCAACCGGTTGGATAACGCCTGTTCCATTGTTCAGGAGCGCCCCGAATACCTTCGTGCCTTCCGCGCGGTCGAACGCAAATATGGCGTGCCGGTGCACGTGCAGATGGCGACGATCTATCAGGAAAGCAAATTCATCTCAGATGCACGGCCACCCTACCGCTATGCGGCGGGCGTGATCCCGACGGGCCGTATCTCAAGCGCCTATGGCTACAGCCAAGCCTTGGATGGTACGTGGGATGAATATCTGGCCTCGACCGGGCAGCGGCGGGCGCGGCGCGACCGCATCCGCGACGCCACAGATTTCATGGGCTGGTACATGGCTGAAACGCAATCCCGCCTTGGCATCTCGGTCACGGACACCCGCAACCAATACCTTGCTTATCACGAGGGACGGACCGGCTATGCCCGCGGGTCATATCGCAACAAGGCATGGCTGATGCGTGTTGCAGGTGAGGTGGATCAGCGCGCGGACATGTATGCGCTGCAATTGCGATCTTGCTGACCCTTAGTCCGCGCGGCGCCGCGGCTCATCAAACAGGCGGTTCGACAACGTGCCGCCTGTCTTCAATTCGGCGAGTACAACAGTCGTCTGACCACCCCCACTGTCATTGATCACCCATTGGCGCAGTTCCACCGGATTACCGGTGAACTTCATCTGGATATTGCCGTACTCTGGGTGTTCCGGGTCCTGTGCTGTCACGATCGTGGCCGTGCCGTCAAAGTCATGACCCACAACCATATTCGCCTGTGCCAGATTGACGTTCCGCGCAAGGATCAACGACAAGGGTGTCCGGCGCAGCGGGTAGGTTTCAGGCGGCTGGTTCGACTTTGAATCAACAATGTAAACAGCGTTCGCGCTGGCCACGACCAAGCCTTCGTTGGGAGCATTGTACTCAAACCGCATCTTGCCCGGCCGTTTGATATAGATTTTGCCGGTATCGACCGTTCCATCGTCATTGATCTGCGTAAAGGTACCTTCGGCTGTGCGCAAATTGTTCAGATAGCCGGAGATTGCGTTTAACGGCAGTTTGTCCGCCCATGCTGCTTGCGCCACTATAACCGCCAGCACAATCGTTGCCATCCGGGTCATCAGGGTCATACCGCTCACCTTTCGCATCTTGGTCTTCAGCCTGATATAGGCCGCGACCAACTGATATACGATATCAACGGGGAGCGATGGTACGCAGTTCCCCGCTCACCCCTGTTCCGGCACCAAAATCTCGCGCTTGCCCACATGGTTGGCCGACGACACGACGCCCTCGTCCTCCATTTGCTCAACCAGCCGTGCGGCCTTGTTATAGCCAATCGCCAACTTGCGCTGGATATACGAGGTCGAGCATTTGCGGTCCTTGATCACAATGGCAACCGCCTGGTCATAGAGCGCATCCTCACCGTCCGTATTCCCGCCAAGGCCAAGGACCGCATCGATATTGCTCTCCTTCTCCTCATCCGGACCATCCACCACGCCTGACACGTAGTCCGGCACGCCAAAGGCCTTAAGATGGTTCACGATCTCTTCGACTTCCTCATCACTTACAAATGGCCCATGACAACGGGTGATCTTTGCGCCGCCCGCCATATACAGCATGTCACCCATGCCCAAAAGCTGCTCCGCCCCCATCTCTCCCAGAATGGTGCGCGAGTCGATTTTCGACGTCACCTGAAACGAAATCCGCGTCGGGAAGTTCGCCTTGATCGTGCCCGTGATCACATCGACCGACGGCCGCTGTGTCGCCATGATCAGGTGAATGCCCGACGCCCGCGCCATCTGCGCCAGGCGCTGGATGCAGGCTTCGATCTCCTTGCCGGCAACCATCATCAGGTCCGCCATCTCATCTACGATCACAACGATGTACGGCATCGCCTCGGGCGCAAACTCCTCGGTCTCGAATATCGGTTCACCGGTTTCATCGTCGAATCCGGTCTGTACCGTGCGGCTGAACATTTCGTCCTTGGCCAGCGCCTCCTTCACCCGACCATTGTAGCCGTCGATGTTCCGCACGCCCATCTTCGACATCTTGCGATAGCGCTCTTCCATCTCACCCACGACCCATTTCAGGGCCACAACCGCCTTTTTCGGATCGGTCACAACAGGCGACAGCAGGTGCGGAATACCGTCATAGACCGACAATTCCAGCATCTTCGGGTCAATCATAATGAGCCGACACTCCTCCGGCGTCAGCTTATAAAGCAGCGACAGGATCATCGTGTTGATCGCCACCGACTTCCCCGACCCAGTGGTCCCCGCAATCAGCAGGTGAGGCATCTTGGCCAGGTTCGCCACAACCGGATCACCGCCAATGTCCTTGCCCAAGGCAAGCGGCAACTTCTGATTTCCGTCGCCAAAGTCGCGAGACGCCAGAATCTCTCGCAGCACCACCTTTTCCCGATTTTCATTTGGCAGTTCGATGCCAATCACCGACCGACCGGGCACAGTTGACACACGCGCCGACAGCGCTGCCATCGACCGCGCAATGTCATCCGCCAACCCGATCACACGGCTCGCCTTCAGGCCCGGCGCAGGCTCAAGCTCGTACATGGTGACCACGGGGCCAGGCCGCACAGATACGATCTCGCCCTTCACACCGTAGTCGTCCAGCACCACCTCCAACATCCGCGCGTTTTCCTCCAACGCCTCGTCGCTCAGATGATGACGCTGCACAGTCGTCGGACTTTCCAGCAAGTTCAGCGGCGGCAATTCAAATCCAGGATGCGTATCCTCAAACTTCAGCTTCGGCTGCGCCTCAAGCTGCGCGCGCGTGCTGGGTTGCACCGGCTTGCGCACTGGTTGATGAATCACCGTCCTGGGCTCAACCACTGGGATACTGGGCGCCTCTGCGATCGGCTCGGGCATGGGGACATCCAGTTGCTCCGGCACATATTCTTCCACAGGCTCCACAACGGGCGGTGCGGTCAAGGGTGGCGCGGTTCGTGCCAAAGAGGCAGCAGCAGTCAGCGGCGGCTCCGGGGGCAAGATCGGCTGCGATACGGTGTTCGCAATCAGCGGCACCGGGCCACGCCCACGTCCCTTGGTCAGTGGTGCCACACTCGCCGCCTGAACATCTGGGTTCGAACGCACACGGGATTTGATCACATCTGCAATCTTCAGCTTGATACGATCATCAGCAGGACCGTCGCCCACATCCGCGTCGCTGTAGATGTCGATCAACTCCTGTTCGGGCATCTCATCCGGCGCCTGGTCGGGGCGCTTGATCAGTGTTGGCATCCGCGCCAACAGGCTTGGCCTCGCCGGTTCTTCATGCTCCGGTGCCTCAATCACCGGCAATGTGGCCGCATAAGCTTCTGCTTCTACCGCATCGGCCGCACGCGCGGCCCGCCGCTCAGCCTGACGCTCCTGCAAAGCCCGCGCTGCGCGTACTGCACCGCTCGCGCCGCGCCCCAGCAATGACATCAGCATGGCATAGGCCAAAACCAACCCCAGCAGCAGAAACCGAACCAAACGCGCCACTTCGGGGCGGGTAAAGCCCAAGACGAAGGCGCCGAAGACAACAATGCCCACGCCCATCAAAAACGACATCAACTTAACGGCAAGACTGGACCCCAGCGGCATCACGGTCAGGACAAAGGCCATGACCGTATCGCCAAACAGTCCACCAAGGCCAAAACCATGGGTCGCCTGCCACTCTGCGCCCGGCTGAAGGGTCGCACCATAGATCGCCCCGAACGCAATCGCGATGGGCGCAAAGATCAGCCGCCCCAAGGCTCGTTCGGTTCCCTGATGCAGGGTGAATCGCACGCCCCAGACCATCAGCACAATGGCGATGCCAAACACACCCCAACCCGCGATCATGAACAGCGGGGCAGCAATCGACGCCCCCGTGCGCCCCAGCCAGTTCTGCACCGGCGCATCGGTCGACGCCATCCAGTTCGGATCGTCGGGCGTATAGCTCAGCATCATCGCCGCCGCCATCAGCCCGGCAATCAGCAGGCCAATTCCCACCAGCTCACGCCCGCGTTTTTCCAGTGCCGCCTGCATCCCGTGGTCAAAAAACGGATCCCGCCGTGTCTGATATGCCATGCCTCGCCTCTTCAATTCTTATGGGGCATAGAGAACGTCGCGCAGGGCCGTAACCCCCCGCTCTGTCTCTGCCTTTGGGGCCACAAGTGCGGCCCGAACAAACTCATGTCCCGGGTTAATCCCGTCTATGTCACGCGCAAGATACGCACCCGGCAGGACGCGCACGCCGGTCTGTCGCCACAGTTTCAACGCCGCCGCCTCACCATCCGGCACAGGCAACCAAAGGAAAAACCCGGCCTCGGGCGCCATATATCCGGGCACATGGCCCAGAATTCGGTCCGCCATATCGTATTTTTCGTGATATTGTGCGCGGTTTGCGACCACGTGGTCCTCATCCGCCCAGACCGCCGCCGCCGCATGCTGCAGGGGCGACGGCAAGGGCGTGCCCGCATAGGTGCGCAGCTGCCTGACCTCGCGCATCGTAGCAGGGCCACCCACGATGAACCCTGACCGCAGCCCCGGCAAGTTCGACCGCTTTGACAGCGAATGAAACGCCACCACGCGTTCAGGGTCCGCATTGCCCATACATTCCAACACACCCACGGGCGGAACATCACGGTAGATCTCGGAATAGCATTCGTCGGCAAAGATCTGAAAGTCATAGCGTTCGGCCAGCGCGATCAGGTCCCGCCAATAGCCTCTGCTCGCCACTGCCCCCTGCGGGTTCGCCGGCGAACACATGTAGCAGGCCACCGTCCGGTTCAAAATCTCCGGATCAACCGCAGTAAAATCCGGCAAATGCCCCGTGTCCGCCGTGGCGGGCACCATCACCGGTTCCGCCCCTGCCGAAATCGCGGCGAGCATATAGACCTGATAAAACGGGTTTGGCATCAACACAACTGGCCGCTGCCCGTTCTTCACCTCAGGGCACAGTGCCATGCCAGCATTGTACAGCCCCTCGCGGGTGCCATTCAGCGGCATCACATTCGCGTCGGCATCCATCGCCACACCATAGCGACGGCCCAACCAGTCACAAAAAGCCTGCCGCAGCTCCGGCAACCCCTCGTTCGGCGGATAGTTGTTAAATCCGGCCGCATGTTCGGCAATCACGTCCGTCACCCAGGCGGGAAAGGCATGTTTGGGCTCGCCGATTGTCATATGCACCACATCACCGCCGGGCCGATGATGATCCAAAAGCGCGCGCAGACGCGGGAATGCATAAGCCGGAAGGTTCGAAAACCGCTCGGGAAACTTCATAAAACTGCCTCAGGTTCGGGATCATGTTCGCCCCGGTTGATTGCAGGATACCCCAAGGCCGAAGCCCCCGTCCAGAAAAACCACGCCAAAACGTCGCCTTGTGGCAAATCCGCCAATCTTGCATTTCTTCTGGCTGAAAATACTCTGGGGGAGCCCGCAGGGCGGGGGTGAAACCCCCTAAATCATCGTGTCGCCGAAGGCGGCTTTTGGGTCAGCCCAGCGCGTCTTCCGCTGCCGCACCCAACCTCAGCAGCGCCTCTTCTCCATTCTGCGCGCCCATCAGCATGATCCCGCAACTCGGCACACCTGTCGGCAGCGTGAGTGCGCAGATGCCCATAAGGTTCCCCACGCGCGTATTGCGTAACGCCAACAGGTTCTCGGTCTTGTAATAGTCACTGTCGCTGTTCAACCGCGCCAGGTTCGGCGGCAAGATCGGCGCCGTAGGTGCCAGCACGGCATCAAAAGATGCCACCGCTGCATCCCAGGCCTGTCTTACAGCCTCAAGCTTCGCCCAGGCGGCGTTGTAATCCGGTGCGCTGAAATCCTGTCCCAACCGGAATCGCTGCAAAATCTCCGCATACATCGCGTCGGGATGGGCTTCGATCACATCGCGCCATAGGCCGTAAACCTCACCCGGCATCAGCGGGCCCGCTTGCGCCATCGCCTCTTCCAACTCCGGCACGTCCAACGGCTCGACCACCGCACCCGCCACGCAAAGACGCTCAACCGCATTCTCATAGGCCGCCCGCGGCGCATCCCGTATCTCGTCCAGAACCACGGTCCTCAACGTCGCAAACCGTCGCCCCTTCAGCGATGCCCCCCTCAGATCACCGGGTTCCTGCCCCTCCAGCGCCGCCATCAGCAGCGCCGCATCCTCCACCGTGCGCGTCAACGGCCCCACTGTGTCGAACTTCAACGACAGGGGCACACACCCCTCAAGTGACAGCCGCCCTGCTGTGGTCTTCAGGCCCACCAGGTCGTTCCACGCCGCCGGAATGCGCACTGACCCGCCAGTGTCCGACCCAATCGCGGCAGGCGCCAGCCCAAAGGCCACAGATGCCGCCGCCCCCGATGATGATCCACCCGGCACCGCCTCCGCATCGTTTACACAAGGCGGCGTTGCGGTCGACGGATTGTACCCAAGCCCCGAAAACGCCAACTCGCTCATATGCGTCTTGCCCAGACACACCAGTCCCGCAGCACGCGCGTTCTGCACCGTCACCGCATCGCGGTCAGGCACCCGCCCGGCCAGCAGCTTTGATCCCGCCTCAGTCCCGTCCCCCGCGGTATCGAACAAGTCCTTCCAACTGACCGGCACCCCGTCCAGGGCAGACAACCGACGCCCGGCCCTGGCCCGCTCAGCCGCGGCCCCCGCCTCGGCCAGCGCCCGTTTCTTGGTCAGCCGGGCATAGACGCGGTCGCCAAGTGCATGGCCCTCAATACAATCGAAATAGGCCTCCACCAGCGCGACAGGATCAACATCACCCGCGCCGATGGCCCGCCCCAGATCCGCGGCGCTCTTGCCCAACCACTCCTGCATGCCCTGCCCTCCGTTCACTTGCCTGAACGGTAGCGACGTCGCAGCGCATGGACAATCCCGGCCACCTGCCCATAGTGCGGCCCATGAAGCATGACAGCGATATCCTCATCGTGGGCGGCGGGCTCTCCGGCCCGATCTTGGCACTTGCCCTCGCGCGGTCGGGCCACACCGTTACAGTCATTGATGCCCTTGCCGAAAAGGCCCGCAAAAACGACGACTTCGACGGGCGCAGCTACGCCGTGGCCCTTACCTCACAACGCTTGCTGGACGGCATAGGCCTCTGGGATACAATCGCCGAGCACAGCCAACCGATCCTAGACATCAAAGTCAGCGACGGCCGCGCTGGCGAAGGCCCCTCTCCCTTTTTCATGCATTTTGACCACGCCGAGATCGAGGAAGGCCCAATGGGCCACATGGTTCAAGACAGGCACATCCGCGGCGCGCTGCTCAACGCCATGGCGGCGACAGATGGCATCATGCACCTGGCCGGGGAAACGGTGACCGCACAATCGGTCGCGCCCGGCGCCGTCACCGTCATCCTCGCATCCGGCAAAAACCTAACGGGCAAAGTGCTGATCGGTGCCGACGGGCGCAACAGTGGCACCGCAACACGCGCGGGCATCAAACGCACCGGCTGGGGCTACGGGCAAACCGCACTGGTTTGCGCGATTGCCCATGACAAACCCCACAACGGGATCGCACACCAGTTCTTCATGCCCGCCGGGCCGCTTGCCATCCTGCCCCTGCCCGGCAATCTCAGCTCAATTGTTTGGAGCGAAACGGCAGAGAACGCCGCCGCCTTCCACACCCTACCCGATGACGACTATCTCACTATGTTGCAGCCACGCTTTGGTGATTTTCTGGGTGACATCCAATTGGCCGGGCAACGCTACACATACCCGCTGTCCCTGTCTCTGGCGCACAACCTTGCTGCCGACCGGATCGCCCTCATCGGGGACGCCGCCCACGGCGTCCACCCCATTGCAGGACAGGGCCTGAACGCCGGAATGCGCGACATCGCGGCACTGGCCCAGATCATCACCGACGCCTCCCGCCGGGGCGAAGACCTGGGCAGCATCACCATCCTCAAACGCTACGAGGAATGGCGACGTTTCGACAACACCGCACTCGCACTCGCGACCGATGCGTTTAATCGGCTCTTCTCGAACGACAACGTGCTGATCCGCAGTGTGCGTGACATCGGCATGGGAGTGGTAAACGCGTTGCCGGGGGTACGGCGCAGCTTTATCCGCGAAGCCGCAGGACTAACCGGGGACCTACCGCGTCTGATGCGGGGCCAGCCGCTTTAATCCAACTTGCGCGCCTCGTCTTCCAACATGACAGGAATGCCATTGCGGATCGGATAGGCCAGTCGAGCCGCTTCTGAAACCAGTTCTTGCGCCTCGGCACTATAGCGCAGCGTCGCATGGGTCAGCGGACAGATCAGCGCCTCAAGCACGCGGCGATCAACCTCATTACTCATTGCATCATCTCACCTTCTCCGCCGCGCAACGCAAATTCGATCAGCGTGATCAATGTCTCGCGTCGGGTACTCAGCGACGGGGCCTCAAGCAAGGCCTGCTTGTCCTCAGCGTCGAAATCCAACATCATCGACAGCGAATTGATCAGCAATTCGTCATCCGCATCCTTCAGCGTTTCCCAATCCGCCGACAGAGATTGCGCCGCAAAATACCGGCCCAGAATGTCTAGAAACGACGGGCGGTCAAAGGTCGGGTCTTCCTCGGTTCGGCCACGATCACGATCAAACCCGCCCCAAGATACCTCGCACCGGCGATAAGGTGTGAACCCCTCAATCTCGGCCTGCACGCGGAACCGTGAAATCCCCGTCAGCGTGATCAGATAGCGATTGTCTTCTGTTTCGGAAAATTGGGTGACGCGACCCGCACAGCCAATCGTGTGCAACCCATTGCCCTTGCGGCCTTCGACTTCGTTCGGTTGCACCATCCCGATCAATCGGCCCGGTGTCTTCAACGCATCATCAAACATTTGCAGATAACGCGGTTCAAAGATGTGCAATGGCAGCCGTGCGCGCGGCAAAAGTAGCGCACCCGGCAACGGAAACACCGGGATCATGCCCGGAAGGTCAGCCACTTTGATCATGCGAATTCAGCTAGCCCGCAAAGTGGCTCAGGCAAATATCATCGAACTCAATTTGCGCCGCCCGTTTAGCACGATGGGATCATTGGGCTTGAGCGCATCAAAGATTGTGAAAAGCTGTTCCTTGGCAGCCCCGTCATTCCACTCGCGATCGCGGCGGAAGATTTCAAGCAGTTCGTTGACCGCCGCTTCGGCATCGCCATTCGCATGCAGCGCCTGCGCCAGATCAAATCGCGCTTGCAGGTTGCTCTCATCCGCCTCGACCGCAGCTCGCAATTCGGCCACCGGACCAGCATCCGCTGCTTGACGGGCCAATTGCAATTGCGCATGCGCGGCTTCTATTTCTGCGCTGTCGGATATCTCTGCCGGGGCGCCATTCAGAATGGCTTCGGCCTGATCCAGATCATCCATAGCGATATGTGCGCGGACCAGCCCGCCATACGCACCAGCATGGTTCGGCTCTTCCCCCAGGATCGCAGCAAAGGTTTGCGCAGCATCCACCGCAGCCCCTTCGGTCAGCATCTCTTCGGCAGCAGCAACAGCATCGTTTAGGCTGTCGGTTGGGGCCTCACCGCCCGCCGCCTGAACCACACGGTCGATGAACGCAGTGATTTCGGACCCGGGCACGGCACCCTGGAACCCGTCCACCGGTTGGCCCTGCCAAAACGCATAGACGGTCGGGATTGACTGAATGCGCAACTGGCCCGCGATCATCTGCGCCTCATCGACGTTGATCTTGACCATCTTGACCGCACCTTTGGCGGCTTTCACCGCCTCTTCCAGAAGCGGACCCAGTGTTTTGCACGGCCCACACCACGGGGCCCAGAAGTCAACGACAACGGGCACAGTCTGTGACATCTCGACGACATCCTGCATGAACGTGGCTTCTGATCCGTCCTTGATCAGATCAGCATCGACGGGGCCCGCGGACAGTCCCAAATCCATCATTGTCTCGATTCCTTCGTGGAGCGGCAGATCGCGCTTTATATGGACCTCTCGAGGCCCGGTGCCAAGTCACTAAGGTCAATCTCCAAAAGCGCCAGCCATCTGCCCGCGATGGCCTCTGACGGCACCCGGCCAATTTGGCGCGCACCCATCCGCTCGTAAAAGGGCACTGCATCGGGGTCGGCCTCGATCTGCAAGCGGATGGCCCCGGCGGCGCGGGCTGTGCTGATGGCCCATCTCATCAAGGCGCGCCCAACCCCTTTGCCCATCGCCTCAGGGGCCACAAACAGCTTGTCCAACTCGGCATGGGTCTCATCGATCACAAGCTTGCACAGGCCAAGTGGCCCAGTCGCCATATCAAAGACGGCGATCCGCCCGTCCTGCACATCGTTTGGCGTCAGCTGCAACACAGCGCGCGCTGCGGTCATGAAATTTTCATCATATCCCCAATGCGCCTTCGAGCGGTGCATCAGATCGATCAATTCTGGCAGGTCATCGACCTTGGCGGAACGGATCAAAGATCAAAGGTCGCAAAGACCGGCGCGTGATCGCTCGGCTTTTCCCATCCCCGCGCGTCGCGCAAGATACGGCTGGAATGCGCGGCGTTCGAGATATCGGGCGTGGCCCACACGTGATCAAGCCTGCGGCCCTTGTCGGCGGCGTCCCAATTGGGCGAGCGGTAGGACCACCAGGAATAAAGCTGCCCCGCGGGGATATCGGCGCGGGTGACGTCGACCCAACCGCCAGCGTCCTGCGTTTCGGCAAGATGCTCGACCTCGATGGGTGTGTGGCTGACAACTTTCAGAAGCTGCTTGTGGGACCAAACATCGTCTTCACGCGGCGCGATATTTAGGTCTCCCACCAAGATCGACTTTTGCGGCGTGTCGCGGTGGAACCAATCGCGCATGTCGGTGAGGTAGTCGAGTTTTTGGCCGAACTTTTCGTTCTTCGCGCGATCCGGCACGTCGCCGCCCGCGGGAACATAAAAGTTGTGAATGGTCACACCATTCTCCAAACGTCCCGCGATGTGGCGGGCGTGACCAAGACCCGCAAAATCCTGGGCGCCCGCCTCGACCATGGGAAGCTTCGACAGGATCGCCACGCCATTATAGCCCTTGTCGCCGCGGGCAACCATGTGGGTGTAGCCAAGTGCTGCGAACCCTTCGCGAGGGATCTTGTCGACGGGGCTTTTGCACTCTTGAAGGCACAGAACATCCGGCGCTTCTTCTTTTAGCAACTTCAGGACGATGGGTTCGCGGAGTCGGACAGAATTTATGTTCCAGCTGGCGACGGTGAAAGGCATGGGACGGCTCCGGTCAGATGTAATTGAGCGCCAGCGTAGACGCCGCGCACCGCAGCCTCCACCCGGAAAATGAGGTTTGTCCCCGCGGGGACACTTTGTTTGAGAGAGCAGAGAATGGCGGAGTTCCGTCGATTTGTTATTCAATACCAATGGCTTGAACGTGCGTACGGTGCGTTTGGTAAAAATTAACCATGCGGCTGTCAAACTGCCCCTTGAAGGCGGGCGGCGACCACGGGGACTAAATACACGCGCAAGACATCAAACGACTGATGACGGTTGCGGAGTCGGGTGTGTGCCACTGGTCTGACAAGCACTGATTGTATGAGCCGGCTAAGACTGGTTTGGCGCCTAGCCCCCAGCCTGCGTCATGCGGCTTCGAACAGGTGCGCGATGAACCTGATGTTGGTGCCTCAAGTCGACGAACAGTTTCTGACAACGCCGTTCCTCGGGGTCAGATAGATAACCTAACATCTGCGAAACGAGGGCCACTTGGTGAATGAGAAGCGCATTCGCCGGTTGATGCGGCTTATGGGCTTGATGCTGATCTACCAGAAACCCAATACCAGCAAGCCCGCGAACGAACACAAGAGCTACCGCTATATGATCAAAGGGCTAAATGTGGCCCGGCCCCACCAAGTCTGACCGTCGGATATTACGTGCCTCTCCATGCGATGAGGGCTAACATATCTGGTCGCGATCATCGCCGGTACACGCGAAAGGTGCTGGCTTGGCGCATGTCGAACATGCCGGAGGCGGACTTTTGCGTCGAGGCGTTAAACCAAGCAATCCGTCGCTACAACCCGCCAAAGGTCACGAACACCGACGAGCGTAGCCAGTTCACGACATTTACCTGGAAGGATCGATTGCGCCGATCCGGCGCGCGCACCTCAATGGATCGAAAGGGGTCTTTTCTGGACAACATCTTTGTCAAGCGGCTCTGGCGCAGTTTGAAAATATGAGCGCGTCTGTCTGCTTGAATGGAAAACAGGATCGAACGCCCGAGCAGGGGTCGCCAGGCGGGTCGCGTTCTAGACTCTTAAACGCCCACAATGTGTTCGAGACATAGGAAGACCTGACGGACACCGCCTATGACAATGCGCAAGCTTCAGGGCGTGGGCTCCGGCGTCACAACCGGCGTGGATGCATATGGCTTTCCGACACTATCGGATAACACCAGTTTCGAACGATCATCTTTCAGTTTCCAAATGTAGCCTCTCATTACGCGCGCTAGGGACAAAATCCGAACGATATGCTGGCGATACGGTTTCTCAAGAATGCGCGGGACCACCTAAGCCAGGCGGACCGGTCGTCATCTCAACCTTGGATAGCCCGCTTTATAAGAGGGCGTTCAAAAAATGATGCGGCTGCGCGGAAGAAGGGTTTTTTATCGCCCAACGATCTACGCTTCCGACCCAAAAGACTACCTTGGTTATACCCGCCAGAACCCCGAAGGAGGAGTCCGCTGCAGAGGGCCACGAAGCTGTCACAACTTGCGTTTTCTTAGGATGAGTGGCCGGACGTGCTGAGCATTAAAGTAAGATAAGAAAAAGGCGCGGAAAAACCGCGCCTTTCCAGAACTTTGGCAGAGTTTGGCTTATTCCCAGCCAACCTCATTAAAGATCGCCTGCGCCTTGGGCACATTGTTGGCAATCGTGGTCGCATCCAGATCATCCGGGCGGAACAGACCAAGCGTGAGATCGAGAGC
>JBCBID010000002.1:365817-385487 GCA_038525015.1 Pseudomonadota bacterium | reverse complement strand
TGTACGCGCCTGCACCGCGGCGCAGGTCGATATAGCCGGGGTAAACGATGCCCGCATCTTCGAGCGCTTTGATTTCGCGCGCGAGAATGTGGAGCACGGCCGGATATTCGTCGCGCATATAGATGAAGCAAGTATCAGCCTCGACCGCCCAGGCGGCGATAAGCATGCCTTCGAGGAAAAGATGCGGGGTGCGTTCGAGATAGTAGCGGTCTTTGAAGGTGCCGGGTTCGCCTTCGTCCCCGTTGACGGCGAGGTAGCGGGGACCGGGATTGGCGCGCACGAAACCCCATTTTGTGCCTGAAGGGAAGCCTGCGCCGCCGAGGCCGCGGAGGCCGCTATCTTTGACTTGGGCTTGAACGCTTTCCCAGTCGCCATTCATGCGAAGCTTCAGAAGTTTATCATAACCGCCTGATTCTACGTAGCTATCAAGTTTCTGATAGTTCGGTATCTGTGGATGCGTATCATGGGCGGTGATCGCGGCTTGCACCTTTTCCGGGGTGGCGTTGTCGATGTGGTTATGGCCGAGTTCCAGCACTGGGGCGGTGTCGCAGCGGCCCATGCAGGGCGCACGCAGAACGCGGACCTTGTTTGGGTCAAGCCCGTCTTCGAGCGCGGCTTTGAGTTGCTGGGCCCCGGCCAGTTCGCAACTGAGCGAGTCGCAGACGCGGATAGTGAGCGCAGGCGGTGGGGTCTCGCCCTCTTTCACCACGTCGAAATGGGCGTAGAACGTCGCCACTTCGTACACTTCAGCCATGGACAGACGCATCTCTTCCGCCAGCGCCCGCAGGTGCCGGGCGGAGAGGTGCCCATAGCTGTCCTGGATCAGGTGCAAAAATTCGATCAGCAGGTCACGACGGCGGGGCGTGTCACCGAGCAGAGCGCGCACTTCGTGCCAGGCCTGATCGTCGAGCGCACGACCCTTGGGACGCACGCGGCCCTTGCCCTTGCCGGATTTCCAGACACCTTTGCCTTTGGTGGATTGATCCAGTGCCATTGCACGCACTCCTGCCCTGTCGTGGCGCGACCCTATCAGCGCGCGGCGCATGCGATCAGCCCAAAAGCGACGTCCGACAGCGTATTCCACGCGCCTATCGTCACCATGTCGCCGCCAATGGGTCACGCTTTGGCAGGAAATGGGCGTTACCTGTGTACGGGCGTGGCCTGTGATAAGATGCGGGCGCGAAAAACGGAGTGATTCTGAGGCGATGCCAGCGATGCTGCCCTTTGCGATTGCGAGCATGGTGCCGGGCCTGTGTCTGGTGGCGGCCTGCCTGTGGGGCGGGCCATGGGGTTGGGGAGCGATCCTGTCGATCACGGGTGTTGTGTTCTTTCTCGACAAGGTGCAGCTGCGCCCGGTGGCGACGCAGGTCGACGGTCATCGGCTATCAGAGATGTTGGGTGTGGCGCATTTCGCGCTACTGGGACTGACGTTGTGGGCGATGGGCGGTGCTCTGCCACTGCAAGACAAGGCGCTGATCGTTGTGGCGGCGGGGCTTTATTTCGGTCAAATCTCGAATTCCAACGCGCATGAGCTTATTCATCGGTCGGATCGGTGGGCATTTCGGCTTGGCGCGGCGTGCTATGCATCGCTTCTGTTTGGGCACCACACCAGCGCGCACCGGCTGGTGCACCATGTCCATGCCGCGACGCCCAAAGACCCGGCAAGTGCGCGCCGGGGTGAAGGGTTCTGGGCCTATCTTCCCCGCGCGTGGTCGGGAGGATTTCGTGCGGGTTTGCGGGCCGAGCGACAGCGGCACGGCGGTGCGGCATGGCCTGCTCCCTACCGCCTCTACACTCTTGGCGCAGGCGTCAGCATAGTGGTGGCGTGGAGCCTCGCGGGGGCATCCGGGGTGTTTGGACTTCTTCTTGTCAGCGCATATGCCCAGATCCAATTGTTGCTGTCAGATTATGTGCAACATTACGGTCTGGTCAGACGGCAACTTGCAGATGGGCGCGCAGAACCAATGGGATACGCCCATTCATGGAACGCCCCGCATTGGTATTCTGGGGCGATGATGCTGAACGCACCGCGCCATTCCGCGCACCATGCGAAACCCGCCACCGCCTTTCCCCAGCTTGCGCTTGACGCATCCAGCATGCCGATGCTGCCCTATTCTCTGCCGGTGATGGCCGTGATTGCCGTTGTCCCACCCCTGTGGCGCAAAGTGATGGACCCACAGGTCGACCGCTGGATGTCACCCACCGCGCGCGACCCGAACGATATCGCGCGCGTGGCCGCGCAAAAGCTGGGCGTGGGTGGTATCACGCCGCCGGTTCTGCCAGATTGGCCACATGATACGGACCTGCCTAAGCCTTATCCTGAGCCTGACGGCCCTGCCCGCAGCCGCCGAGTCGATGAGCGCCGCCGAATTTGAGGCCTATGTCACTGGGAAAACGCTATTCTACGGTCGATCTGGTGAGGCCTATGGCGCCGAAATCTATCACGAGAACCGGCGCGTAACGTGGTCGTTTCTGGATGGTGAGTGCAAGGAAGGTCGCTGGTACGCGGACGGTCCGCAAATCTGTTTTGTCTACGAAGATCGACCTGACCCACAATGCTGGACCTTCGAACGCGGAGCCAGCGGGCTGATCGCGCGTTTCGAAAACAACCCCGACAGCGCCGAGCTTTATGAAGCGCAGGATCTGGGCGAGGAGATGGTTTGCTTAGGCCCAAAGATCGGGGTTTAAGGCGCGGGGCCTATGATCGCTGATGACAGGCTGAGAGCTGCCCCACAGGGTCAGTGGACCATTGCTAAAAAAGCGATCCCTGCTCCGGCGCCTTGCCCGCAATCTTTTTGCCAGAGGTCTTGGCCCCGCCAAGTTTCAGCCGCCCGTCAACAAACTCGATCTCAAGCCCGCTGGCCTGTTCGGCTGCGACCCTGGTGGTCAACACATCGCCGCCACCACGCACCACGGCATAGCCGCGCGCCAGCGTGGCTTTGTAACTGAGCGTTTCGCGCAGGCGGTCCATTGCATCAAGTTTGCGGTGCAGGCTGTCGAGATGCCGTTGACCTGCGGCCTGCAAGCGCGCCGTCACATCTGACAGGCGGTCGAACTTACGCGCATGGTCCTGTGCAATGCGATCGGGCGTCAGGCGGGTCGCGCGTGTCTCAAACCGCTCGCGCTTGGCGGCTGAAAGACGGGCAAGTGCCGGGTCCAGCCGGTCCGACAATGTGGTCAGCCGCCGCCGCTCTGTGTCGATGCTGCGCCGGAGCGTGGTCGGGCGTAAAGAGCCGGAAATCTCGGACAGGTGCACCTTGCGCCGCTGGACACCTGCGGTCAGGGCCGGGTCTAGTTTGCCCCCCAGCACATCGAGGCGCTGGCGTGGCCCTTCGACCAGCGCATCGGGCCGCGGCAGCGCGCGCGCCAGGTCGCGCAAACGCTGGTCTCTGCGCTGCAACGCACCGCTGACAGCGCCGGTTATGCGTGCGCCTGCCTGGTCCACCCAGGCCAGCAATTCAAGGCGCACCGGCACCGCCATTTCCGCCGCCGCCGTTGGGGTTGGCGCGCGCTGGTCCGACACAAAATCAATCAGTGTGGTATCCGTCTCGTGCCCTACGGCCGAAATCAGCGGGATGTCCGAGCCAGCCGCCGCACGCGCCACCATCTCCTCGTTGAAGCCCCACAGGTCTTCGACCGACCCGCCACCGCGCGCCACGATCAGCAGGTTGGGGCGTGGCATGGCCCCGCCGGGCGTCAGTGCATTGAACCCTTGGATCGCCCGCGTGACTTCGGCTGCGCAATTGGCACCCTGTACGGCCACCGGCCACACCAGCACCTTGCGCGGAAACCGATCACGCAGGCGGTGCAGGATGTCACGGATCACAGCGCCCTGCAGGGACGTCACAACGCCGATCACTTCGGGCAGGTAGGGCAAGGGCCGTTTGCGGGCGTCGTCAAAGAGCCCTTCTGCTGCAAGCGCTTTCTTGCGCTTTTCCAGCAGCGCCATGAGCGCCCCCTGCCCCGCAATCGCTATCCGTTCGGCGTTGAGCGAGAATTTCGACTGGAAACCCGAGGCGGTCATGCGTCCTTCGGCCACGACTTCCATACCTTCCTCGGGCATGGTGCCCAAGCCCGGCACCTGGCCTTTCCAGGTCATGCAGGACAGCACGTTGCGATCATCCTTGAGATCGAAATAGAGGTGACCGGACCGCGCCAGCACTACGCGCCCGACCTCACCCTTAATCCGTACCCAGCCCAGTTCGCCTTCGATCAGCTTGCGGACTTTCCCGGCAATCTCGGATACCGAGAATTCGGGTGTGTTCGAGCCAGGGATAGGATCGTCAAGCAGGTCCATGGGCTGTCCTTGTGCAGAAGGTTCGGGCAGCTTAGAACGCGGCCCAGCAAAGGCCAAGGAGCAAGCGATGAACATTCTCATTCTGGGCGGCGGCGGCCGCGAGCACAGTTTGGCTTGGGCGGTGTTGCAGAACCCCAAATGCGACCGGCTGGTGGTGGCCCCAGGCAATGCCGGCATCGCGGCGATCGCCGAATGCGCGGCGTTGGATATCGAGGATGGTGGCGCCGTTGCCAGCTTTGTCGAACAGGAGTGCATCGATTTTGTGATCGTGGGCCCAGAGGCCCCGTTGGCCGCGGGGGTGGCGGATCGGCTGCGCGATGCGGGTGTGCTGGTATTTGGTCCCAGCCAGGCGGCGGCGCAACTCGAATCATCGAAAGCGTTTACCAAGGCGATTTGCGATGCCGCCGGTGCACCTACCGCGGCCTATGGGCATTTTAGCGATGCCGCCGCAGCCAAGGATTATGTCACCGCGCAAGGGGCACCCATTGTGGTCAAGGCAGATGGCCTGGCCGCGGGCAAGGGGGTCATCATCGCCGAAACGGTTGATCAGGCCCACACAGCGATTGACGAGATGTTCGGCGGTGTCTTTGGCGGTGCGGGGGCCGAAGTCGTCATTGAGGAGTTCATGGACGGCGAAGAAGCATCATTCTTTGTCCTTTGTGATGGCGTCGATGTGCTGCCCATTGGATCTGCGCAGGACCACAAACGAGTCGGCGAAGGTGATACAGGGCCAAATACCGGCGGTATGGGCGCTTATTCCCCGGCACCGGTGTTAAGTGATGTGGTGGCCCAGCGCGCTTTGGACGAGATCGTTCGCCCGACGATGGTGGAGATGGTCAACCGCGGGATGCCTTATCAGGGCGTGCTGTACGTTGGGTTGATGATCAATGACGGCGCGCCCCGGCTGGTTGAATACAACGTGCGTTTTGGTGACCCTGAGTGCCAGGTTCTGATGATGCGGCTGGGTGCCCAGGCCATGGACCTGATGCACGCCGCCGCAGAAGGAAGGTTGGCACAGGCGCAGGTCAATTGGGCCAAGGATTGCGCCATCACGGTGGTCATGGCAGCACGAGGATATCCCGGCCGCTATGAAAAAGGGGCCGTGCTCGGAGGTCTTGAGGCGCTTGAAGGCACGAGCAGCCGCATGGTGTTTCATGCCGGAACGGCTGAGAAAGACGGCAAGCTGACGGTCTCGGGTGGGCGTGTTTTGAACGTGACAGCCCGCGCCTCATCGCTGCGTGATGCGGCGGAAGCGGCCTATGCCATGGTCGATGCCATCGACTTCCCAGATGGCTTTTGTCGACGCGACATCGGTTGGCGGGCGCTGGACTGAGCGATGGCAGATACAGGCCCAGCGGTCGCAGAGTAGCGCCTGAGATACTTTAATGGAGGCTAAGCGCAGGGGTTTTCGGTCTTGGTTCGAGATGTCGCCCCTTAGGACCTCGCGCGGGCCGAAGACGGCAACGCGCTAAAGCCGCTGGCGTCAGGAAATAGGCGCCTGTGTGCACGCGACCGGATCGTCACTGATGTCGATCACTTCTTGTACCTCACCAAGATCGCTCGTCGACGCCACAAAAAGGCGCGCATCACGCAGGAAGGGTACCCAGCAATGGCGTACACCAGGAGGGTCGTCATCGTAGTCGAAACAGACCTGGCCGTCGCCTGTTGTCACGACCCCGTAGGCGCAAGTGCCGTTGGCCCGCGCCCATACGGTGCGCGTGCGAGACAAGAACTGCTCGGTCCCGACCGGCTGTCGGTTTGGAAATGTGGCAAAGGACGCGGTGCGCTGATCGACAAGGTCCAGAAACTGATCGGGCGTCAGCCGGTCTTGCGCAGCGGCAGAGCCTGCGGTCATCGCCATCAGCGCGAGTGTCAGGATTACTCGCATGTCAGCGCGCGGGCGAAAGCGGCTCGCGTTGTGTCGCCGCCCAGATAAGTGCGCTGAAACTGCGCTCCGTCCCATCGCAAGGCGACGAGGTCAGACCAATTGGCCGTCGCAAGGATCATCTCGGGACCACCATTACAGGCGCGGATACCACCCGCGATGTCACCCTCGCCAATGCGGTGATTGGTCAGACCGGGCAGGCGCGCCACCTCGGTCAGACGACTATTTTTGTATCGCCAGATGCGCAAGGTCTTCGCCAGATGGGGGCGATCAATATAGGCGACTTCAACTGTGCCATCGCCGTCCAGGTCAGCGGCGCCCAAAGGCGCGAGCCAGCGGTTGCGCGTGCCGATATGCGGGGTTTCAGTGATCTTGCCCTCTGGGCCATAGATTGCGAAGGCCCCGCCAGCGACGACATCGGTTTCAACAACCAGAACCTCGGACGCACCATCGCCATCCAAATCCGCCAGTCTGGGTGCCACATCCTCGAAGACGTGATCCTGCGGCAAAACGAAACGACGCACCTCGCCGGTCTGCAGGAGCAGTTCCAGAGCACCCCATTCGATGGCGTCGCCCAGCACCCCATGCGCATAGCGGTCTGTTGGATCAGTGTACCGAGCCGAAGCCACAGTATCCGCCCAAAGAACCGATGTAGGTGACAGCAGAGCCATCCACGCGAGCCAGGCGCGCACAGGTCGCAGCACGCCACGGGTGCGCACGTAGCAAGAGAGCGACAGCAAACGCAGGGCCCAGAGTGCCACTAGATCTGCTTTTCGGGCATCTGCACTACGAGGCCGTCGAATGCATCGGTCACTTTCAACTGGCAGGTCAGCCGCGACCGGATGTCGTCGGGCTCATAAGCAAAATCCAGCATGTCGGTTTCCATGTCGTCTTTGGCGGGCAACTTCTCTACCCAATCGGCGTGCACGTAGACATGACATGTCGAACATGCGCAGGCGCCACCGCAATCGGCCTCAATGCCGGGGATGTTATTGTCACGTGCCCCTTCCATGACCGTCAGGCCATTGGCGACGTCCACCACGTGTTCGGTGCCGCCGTGTTCGATATAAGTGATCTTGGCCATATATCGGACCCCCTTCCATTCGCGTTCCGCATATCTCTACCGGGCAGGAGATAAGGCTGCCAGCCCCTTTTGCGACCCCCGGCTTTTCTGGGCGCGACACGATCCATGCACCGCACTGTATTGCGGCGCGATGGTGGGTATCGCGTGTGCCCGGTGCCACACCAACAGCCACTTTCCGCAGTGGGACTATGCAGGAAGACAGCCCAGAGCTAGGGTTTGATCAAAAGCCCAACCAGAGGCCCGAGCATGACAATGAAACTCCTGAGCCCCGTTGTTACGGCACTTGTTGTTCTTTGCGCCTGCGCAGAGAATGGCACAGTAACGTCAGCCGTGAATATCGATCCGATTTCGCTGGCCACTGCCCCACCAGGCGCCGCGCCTGGCACATGCTGGGGCAAGACCGTCACCCCCGCGGTGGTCGAAACGGTGACACGCAAAATTCAGTTGCAGCCCGCGCAGATCAGCAGTGATGGTCGCGTTCAGGCGCCCCCCATCTATAAGAGTGAAACCAGTCAGCAAGTGGTTACACCCCGCCGCGAGAGTTGGTACGAGATCATCTGCGATGCGGATGTGACGCCCGAGTTCATTGCATCGGTCCAGCGCGCGCTAGAGGCCCGCGGCTTTTACCGTGGTCCGATCACCGGCGAGATTGACGCGGGCACGCGTGCTGCAATTGGCCGGTATCAAAAATCAGAGGGACTGGAGAGCAACGCGCTTTCCATCGCAGCGGCCCGTAAACTAGGACTGGTGGCCGTAGAGCGCCCGACATGAATGGTTGATGGCGTTGCGGCGCGCACGCTTCGATACAAACGTAAAGAGGCGCCCAGTGGGCGCCTCTTTAGCTTCACAGATCCGCAAAATTACTCTGCAAGGCTGAGCGCAACGAAGCGCGGGTCACCTGCGCGGCGCACCAGAAGCAAAAGCGACTTGCGCCCAGCTTCCTCGACCTCTTCAAGCCGTGTTTCGAACTCGGCAATGCTGTTGACCTTCTGCTGGCCCGCTTCGGTGATTATGTCACCAGCACGCAGCCCCTTTTCGTAGGCTTCGGTGGTTTCATCCACCTCGACCACGGCCAGACCTTCCTGATCACCATCTGCGCCAAGTTGCTCGCGCAACTCGTCGGTCAGGGTGCTGAGGGTCAGGCCAAGTATGTCCTTGGTCTCCGCTTCGGCAGGCTCATCCTCTGCCGGAGCAGCGGCGGGGACAGCGCCTTCGGCCTCTTCTCGGCGGCCCAGCGTGACACGCAAGGTCACCGTCTCGCCTTCACGGAAGACCACGACGCGCACTGTTTCACCGACTGGGCTGTTGCCAACCTGGCGCACAAGGCCGCGCGTATCTTCCACCTCGACCCCCGCGAAGCTCAGGATCACATCACCGTCCTGCATCCCACCATCCTTGGCTGGCCCATCGGGGACCGAGGTGACAAGAGCACCTGAAACTTGTTCAAGCCCGATGGCTTCGGCAATGTCATCCGTGACGTCCTGAATGCGGACACCCAGCCAGCCGCGTCGGGTTTCCCCAAATTCCTGCAACTGGTCGACCACGCGGGTCACCACATTCGACGCCATCGAAAATCCAATACCGATAGATCCGCCATTGGGCGACAGGATGGCGGTGTTCACACCAATCACTTCGCCGTCCATGTTAAACAGCGGACCCCCGGAGTTGCCGCGATTGATGGCGGCATCGGTTTGGATATAGTCGTCATAGGTACCGCTTAGGGCACGGTTGCGCGCTGATACGATACCGGCAGACACCGAAAAGCCCTGGCCCAGAGGGTTGCCCATGGCAATCACCCAATCGCCCACGCGCGCAGTGTCACTATTGCCAAAAGGGACGTGCGGCAGTGGGCCTTCGGCTTCGACCTTAAGAAGTGCGATGTCCGTATTGGGATCGGTCCCCACCAGTTCGGCGGTCAGTTCGTCCCCATTGAAGAATTCGATATTGATCTCATCCGCGCCTTCGATGACGTGGTTGTTTGTGACGATAAACCCGTCTTCGGAAATCACGAAGCCAGAACCCAAGGCCGAAGACCGGCGTGGGCGGTCGCCCTGGCCGTTGCGATCCTGAAATTCACGGAAGAAATCTTCGAACGGTGACCCCTCTGGCACGATGCCCTGCGGGCCAGTACGACCCTCAATCACCGTGGATGTGGTGATGTTGACCACCGATGGGCTGATCTGCTCGGCCAGTGGCGCGAGGCTTTCGGGGCGCGCTTGCGTCATCAGCGCCTGCACCAGCACAAAGGCCAGCGTCAGGGCACTCAGCCAAAGGGCGCGCAAATAGGGCGTTAGTGATTGCTGTCTGGAGACGGCGATTGCCTGTCGCTGCATCAGGTTACTCCTGCATAGTCTTGTCGACCGTTTCGGTCATCTTGCACACTGATGTGCGCCTGTGCGCACAAGGTGCATGTAGGGTTGCATCCTTGCAACATCAAAGATGGATCAGACCTGACACGTTTCAACAGCGCGTGATCAATCCGTGAACATCCGTGAGGAGGCTTAGCTGAGTCCGATGTAGAATGCGAGCCAGATACAGATCAGTCCGGCGACCAGCACCAGCGCTCCGAATTGGCGTCGCGCGCCTTCCGGCAAGCTGCGCAAGACCTCAAGCACCCGCTCGATAAGCGAAGGGGCCAGCATATAGGCCAGCCCCTCCACCAACATAACAAGTCCAAGGGCCAGAAGGACCCACGCCATTACTGACCCGCAGGCGCCGATCCTGTCGGCGACTTGAGGTAGTTGAAGAACTCGCTATCCGGCGACAGCACCATCGTTGAGTTCGACCCTTGGAGCGAGCGTTGATAGGCAGTCAGCGAGCGATAGAATTCAAAGAACTCAGGGTCTGCGCCAAAGGCGTTGGCAAAGATAGCATTGCGGCGCGCGTCGGCCTCACCGCGAATGATCTCGGCTTGGCGTTCGGCATCAGAGGTCAATTCCACAACGGTCCGGTCCGCTTGTGCCCGCACACGCTGAGCCGCCTCGTTACCGCGGGCGCGTTCGTCGGTTGCTTCTCGTTCACGTTCCGCGCGCATCCGCTCGAAAGTTGCGTCAAGGTTTTCCGTCGGCAGGTCCGTCCGCTTGAGCCGTACGTCCACAACCTCAATCCCCAAAGCGCGCGCCTCGGCAATCGCGCCGTTTCGGATGCGCAGCATCAGCGCAGCCCGGTCGGACGACAGGATGTCGTTGGATGACACCGAGCCCAGCACTTCGCGCAACTCGTTCCGCAAAATACCGTCAATGCGTCGTTCTGCGGATTGCTCACCGCCTGTACCAACAGCCTGACGGAATTGGTTCACATCGACGATCCGGTAGCGGGCGAACGCATCGACCACCAAACGACGGTCATCAAGCGGCGTCACCTCAAGCGGTTCGACATCCCGGCTTAGGATCCGGTCGTCATAGCGCACGACCTCTTGGATGAGAGGGATCTTAAAGGCCAGGCCGGGTTCTTCCTTGATGTCCACGACTCGACCAAATTGCAGCACCAGCGCCTTTTCACGCTCGTCCACGATGAAAAGCGACGACAGGCCAATTGCTGCGATCACGACCACGATGGGCAGAAGAAAGGTAGATTTCCGCATCAGTTTGTCTCCGCAGTATTACGGCGCAATTCGTTAAGCGGCAGATAGGGCACGACGCCCTGACCACCAGCGCCTTCGTTTTCATCAAGAATGATCTTATCGACGCGGCCAAGCACCTCTTCCATGGTTTCCAGATACAAGCGCTTGCGCGTCACATCTGGCGCTTTGGCATATTCCTCCAGAACGGCAGAGAACCGCGAAGCTTCACCTTCGGCCTGGTTGACCTGCTGCGCACGGTAGGCTTCGGCCTCTTCCAGAAGCTGGGCTGCTTGACCACGTGCTTCAGCGAGCACACGGTTGGCATAAGCATCAGCCACGTTCTGAAGGCGGTCACGCTCTTGCTCCGCAGCTTGCACGTCTCGGAAGGCGTCGATCACAGGCTCGGGCGGATCGGCGCGGTCAAAGTTCACTCGGATGATGTTTACGCCACTATTGTAGCTGTCGAGCGTGGACTGGATAAGGTCCTGCAGGCGTGCCGCAATCGCCCCACGATCCCGGTTCAGGATCGGCGCCAAATCGGATTGCGCGATAATCTCGCGCATAGCGGATTCCGACACGGCCCGGATGGTGGGGCGCGGATCTCGTAGGTTGAATAGGAACTTGTCCGGTTCGGTGATGTTCCACACGACCTGAAAGTCGATGTCGACGATATTTTCGTCGCCTGTCAGCATTAGGCCCGCATCGCCACCACGTCCCCCCACACCGATCTCCTCGGTCTGCTCGCGGGTGACCGGGATCACCTCGGCCGTCACGACCGGCCATGGGGCAAAGTTCAATCCAGGGTTCCCGATGGATGAAAACTCACCCAGAAACAACTCGACCGACTGTTCTTCTGGTCGCACGGTGTAAAAGGATGAAAACAGCCATAGTGCAGCCGCAGCCAAAAGACCCAAGCCCACCGTGCCACGGGTGAGAAACGGGCCACCGCCGCCGCCCTGGCCACGACCGCCACCAGCATTACCGCCGCCGCGACCGCCCATTAAGACGCGCAGCTGCTCCTGCCCCTTTTTGACCAATTCATCAATTTCGGGGATTTGCGGACCTTCGTCGCCGGGACCGCGCCCGCCGCCATTGCCGCGGCCACCGCCGCCCGAGCCGCCGCGGCGCCCGTCGTCTCCGCCACCCGAGTTTCCGCCACCCCCCCAGGGGCCGCCTGTATTACCAGCCATGTGGTGTTGTTCTCCTCTTGCCGTGCAGCGTGTGCTGCAGCTTGTGCATTACCTGTGATTTTTAGCCGAAAATTCAAGCAGTCCGCATCGGGGTACGCATTGTCACAATCTCTTCCGACATGGTCGGATGCACGGCCACTGTTCTGTCGAAGTCTTCCTTTGTGGCCCCCATCTTGATGGCCACGCCAGCAAGCTGAATCATCTCGCCGGCATCGGGTGCAACGATGTGACAACCTAGCACTTTGCGGGTTTCCTGCGACACAACAAGTTTCATCAGCACGCGGTCAGATTTCCCCGCAAAGGCCGTTTTCATGGGGCGAAACGACGTGCAATAGACCTCAATCTCTTCCTGATCGCGCGCATCTTCTTCGCTCAGGCCCACGGTGCCCATCTCGGGCTGGGTGAATACCGCAGATGGGATCAAGTCGTGGTCAACCGCTGTCGGGTTGTTCTTGAAGGCAGTCTCGACGAACGCCATGCCTTCGCGAATAGCTACGGGGGTCAGATTGACGCGGTTGGTCACGTCGCCAATGGCATAGACATTGTCAACAGTTGTGGTTGAATACGCGTCAACGACAATCTCGCCGCGCCGACCGACGTCGATGCCCGTCTCCTCAAGCCCCATGTCGTCGGTGTTGGGATCGCGGCCGGTTGCGAACAGCACCATATCAAAGACACGCTCGCGCCCGTTGGTTGCCTTGACCCAGATGGGCCCGCCGCGTCCTGCACTCGCTTCGTCAGCCGTGTTGGCGTTGGCCATGACGTCTGTTTGTTGCGCACTCGCCCCCATCGCGGCATCTGACGCGGTCGGGACTGATGACGAATGATCATCTGATGCCAACCCCATTTGCACGATATTGGTGCCCGTATGCAGATCGATGCCGCGGTCCCGCATAGCCTCGGCGATCAAGCCACGCGCCTCATCGTCAAAGCCGCGCAGAATTTGCGCACCGCGATAATATTGCGTCACTTCCACGCCCAGTCCGTGAAGGATGCAGGCAAATTCGCATGCAATATAGCCGCCACCGATGATGAGAATGGATTTGGGCAGCGTTTCGAGGTGAAATATGTCGTCACTTACAATGCCAAGATTCGCATTGGGCATGTCGGGGCGCACCGGGCGTCCGCCCGTGGCAATCAGAATGGTCTTGGCAGTCTTGGTTTCACCGCTCGAAAGTTCTACCGTGTGTTTGTCCTTTAGCCTGGCACGGGCATCAAACGTCTCGACACCGGAATTTTTGAGCAGGCTGCGATACACACCTTCAAGCCGATCAAGCTCGTTGTTCAGATGACTGCGAAAGCCCTGCCAATCAAATGTGTCAGAAGTCATGTTCCAGCCATAGGCATTGCCCACGTCTGCTATATCGCTGAATTCACTGGCAAAAACCATCAGCTTCTTCGGCACGCAGCCCCGGATCACGCATGTGCCGCCATACCGGTCCTCTTCGGCCAGGGCCACCTTAGCCCCTGCCTCGCCCGCAGCGACCCGCGCTGCGCGCACGCCACCAGAACCGCCTCCGATAACAAAGAGGTCGTAGTCATAGTCAGCCATGGGTGTGGTCCTTAGTCTGCAAGGTCGGTGAACAAGTTATCACTTTCCAGAAAATCAAGCCGATCCTGCTCCACTGTACCTTCATTGATGTCACGCACTTCGACACGACCATCGCCGTAGCCAATCACGACCGCATCACAAATATCGATAAACAGCCCGTTTTCAACCACGCCCGGCATCTGATTGATCACCAGGCTTAGTTGGCGCGCATTGCCGATGCGCTGCAAGTGCAGATCGAGGATGTAATTGCCCTCGTCGGTGATAAAGGGGCGATCAGCATTCATGCGCAGGCTCGATTGCCGGCCCAAAACATCCATGGAGACGAGTGTTTCCTCGATCAATGCCTGTGTGGTGCGCCAGCCAAAGGGGATCACTTCGATCGGCAGCGGAAACGCGCCCAGATGTTCAACCTCTTTACCTATGTCGGCAATCACCACCATTTGATCAGAGGCCGTCGCCACAATCTTCTCCTGCAAAAGCGCGCCGCCCCCACCTTTGATCAGGTTCAAGTCGCCATCGAACTCGTCTGCGCCGTCAATTGTCACATCCAGCCATTTGGCCTCATCAAGGCTGATCACCTCAATGCCAACCTCACGCGCCAGGTCCGCAGTGCGTGTGGATGTGGGCACGCCCTTGAAGCGCAGTCTGCCCTCCCGAACCTGCTCGCCCAGGCAACGAACCAACCACGCAGCGGTCGAACCAGTGCCCAAGCCCACGCGCATCCCGTCCTCGACATAATCAGCCGCGCGCTTGGCAGCGACGAATTTGGCCTTGTCGATGGGCGACAGTTCTCCGGACATGATGGACGACTCCCCAAGTTCTGCAGGGCTTATACGCACAGCCTGCGCCGGTTGCGACCCCAAAGGACGGATTTCGCGCCTTGGCGTGTGATAAGTCGTCAGGCAGGCGCAAGCACCGCGTCCAGGCGCAAGACACTTCTGCATTCAACTCACGGATGATCATCGTGCGCGTGCCCGCCGCTGACATGGTGCTCATCTCGTGCTTGGCGCGCCGATCAGCATAATGGTGCAATTCAGGCCAGCTCGCGCGTGTATCACGCTCAACATCCACCGCCCTGTGCCGCAACAAAAGGTGACCGGGCATGGTTGCCGATGCAGTAGACAGCAGAACATCAAATTTGGACTGGGCGACCGACAGAACGTTGTTCAAATCCGCTTCCAGTAGGCGACGTAGTGCGCGCACGCAACCACGCCCGCTCTGCGGCAATCGCAGTCTCGATAACGTCTTCCGACAGGCCATCTGGCCCACTATAGCCCAATATCCAATCCGCTGCCTCTTCCACCAAGGCATCTGGCCGCGCGCGCATTCGACTGAGCGTTGCATCTGGCGGGCTCGTCACTAAGGCCTCTGCAAGGTCATGACCAGACCCTTCCTGCGCTAAAACCGCCCGCCAGGGCATGGCGCAAGCGACAATCGACAGCAGCAAAACTATCCAGCGCATCGGGGAATCCTCCTGCCCCCAAGCAAAGCGCGGCCTGGTAAAGGCAGGGTTAACGCTGGTGCAATCACCCACCGATTGGTCGTTTTGGGACATCGGGCAGGCTTAGTCGCGCGCTATGCATCGGTCATGAGCTATGTTTTACACTATGCCCCCGACAACGCCTCATTGATCGTACGATTGGCATTGGACATGCTGGCAGCGCCCTACAAGACAGTGCTGGTGGACCGATCACGGCAGGAACAACGCGGCGCCACCTATCGGGCTCTAAACCCGAATGGCCTGATCCCCACGCTTGAGACACCGCAAGGAACCTTGTTCGAGACAGGGGCCATTCTGCTGTGGCTCGTAGACCGGCATCGCGATCTGGGGGCGCAAGTGCACGATCCAGACCGTGGGGATTTTCTTAAATGGCTGTTTTTCTGCGCCAATACGGTGCATCCGCACATGCAGTTGCTGTTCTACCCCGGCAAACTGATTGGTATAGCGCCTGCGCACCGTCAGCGGGTCACAGATGGCGCACAACAGATGCTTTTGCGCGACTTCGCGACGCTCGATGCTGTCGCTGGCACCGTCTTTGGAACCGATAAACTGACGGTGATTGACCTCTACATCGGGTGTATGCTGCGCTGGTGTGCAATCTATGGCCCTGACAATCGCGACTGGTTTCGCCTTGTCGATTGGCCCGCCCTGGTCCAAGTCTGCAAGAGGCTTGACCAGAACCCTGCCACAGCAATCGCACGAGCCGCCGAGGGGCTGGGCCCTACACCGTTCTCGGCGCCGCACCGCCCCAATCCACCCGAAGGATCAGCCCAATAGATGTTCTTGTCTGTCTTCGAAATGTTCAAGGTCGGAATAGGCCCGTCGTCATCCCACACGATGGGGCCAATGCTGGCGGCAGCGCGTTTTCTGGACCTAATGCGCGCCTCGCCCTTTCAGTTTGCCGGAGTGCGCGCGTCTCTGCACGGCTCGCTTGCATTCACGGGCGTAGGTCACGCGACGGACCGTGCCACGATCCTGGGCCTTGCCGGTTTTGTCCCAGACACCTACGACCACGACCAGGCCGAAGCGACACTGACCGCGCTGGCCGATACGCTCACGCTGCACCCTGACGGACTCCCGCCTCTGGCGTTCAACCCGCAGACCGACCTGATCTTTGACTACGACACGGCGCTCAGCGGGCACGCCAACGGGATGATCCTGATGGCCACCGATGCTCAGGGCGATGTCACCTTGCGCCAGGTGTTTTATTCGATCGGTGGTGGCTTTGTGATGACCGAAGAGGAACTGGTTGCAGGCAAGGCTACGGATGAAGGGCCCCCAGTCCCCTACCCGTTCAAAACCGCCGCCGAAATGCTCGAGATGTCTGAGCGCTCGGGCAAATCGATTGCCGCAATGAAACGCGCAAACGAAGTTTCTCGCAATGGTGACCCGCATCTGAAGTCCGGCACCAAACGCCTGTGGCAAGTGATGAACGCCTGCATCGAGCGCGGTCTGTCGACGGACGGCACGCTGCCGGGTGGCCTGCGGGTCAAGCGTCGGGCGAAGGACATCTACGACAAGCTGATGGCAGAGCGCGGCAGGAATCTGACCGCACCGCACACCATCAACGACTGGATGAGCGTCTATGCCATGGCCGTAAACGAAGAGAACGCCGCAGGCGGTCAGGTCGTCACAGCACCCACCAACGGGGCTGCTGGCGTGCTCCCCGCCACACTGCGCTACTACCTAGATCACGTGCCAGGTGCGTCAGAGACCCATATCGAAGACTTTCTGCTCACCGCTGCCGCCATCGGCGGTCTGGTCAAATACAACGCCTCTATCTCGGGTGCCGAGGCCGGATGCCAAGCCGAAGTGGGCAGCGCTGCAGCCATGGCAGCGGCAGGCCTGTGCGCAGTGATGGGCGGCACGCCCGCGCAGATTGAAAACGCAGCCGAGATCGCGCTTGAACACCATCTTGGCATGACGTGCGACCCTGTACGCGGACTTGTCCAAGTCCCTTGCATCGAACGCAACGGGTTGGGCGCGATCAAGGCTGTGAGTGCCGCAAGCCTCGCCCTACGTGGTGATGGGACACATCTTGTCCCGCTCGATGCCTGTATCGAAACCATGCGCCAGACCGGCGCCGACATGAGCGAGAAATACAAGGAGACATCCCTGGGTGGCCTTGCCGTAAATATTCCCAATTGTTGAACATCTTCTGTTCTAATGACAAGAAAACGGAGGCGCGAGTCGGCGCGTTCGCGTCGTCAAAAGAACATCCCCTAACCTGTCGCCTAATTCCTGACGCGAGTTGGCGTCATGCGCGCTCAAAACCAAGTGTTGAACTCTTGGACTTCGAGGGTAGCTTTACGCCATGACACATGACCGTCCTCTTCTCGGTATCTTGTTGATGTTGGGCTTTTGCATTGTGGCTCCTGTCGGGGACGCAGTGGCCAAGGTGTTGGGACAATCGGTGCCGCTTAGCCAATTGGTCTTGATCCGTTTTGCCGTTCAGGCCGTGATCCTGATCCCAATTGTGTGGGCGGGCCAGCGGCTGTGGCGCATGCGGGGGCGGGTCCTCTGGTTGACGCTTTTCCGTACTGTGCTGCATATTCTCGGGATTGGCGCGATGTTCACGGCCCTGCAATATCTGCCCCTTGCAGATGCGGTCGCCATCGCCTTTGTCATGCCGTTCATAATGCTGCTTCTCGGAAAATACGTGCTGAACGAAGAAGTGGGCAGCCGCCGCCTGATGGCCTGTATTGTCGGGTTTGCCGGCACGCTGATGGTCGTTCAGCCCAGCTTTGTCCAAGTTGGATGGCCCGCGCTTTTGCCTCTTTTTGTGGCACTTAATTTTTCGGTGTTCATGCTCGTCACCCGCCAGATTGCTAAGGAAACAGACCCTATCGGCTTGCAGGCTGTCAGCGGCGTGATGGCAGTGGGGATCATGGGTCCGCTCGTGTTTGCCCTTCAGGGCAGAAACATACCCGGGATCGAACTGATCACGCCCAACGCGATGGAGTGGACGCTACTGATGGCCATCGGGTGCTTAGGGACCCTTGCGCACCTGCTTATGACGTGGTCGCTGCGCTATGCGCCATCTGCCACGCTGGCACCGATGCAATATCTCGAAATTCCCTTCGCAACTGTTATCGGCCTCCTGGTGTTCCGTGACCTGCCCGACGGCATAGCCGCAGTGGGGATTTGCATTACGATTGCGGCGGGTCTGTATGTCGTGCTACGCGAGCGGGCCATGGCGCGGATCGGGGCGCGCGCGCCAGCGCCTGCATAGTTGAAAATAGGCACCTGCGCGGTGCTATCACGATCATGCTGGGCGCTGACATCTCCAACCCGACCGGTCCCAAAGCTTCGTTCGATGTGCCGATTGTCGTTAGCGGGTCAAAAGCGATCCCGCCAATGGGCCAGCGCAAGCCCGAAGACTGCCCTTCGACTGGCCCCAAGGGAAACAATGACACGATATCCCCTTTCTGTGTTTCCAAATTGAGTGTGCGCGGACAAAGCAAGGCGATCTCCTCGGGGCCCAACAAGATGCAAGGCCGATCCGGATATCGCGCCAACACGTGCAAGCTGGCAAGCTGGTGATCAATACGCCCTCCAAAAAAGCCGACGGCCAGCACGACAGGCGCGGAAATGTGCCGCAAGGCTTTGTCAAAATCGGTGCTGTCCTGTTCCTTGAACTGATGCTGGCGCTCTCTGGGAATGTGCTTCAGATCGTCGTCGCTGATTGAATCGAAATCGCCGATCACGGCATCCAGGTCTAGCCCCGCCGCGTGCGCAACCCGCGCCCCGCCGTCCGCTGCCACACAGGCCGCTGACAAGGCATGCACCACCTCAATATCCGCCGTCGAAACGGTGCCGCCGCCGAACAGGACAACCGGGTCATCACTCGAAATGATCGAAAAAGTCATGTCAAGTTAATGCAATTTTCGGATACAGATCACAATGTCGCCACGAAATGATACCTTGAATTGCACAGATTCGGTCCGCTTTGGCCCGGTCTCGCCCCTACCAGAACCTTTGCATATCAGCAGAGGACGAGCATCCGATGATGAACAATAATAAGATACTGACAGTCTCCTACGGCACGTTTTCGTGCACGCTGGAGGGTTTTGAAGACAGCTTTGACACAATGAAGGCGATTGCAGAGTATTTCCGCGATCTGGCCGCCGATGACAGGTATTTCGGCGCCGAACCGCCCCAACCCGATGCAGAGATGCTAGCGCGCATTGCCGAGCGCGAAATCTCCCGCCGGGTGGAAGCCCGCGAACAAGAAGGGCGCATCGTGCTGAGCGCGGAAACCGTGCAATCAGACAACAACGCGACGGCACCCGCGGCGCTGGTCCCTGGCGCAGCGGTTGCCACAGCACCAGTTGTCGCGCCGACGTTGACCGCAGAAGATGATGAGCATACCGAAGATTTGATTGGGGCCGGTCCGACTGCCAAAGAAGAGGTCGCACCCGATGCGCCGCTGCACGGCGCAGAACTCGACAAACAGGATCACGACGACGAGGTTTTGGACGAAGCGCTTGAGACCGCAACGGTGGAACAGGACGCAGCGCAAGCCGAAGCCGAAGCCGAAGCCGAAGCCGAAGCCGAAGCCGAAGCCGAAGCCGAAGCCGAAGCCGAAGCCGAAGCCGC
>JBCBID010000002.1:0-365719 GCA_038525015.1 Pseudomonadota bacterium | reverse complement strand
CGAAGCCGAAGCCGAAGCCGAAGCCGAAGCCGAAGCCGAAGCCGAAGCCGAAGCCGAAGCCGAAGCCGAAGCCGAAGAATTCTTTGCCGGTTCGTCTGCTGATGCAACCCCGGTCGAAGTTGAACAGGTCGATCTCGACGTGATCAACACCGACGCAGAAGACGCAGCGCCCAACAGCATAGCGGCTAAGCTGCAACGTATCCGTGCCGTCGTATCCCAAAGCCAAGAAGAAGCCGAAGCAGACGAGCTTTTCGAAGACGAACACGCTGAGGCCTACGTGCCCGCTCCCGAGTTCGAAGAGATCATCAATGCAGAGGATGCGCAAGCCGAAGCAGACGAGGCCCCCGACGCAGATGACCTGAGCGCCTTACTGGCTGTCGATGACGACAGTGAGGCTGCCAGCGACGAGCACGAAGACGACCTGGCCGATGTCATTGCAACGCTAGAAGCCGATGCCGGCGAAGACGAAGATGGCACCGTCGACGCCGTCGAAGGTGACGCCCCCACCGAAGATTTGGACAGTGCCGCCTCCGATGACTACGATCTCGGTCTCGATAGCCTCACCGCCTTGATGGCAGACGCAGAGGCTTCGGCCGACGAGGCAGAGGCCGATGGAGAGAACATCTTTGAAGATCATGTCGCCACAGTGGCTGCTGACGCGGACGCTTCCGACGCCGAGGATGAAGCCGCGGCCAAACCACGCGCCCGCGTGATCAAAGTCAAACGGGCAGCCATTGACGCCGCGATTGCCAGCGGTGCGCTTGAAGAGGTTGCACCAGAGACAGCAGGCACCTCGTTGTCGCCCGAGGACGAGGCAGATCTGATGGCTGAATTGGCCGAGGTGGAGGCTGAAATGTCGACGCCAGATGACGCATCTGCGGATGAGGTCGACGACGTCGCAACAGGCTCTGACGCTACAGAAACCGACGCGACAGATGTTGAAGAAACGGTGGACGAAGACGTGTCCGAGGTGGAGACAACGACAGAACAAGCCGCCGATTCTGAGACTAAAACCGTCAATGATGATGATGTGCAGCGGCTCATGACAGAAGCTGACAACCAGATGGAAGAGCCCGAGGGCTCGCGTCGCCGTAACGCATTCCAGCATCTCAAAGCCGCTGTCATGGCCAAAAAAGCCGACGCGGGTATCGGCAAAAAGAAAGTGGAGGAAGACGAGGGAGCATTCCGCTCAGATCTCGCCGAGGTTGTTAAACCGCGACGCCCTGAGCCCCGCGACACGCTTAGTGAACGCCCCTCCGATACGCGCCCGGCACCCCTGAAACTGGTAGCCGAGCAACGCGTCGATATTGATGCCGCGCCCAAAGGACCCGTGGCCCCCCGACGCGTCGCCACAGTCGAGGACGTTGCATCCGCCGAAGGTGCCAGCAGCTTCGCAGACTATGCAGCGGAAATGGGCGCACACGCCCTGCCCGACCTATTGGAAGCTGCGGCGAGTTACCTGAGCTTTGTTGAAGGTCGCGATCAGTTCTCGCGGCCGCAGTTGATGACAAAGGTGCGTCAGGTCGAAAAGGAAGACTTCAGCCGTGAAGACGGCCTACGGTCCTTCGGCCAATTGCTGCGCGCTGGAAAGATCGAAAAGATCAAGGGAGGCCGCTTCGCTGTCACAAGCGACATCGGCTACCGCCCGGATCAACGCGAAGCAGGCTAAGTCTGTTAGACATACACTCTGAAAAGGCGTCCTTTCACCGGCGCCTTTTTTTGTGGTCTTCCACCTCGGCTTAGCATCAGAACTCACTCAGCCCGGACCTTTAATCCGTCGGATTTCGTGTTTCACAAGGTTACAGCTGTGGGAACAGGAATTCTATTTGAAAGCTATAAAACCCAAGCTGGCACAACCACCGAAGATCCCGCAAGACATCGGGAGAGGTACACGCATGACAGCGTGTCCTCCTAGCGGCGACATACGGTCTTGTCTTCAGAATACGGGCCTCTGGCCCCATGCATTTTTTATCTGAAAGCGTGGGATAATGGACCTTGCGCCTGGAGCGCCGAGCGAACGTCTCCACTTCATCTGATCCGTCGTCGTTGCTTAGAACAACACTCCCGGGGCTGCCAACGTCGTAACCGGCGTCTTGAGCATTCAGGTCCCAAACTGCTCGGTGGCGTGTCGTCGCGTTCCCCACCCCAAAGGTCACAAGGATGTAAAGCGTTGGTTCCCGTGTGGACCGCAAAGACAGGTGCGATACCCAAGCTCTGCTCCAAGCAGAAGCCCAATGTCGGCTGTCGAACAACGGATCAACGATGGCACGCAACCGCAGGGCGAGGCAGTCCCGCTCGCCTAGAGCGCTACCGGTTTGGACCATCTGGATCGGGCTGACCGATCCCCTTGAATATAGCCTTGAGCGGAAACGCCCAGATCACCCCCAAGCCAATATATATCAGCAGTTCAATCAGAAATGGGGGGCGCTCGAACAGCCCTACGATTGTCACAGCAGCGATGATGTAAAGCGGCAGTGCCACCACAAGGATCAGAAGTGACAGCCGTTTTCGTGTCTTGTAGCTTAGAGCCATCTGGCCTCCGTTAGTCAGCGAACGGGTCCCGCACAAGGATCGTGTCCTCGCGCTCGGGCGACGTGGAAAGTAGTGCCACAGGGCAATCGATCAACTCTTCGACGCGACGCACGTATTTGATGGCGTTGGCGGGCAATTCGGCCCAACTGCGCGCGCCTTCGGTCGATTCCGACCATCCCGGCATTTCTTCATAGATCGGAGTGCACCGCGCCTGCTGGTCAGCGGCGGTGGGCAGATAGTCCATGCGCACACCATCCAACTCATATCCGACGCAGATTTTAAGTGTCGCAAAGCCGTCAAGCACATCCAGCTTGGTCAACGAAATGCCGTTCACATCGGAGGTGGCGCAAGTCTGGCGCACCAAACACGCGTCAAACCAACCACAGCGGCGCTTGCGCCCCGTGGTGGTGCCAAATTCATGCCCCCTCTCTCCCAGTCGCTGCCCATCGGCATCTTCCAACTCGGTCGGAAACGGCCCTTCCCCCACCCGCGTGGTATAGGCTTTCACGATGCCTAGCACGAAGTCGATGCTTCCCGGGCCCATCCCCACACCCGTAGCCGCTTGCCCCGCAATCACATTAGAGGAGGTCACAAACGGGTAGGTCCCAAAATCAATATCAAGAAGCGCACCCTGCGCGCCTTCGAACAGGATGCGCTTGCCCGCCTTACGGGCCTCATTCATGACCTTCCAAACAGGGGCGGCATATTCCAGAATGGTCGGTGCAACCTGGCTCAACTGAGCAAGCAAGGCACCGCGATCCACCGGAGCCAAACCCAGACCCCGGCGCAGCGCGTCGTGGTGCACCAGCGCACGGTCAACGCGCAACTCAAGCGTCGCCTGATCCGCCAAATCAGCGACACGCACGACACGGCGACCGACTTTATCTTCATAACACGGACCGATGCCGCGCCCTGTCGTACCGATCTTGGCCACCGCATTCTGCGCCTCGCGCGCCCGGTCCAGTTCACCGTGAATGGGCAGGATCAGCGGTGTGTTCTCGGCAATCATCAAGGTATTGGGCGTGATCTCTACGCCCTGACCGCGCAGCGTTTCGATCTCGGACACAAGGTGCCAAGGGTCCAGCACGACACCGTTGCCGATGATCGACAGCTTGCCGCCGCGCACCACCCCCGAGGGCAGCGCGTGTAGCTTGTATACCTCACCATCAATGACCAACGTGTGACCAGCATTGTGCCCCCCCTGGAACCGCGCGATCACATCTGCCCGCTCGCTCAGCCAGTCGACAATCTTGCCTTTGCCCTCGTCGCCCCATTGCGCGCCGACAACCACCACGTTGGCCATAAGCTGTCCTTTCCATGAAACCCGCGCCCGTATAGCGATGCCCGGAGCAGAGGCAAACCGCAATTTACGATTCTTCTGACCACAAATACCACTGGCAAAGGCTCCCTTTGCTTGCAGCGCATGCCATATCCGGTCCATCAATGCGCCAGAATGATCAAGGAACCGCTCAATGGGTTTTCTCGCACGCTGGCTTTTTGCCTTCGCGCTCCTTGCCGCGACGTATAATCCGACGGAATACAACTATGTCTCCTGGATACTGCAATATGGCTCCAACAACCTTTCCATCGCCGTTTTGTGCGGTCTGTTCTTGGTGATCGGCTACATCATCTATTTGCGCGCCACGCTGCGCTCAATCGGCGGGTTTGGCATGGCACTGGTGCTCGCAGTGGTCGGCGCGGGGCTCTGGGTGCTCTACGATTTGGGGCTGCTCAAACTCGACAATAACAGCGTGAACACATGGCTCGGCCTCCTGGCCCTGTCGCTGGTGCTGGGCGTTGGACTGAATTGGAGCCATGTGCGACGTCGCCTATCCGGTCAAGCGGACATGGACGACGTCGACGAATAGCCAAAAAAAGCGAACCAAAGCCCCCCAAGAAACTTATCTGGACGGCAGAGCATCAATCGAGCCGGACGGGCACACCATGGGGCGTGCGCAGATACGCCGTCTTCCATGCCGCGCGCATGTCTGAAAGAGCTTGCGCCTCAGTAGCACCTGTTTCGGTCAGAAGGGCTTCCAGAGTGTCCAGCCACGCGATGAAATAATCATCGCCGCCGTTAAGCTCTTTCTCAAGTCCATGCCGTTTCAAAGTGGCCCCGAACCGCTCCGCCCAATCAGGCCAGGCAAACTGCCCCGTTTCGTTCAAATGGACGGTCAGGGCAAAAAGCTGCGCGTGCCATGGTGCCTCAAAAACGGGTTCAGGTCTCATGGTACAGACAGGTAGCTTTGCCACATGTCGACGATCACCTCATCCTCCGGGTGTTCGGGATGCGCCCAGATATCCCGCGCCTTCAGCGCCACTGCGTAAAGCGGCTCTGGCGCTTCACCCAATCGATGTGCATTGCTATCGGGCAGCACATGGCTTCCGTGCAAGCGCACAACTGTGCCTATTGCACCTGCGGCATAGCTTGGCAGGCGCGTGTGCCCACCTGGAACAATCGCGTTTTCGGGCGTTGCGTGCACCTGCACCGTGTCTCCGACGCCAAAGATCGGTGCGATGTTGCTGTCGCGCGTTGCCGGCCCGCCCTGGGCCAGAACCGCCGCCACCGCTGCGGCAGCCAAGCGCTTTTCTGCCAGATCACTTGGCCCCTGCGCTGCACCGCGTGCCAGCTCGTCACGGCTGACCGCGCCAGCTTCAACCAGCAGGTCAGCCAGCGCCGCGATCCATTTCTCGTAGTAGGAAAAACGCCCATAATCCCGAGGAGACAATCCTTCGCGCGCGTGACGCGAGATATCAAGGTTCCACAACCCCAATGACCCACAGGCCAGCGTGATCGCAAGCGCGCGCGGATGCCAGTCGGCATGGAACTTCACATGCTCGGGTTCCGGCACCACCCGACCATCGCCGAACCGCCCGCCCATGTCATGCACACGGGTCATGGCGCACGCACCAGCCCGCAACCAATCATACTGTCACGTGTGACAAGCGCGCTAAGCGCAGCCTCATCCATCCCGTCTGTGCCCTCGGGCCGTTGCGGCAGGACCAGATACCGAACCTCAGCCGTCGAATCCCAGACACGCACCGCCTGTTCCGCGGGCAAAGTGACCCCGAACTCGGACAATACCTTGCGCGGCTCGCGGACGGCGCGGGCGCGGTAGGGGTCAGACTTGTACCAGCCGGGCGGAATGCCCAGCAACGGCCATGGATAGCAAGAGCACAACGTGCACACGACCATGTTGTGGACGGCGTCCGTATTCTCAACCACCACCATATGTTCACCCTGACGCCCATAATAGCCTAGCGCGGCGAGAACAGGGTCTGCATCTTCCAGCAGCGCTGCCTTGAATGCGGGATCGGACCACGCACGCGCCACAACATGGGCACCATTCTTGGGGCCAATCTTGGTCTCGTAGGTCTCGATGATTTCATCCAGCGCTGCGGGGTCGATCAGCCCCTTTTGGGTCAGGATCGTCTCCAGCGCTTTCACACGCAAAGCAGGGTCTGGCGGCAACAATGAATGCGGGTGATCGTGGTCAGGATGGTCATGTGGCATAACCGGATCATGGGACCCTGCGTCGCCAAATGTCCAGAGGCGGAAACCGCCCTTGCCCCGCATCCCAAACTTGCATAGATACCGCCCATCGCGCAGCAAAGGGCCCAAAGCCTCCATGGAAAACGTCGTCCTCATCATCCATCTCATCCTCGCGCTTGGCCTGATTGCCGTGGTGCTGATGCAGCGGTCCGAAGGCGGCGGCCTGGGCATGGGCGGCGGCGGCGGTGGCGCCACAACAGGGCGGCCTGCGGCGACGGCTTTGGGCAAAGTGACTTGGGTTCTGGGCATCGCATTCACCATCACATCGATCACCTTGACGATCATAGCTGCGCAAAACGCATCCGGCACATCCGTGATCGACCAGTTGGGCATCACACCGCCAGCGCAAAATGCACCTGCTGATGATCTTGTCCCCCCGGGCGGTGATCTCTTGCCGCCAAGCGGCGACGACACCGCACCGCTGGTTCCCAACGCAGACTAAACGAAATCTTGAGGGCATCGCTTTTGCTGCAACATCATGTTGCGGCATCCTTGCCCCTTTGAACCGAATCCTGTTATACTGAGGCCCCGTGGGGTTCGCTGCTTTGCGTGCCTTCACAGCGGTCTTGGACCAGACTGAACCACGGGGGATTGCACCGAAATGGCACGCTATATTTTCATAACAGGCGGCGTTGTGTCATCGCTGGGCAAAGGGTTGGCATCGGCCGCTCTGGGGGCCTTGTTGCAGGCGCGTGGCTTTTCGGTCCGCTTGCGCAAACTCGACCCTTACCTGAACGTGGATCCCGGCACCATGTCGCCCTTTGAACACGGCGAAGTGTTCGTGACCGACGACGGCGCCGAAACAGATCTTGATCTTGGCCACTACGAACGCTTCACCGGCGTGGCCGCTCGCAAAACCGATTCCGTGTCCTCGGGCCGCGTCTATTCCACTGTCCTCGAAAAGGAACGACGCGGCGACTATTTGGGCAAAACGATCCAGGTGATCCCACACGTCACGAACGAGATCAAAGAGTTCATAGAGATTGGTGATGACGAGGTCGACTTCATGCTGTGCGAAATCGGCGGCACTGTGGGCGACATTGAGGGACTGCCGTTCTTTGAAGCTATCCGCCAGTTCAGCCAGGACAAGCCGCGCGGGCAATGCATCTTTATGCACCTGACGCTCTTGCCGTGGATCAAGGCCAGCGGAGAACTGAAAACCAAGCCGACCCAGCACAGCGTCAAGGAACTGCGCTCCATCGGCATTGCCCCGGATATCCTTGTCTGCCGGTCCGAAGGGCCGATTCCCGAAAAGGAACGCGAGAAGCTGGCGCTTTTTTGTAATGTCCGACCGGACAGCGTGATTGCCGCGCAAGACCTCAGCACCATCTACGACGCCCCCCTCGCCTATCACCGCGAAGGCATGGACCAAGCCGTGCTTGACGCCTTCCAGATCAGTCCGGCCCCCAAACCGGACCTGTCCAAGTGGGAAGATGTCTCCGACCGTATCCACAACGCCGAGGGCGAAGTCAAAGTCGCGATTGTTGGCAAATACACCCAGCTTGAAGACGCCTATAAGTCGATTGCCGAGGCGCTGACCCATGGCGGCATGGCGAACCGGGTGCGGGTCCAGGTCGAATGGGTCGACGCCGAACTTTTCGACAAGGAAGACCCCGCCCCCCACCTCGAAGGCTTCCACGCCATCCTGGTCCCCGGCGGCTTTGGCGAGCGCGGGACCGAAGGCAAGATCAAGGCCGCCGAGTTTGCCCGCACCCGCAAGGTGCCGTATCTGGGCATCTGCCTTGGCATGCAGATGGCGGTAATCGAAGCGGCCCGCAACGTGGCTGGCCTCAAAACGGCCGGGTCCGAAGAATTTGACCACGAAGCGGGAAAGAAGCGTTTCGAACCAGTTGTTTACCACCTCAAGGAGTGGGTGCAGGGCAACCACAAGGTCGAACGCAAGGTGGGCGACGACAAGGGTGGCACCATGCGCCTTGGCGCCTATGACGCCACCCTGACCGACGGCTCCCGAGTGGCCGAAGTTTACGGCACCACCGCGATCGATGAACGCCACCGCCACCGCTATGAAGTTGACATCAAATACCGCGAACAGCTGGAGAATGCGGGGCTCTGCTTTTCGGGCATGTCCCCTGACGGACGCCTGCCCGAGATCGTGGAATGGTCAGACCACCCGTGGTTCATTGGTGTGCAGTTCCATCCCGAACTGAAATCCAAACCCTTTGCCCCGCACCCCCTGTTTGAGGATTTCGTGCGCGCGGCCAAAGAGGTCAGCCGCCTCGTCTAACCCGCTTTGCGGGAATCGTTACCCGTGGCACCCTTGGGGCACGACCCCAAGGAGTGCCCGCATGACCATGCTTACCACCGCCATTCAGACCGGCGACCGCCGCTACCAGCCGCACATCAACATGAGCCACGATGCCCAGATCAACCAGCGGCGCTCTGCGTTTCTGGTGGGCGCGGTGGCCGTCGGTCTACCCACAGCAATGATCCTCGTCGGCCTGCTGCTGCCCACCTGCTTTTATGACAGCATCTCGCATTACTACTATGCCCAGTTCTGGGGCAGCGTGTTCATCGGCTGTCTGTTCTTCATCGGAACCTATCTACTGGCCTGGCAGGGCAATTCCAATGGCGAGCGCTTGCTTGCCAATTTTGCGGCACCTTTCGCCTGGGGTGTCGCGCTTTTCCCAACGTCAGGGCCCGGCTGCACCAACCCCACATGGGAGGGCCGCATTTTTGCCGATCTCGCGTTTGACGGCGCCACGATCACACCCAGTTTCAACAGCCCCTTTGCGCTCCTGCCCTGGGCCGAAACGGCCCACCTGATCAGCGCTGCCATCCTCTTCGCCGTACTCGCCTACTTCGCGCTGCGCGTCTTCACACGGATCGTGCCCGAACGCGACATTGACCCCGCGACCGGCCAGATCCGGGGTGAAAAACTGGCGCGCAACCGCATCTATCGCAAATGTGGATGGGTTATGGTGGTCGCCATCGCCGCCTTGGGCCTGCGTGCCGCCTACCTGCAACTTACAAGCACCGACATCCCGTTCTGGAACGACGTCAACGCTACCCTGATCTTCGAGGCGGTCGCCCTTTACGCCTTTGGCTATTCTTGGATGGTCAAGGGCCGTTTCTGGGACAAACGCCATGTCGATACCGTCGCATTAAGAGCGACGCACATCACGACCCCGTGACCCCGCTTTATCCTGTGTGATCCGCGCTTACTTTTATTGGAACCCGGACAAACGAGAGACATGATGCAATGACTCGACTGCCCCGCCGCACCCTCCTTACCACTGGCAGCGCCGCGCTTCTGACAGCTCCCCTTACGATCCCCGCCCGTGCTAATGGCCTCGCCCCCACGCCAACCATGCGCGGTGGTGCCAACAATTACCGTCCCGGCGCACCGCTCATGGACCGCATCGGCGGCGGCGGCTTCCTGATGACCGGCACCGTTCTGCGCGCCGGCGACGGCGCCCCGATCCAAAACGCACGCATCCAGATGTGGGCTCATACAACCGAAGGCCATGAACGCGACCAGCGCAGCCACGGTGCCACTCTCACGGATGCCAACGGTCGCTTCCAGATGGACATGCCTCAGATCGTGCCTGCCTTCGGGCAACCCCACGGGCATCTCGCCTATGATGCCGACTTTGATGACAACGGTTTCGAAACCGTGTTCTTGCGCCCCATCATGCGCAGCGCGTCCGACACCACGCTCGACGTACAATTCGTGCTGGTCCCGGCCTAAGCGCTCATGCGCGCAGCTCTGATTTGGACCGGGCTTGCCGTCGCACTCCTCGCCCCGATCGCAGCCGCCGCCTTCAGCCCCCTCCTGCAATGGCGAGAGGGGATTTACATCGCCTCGGGCTTTGCAGGCATCCTCGGCATGGCGCTCTTGCTGCTGCAACCCCTGCTCGCCGCAGGGGATTTGCCAGGCCTGCATCGGGGACCAAGCCGGCGCATTCACCGCGCCACCGGCGCCCTGTTGCTCATCGCGGTCCTGGGTCACGTCATTGGCCTCTGGATCACCAGTCCCCCTGATGTGATCGACGCGCTCACCTTCACCTCGCCCACGTCCTTCTCGGTCTGGGGTGTGATCGCCATGTGGGCCGTCTTCGCAGCCGCACTCATGGCAGTACTGCGCAAACGGCTGCCCCTACGCCCACTCACTTGGCGTCGCATACATGCTCTACTCGCCGTGATCATCGCCGCGGGCACAGTCACTCACGCCCTGCTGATCGAGGGCACGATGGAGCCGATCACCAAATACGGGCTCAGCATCTTGGTTCTGCTGGCTGCCGCCCGCATCGCTTTCATCAAAGGGATGTGGCCCCTTTCATCCTTCATGACCACCCAGCATAGAACGCATCGTTAACCACGCAAATGGTGCATCTCCGGTCTACGCATCGTGCACGGAGGTGCAGAGGCGGTGCATCGCCGTTTCGCCCTGTTTTGCACGCGTTAACCCGGATTGACCGGCTGCGCCTGAGAACCCGCCGTTAACCGTTGCGCGTGCGGTGCCCCCCGGGCCATAAGCCCGCATGCTCAGCTACCAGCACATCTACCACGCCGGAAATCTCGCGGACGTCCACAAGCACGCGCTGCTCGCTTGGATGCTCGCTTATCTCACCCGCAAGGACAAACCGGTCAGCTATGTCGAAACCCATGCTGGCCGTGCACTCTATGATCTGGACGCAGATGAGGCCCTGAAAACTGGCGAAGCAGCCCAGGGGATCACGCGCGCCAAGTCGTGGTTTAAGACAGATCATCCTTACGCAAAGTCCCTGCTACAAACCACCGATCTACATGGGCAAAATACCTATCCTGGCTCACCTCTCATCGCCACCCAAACCCTGCGTGATATCGACCAAATCACGCTGGCAGAATTGCATCCCGGTGAACACAACGCCCTCGAACTCGCTCTGCCAACGGCAAGCGTCCACCGCACCGATGGCTTCGCGTTGGCGCACTCCGTCCTGCCGCCGACCCCGCGCCGCGGACTGATGCTCATCGACCCGAGTTTCGAGGTCAAAGACGACTATCGGACCCTACCCGTGCACATCAAAAAGTACGCACGCGCATGGAATGTGGGCATTATCGTCCTGTGGTATCCGATACTCACATCGAACGCGCACAGCAACATGTTGCAAAGGCTTGTAAAAGATCATCCAAGCGCCCTGCGACACGAGGTCCGCTTCCCACCCGCGCGGCCCGGTCACGGTATGGTTGGGTCCGGTCTTTTTGTGATCCGCCCGCCCTTTGGGCTTGCCGAACAGGCTGCAAATCTGAAAACTCGCTTCGATCAACTGAAGTGACGCCCATGTTCGAACGCCTATTTCCCAAAAGACCTAAAGAAACCAAACCCTTGCCTGAACCCACGCCGCAATTGGCGCTGGGGGCACTTTTGGTGCGCGTGGCCATGGCCGACCGCGAATACCAACAACCCGAAGTCGCCGCGATCGACAAGATCTTGTCTGCAACCTTCGATCTCAAACCGCTCGACGCCGCCAAGCTTCGTGCCACCTGCGAGGCGCTGGAGCGTCACGCGCCAGGCACCCCGGAGTTCGCAGATATTCTCAGGGAAACAGTGCCTTACGCTGACCGGCTTGGTCTGGCGATGGCCATGTGGCAGGTGCTTCTGGCCGATGGTGAACATGCCACAATCGAAGAAGACGTCCTACATCAGATCGAAGCCGCCCTCGGCATCACCGAAACCGACAGCGCCGACATTCGCACACGTGCGCTTGGCGACTAAGCCTTCGGGGCATATATCGCTTACATGTTTCAAGACCTGCTCAAACGGCTGATCCAGCCCGAACCCGCCCCCATCGCCGACGCTGACGCCCGGCTCGCACTCACCGCTCTGCTGGTCCGCGTAGCCCGGTCCGACAACGACTATTCCGGTGACGAACGCGCCTTGATCGACCAGATCGCCCAAGACCGCTATGGCCTTTCTTCCAGTGATGCCAGCGCCTTACGTGCCGAAGCCGAAGCAATGGAGGCCGAGGCCCCCGACACCGTCCGCTTCACCCGCGCCATCAAGGATGCCGTCGCCTACGAGGACCGGCTCGCCGTGATCGAAGCGCTCTGGAAAGTTGTTCTCGCAGACGGCCAACGCGCCCAAGAAGAAGACGCGCTGTTGCGCCTTGTATCCAATCTGCTTGGCGTCACCGATCAGGACAGCGCCAAGGCCCGCCAGCGCGTCGGCGGATGATCGCGTCCCTTGGCATGTACGACATGCCACATCTGCGGGGCGCGCACGACCGCCTGTGGGCAGGCATACGTGACGCGCTGGGACACGGCCCAAACTACCTCAGCCGCGGTGGCGATCCCTGGACCGAATGGCAGTCCCCCGACCTGCTGCTGGCACAGACCTGCGGCCTGCCATACCGCGCCTGTTTGCACGACAAGGTAACGCTGGTTGGCACGCCTGACTACGATCTGCCCGACTGCTCACCGGGGCACTATTTCAGCTATCTGGTCCGGCGAAGCGAAGACGCTCGCCCCTTGAAAACGCTTGTGAACGATGGTGTTACGGCCTTCAACGACAGGCTGTCACAATCCGGCTGGGCCGCTCTGGTCGAGCATCTGAACGGCCATGTGCCGACACGTACCACCCAAACTTTTGGGCACGTGGCAAGCATTGACGCTGTGCGCAATCACGAAGCGGATGTCGCGGCTATCGACGCATTGACCTACATACTATGGGCTGGGGCACATCCCCTACACAGCGTTGAGATCGACGCCTTTGACCGCACGCGGCCCACGCCCGCGCTGCCCTATATCACGGCGCGGAACCGTGACCCTGAACCTCTAGCCCACGCGCTCGAAACAGCTATAGCGGACTTATCCGACGCCGACCGCCGCTTGCTACGCCTCAATGGCCTCGTCTACATCCCGGCATCCGAGTATCTGTCGATCCCCATTCCGCCTGCCCCCTGACCAAACCGTCGTGCCCAAGCGTCAATTTGCGCAAATGACAGGCAAAACGTCCCTTTTGCCCGTGGACAAGGCACATATTTTCCTCCCTTATACGCGCTGATCGAAACAGACGTAGCTGCCCCACGTGTCCGACACCGCCGTTATCGAAATCCGCAACTTGCATAAAGCCTATGGCGCTTTGGAAGTGCTGAAAGGCGTGGATATCCGGGCAAAACGGGGCGATGTCGTGTCGTTGATTGGATCATCCGGGTCTGGCAAATCCACCCTTCTACGCTGCTGTAATCTGCTCGAAGACAGCCAACAGGGCGAGGTTGTCTTCAAAGGCGAACCCGTGGCGTGGAAGGGCAGCGATCACGCCCGCCGTCCGTCTGACCCAAAACAAGTACTGCGCATCCGCACCAACCTGTCGATGGTGTTCCAGCAGTTCAACCTTTGGGCGCATATGACCATTCTGCAAAATGTGATGGAAGCGCCAGTCACCGTCCTGCGCCGCGACCCGGCCGAAGCCGAAACGGCTGCGCGCAAGTACCTCGATAAGGTGGGGATCGGCGACAAATGCGACGTCTATCCGGCGCAACTTTCCGGCGGCCAGCAGCAACGCGCCGCAATCGCCCGTGCCCTGTGCATGGAGCCCGAAGCGCTGCTGTTCGATGAGCCCACCAGCGCGCTGGACCCTGAATTGGAACAGGAAGTTGTCAAGGTGATCAAGGACTTGGCCGCCGAAGGGCGCACCATGCTGATCGTAACCCACGATATGAAACTGGCCCATGACGTCAGCGACCACGTTGTGTTCCTGCACCAGGGCCTGATCGAAGAACAAGGGGCGCCGGCCGATCTGTTCGGTGCGCCCAAATCCGAACGCCTGCGCGGGTTTCTTTCTGCAACCCACGCTGCGTAACCCAAAGAAAAACAAGGGGAGTATCACTCAATGAAATCTATCCTGATGACCACCGTGGCCGTCACGCTGACCGCCACCATGGCCATGGCCGACGGCCATTCCGTTGTCCGCATGGGCACCGAGGGCGCCTACCCTCCGTGGAACTTTATCAATGACGCGGGCGAGGTTGACGGCTTTGAACGCGAACTGGGCGACGAGCTGTGCAGCCGTGCCAAGCTAACCTGCGAATGGGTCACCAACGAATGGGACAGCATCATCCCGAACCTCGTGTCGGGCAACTACGACACAATCATCGCGGGCATGTCCATCACAGACGAGCGGGACGAGGTCATCGACTTCACCCAGAACTACACCCTGCCTGATCCGTCGGCCTATGCCGCACTGTCAGCGGATGTGGACGTGGAAGGTGGCGTTGTAGCCGCTCAGACCAACACAATTCAGGCCGCGTTCATCGCCGAGCAGGGTTGGACGCTGGTTGAGTTTGCAACACCCGAAGAAACCATCGCTGCCGTGAAAAACGGTGAGGCGGACGCGGTTCTGGCCGACAAATCCTTCCTTGATGCCATCGTGGCCGAAGATGCCGAGTTGAGCTTTCTTGAGCGCGAAGAGCTGCTCGGTGGCGGCGTCGGCATGGGCGTGCGCGAAAGCGACGGTGAGTTGAAGGCCAAGTTCGACGCGGCCATCCAGTCGATGAAAGAGGACGGGGCGCTGAACGACCTGATCACCAAATGGGAGATTGGCGAGACATTCTAATCGCCTAACCCATTGAAAATACGGTTGTCCCCGCGGGGACAACCGACCACGGGGCCGGACCATCTTTTCCTTCTGCATTGATCCAAGCACCCTGCCCGACTGGCAGTGGATGGCGTGCTACCTGACCACGGGCAAGCACATGTCGATTTATTGGTCAGTGTTCACCGTGCTGGGGCTACTCGCCATCACCGCTCCAACTGCCCTTGCGTTTGGCTTTGCTGGGGCCTCAGCCGCGCGTTCCAGCATCTTGCCTGTCTCTTGGCTGGGGCGCAGTTATATCGCGATTGTCCGGGGCGTGCCCGACATCGCGTTTTTCCTGTTCTTCGTAATCGCCCTCGATCAAGGGATCGAATATCTGCGCCATATCACGCTTTGCCCCGAATGGGCCGACGCCGTCCGCCAAGGCAATGATTTTGTCGTCTGCGCACAAGCCAAGATGCCGCTCAGCACCGCGCCACAATGGGTGCACGAAAGCTACGGCTTTGCCCTGGCGGTGCTGACCTTTGCCATCGTGTTCGGCGCCTTTGCGGCCAACGTCCTGTTCGGGGCCATGCGCGCCGTGCCCAAGGCGCAGCTTGAAACGGCCGAAGCCTACGGCATGTCGCCGCGCCAGACCTTCTGGCGGGTGCTGGTGCCGCAAATGTGGGTCTACGCCCTGCCCGGCCTGTCGAACCTGTGGATGGTGCTGATCAAGGCAACGCCACTTCTCTTCCTGCTCGGGGTCGAAGACATCGTCTATTGGGCGCGCGAGCTTGGTGGGACCAAGACCTCGCGCTTTACTGAATATCCTCACGGCGACTGGCGCATGTGGTACTTTTTGGCGCTCCTGATCTTCTACCTGATGTTCACGCGCGCCTCCGAAATTGTGCTGGATCGCTTGATGGCCCGCCTGACCCACGGCCAGGCCACAACAGGTGGCGAAGCGCAGCGGAAGGCGGCAGCGTAGTGTCCTGCCTGCAAACCATCGCCGATTACGGCCTGCGCTCCATCGGGATTGGCGAGCGCCTGCTTCCACGCGAAGACTTTACCCTTTGCCAGCAATTCACCCTGATCGGGTCAGGCATGATCTGGAATGTCTACTTCGGGCTGGTGGCGCTGGCTTTGGGGTTCTTTCTGGCCACGGCCCTCGCGATGGGCAAAAACTCTACATCAAGATGGGCGCGCAAACCCTCGGAATGGTTCATCTTTGTCTTCCGAGGCTCCCCGCTATTTATCCAGTTCTTCTTTGCCTATTTTTTCTTTCTGAACCTCAAGGGCGTGCACCCGTTCTTTGACCCGTTCACCGCCGCATGGCTCGGCGCGCTCATCGTGTTATTCTTGAACACCGCTGCCTATTCGGCCGAGATTTTCTATGGCGCGCTGCAATCCATCCCCAAGGGCGAGGTTGAGGCCGCAGACGCCTACGGCTTGTCCGGCTGGCCGCGCTTCAAGCGGATCGTCTGGCCCACCATGCTGCGGCTCGCCTGGCCCGCCTACACGAACGAAGCGATCTTTCTGTTCCACGCCACGACGCTGGTGTTCTTTTCCGGCTTTCCCGCCTGGCAGCAACGGGGCGATGCGCTCTATTACGCCAGCTACTTTGCGGACAAGACTTTTAACCCTTTCGTCCCATATCCGATCTTGGCGATGTATTTCATCTTGCTGACACTGGTGATCATCGGGCTTTTTGGTGTGATGAACCGGCGCTTCAATAGGCACTTGCCGTCGAACACACGCCAAAAGATGAAACTACGTATCAACCTGATCCGATAAACGGATTTGTGCCGCCGGCGGACATACTTTTTCAAAACAATGAAAGACCCATGATGCACGATTGGCTTGCCGACAATCCCAAAGTCCGCGCGATCCGCATGGCGGCGGCTGACTTGAACGGTGTCGCGCGTGGCAAGCGCATGCCTGTGCGGTTTGCCGACAAGGTCACGCGGGACGGCACGCGGTTTCCCATGTCCGTGCTTAACCTCGACATCCGGGGCGAAGATATTGAGGACAGCCCGCTGGTGCTGGCAAGCGGCGACCGCGATGGGGTGTTGCGCCCAACCGAGCGGGGGTTTGTGCCCATGCCCTGGCTGAACACGCCCACCGGTTTGTTGCCGATTTGGATGTTTCACGACGATGGCACACCCTTTATGGGCGACCCGCGCCACGCGCTCGCAGATATCCAAAAGCGGTTCAAAAGCAAGGGGCTGATGCCCGTCGTTGCAGTCGAACTTGAGTTCTTTCTCATCGACGACACCGGCGACCGTTTGCGCGTGCCAGCCTCACCCCGATCGGGCAAGCGGCGTGTGGCGGGCGAGATTCTGTCGATGCGCATGCTGGATGCGTTCGATGACTTTTTTACCGAGCTTTATGATGCATGCGAGGCGATGGACATCCCGGCGGACACCGCCATTTCCGAAAGCGGGCTGGGCCAGTTCGAGATCAACCTGATGCACCAGCCTGACGCGTTGAAGGTCGCTGATGACGCGTGGTTGTTCAAGATGGTGGTCAAAGGGCTAGCGCGAAAACACGGGTTCGCCGCGTCCTTTATGGCGAAACCCTATCCCGACTATGCAGGCAACGGCTTGCACATGCATTTTTCGGTGCTGGATGCGGCGGGTGCCAACGTGTTCAACAATGGCACCGACGCGGGCAGCGATGCCTTGCGCCATGCCATTCAGGGGTGCCTGTCCGCGATGCCGGGATCGACGCTGATCTTCGCACCGCACGCCAATTCCTATGCCCGGTTTGTGCCCGGCGCGCATGCGCCTACAGGCATCGCGTGGGCCTATGAGAACCGCACTGCGGCGATCCGCGTGCCCTCTGGCCCACCTGCGGCGCGACGGATTGAACACCGGCTTGCAGGTGGCGACGTGAACCCCTACCTGACGATAGCGGCTGTGTTGGGGGCTGCGCTGAACGGGATCGACGACGCCATCGATCCACCCACGCCCATCACTGGCAACGCCTATGCCCAGGATCTCCCGCAGGTGCCCGACAATTGGCAGGACGCAATCACTGCCTTCGAGACCAGCAGCGAAATCACCCGCATCTTTGACCCTCAGCTGGTTCAGAACATGCTTATGACCAAGCGACAGGAGGCCCGCTACATGGCCGATCTTAGCCCCGAAGAGCAGGTCGAAATCTACCTCGACAGTGTCTGAGGTGCGGATTATCTTCGCCATGCAACCATCGGGTGATCCATGAAAATCGGCATTCTGCAAACTGGCCACGCGCCCAACGAAGTGTTGGGTAGCATGGGCGACTATGATGCCATGTTTGCCCGTCTGCTTGATGGACACGGCTTTGACTTCGCGACCTATAATGTAGTGGATATGGAGTTCCCCGAGGGGCCTTTGGCCTCCGATGGATGGCTCGTGACGGGCTCAAAACATGGGGCCTATGAGAAGCACCCGTTTATCCCCCCGCTCGAAGACCTCATCCGTGACATCCACGCGAGCGGGCGCCCTATGATCGGGGTCTGTTTCGGTCACCAGATCATTGCGCAGGCCCTGGGGGGCAAGGTCGTTAAGTTCGAGGGGGGCTGGTCTATCGGACGGCGCGAATACACCTACAAGGGCGAAACGCTGGCGGTGAACGCTTGGCATCAGGACCAGGTGGTTGAACGTCCATCAGGGGCAAAGGTGATCGGCTCGAACGCGTTTTGTGAGAACGCAGCGCTGGTTTACGGGGATCGCATCTGGACCATCCAGCCGCACCCCGAGTTCGGGTCGGATATGATTGAGGCCCTTGCCATTCACCGCGCGCCGGGCGTCGTGCCCAAAGACCTGATCGAACAGGCGCGCGCGCAGCTTGATGCCCCGACCGAAAGACACAAGATCGCAGATGAAATGGCCACCTTTCTGAAACAGGGGGCGCGGGCGGATGTCTGATGTCTGGACCGCGCGGCTGCCTAGTGCCGCGCAGCTTTATCTTGAGGGCAAGCGGTTGGACGAGGTTGAGTGCATCATCTCGGACCTGCCCGGCATTGCGCGGGGCAAGGCTGTGCCTGCCTCGAAATTCGCGCGGCAGGATTACTTCCACCTGCCCGACAGTATATTCTACCAAACGATCACGGGCGACTGGGGCGAGGCCGCGGACGAAGACGGGTTCATCGAAAAGGACATGATCCTAAGGCCTGATATGTCGACCGCTACGGCGGCACCCTGGACCGGTGACTGGACCCTGCAGGTGATCCACGATGCCTATGATCGCAGGAACAATCCGGTGCCTTTTTCACCTCGGAATGTGCTGAAGCGGGTGGTGCAACTATACAAGCAGAAGGGATGGAAACCGGTAGTGGCGCCGGAAATGGAGTTCTTTCTGATCGCACGCAACCTTGATCCCGCACAAGAGATCAAGCCCATGACGGGACGGTCCGGCAGACCGGCGGCGGCCCGGCAGGCCTATTCGATGACCGCTGTGGACGAGTTTGGCCCGGTCATCGACGACATCTATGACTTCGCAGAAGCGCAGGGTTTCGAGATTGACGGCATCACGCAGGAAGGCGGCGCCGGTCAACTGGAGATCAACCTGCGCCATGGTGACCCTGTGAAACTCGCGGACGAAGTGTTTTTCTTCAAACGTCTGATCCGCGAAGCGGCGCTGCGCCACGATTGCTTTGCCACCTTCATGGCGAAACCCATCGCCAACGAACCCGGCAGTGCCATGCACATCCACCATTCGATCATCGACATGGAGAGCGGCGAAAACCTGTTTGTCGGTCCACAAGGCGGCGATACGGACGCGTTTTTCCACTTTATCGCAGGCCTTCAGAACCACATGCCTGCGGCTCTTGCAGTGATGGCCCCTTTCGTGAACAGCTACCGCCGGTATGTGAAAGATCACGCCGCCCCGATCAATCTGGCGTGGGGGCGCGACAACCGCACCACGGGGATCCGCATTCCGCTGTCCGACCCGCAAGCCCGGCGTGTCGAAAACCGCATCGCGGGAATGGACTGCAACCCATATCTGGGAATCGCAGCCTCATTGGCCTGCGGCTATCTTGGTTTGATCCAGGAACAGCGCCCTTCAGCCCAGTTCCGCGGTGACGCTTATGAAGGCGACGGAGATATCCCTCGCGTGCTGGGGTCGGCCCTTGACCTTTTTGATCAGGCCTCGGACCTACACGATGTGCTGGGCACAGAATTCGCCCGCGTCTATTCCATCGTAAAACGGGCTGAATATGATGAATTCCTGCAGGTGATCTCCCCTTGGGAGCGTGAGCATCTACTGCTGAATGTCTGAACGGCTAGGCGCCCCTCCGGGTGCAGTTTACTTGGCAAGGTGAAGATGGATCTGCTCTTTGCAAATGACCGGTCAGGCGCATATCCCGACAGCTGGTATGCAGCGACGGCTGAGATTCCAGCACCACGTTTGCCGCTGCAGGGCGACCTACGCGCCGATGTTTGCATTGTGGGGGCGGGATATACCGGTTTGTCGGCAGCCCTGCATTTGGCGCAAGCCGGACGACGCGTCGTGGTCCTCGAAGCGCAGCGCGTCGGGTTTGGTGCGTCAGGTCGCAATGGCGGGCAACTTGGCACCGGACAGCGGGTCGAACAGACCTCTTTGGAAAAGATGGTGGGCCAGGATCAGGCGCGGCATCTGTGGGACCTGGGGCTTGAGGCTACGGAACTTGTGCGGAGCCTGATCGACCTGCACCACATCGACTGTTTCTACCGCCCCGGCGTGGCCTGGACCGCCGAGAGCGACCGGGACGTCGCCGATTTGCACAACTACGCGGACCATATGGACCGCACCTATGGGCACCGGCTTGAGGTTTTGGACCAAGACGCCTTTCATGCGATCTGTCCGTCCCCTGCCTATCGCGGTGGGGTTGCCGATCCCTTGTCGGGGCACCTGCATCCGCTGCGGTTCGCGCTTGGATTGGCAGAGGCTGCCGAGGCGGCTGGCGCGATCATCCACGAGGGCAGCACGGTCATTGACCTGATCCCGGGCGCACAGATCAAGGTAAAGACAGCTGCAGGCACCGTGACCGCAGGCCACGTGATCCTTGCCGGGAACGGTTATCTGGGCGGCCTCAATGCCTCGGTCGCGGCCCGCGTCATGCCGATCAACAATTTTGTTGCTGCCACCGCTCCGCTGGACGATCCCGCCCGCGTGCTAACCCGCGACATCGCAGTCGCCGATAGTCGTTTCGTGGTGAACTACTTCCGTCTAAGCCATGACAACCGCTTGCTGTTTGGCGGGGGTGAAAGCTATGGCTACCGGTTTCCGAGCGATATTGCCGCCAAGGTGCGTAAACCCATGCACGAGATCTTTCCCCACCTGCGCGGTGTTGGCATTGACTACGCCTGGGGCGGGACGCTGGCGATCACGATGAAACGGCTTCCTTATCTGGCCCGCCTTGCCCCCAACATGCTCAGCGCATCAGGGTATTCCGGCCACGGTGTGGGCACTGCGACCCATGCCGGGATGCTGATGGCCGCAGCGGTCGAAGGACAATCAGATGGCTTTGACACTATGGCGGCTATCCCCACCACACCATTCCCTGGGGGCACGCGCCTTCGAAGCCCGCTGCTGATCCTCGCCATGACGTGGTATAGCTTGCGCGACCGGCTGGGGTTTTGAGGCGCCGACCCGCGCAACTGTCACAAAACCATTTCCTTTTGCCCTTATCGGATTTAGAAAATCAAAATCCATGCATAAGGAATCTGAAATATGAATCTGCCCGACATGCACAGTGCCGAACCCATCCCCGCCGCTGCCCGAGATGAGATCGACCGGCTTCTGACCACCGGCGACCTCTTTCGCTACACCGCGGCTCAGGACGCGCCCGTGTCGCTCCTCGAAGCTGAATTCGCCCGCATGATGGGTAGCAGATTTGCACTGGCCGTGTCCTCTTGCTCTGCCGCCCTATTTCTGTCGCTCAAGGCGCTCAACCTGCCCCGCGACGCGCGGGTGCTGATCCCCGGTTTCACTTTTGCCGCGGTTCCATCCTCGGTCATGCACGCCGACTGTCTTCCCGTGCTTTGCGAAGTCGACGACAACTACCGCATTAACATCAATGACTTCATCGCGAAGCTGCCTGATGTGCAGGCCGTGATCGTCAGCCACATGCGCGGGCACACCTCGGACATGGACGCGATTATGGCGCTCTGCGCCGCCGCTGGCGTGCCCGTGATCGAAGATGCTGCGCATTCGCTCGGTACGCTTTGGAACGGAAAAAAGATTGGCACAATGGGCACGATAGGCTGCTTTTCCTTCCAGTCTTACAAGATGATCAACGCGGGCGAAGGCGGGATCATGATCACCGATGACGCCGATCTGGTGGCGGGCGCGATCATCATGTCGGGCGCCTATGAGCACAATTGGAAAAAACACCCGGTCCTTCAGGATGCCTTTGCCACTCATCAGAACAAGCTGCCGCTTTATAACCTCCGGCTATCGAATCTCAGTGCCGCTGTCATCCGGCCACAACTGGCCCACTTGGACGCTCGCGTAGAAAACGGTCGACGCAACCACGACCACGTCGCGGCTTTGCTCAACCAAAGCCCGCACATCCAAGTGCCCGATCCGCTGCCGGGCGAGGTTCGCGCGCCAGACTCAATCCAGTTCAACCTCGTCGATATGACCGACGATCAGGTCGCCGCCTTCGTGGATAGAGCGGGCGCAAGCGGTGTGAAGGTTCAGGTGTTCGGCAGTAGTACCGACAACGCACGCGCATTCTGGAACTGGCAGTTCATCCCCAACCTGCCCGAGTTGCCCAAAACCCGCGCCATGCTGATGCGGGCCTGTGACGTCCGCCTGCCGGTGCATCTGCCGACCAACACGCTTGACGCAGTTGCGGATGCCCTCCTGTCAGCGATCACCATAGCGACCGAGCAACGCGCCGCCTGATCTGTTTCTTCCCACTGAACATACTACGGGGGCAGGCCGCAGGCCGTGGGCAGCGCACCCGGGAACGCTTGCACCTGCGGCGCCCTCGGTTAGCTTGCCAGTATGACAGACTTGAGCAAAGGCGCCGCGTGGATGCGCGGCACAATCGTTCCGATTTCCGATGCCGCGATCCCGGTCACCGACTGGGGTTTGACCCACGCCGATGTCGCATATGACGTGGTGCCGGTCTGGCGCGGTGCATTCTTTCGACTGAACGACTATGTGGATCGGTTCATCGCCTCGCTCACTGCGGGGCGGTACGATATCGGCATGGATCGTGACGCGATATGTGCCGCGCTCAATGCCATGGTGGTGGCCAGTGGTTTGCAAGACAGCTACGTCGCAATGGTCGCCGCGCGTGGGCGCAACCCGGTGCCAGGCAGCCGCGACCCGCGTGATTGCGCCAACCATTTCTATGCTTGGTGCGTGCCTTACGTGCACATCGTCAAACCCGATGCGGCGCGACTAGGCACATCGGTCTGGATCGCGAAAACCGTTCGCCGCATCCCAGCCGACAGCGTGAACCCGAAAGTCAAGAATTACCACTGGGGTGACTTCACCTCGGGCCTGTTCGAGGCCAAAAACAACGGATACGAGACCACGCTGCTGCTTGATCACGAAGGCCAGGTAACCGAAGGCCCCGGCTTCAACGTCTTTGCCGTCTTTGGCAACCGCGTGGTGACATCAGATCATGGCGTGCTGCACGGGATCACAAGACAAACGGTACTGGAAATGTGTGTCGAAGCGGGCTTGCACCCCGAAACACGCCCCTTACCCCTTGATGAATTCCTGAGCGCGGACGAGGTCTTTCTGTCGTCATCGGGTGGTGGTGTGATCCCGGTCGCGCGCGTGGACGAGCGGTATTTTTCGAATGGCGCTGCGGGGCCTGTCGCCACTGCGCTTCGCGCCCGCTACTTCAATTGGATCATGCGACCAGGGTTGCGAACGCCCCTGAGATAAAAAAGGGCGTCAAGCGTTATGGCCAATCCTGCCCCTAGCGCAGGACTGTGGAGCGGTATCCAGCTCATGTTGTCGCTCTGGGCAGCACGCGCCTCGGTCGCGCTGGTTTCCATCCTCCCACCTAATAGCGATGCACCGTTCCTCAACCTGCACTCACCTGCGCAACGACCTTTGCAAATACCCCCGCGGTCTCGCTCCAATACGGAAGCGTGGCGGATCGTTCGGCAGCCCGGCGGGACAACTCTTTGGCTGTGGCGCGATCTTGCAGGATGGATCGCACAGCGTCAGCAAGGGCGGTTGGATCGTCGGGTGGCACAAGAAGGCCAGCATCACCCACAGTATCCGGCACAGCGCCGACCCGGCATGATACAACCGGCAGCCCGAACTGCATCGCTTCGCTCAAGACCATGCCGTAGCCTTCGTAGCGTGTCGCCAGAACAAAAGCCGACGCCGTATTGAAATGCGACGTCAAGGTGCGCTGACCAACTTCGCCCGCAAATTGTACGCGGCGGCTCAATCCAAGATCATCGCGCAGATGGTGTAGACGGGCGGCATAATCGGGATCATGGGCCTGTCCTACGATCTTGGCTTGCCACGCCAGGTCGCGCAGGCGACCAAGCGCCGCGAGCAGGATGTCGTGCCCTTTGCGCGGGGCCAGCAACCCGACCGATAGGACAAGTGGAGGGTCGGTTGGCTGGCGGCTTACCTCAGGGCGGTCAAAGCCAGGTGCTGCAACGGTGATCTTGTTCGCGTCGGCCTCAAGATCGCGGCACAAGACGCGGGCCGTCTCATCGCTTGGCACAATGACATGATCGACATGGCGCAGCGCGGCAGCTTCGTTTTTCAGTAGAAAGGCGGCTCGCTTTGGCGCCAAACCCGTCTCAAGCCCGAGCGGGTGGTGAACCATCGCAATCACCGGCGCTTCGATCCGCACCAGCCCGTCTACGTCAATGGAACCAAAGACAAGTCCATCAAGGATAATCGGTTGATGGGCTGGCACGGCGTTCAGGTCGGCAAGCGTGGTCGCCATATCTGCTTGGGTTGGGTCGGGGAAGCTGCCGGGCAGTTGCAGGTGCCGCGTGACGCATCCGATCAAGTTCATCTCTTGCAGCACGCGCGCTTCATAGATGAACCCGCCAGTGCGGCGATCCTTGTCACCTGGAATGGCGAACACAGCTTCGGTCACGTCACCTGCTCGCTCGCATAAATGCGAAGGACTGCACGTTCAAGCGTGGCAACCAGCGTGTAGAAGGCGACGGCCACGACGGCGACCGCAGCCACGCAGGACCAAAGCATGCTGTAGTTAGACGTGCTGGCAGTCATCGCCATCAAAACCCCGATCCCCTTGCCCGTCGCCAGCCATTCCACCGTCGTAACCGCCAGCAGAGCCGCAGGCACAGCCATGCGGGCAGAGGCAAAGAAAGCAGGCAGCATGGCTGGGATTTGGGCGGCACGCAGCAATTGCCAGCGCCCTGCCCCATAGCTTTTGAACAATTCTACCGTCTGACCGGGTGTCTGGCGCAGCCCTTGGTGGCAGGCGACAAATGTGGGAAAGAAGATCATCACCGCCACAACCACCATTGTCCCCACCAAACCACGTCCGAAAGCCAGTACCAGCAGTGGTGCCGTGGTGATGATTGGCACAGCGCGCAAAGCGACGGCGACGGGCATCGTCGCCCGCGACAGGGGAGGCCATAAGACCAAGGCCGCCGCCAAGGCCGCCCCCAACGCCAGCCCTGCAAGATATCCAGGCAGTGCAAAGGACAGAGTTTCGAACAGCGCAGACAGCAGGGTGTCGCGGTTCTGCGGGTTTACCAGAAACATCCAAACATCCCCGGGCCGCTTGGCAAAGAACCGGTTCAGGTCAAAGGCGTCCATCGACACTTGCCAAAGGGTCAAAATCAGCGCCGCGATGAACGCCGCCTCGGCCAGACGTGCCCATACGGTCTTGGCCGCCGACACCTTAGGTGCAGACAATAGAATGACCGGCTTGTAACCGACCAACCATTCGCCCAGTTTCCCGGTCAGGACATAGGCACCCATAGCGACCATGGCTGCGATCAACGCAAGGGTCCACGTCCCATCAGTGTCCAGCCCGCGCATGGCACGCAGCGTCAGCACACCCAATCCCCGCTCAGCCCCGGTGAACTCGCCGATCATCGCCCCCAGCAGAGCGGCGGGCGCGCTGATTTGCAGACCGACAAACAGGTAAGGCAGGCTGGCGCGTGCGCGCACCCGCACAAGCGTCGAGAGCGCCCCTCGCCCGTAGACCCGCATGAGGTCGGTCCAGTTCTGCGAAACAGCGCGCAGGCCAACCAGCAAAGCCAACAAGGTCGTATAGTAGACAGCAAGCGCCGCCAGCGTGATCTGAGGCCCCTGCCCAGGTCCAAACAACACGCGCAAGATCGGACCACTGGCAATCAGGGGCACGCAAAAGACCAGCAGCGCAAGCGCAGATAGCGCCCGTTCGCTGCGCGGGACCAACATGATGACGGCTGCAAGCACCATGGCAGCTAAATTGCCCCAAACAAAGCCCCACGCCGCATTAACCGACGTCTCAATCGTGGCACGGCCAAGCAGGGCGGCATTGTCGACGATGTGGGTCGCAATGGCCCCCGGACCGCTGACAAGCGTGCCGATGGGTCCCAAGCGGGCAAAGGCCTCCCACCCCCCCAGAAGAAGGAAGACGAGCGTGATACGGCGGAGGGCGCCGGTCATGCCTGCTCCTCCAGTGCCGCAAACACAGATCGGGTTAGCGCCAGACATGCTGGTGTGTCCAACAGGCGACTGTCACGCGCGCCGCTCAGGTCGATTGGAATGTCCGCGACCAAACGGGCGGGCCGCGGTGACAGCACCAGCACGCGGTCTGACAACAGGACCGCCTCCTGAACTGAGTGGGTCACGAGAACCACAGTGGCACCCCGTGTGCGCCACAGCGGCGGCAGGTCTGCATTCAACCGCCGACGCGTCATCGCATCAACCGCCCCAAAAGGTTCGTCCAGCAGCAGTACATCCGGTGATGACACGAGGCTGCGCGCAATCGCGGCCCGCTGCCGCATTCCGCCCGACAGTTCCGCCGGGCGGTGCTCGGCAAATCCGTTCAGCCCGACCAGTTCGATCAACGCGTCGATATCCCCAGCCGGCTTGCGCGCCAATTCCGCACCCAAAGCGATATTGGCGCGTACACTGCGCCAGGGCAGCAGCGACGGGTCTTGAAAGGCCATCGCCAAACCGCCGCGCCGCGCCACAGTTCGAGGCACCTCTGTCCCAAGCAGGATCGTACCCTCATCCGGAACCTCAAGCCCCGCGATCATGCGCAGGAGGGTCGACTTGCCACAGCCCGACGGACCCACAAGGGCCGTGGTCTGTCCCGCAGCAAGCGTGATCGAGAACGGCGCAACAGCTTCTGTTGCGCCAAAACTCTTGCTGATCTCGTCACAATGGATGTTGACGCTGACCATACCAGGACGGGGCCCGGCTCCGGTCAGCCATGCACCTCTTCAAGCAAGGACCGGTCCCACAGTTTCGCCGACACATTTTGCCCCAGCAGCGCCAGCGTCTCGATATTGGAGGCGACGGTCTCTTCGGTGAACCAGCCAAACCCGTTCTCTGCCGTCAGATCGCTGAACATCAGTGGCACCTGGCGCGCGGCCTGAAGCTTCTGCGCCTCAAGATCAAGGCCCGCGTCGGGGAACATGTCGACGGTCAGCGCGGCTGCAGCGTCTGTATCTGCGACATAGTCATTCCATCCCATGACCTCACCCCGAAGAAGCGCCACCAGATCAGCGCGGCGGTCGGCCAGCGCATCTTCGGTCGCGATATAGGTCTGGGAATGCAGCGCATAGCCGTGGTCGGCCATTAGCATGGTTGTGTTATCGACCCCCTGTACCGTCATCGCAACCGGCAGGTCGGTTTCCCAGCACAGCAGGCAGTCGACCTGACCACTGACAAGCGGCGCAGGATCATACTGGGTCGGGACGATGTCAATGTCTCCGATGTCCACATTGTTCAGCGTGCACAGCGCTTGCAGGACCGGCGTATTGGCAACGGCCATGCCAATCCGCTTACCCACCAGATCGGCAGGCGTGTTGACCGGATTGCCCGCCAACGACGCAATGGCAAAGGGGTTCTTCTGCATGGCCACAGCAATGATCTTGAATGGCGCACCTTGGGCCACAGCCGCTGCGGTGTAGTCAGCGGCAGAAATACCGACAAGGGCCGCCCCCGACACAACCGGCGGCTCAACCGGCGCGTTGGGCCCGCCCTGGCTCAGCGAAACATCAAGGCCAAGATCGCCCCAATACCCCTTCTGCGCCGCGATATAGCTGCCGCCAAACTGGACGGAATGCAGCCAGGACAGCTGGAAATTGACCGTATTTGCCGCAAAGGCGGGCACGCCGACAGCAGCGGTGGCCGCCCCCGCTGCACTGGTTTGCAGAAAGAAGCGGCGCGTGAGATGAGCAGGTTGTGTCATGGTAGATCAGGCCTTCCTTTGGATGAGAGGTTTTCGAAAAGTGGAGATGCGGCAAGTATGGCCGCTGCCGGCAGAGCCGCGACAAGCACGACCAGGCCATAGGTGATGCCCGCTGCAACGCCTGCGCTTGCGGGCGCTCCAATCAGCGGGAAAAGGGCCGCGGCAGCGCCTTCGCGCCACCCCCAGCCACCGACTGACAGGGGGACAAGCATCGCGCACAAGATCAACGGGATCAGTGTTGCCCATCCTTCGGCGGGAATATTGATGCCGGTAGCGCGCGCGCAGGCATAAAAGCCAAAGACAAGGCAAACGGTCGTGATCACGCCGTGGACTGTCATCACCGGTCGGCGCATCATTTGAAAGACCGCATAGAGGAATGTACCTGTCGCTTTGTGTGACCTCGACATCGCCACGGTCACAAACACGCTGCCGGCAAGCACGGCCAAAACCGACCACGCCAATTGCCCCCATTCAGGACCACCCGGCAGCAACAGCGCCACGGCAAAACCGACACACATCAGGGCGAGGATCGCAACCTGGCCCAGCAATCGTTCTGCCATGACCGACTGAGCAGCGCGCGTCAGGTCCGCCCGATGCCGTGCGCGGACCGCCCGAGAGACGTCGCCTGCAACGCCCCCCGGCAGTGCTATGTTGATCAACTGGGCAAGATAATATTCGCGCAATGCGACGGAATAGCTGATCCGGACGTCAAATGCGCCCGCAACTACCTTCCAACGATGCGCCATTGCAAATGTGGATGCGGTTATGGCCAGCACCCCCATGATGATCCACGTCATGTCAGCGCTTTGCAACCTGTCCAAGACCGCAGATGCATTAGTCCACCACAGCAACGCCACAAGGCATGCCACCGAAACAGAAAACTTGACCCAGGATCGCTTCATCGGGTCACTATGTCTGAAACGCGGTTGCTGGAGAATGCGGCAAGAAAGTCGTTTCGAAACCTGTCCATCCGCTGTACCGGCCCGTCTGTCGCGGGGATCAGCCCGTCGGTCCAGTTCCAGGCCTCAATAAGCTCCAAAAGCAAGGGCGGGCCGATCATGTGTATTGCGACATCCTTGTTGTCACTGCCCGCCACAAAGCCCGCGGCCTGATGATCACCCGCAACAATCACAAGTGGCGCAGCATCGCCCAAACGCGCCACATGCGAAAACGTGGCTTGCAACGCATAATCGACCGACCGGCGATACGCGTCCCGCACGGCGTCACGGTCGCGCCACAAGTCCTTGGGTGCAGGCCCGCGCGCAGCCATGTCGTTAAAGATGGTACCATCCCCAATCTCATCCCAGGGCACCATGTCCGGGATCGGGGTCCATGGCGCGTGCGACGAGATCAGGGCCACCTGAATGAAATCGGGGCGCGGATCATCGGGTAGCAGGGTCTGATAGGCTGCCAACGTAAACTGATCCGGCATCGTCACCCATCGGAACCTGTCCCCCTTGTACGAGATATCCCCGGCTGGAAAGACTTGATCAAAGCCCATGACCAGGCTTTCGGGCCAGCCCAATGTGATGGCGGGCATGATGGCAGTGGTGCGATACCCTGCCTCCTGCGCAAAGTGAAAGAGCCACTTGTGACCGCTGGCCAGCATCGCGTTGTAGCGCCCGTTATCCGATGTCCACAGCCCACTGGCAAACGCACCATGGGCAAGCCAGCTTTGTCCACCTGACGTTGGCGACGTCAGCCAGCCACTTTTCATGGCCATGCCGGTAAGGGCGATCTCGGCCTCGGCGGCGCGTAGCGTTTCAAGATGTGTCGGCGCATAAAGCGGATTGTCAAAGCTGGCCCGCCCATAGCTTTCGATCCAAATCAGGATGACATCGCGCCCCGCGAGCCGATCAAGTAGCCCGGTCGCATCCGCATAGGTGTCATTCTTGGCGTCCTGCGCAAAACGGGCCAGTTCAACAGCGGTCTGCTGTACCTCGATCGCGCGCTTGACAGTCAACCGCGATGTCCACGCTGTCCCCGGGGGGCTCTTGTCGAAACGCCAGAACTCTAGGTGATGCCCCGCATCTGCGGCGGCCCAACCCGCACCGACCAAGGCGAACGCCGCCGCAATTGCACGCAGCGGTCGCGCCAGCGACAAGCCCGCCCAAACGCGGAGGCTACGTTCCAGGGCAACAAATAAAAGGATCAGCAACAGGGCCGTGCCAATCACAGCCAGAGCCGTCAGAACGCCACCAATACTGTCGCGCAAAAGCGACAAGCCCGCCTTGATCAAAAACGTATCCAGGATTGGATTAAAGGTCCTGTTGAAGGCGCTGAACATGGCATAGTCGGCAACCTTGATCACAACCGAAAGCAGCAGCAAAAACGCCAAAGCATAGGTCACGCCTAAGCGCCGACCAAAGGCTACCGCCGCAAACAGCAGAACGGGCAGTTCCAAAGGCCAACGGTTCAGAGCGCCCCACCTCATCGTGCCGGGATGGTTCGGCAGCACCAGAACGGCAAAGATCACCGCCGCCGCCAACCCAAGCCCCGCCATCCGCTTCATGCAGCGCGTCTCGAAAGCCACAGGATGTCGATCAAGAATGACCAGCCCAGTAAAAGTGTTGTGCCAAGAACCGTCGGCAATACGGCAGCCTGCGGCGTCCAGGGAAAGATCAAAAGGATCAGCGCTGCGATCTGTACCACACAAATTGCCTTGCGTCGAAGCGCCTCGGGCAACGGTGCTTGCAGCGCAGGCCAAACAAAACTTGCCCCGAAAAACGCATATCGCATAAAGCCAAGCACCAAAACTTCAGGCCCCGCAACACCACTGCTCAACAGCCACAGGGATATGACCGCGCCCAGGCCTGCATCGGTTTCCATATCAAACCGAGCGCCGAAATCGGACACAAGGCCCGTCCTGCGTGCCAGCCAACCGTCCACCCCGTCGAGCGCAAATGCAGCCACAGCGACACCAAACACCAGCCACGCCGATGTCGCGGGCGCAAGCACAGCGCCAACGAGAAAAGCGACCATCGCCACCCGGAACAGCGTGACAACATTACACAGGCCCAGGACCGGATGCGGATAGCTTTGAACCAACGCGTATGAACAGATCATCACGGCAAGTGCGAATACCAGCACCGGGACGGCCGGCGCGGCAAATGTGTACACCGCTGCCATCGCCAATACCGCGCCAAACACAACGGAAACGCCAAGGAACGTGCTTAGCGGTGCACGGCCTTCTATCCGTTGTACGACGATATGCGGGGTACTGCGAAACATTTGGTTTTCCACTCTTTCCGTCGGCATACCTAGGTCTTTGGCAACCGTCTGACAGTTTGAATAACACCTGGGCGACCGGAATATTCAGACCTGTCACGGAACTGTGACAATCGCCTCCAGTGGCAGGTGGTCCGACGCCGCCGCCACCTCGGCCGATGTCAGCGTCTGAATGTCCCGCACCTTGCCCGGCGCATCTGTCAAAATACGGTCCAGCGGCAAAAGTGGCCGCGCGCTGGGAAAGCTGCGGCACACCGGCCCGCGCAGCCGGGTGCCGACCAGACGACGATCAAACATCACCCCACCCCAGGGCCGCCATTCATTCAGGTCGCCCAAAAGGATGGTCTGCATCCGCGGTCGGCGACGCAGATATTGCCCAATGATCCGCATCTGCACGACCCGCAGCGGCTGGAACAGCGACAGATGTGTGCTCATGATACGAACCGGGCGGTCTCCAAAGTTGGCTTCAACCGAAACCGCCCCGCGATGGCAATGGCCTGGCAAGTCGATGATGTCGGCGTGCGTTCGGGCAAGAGCCGGTGACAAAAACACGATCGTGCCCAGAAACCCATCGCTTTGCGGACCCCAGCGCAGCGCAGGATCATGCATGTAGTCAAGGCCGGTGCATTCCGCGATGCGCCCCACATCGAAGATACGCGCATGGGGGCGGCATTCCTCATCCGCCTCCTGCAACGCCAGAACATCTAGATCACGCGGGGCCAACACGCGTTCAATCACGTCCTCGACACGTTTGGGGTCCACCGTGCCATCCCTGCCTTTGCCGCGGTGTACGTTCCACGTTGCGCACCGAAGTTGCCCCGCTCGCATTTCATTTACCTGCCTTGCTGCATCAATGCTCTATATCCTCGATAGCAAACCTAGATCGCGCAACGCAGGCGGCGACGCTTTCGCCTACTCTGACCCGACGCGCCCCAGAAAGGATAAACAACCCGATGCGCACGCCCCTTATCGCAGCAGCCCTGTCCACAGCCCTTGCCAGCGCCGCTTTCGCCGACATGGCACGCTACGAACTCGATACCGAACACACCAATGTCTACTTCACGGTCGAACATATCGGTTACGCCCGCACCTTGGGCATCTTTACCGAACTCGGGGGGGCCTTCGACTATGATGTCGACACACAAGAACTGGGTGACGTCGCCGTGACAATCGACGCAGGTTCAGTCAACACGTTCCACGACGCCCGCGACGGCCACGTGCGGAACAAGGACTTTCTGCATGTCACGGAACACCCGGAAATTACCTTTGTGGCCAGTGGCGGCACGCCTGCGGGGGACGCAAATGGCAGCGTGACAGGCGATTTGACAATTCTGGGCGTCACCCGACCCGTCACGCTGGACGTGACGCTAAACAAGGTCGCCGCTTATCCTTTCGGCCACAAGCGCGAAGTGCTGGGCTTGTCGATGTCCACCACGATCCAGCGCAGCGATTTCGGCATGACATACGGGGTCGAAAACGGACTGGTCGGCGACGAGGTACGGATCAATATCGAAACCGAAGCGATGAAGATGGAGTAGACATATCTCGGGCAAATGACCCACGCGCACGTCACGCAGCGCTGCATATTTCTGTACCGTGCCTATTGAAAGGCCAACTGGGCTTCATGGACATCGTTCAGGCGTCACAATCGTATCTCTACCTCTGCCGATGCGTACGCAGAAAACGCTGAGCCGCAATCCATGAGGTCATCTTAGCCGCAAGCGGCGCGCGCCCTGACGGCCCTATTGAGTGCAGCGCGGCACTGCGAATTGCACCCGCGGTGCGGCTTGGCGATTGCCATTCGGACACGGACAGATCGCTCAATCTCGACACCGTGGTCGCGCGCGACACATCCAGCCGCTGCGCCCAAGGACAATTGGACGCACATCAGCCAGAGGGCCCAGGTTGGCGACAGCACACCGCAACCTGGTGTGTACACCGTTTAGCAAGTTGGTGACAGGCGCTCGATCCCGGCGGCCGGGTTTGATCTGTAAGTGTGCTAAGCGCGGGCGATCAAAGCCGTCAACGCAGAGGCGCGGACCGTGATACTAAGCGTGCGCTGGAGACCGGCATTTCGGCCAGGTTGAAACCTAGAATGACGAACAGAACGCGACCGATGCCGCGCAGCGCGACAATGACCAAAGCGCTGAAAGCGCCAAGCCTTGTGACACCAGCCGATCCCGTTCATCGTCACAGAATGCTGGAAACAAATCGACTGGTCCTGAGGAAATGGAAGAGAAGTGACGAGATGCACGTCGCTACAATACTTGGCGATCCCGATGTCATGGCATTCAGCGATCACGGAGTACTTACGTCCAAACAACTGCTCGCATGGTTTGAAAAAGCTTGTGCCGTCTGTCCTGACGATCTTCTTTCCGGGCCACTCGCAATCGCACAGAAGGCGACTGATGATTTAATTGGATATATTGGTCTGTCGCATGATCCTGATCGCATCGCAGAAGGTGACGCGGAAATTGGTTTCAGATTGTCGAAAAGCGTATGGGGCCAAGGGTATGCCTCAGAAGCGGCAGCAGAGTTGGTCCGTAGAACAAACGAAGTCTCATCAATCTCAAGGATTGTTGCGATAGTCGACCCCGGCAACACGCGTTCTATCCGCGTTCTTGATAAGCTGGGGATGTCGCTTGTCGGAGAGATCATGTTCGATGGCTACGATTATCCTGATATGTTCTATGCTCTGAAGTTGCGCGATACCTAGAGCATCATACCAATCAGCATAGACTCGTGGCGCAGGCGCGCATTGTCTGCGTCGCCCGTATGGAACCCCGCAACCAAAGGCCGCCTTGGTCCAAGATCGGCCCGATTTCGTATGTCCAAATTTCAGTTTTGGCCTAGTGGTGCGTTTAGGTAAATGCTTCGACATGCCTACCCAAAGATCGCTAAGGCCCGTTCGCCACACCAAAGCAGCATCCAAAATGCTCAAGACAGCTTGGACAACTTATCCTGCAATTCCGCCAGTTGTTTTTTGATCGCATCCAGGTCTTCGCCGCTGTCGTCGCTTTCTGGCTCGGGGGCTGGACCCGACGCGCCCCAGGCCGAGCCCAGGCCACCCGTCATGGCTTTCATAAAGGCCTCTTGCTGGGCCTGCATCATTTCGAAGCCGGGCATCTTGGTCATGGGGTTCATGGCGGTCATGTTCTCCATCACCTTGCTCTGCCCGTCCCGCAATATCTCGAACGAGGCCTGCAAAAACTGCGGCACCACTGACGCCCCCCCGCCCATGTAACTGCGGACCAGATCATTCAGCACATCGACCGGCAGCACGCTTTCGCCACGGCTCTCGTGCTCAGCGATGATTTGCAGCAAGTATTGCCGCGTCAGATCATCCCCGGTCTTGAGGTCCACGATCTGCACCTCGCGCCCATCGCGGATAAAGCCCGAGATGTCTTCAAGCGTCACGTAGTCGCTTGTTTCCGTGTTGTAGAGCCGTCGGCTGGCATAGCGCTTGATCAACAAAGGTGCTGGTTTGTCTGTCACGTGCCTGATCTCCCCGATGCGGCGTGCTGCATTGCAGCTTAGGCGCAGCATCGGGAAAAAGAAAGGGTGTGTGCAGCCGCGGCAATTCAAGCGCGCAAGGCACCCTCGACATACGCATCCGTCTGCTCGCCGAGACAGGCGGCAACCGCTTGCCCCGCTTGTGTCATCCGAAACCCGGGCAGCGCGGCACGCAACTTCGTGCCATCGATGGCATGCGGCCTCTCCCAAAGGTATCTCATCTCTTGGACCTCCCGCATCAGTGGCGACCATAACCCCATCACGCGTACCGCCCACCACGGAAACCGCGACACACGCAGCGGCTTGCCCACCGCCTGTGCCATCAGGTCCACCAACGCCTCGCCGGTCAACGCATAGCCGGGAAATCCAAACGTCTCGAACACCTCAAAACGATCGCGCTGTTCGGCCAACGCCACCATCGCCCGCGCCATGTCGGGCAGATAGGCCCAGGCGTGGACCTGATCCAAAGGACCGGGATAGGTCACCTTCCCCTGCCCCGCCTTTGGCGCGATATAGCTGTCGAACCAGTTGCCCGTCCGCGCCGCTTCCAGAAAATCACCGCCGCGCAGAACGATGGTACGCACCCCGCTGTCTTGAAACGCATCTTCCATACGGATACGAATTTCACCCTTTCGCGTATCGCCCACCCACGGGCCGTTCTCTCGCAGCATGGGCGGCAGCACCCGTCCGTAATTATAGACGTTCCCGGGGATCATAACCGCCGCGCCGCTGTCACGGGCTCCGGCAATCACCGCTTCCGTCACCTGCGGTACAACGCGCGTCCAATCGGGATAGGGCGGGTTCACCGCATTTACGATCACATCCTGCCCGGCACAGGCACGCACGACCGCGTTGCGATCCGTCGCGTCCACGTCCACGGTGCCCGGCCCAGACAGACCCCGCCCCGCGCGCAGCACAGACCACCCCGCCGCGCCAAAGGCCTGCACCGCCGCGCGCCCAAAGCGCCCCTTGGCGCCCAATACAATCACTGATGCCATGATCATTATCCTCTCTATCTCTGATCTCCTCCTATCTAATCAGTACAATTTCGAATATACATTGCTGTAATTTGAAACGCTCAATCCAAAAATGAATACATCAATGCTCCTCGACTGGTCCAAGATCCAATCCTTCGCCGCCGTGGCCGAACACGGCTCACTCTCTGTCGCAGCCCGCGCACAGAACAGCAGCCAACCCACCCTCAGCCGCCACATCTCGCAACTCGAAGCGACACTGGGGCGGCGTCTCTTTGACCGGTCAAGCGGCGGCATGGTGCTGACGGCAGACGGCACTGACCTGTTGTCGCACGCAGCGCAAATGGCTGATGCCGCCGCGCGCTTTGACAATCGCAGCGACACCCATAGCACCACCATCGCAGGCACCGTCCGCCTGACGGCCAGCCATGTCGTTGCCAACTTCATCCTGCCCCCGATCCTGTCCGAACTACACAGCCTGTATCCCCACCTCCAAATCGAGGTTATCGCCTCGGACACCACCGAAAACCTGCTGCGGCGCGAGGCGGACATCGCTCTGCGCATGTACCGGCCCACCCAGCCCGACGTGATCACCAAACACATCACCGACCTGCCCCTGGGGGTCTACGCCGCCCACAGCTACATCGAAAAACACGGGTATCCCGACACTCTGCATGACCTGCACAAACACACCGTCATCGGCTACGACCGCAGCCCGTTGATCATCGAAGGCTTTGCCCAGCGCGGGATCAAAGTGGGTCGAGATTTCTTTGGCTTCCGCAGCGACGATCAAGTGCTGTGCTGGCATATGGTGATCGCGGGCTTTGGTATCGGGTTCGGCCAGCGCCGGGTGGGCGATCCTGATCCGCGCGTGGTGCGCATCTCGGGCGATCAGGATGTGGGCGCCATGCCGCTTTGGCTGACGTCACATCCTGACATGCGCCGCATCCCGCGCGTGCGGCGGGTCTATGACTGGCTTTCGCGCGCCTTGGCCGACTGATCGCGATAAAGCTGAACCAGATCAATCACCGGCAAGAACAGCGGATGAAACACATCCACGGCTGACGATATGTCCACCCAAATCACGTCGAATGTCAGACCCCGTTCAGCACCGCCCCCCGTCGGCATATGGCGCCAGCTCAACGGCAACGCATCCGATCCATCGGCAACGAACACATGCCAGATCGCAGCTGGCTCCGGGCACTCCCAAGTGCCAAGCGATACCAGAGCGCCGGACAAATGCAGACCGACCTCCTCGAACATTTCGCGCCGTGCCGTTTCTTCGGGTGTCTCGCCCGGCTCGCGCGTACCTTTGGGCAGTTGCACGCCCGCCAGCGGGTGACGAAAGGCCAAAACAGCTCCTTGGCGCAGCAGGCAAACAACCGATTTTTCGACAGGCGCGTTCTGGCTCATGCCATAAGCATGACAGGCGACCGCAAAAAGAAAAAGGCGGGCCCAATAAAGGACCCGCCATAGTCACCGCGCCGTTTCAGGGAGGAAAGATGGCGCAGTATTCTGTTGTTCTGTGCGATTACTTCGCAGCAGCCGCTTTCTTGGCAGCGGCGGTCATGTCACCGGTCGCTTTTTTGACTGCGGCTTGTGCGTCTTCGCTCATGTCCTTGCCTGCGGCCATCATCAATTCGACGGTGTCCATCTGGACTTTCTTTGCAACTTCAGCGAACGCAGCCATGTGCTCTGCTGTCACCTCAGCATAGGACGAAGCGAAATCGGTCATCGCTTTGGCATAGTCGGCAGGCTCAGCTTTCGCTTTGGACATGTCACCCAACTTCGCCAGAGTTTCTTTGGTCCACTTGGACGAAATCTCGGTCGACTTTTCAGCCGCGTCGATGGCCACATGGCTCAGTTTTTCGTTAAGAGTGGTTGCGGTTTTGAACGCATCTTCCATCGCAGCGGTGTCGACAGGGAATGCTCCCATCATGTCTTTGAACATCGCTGTCATGTCTTGTTGCTTAGCCATTGTCTTCAGTCCTTTTGATCGCTGCGGGCCCACCCCGCTTTTCTGCGTCTGCGAAACATATACATGCTGCACCGCAGCAAATCAAGAGCTTTGCTGCGGTGCAGCAAAATAAATTTCCCTAACGGAATGCGTCATTGATTTCAGGGCCTTGCCTTCACCGTCACATAGGTCCCCGGGGCATCGCCCAGTACCGGATGCTCAGAATCACCGGGGTCCCGTGCCTTGACCATCGCCCCGCCACGCTTTTTCAGCCAGTCACCCCAGCGCGGCCACCACGACCCTTCGTGGAAATCGGCACTGGCCTGCCAGTCCTTATAATCCAGGCTCAGATCATCATTTATATAGTGGCCATACTTGTTTTTGGTGGGCGGGTTCACGATGCCCGCGATATGACCCGATTGGGTCATAATGAATGTCTTGTCCTTTGACCCCATTTGCTGCACGCCGCGATAGCTGTCTTTCCACGGCGCGATATGGTCGGTTTCGCAGGCAATCGCGCACAAGGGCACATCAACATCCGACAGCTTCAGGGTATGGCCCATCAGATCAAAGCCGCCCTCGGCCAACTCGTTGCGCTGGCACAGCCCGCGCAGATACTGCATCGCCATCTTCTCGGGCAGGTTCGCCCCATCCCCGTTCCAATACAAAAGGTCAAAGGCGGGTGGCGTTTCGCCCAGCATGTAACTCTTGATCGCTGGCGTATAGACAAGGTCGTTCGACCGCAGGAACGTAAACGTCCGCGCCATGATCACCGAAGGCAGGATGCCCTTGTCCTTGCACTCCGCCTCGATCCCGTCAATGAAATCGTCGGTCAGAAACGGCGTGAATTCCCCCTGATCGCTGAAATCGGTGAGCGCGGTAAAGAACGTCGCCGATTTGATCGACTTATCTTTGCGCTGCTTCAGCAGGCTCAGCGTCAGCGACAGCGTGGTGCCGGCAATACAGTAGCCTATCGCGTTGACCTGTTTTTCGCCGGTAATGGCCTTGGCCTCGCGAATGGCTGTCAGATACCCGTCCTCGACATAATCTTCGAGCCCTATACCAGCATAGGTCGCATCCGGGTTCACCCAGGACACCACAAACAGGGTGTGCCCCTGCTCTACGATCCATTTGACCAGACTGTTTTGCTGTTTGAGGTCGAGAATATAGAACTTGTTGATCCAGGGCGGGAACAGGACTACCGGCGTCTTGTGTACCTTCTCCGTCGTGGGTGTGTACTGGATCAACTCCATCATCCGGTTGCGATAAACGACCTTGCCCGGCGTCGTGGCGATGTTCCCGCCCAACTCAAACGCCTTGTCATCGGCCAGCTTCACAATCAGCTCACCATTGTTGGACTCAAGATCAGAAATCAGGTTCTCCAGCCCGTCAATCAGGCTTTGGCCCTCGGTTGCAACCGCCTTTTCCAGCGCATCCGGGTTCGTGGCCAGAAAGTTCGTTGGCGCCATCATGTCCACAATCTGACGCGAGAAATAGGCCAGCCGCTGCTTTTCCTTGGGGTCAAGCTCGGACACGTCCTCGACAGCCTGGGCAATCGCGTCCGCATTGATCAGGTACTGCTGCTTGACGTAGTTGAAATACGGGTGCGTGTCCCAAAGCGGATTGACAAAGCGCCGGTCCTTCGGGCCAGGGTCCGCCGGGGCCTGCAACTTGCCCTGCGCCAGCGCCTGCTGCGCCTCCACGAAATGCGTCACCGACTTTGACCAGAACTGCAACTGATGCTCCAGCACCTTGGCCGGATCGCGAAACGCCTCCTGCCAATAAGCCGTCGCCGCCTTCTGAAACAACTCCTGATTCGGGCCATCAAGCGCTGCATTATGCGTGCTGCGGTGCGTCAAAACCTGGGTCAGACGTTGCGTCAACTCCTCAACCTTACGGAGATTTGTATTCAATTTGTCGAGGTTTTCGCCCGAGACTGCACCATCGGTTGTGTCCTTGGTTGTCATATTAACGTCTTCCTCGTAGTCTTCGCACGTGCAGCATTGATGCCGACACATCAGCGCCGCCTATGTATGGTCGCATGTTTCAGGGGGCAAAGCGACAAACCGTCCGACGCGGGACTGTGCAAGCCCGCCCCTAGAGTGAAGGAGAGCGCGATGCGCTACATGATGAACTACGATCTCATGGAAACCATGCGGAACACGAACCAGTGGCTGGGCGCAACGGCCCGCGCCATCGGTGCCTACCCGGCCTTCGCCGCCCTGCCCAACCCAGCCCTGCAACTGATGTCGGCTTGGGGCGAGGTGACGGAACGCACCTTTGAACGCATGGTGGCCAAGCCCGACTGGGGCATCCGTACCTTCACATGCGAAGACGGGCGTGACCACCTTGTCAATATCGACAAGGTCGTGGAAAAACCCTTTGGCGACCTTCTCCACTTCAACGTCTCGGGGCGCAAGACGCAGCCCCGTAAGATCCTGCTCGTGGCACCGATGTCCGGCCACTACGCCACGCTCCTGCGCTCGACCGTCAAATCGCTGATGGTCAATTGCGAGGTCTATATCACAGACTGGCACAACGCCCGCGACATCCCTGTCAGCGCGGGCAAGTTCGACGTGGAAGACTACACGCTCTACCTCGTCGACTTCATGCGCGAACTCGGCCCCGACACGCACGTCATCGCGGTCTGCCAACCAGCCCCGCTGACACTCGCCGCCACCGCCTATCTGGCCGAGGAAGACCCAAAGGCGCAGCCGCGCTCGCTCACGCTGATCGGCGGGCCCATCGACCCCGACGCGACCCCCACTGATGTTACCGACTTTGGCCGCCGCGTCACCATGGGCCAGCTTGAGGAAATGATGATCCAGCGGGTCGGCTTCAAATATCCGGGCGTCGGGCGCATGGTTTATCCGGGCCTCCTGCAACTGGCCTCCTTCATGTCCATGAACGCCGAAAAACACTCCAAGGCCTTCACCGACCAGATTGGCCGCGCCGCGCGGGGCCAGGCGAGCGATCACGACAAACACAACCGGTTCTACGACGAATATCTCGCAGTCATGGACATGACGGCCGAGTTTTATCTCTCCACTGTCGACCGCATCTTCAAACGCTGCGAGATCGCGAAAAACATCTTCACCGTGCAGGGCAAACAGGTCGACATTGGCAAAATCACGACCGTCGCCGTCAAAACGGTCGAAGGGGCGAATGATGACATCTCGGCCCCCGGCCAATGCGTCGCGGCTCTCGCCCTGTGCACCGGCCTGCCCGACGATAAAAAGGCAAGCCACATCGAACCTGGCGCAGGCCATTATGGTATTTTCGCAGGCAAAAGCTGGCGAAACAACATCCGCCCGCTTGTGCTCGACTTCATCGACGCCAATTCGCCCAAACCTCCGTCGAAAAAAGCGGCGAACAAGAACGAAGCCGCCTGACGCAAGGGGGGCGTGGTGCATTCCTTCGCCCGCGACTGACTAAAACGATGCGGCGCGCTCTTGGGCGTGTCGCCACCGACCGGCACCTGCGCCGAATGCTCTTGCCGCGACGGTCGCGCCACTCAAGCCAGTGAGGCCGTCGGCACGGTTCACCGCGCGAAGGTATAGCGGTGAACACGTCTGCTTCTTTCTGGCTTACGGATGCACAGATGGCGCGTCTTTAGCCGTTCATTTCTAAATCCCACGGCAAGCCGCGCGTTTACCATAGAGATGTTCTGAGCGTGATTATCTTCATCAACCGCAATGGCCTTACGATAACGCGATGTCGCCGCCGCACATAGGCTGCACACGGCGCCCTACAACCGCTGGAAACGCTGGTCGACAAAGGTATCTTTGCGTCGATGATCGTGGGTTTCGCAGCCGAGCATGGCGAGACGAAGGTCATGATGATCGACGCGGCCAACCCAAAGATAAATCGCACGGCTTCCAATTTAGGTGTCAAAAAGACGCGCTTGGGCACCTCATTGGCCGCGCCAAGGGCGGCCTGAACACAAAAGTGCACGCCACAACCAGGGACGACCTATCTACCCGTTCGTGACTGCCGGTCCCCCTCTCAACGAAACGGTGTTTCGACTGCCCCGCTATGGTCGGCGATGACATCGGCGCAAGGGCCTTGCTGTGCAGTCTGCCGAGGGTCGATTGGCGACTTGGCGACAGCGGCTATGACGCCGATTGGTTCAGAAAAGCGCCGGAAACACAAAGCGAGATGCGCCTGCATCCCCGGCCGGAAACAGCGGAACAAAGCGATCAGATATGACATGCGCCGCTACAAACGCCGCACGAGGATCAAGATCATATTTGGTGCGTTCAAGGACTGGCGGCGCGTTGCAACGCGATACGACAGCTGCCCAAAGGCCTTTCTGTCGGCTATCGCCCTCGCAGCAACCGTTATCTATTGGCGGTATGTCTTGGCCGCAACGGTGAAGCAATCGTTTATGGCGCTAGCCACGTATTTGGATGAATACCGAATTGGACAAGAACTTATCGATCCAGTTATGCGCTTTGCTGCGCCGAAAAAGCACCTTGGGTTGCTGCAGCCATACCGGCTCACCGCTTGTTATTCGATATGTGCTTCAGGCTGGTTGACTGGCAGCGCGCAACCACGTGCCGCAATCTCAGGTTGGTGGAGGGGCGGTAAACGCCTGCCGATGGGCGACCAAGCTAACTTTGCACCGCCCACTTCGTGCGCAAGCCAGCCTTTCAGTGATCACGCGCCATCAAACCCCGGCACATACATCCTGTCGCTTTTTAGGTATCACCTGAAATCAGGAAAGAGAGCAGACAAAAAACCGCGGCCTGACGCGCACCATGGTGCCATCTCAAAGGTTAATTATTTGCGACTGAAGCGTACGCTGCTCAAACTTCTGATTTCAAACGCCTTTCTCAGCGCCTTCGCGCTTAGGATGTACCAAAGCCAAAGTGTCCCCGCGGGAACAAACCCGGTTTCAGCGCAAAACCAGGGGCTGTCTCAACCAGTCCCGCAGTGCCTGTGTCGTCTCAGCGGGGTCTTCCAGAGTCGGCAAATGCCCAGCGTTCTCAATCACTTTCAGCGCCGCGCCGGGTATCAGTTCGGCCATGAACGTGTGCCGTTTGACCGGACACAGAGCGTCGTGGGCACCGCACAGGATGAGCGTTGGAACTTTGCACTTGCGAAGCGTTCCTTGCTGGTCGCGGCGCCGCTGCAGGGCGCGGGACTGGCGCACAAAGACCTCCGGACCCAATGCGTCGGCCATGTCCATCACCAGCGCCAGGATCTCGTCCACGTAAGGACCGGGCGCGAGATAGTTGGGCTTCATCTCGTCCCGCATCACCTCGGTCATCTTGCCGGTCCGCGCCTTCACAATCTGCGGCTCGCGCGCGGCGGCAACCTGCGGTGTCTCGGCGAGCGGGTTGGTGTCCATCAGCGCCAGCCGCGTCACGCGGTCGGGGGCGCGGCGGAGTAGCTCCATCGCCACGATCCCGCCCATCGACAGACCCGCGAGCGCGAAGCGCTGGGGCAACTCGTCGAGCAATCCGCTGGCAATCTCTTCGATGCGTTCCCCGCGGGTGACAGGTGACACCATCACGGAAAACTCGGAGCTTAGCTCGGCGATCTGGGGACCGAACAGGCGCGCATCACACATCATTCCGGGAAGAAAAACAAGGGGTTCAGCCACGTTCTTCACCTACCATACGCGCCATTGATGCCTGCCGATTTACGTTTTGTTAACCATTACCCGCCCCGCGATGCGGAGCAACCCCTGCGGGTAGATCAGTTTTTGATCTGATCCCAGAACAGCGCCAGATGGCGGCTGACGATCTCGTTATAGCGGTCGCTTTGCTTGAGCTTCGCAAGCCCGGCATTAAACCGGTAGAGATGCGCCGTCCCGCGCCAATGCGTTTTGGAAATCAGCACATGCAACCCTTCGACCGACAAGGGCCGCGACAGGGGCGCGACCTGTTCGGTCAGGCCCATCTCGAACATCTTTTGCACACCCAGAAATTCGTTCAGCGCCACGGCATCTACCTCGCCCGCGATCAGCATCGCAAAGCAATCGTCGGGGGTCGGCGGCTGCTTGAGCGTGACCAGACCATCAGTCAGCCAGCGCCGGTCGGCGCGATCAAGATCGTGGGTGAAATAGCCCGCAGGTCGGCAGAGCGTCTTGCCGTGCAGATCGCTGTCGACCTCGAATGGCAGCGGGTCATCACTGCGCGCAAAAAGCAGGATCACCAGGTCAACGAGCGGGTCGGAAAAGTGAAAATTGGCACAACGCTCATTCGACGGGTTCCCATCGCAATCCGGCTTGAACCACGGAAAGCCCATGTCGAACGCCTTGCTGTCGAGCATGGGAAAGAGGTGCTTGGACCAGTCGTTTTCCCACTCAATAGAATAGGTGAGCGGGTTTGGCGTCGCCTCGAATGCAGCGTTGACCAGTTCGGTCAGCATGCCCTGCCCTGGCCAATCAAGATCGGTGAAAGGCGCGTAATTCGAGGCGGTCACCAGTTTGATTTCGGCCTCGGCCTCTTGTTGAAGGGGCTTGGGATCGGCCTGAACAATGAGCGCGGGCGCCGCGGGCGCAGGACCCTGAGCCGCGCCATCAGGACAAGGGATCGATAAAATCGTGCCCACCGGCAGGTCCAGCAGGCTGCCATTCTGAACGGCTGGGTTATTATAGAAAATATGGGACCAGAGAGAGAGATCGCCCAATTCCTCTTCGGCAATGGAAAAGAGGGTATCCCCCTCTTTGACGGTGAATGCGGGCTCGCAGGCCATGGCCGCCGCGCCAAAGCCCAGCAGCGACGCACCTGACAAAGCAAGCGTGCGCAGGACCATCAGAAATCCGCCCAGATGTTGGACATGTGACGGTCAATCACCTCTTGGTACGCGCCCGATAGTTTGATCGCGTCAAGACCCCCGTTGATCGTGGACAAAAGCGCGTCGGCGTTGGGGTGACCCTTGTGCACCAAGACGTGCAGCCCTTCGATGGATACGGGGCGGCCCTGCACCACGTCGACCTGATCCTTGAGGCCCAAATCCTTGATCGCGGCGCGGCCCGTAAACTCGTTCATGGCGACGGCGTCGACCTGCCCTGCCACGAGCATGTCAAAGCAGCCCTTAACGGTTTGCGGCTGTTCCAGAGTGATCTTGGCATCAGTGATCCAGCGCCGGTCGGCACGGTCGAGATCGTGGGTGAAATACCCTGCCGGACGGCAAAGCGTGCGCCCTTCGATATCGCTGTCCTGGGCGAAGGGAATGGGCCGCGATTTATCGACAAAGAGCAGTATCAGCATTTCGAACATAGGGTCCGAGAAGTGGAAATTCGCGCAGCGATAATGATCTGGCGACCCGGCACAATCAGGTTTGTACCATGGGAAAGCCATGTCCATCATCGCGTTGCTCATCAACGGATCAAGGTGCGAGGACCAATCGTTGACCCAGTGAACATTGTAATTGTCAGCCGCTTGCGAACTTTGCATGGCAGTGCGGACAACATCCGTGATCAGCCCCTGGTTTTCGAGCGCTTGGTCGGTGAAAGGGGCAAAGTCGCCTGCGGTGACAAGGTTCACCGCCTGTTCAAGTTTCCGGCGCGCCGTGGGGGTCGCGGCGGCTTGCACGACAGCGGCGGGTGCCGGCGTGTCGGGGCGCAGGCCCTCAGGCAGACCGTTGATGCACCCCAACCGCAGTTTCATACCGATGTTGAGCCGGTCGGGGTTTTCGCCGATCACCGACAGGTTGTTGCGGTGCACCTCGGTCCATATGGTCGCGTTCTTGTATTGCTGGTCGGCGATCACCGACAGGCTGTCGCCGCGTTCGACCGTGTAGATGCCGCCGCAGGCTTGTGCGACGGTGGCAACCGCCGAGGTGATCGCAGCCAGAGCCGCCGCCCCCAAGAATCGTTTCATTGTCCATCCCCCAAGATGTATTAGGCCATAAAATCCTTTATTTTGCGGGCGGACGTCAACTCACAAACCAGATGTTGTGGATAAGTATAGATGTTGACATGTCGTAGATCGCAACCACTGCATCAGGGATAGGCGATTCCGCGAAACGGTGGGAAGTCAGCGTAGCGCTTTTGGCGGTGGGTCAGTGTTTCGGAAGGATGCTCGCCCCCACGCAGCAGCAGCCCTTTGGGCGCGATGTAGCTGCCGATCATACGGCGTGGCGCGGGCCGCCAGTCGAGATTGAAGGCGCACAGCTTGGGAAAGAACCACATGGCCGAGTAAGGTAGATGATCGTGGATCCACCACGCGAGGTCGCGCCAGTCGCGTCCCTGGTCATATTGGTCAGTGAACCACGGGATGGCGAGGGATGTGCCCGCGATGGCCTGATCCCCCTGCCCCCAATCCCAGATGTGGCATTCGATCGGGTTATCGTTGCGGGCGCAGTTCAGTTTGTTTTCGTTGCCGTATTGGTTGAGTTCCGGCGAGCGGTAGCCGGAGCGGATGGCGAGACGGCCGAACGTTTCTTCGAGCGGGTCGAGGAGCTGTGTGCAGAGCTGTTTGCCGTTGGCGATGGCGAGGTCGGGGTCGCGCGGCAGGTTCTGAATTTGGTGAAAGTTGCCAATTTCCGAATAGAGGAAGTCGCGCATGTAGAAGTGTTTCGACAGCCGGACCCGGCCCAGATTTTCGAGGCTCCACATGCTGCCGGGGCGTCTCACGTGTCGAGGCCCTTGATCCAGTCGAGCATGCCGGTGATGGAGGTTTCGGTCTGGCCGGGAGACAGGATGTCGCCGGTGACCACGTGGCTTTCAAAGTCATCGTCCGGACCCATGACGGGTTGAACGACATGTTTGGGGCCACCCCAAGCTTGGGCTACGGCGGTGGTGCGGTGCGCTTGGACGATGTTGTCGGCTTCGGCGTACCAGAAGAGCGCGGGGAGCGTTTGTTTGCCGTGGTCAAGCGCGTGAACGCGGGCGATGAGCGGGACCATGGGCATGACGGCGACGCTGGGGTAGTCGAGTGTCCAGTAGGTGGCGTGGGCGTCGCTGCGGGCCTGGAACGTGCGACGGCGCCCGCCGATCCAGGGCAGCCAGTGGCGGGCGAGCGGCCAGGTGAGCAGGCGCGCGAGCGGGTTGTTGATGCCGAAGTTCGGGGCGACGAAGATGAGGGCGGCAGCGCCTTTCATGACGTCAGGGTTCTGGGACAGGGCCGCGACGATGGTGCCGCCGGTCGAGGTGCTGATCACGAGGGTCTTGTTGCCGGCGCGGCGGGCAGCTTCCATGGCTTCGGCGACGTCGTCGGTCCAGGCTTCGGGTGTCGCTTCGGCCATGGCGTCGGGCGCGCGGCCATGGCCCGCAAGGCGGGTGAAGATGAGGTTGGCGTTGAGGTGTTGCGCAATGCGGTCGGGGACGGGGCGAATTTCTTGCGATGTGGCGGAGAAGCCGTGGATGTAGACGACGACCCAATCGGTACGGGCGCCGGGGGTGGTGGCCCAGATCACGCGCTTTTCGGTGCCGGGTTTGATGTCGGTGTAGCGCGCTTCCTGGGCGGCGAAGTAGGCGTCGAGGTCGGTGCCAATCTGCGCGGGATCAAAGGGCATGGTCGGCTCCGAGCAGTGCGCGGGCGCGGGGACGGTAGAGCAGGAGGAGGCCCGCGATGGAGAGCGCGAGGATGAGCGCGGGCAGAAGGGTGATGGAGAGGCGCAGGGCGTCGAGCGCGGTGGCGGTCTGGGCGGTGGTGCCTTGGGTGGTTTCCTGCCAGCCGAAGGTGGCGAGGATGAGGCCCAGAAGCAGGGGCGCGGCGGCATTGGCAACCTTTTGGCCGAAGATCCACACGGCGGAGAACGCCCCTTCGATGGCGGTACCGGTGGTGCGGCGGGTGATGTCCATGAGGTCGGGGAACATGGCCCATGGGATTTGCTGGTAGGCGCCGTTGGTCATCCCCGCCAGCACGAAGAGGCCCGCCATAACCGTCGCGCTGGTGCTGGGCAGAATGGTGTAGAGGCAGATAAGAAGCGCGATGTAGAGGATAAGGCCGAGGATGAGAGCGGAGAGTTTGCCAAGGCGACCCGAGATCAGGACCCAAGGGGCCTGGCTGAGGATGGCGCCGACAACGAAGGCCGCGAAGAGGAGCGAGAGCATCGACAACGCTTGCGCCGCCCCGCTGAGGGCGGTGTCGCCCGTATCTTGCACGAGGTAGAGGGCGGCGAAGGGCAGACCTGCGGTGATCGTGGCAACGGCGAGCGTCATCACGCCGTAGAGGATCACGAGGGACGCAAAGGCGGGGTTTGACAGGACGAGGCGGAGAGACGCCAGCAGGCTCACCTGACTGGGGGTTTCGATCCGAGGAGCCTTGCGCGTCAGCCAGACCGACAGCCAAATGGGCAAGACCATCAAGGGGGCCGCAAGCAGCATCGCGCCGCCATAGCCGTAGCCCTGGGCAAGGCCAGGGATCACGGCCCCACCAATGAGGATGCCGATGGAGGCAAAGGTCATGCGCCATCCGGTCATGACAGAGCGTTCGCGGGGGTCCTGGGTCATCTCGCCTGCTGTCGCACCGTACGGGATCACGACCATCGTAAACCCAAGTGTGGCGACGACAAAGAACCCGGCCACCCAGAGCGCGCCTGACGTGCCTGTATGGGGTGAAAGAAACATAGCCACCGTGCCAACGGTCATAACGATGGCCCCCAGCACCATCCACGGGGCGCGGCGGCCCCAGCGACTTTGGGTGTTGTCGGAGAGATACCCGACCAGCGGATCGGTGATGATATCAAAGGCCAGGATACCGGTGGTGATGGCCCCGGCGAGACCTACCGGGACACCCAGAACCGAGGTGAGGAAGGCCAGCACCAGAAGCTGCTTGACCACGACAAAGACGACAATACCCATATCTGCCAGGCCCCAGGCCGCTTTTTGTCCGCGCGACAGCGCCATGTCTTTCCCCACTTTCGTTTGTGCGGGTCACTTTGGGCAAATTTATCCGTCAAGCCAACAAAACGCGACGTCACCCTTGGAGTTGGACATTGCGTGTTTGGGCATTGGTTCTGGGCTCTGGCAAGAAGGGGCGCGGTTTCACTCTGACCCGAACCAGGACTTTGGGTTGGCACGGTCAAACGTCTGATATGCGGCACGAAGAAGACGTAACCCAGCAATGACCGCGTGCCGAAAACTGCGTGGATGCGCTCTGGCGCCCAGCTGGCAATGCAGAGCTTTCACGCTAGCTGACCCGTTTCATGCGAATGACATATGATAAGCATCAGCAGGAGCTAGTATGCCACAGCAAGCAATGCGTCCGGGCAACCGCCTTATGGATCGTCCAGAATATGCTTCCAAAAAAAAGCCTCTGACGCGCGGGCCTGAGACTACTGTCTACGACGCCGCGAAAGCCATGGCTGAAAAAGGCTTTGGCTCGGTGATTGTGGTAGACGACGACAACAAGGTCATAGGAATCGTGACTGAGCGCGATGTGATGAACAAGCTGGTCGTCAACGAACTGGATGCCAAAACGACCAAGCTTTCGCAAATCATGACAGGGGAGCCCCAAGTAGCCCGCGAGACTGACGACATGATTGACTGGCTTCGCATCATGTCGAACGAACGCTTCCGTCGTTTGCCCGTGGTCGATGACGAGGGGCGCATTCAGGCCGTCGTGACGCAAGGCGACTTCGTATCCTACACGTGGCCAGACTTGCTTTACCAAATGCGTTCCATTGCCAAAGCGACCGTGAGCAAAAACTGGGGCGTCTATCTGATCGGTGGTGGCATCGCGGTCTACTCCATTATCATGGTTATCGTCATTAGTTCTATGAATTGAGGCGCTTGCGAGCCTTGGCGCTCAAGCACTTCCGCCTAGGGCTCTGAGCAGTCACCCGACGCTTTCGTTAGGGCTTTTCGTCCTGCAGAAGCTCTCTCAGGTCAGCTCGGCGGGACAAAGTGAGCTTTTACCGCGTCTTCGCTAAGGTCGGCTTTAAATGCGAGGCGGCGCTAAAATCGGTTGCGTCCTTAGGCGTCCGAAGGTGCGGAAAACGACCAGAATGGGCCTATGCTTACTTTTCCGGAGTTCTTGCAAGGACCGTTGAAACGGTGCGCGTCTTTCGACTTCTCGTGATGGCAATCGCACCAAGTACTAATACGCACGCGACAGCTTGGGGCGTTGTTATCGCCTCGCCGAATGCAATTAATCCTACCGCGAACATTGTGGGCAATTCCACGCTGCCAACAACGGCTGTCTGAGAAGCTCCAATCACCGGCGAGCAGACGGTATAGATCAGTTGTGGGACAAGAGCGGTTACCAAACCTATCCCGACGATCAACAGCCAGTCAGACCGATCACTGGGGAGTAATTCTGCAACCTCGGAACTCACGACAAGCGGCGCGAGCCCCAGAACAGACCCCACCGAAACCGATGCGATGCGTGCAAGAGGGGCGATCCGGGACAGTTTGTGCACCAATACGCAAATCCCAAAACCAAACCCCAACGGAGCAGCGAGTGACAGCGCCAGCAGGGGTATGTACTCAAAGGGAACAGAGGCCGGCGATCCCGCGATGATGGCCGCCAGCACAATCAGACCGGAGGCGATCAAGGCGCGCCGCGTCGGGGTATCGGCAAATAAGGCCCAAGCAATGACGAGCGTGAACACCGGATAGGTCATATAGAGCACGCCTACAGTAGAGGCGGGTAGCGTTTCCAACGCAGTCACATACCCGATCCACCCAAGTCCCATAGCTGCTCCGGCGGACAGGCCCCAAACGATCTCCCGCCACGCTTTTCGGTGCGCAAGAAGCACAGGGCCAAGCACAATTGCGGCTACGATATAGCGGTAGAATGCAACCGCATAAGGTGCGACACCCTGCTCCGTCAGTCCCCGGCTGAAGTAAGGAACTAAACCAAAGCATATTGACGCAAAAAGCACTCCAGCCATCGCGACGGCATACGGAATAGGTGGGCGAGCTTCAGTCAACGTGGCTCTCATTTGATAAGCATAACATGCACTTGCAAATGTGTCCTGCGCCAACTTTTTGACAGGAGCTTTACCTGCAAAAGCCGACCTTCGTGCATCCCGCAGCATCATGCACTTTGGGCTCAAAAAGGACATTCGACCGTGCTGCACCATCGGTCACCCTGGGCTCAGAGCCGCCGTCGGAGCGCTTGTAGCAACAGCCGGGATTGGTAGAACGGCCTGCCTGCTGACGTCCCAAAGCTGCGGTTCGACCGCGGTAACCGTCGCTGCGCTGCGGCCCGTCAGAAGAGGCGCTACTGCAAACACGACATCAAGCACTCGGTGAACTAGAAGTCTGCGGGACAAAGCCGTTCTTCAAAGACTAAGGCGTCATGTCTGCTTGTCGATGCAGCCCATCAGACGGCAAGTGGAATTGGCACTGACCGCAATGCGTGCCACCAAAGAGACGCAGCCGGCGAATGGGGCGGCTCATCACCGCCCCAAGCAGTGCTTGTACTTTCTTAGAAGAAGCCCATCGGATTCTCGTCATAGCTGACAAGCAGGTTCTTCGTATTGCGATAGTGATCCAGCATCATCTTGTGGTTCTCGCGTCCGATGCCGGATTTCTTGTAGCCACCAAAGGCGGCATGTGCTGGGTAGTGGTGATAGCAATTGGTCCAGACACGGCCCGCTTGGATCGCACGGCCCATCCGAAACGCCACATTGCCATTCCGGGTCCACACTCCTGCGCCAAGACCATAGGTCGTGTCGTTGGCGATTTGGATGGCTTCCGCCTCATCCTTGAAAGTAGTCACAGACAACACTGGGCCAAAGATTTCCTCTTGGAAAATCCGCATGGAGTTGTCGCCGCGGAACACGGTTGGTTGGATGTAATACCCTTCGCCCAACCCATCTTCCAAATGCGCGGCCTCGCCGCCCACCAGCACTTTTGCACCTTCTTCTTTGCCAAGCTTCAGATAACCGGTGATCTTCTCCATTTGTTCGGCAGAGGCCTGACCGCCCACCATGGTCTCCATCTGCAACGGATTGCCCTGAACGATCTTCTTCACCCGCTTTACCGCGCGTTCAAGGAAAGCTTCAGCGATACTTTCATGTACGAGCGCACGAGACGGGCATGTGCAGACCTCGCCCTGATTGAGCGCGAACATCGCGAAACCCTCAAGGCATTTGTCGAAGAACGTGTCGTCCTGGTCCATCACATCAGCGAAGAAGATGTTGGGGCTCTTACCGCCGAGTTCGAGCGTGACCGGGATCAGGTTCTCCGCTGCAGCTTTCATAATAATGGAGCCAGTTGTCGTCTCGCCTGTAAAGGCCAGCTTGGCGATACGGGTCGAGGTAGATAAAGCAGCTCCTGCTTCTTCGCCGTAGCCATTGACCACGTTAATAACACCATCCGGGAGCAAATCACCAATCAGCTCCATCAAGACCATGATCGAGGCGGGTGTTTGCTCGGCGGGTTTGAGCACAACGGCGTTGCCAGCAGCCAATGCCGGTGCCAATTTCCAAACGGCCATCAGGATGGGAAAATTCCAAGGGATGATCTGTCCCACAACGCCGAGTGGCTCGTGGAAGTGATAGGCATATGTATTGCCATCGATTTCAGCGATTGACCCTTCATCAGCGCGGATCACGCCGCCAAAATAGCGGAAATGGTCGATGGCCAGCGCCAAGTCTGCGTTCACCGACTCGCGGATAGGCTTGCCGTTGTCCAGCGTTTCCGCCACTGCCAGCGTCATCAGGTTCTGCTCAATGCGGTCAGCGATTTTGAAGAGCATGTTCGAGCGCTCGGTGATAGAGCTTCGACCGAATGCGGGCGCTGCGGAATGCGCCGCATCCAGCGCGGCCTCGATGTCAGACGCGTCAGAGCGTGCGACTTCGCATATCACCTCGCCTGTTACAGGTGTAACATTCGCAAACCACCTACCAGATTTTGGATCGACGAATTTACCCCCGATAAAGTTGCCGTAGCGGGCTTTATACGCGAAATCGACGCCGAGATGGCTTGAGTCTAAAGCGGCGCTTGGCCCATTGGCATCCGTGTGAACATTCATATTTTCCTCCAATCAAAAGCTGTTGGCCCGCTCAAGGCGGGTTCTTTTTGGCTGGCAATGTCAGAGAGTGTGCTGGCGTAAAAAGAGTGTCACACACCTTGGCCGAAATGGAAATGCGTGAGGCCTAGTACTTTCGTCTCAATCTGGTTCCGGGCGGGTCTGACCAGACGCAATGGTCTGCGTCGGCAGCGGTCGCCCATGCCAGTCTGGAGCGCGTTTACGGTCGTTAGTGATAGGTGCAGCATTCGTCAAAATGCTCTCTTTATCGCCGCTGGAGCTGTTGCGGCATCCGGGGATTTCGAGAGCCGATCAGGTGCTGATCGCGCGCCATTCCCGCCATTTGTCAGCCCTTCAATATGCCACCTTTGCAGCCCGCAGTGCAGACATTCGCCACGCGCAAAAAACTGCGATCACTCTAACTCGCCCAATGCAATGCACGCAGGCGCGAACTAGATAATGGACTTCACGTCTCGACCCGCGATCAACCCCTTGAAGCGGAGCAGTCTGACAACTGAGTGACTGCTGCCTCTTGACCAATTGTTCCAGACATCATCGGGCCTTTGCGTGCACCAAAAGCCACTCTGGTTTTCAAGGGTCCCATGTTAACGAGACCCAAGTGCTCGACCATTCTCGACCGGAGCGGGATGACGTCAAAAACACGGTATTCGCCAAACAACGATCAAATTCGCCGGACACAAACGGAACCTGCCCACGCGCGTCCGTCACAGACCTTTCGTACGCGACTTTGAAGTCTGAGGACCGACAGAACAGATCAACCGGATGATGTTTCACCACATGATCCCTTGCGAAAAGCTGCAGGCCGAAGGGTGACTTGACCCACTCGTATTCAAATCCGTGGCGCATGTCAGCGGCTTCGGCTTGTCCGTACCGTACGAGTAGTTTTGAAAACCGGCGATATGTTTCGCGCACACCCCCATCTTGATCGGGGATCGGTCGATCCTTGGCGATTGAGCTCTCGGCCCCAACCTCTCTCGCGAATGCCCGAAAATCGTCGACTGTTTCGTGTACCAAACCGGTGCCGTACGATACTACGGCCAGCGTGTGCAAACCGTCATCTTGAATGTCCAGCGGCAGATCACGGTCCGAAAGCGGCCTTAGGTGCAAAGCCTCAGTCTTTGTTGGACCGATCCAATAGGCTGCGGCATAGGCACGAGGTTCGAACGGATAGACGTTACCCTCAAAGTTCTCGCCTACAAAAACCTTCACGTCGAGCGAACGTTCTTGTGTCTGATTGTCGATCTCGGTTGGCTCTAACCAGAACTCATGTGCTTTTGCTGAATTCGCAATGGAAAGACAGATCAAAAGACGCAGACAAAGCTCAGGCATCGTCCAATACTCCGCTGGCAAGGACGGAACCTGTTGGCAAACCAGTGGGTGATCCCCCCAATGGCTCAAGACTGACAGCGAGACGCGTACCATCCCGCATGTCCCCACCATCGAAGCCTGGGAATTGACCGGTCTGATCAAACGTTCCGAGGGACCGGGGCACGCCATCATCGGCAATCACCCACAACTCGAAAACCCGATCATCGGCCAGATCACCGTCGGTCATTGCAATGTTCACAAGACCATTGCGCTCATCTACCGACACTTCAAAGCTATATGTGCCTTCGCTACCTTCCAGTTGGGCGACAAGCGTTGCGTTCTCAGGCGGATTAAACGCGAACACTCCAACGACGACAACGGCCAGGGTCATGGCAATGGCCAAGCCCGCTTTGACCCAGCTTCTGAACCAAGATCGCTCTGGCCCAGCAAGTCTTTTGTCGATCTGTACTTTCACGCGTCTGGGCGCCCGCACGGTGCCGTAATCGTTGTTCAGACCGGAAAAATAGGCCTCCCAGGCACGAACGAGTGCCGCAAACGCGGTGTCACTGCCAAGACGTGTTTCAACGGCCCGCCGCTCTTCGGCAGATGTCAGACCCATAACGTACTCAGCCGCCAGCGCTCCGTCATCGTTACGTTCTTTGATGTTTTCAGTCATTTTGGTGCCTGCTCCAAACAGTCCCGCAACCGCATGAGGCTGCGACGCAACCAAGTTCGGATCGTATTCAGCGGGGTGTCAAACCGGTCCGCGAGTTCCTGATACGACCAGCCTTCCAAGTAGGCGGCGCGCACGGCTTCAGCCCGTCGCTCCTCCAGTTCTTCAAGGCAGGCGTCGATCTTGGCTCGGCTTTCGCTTTGCGCGAGGGCCGCCTCGGGTGTTGGCCCCGCATCAGGGATATCCTCCGCCATCTCGATCGGTGCGACAGACGCTGACCGGATGCGCATCCGGTCAATGGCGAGATTGCGTGTGATCGTGATGAGCCATGGCATTGATCGCCCCTCTCCGGGGCGGAAACTGCCCGCGCGCTGCCAGATCCGTACATATGCGTCCTGCAGCACGTCTTCGGCTTCCGCACGGTTTTTCATCATGCGCAAGGCGACGGCAAACAATCTGCCGGATGTTAGGCCATAGAGTTGGTCAAACGCTCTTCGGTCGGCCAACGCAATGCGCGCGATCAATCCATCAAGATCGTCAGGTGTGTTGGGTGTCGCGTCCATCATCTGCCCCCTAGTAGACTCCAGGAATTTCCAGCTTCACGTGTCTCTGCCTCCGCGCGATCCTGTTGACGGCGGTGCCTTCGGCACTCTCAGATCGCGCACGCTGCAACGCGTTCAATCGGTTTTCGTAAGTCAGCTTCAGGCTTTGCTCGGATCGCAGCACAGTAGGCTTGAGAAAGACGAACAGGGTGCGGCGCGTCTTGTTGCTAGTGCGCGACCGGAATAAGTTGCCCAATAGCGGGATATCCCCCGCCCCCGGCACTTTTTGCAGGCTTTGCAGGTCGTCGCGGGTGATCAAACCACCCAGGACGATGGTCGCTCCGCTGCGGGCAAGCACACTGGTTTCAATGGAACGGCGGTTGGTGATCAGATCCGCCGCCCCTTCGACATTCGCGTTCACCAATGACGACACTTCCTGGCTGATGTTCAGCCGAACGGTGTCACCATCATTGATCCGCGGCAGCACGTTCATGGTCAGGCCGACATCGCGCCGTTCGATGGTTGTAAAGGGTTGGACCGTGTTACCCTCGGTCGCAAACGTGCCAGTCCGGAAAGGCACATTCTGCCCCACGACGATTGACGCAGGCTGGTTATCAAGCACCATCAGCGACGGCGTCGACAGCAGATTGGCGTTTGTCGACTGGTTCAGTGCCTGCAACAAAAGGCCGAAGCTATTGCCGCCGATTGTTGCGCTGCCTCCGGCCGTTGCCAAAGCTGCATTTGGTGTCCCAAGGGCCGCCAATAACGTCCCTAGTGCTGCACCCCCGTTGCCGAATGACGTCGCCGCCAATCCGCCCGGCGGCGCAAGCTCTCCCAATCCCAATTGAGCGCTAAGCCTTTGGGCCGTCTCACCGGACACCTCGACAATCGCGGCTTCGATCAAAACCTGAGCCCGTTTGCGATCAAGCTGCTGCAGCAAAGCGGCGACGTCCTTCAGTTGCGCCTCTGTGCCGCGCGCCACGATGGCGTTTTGGGCCTCGTCTGCTGCTACGGTCACGTCAGGCACGTCAGACGGAGGCGCTGCGGCGTTGAGGCCATTTTGCTGCAACTCTCCGGCAACCGCATTTGTGGCGGCAGCGCCGGCACCTGTCAGCGCCGTGGATAGGATACCAACCAATTGCGCGGCCTCGCCATAGCGTAGCGGAAACACCCGCGTCTTCAGCGCCACCTGTGGGTTGGATACAGGTGGGACATCCATGGCTGTTGCAAGCATCTCCACCTCGTTCAATTCGTCATCTGTACCGCGGATGATCAGGGTGTTTGATCCCGGATCAACGGACAACCGGGCGCCAGTGGCATTCGGACCCAGCACTTCGGCAATCGCGGCACCAACCACAGCGGCCTGGGTGTTGCGGAATTGAATGACCTGCGAGGTGCGCACTTCGTCCTGGTCGAGATTGCGGGCGATGCTCAGGATACGCTCGGCACCGTCAGCAGTGTCGGTTATCAGCACGGCGTTGGGGTCTTCCAATGCTTCGATTGACGCCGATGCGGCCACAAGTGGGCGCAACACGCGCACCGCCTCGCTTGCTGGCAGGTTGTCGAGCGTAATTGAGCGCGTCACAAAGTCCTGACTCCCTGCATCGGTCTCACCCACCTCGACACGAGCGGCGGCCCGCGCTGCCTCAAGGGGAACGACTTGCCAAACGACGCCGCTTTGGACCGCGTGAAATCCCCGCGCGCGCAAGATTGACTGGAACAGTTCCCATGCACCCGCGCTGTCCAAGGGTTCTGCCGACACCACGGTGATTTCGCCCCGCAGATCCGGATGCAAGATCAATGTCCGTCCTGTAATCTCTGCAATCTGCTCGGTCAGGATCGTAACATCCGTCTGACGCAGATTGATCGTATAGGTCGCATCCGCCGTTTGCGCACACACGGGCGCGGCAAGCGCCAAAATAAGTGTCGGTGTCAAAAGCCCGCGGAACATGCATCACCTCAATGGGAAGGAAAAAGAAAGAAGTTGACCGCCTCGCTCCACTTCGATCCGGGCCTGTCCGGCGGCGGCAATTTCATCGTAGAAACGCCGGTCAGCCTCGGGATCGCCAACCGCACGGCCATTGACGGTTCGGACCAGATCACCCGAACGCAAACCGGCAAGGCGCACGCCAACGTCATGCGCATCTGCAATCACATACCCTTGATCTGTCGGTTTCAGCCCAATCTCGTTCAGCACAGCTTGTGGATTTTTGCGAACGCGGTGACGCCAATAGTCAATGTATTCCGCCGTTGTCTCTGGCCGCTTGGGTTTCTCGTACTTTGTCGGAACGACGACACCGCCTAACAATCGCGCATGCAGCGACGGCCCCTGCTTCTCCGTTGGCACGTCCAGAAGTTCGGTGTCGGTACCAAAGCGCAGCGTTATCGTGGCCACTCCATCGGCCAACTCCACCAGTTCGGTCGTTATCCGAACGACATCCAGCCGATCCGCGACCCGCATCTCTTCGCGGTACAGCCCAGGTTCTCCATCCACGTCAAGCAGTGCCGTCGACGCTGCATCGCGCGCAGCAAAGAGGCCCCGCAACACGATCTCGGGCAGGTCCGATGTAGTTGGATCGGAAACGACCTCTGCAATCGGAACGCGGCCAAAAGGCGCAAGGGCAAACATGTTGGTCAGGTCCGGCGCATGTTCGCTTTGCGCTCCAGATACACTTGGCAAAGGCGATGTTTCGAGCACAATGATGCCTGCCATGTGGCGCGCCGTCGGAACCGCCGCCCCGATGACAGACCCAACGGCCAGGCAAACCAATCCCAGTTGCGTTGCTGTCTGTGCTCCGATCATTCAATCGCACCGCGCCCAACGTCCACAAATCCAGTCAATCGGGCCAGCGCCACATCCGGGTCCGACGCAGCGGCGACCAGAATATCAACCCGCCCCAGATCGGGATCGGCCGTTTCGGCGCGTCCTAGCCTCACGACCCAGTTTCTGCTACCCATCTGTGTCCGTAGGGTTGGCGCGGCACCTGTCTCAAGCTCGGTCATGGCATTTTGTGCGACCCACCGGGCCATGGTGCGTTCCGCAACCGCAGTGACCGAGCGCGTGTGCGCTTCGGTTGCTGACAAGATGACAGAAGAAGATACGGCGAGCACGGTCATCGCCACGAGCGTTTCAATCAGGCTGAAACCATCTGTTGCCGTCGGACCCACAACTAAGAGCCCTTGTGCCAACGCGCGCGGACGCCATCAAAGATCAGCGTTTGCCGATCTGAACCACGTCCAAAATCGACGCGAAGTGGCGTTGCGCTGTTGGGGATCAGTTGGGCGGACACGCTAAAAACCTCTGCTTCGTTGATTGAGATACGGGAGGCCGCGGCAGATAGTTTCGCTTGGTTGAGTTGTTTATCGGAATGCGCGACCCAAACTGCATCCGGGCCGCGTTCGACAAACCGGATGTCTGCGCCTTCCCGCAATATGCCAAAGCCCTCACCTGTGATCAGCGCACGGTTAACCGCGTGGTCTAAATGCGCGACCAATCCTTGCGCAGCGGCATCGGTTGACGTTGCACGTGTACCGCCCGGCCCTGATAGAAGCACCACACCGGCCACCACACCAAACAGCGCCAGCACCACCAGCATTTCGACAAGGCTTAAACCGGCGGTCCTCGCGCGCGTCCGCGTCACAGACCCGCCCGCTGCTGTGTGTCCCGTAGCGAGATGTCGGCATCTACGCCCTCACCCCCGATCACGGCATCCGCACCAAGCGAAACCAGATCGAACCGCCCGCCTTCGGCTCTGTAAACATATGGGGTTCCCCAAGGGTCCAATGGCAAAACGGTCAGGTACCCATCCGCAGGCCAGGTTCTGGGCAATGGCGGTAGTGTTGGTTGAACCGCGAGTGCGCTCAACCCCTGTGCTGTTGTGGGGTAGCTGCCATTGTCCAATCGATACAACTGCAACGCCCCCGCAATGGACCGCATATCGGTCGCGGCAACAGATACGCGCGCTTCATCAGGTCGCCCGATCACATTGGGTACGATCAGAGCGGCGACCACAGATATCATGACAAGAACCACCATCATTTCGATCAGTGTCACTCCTGCCTCAGGGCTGCGCCTGGGCTGGGCACTGCGGGTATTGGACGTCAAATCCACCATGAAACTATTTCCTCCTAAGCCTCGTATTGTCCGTTACATAGGTGCGAAAAATGGCGCCGTAAAGGTAAAAAATTATGCTAAATCAACATATTAGCATGGATAAAGTCGATTGCCCGGAAGTTGGCACGACGGCGTTGTTCCCCCTGCCGTCGCGCGATCTGCTCCGCTCTGTCGATCCTGAACTGAAAGCGCGCTTGACGCGTGCGGCGGCGGCCTTGGACCATCCTTCCCCCCACGTGATCCCGGGTGCCGCCGCCCTTTTGCTTTGTCTGGATCTGCCCCTACAATCTGACCGCAAACGTCGCATAGCGGCCCGTTTTGCTGCCGAACCCTATCTGGCGACCAGCCTGGATCACACGCATGTTGCTGTGGGTCCGGTGGTACGGGGAACAGCGCGCCTGTGCGCGGCCATCAACAAGGCAAACGAGGAGCTTCAAACCGAAACGGCGGGTGCCATTGTCCCAGACCTGTGCGCCGTACCGCTGCCTCAAATGGCAGAAGCCTGGAGCATATGGTGTGGCGCCGACACCATTTATGTCCGTACATCGGACGGCAACGGATGTGTCATCAGCTCCGACACTTTCCCTGAGATATGGTGCACCGCCCGCCGCCCCAAGCTGGAAGTTTGGTACGGAAAGCCGCCGACCGGTGTACACATCACGAAGTATCATCAAACCATCCCGAAGGTTGATCCATCGATTTTCGAACTCGATCTGCGTTTAAGTGGTCCATCCACCCATGGTTGGTGGCGGCCACATCTTGGATTTACCGCCGTCGTCAGCGCACTGGCAGGTATCGCGCACCTTGCAGTGTTGTTTGCGGATGCCCAGGCCTTGGACCGCGCTGCGACGGATCGGCATGCCGCACTTGCAGATCATCTATCGGCGCGCGGTTTGCCATTGGATATCAATTTGCCCGCCCAGGCATCAGCGGCGCGGTTGATCCAAAGCGCACAGAAAGACGGGACATCGGATCTGTTCTTGCGGCTGATGTCCCGCACTGGTGACGCTCTGGCGGGCAGCCAAGACATCGCCTTTCGTGACCTGCGCTACGACGCGAGCACGGGTACGCTGACTGTGCTGATGAGAGCTCCAGATCTCGCCGCTTTACAACGGACCGAAAACGCGCTGCGCGCCGGCGGGATGAAGGTGACCAGCGGTGCCGCAGCCACCGGTGCATCCGGCGCTGAAATGCAACTTACCCTGTCAGAGGCCACATGATCCGCAAATTATCTACCCGAGAACGCGCACTTTGCGCCGGTGCCGCGGCCCTCATCAGCGCTTCCGCTGGGTGGTCAGTGGTGATCGCGCCCTCTCTTTCGTCACGCGCGGACAGCTTTGCGCAACTGCGTAAAATCGACATTCTGTGGGCAGTAGCGGCCCAATTGCCTGACACCCTATCCTCACCACTTGCAGAACCCACACTGCCCTTGCGGGAGCGGGTCACCGCGTCGGCCCGCGCTGCTGAAATAGACATTCGCCGCCTTGATCCACAAGGCATGGCGTTGTCTGTCTCTTTGGACAGCGTTGCTTTCTCCGTCTTGCTGGGATGGCTTGAGACGTTAACCACCAGCGCAGGCGTACAAATCTATTCTGCCGAGATCGGGCGACGCCCCGAACCGGGTGTCGTCTCTGCACGGATCGTGATGGAGGACAGTCAATGACATCGCTGCCTTACAGCTATGCCCGTGACAACGATCTGGTTGTAGTGGACACAAAGTGCCATTTCACGGCACAAACACCGCTTTTTGCTTTGGCCGAAGCGCAGCGCATTAATGGTCAGGCGCTCGAATTCCGAACGGCGTCCGCAGCGCATCTTGCCGACCTGATCGAGGACACCTACCGGGACAGCGCAAGCGCTGCCGCCGGAGCAGCCGAACAGGCGTCTGAACCAAGTGCAACAGACCTTGCATCGCTGGCCGATACTGCTGCGTCCGTCGATGACCTTCTCGATCAACGCGAGGACGCACCGGTCGTCCGACTGATCAATGCGATCCTGCTTGAGGCAATCCGTGCCCGCGCCTCAGATGTTCATATCGAGGTCGAGGAAGCGCACTTGGTTGTCCGGTTTCGCGTTGATGGTGTGCTGCGCGAAGCGCTGACGTCGAACCGCAGTCTCGCCCCTCAACTGGTCAGCCGCGTCAAGGTGATGGGCCGTCTCGACATTGCAGAAAAGCGCCTGCCACAGGATGGACGCGTCTCGCTGCGCGTCGCCGAATTTCACCTTGATGCGCGAATTTCAACCATTCCGACGCAGCACGGCGAGCGCGTTGTCATGCGCTTGCTGGACCGCGGGCAGACGCGGACCGGTGTTGCTGGATTGGGCATGAATGCCCAGATGCAGGCCAGTTTCGAAGCCATGCTTAACCGTCCTGACGGGCTAATCCTTGTGACTGGCCCGACCGGATCGGGTAAAACGACAACGCTCTATGCCGGGCTCGACGCACTCAACGGCGAAGAGCGTAACATAATGACGATTGAAGACCCAATCGAATACGCGATCCCCGGCATCGCACAGATGCAGGTCAACACCGCAACGCAACTGACCTTTGCACGTGGGCTGCGGGCGCTTCTGAGGCAAGATCCCAACGTTATCATGGTCGGCGAAATCAGGGATGGTGAAACGGCCCGCGTTGCAGTCGAAAGCGCGATGACGGGTCACCTCGTCCTTTCCACCTTGCACACGAATACGGCCATTGGAACCGTTTCGCGCTTGATAGACCTCGGGGTTGAGCGGTTCTTGCTAGCGCCAATGCTGCGCGGATTGATCGCACAGCGGTTGGTCAGGCAGAACTGTGTGCATTGCGCCGCGCCTCACACGATCACCGCAACCGAGGCCCGCCTTCTCGATGGTGCTTTAGAGACAGGCGAAACAACCCTGGCGGGGTCGGGATGCGAGGCGTGCAATCATACCGGCTTTCACGGTCGGCTTGCCCTTTATGATCTGATCGACATGAACGCGGAGCTTGAACGGGCGATCACCAACGGCGCGTCTGAGGCAGAGCTTGTGGCACTTCTTGACCGCGACCATCACGGCCTGCTGTCGGATGGGGCGGACAAAATACGCGATGGCCTGACAACGCCGCACGAAGTTGCGCGGGTGGTAGTCGAGGCAACACAGGATACCGGTCAATGACTGTGTTCCGTTACAGCGCAGTGGACGCCAGCGGCAGAGCACGCGCTGGACGGATCGAGGCGGCCGCGGAAGACGCGGCCCGCGCCACACTGCGTGCAAAGGGTCTGTTGCCATTGTCGGTCGCACCTGTTCATCAATGGCGTCTGGACATCGCCCAGTTGCTTCGCCGCCCTGGATCGCACGCATTGTCGCCAACTGACCTCGCGGTGTTCACGCGCCAGATGGCGACATTGCTGGGAAGCGGTGTTCAAGTCGAGGCCGCGCTTGGCACACTTGCGCAACAGACGACGCCACGGCTGAGCACGATATGCCGGATGTTGCGACGATCCATCGTGGATGGTGCAAGCCTCAGCACCGCTTTGAGTGATGCAGGAGCTGGATTTGATCGGTTCTACCTGACGTCGTTAAGGGCAGGCGAGCAGGCCGGTCGGCAGGGTGCGGTTCTGGCGCATCTTGCCGACCATGTCGAAGGCCGGCTGCGCAATCGTCAGACGGTGGCTTTGGCTTTAATCTATCCATTTATCCTGATCATCGTATCCATCGCCGTGGTTGTCGGGCTTTTGACATTCCTGCTGCCCGACATCGTTCGGGTCTTTGCGACACGAGGTGCGGATCTGCCACCACTCACGAAACTGATGATCAGCCTCAGTGACTTTCTGACCGGGAATGCTGTTCTGGTGGTCGGTACACTAGTTGCGCTGATCATCGCCGCCGCCGCCGTGTCGCGTCACCCCGCAACCCAACAGCAATGGCACAAGGCACTTTGGCGCAGCGGCTTGGCGCGGCAGATGACCATAGTGCAATTCTCCGGCACATTGGCGACCCTCACTCAAAGCGGTGTCCCGCTCGCAGATGCATTGTCTTCAGCCACGGCGACCGTCGCCAATCAGGCCGCCCGCCGCGTACTGACCGACGTCACACGCGATGTCCGCGACGGAGCGCCGCTGTCACGCGCGCTGTCACGTCAAAACGCATTCCCTCCGATGATGGTCACGATGATTGCCAGCGGTGAAGCGGGCGGGACGCTCCCCGCCATGCTTGGCCGATTTGCACAGGATCAGGCGCAGACGCTGCAAGCTCGGGTGAAAACACTCGTTGGGTTGGTCGAACCGCTGGTCCTGCTGGGCATGGGTGTCGTCGTGATGCTTCTCGTGCTGGCGATCCTGCTGCCGATTGTGAACCTAAATTCGCTGGTCGGATGATGAACGCTTCAACGCCAGTTCGCAAGGGTCTTGCCATGCCATACGACACGCACATCAATCGCCGTGAGTGCCTTGGCATGCTTGCAGCAACGTCTTTCGCAGCGGCCTGTACGCCGGCTGGGCCGTTGGCACGACGCTCACCAACGACGGCGGCGGACGCCCAAGTGGCGCTGCTGCTGCCGTTATCCGGCACGCGCGCGGCGCTGGGACAACAGATGGCCAAGGCTGTCTGGCTGGTCGAGGATTTTGGCGGCACCCCGGGCAGGACAACCGTTCTGGATGCTGGCGAAACGCCGCAAACAGCGGCCCAAGCCGCGCGCGACGCAGTCGCACAAGGGGCCAACATCATCGTCGGCCCCTTGTTCCGCAGCCAGACCCCCGCCGTCGTCGGGGCAGCAGATGCCATCCCTATACTGACGCTGTCGAATGACATCACCTTGGCCGCAACGGGCGCATGGGTGTTCGGCGTAACACCGGCGCAATCGGTTGATACTGTGCTGGGCTTTGCCAAAGGTGAAGGGGCACGGCGCATCGCGGTTCTGGAAACAGGTGGTGCATTGGGCCAAAGGGCGTCCCAAGCCCTGGTATCAGGCGCGCGCCAAGCCCGCGTTACGCCATTACCCCCCATCCCATCGACGACGCGCCCAGAGGACATGAGCAGCGCCTTGAGACTGTCGGGGGGCGGCTCCATGCCAGATATTATCTACGTGCCCGAAACAGGCGAAACAGCGCTTCGGCAAGCAGAAGCTGCAGTCCGCACCGGCGTCACCACGATAGGGTCGCTGCAATGGTCGGGACTGGGTCAGACCCAGCTGGATAGGTTGGACAAAGCCTGCTTTACCGGTCCCGACCCTGTTCGGTTTGACAGGCTGTCGTCTGTTTTCCGCACTCAGCTAGAAGAAGAAATGGGCGTGATTGCAGCGCTCGCGGTGGATGCCGTGGGCCTCGCCAAGTCGGTCGGCACCAGCACGACCCTGAGCGCGCGCAACAGTTACCAGGGGTTGCTCGGCGACACCCGGTTTGATCGGGACAGATCCTGCGAACGGGCGTTGGCCATCCTGCGGATTGATGCCGGCACCGTCCGTCCGGTCTTGTGACACAACGCGGACCGAACGCGGGCGTGACTCTGTTGGAAATGTTGGTCGCGCTTTCCATTTCGGCCCTGATCGGCGTGGCGGGGTTTGCCCTGTTGGACAGCGTAACACGCACGGAAGCCGCCCTATCGGGACGGCTTGCCCAGCTTGAGGCCCAGGACCGGGCCTTTCGTCTGCTGGCACTGGACCTCACAAATGCGACCCGCAGTCAGGTGGGCGACACGCTTGAATTGCGTTTGGCTGGTCACAAAATCACGTGGCAGGCATCCGACACCGGGCTTGTTCGTTCGCTCACCTTCCAGGACGGGAACCAATTGCGACAAGACGTTCTGGACGACCCAAGTGTCCTGTCCATTCATGCGCCGGGAGTGATATCGCTCGACCTACCTGAATCGGATGTGCGTCGGCTGATCCCGCTGCCGGTCGTGTTCTTGGAATGAAACGCGACCAGATTTCTGGCGTCAGCCTTTTGAATGTTCTGACCGTCATCGCAGTTGGCGCAGGTTTGATGCAGTTCATGCTGCGCGACCAGGATTTGTCGGTTCAGGGGCTCGAAAGTACAAACAACGCAGCACAGGCCCAGGCCCTGGCGCGGGGCGGCGTCACATCGGTCGCCGTCGCATTGCGTCGGGATGCGCAGGTAAGCCCCGAGGTCGACCACCTGAACGAACCGTGGGCATCCGCAGCGCAGGACAAGATCGCACTGGATTTCGGACAGTTCGAAGTGTCCATAACAGACGCTCGGGGCAAGTTCGATCTCAACGCATTGCAACCCGCTGCCTTGGCAGAAGCCCGATTGTTTACTGCATTACTTACCGCGCTCGAATTGCCGAGCGTTCTGGCCAGCCAGATCACGCAAGTCGTCTCCAAGCATGGTCCATTGACTGACCCTGAGGTGCTGTTGGATCACGGGATCGCAGCGTCCGACGTAAAGCGTCTCATACCCCATGTCACCGCCACACAGACGCCCGGCCCCCTGAACCTCAACAGCGTGTCGGAGCCCCTGATGGTGGCGCTGACACGCAACCCCGCTGCCGCACGCGTCCTCATCGCGCGCCGCAAGGGAGCAGGGGAATTGACGGCAAACGACTTGGCGGCACTTGGTCTGCCACAGCCGCAACTGGCAGGATACACATCAAATGTGTTTGATGTTCGGGCGCTGGCCTCCGTCGGTGATGCCCGTGCCGTTCTGATGCGCAGATTGGTGCGCGATCCTGACGCCGGTGCCGTTCAAAGCCTGGCCTTGCCATAAGAAAACGCCGCCGGGATGGTCCAGGCGACGCCTTGTCTTGTTTTGCCGATGTGTCAAAGCTCGAACGGGTCTTCCGTCAAACTCAGAACAAGATCGGCGTTGGCGATATCAACAGGCGCGTCGCTCGGACCCTGTGCGAACGCCTGTTGGAAGGTGGCGCCCAATCTTCCGATGTTCTCGCCGATACCGCCGGCGTTACCACCGCCGCAGGCCGCAAGGACCGCCAGGCCCACGCCACCCAGTGCAAAGCGTATATGTGCTCGGTTCATGCGATGCTCCTTTCTAGACGTGTCATCAATTGGCAAAGGCGACGGTGCCGTTGGGCGATCCGGGGATCGGCGCGTTCAGGTAGGGAAATGCGTTTTGCAGTTCGCTGGCTGAGATTGGTGCGCCATCCGTCAGCGCGACATTGCCAATCGGTGCCTGATCCGGCGTACAGAAGCCAAGGTTGATCAGGTCGGTGGCTGTATCTTCCTCGGCGCCCTCGACACCTAGCTCGGCGCCCAGGGGAACGGGATGACACAATGCACCCAGCGCCACGCGCAAGATCACGTCAATCACATCGTCTCCGGGACGGCGTCCATTTGGGAAGCCGGCAAGATCCTCAGCCACCACACCAAATGTATGCTGATCATCGCGCGGCGTTGCAGGCACGGCTGTGTTCAGACGCATCATCTCGGCCGCCGTGACGCTTTGGGGCTGGTTCAGCCCCGGCAAACCGGTCAGGAAGGTTGCCACCAGATCGGTCCGCGGCAGGTTCTTGGGTGCAACATTGTCCACAAGGCCAAGGTCAGGTCCGAACAACAGTTCCACGAGGCGCGGGAAGGTCGGGTTGGTCACGTAAGTGGCAAAGCTTGCGTCATCAATCGGTTCCGAACCGTTAAAGCGGTCCTTGTCAGTGATCCCGATAACAACTTCGTTCACCAGAGGTGTCGACAAACGCGACTGCTGGACCAGCGCGCCGCCCACCCTAGACGTGTCTTCGTAGCTGGGCGACGGGTTTTCCAATTCGCCCTGCGCCAGACTTGCGGATGTCCACGCCCCGATCACGGGATCATCCCCTTCGGTCACGCAGGAAATCGGTAGCTCAAGCGCAAGCGTGGTCACATTGACTTTGCCGAACACGTCGTCGTTCACCCGGCTTTGGGTAATGCCGCCGTCAAATCCGGCACCGTCACCCGCACCGGGCGCGCTGTCGCCTTCAATGGGCACAAAGTTGATCAGGTCAAAGACTTCGCCGAGGTTCAAGGCGAATGCATCTGCCCGCTGGCCCACAAAGACGCGGCCCGGCAGGTCACAGCCCGCCATGTCGAAATCATATATGAATTGGTTCGCATAGCCGTCGTAATCGGGCAGCGTCTTCAGCCCGACATGATCCAGCGGCTTGGTAAAGGTGGTCTGACCCGACCCGGACCGTGTGATGGCGCTGCGTGTTCCGCTGCGGCGATCGCCTTCGATCAACGTCAGTTCATAGCTTTCGCTTTCGTTCAATAGCGACTGATCGTTGGGCAGAATGGGACCCGCGTATTTGAGCGGGATCGCCACATTCACACCACCGATGTCAAGCCCGATGCCCGCCCCGTTGTTGGCCAGCTGGTTTTCGAAATCGAACTGAAAGGTCAGGTCTTCGATTGCATCGCCGTCATTGTCGATGTGAACCTCGTAAATGCCGTCCGCATCCATGGTGTAGTAGCTGGGACCGCCATAGTTCACCTGCAACGGCTGATAGTTCGCCAGCAACGTCACATACCCTTCGCGGCCCGGTTCGTAGCTGCGAAACATGTAAAAATCTGTTCCGTCTACCTTGGGGTGCTCGGTAATCGCAGGCGCCTCGCGGTGCGATGACGCACTCGCAGGCCCCGTTGAGGCCGCCACCACGGCCACCAGTGCCGAGGTCAGGGCCAATGCCTTTTTGGTCTTCATATCATGTCCTCTCAGATCGTTTTGCGCACGCCTTTCCCGCTCGCAAAAACGCTCGTTCTTGCGTGAGAAAAACGTCCGACAGCGGAGTTCAGCCCTGGCGCGGAAAGGCGCTGTTTTGGGACTTCAGGTGCTGCATCCAACAAGACGAAGGGACGGGTGAAAAAGTTTCAGGATTTGAAACAAGATTGCGGGCGCGTCCGTACTGGTTGTCAGGACGGCAGGGAACGCAAGAATGGCATTCGAGCTTGAACAGATGAGTGGCTTGGAAATGATCGCGTCCGTATGGCTCGGGGCCGTGCTGGCCTGGATCTGCTTGGTCGATCTGCGGCGCTTCCAAATCCCCGATGCAGCCAGCCTTGGGCTGGTTGCAGTCGGTCTCGGTTTCAGCCCTTGGTCGGCTCTTATCACGCCTGCGTTTGCGCTTGTCGGTGCAAGCATCGGCTATGGCGTCTTTGCCGGGATTGGCGCTCTTTTCTTTCGATGGAAAGGAGAAGACGGGCTGGGGCTGGGCGATGCGAAACTGCTCGCTGCCGCGGGTGCGTGGCTGGGTCCGCGTGACCTGCCCATCCTTGTGGCGGTTGCAGCAATCAGTGCGCTTTGCTTTGCAGCGCTGACACAGAGGCGCAGGATCGCCTTTGGGCCATGGTTGGCGGCGGCATTCTGGACGATCTGGCTGGTGCGGATCAGCGCTTAGGCGCTGACCAGGACAAGGCAACCGACAGGCATGGTGATTTCGGGATGCACACTGCCAGGTTTGGCGACTTGCGCGTCCCCAGCCGAATACAGCTTGCCGTCAATCCACAACTCGCCCTCTAGGATGAACAGATGTTCAGCCCGTTCGTGAATATGCGGCTTGATCGACGCCCCAGGCAGGCACCGCAACAGATACATGGACCGGCCCGTCTCGGTATCTTGGGCCAGCACCTTTTTCCAGACCTTGTCCGCCCTTTTCTCCCACACCCCTTCTTCGGCGCGCACGCTTTGAAACGGGGCCTCTACCTCGCCATCAAGTTCTGCCTCGATGGCGCCGAACAGACCCTCGGGCGGCTCGGCCTCGGGTAACCGCGTCAGCAACGGCGAAAGATGCTGGGCAAAGGCCGTGGCCTCATTCGCCAGATCGGGGCGCGTGCCGGGCAAGGACATGTCCAGCCCGCCAAGAAGGGCGCTCAGGACATCTGCCGAAGGTGCGGCGTCGGACTTTTTCATATCATTGCTTCCTTCAATGCCGCGATACCGCGGCGTACCCAGCTTTTGGCGGTTCCGACGGGAACATCCATCACACTGGCCAACTCGATATAGGTGTATCCCTGGAAATAGCACAGCAGCAGCGCCTGCCTGTATTCCGGGCGCAGATCGTCCAGCAGCTTGCGGATGACCATCGTATCCAGGGTCGTGCTTGCAGGGTCAGGATCACCGCTGATATCCGGGATTTCGTCTGAAAACTGGACAAAGCCGCGCGCGCGTTCGGACCGCAGCCGGTCGATTGCGCAGTTGCGGGCGATGGACCCGATCCAGGGCAGTGGGCTGCCGCATTCGGCGTGAAAGTGTCCCGCCCGCTTCCAGATCCGCACATAGGTTTCCTGTGCAACTTCGCTGGCGATCTCGCGGTCCCGCAAGATGCCCAGCACCACCCCAAAGACGTAGCGCGAACTGACGTCATAGAACCGTCGGAACGCGGCCCGGTCCCCTGCCGCACAGGCTATCAGCAGTTCAGCCAGCACTCTGGACTGTTCTGCCGCCCCCATTTTCGCCCTCGCGCCCCCATATTGCTGAGACCTGGGCACCAATTTGGTCACACCCACATCCGGTCCTTTCCCTCAACCCGTTTCCTAGCACTACGGACCCTGCGGATCAAAAGATGCACTCCATCAGAATTTTTTCGTCCGCGCCCATCAAGGGAACTGACTCGTCATCGTCATGGGTGGGCGCATGGCCGTGCATGGTGATCAGAAAATGCGTGTGCCCTTCGCATTTCGCACGGACAAAACCGCGCAATCCCGCACCGCGCAGGGTGACAGACCCAAGAGGGACCCAAGACGCGTCCGCTGTCGGGCGGGCGACGATCTCTTGTTTGTCTTGCAGTGCAAACATGGCGGCTGCACCCAGCACCAAACCCGCGAAAAACACCGCAGCTACAGGGCCGGCACCGTGTGGGTTTATGCGCCGACGCGAACGGCCATCAAGCCGGGCCTCAATCCGCGCAAACATATCGGGCTCAGGTACAGCATCCTCAAGCAACTGCGTCAGCGGCGCAGCGGCATCGACATCCGGGCACACATTCCGTGATGATCGCAAAGCGAAGCGTAAACGATGAAACAAAGTCTTCATGCCATGACTGTTCGCGAAAAACTTCTGGGGCACTTGAACCTACGGACGACATAACACGCAGGTTGCAACTGCCCTTACGTCACGCGCTTCATATGCCTGCATACCAATCATATCCGCGATCTTCCCAATACCCGCCTCTTCCGCGCCCGATGGTCGAAAAGTCATCGATCAGTTCGATGGCACGGATATACTTGGCCATTTTGTACCCCAGTTGACGCTCGATCCGGACCCGAATGGGTGCGCCGTTCGGTACGGGCAAGGCTGCGCCGTTCATACCCCATGCAAGGATCGTTTGCGGATGACGGGCATCCACAAGGTCGATGGTTTCATAATACCTGATCGCGCCGGACAAGCTGCGTTCAATGGTATCAAAGCAATGAAACAAGACATAACGTGCTCCGCTTCGCACTCCGGCAAGGCCCAAGACGTGGGCTAAGGGGACACCAGCCCATTCCGCGATGCAACTCCATCCTTCGACACAGTCATGGCGCGTGATCTGGCGACGCACCGGCATGGCCTGCAATTGGGCAAGCGACAGCGACAAGGGTTGATGCACCATCCCACCAACCTGCAGGCGATAGTCTGCAAAGGCATTGGACTTCAGCGCGAGATAAGCGTCGTCTTGCGGATTGGTGACACCATTGGGGCGCTGCGGCTGACGAATATCGGCAGGCTGGAACTCTTGCGCCAGCGCGTCTCGATCCAGCAAACCGCGCTGCATCGCCATCGTAAGGTCATTTGCCCGCTCCATGAAGCGGCGCAACCGGTGGTCGGGCGCGCTCAGCCCGTCCAGGACCTTGCACCCAGCCAGCACCGACACCGACGCACCTGTCATGGCTACGCGCAGCAAGGCCCGGCGGGTCAACAGGTCATCAGACATCGCCCTTCTCCCCTGCATCTGCGCGGTAATAACCGGTGACCATGGCACGCATCTCGTTCAAGGGGCCGGCCAGCACGACCATTACCACATGCACGACGAAGAAGCCCGACAATGCAGCGGCAGCTCCGAAATGCAGGGTTCGGGCGGATTGCCGCCCGCCCAGCATCTCGGGTAGCCACGGCGCCGCGGCATTGGCCCCGGGCGACATTGCCAGACCAGTCAGAACCATCAGCGGAAACAGAACAAACAGTACAAGCCCGTAGCTCAGGCGCTGCAGCGGACCGTACCGCGTACCATGACGAAACCGAAACCGCACGTGTGCGACTAGGTCAGCCCCAAGCCGGACCCAATGCGTCCGCCTCATCAGCAGATCACGACGCAGGCGGCCTGCAACAACAGCGCCTACGAACCACGCAAGCAACGTGACGACAAAAATCCACGCAAAAAAGAAATGGATCACCCGCCCGGTCGCTAGATCGGTGCTGCTGGGAATCGTGGCCCAATGCGGAAAGGCACGCAGCGATCCATCGGATGCACCAAATATGCCAAGTCCACTCAGCCGCACGTCAAATAGCTGGATAAAGCCGCGCCCGTCTTCTGATCCGATCCAGAAAACCGTGTTGTCGAAGTCGAAACCCGACTGATCCCCCCAATACAACACCGGATGGGCGTTGAAGATCTGCAATCCTGTGAGCAATAGGAAGAACAGGCAGATCGCCCAGGTCCAATGCGTTATCCGCGTGATGCGGGTGTGGCGGCGCACCAGCGGGCCGGGTGAAACAGGTGTGTTCATGATCTCGGTCTCCTCTTGGGTGTCAGGCAGTACGCCGCCTGCGCGCCAAGAGTTTCAGCAAACCTTCAGATCCGGGGACCAACAGCCCTCGCGAAACTTTTTCGCCGCCCGCCCCGTCTTATTCGCTGTCCCCGCCGGGACATTTGAACCAAGAGAAAGGATTTTTCATGTTCACCCCCCCTAAAACTGCCGCCGCCCTTCTGTGTCTGGCACTGGGCGCAACTGCCGCATATGCCGCAAACCCCGATGTCGGCGGCGCCCCTATGTTCACCGACAAGAACATCATCGAAAACGCCGTGAACTCGGCGGATCACACTACGCTGGTCGCTGCCGTCAAAGCCGCAGGGCTCGTTGATGCCCTGATGAGTGATGGCCCGTTCACTGTGTTTGCGCCTGTCAACGACGCCTTCGCCGCGCTGCCCGCAGGCACGGTAGAAACCTTGTTGCAGCCCGAAAACAAAAATCAGCTGACCAAAATCCTGACCGCACATGTCGTTGCAGGTGACATCACAGCCCAAAACATCAAGACCAAGGCCGCAGGCAGCAACGACGGCTTTGTCCACCTTGAAACCCTGTCCGGCGATGCGCTTTCGGCGCAGGTGCGCGGCAACGACGTCTTTGTCTTCGACGAAAACGGTAACGCGGCGAAAATCACGATCGCGGATGTGGACCAGTCCAATGGTGTCATCCATGTGGTGAACAAGGTCTTGCTGCCGAAATAGCGAGGCCCCTTTCCGGGCAAGTGGCCAGAGTGGGCACTTGCCCGGAAAACCGGGGACGATACGCAGCGTCGCCGTTGGATTATCCATAATCTGAGGAATTTCCGAGAAGTTTCATTGCCTCTCTATTGTGAGGATAACCCTATCAAGGCCGCAGGTTTTTTACTCTTACAAGCAGACTTGGACGACCCATTCCTGCTTTTGGCCACAGGTCAAGATGTTGCGATCGCAGTCCGCTTAGCGGTCATTCGCAGCGATCCCGAATTGAGCGGTTCAGTATGCCAATTCAACCCTTGCTGTGAACCACGGTTCATAGCGTAGCAACGGACCCATCAAACCAGAGGTCCCAATGAAAACTGCTTCTCCCGAGATTTTCTGCACCCTGACAGAACCTGAGTTGCGCCAGCGAAAGCTGGAGGTCCGCAAAGACTTGAGGCCACACCTCCTGGTTTCCTCCCACGCAGAGGGTGTATCAAAACTGGTCTTTGCCAGGCCTGCGGTTTCGCGTGTGCAGCTAGAGCATCTGATCATGTTAGAGCAATCCTGCTGTCCATTCTTCACCTTTGACCTAAGGCGGGCCAACAAGACCTTTACACTGATCATTTCGGGTCCACCGGGAAGCGAGGACTTTGTGCGCGACCTTTTTTCGTCAAAGCCATCCGCATCTTGCGGATGTTCCGGTCAATCTTCGACGGAAAAACGCTGTTAGCACCCCTGCCCGTCCAAAGTGCCTCCCGTTTGAAAAGTGCTCAGAATTGCCGCAATCTGGCGGGCAATAATCATCGCAGATTGTGAGAAAAATGATGCGCATCTCAGACGTCGCCAAGGTGACAGGATTGTCCGTTTCCGCGATCCGCTACTACGAAAGGCAATCGGTCATTCGCAGGCCAAACAGAAGCGGTCGAAACCGTGACTATTCCGAAGAGGATGTCCGCGCTCTTCGATTTGTCAGGAATGCTCGGTCGCTCAACATACCGGTGCGGGACATCGCTGCCATTCTGCAACAACCCTGGAAAAAAGGTGAGATGGCGGCGGTGGTCTCGGATCATCGACGAGTGGTGCAGTCCCGGATTAAGACGCTCAGACAGGTGGACAATGCTCTTGCCGATCTTGAGACCTGTATGTGCGTGGGCGTTCATGATTGTGAATTGGCGGACGGCGATGATTGAAGCGTTTGGCTTTGTCGCAATCTGCTGCATGGTGCTGTTTTACGCCTTGGAAGGCCGAGCGCCCGTCTTCACGCTCGCATTCGCCGGAGCCTGCTTGTGCGCCGCGATCTATGCACTCCTGATAGGGTCGATTCCATTCATGATCGCAGAAGGCGTTTGGTCGATTGTGGCGCTCAGGAAGTGGGCTGTTCGCTATTATGGTGGGTCTTAGGGGCAGACATTCTTGCGCTATGCGGCATCGGTCACTTCGAACCCACAGCGATCAGCTAGAGCTCTCTGTTGGGCATGTAGGATTTCCAAAGGTGGCCGAATTCGGCAATGTGGGCTAAGCTGCCAATCGCACTGACGCAGCACATGGCAGCGTATTCGTACACGTTATGCACATGTTGGCTTGCGCCCGACATATCCGATGCTGAACCGACGGGATGCCGTGTGCTTTTGAAGTGGAAATGCCCGGGCCATTTCGAAGCCACACTCAACGAACCAACCGACAGCTGTTGATCGAGATACTCGGTGCGTTCGCCACATCAGTTGAATATACGCACCGGTCGCCGATGGACGTGTGATGCAGCAGATCAATACACCGCCGGGTTTGAGGACGCGAAACATCTCTTTCAAAGCGGCTTGGGGGTCTGGCAGATGCTCGATAACGTGTGCGGCCAATATCACGTCAAAGGCGCAATCAGCATACGGAAGCATTGTGAGGTCGGCCTCTGTCAATGTCATGTCGATATCCTCTCTGCCCAGTCGACCATCCGCTTCGCGCAGCATTGCGGATGAAATATCAATGCCGTGCAGACGGAATCGGCGGCCCAGGTGTTGACGGAAGGCCAATGACATGGCCCCGGTGCCGATCCCCGCATCGAGGACCCTTAAATCCTGCGCTTTTTGCCGATAGCGCGGTTGGCGCATGACTCGATCTATCAAGTCGCGATAGGCATCGTGAAAGCGGTGGCGTTCGATGATCTTGTGCCAGGCACCGGACTTCCGGTCGTAGCGGTCAGCCAGATCAGGTTGGGTAAACGGGCGGCGCTCCACCGACAGTCGCCAGCTTCCAAACGATCGGGAAAAGACCGGTAAAAGGGATTGCGCGCCCGCAAGTTCGGTTTCAGGCGGCATCATGTTCTCCAATCGATGTGGATGCCCTGTGGCCGGTGTTCCAACGCCATGCCAACGTGAATATCGCGGCAAAGGCACACAGTTCGACCGCGGCGAAGAAATAGTCGTCCGGGTCAGCGGGCGGGATCACGAACATCCCCACAACCGCGGCTGGAACAAGCCCCAGATTAAGAATGCGTGACCATCGCGGCGGCAATAAAGCCGTGAGTAGAAACGCAAGCAACAACAGTTCCACTGCGATGGCCCCGAAAAGAAGAACCGTCTCTGACATTGGGTTGCCATTCACGGTGCCAGATAGAATTTCGTTGATCGTGCTGGCCATCGTGAACTCATGGATGTCGCGGAAGACCATGTTCAGGATGGCAAACAGCCAGAGCAACGCGAGCGTCGGGCGAAGGTCATTTGTGTGAGAGGTCATCTCATGCAGCTCCAAAATCAGGTTTCGTCGCTGTTTACCTGTCCCACAGGTGTATGGAATTGCCTGTTTTCGGATCGCTGCTATACATAAATTTATGAACTGGGACGCAATCTCCTTTGACTGGAACCATATCCGGGCGTTTCTGGCCACGGTCGAGCATGGTTCTTTGTCAGCCGCAGCGCGCGCTTTGAAACAGACGCAACCCACGCTGAGCAGACAGATCACAGCGCTTGAAGACGCGCTTCACCTTACGCTTTTCGAGCGTGGGCCTCGCGTCATGCAGATCACAGATGCAGGCACAGAACTTTTGGCGCACGTCCAGGCGATGACCGATGCAGCGACACAGATTTCTCGCGTCGCCGCTGGTCAAAGCCAAACTGTCGAGGGGATCGTGCGGATCACGTCTAGCGACGCTTTGGCCGCCTATACGCTTCCGCAATGCGTCACCTCGCTAAGGCGAGCTTATCCCGGTATCAGCATCGAATTGGTTCCAATGAACGAGATGACGGACCTGACCCGCCGGGAAGCCGACATCGCCATCCGTCATGCGCGCCCGGAACAGCCGGACCTTGTGGCAAAGCGGATCGCGGATATCGAGATATCGCTGTTTGCGTCGGATTCATATCTGGCGGAACTAGGTAAGGTGAGCGGTCCGAACGACTTCGCCAAAGCAAACTTCATCGGCTATGGATCGCCGGAGAGATTGGTTCCGCAGGTTTCGGCGATGGGCTTCCCTGTGACTAAGGAAAATTTTGGCGTCACGACATCGAATGGCTGCGCGATGTATGAGTTGGTGCGAGAAGGCGCAGGGATCGCCTTCCTGCCCACCATTGTGGCAGAGGGGCGCCTTGGGTTGAAACGCATTCTACCGGATGCACCCGCCTTCAACATGGAAACATGGCTGGTCACGCATCGTGAAATCCAGACCAGCCGTAGGATACGTCTGACGTTCGATCATCTGGCCCAAGAGCTTGCCAAAGACCGTTGGGAAAGCCTCATCGCTCGTTCGTAGGGGATCTGATTATATCGAGCACCCGAGGTTTGCGTCGGGGAGTAGAGCTGCCGTTCGTGCAGGTCGCAGCATTCCGAGCCTTGGGCTCGAAGCAGGCATACATAGCTGGGTCCGGCGACAAAGTTCGCGGACGGTCTAGAGCGATGTCGATCGTCCTTCGGTTCGCCCTAGAACGCGCAACAGATGTGGACCCTAGCGCCAGGCCTATGGCAGCAAGACAGTCTCTTTCTTGTGCTCGCTCACCGTTGACCGCTTTTCTGGTCACGGCCCGTCTCGTGACATAGACACAAGCGTCATCCGGTGTTTCAGATTGAAAGTGCCGCGATGTCGCCAACAGCGTGCTCGATCAGACCCAGGCACGTGTCGTTGGAGAAACGGTGATCAGCATCCTTGACCAAGGTGAGCCGCATATCCGGGCTGTCGGCGTGGTTCAGCAGGCGGATGGCGGTTTCGGTTGAGACCGCGGTATCTGCCGTGCCTTGCAGGCAGCGTACCGGAAAGGGCAGCGGCAGGGGGTCGCGGAGAACGAGGTTCTGACGGCCATCTTCGATCAGGCGCTTGGTGATGATGTAGGGTTCCATGTAGTCCGACGGCATGGCGATTTCGCCCTTAGCCTCAAGCTCGGCTTTTTGGGCGTCGGAAAAGCCCGCCCAATAGCTGTCTTCGGTGAAGTCGGGGGCGGCGGCGATTGTGACGAGGCCCGCCATGCGGCCCGGGTGCGTGCGGGCGTAGAGCAGGGATTGCCAGCCGCCCATGGAACTGCCGACCACGATCAGCTTGCCGTCTGTCAGCGTGTTGAGGGCGTGTGCAGTGTCTTCGGCCCAGTCGCCGATGCAGCCTTCCTCGAAGGTGCCGGAGCTTTGGCCGTGGCCGGAATAGTCGAAGCGCAGGAAGGCGCGGCCCTGTTCCTTGCACCACGCTGCAAGATGCATGGCCTTGGTCCCCTCCATATCGGATTTTAGGCCGCCGAGGAACACGACCCAGGGCCCCGCCCCTTCCGTCCGGTGATAGGCCAGCCGCCGACCCTGAGGTGTGTCCAGAAATTCAGGTCCGCTCATCGCCTCTCCCCCCTTCGTTTTACAGGATCATCTGCAAGCGGGCGGCATCTGTCCATCCTGACGCAGAGTGAATTTTAGGTGACTATCTTGTCACGTGACTAGTAAATCACATATAAGCCTTTCATGGATGATCTGTTCAAAGCCTTGTCCGACCCCGCGCGCCGCATCCTGCTGGATGCGCTGCGCGACAAAGACGGCCAGACCCTGCAGGATTTGCAGGGGTTGCTGGACATGACCCGGTTCGGGGTCATGAAGCATCTAGGCGTGCTGGAAGAGGCCGGGCTGATCACCACGAAAAAGGTGGGGCGCTTCAAGCATCACTACCTCAACGCCCTGCCCTTGCAGGAAGCGATTGACCGTTGGATCGACCCTTACCGGGTCAAACCTGCGGCACGAGCGGTATTGGACCTGAAAAACCAGCTTGAAGACGAAGGAGACCCCGAGATGTCAAAACCCGATTTCGTGATGGAGACATATATCAAGACCACGCAGGACCGGCTGTGGGATGCGCTGTCGGACGAAAAGAACGTGGCGCATTACCATTTCATGTGTAGCCACGCGTCGCGCGACGGCGACCGCACAACGCTGCACCTGCCCGATGGCACCGCGCTGATGTCACAGGTGATGCTCAAGACCGATCCCAAAAGCCGGATGGAAATGACGTTTGAGCCCAATTGGGACGGCGGCGGCGACCCAAGCCGGGTTGTGTACCTGATGCAGCCCGAAGGAGACTTTGTACGGCTTACGATTGAGCATTATGAGCTGACCTTCCCTGTTGTACAGGGCGAAGGCGTGGCCGATGGCTGGGTCCGCTGGGCGTCCGGCCTCAAGACCTGGCTTGAGACGGGCGAGGATGCGCATATCGGATCGATGGCCGGTGCGGAGGCTGCGCAATGACCGCCCTGCCTGCCGAAATCCTTATCCTTGGGGTGCTGGCGCTGATCGCGGCATCCCTGTGGATCCCTTATATCGTTGGCGTGAACACCGCGCCCGAAGGGTCCATTCCGGCGGATGCACCCGATGGGTTTACCATTCCGGCAGATGTACGGGTGCAGCGCCCCTGGGTGCACAGGGCATACCGCGCCCATCTGAACATGCTGGAACAGTCGGTGCCCTTCGCCATTCTGGTGTTGCTGGTGGATCGGGTGGACGGGTTCACCGCGCTGACCCTCTGGACAAGCATCGCGTTTCTACTGCTGCGCGTGGCGCATGCGGTCGGCTATATCACCGGAACGGCGACCTTCCCCGTGCGCCCGATCATCTTTACCGCTGGTTGGGTGTGTTGCCTTTTGATGGGCTGGGCACTTTTTGCGGCTTGACCGTGGCACACGCCCTTGACGGGCGCGGGTTTGCCCGCTTGACTGCGCGCATGAGCAACCGCATGGCACAGTTTTATTACTTCGGCGCGCATATCCCGCGTGCTGTTGGTGTGCCTGCATAAACACCAAAGCCGCGTTCGAGCGGCTTTTCCCCTGCCTTCCCGAACGCGGCGCGTTCAAAAGAGGAGGCAGAGATGCCCATCACAATTCGAAAGATGACCGAGGCCGATGTGGCCGAGGTCGTGACCATGATTACTGCTTTAGCGGCGTGCCATGACGACGTGCCTGACATTGACGCAGAGCGTTTGGCCCGAGATGCGTTGGGGCCGCACCCTTGGGCCACAGTGCTGGTGGCCGATGGCGGGTCGCAATTGCTGGGCTACGCCGCCCTGCTGCCAATGGCACAATTGCAATTCGGTGTGCGCGGGATGGATATGCACCATCTGTTTGTGTGTCGTGATGCGCGCGGCAATGGTCTGGGCGCGGCGTTGTTGCGGGCGTGCCGGGCCGAGGCCGAAGCCCAAGATTGTAGCTTCATCACGGTTGGCACCCATCCCGACAATCACAAGGCCGGGCGGTTCTACGATCGTGAAGGATTTTTGCGCCGCAGCGGCAGCGGCCCACGTTTTAGCATGCGCCTGAGCTGATGCGCGCATCCTGTGGTGGCTGGACCGATTGCTTTAACAACTGCCGGGGCGTTCAGCCGCCGACATAGGTGCCCTTGGCGGGGCGGTAGAACGTCTTTTGGTTATGCAGCCGGCCCAGCAGATCGTGGATCTGGCGCACGTTGTCATTGGCAGCTTTGGCAGCGAGGTCGTTGTTAATGGCGGCGTTCTTCGACGCGCGCAGCGCATCCTCGATCAGGTCCAGATCCTCGACAGACAGTTCGAACGTCTTGTTGTACTTGGGCACTGCGTGTTCCTTTGACGATCAGAAGTTTCCGATAGTGAACACTCCTCTAATTAAGGATTCTTGCGCTCAGGTCCAGAGAAAAAGGTCGGTTTTTGGCGCATTTTTGTCGTTTTTTCTGCATGCCGTTGTATGCCGCATTGAAAGCGGCACAAAATGCACCAAAACCCCCTTATGCCGCCGCCTGCCCTTTTGATTGCCGTTTTGTCGTCCTGTAATTTCCTGATCGGAATGGGTGTCTTTGTCATTGTTGGCGTGCTGGAACCGCTGGGTGTGGCCTTTGATATCTCGGCTGCGTCGGCGGGGGCACTGATGACTGTTTATGCGATGGCATATGCGGTTTTGTCGCCGGTTCTGGTGTCCATAACTGGGTCTGTTGGGCGGCGACGGGTCATGGCCTTGGGCCTGACGTTGTTTATGGTGGCTGCCCTTCTGTCGGCTGTTGCGCAGAGTATGATTGTCCTGGGCTTTGCCCGGGTGCTGGCAGCAGCCGGTGCGGGCCTGTTCACGCCTGTGGCCGCCGCAGTTGCCGCAGGGCTTTATCCTGCGGAACAACGGGCGCGCGTCTTGGCCGCCGTGTTTTTTGGTTTGTCACTGGCCCAGGTTGTAGGTGTGCCCATGGGCAGTTGGGTTGGCTATACCTTTGGTTGGCGTTGGGCGTTTTGGTTGGTCGTGGGCTTTGGCCTGCCCTGCATTGCGCTGGTTTGGGTCATTGTGCCACGCGGTTTGAGTTTTCAGCCGGTGTCGCTGCGCGATCTGTCCGGCGCGTTGCGCAATGGCCGCATGATGTTTGCGGTGCTGTTCACGGCCACGTTTCTGGCGTCGGTCAATGTGCTATACACTTATTTGGCGCCGCTCCTGAGTGAAACGATGGGATACGGCCGCGACGGCATCACCTTGGTGCTGGCCGTATTTGGCGGAGGTGCCGTCATTGGCAACATCCTCGGCGGCATTCTGGCCGACGGCATCGGGTGGCGGCGCACGTTGATCCTGCTGTGCAGTTTTCAGGCCTGTTTGATGCCCGCCTTTTCCCTGTTGCCGCTGCCTGATGTGTGGCTTTTGGCCTTGGCCTTTGCTTGGGCGGTCTGGGGCTGGTCATTCATGGCCGGTCAGCAATTGCGATTGATCGGTTTGGCAGGGCCGCAAGCGCCCGTCATCCTCGCCCTGAATGCCGCCGCGATCTATGTGGGCATCGCCATCGGATCGGCCATCGGCGGTCTGGCCATTCTGGGGTTCGGATTGATCAGCGTGGGCCTTGTGGCCGGAGGTGTGGCGGTTCTGGCGCTGTTGCACATTACCCTGTCGGCAAAACTGGCGCCACGGGCACAGACCGCTTGACGCACGTGGTTGTCCCTGTCACACGGCCTGCAGACATACCCTAGCAACCGGGCGTTCCGTGGGCGCCAAACTGACGAGGATGCCGATATGGCCAAAGATCAGCACCAGATTTCCCTTACTTTTCCCGACGGCAACGCGCGCCACTTTGATGCAGGCGTCACCCCTGCTGCCGTGGCCGAAAGCATATCAAAGAGCCTGTCGAAGAAAGCCATCAGTGCGACCGTGAATGGGCAGCATTGGGATTTGCAGTGGCCCATTGATGGCGACGCGCAGATTGCCATTCACACCATGGCCGACGAGGCGCAAGCCAATGAGCTGGTGCGTCACGATCTGGCACATATCATGGCTCGTGCGGTGCAAGAGATCTGGCCCGACACCAAAGTGACCATCGGGCCCGTAATCGAGCATGGCTGGTACTATGACTTTGATCGGGCAGAGCCGTTCACCCCCGAAGACCTCGGCCTGATCGAAAAGAAGATGAAGGAGATCATCAACAAGCGCGATCCTGTGACCACCGAGGTGTGGGACCGCGATGTGGCCATCAAGCATTACGAGGATCGGGGCGAGCCCTACAAGGTCGAGTTGATCGAGAGCATCCCCGGCGACGAACCGCTGCGCATGTATTGGCACGGCGAGTGGCAAGACCTGTGCCGTGGACCGCATTTGCAACACACCGGGCAAGTCCCCGGCGATGCGTTCAAGCTGATGTCGATTGCGGGGGCATACTGGCGCGGGGATTCCAGCCGCACGATGCTACAGCGCATCTATGGCGTGGCCTTTACCGGCAAGGAAAAGCTGCGTGCGCATCTGAATATGCTGGAAGAGGCCGCCAAGCGCGACCACCGCAAGCTGGGCCGCGAAATGGACTTGTTCCACATGCAAGAAGAGGCCCCGGGTCAGATCTTTTGGCACCCCAATGGCTGGTCGATCTATACCGGTTTGCAAGACTACATGCGCCGCAAGCAGCGCGCCGGAGGCTACAAGGAAATCAACACCCCGCAGGTTGTCGACCGCAAGCTATGGGAAGCGTCTGGCCACTGGGACAAGTATCAGGAACACATGTTCATTGTCGAAGTCGAGGAAGAGCATGCCAAGGAAAAGGCGATCAACGCACTCAAGCCGATGAACTGCCCCTGCCATGTCCAGGTGTTCAATCAGGGCCTGAAATCCTATCGTGACCTGCCGCTAAGGCTGGCCGAGTTCGGATCCTGTTCGCGTTACGAGCCGTCGGGTGCGCTGCACGGGATCATGCGCGTGCGCGGGTTCACGCAAGATGATGCGCATATCTTCTGCACCGAAGATCAAATCGAAGCGGAATGCGCAAAGTTCATCAACTTTCTGGCGGATGTCTACAGGGACCTCGGGTTCGAGCAATTTGAGATCAAGTTTGCCACCCGGCCCGAAAAGCGGGTGGGGTCGGACGAGTCTTGGGATCACGTAGAGGGCGCGCTTGAGGCAGCGATCAAGGCGACTGGGCGCGATTTCACCCTGGAGCCGGGCGACGGCGCCTTTTACGGCCCCAAGCTGGACTTCTATCTGACCGATGCGATTGGCCGGGTCTGGCAATGCGGCACCTTCCAGGTTGACCCGAACCTGCCTGAGCGGCTGGGGGCGACGTATATCGCGCCGGATGGGTCGAAACAGCGCCCCTACATGCTGCACCGCGCCTGCCTTGGGTCATTTGAGCGTTTCATTGGCATCCTGATCGAGGAACACGCGGGCAAGCTGCCCTTCTGGCTGGCCCCCCGGCAGGTGGTTGTTGCGTCGATCACGTCCGAGGCGGATGATTATGTCACCGAGGTGGTCGACACGCTGCGCGCCCAAGGCGTGCGCGCCGAAGCAGACACGCGTAACGAAAAAATCAACTACAAGGTCCGCGAGCATTCGGTTGGCAAGGTTCCAGTGATTCTGGCCGTGGGCGGGCGCGAGGTCGAGGACAAGACAGTGTCGGTGCGACGCCTTGGTGAAAAGCAGACCAGCGTGCAGGCATTGAGGGATGTGGCTGATGCTTTGGGCGCAGATGCGACCGCACCTGACCTACGCTGAGCACCAAATCTGCAACATTTCGCATGCTGCACTGCAACAATGGGCCAAAATGCGCGGGGATTTTGGCCCATTTTCTAACATCTGATAACGGGTCTGTGACACACCGGCTCTGGGGTGGTAAGTTTGTGCACAGTCACATTATGTAGAAGCTACGACCGTACTGTAACCGATATCCGAAAGGGACGATTGAAGATGTCGAAGACCATGAAATCCGTTGCCATCGTTGGCGCCGTTGCCGCAGCAATGACTGCTCATTCCGCCACGACGGCTGAAGCCGCCGGCAAAGAGAAATGCTATGGTATCTCGCTGGCCGGTGAAAATGACTGCGCCGCAGGCCCCGGCACCACATGTGCTGGCACATCGACCGTGGACTATCAGGGCAACGCCTGGACACTGGTTGACGCGGGCACCTGCACCGAGATCGAACTGCCAGCCCTGGCAGACGGCACCCCGCGCGAAGGCTCGCTGGAAGAGCTGGACCGCGATCTGCCTGCATAAGGCACGTCACACGCCTGCGCCGGATCCCCTCGGGTCCGGCGTTTTACGTTTGATTCCCGCCGCCTAGAGGTTTTGACATGCTGGATGCGACACTAACACCGCCCCGCTTGCCTGTCGCACCGGGTGTGGGATACAAAGCCCAGCATTTTTCCGATCTGCGGGCCGCGCCCGGCCCTGTAAAGTGGCTGGAAATCCACGCAGAGAATTACATGGGTGACGGCGGCCGCCCGCAAGCGCAGCTGCGCGCCCTGCGCGACGACTTTGCCATCTCTGTGCACGGTGTGGGTCTATCGATCGGCGGTGAAGGCCCTCTTGATCAGGACCATCTTGCGCGGTTGAAGCATCTGGTCGACTGGCTGGAGCCTGCGAGTTTTTCCGAACACTTGGCATGGTCGACCCATGGGGCAGAGTTTCTGGATGACCTGCTGCCCCTGCCCTATACCGATGCGACCCTGACCCATGTGGCAGATCACATTGATCAGGTGCAGGAGGTTCTGGGCCGCCGGATGTTGCTGGAAAACCCCTCAAGCTATCTGGCCTTTGCGCAAAGCACCTGGTCAGAGACCGATTTTCTGGCTGAGTTGGTGCGCCGCACAGGCTGCGGGCTGTTGCTGGATGTGAACAACGTGTTCATTTCAGCGACCAATCTGGGGTATACACCACAGGCTTATCTGGATGCCTACCCCCTTGCGGCCGTTGGCGAAATCCATGTGGGTGGCCACGACGAGGACGAAGACGATCACGGAGCGCCCCTGCTGATTGACAGCCATGGGCGCGAGGCGGCAGAGCCGGTCTGGGCATTGCTGCATTACGCACTGGAGGGCACTGGTCCGGCTCCGGTCCTGGTCGAGTGGGACAATGACGTGCCGGATTGGCCGACGTTGCGGGCCGAAGCCGACCGCGCTGCCTTTGCCCTTGCGACCGTCAACGCCGGGTGAGACGGATGACCGCCACGCAAACAGAGTTTCGCGCGGCGCTTCTTGACCCGGAGCACCCCGTGCCCGATGGTCTGACCGATGGCGCGGGCGAGCCCACCACGCGCCGGTTTGCCGTCTATCGCAACAACGTCACCGTGGCCCTGATTGATGCCCTGCGCACCGGGTTTCCCGTACTATGCAAGCTGCTGGGCGATCAGAATTTTGGTCAGCTTGCCCGGGTTTTTGCGCGCGCGCACCCGCCATCGTCGCCGGTGATGATGCAGTACGGCGAAGCGCTGCCTGCGTTTCTCGACACATTCGAACCATTGGAACATATTGGTTATCTGGCCGACGTCGCGCGGCTGGAACTGGCCCTGCGCCGCGCCTACCACGCAGCGGATGCGCTGCCGCTTGATCCGGCACGGCTTGGCGCGCTGCCACCTGAGGTCTTGACGCGCACCCGTCTACATCTGGCACCTGCGGTACAGGTGATTTCGTCGCGCTGGCCCATCTTTGACATCTGGCGCTACAACACTGTCGAGGGTACGGAAAGACCACGCGGGGTGGCGCAATCTGTACTGGTGACCCGCGCCGAGTTTGATCCCACGCCTCATCTACTTACGATCGCTCAAGCAGAGTGGCTGAGAGCCATCCAGGCCAAGGCGACGCTTGAAACGGCGGTGGACGCCGCCACTGCGCATGATCCGGAATTCGACCTCGCGCCGTTGCTTACATTGCTGGTGCAACACAACGCCCTTATCGACCTCACCCCACCAAAGGAATGATCCCATGAACGCCCTGTCCCGTGTGCACGCCGCGGCCTTTGATCCTCTCGACCGCGCTGATTGGCTTTTGCCCACCCTGGCCCGCTTCTTGTTCGCGGCGGTGCTTGCAGCCTATTTCTGGGTGTCGGGGATGACCAAGCTTGGCGACGGGATTTTTGGCATCTTCCAGCCGTCACTTGGCGCGTACGCACAGATTTTTCCCAAGCAAATGGAGGCCGTCGGCTACGATGTCACGCAATTGACATTTTACCATTGGGCCGTCGTGACCGCAGGCACCGTTGCTGAGTTTGTGCTGCCGCTGCTGATCATTATCGGGCTTTTTACGCGGCTGGCGTCAATTGGCATGATCGGTTTCATCGTTGTTCAGTCGCTGACTGATCTGAACGGGCACGACAAATGGGGCGACGGGCTTGTGCTGGGGGCATGGTTCGATGCCCCATCGAACAGCCTGATCATGGACCAGCGCGCGCTTTGGGTCTTCTTGTTGCTGCTGCTAGTCTTCAAAGGGGCCGGGCCGCTGTCTTTCGACAGGGCGCTGGCGCCTAAACCCGCGACTGCTGTGGCCTAAGCCACGCCAAGTGCGGCCTGCACGTCCTTGGTCCAACCCAGGTGCAGGCTGCTGCCATCGGCGATAAGAGGGCGTTTCATCAACGTCGGGTGCGCTGCAAGCAGATCCTCTGGGGTGCGCTGACGCTCGACCGTGCTGAGGCCGCGCCAAGTGGTCGAACGGGTGTTCACCAGCGCGTCTCCAAACGCAGCGAGCGCGGCGGCCATCACGTCATTTGGAACGCCATTGGCCCGCACATCGACAAACTGCGCCTGCGGCAATGCCTTGATCGCCTTGCGGCAGGTGTCACATGTTTTCAAACCGTATATTTCCATATCCCATCCTCACATTTGCGTTGAATTAAGCGGCAAGTCGCGCGGAATGCACCCCCCAACCTTGATTTTCGCGCATCGAGGGCAATCTCATGACCTAGCGGAAGTTTAGATTTTTCTGACGCTCGAACGGCCCCTGCCCGGCGATCCGATGCGGGGGAGACTGCAAGGCAAAGGAGGCACGGGATTATGCCCAGTGGCACCGTGAAGTGGTTTAACACCACGAAGGGTTACGGATTCATCGCCCCCGATGAGGGCGGCAAGGACGTTTTTGTGCATATTTCAGCGGTTGAACGGTCGGGTTTGACGGGTCTGGCCGACAACCAGAAGGTCAGTTTCGAACTGCTTGAGGGGCGCGATGGGCGCCAGATGGCGGGCGATCTCAAACTGCTTTGATCCGTCGAACAGGCTTGGCACGAACACAGCGGTCTGATCCGCTTGTGTATTGTTTTTGCGCGATAATTTTGTCGCTTCGACGCACGGCGAGACCGTATTTGAAGGCGAACTGCGAGGGGTTGGTTGGTGTTGTCTCGACCGCTTTTGGCGGGCGGGATCACGTTAGCGCACGCATGATTTACTCAAACTTTGCCGATCTGTGCTTACCTTTGGCACAGCGCCATTGATCAAGGAGAGAACAGATGTCGGAACTGCTGCGCCTTCTTGCTCTCTATTATGCGTGTGAAGTGTCTGCGGAGACGCAGTTTCCGTCGCCCGCGGAGTGGACGCGCTGCATGGGGCATTATCATGCCGTGAAGTCGCACTTTGCCGGTGAACTGACAGGGCCGCAGGCGCAGATAGAGGGCTATCGCGCGTGGAAAAACTGGGAGGCCGAGAATGGTGTTCTGGTGGCCCAACTGCGCGAGCGTGCGATCCGTTAGGTCTATTTTTCATTTACTTTCAAGTATTTGTGTGTCTCGCGATGATACGCGCGGCGCCGCTGAGACAGCGCGCGACGCTGGCTTAATCGCCGCGTAGAGCGAAGCCCCCTCCATCCTCTGCGTCTGGGGTCATCTGGCCGCAGCGGCGCGGGCCGAACGGGCCTGTCTGTGTCGGCTTGTGCCACGGGGTGGATGCGCGGCGCGTATTCGCAACCGGATCAGGCCGGACAAAGCCTGTTTGCTGCTGTTTTGACCCAAAGCCGAGGCGAACGCGGCTGATGCGGTCTGTGGAGGCACCATTTGTTAAATCTACTGTGCCTGGGCGCTGCAGGTAAAAATGCGATGAACGCGGCGCACCATGTGTTTACCACAGGAATGGGCAGTCCTGGCGGGGTCGTTTTGGTGCTTTGGTCGGCGAAAATGCGTCTTTTCAAGCGAAAACCGCGTCTTTTGAACCTGGGGGAATCGGGGCGGAAAGTGCGTGTTTTTGCCAAAGTGCATAGTTTGGGATGAAAACTGCGTATTTTGGCGGATTTGGCTGCGTGTGGCCGTGCCGAATGGTTAACGTGGCATTGCGGTGCGCCGTAAAGGCGCACCCTACGGGCGCAATTTAGGCACCGGCAACTGATCCCGCGGGGTCGTGCGAGGTGGTCACGGGCAGCGCGCAAATATGTTGGATTTGAGCGTATGTCGGACCAGCGACGGTCGCGCGGTGGCGGCTCTGTCAGACGTTCTGCAGCAGTTGGGGTGGCCGTTTTGGATGTCTTGCCGGAGCGGTGCGCTGGTGTTGATGTAGCGCCGACTCTGCGAGCGCCAGCGCGCGTGACCCGGCAGCGTATCGCGCAGCGATGCGCGAGAGGGCGGGGGATCATCGGGTACGTAGCCGTGTCAGCGGCGGACCGCGGGGGTGAGCATCGGTCCGCGCAGCGGCAAACCGTCCGGGGGACGGTTTGAGATGCGAACGGGCGGAGCCCCGGGCGCGTTTCAATTAGGTGCTTGGCCGTGACAGCGCCGGACCGCGGGGTGGCGCACCTACGGTTTTACGGTGCGATTTATGGTTGTGATTTGTCGAGTTTGATCGGGCGGCGCGCTGGTGGTGACGTAGCGCCGGCCCGGGGGGCGGTCCGGCGCTGGCACGGCGGCCTTTGGCCTTGATTCCGTGCCGAAGGCGCAAAAGGTTACGACAAATTTTGGAAGGCTGAGTGATTTACATCAAGTTATTTAGATCAACCTCATAACCTGCGGCCTTAAGCTCCTTTGCCATTTCAAACCGCCATAAACCGGCACCATCAATTTTAGTATAACCTAAGCCTTGAAGGTCGCTCGACAACTTTTCGCCCACTGCATTCAAAAGGCAGACACGATTTCTTTTTAGGCGCCCCCAGAAATACCCAAGTTCAAGAATAACATTTTGTCTCGGGCGGTCTTCAGAAATGCCATTAGCGAAATCTGATTTGCTAGCTCCTTTGTCGTCCGGGGTAAATGCGACTACTGCAAAGCCGACGTTTGAGTGTTGCTCAATCTTTTCGATTATAGTGTTTCCTTGGTTGGCCAGCTCGTTTATAACGACAGGAACAAACTCCAGTTTTTCAAGGGTCGAGGTTATCTCACGCAGGATAGCTCGATCATGGCCGTGAACTACGAAAACCTTCCTACTTAGAACCGAAGTATCGTCATCGGCATTAATTTCAGCTGTGGGGTCATCTTTTTCGCTTTTTCCAATTTCAATACTTTTTAGTATCTTCCGAAGTGCCTTCCTAGCCTTAGGCACATTGAAACTGGCAATCCTATCTTCATCGGACATATCGGTCCAAAGAACAGATGATCCCTTCAAGTCAGCTTGCTCAACGAAATAGTTCTCTGCGTCGTCATAAGTAAAGTGCTCCGCCAAATATTCGACTACATCATTGTGCCAGCGTTTGAAAGTCAAACGGTTCATCTCGGCGTGATAGCTTTCGGCAGCGTCCAAATAAAACCGAATTTGATCGATAACTTGTCCAACCGGAACTTCCGTTTCTATACGCATCACCCCACCACCCCCATAAACTCCCGCCATTCCCCCTTGGACATGCCGGAGTTCTCCTGCGTCACCTCTTCCCCCTTCAACATCCGCTGAACACACGACACCGCCGTGGCCGACAGGGTCGCCCCGCCCATCCGGTAATCCTCGAACGCCTTATATGCCGCGGGCACCCAATCCTTGACCATTTCACAGATCGCATCGGCATAGACACGGATTTCGTATTGGGCGTGGGCGTCGGCGCGCAGGCGGAGGAAGTGGAAGAGGTTGTGCAGGTCCACCTTCCAGTACCATTGGGTGTAGATATTGGCAGGCAGGTTCATGCGGGCCAATTCGCGGGCGAGGCCCTGTTGGCCGTCCTGGCTGATCATCTCTTCGTAATGGTCATAGCAGCGCATGGCGTCGTCGCGCAGGTAGTTGAGGACGCGTTGGGCTTCGTCGCCCGACAGCGCCTCGCCCCGGCCCTGGTTGTTGACTACCGACTGGGCGGCAAGCGCGTCGGGCGCGGGGATGTAGAATTCGCGGTCGAGGATCGAGTAGCGGGCGGAGTATTCGTTGACGTTGGCCGTGCGGTGGCGGATCCACTGGCGGGCGACAAAGACCGGCAGCTTGACGTGCAGCTTGATCTCGCACATCTCGAACGGGGTCGAGTGCCAGTGGCGCATGAGGTAGCGGATCAGGCCTTCGTCATTCTGAACCGACTTGGTGCCCTTGCCATAGGAGACCCGCGCGGCCTGACAGATGGCGGCGTCGTCGCCCATATAATCGATGACGCGCACAAAGCCGTGGTCGAGGACCTGATGGGCGGTGTAAAGATGCGCCTCGATCCCCGGGACGGTGGCGCGCAGGGTTGGGGTGGTTTGGCCGCGCAGAGTGTCAATTTCGGCTTGCTGTTCGGGGCTGAGCGGCATGGGGCGCGTCCTTTATCCACAGAATCTGTCAGAACCATACCTTATCTTGGGGATAGCGGTATGAGAACCACTATATCAGGGTCGTTTTTTGGCAACGGTTAGAGGCGCGCGCGCAGCGGACCGGGCAAGAATGCGTTGACTTTAGGGGGTTTAGGGCAAATTCTTGACCCTAACGAGGCAGACACATAGACCGCAAAGGCTTTCTGGCATGACACGGACAGCAGCATTGCTTGCGCTTGCCGCCCTTTTGGTGGCGTGCGGGGACGGCAACCCATTTACAGACGCCGAGGATGGCGAGGATTCGACGCCTGATCCGGGAACGGGGTCGAGTTCGGTATTCTTCGAAGACGGTGATCTGGTGGCCAACAACATCGTGTTTGACGCGTCAAGCGACACGTTGGTGATCAACAACATACCCTTTGACGATCCTGACAACGAATATGTACGGATCACGACAGAGAATTTCATCGGGAGCGGGTTTGACGCTTATGAAAGCGACCCGGCACCCGGCAGCGGCGAAGACCAGTATTTTGCAATCTTCCGGCGGTCGGATTCCGGCAATAGCCAGGTTGCGGCGGCGACCTCGGCTGAGTTCATCGGGTTCGGCTTTGGCGGCGGCGGCGCGCAGCGGCTGGGGGGCGACCCGACCCTGCCTTTGACGGGCATTCTGACCTATAACGGCGAATATGGCGGCGTCCGCACTGTGCTGAACGGGGTCGGCAATGGCGACCGGGTCGAATATGTGATCGGGGACGCGCAACTGACGGCAGATTTCGGTGACTTTGATGAGGTTGGCGCGGTGAATGGCGTCATTTCGAACCGTGTGCTTTATGATGACACCGGCACCATCATCGGCAACCTGAACAGCGTCATTACGCTGGCCAATGGTGACATTGATTTCGACAATGGCCTGATCCTGTCGTCAACGGCTGTTCTTTTGGACCCCGGCGGTGTCACAACGGCGAATGGCGACTGGCAGGGGGTCTTTGCCGGACCCAATGGCGAGGAGATCGCGGGCATTGTGGTGGTCGAGGGGACCGATGGGGCGGATGACATCCGTGAAATCGGCGGCGTCGTCGTAGAGCAGTGATCCGGCCAGTCTGGTTTGCGCTTGTCCTGGCGGGGACGCTTGCGCTTGATGGTTTTGCCTCAGCACAAACAGTTGTGACACCTGAACAGGCGCGCACATTGGCGGCGCGTCTGATCAATGTGGGTCAGCCGCGGGCCGCGTTGACCGTGTTGGATGCACTGGTCGAGCGCGACGAAAAGGATGCGCGCACACTGATCCTGAAGGCCCACGCCCACCGCGTGTTGGGGGAATATGATGCGTCCCGTCAGGCTGGCCGGGCGGGGTGGCGCCATGCTGGTACAGATCAGTTGAAGTTCAATGCCGCCATTGCGACAGCACAGGCGCTATCGAAGGATGACAAGAAATCGCGCGCTCAACTGTGGTTGCGCCGCGCCGCTCACGTGGCACCGGACGATCAAAGCCGGGCGCGTGCCATCCGCGACCATAGCTTTGTGCGCCGAACCAACCCGTGGTCGGTGCGCCTGCGCTTTGGCATCACCCCCAGCGACAATGTGAACAACGCGCCGCGCGACAACAGGCTGGTGCTTGGCGGCCTGTTGTTTGTAGACGAGACCGCCGTTCCGCTGTCGGGCGTCGAAATACGATCAGGCGTTGATCTGCGGTACAACTTTAACATCCGTTCGGAACGCCAGATGTTCGCGGCTTTTTCGCTTGATCAGGAAAACGTCGTGCTGACCGAAGATGACGAGAACATTCCCGAAGGTGTCGAAGCCTCGGATTTCAGCTATACCAAGGCCGTTGCAACGCTGGGGTGGGATTTTCAAGCCAATGCCGAGGCCCCGCACCGCACCGTGACACTGAGCTACGGCCGGATCTGGTCCGCAGGATCACACCTGTCCAATGAGGTCCGTTTGGGATATCGGCAGGCGCAACAACTGGACAATGGTTCGCGGCTGATTTTGCACGGTGGGCTTGGCTATGCCGACCGTCAGGATTCGGAGCTTCGGTCCGGCTATACGGGCGGCGTCGGAGCGACGTGGATCAAACCGCTGACGGGCGGGGATTACCTTTCATTCAACACCCATTTGTCGCGCAGTGAAGCCGACAGTGCCTTTATCACCCACACAGGGTTGCGCCTGGCGGTCAGCTATACACTGGGCAAACCGATCATGGGGGCCACCACCACGTTTTCGGCCTCTGGTCTGCTGCGCCGATATGATGATGCCCTGCCCGGACTACCAGCGCGCGACGATGAAGGGCTTCGGCTCTCGACATCGTTACTGTTCAAGAATTTTGACACTTACGGCTTTGCACCTAAGGTCTCGTTTACGGCTGAGCGGACAAATTCCAACATCAGCCGTTACGAAACTGAGACACTCGGCGTGAGCATCGGATTTCAGTCTGTGTTCTGACGTCGGCTACCAAGGACAGATCACAGCATGTCACTAACCTATCTTCACACTATGGTTCGGGTGAAAGACCTGGACGCCTCGATGGCGTTTTACAAGCTGCTCGGCCTGGAAGAGACCCGGCGCATGGACAGCGAGGGGGGGCGGTTTTCGCTGATCTTCATGGCGCCGCCGGATCAACCGGAGTGCCCGGTTGAGTTGACCTGGAACTGGGACGGCGATGACGAGCTGCCAAGCGACAGCCGACATTTTGGTCACCTGGCTTACCGCGTCGATAATATTTACGAGATGTGTCAACACCTTATGGACAATGGCGTGACCATCAACCGCCCACCGCGCGACGGTCACATGGCGTTTGTGCGGTCACCTGACAACATCTCGATCGAATTGTTGCAGGCGGGCGATGCGCTGGCGCCGGCCGAGCCTTGGGCCAGCATGGAAAACACGGGCCATTGGTGAGGGCCGCAGCCCTTTTCGCGCTCTGCGTTGCTGCCTCTCCGGCGGCAGCGTGCCGGCTGGCACTGTTGCTGGCGCTCGACGTGTCATCGTCGGTTGATGCCAAGGAAGATGAGTTGCAGCGCGGCGGGCTGGTGGCTGCGTTGACCGCGCCCGAAGTCCGCGCGGCATTTTTTGCAGCCGATGCGCCGGTGGCGCTGGCCGTTTACGAGTGGTCGGGGCGCTACAATCAGGAGATTGTGCTGGACTGGACCATGATCGACAGCCCTGCGGATTTGCTGGGCGCCGCCGAAACGGTGGCGGCAAGCCGCCGGTCGCATAATGAGTTTCCGACGGCGATGGGCTATGCGCTGGGCTTTGGCGCAGAGATGCTGGGGCGGGCGCCAGCCTGTCTTTACAAGACCATCGACATGGCCGGGGACGGACAAAACAACGAAGGGTTTGGGCCACAACTGGCCTATCGCGAGTTTCCCTTTGACCAGGTGGTGGTGAATGGGCTGGTGGTAAATGCGGCCGAGTTCACGTCGGAGACCATGTTGATCGACTTTTACCAACGCGAAGTGTTGCGCGGGCCGGGTGCGTTCCTGGAAGTGGCGCAGGGGTTTGAGGATTACGAGCGCGCGATGCGGCGCAAGCTGGAGCGGGAATTGACGCCGCCCATCATCGGGGCGCTGGATGTCACGCCCGACGGCGGATGAGGCGGGCGGCGCTGATCGGGGCTGCGGTGGCAGCACTTGTCGGCGCAGAGGCCGCTGCAGAGTGCCGTCAGGCGCTGGCGCTGGGACTGGATGTGTCCGGGTCGGTTGATGCGCGCGAGTACCGGTTGCAGATGGACGGGCTGGCCGCGGCGCTCGATTCAGGGCGGGTGCGTCAGGCGCTGCTGCAAATGCCGTCCGCGCCAGTGCACCTGTTGGTGTATGAGTGGAGCGGGCCCGATGATCCTGCGGTGATCCTGCCGTGGACCGCGATTGACACGGCCCCGGCGCTGAACGCGGTGATCGGGCAGTTGCGCGCCACCGAGCGGCGGCAGGCCAGCCCGGGCACCGCGCTGGGCCTGGCGATGCGAGAGGGTGTCGCGCATTTGGAAGAACGCGCCGAGTGCTGGAAGCGCACGCTGGATTTGTCGGGGGACGGCAAGTCGAACCTGGGTGTGCGCCCTGTTGACGTAAAGCCGGAGATCGAGCCCACCGGCATCATCATCAATGCGCTGGTCATCGGAGCGGACACTATGACGCTTGGCGATGTGCGTCAGGCCGAGATTTCGGGGCTGTCCGCATATTTTCAGAATTCGGTGATCGTGGGGGCCGGCAGCTTTGTCGAAACCGCGCTGGGGTTCGAGGATTATGCCGCCGCCATGGCCCGCAAACTGGAGCGGGAACTTGAAACCCTGATCCTGGGGGCTGCCCCCCTGCCCGGCGCGTCCGTGAGTGGTAAGCCGAGCCAGCAGGATCAGTAGATGTAGCGGATCTGATCCGTCCAGTACCGCTCCATCCGTTTGAGCGAGGCGGTGATGTCGATGATCCCCTCGGGACCCAGCACGCCCTTGGCTTGCAGACCGTCAGCATGGCGCAGGAACAGTTCATTGACCACGTCGCGGATTTTGCGCCCCTTGTCGGTCAGGCGCACGCGCACCGAACGGCGGTCAATCTCGCAGCGCTGGTGGTGCATGTAACCCATTTCGACCAGCTTCTTGAGATTGTAGCTGACATTTGAGCCTTGATAGTAGCCGCGGCTTTTCAGCTCGCCCGCCGTCACCTCATTGTCGCCGATATTGAACAGCAAGAGTGCCTGGACCGCGTTGATTTCCAGCACGCCCACACGTTCAAATTCATCCTTGATCACATCAAGCAGCAGGCGGTGCAGCCGTTCGACCAGCGACAACGCCTCAAGGTAGCCCACCATGAAACCGGCGTTCGCTGCTTTTCGTTCGGCCATGTCTGGGACCTGGCCAATGGGGTCTTGAATGCTCATCCGTCTTCTCCGACCTGATCTGCTCGGAACAGAACATGGCCGCGATTCGGAAATATTCAGTTAAATGGCGCAGAGCCCTTATTTTTCGGGCTGAAAGGTGCGTGACACGTCGTCGATCAGGGGTGCGAGATGGTCGGGCGCGGGCTCTTGCCCGGTCACCCAGCGATAGAGATCCTGGTCGTTTTCATTGAGCAGCGCGTCATAGACATCAAGCTGTGCGTCCGACATGGCCGCCAGGTGGCGCTGAGCATAGGTCGACAGGATCAGGTCCATTTCCTTGATCCCGCGCCGCATCGAGCGCATGTGCAGGCGTTTGAGCCGGTGCGCACGCGGTTCGTCAGACATCCGTCGGGGCCTGCATCGCGGCGCGCAGTTTCTTTTCAAGCCGCCCCAATTGTTCGGCGCGCACCAGCATGTCCGAGCGCATGTCGCGCACTTCGGTCAGCAGATCGCGCAGGTCGGGGGCAATCGGATCATCGACGGGCGCGTCGAGACCCTCGCCCTCGCCATTGATCAGCCACATCATCGAAACATTCAGCAGGCCCGCCATCATCGACAGGCGATTGGCGCGCGGCTCGCTCAGGTCGTCTTCCCATGATTTGAGCGTGGCAAGGCGCACCCCCAGCCGCTTGGCCAGTTCGGTTTGCGTCATGCCCGCTTGTTCGCGCGCGCCTGCAACACGGTCGCCAAATGTCGCTGCTTCGGCGCTGTACCAGTCTTTCAAGTCGTCCATGGGGTGTCTCCTTGTCCGCGAGGCGCTTGATCGCGCCAGGTGCGCCGCCTATGAGGGGTTCGATATCGCTCTAGCAGCCCGAGGCCAAGATGACATTCCTTTCCGCGACACTCGACCGCGTCAAACCGTCCCCGACCGTGGCCCTGACAGGTCAGGTGGCAGCGCTGAAGGCGCAGGGCAAGGACATCATCGGGCTGGGCGCGGGCGAGCCGGATTTCGACACGCCGCAGAATATCAAGGATGCTGCCGTGGTGGCGATTGCGCTTGGCAAGACCAAATATACCCCGGTCGACGGAATTCCAGAGCTGAAGCAGGCGATTGTCGACAAGTTCAAGCGGGACAACGGGTTGGACTATAGCCCGGCCCAGGTGACCGTGGGCACAGGCGGCAAGCAGATCCTGTACAACGCGCTGATGGCGACGCTGAATGCGGATGACGAGGTTGTCATTCCCGCCCCCTATTGGGTGAGCTATCCGGACATGGTGCTGCTGGCGGGCGGCACGCCGGTGATTGCAGAGGCGTCGCTGCAAACCGGGTTCAAACTGACGGCTGATCAGTTGGAGGCGGCCATCACCGACAAGACGAAATGGCTGATCTTCAACTCGCCGTCGAACCCGACCGGCGCGGGCTATACCCGTAATGAGTTGAAAGAGATCACCGACGTGCTCATGCGCCACCCGCATGTGTGGGTGATGACCGACGATATGTACGAACACCTTGTCTATGATGATTTCCAGTTCTGCACGCCTGCGCAGATCGAGCCGCGCCTTTATGACCGGACATTGACCGTCAACGGGGTCAGCAAGGCCTATGCCATGACTGGCTGGCGGATCGGCTATGCCGCGGGGCCAGAGGACCTGATCAAGGCCATGCGCAAGGTGCAGTCGCAATCAACGTCAAACCCCTGTTCGATCAGCCAGCACGCGGCGGTCGAGGCGCTGAACGGCACGCAGGAGTTCATCGCGCCCAACAACGACATCTTCAAGCGCCGTCGCGATCTGGTGGTCGAGATGCTGAACGCCGCCGAGGGGATTGCCTGCCCGGTGCCGGACGGTGCGTTTTATGTCTATCCGTCCATCGCAGGCTGTATCGGCAAGACGTCGGCGGGCGGCAAAGAGATCGTGGATGACGAGGCGTTCTGTACAGCGCTGCTGGAAGAAACCGGCGTGGCGGTTGTCTTTGGCGCGGCCTTTGGGCTATCGCCGAACTTCCGGGTCAGCTACGCTACGTCGGACGAGGCCCTGAAAGAGGCCTGTACCCGCATTCAAGGCTTCTGTGCGGGCTTAAGATAAGGCGGCGGAGATGGGCGGCGAACTTCCAGATTATTATTTCCGCGTGCGCGAAAACGGTGCTGCGGTGTTCCGTGTGGACACCGAGAACCGGCAGCGCCGGATCGAGATGGACCAGATTGCAGTGATCAACATCCGCAACGGAGAGATCAAACCGCACGGCGACCGCAGCTTGTCCGAGGGCGATCTGGCAAGGATCAAGGCGTGGATGGCCGAACGCGCCGATGTGTTGGCACATCGTGATGTCGACGACATCCACCGCGCGGTTGATTATCTGAACCTGACCACACAATGGGCCCAAAGCCGCGCCACCGATGAACAACTCGAAGAGGTCACGGATGCGCTGCTGCTGGCGATGCACGACCTGCGGTCGGTTTTGGTGCGTAAAAAGGCGGATCGGCTGACGCAGAAATCAGCGCTGTAGCATCGTTCTTCCGCCCGCGCATCGTAAGCGGCAATCCACTGATCATATGCGCTCTTGCGGGGCGATGAGGCCTGTTTGCTATCAAAGGCATGGCGAGGCCTTGCCTGTGCTTGGAGAGCATCGGCGCGCTGGTTTTGGCTGCACCGGGGTCCACGATGATGACCAGTTGACGCCCGAGGACCTTGGCGTGCTGTGGGCACATGTCCGGGCAGATGCCCAGAAATACGCCAGGTTTGTCGAGGGGGATGGAGAGGATGAAGGCAATGGTGGCGCGCTGGTTTTCCAGGGGCGCGATGTCATAGATACGGTAGTGAACGGGGTCGAGGGTGCCGACTTGTCCTGTGAGGATCGTTTGACGGTCCCGCCAGTGCCCGTCTGACGGTTCAGGCGTTGGGCACCGGGTACGGGACAGTGCCGCGTGCAAGGCGCGGGACTGACACAGTCCAGAAGCGGAACATCAGCGCAACGCCCGCGCAAGCCAGGCCCAGCACGAGGCCAAGCCAGATCCCGGCCCCGCCCCAGCCCAGCACAAAGCCCAGCACATAGGAGGCGGGCATCCCCACCAGCCAGTAGGACACGCCCGCAAGGATCATGGGCACGGTTGTATCCTGCACGCCGCGCAATAGGCCGAGCGCGATAACCTGCGCGCCGTCGACAAGTTGAAACAGGGCGGCCAGCGCCAGCAACAGCACGCCGATTTCGAGGATCTGGTCGCGCGCGGGTTCGTTGCGGTCCATGAAGAGCGATATGAGCGGCTCGGGTGCAATCAGGAACAGCGCGATAGTGGCCACGGCCATGGCCAGGCTAAGCACAATCACCGTGCGCGCGCCCCGCACCATGTGGTCGAGATCGCCGCGACCATAGGCGTTGCCTGCACGGATGGTGGCCACATTGCTGAGGCCCAGATGCACCATGAACGTGATGGAGGCCAGTTGAAGCGCAATGTTATGTGCCGCCAGCGGGATTGTCCCCAACCACCCCATCATGAAGGCAGAGGCCGCAAACAGGCCCACTTCGCTGAGATTGGTGAGCCCGATGGGCCAACCCAACCGAAACACGCGGCCCAGCATGTCCCAATCCGCGCGCCAGAGGCGTTTGAGCAGTTGATGTTCGGGCAAGACGGCCAACGCATAGCCGACAACACCGGCCAGCATGACCAATTGCGTGACCAGCGATGCCAGTGCCGCCCCGGCGATGCCCCAGGCGGGCGCGCCCCAATTGCCAAAGATAAACGCGTAATTGGCAAGTGCGTTGCTCAGCGCAGCGGCGAGGGTGATCCAGAGCACAATCTGGGTGCGTTCGAGTGCGGCCAGATAGCTTTTGAACGTCATGACCAGCAGCGCCGGGACCAGCCCCCACCCTGCTATGCGCAGGTATTCGGCCCCAAGGGCGGCGACCTCGTCGGTCTGGCCAAGCGCCAAAAGCACGGGTTCGGACCAGATCATCACCGGCAAGGCCAGCACGGCAAAGCCCATGCTCAACCACAGCCCCATGCGCGTGGCACGCCGCAGGTTGGTCTCGTCCCCCTCGGCGTGGAACGACGCGACCATGGGCATCACTGCCCAGGCAAAGCCGGACCCCATGAGCAACACGACGAAGAACAGGCTGCTGGCAACGCCCTGGGCGGCCAGTTCCTCGACCCCGTACCAGCCCAGCATGACCGTGTCGGTCACACCAATGGCGACCTGCCCCAGATGGCCACCGATCAGAGGCAACCCCAGAACCAGGGCCGCACGTGCGTGGCCCAGATATGACATCTGTGATGTGGACATGCCCCACCCTTACGCCTGCTTTTTTCGCATGGGAAGCCCCGGCGTGTTACGGGCCGCGAAATGCAGGCTTTGGCGGCGGCGTCAGAGAAGCGGCAGTACCAGAGTGAGCGCCACCAGCGCGATCAGCGCGCCCGCCGCCACTTCGATCAGCCCCATGGCGCGCACGGCGCCAGCGCCGGACCAACCCGCAAAGGCCGATTGGCGCGCGCCGACGGCGGCAAGCGCGACCAGCACCGTTACGCTGGCCGTGCCAAGCCCCATGACAAAGGCACCGGCGATCCCGGCCCCGGGGATGCCCAGCCCGAAACACAGGATCAGCAGGAACACCGCCCCCGTACAGGGCCGGAGCGCGATAGAGCCGATGATGGCAGCGGCATCGCGCCACGAGGTCACCGCCGCGGCCTGGTCCACGCTGGGGCCGTGCGCGTGACCGCAGCTGTGGCAGTGCCCATGTTCGTCAATCACATGGACGGTGGCCACACGCGCCCGGCGCAGGCCGCGCAGCACCAGCCACAGCCCAACCAGCGCGATCGCGATATAGCTGGTGGGCGCGAGCACTTTTTCCGCCGCATCCGTCAGTTCCGCCCGACCCCATCCCAGCACCAGCGATCCAAGCCCCACCAGCACCACCGCCGCCAATGCCTGCGCCAGCGAGGATGCGATGGCAAGACCCGACAGGCGCCACGCGGTCACGCGTTCTGCCGCGCCATATCCGCCGATGACAAGTTTGCCGTGGCCGGGACCCGCCGCATGAAAAAAGCCGTAGGCTGCGCAGACGCCCATCAGCGCCAGCCAGGCCCCCGGCTCACCGGCCCGCACGGCGCGCAGGGCCGCAGCCAGCGCCGTCTGTGTTTCGCGTTGCTGGGCTGTGGCCCACACCCCGAGATCGGCGGCACCGCCAAAGCCGAAAAGCCACAGAAGTGTGGCCCCGATCACCGTCAGAGTGGCAAGCCTTAACCAGAGCATGAGAGTGTGACCGTATCTGCAAAGGCTTCGCCCACCGCCGGGAAGTTCAGTTCGACTTCAGCGGCGGGCGTTGCATAGAGCAGTTCCTCGACCATCGTATAGGCGGCATCCAGATCCGCCGGGACAATGGTGGCGTTGCACGGCCCCTCGACCTCGACCGGGCCAATCAGGGCGTAGGCGGTGTAGAAGGTGGGATCATAGGCCTTGAGCACAAGCCCGTCCGCGTCGCCGGCAGCGGGCCGAAAATGCACCGTTGTGATGCGCCCGCTTTCGACCGAGACACCGCGGCCCTGTGGTTTGCCCAAAGTGACAGGCGCACCACCGTGCAGGGCATAGCTGTCGCCTTCGAAGCCCTGCACCCATTGCAGGTCGAACCCGTCCAGACGGTTGAGTTCCTGATCTGTCAGCCGCCCGTCGCCATCATCGTCAAGGCGCAGGTCTGCCATCAGCAACAGGGAATAGAAGTCATCATAGGTCCAATGCACTTCGACCCCTTCGAAGCGCCCATCGGCGCTGACGACAACCCGCAGCTTGGTGTCGACAAACACGTGCGGATGCGCCACTGCCGGGGCAGCGGGGATCGCGACGGCCACCGCAGCGGCGAGAAGGGCGTGCAAGCGCATGCGCCAGATGTAGGCAAGTCGCGCCCGGCCCTCAACCCCGATCAGGCCGGTGTGCGTTTCCCTGCTGACCGCCATTTGGTAACGAGCCTTGCACCTGCGCACAGGTCTGTCACAGTGGCACTGTAAGGGGTAATGATGTTAACCAGAGGTTGCATTTACCCAACCGAAAGGATCCCGCCATGACCCTGCCAAGCGCCACCGGTCTGACCCTTGCCGCCACGCTGAGTGCTGCGGGCGCTTGGGCCAACCCAATTGATCAGGTGCGTCCCGACGCCCCTGCCCTTGCGGCCTATGGCGCGTTGCCGGTCGGCGTGCAGACGCTGGAGGTGACCATCCCCGGCAGCGTGGATGTGTTGAATGTGTCGGGCAATGACATTCCCCGCTATGACCGCCCGCTGACGCTGGAGGTGTGGTATCCGGCGGCCCCCGGCACGACGCCGGGGGGCACATACACTGCCGTTCTGCGCGACGGCCAGACCGAGGTGGCATTGACCGGCCGTGCGGCCCGCGACGCGGCACCTGCAACCGAGGGGCGTTACCCCCTGGTCATCATCAGCCACGGCTATCCCGGCAACCGCTATCTGATGAGCCATTTGGGCGAAAACCTTGCCTCCAAGGGCTATGTCACCGTGTCGATTGACCATACTGACAGCACCTATTCCGATCAGGCGGCCTTTGGCTCGACGCTGTATAACCGCCCGCTCGATCAGGCGTTTGCGGTGGATTATATGGCCGCCCTTGAGGGCCCGTTGGGCGCGATTGTAGACGCCGACAACGCTGGCGTCGTGGGGTATTCGATGGGGGGTTACGGGGCGCTCATCCTGGGGGGCGCGGGTGTGACCCAGGCCTCGACCGAGTTCAGTTGGGGGGCACCGTCGGGCCTGCTTGAGGCGCATCTGGCCATGTCCGAGAGCCACGAGGCGCTGATCGACCCGCGTATCAAGTCGCTTATCGTGATTGGGCCCTGGGGCAAAAATGCCGGGTTCTGGGATGCCAACGGGGTGACTGGCCTGCGGGTCCCCACGCTGCTGATGGCAGGGAGCCACGATGACGTGTCCGTCTATGATGCGATGCGGTCGATCTTTACGGATGCGGTGGGCACCGACAGGCATCTGCTCACCTTTGATTATGCCAACCACAACGCCGCGGCCCCCATGCCCGCACCCCGCGAAAGCTGGACCCCGGTTGAGGGGCTCGATTTCGTGCCGTTCGAGCACTATGCCGATGCCGTGTGGGATACGACCCGGATGAACAACATCGCGCAGCATTTTGCGACTGCGTTTTTTGACATCCACCTGAAGGGTGACGCCGACAAAGCGGCTTTCCTTGATCTGGTGAGCGATTCAGGCGACGGGCTGGTTGCCCTGGATGATGCGGGCAACCAGACCGAGGATCACACCTATTGGCGTGGCTTTGCCCCTCGGACGGCCAAGGGGTTGCGATTCGAGACGCTGCGCCAAGGACAGTGATGCAGGTTGCCACGCAAACGCTTGGCGGGCACGACTTTACGGTGCGGTCGTGGGGTGACCCGGCGCAGCCCATGATCCTGATGCTGCACGGGTTTCCCGAATATGGCGGCGCGTGGGAGGAGATCGCGACCCGGCTGGCGGATCGTTTTTACTGCGTGGCACCAGACCAGCGCGGATATGGGGCCAGCTATACCCCGGCAGAGGTTGACGCCTATGCCATGCCCAGGCTGGTGGCGGACATGGCCGCCCTGATCGGACAGCGCGGCCCTGTGATTGTCATGGGCCATGACTGGGGCGCTTCGGTTGCTTATGGGCTGGCCATGTTCCGGCCCGATCTTGTGTCGCATCTGGTCATTGCCAATGGGGTGCATCCGGTGCCGTTCCAACGCGCCATGGCGTCGGGTGGTGCACAATCGGAGGCCTCGCAATACATCAACTTCCTGCGCAATGACGCGTCCGAAGAGGCCCTGGCCCGCGATGAGTTTGCCAAGCTTCTCAAGCTGTTCTCGGCCAAGATGGACCTGAGCTGGTTGGCCGGTGCACGGCTTGATGCCTACAAGGCCGTCTGGCGGCAATCGGGCCTGCGCGGTATGATCAACTGGTACCGGGCCTCTCCGCTGATCGTGGCGCATCCGGGCGCGCCGGTCGATCTGCCGGATTTTCCGGTTGAACGGCTCAAGGTGCGCTGTCCGCACCTGTTGATCTGGGCGGACGGCGACACGGCCCTTTTGCCGGTCTCGACCGACGGGCTGGAGACGTTTGCGGCGGATCTGACCCGTATGTCTGTAAGCGGCGCGGATCACTGGGTGCTGCATCAGAAACCCGACGAGGTGGTACGGATTGTGACGGAGTGGCTGCCCTAACCCGCCCTTCACAGGTGCTTGGGTTCGCGTCATAGTCGTGAATATTCAAAAAAAGGATATTCCGATGAGCCATAGATATGAGATCAAGCTGGCCGCACAGATGGCCGAAGCCTCCTATTCCGGGCGCAGCAACGCGTCCCTTGCCGCCGCCTGGCGGGACGGTCTGGATCAGCACGATGTGCAGGCCATTTTTCTCAAGGGCGACATTTTGTTGATCCCGGGGTCAAACTCGGTGATGGACTACCTGAAGTTCAATTTGCGCGTATTGAACATTGGCGGGACACGCTATCGGCTGTCAGATGAACACACGGAAAAGGGCGCGTCGGGCACGGTCTGGCATCAGGGGTTTCTGCACCATGCCAAGGTGATCTATGACTGGCTGGAGCGGCAAAGATACAAGCCAAAGTTCATCATCGGTCATTCCTTGGGCGCGGCTGCCACGCAGATCCTTGTGCGGACCTATGGCGTGCCGGGTATCGCTTTTGCAGCCCCGCGCCCGCGTCGCAGTCGCGGCGCCATCAAGCATTCGGAGCTGTGTCTGTGCGTGAACCGCGACGATGACATGGTGTGCGACCTGCCGGGCACCTTTCACCATATGGGCCGGGTCCACCGCGCGCGGGCGGCACGGTCGGTGTTTGGCCCCGATCACAGCATGAAACACTATCGCAAGGTGATTGACGAACAGCAGACGGGCGGACACCTGCACCGGCATTGGCCAAGTTAACAGGGCGCATGGGGAGCAGATGCGGCATGATTCGCCTGATCGGTCGTCTTGGGCGGATATTCCACCTTGGGTAGTCGCCAAAAACAGTTGCCCTTAAAGCTCACTATATGCGCCGTATCGCGAACAATGGCGGAGACGGGCTTGAGCAATTTGATTTAACTTCAAGCCATTGCACACACTCACTTTTTACCGACATAGCCGTTCTAGCGGCGCGGATTGCAGAGATTTTGCTGGCATTGCGAAGGAAAGCCCGGTTATCACACCCAACCGGGATTTTGTGAGAGTAGAAGGTATGACAAGAACATTTCTGACAGTCGCTGCGGCGGCGGTGACCTTGATCATGGGCACGGTCGTACATGCGTCCACCATGTTCAGCTATCAACTGGACGACCATCCGGATGGCGGGAAATCAGCGACCTATGACTATGGTCTGCGTCTGGACCGCGAAAGCCCGGATATGTTCTTTTCCCTCAGCACCAAAAACGGTGCTGATGCGTATATGTCCTATGATGCTGCGGCAGGTACGGCGGTCATGTATGGCACGCTTGTTCAAAGCCTGGGCAATGGGGTGTTCGGCAACACGTTCACATTCCAGTATAACCTGAGCGGGCTGACCGATGACGGCAATGGTGGCTTTATCGACACCACGGGCAAGGGCTCGGGCTTTGTGTTTGGCGCGGGCGCTGGCGGCAGTGATCTGAGCCTGGGGGCCGCCGCGAAGAAGAGCAACCTCTATGCGGGCGAATATTTCCGTTTCGGGTTGGATGCGCTGTCTGATCGTCCTCACACCGGTTTCGAAGGCACCGGTTGGGTACAATCCGGGCCTGGTGCCAACGACTTCCTGTTCACCGCGACAATCGCGACAGATGCACCGCCACCGCCACAGGTGCCAAACGTACCGCTGCCTGCGGCTGGCTGGATGCTGCTGCTGGGGCTTGGTGCCATCGGGGCTGTCCGCCGCGTCAAGGCCTAGGCCCAACTTCTCCAATTTTGTGATGACAAGCCGGCGGATTTCGATCCGCCGGTTTTGTTTTTTTGAAGTTCTTCCGAGCCCGCTGGGCGCACTCTGCCCTTTCCCGGCCTATATCGGTCTGCCATACTCGCTGCCAACAAACAAAGAGCAGCTGCCATGACCGACCTTCTGAGCGGAACCCACACGCCTTCCGATTATGACGCATCCTCGATCCAGGTGCTTGAGGATATGGAGCACGTCCGTCTGCGCCCGGGCATGTATATTGGCGGCAAGGATGACCGCGCACTGCACCATATGGTCGCCGAGATCATCGACAACTCGATGGACGAGGCGGTTGCAGGACACGCCACATGGATCGAGGTGGAACTGCATGAGACCGGCCATGTCAGCGTGCGCGACAACGGCCGCGGCATCCCGACCGATCCCCACCCAAAGGACCCGTCAAAATCCGCGCTTGAGATCATCTTTTGCACCCTGAATGCAGGCGGCAAGTTTTCGGGTGAGAACTACGACACATCCGGGGGCCTCAACGGCGTCGGCTCCTCTGTGGTGAACGCGCTTTCGGACCACTTGCGCGTCGAGGTGGCCCGCAATCGCGAACTTTACGCTATGGAATTTGTGCGCGGGGTCCCCCAGACCAAGCTGGAAAAGGTCGGCGCGGCCCCGAACCGCCGGGGCACATCTGTGACCTTCCATCCCGATCCGGATATCTTCGGCTCGCTCAAACTGAAACCTGCGCGGCTGTTCAAAATGGCGCGGTCCAAGGCCTATCTGTTCTCTGGCGTCGAAATCCGCTGGAAATCCGGCATTGATGACGGCGACACGCCGCGCGAGGCGACCTTCCACTTCCCCGGTGGCCTGTCGGACTACCTGACCGAAGCGTTGGGTGGCGCCACCACTTATTCGCAAGCCCCCTTTGCAGGCTCGGTGTCGTTTGAAAAATTCCAGGTGCCGGGCAAGGTGGAATGGGCGATCAATTGGACCCCCAGTCGCGATGGGTTCATCCAGTCCTATTGCAACACCGTGCCCACACCCGAAGGCGGCACACACGAGGCCGGTTTTTGGGCCGCGATCCTCAAGGGCATCAAGGCCTATGGCGAGTTGGCAAGCAACAAAAAGGCGGGCACCATCACACGCGAAGACCTGATCACCGGCGCAGGCGCGTTGGTATCGTGTTTCATCCGCGAGCCGGAATTCGTTGGCCAGACCAAGGACCGGCTTGCCACGGTCGAAGCGCAGCGGATGGTCGAAAACGCGGTCCGGGACCATTTCGACAACTGGCTTGCTGCCGATACGAAATCGGCGGGTGCTATCCTTGATTTTCTGATCCTGCGCGCCGAAGAACGGCTGCGCAGGAGGGCCGAGAAAGAAACACAACGCAAATCCGCCACTAAGAAACTTCGACTTCCCGGCAAGCTGGTGGACTGCTCTTCATCAACACGCGACGGCACCGAATTGTTCATTGTCGAGGGCGACTCAGCTGGCGGGTCCGCGAAGATGGCGCGGGACCGCAAGACACAGGCGCTGTTGCCGCTGCGCGGGAAAATCCTGAACGTGTTGGGGGCCGCTTCGTCCAAGCTGGGATCGAATGCCGAGATTTCCGATCTGACACAAGCACTTGGCGTGGGACTGGGGACCAAGTTCAACCTCGATGACCTGCGCTATGATAAGGTCATCATCATGACCGACGCCGATGTGGATGGCGCGCATATCGCCGCCCTTCTGATGACGTTCTTTTATACCCAGATGCGGCCGATGATCGACGCCGGGCACCTGTATCTTGCCTGCCCGCCGCTCTTCCGGCTGACGCAGGGGGCCAAGCGCGTCTACTGCCTGGACGAGGTCGAGAAGAACGCGATGCTGGAGAGCGGTCTGGGCGGCAAGGGCAAGATCGATGTGTCGCGCTTCAAGGGTCTGGGCGAGATGGACGCCAAGGACCTCAAAGACACCACCATGAACCCCGCGACCCGCAAACTGATCCGCGTGTCGATCGACGAGGATGAGCCGGGAGAGACCGGCGACCTTGTCGAGCGCCTGATGGGCAAGAAGCCGGAGATGCGGTTTCAGTACATCCAGGAGAACGCGCGGTTTGTGGAGGAGTTGGATGTTTGAGTGATCCAATCCGGCATCACTACGTTCCTAGGCGTTACTTGGAAGAGTTTGAATTTGCTGGAAATGGGTTAACTGGCATCGAAAAACCATCTGGGAAAAGCTTTCCTACGAGTCCTGCAACGGCGGCAGTAGAAAAAAATCTGAACACCGTAGACTTTTTTGATGGTCAAAAAGATCAAAAAACCATTGAGGGTTTCTTTAGTAATATTGAGCAATCATACCCACACTTTCTAGATAAAGCTAGAAATCGAAGAATATGTGGAGAAGTAATCGATTATTTCGTCACTATGGCTATCCATCAGCTGATGAGAACACCTCGTGTTAGACGGCAGCTTACAGAGATATTGCTCAAACTCAATGCAACCGGACTTTTAGAGAAGCACAAAGCAACTTTCTCTAACTTTGAGATACAAACTCTCGATCGAGCCAAAAATGGGCAAAAACGAGCCATCAATCAACTCGGTTTGATGGTATCGGGGCACTTTGCAATTGCGTTAGGATTCCTTTTGGAGGGTATGGGATTTGCATTCCTTTACTCCGAAAACGCAACGAGTCTCATTACGACTGACAATCCAGCTCAGATTGCAGGAATTATTGGAAGTGGCAGTCAAGTTCGCGCTGCTCTTCCTACATTGGGCCGCCGCAGAGTACTACTTTTCCCCATTGCACCAGATGTTTTAGTTTTTGGCAGCACATCACTCAAAAGTGATAGCGGTCTAATAATACTTAAGGATCAGGGGAAAATCAATAAAGGCACTATCAACAGCGTGAATTCAATCCTAGCAATCACTGCAGACAGGTTCATTTACCTACCCAAGAATAATCCAAGGCCACCACAAATTTGTATAAGGAATAAACTGAGTGACTGTCGACAGGCGGCAAGAGTTTTTAACGGGCCTTATTCGAAGCTGCTTGGTGAGGCAGTGAAACGCCTCGACAAGGTTGTCGCTTAGCCGCCCCATCGACGGGCCGCGGTACGGCGATCCAACCTCCCTTCTACAGCGCTTTATGGCAGACAAGCACATCTTCCCACCGAGCGACACACCCACATCAACCATATCGCCGTGCCGGGGGGCGTTTCTCTCGCGCATTGCATGGCAATACGCTGTCGAACGACGCGGCAAAGCCGCTGGCTCGGCGACGGGGCGGCGGGCTACGCCCTTGATTCCGCCCTTGAGACAGTGGGCGTACAGGCCCCTCTCGGCAGGTTTTGCCTTAGCAAAATCGCCTGCCGGGCAACGCGCACGCAAAGTGGACGCTGAAAAAAAAGCGGAGGCTTGCGCCTCCGCCCTCACTCGCTAAAGCACACGGACCAAAACAGCGGTCCATGTGCTTAGCCTTTTGCCCGTCGAAAGGTTAACGACCGTTTACCGAACACGGGCATCTTCTGGGCATCTCGGTGGCGGCGGGGGCCTAACTCGTGCTTGGGGGACGGAAAGGCCCTCCGCCGCGTGGATCACCCCCGGGACGTCCAGAAAACCGGGGGTGAAATCTTGGTTCAGACCGCGGCGCCCACAATGGCCCAAAGGCTCATCATGGTGGCAAAACCAAACACGGTCGGGACTATGACTTTCGCCATCTTCTCTCTCCTTTCCAGGCAGGCCGGGAACCCGTGAGTGGTGGCCTGCGGTGCTGTCCGCGAGGAGCATCCCCGCGATGATGGAATGGAGGTGGGGACCATCATCTGACACAAACACCCCCCATTTCATCACCTCTGATCACGGCGATGAGACGGAGCTGTTAACTGCCCCAAGGGAAGCCATACTGCGTGGATGACGACGCTGGGCGGCACAAAGGCCGCCTTGCACGCCAATTTTGCCCCATGGCGGTAGCACTTAGGTCCGAGAGTGTAGAGCATTGGGGGCGGCTGTGCACCGCGCGTCCTGCTGATCACGGAGGCCCTTGGGCGGGTCGGTGATGTTGCAGCGGCGCAGGCGCTTGCTGACATCTGCATCGTGCCGCGCGGTGGGTTACATCTTGGAAAACTTGCCGATGTTGCGACTCTCACGCGCGACAGGCGGGGTCTGCGAGCGGGTGGCGGCGAAGGGCCCGGGCTGGCCGCTCACGCTCAGGATCGGCCCTGCCCGGTGCATGTTGACCGGGCAAAGGCGATCAGGCCGGGGTCTTCGCCACCTTTTGGACCGACCCGCTAGAAGCGGCAGCGCTTCTTCTCGGCCAGATCTACCAACACCGTGTTGCGCCGCTCGACAGCTTCCAATGCCTGTTTGGCGTTCTGGTAATTGCCGATGACCGCGGGCCAAAACAGGATTGCGGCGGCGACATTCTCGCCCGAGGCGCGCTGACCCTTGGCAGCTTCCTCGCGGATTTGATCGAGTTGGCTCAACTGCATCTTGATCTCGTCGCAGGTGAGGCTGCTGTCCTCGACGCTGCGGGTCTGGACCACTTCTGGCGACACGCAAGCGGACACAGAAAGGATCATGGCGGCAAACATACCGCACACACGCACTGACTTCATGGGATGGTTCTTTCCTTTTGAGAACGCGCTTGATCGCGCGCTTTTTTGTGCCGCTCAGGTAGCAGATGACGCTTTTGCGCGTCAACGGGAAGTTGACAAGATATTGTCTTGAACTTGCGGCCATTTCCGGCCCCTACTGGGCCCATGATCCTGCGCGCCCTTTTGATCCTGACCCTTGTTGCCGGCTGCGGACGTCCGTTGACCGAAGCCGAGCGCGCCTTTGCCGACACGATCCACGGTGCGCAGCTGGATCAGGACCGCGTACGCCTGGTTGATGGCGCACCGACCCGTGCCGTGACCTTCAAACGCAAGGCGCGCCCGCGCACCACCTGCCGCGAGCGCATCGTGCCACCAGCCACCAGCGAATACATCACCGCCAAGCCTGCGGCTGTCGCGCTTTGGCAGACCGTGTTGTTCGACAAGGACTGGTATCTGGACGACTACGTGCCCGAGTATCCGGGTGAGATTAACCTGGTCGCTGCGATGCTTTTGGCCCACGAGCTGACCCATGTTTGGCAGTGGCAGAACCGTGAGGTGACAGGGTATTCGCCGCTCAAAGCTGCGCGAGAACACACATTCAGCGACGACCCCTACCTGTTTGACGTGTCGGAGGAGCGCGCGTTCCTTGAATTTGGCTTTGAGCAGCAGGGCTCTATCGTTGAAGAGTTCGTGTGTTGCCGCGCGCTTGATCCGCAGGGCGCCCGCACGCAGCGCCTACATGCCTTGATCTCGCAATCCATGCCCGTTGCGCCCCTGCCGCAGTCACGTCAGCACGATGTCCGCCTGCCCTGGAGCGGCGTCGAGGTGAACGGCATCTGCGGCTGAGTGCCCAAGACCCAAGAGGAGGTGCCGGAATGGCCCATTATGCGCTGATCATGCTTTTGGCCGGGATCGGCATTCCGATCCTTGCGGCATTGAATGCAGCCCTTGGCACGCGGCTGGGCAGCCCCGCGGCGGCGGCCACGATCCTGTTCGTGATTGCGTTCGGCACCGCGGCCACTGTGTTTGTGCTGACCGGGGCCCAGGGGCTTTTGAAACTGGGCGCGGCCCCCAAACATCTGTTGCTGGCAGGGGTGTTGATTGCATTCTACGTGCTTAGCATCACCTACATCGCCCCGCATTTCGGGGTCGGGAACGCCGTGTTCTTTGTGCTTCTGGGGCAATTGATATCCGCCGCCGCCATCGACCATTTCGGGCTGTTTGGCGCACAGGCCACAGTGCTGAGCGCGACACGACTGGGTGGTATTGCCCTAATGGCAGCGGGGGTCTGGCTGACGCAATTGGCCTAGGTCGCAAGTCCCGCCAGGTCCTGCGCCTGCGCCCAGGCCACAGGATCAACATCAACCGGGTCGGCCAGCGCCCGGGTTTGGCCTGGCATCCGGCCCGCCTCATCCTCGGCGAGGTATGTCTTGAACTGCTCCAGCCGCTCGACAAAAGCGCCCGAGGTGCTGGGATCAATCAGAACGTAATACTGACCCAGATCATGTGGTGGCCCCTCGGGCGCTTTCAGGGGTTTTACATCGCGGCTGAGCACGCCACCGGTCAGCCCGGCAGTCAACAGCTCTGCCATCAGGCCAAAGCCCCAGCCCTTGTAACCGCCGGTCGACACCAGCGACCCCGACAGCGCCGCCTCGGGATCCGTCGTAGGTCTGCCCTCGGCATCCAGCGCCCAGCCCGCGGGAATGGGCTCGCCCGCCGCCTTGGCCATCGTGATCTTGCCCAGGGCCACTGTTGTTGTCGACTGATCGAACTGCATTGCCAGCCCGCCCATCCCATCGGGCACTGAAAAGGCGATGGGATTGGTGCCAATCATCCGCAGCTTGCCCCCGGGCGGTGCCACGATGGGCGAGGCGTTGGTCATACCCAACCCGATCAACCCAGACCGCGCGATCTGTTCTGTGAAATATCCCAGGGCGGTACAGGTGTGCGCGTGCCCGATGGCAAGGCTCGCAATCCCGAACTGGCGCGCGGCATCCAGCGCAGGGGCCAAGCCATAAGCAAAGGCAGGTTGCGCAAAGCCCATGAGCGCATCAACATGGATGCTTGCCGGGCGCGGTGCGGTCACCACCGGCACCACGTCGCCCTTGACCCGACCCGTGCGCAATTGCTGGCAGTAGCTTTCCAGATAGTAGAGCCCGCATATACGGTTCCCCATCGCCTCGGCCTGGGTCACGGCGCGCGCAACCTCTGCCGCTGGAAAAGCCCCTGCGCCATGTGCCTGAAGCGCTGCCTGTACCGTGCGCTCAATCTCTGCCTGAGCGATTGCCGGCATCGTGATCGTCCCCTCGCCGCCCGTGCGGCCAGACCAAGTCAGAGCAAACCCGAACGCAGCCGTCAAGATAGGCGTGCCGTTCCAATGCGATAGATGTGTGAAACGCGCGCGCCGCTCCTCGTCTGCAACAGACCCGCTCTTGTCGCGGGCCTAGCCGTCCGCGCGCAAAAGCCCCGCGTCGAGGTGCACCATCCGGTCCATACGCGCCGCAAGGCCAAGGTTGTGCGTGGCGATCACCGCCGCCAGCCCCGTATCCCGGACCAGCCCCATCAACGCATCAAAGACCTGATCCGATGTGGCTGGGTCCAGATTGCCCGTGGGTTCATCCGCAAGCAGAAGCGTCGGGGCGTTGGCCAAGGCCCGGCAAAACGCCACGCGCTGCTGTTCCCCCCCCGACAACTCTGCCGGGCGGTGCCTGGCCCGGTGCCCCACACCGACTTTGTCCAGCAATCCGGCGGCCCGTGCGTCGGCTTCGGTCGCTGACACACCCGCCGCCCGTTGTGGCAACATGACATTCTCAAGCGCCGAGAACTCTGGCAGCAGATGGTGGAACTGGTAGATGAACCCGACCTCGGCCCGACGCGCCCTGGTGCGACGGCGATCAGATTGCCCGGTCATCGTCTCGCCATTCAGGGTCACGCTGCCGCTATTGGGCGTGTCGAGCAGCCCGGCAATGTGCAAGAGCGTGGACTTGCCTGCCCCCGAGGGCGCGACAAGGGCCACCACCTCGCCCCGCTGAACCGACAGGTCAATGCCGCGCAGCACGTCCACCTGACCGGGCTGGCCACTGTTGTAGGTCTTGGTGATCGCCGACAGCGCCAGCACCGGGTCACTCATAGCGCAATGCCTCGACCGGGTTCATGCGTGCAGCGCGACGGGCCGGAAAGATCGTTACGACGAATGACAGCCCAAGCGACAACGCCACAGCGCTCAACACATCACGCAGATGCAACTCGGCTGGCAGGGCGTAGATGCCCCTGATCGACGGGTCCCAGACCCCGCCGCCCATCATGTAGTTCACAAAGGAAAACAGCGGATCGATGTAAATCGCAAAAAGGCAGCCCAGGATCACACCCATCGCGGTGCCGATGATCCCTGTAAACGCCCCACAGATGAAAAACACGCGCAGCACCGACCCTTCGGTCAGCCCCATGGTGCGCAGAATGCCGATGTCGCGCCCCTTGTTCTTGACCAGCATGATCAGGCCCGACACGATATTCATCGCCGCGATCAGAACAAGGATCGACAGGATGATGAACATCACATTGTCCTCGACCTCAAGCGCGCGCAGGAACCCGCCGGACGCGTCTCGCCAGGTCCAGACCTGCGCCCGCTCTCCTGCTGCCTGAAGGATCGCAGGCAGATAGGTATCGACGGCTTCCGGGTCTTCAACCATCACTTCAATTTCGTCCACTACCCCTTCGCGATTAAAGAAACTTTGCGCCTCTGCAAGCGGCAGATAGACACGCACTCGGTCAATGTCATATCGGCCCGCCGAGAAGATATACGTCACCTCATAGGCATTGATCCGCGGGCTGGTGCCAAAGGCGGTGCGCACCCCGTTGGGCGAAATCAGCTTGATGCGGTCGCCCACCTGCGCACCCAGCGTCTGTGCGACACCTGTACCGATGGCAATGCCCTCGCCATAGCGCGCGATATCCCCCTGCCCGGTTTCGGGGTCCGCGATCCGAGGCAGTCCGGCCAAATCTTCGGCGCTCATGCCAAAGACCTGCACACCCGCATTGTTGCTGCGCATATTGGCCATCACCTGCCCTTTGACGACAGGGGCTGTGCGCGTGACACCCGGTAGCTCCGCCAGTGCGGCGGCCTTGGCCTCATAGTCGGTGATGGTGCGATCAATGCGCCCGGTCTCGGTGACCTCCCCGATGTGGTAGACCGAGACATGAGCATTTGCCCCCAAGATCGTATCCACGAACTCGGCCCGAAACCCCGACCGCACCGCCAGCGTCGCGATCAAGGCAAAGACAGCCAGCGTGATCCCGATCAGGCTGATCCAGGTCATGGTGCTGACCCCGCCTTCGGCGCGTCGGGCACGCAGATAGCGCCAGGCAATCATCCACTCAAACGCGGCAAAAGGTGGGGTCTGGTTGGCCATTTACGGCTCCTGCTCGGGGTGGGGCAGATGTGGCCGGGTCATGGGGCAAGGTCAAGCCCCGCGCGCGGCGCGGCGCCACCCAAACGGCCAAAGCACCACCTTAAGGGCGGCCCATACCGTCAATAGCCCGGCCAGAAACCCAGCGCTTGCAAAGACGCCACCCGCCACAGTCAGCGGCACCGCGGGCTCAAACGTGTCAAAGGCCGCGGCTGCCACGTCGCCATCAGCCGATTGCGCCATCACATATGCGCGCATGAACGGTCCCGCCCCTTCGAGGTTGGCCAAGTCCGTCTGCAATTGTGCGTATCGGTCGAAAGTGCGTGTCATGTCCTGCCTGCGCCGATCCAGAAAGGACGTGCCGCGCAATTGCACCAATGCCGCCTCGCGGCTCAGCCCCTCGGCCTGCGCCGAAGCGTCGAAATCAGCGACCACTTCGGCCAACGCATCCACCGCCCCGCCCAAACGCTGCTTATATTGCTGTGTGAACTCCGGCACCTGCGACGCGGTCACCCCTCCGACCAGCCCACCACATATCGCCAGAACCCGCAGCAGCATCACGCGTTAACCGAAAATTTACATGTTAAGTCTTTGAAAACAAACGTGTCCCCGCGGGGACACGTCATATCGCGTGCACGTACGGCCACATTCAGACCCCGCTGTAAATCTCCGCAATCCGCTTCACCGCCTCCTCGGGCGGCATCTCTTCGCTGTCGCCCGTCCGGCGCGATGTCACCTCAACCACCCCGTTTTTCAGCCCGCGTGGGCCCACGGTGATCCGCCACGGCAGTCCGATCAGGTCCATGGTGGCAAACTTGCCCCCCGCCCGCTCGTTCCGGTCATCATAGAGCGGCTCAAGCCCCAGCGCCGTCAGGCTCGCATATAGCGCGTCACAGGCCTCATCCGCCTCATCGTCACCCTGTTTCAGATTGACGATCCCGCAATGATAGGGCGTCACGCCTTCGGGCCAGATGATCCCGTTCTCGTCATGGCTCGCCTCAATGATCGCACCGACCAGACGGCTCACACCAATCCCGTGGCTGCCCATATGCACCGGCACCTGCTTGCCATCGGGGCCCTGCACGACGGCGTTCAACGGTTCGGAGTATTTGGTGCCGAAATAAAAGATCTGCCCCACCTCAATCCCGCGCGCCACGCGGCGCCGCTCTTCTGGGATTTCGTTAAACAGTGCCGCATCGTGGGTCTCGTCCGTGCGGGCATATTTCGAGGTGAACTCTTCCATGATCGCCGCGCACTGCGCGACGTTGTCATAGTCGATATCCCGGTCGCCAAAGCTCAGGTCGGTGACAGCGCTGTCGTAAAAGACCTCACTCTCGCCCGTGTCGGCCAGCACCAGAAATTCATGGGTGTCGTCGCCGCCAATCGGTCCGCTGTCGGCCCGCATCGGGATCGCCTGCAATCCCATCCGCTCATAGGTCCGCAAGTAGCTGACCAGATGGCGGTTATAGGCGTGCAGTGCATCCTCTTTCGTCAGGTCGAAGTTATAGCCGTCCTTCATAAAGAACTCGCGGCCCCGCATCACACCAAAGCGCGGACGAATCTCATCCCGGAACTTCCATTGCACATGATAGAGCGTGAGCGGAAGGTCCTTGTAGCTGCCGACATGGGAGCGGAAAATATCCGTAATCAGTTCTTCATTTGTCGGACCGTAAAGCATGTCACGGTCATGCCGGTCGGTGACGCGCAACATTTCCTGCCCGTAATCGTCATAGCGCCCGCTTTCGCGCCACAAATCCGCCGATTGCAACGTGGGCATCAGCATCGGGATGTGCCCCGCGCGCACCTGCTCCTCGTGCACGATATTTTCCAGCTTGCGCAACACCTTGAACCCCAGCGGCAGCCACGAATAGATACCTGCGCTGGATTGCTTGATCATGCCAGCCCGCAGCATCAGCCGATGGCTGACGATCTGCGCCTCGCTGGGGTTTTCTTTCAGCACAGGCAGAAAGTAACGGCTCAAACGCATGGAGGCGCTCCCTCAAACAGTTTCGCCTTGATTAGGGCAAAGCCCCCACGCCCGCAATGTCCCCTTCTCTGTTTCAAAAAATCCCGGGGAGAGCGCGAGAGGGGCTGGCCCCTCTCGTTCATGATGGCGTGCGCGTCAGCGCGCATTTGGATCAGGGCCGCGACACACCCCCTTGAAGCTGCGGGCAAAACCCCGCATCTCTAGGCGGACCGTAACACGTGGAAGCCTATGGCCCTGCCCGTCCGAGAACAGTTCAAATATTGGGGGATCGCCGCGGCGGTCTTTTTCGTGCTGCTCTATGCGCTTGGCGACCAATTGTTGCCCTTCTTCCTGGGTGCGGCCATCGCCTATTTTCTGGACCCTGTCGCCGACTGGCTAGAGGCGCACGGATGCAGCCGCGGGCTGGCCACGGGCATCATCACGGTCAGTGCCATCATCATCTTTGTGATCCTCGCACTGCTGGTCATCCCGACCCTGGTTGAACAGGCGATCCAGCTTTTCAATGCGGCGCCTTCATTGGCGCGCGACCTCGGCACCTTCCTGACCGAGCGCTTCCCAAGCCTGTTGGACGAGGGTTCGACCGTACGTCAGACATTGAATTCAGTCGGCCAGACCATCTCTGAGCGGGGCGGGCAACTTCTTGAAACAGCACTGAATTCTGCTGCAAGCCTGATCAATGTGATTGTGCTGTTCGTGATCGTGCCCGTGGTCGCGGTCTATCTGCTGCTTGACTGGGACCGCATGATTGCCCGCATCGACCAGCTTCTGCCGCGCGACCACGCACCGACCGTCCGGCGCTTGGCCAAAGAGATGGACCGAACGCTTGCCGGTTTCATCCGCGGCATGGGCACTGTGTGCCTGATCCTTGGCACATACTATGCCATCGCGTTGATGCTGATCGGATTGCAGTTCGGGCTGGTTGTTGGATTTGTGGCGGGCCTTCTGACCTTTATCCCTTATGTCGGCGCGATTGTCGGAGGTTTGCTGGCGATCGGTCTGGCGTTGTTCCAATTCTGGGGTGAATGGTGGTGGATCGTGGCCGTAGCCATCGTCTTTCAAATCGGTCAGATCGCCGAAGGGAATTTCCTCACGCCGAAACTCGTGGGCGACAGCGTGGGCTTACATCCCGTCTGGCTGATTCTGGCCTTGTCGGTCTTTGGTGCACTCTTTGGCTTTGTCGGCATGCTGGTCGCAGTGCCGGTGGCCGCAGCCCTTGGTGTTCTGGTGCGATTTATCATCGAGCAATACCAGAACAGTCGTCTTTACACCGGCGTGACCGGTCAAGACGAGGCCGCGACGGACACAGAGACCGAGGACTGAGCATGGCCCAGCAGCTTGGGTTTGACCTTCCGGTGCGGGTGGCGCTGGGGCGGGACGACTTTCTGGTCGCCCCGTCAAACGCCATTGCGCTATCGATGGTCGATGCCTGGCAGACATGGCCCCAGAACAAGTTTGTGCTGACCGGCCCCCAAGGCGCGGGCAAGACGCACCTCACTCATGTCTGGGCCGCTGAGACCGGCGCAACGCTTGTGCCCGCAAACACACTGGACACAAACACCGTTGAGGCCCTGTTCGAAGGCCCCGTTGCGGTCGAAGATGTCGACAAGATTGCCAGCGATACGGACCGCCAAACGGCACTTTTCCATCTGCACAATGCGTTGCAAGTGGCGGGCCATCCTCTGCTTATGACGGGCGAATTGCCACCAAATCTGTGGGGGCTGAGCCTGCCCGATCTGCAAAGTCGCGTGGACGCGGCAGGGCATGCAGCCCTGGATGCGCCGGATGACAGCCTGTTGGGGGCCGTTCTGGCCAAGCAGTTTGCGGACCGCCAGCTTGCGCCGCGCGCCGACGTGATCCCCTATCTTGTCACGCATATGGAGCGCAGTTTTGCGGCGGCGCGCGATGTCGTGGCGGCCCTAGATGCGGCCAGTCTTGCGCAGAAAAAGCCCATAACGCGGGCACTTGCCGCGGCCTGTCTGGACAATCCCGGGTGATCCGGCGGATAAGTGTCATCCAACCTTTACATCCCGAAGACACAACCTGCGCATGACAAACGCTGATTTCCTGGGGTCGGACTTTCCCGAGGCCACCCCCCTGCCCGATCTGGACACCAACGGCCCCGGTCGTTTCTTCAACCGTGAACTGAGTTGGCTGGCTTTCAACTGGCGGGTCCTGGAAGAGGCCGAGAACCCGCGCGTGCCGCTTTTGGAGCGGCTGCGGTTTGTGTCGATCAGCGCAGGCAACCTTGATGAATTCTATACGGTACGCGTGGCGGGTCTGAGGGAATTGGCCATCGCCGGCAATACGACCCCCGCTGCCGATGGTCTGACCCCAGCCGAGCAACTGGTGTTGATCAACGAGAACGCGCGCCAATTGATCCTGCGCCAAACCGAGGTGTTGGCCGGTCTGAAAGCCGAAATGGAGGACAAGGGCATATCGATCCTGAACGCGGAGGATCTGACCAAGGATGATATGCTGCATTTGGAAGACGTCTTTTTGCGCCGCGTCTTTGCGGTGCTGTCCCCACTGGCGATTGATCCGGCCCACCCGTTCCCGTTCATTCCAAACACCGGCTATGCCTTGGCGCTTCAACTTGAACGCACCAAAGACAAGCGGGCCTTGCAGGCTTTGTTGCCGATCCCGGGCCAGATCGACCGCTTTGTGGCGTTGCCCGGCGATGGTCAGCGGTTTTTGCCGCTTGAGGAGCTGCTGGTTCTGCACATTCCCAGCCTGTTTCCAGGCTACGAGCTGAAATCGCATTTCGGCTTCCGCGTGCTGCGCGACAGTGATCTGGAGGTCGAGGAAGAGGCCGAGGACCTGGTGCGCGAGTTCGAGGTGGCCCTGAAGCGCCGCCGCCGCGGCGAGGTGGTGCGCCTGACCCATTCGGCGGGCGCGCCCAAGGCGCTTAAGGCAGTGATCATGGAGGAGTTGGGGGTCAACGACACCGAAGTGATCGAGATGGATGGCATGTTGGGCATGGCCGACCTGAGCGAGTTGGTGCTTGACACCCGGCCCGACCTGCTATGGCCGTCATTCACCCCCCGCGTGCCCGAGCGGGTCACCGATTTCGAAGGCGATATGCTGGCAGCGATCCGGCAAAAAGACATGCTGTTGCACCACCCCTACGAGACGTTCGACATGGTGGTGCGCTTTCTGCAACAGGCCGCGCGCGACCCGAACGTGGTCGCCATCAAGCAAACGCTGTACCGCACGTCCAAGAACTCGCCCATTGTCGAGGCGCTGTGCGAAGCCGCTGAAGACGGCAAGTCCGTTACCGCGCTGGTGGAGTTGAAGGCGCGTTTTGACGAGGCCGCCAATATTCGGCAGTCCCGACGGCTGGAGCGGGCGGGCGCGCATGTGGTGTATGGTTTTCTCGACCTCAAGACCCACGCCAAGATCAGCACCGTGGTGCGGCGCGAGGGCAAGGAACTGGTGACGTACACCCATTACGGGACCGGCAACTATCATCCCATCACTGCGCGCATTTACACCGACCTGTCGCTGTTTACATGCGATGCAAAGCTGGGGCGTGATGCCACCAAGGTGTTCAATTACCTGTCGGGATATGCGCCGCCAGAGGGGTTGGACAATCTTGCCATCTCGCCCACCACGCTGAAGCCGCGACTGCTGGAAATGATCGCGGCCGAAGCTGATCATGCGCGGGCGGGCAAGCCGGCGGAAATCTGGGCCAAGATGAATTCGCTGATCGACAGCGAAGTGATCGACGCGCTTTATGCCGCGAGCCAGGCGGGGGTCAAAATCAGCTTGGTCCTTCGAGGCATCTGCGGATTACGGCCGGGAATCAAAGGATTCTCGGACAATATTCGCGTGAAATCCATCGTTGGGCGGTTTCTGGAACACAGCCGCATTGTATGTTTTGGCAACGGGCGTGGTTTGCCATCAAAAAAAGCGCGGGTATTCATCTCGTCCGCCGATTGGATGGGCCGCAACCTGAACCGCCGCGTGGAAACACTGGTCGAGATCGAAAACACCACCGTCAAGGCACAGATCGTCAGCCAGATCATGGCGGCCAATCTGGCCGATGTCGCGCAAAGCTGGGTGATGGCGCCGGACGGCTCGTTCCAAAGACCCGACCTGCCCGACGGCACATTTGCGTTCAACTGCCACCGCTTCTTTATGGAAAACCCGTCTTTGTCTGGGCGCGGATCGGCCGGGGCTGCGGACGTGCCGAAACTGACCCATACCGAAGACTAACGCGCGGTCGGGTCCGCGGGTGGGCACCTGGCGGCGCAGCCCGAAACAGTCCCATTCCGGCGCAGCCGGTCATTGACCCAAACTGTCCGCTGGTCCATCAACGAAGCTGAGTGCGCACCACGGGGGCTTTATGAACGTATCTGTTTCGCCACAGACGGGCGATGGCAGCCTGTTTGGCCGCCCCCTGTTCGAAGACCCCTCTGCGCGGGCGCTGTCGCGCGTTGGCGTTGTCGATGTAGGCTCAAACTCGGTTCGTCTGGTGGTTTTCGACGGTGCGGCCCGCTCGCCCGCCTATTTCTACAACGAAAAGATCATGTGCGCCTTGGGCGCGGGCCTGTCCGACACCGGCAGGCTGAACCCCGAAGGTCGGGTGCGGGCGCTTGAGGCGCTTAAACGGTTTCAGAGACTGACCGAGGGGATGGGCCTTTTTGATCTGTCGGTTGTCGCAACCGCCGCCGTGCGCGATGCCGCGGACGGGCTTGAATTTCGTTCAGACGTATTGCGCGAGACCGGCCTGAATGTGCGCGTGATTGATGGGCGTGAAGAGGCACGGCTGTCTGCACAGGGCGTGCTTCTTGGTTGGCCCGGGTCCTATGGGCTGGTCTGCGACATTGGCGGATCGTCGATGGAATTGGCCGAAATCTCGGACGGGCAAGTTGGGCGGCGTGTGACCTCGGATCTGGGTCCACTCAAGCTACAGACTGTGAGTGGCGGCAAGAAAGGTCGGCGCGACCACATCAAGACTGTCATGGAGCAGTTGCGCGGTGAGATGGGTGATCAACGCGACCGCCTGTTCCTGGTGGGCGGGTCGTGGCGGGCGATTGCGCGTGTGGACATGCACCGCCGCGGCTATCCGCTGCACGTGCTACACGAGTACCGGATGACGCCGCAATCGGTGCAGCGGACAGCCAAGTTCATTCGTGAGCACAAAGATCATGAGGCTCTGCGCAGTGAATGTGGTATCTCATCCGCGCGCATGGCTTTGGTGCCGCTGGCCGCCGAGGTGCTGTGGCGGCTGGTCAAGACCTTCAAGCCCAAGGATATCGCCGTGTCCAGCTACGGCATACGCGAGGGCATGCTGTACGAACAGATGCCACAACGCTTGCGTGACCGCGATCCGCTGATCGAAGCATGTCGCTTTGCGGAAGCCAAGGACGCGCGCATGCCGGGGTTCGGCAAGCTGCTTTATCAGTTCATTGAACCCTTGTTCAAATCCGCGCAGCCACCGCGCAAACGGCTGATCAAGGCGGCGTGTCTGCTGCACGATGTCAGCTGGCGGGCCCATCCCGACTACCGGCACGAGGTCTGCTTTGACAATGCGACCCGTGCCAATCTTGGCGGGCTCAAGCATTCCGAGCGCATTTTTCTGGGTCTGGCACTGCTGCATCGCTACACAAACAAGCGCGAAGGCACTCATTTCGAGGGCTTGTACGATCTGATTGACGAAAAGACCCAGCACGAGGCCGAGATTTTGGGCAAGGCGATGCGGTTTGGTGCAATGCTGTGGATGGAGAAAGACGCCGAACGCGGAGAATTCCGATGGTTTCCGAAAAAGCGGGAGTTGGAATTACACCTGTCGCCGGATGCGATGCCGTTGTTCGGAGAGGTGGCCGAGGCGCGCCTGAATTCGCTGGCGTCGTCGCTCGATGCGACCGTAACGGTCAAGCAACGCAAGCGCTAGATGTCGATCTGGGCGTCCGGGTCCGGCTCAACCTTTTGATCTTCTAGTGTTTTACGCCGGATGATAATGTCGCCATTCTCAAGCAATTCGGGAGGATGGTAGACGCTCCAATCCTCGACCTCTTCCAATAGATCGCGCAAGGCCGGCCCCATCTGGGCCGTGAAACCGCGCAAGGCGGGACCAAACTCCTGCGCGAGCCCTTGCAGGTCTTCGAGAGCGGGTTCCATATCCTGCATGAGCCCTTCCATCAACAATTGGGCGCCGCGCCCCATGAGGGACCAGCCGCCTTCGTCCTCGGTATCCTGTGCAAGGGTCGGGGTTGCGACAACAGAGAAGGTCAGGGCAAGAGCGATATGTTTCATGGCTGATATATGGGCATCATAGCGTGATATCCAAGCTGACGGGGAAATGATCCGAGGCCGTGACCAGCGCGTCGCGCAAATCGGGGTGGGCCCAACATTCCGGGTCATCCATCGGGTGCCAGATGCGCCAGGACGGGGTGAGGCGGGCAAGATCCGCGGACACCATGATGTAGTCTAGCAACGCCTGAAGATAGCGCTGTTCCGGCCTGATCCAGAACCGCGCTGTGGTGGGTGTTGCACCCAAACGGCGCTGCAGAGCCTGCCGGGCGTGGGGGTCGAACAATGCGGTGTCCCCCTCGCCCAAGATAATCTCGACCGACGACCGGCCGAACAGGTTTTCGTATTCGTCAAGCCCGGGCCCATCATTCAGGTCCCCCATGAGCATGACGGGGCTTTGATCCGCCAGAACCGCGTCAATGCGGGCACGCAGCCAGATCGCCTGCGCAAGTTGCTTGCGCCGGTTGGCGATGGAGATGCGCATAACTTCGTCCCGGTCGCGGGCGCCATGCGGAGCCTTGGATTTCAGGTGCGCCCCAATTATTCGCAGCTGTGCGCCCCGAAGGGTTTCAACCTCAAGCTCCAGCGGTGGTTTGGAAAAGACAACCCGGTCTTTGGCTGCATCGATATCCAGATCAATGTCAAAGCTGTCATTGAAGCGCGGCGCGCCCGTGTGCTGCTGCGGGTCATGCCTGACATTTAAGGTGTCAGGATCGTAAAGCAGTGCGATTTCCTGCTGGGTGTCATTTGTGAACCCGATGATCACGCGGCGCGCGCGTAGGTCCGCAAAGGCCGCAAACCGTTCCAGCGCGCGGACAGTGTCGAGGCTATGATCCGGTGCCTCAATCACCATGATGGCGTCGGCGTCAAGCGCGCGGAAGACCGTGCGCAGTGCCTGCGTTTGCGCCGACCGGGTGACGTTGTGGCGGGCAGACCGGGCATCGTCATTCCAAAGTTCACCCGCCTGGTCAAACAGGCTGTTCATCCATTCGACATTGTAGGTGGCGAAGCGCATCAGCCGCGGCTGCCCCGGATTTCTTCCCAGGCGCGGTTGATGTCGATCATGCGTTTTTCGGCAAGGCGCACCGCCTCTTCGGGCACCCCCCGCGCCATCATGGCATCGGGGTGATTTTCACGCACCAGCTTGCGCCAGGCCGACCGGATGTCGTCCAATGGCAGAGCTTGGTCAACGCCCAGCACGGTGTAGGGGTCGGGGGTGGCATCCGGTACAAAGCGCGCGCGCAGGGCCCGGAAATCGGCGTCCGAGATGGCAAAGATATGTGCCACCTCTTCAAGAAACGCATCTTCGTTCGGGTGGTAGAAGCCATCGGCCATGGCGATGTGAAACAGCCCTTCGATCAGGTCTGTGAGCGTTTCGGGTTGGCTTGCGAACATGGCGTGGATGCGTGTGGCGTAGTCTTCGAAACCGGCCACGTCCTGCCGCGCCAGATTGAACACTTTGGCGGCCCCCGCTTCGTCCTTATCGGCGATGTGGAATACTTCGCGAAAGGCTGTGACTTCATCGCGGGTCACCTGCCCGTCAGCCTTGGCCATCTTGGCGCCCAGCGCGATGACAGCGATGGCAAAGGCCACGCTTCGCTCGGGCGGTGCGCGCAGCTTGTCGAACACCTGGGTCAGGCTTTCGCCGGCGGTCAGCGCAGACAGCGCGTCGGATATGCGAGCCCAGAGAGACATGTGCGCACCTTATACCTTACGGGCCTCTCTGGCGTTAGCGTTCACGGATGCGCCAAGGTGTTTTTGCATGAGGATCAAGTCGAGCCAGACGCCATCCTTGCGCCCGACTTCGCGCATATGCGCCACCTGGGCAAAGCCAAGTGCTGTGTGAAAGGCGACAGCGCCCGGGTTGGCGCTGCTGATGGCTGCCACCGTGACGTGGTGACCCGCTGCGTGAGCGTGACGTTCGAGTGCGGACAAAAGGGCCCTGCCCGCGCCGTTGCCTTGCACCTTTGGATCGAGGATGATCGTATGCTCAACCGTGGTGGCGTAGCCCGGGCCATCTCTGAACGGTCCGTAAGTCGCAAAGCCGCCCTTTTCCGGCAAGGTGAGGACGTTCCGGTCGGCGATCCGCTTTTCAATCTCGGCCACCGATTTGCGCCGGGTTGTGAAGGTGATCTGGGTATTTGCGATGACGTCGTTCCAAAGCCGGGCGATCCAGCGTGCATCCTCGGTGCTTGCCTGCGTGATCATAGAAAGCGTGGCCCGTGCGGTGTGTCAAATGCGGCCTGCATTCTTACAGGCCCGGTTTCAACGCGCACGCGGTCGTCCGATATGTGGTTGTACAAGGCCTGCGCCAGTGCGTTGCCTTCGGGGTGGGTCAGCGTAACCCTGCGCAGCCGGATGCCAGTGCGCGGCAACTGGCCAGCCGGATGCACGTCATCTGGCCATTCGATCAACGCGGGCCACAGGTTGCTGAATGGTGTTGTGCCCTGCTCCGACACGGCCATGCGCCATGAGAGTGTCCCCCGGCTGACTGCGACGGGTGCCCCCACGCCCGCTGGCATATCTTTCAGTGATGTGTCCATGTCTGCGATCGCGCAGGCCCAGTTCGACAAGCGTGCCGCTCCGCTAAAGCGGTCGAGGTCATACCAACGCGGACGTGTCGGCGCAGGCACCGCGGGATTGGGCGCGATCGCTTCGATGTAGATGCCATCCTCCAACCCCAGAAGCGCATTGTGGGTTTGAAACACGGCGTGAGCGCCACCCGGCTGCATGGCAACGCCCAACGCGTCTTCGACATGGGCGCGAGCGGCGTCGAGGTCTGTTGCCCCAATCACAAGATGATCAAACATCATACGCTGCCACCTCCTTGCATGAGCGCGTTCACGCGCATCGTCGGCCCGGTTATGGCAAAGCCAGCGCCCGAACTAAAGTGCAAGGGTGCGCTGGTCCACGCTCAGCTTGCATTTGGCAGAGATGGCTGTTTCCAAGGCGGAAAGCGCCACGCGTCTCTCAAGCCGCTTTGTCGCCCTCGCGCAGGATATTCAGGATATGCTGGGCGGCGTCGGGAATATTCGTGCCTGGCCCAAAGATGGCCTTGACCCCGGCATCATAGAGAAACTGGTAGTCTTGTTGCGGGATGACGCCGCCGCAAATGACGATGATATCCTCAGCACCTGCCTCTTTGAGGGCCTGAACGAGTTGCGGTGCGAGGGTCTTGTGCCCGGCGGCCTGGGACGAGATGCCCACCACATGCACATCGTTGTCGACCGCATCCTGCGCCGCCTCGGCCGGGGTTTGGAACAAGGGGCCCACATCCACGTCGAAACCGATATCGGCAAAGGCCGTGGCGATCACCTTGGCGCCGCGGTCATGGCCATCCTGACCCATCTTGACCACCAGCATCCGGGGGCGGCGGCCCTCGGCCTCGGCGAAATCCTCGACTGATTTCTGAATGGCGGCAAAGCCCTCGTCGCCCTCATAGGCCGCTCCATAGACGCCAGCGAGCGTTTTCACCTCTGCGCTGTGGCGCCCGAACTCTTTTTCCATCGCCATGCTGATCTCTCCCACAGTGGCCCGTGCCCGCGCGGCTTCTACCGCCGCTTTCAATAGATTGCCGTCCGCCGCAGCGACCGCACTAAGCGCATCGAGAGCAGCCTGACAGGCCGCTTCATCGCGTTCGGCCCTGATCCGGTCGAGCCGCGCAATTTGATTGTCGCGTACAGCCGCGTTGTCGATATCCAGAATGTCGATCTCGTCCTCTTTTTCGAGCCGGAACTTGTTGACGCCCACAATCACCTCGTCTCCACGGTCGATCATGGCCTGGCGCTTGGCCGCTGCTTCCTCGATCCGCAGCTTGGGCATGCCGGAGGCAACGGCCTTGGTCATACCGCCCATCTCTTCGACCTCCTGGATTAAGTTCCACGCTTCTTCGGCCAGATCATGGGTCAGTTTCTCGACATAGTAGGAGCCTGCCAACGGATCGACGACATTGGTGACACCCGTTTCATTTTGCAGGATCAATTGCGTGTTGCGCGCGATCCGGGAGGAAAACTGCGTGGGCAGTGCGATGGCTTCGTCAAAGCTGTTGGTGTGCAGACTTTGGGTACCGCCGAGGACGGCGCTCATCGCCTCGAACGCAGTGCGCACGATGTTGTTGTAGGGGTCCTGTTCCTGCAGGCTGACGCCGCTGGTCTGGCAGTGCGTGCGCAACATCATGGATTTGGGGTTTTTCGGCTCAAACTCGGACATGATCCGGTGCCAGAGCAGCCGTGCGGCACGCAGCTTGGCGGCCTCCATGAAGAAATTCATGCCGATGGCAAAGAAGAAGGACAAGCGCCCGGCAAACTTGTCGACATCCATACCGCGCGCGAGGGCGGCGCGCACATATTCGCGCCCATCGGCCAGGGTAAAGGCCAGTTCCTGAACAAGGTTCGCCCCAGCTTCCTGCATGTGGTAGCCCGAGATGCTGATCGAGTTGAATTTCGGCATCTCATCGGAGGTATAGTCGATGATATCCGCGATGATCCGCATCGATGGTTCGGGGGGATAGATATAGGTGTTTCGGACCATGAACTCTTTGAGAATGTCGTTCTGGATGGTGCCTGACAGGGCGGATCGGTCCACGCCCTGCTCCTCGCCTGCGACGATGAAATTGGCGAGGATCGGGATCACCGCACCGTTCATTGTCATCGACACTGACACCTTATCGAGGGGAATGCCGTCGAACAGGATCTTCATGTCCTCGACACTGTCGATGGCCACGCCCGCCTTGCCCACGTCCCCCACGACACGTTCGTGATCGCTGTCATAGCCGCGGTGGGTGGCCAGATCGAATGCGACGGAGACCCCCTGCTGCCCCGCATCCAGAGCACGGCGATAAAATGCGTTGGATTTCTCGGCAGTGGAAAAGCCCGCATATTGGCGGATGGTCCAGGGGCGCCCGGCATACATCGTCGCCTTCACACCACGCGTGAAAGGCGCTTCGCCGGGGATGGTGCCCAGATGATCCACGCCTGCCAGGTCCTCGTGCGTATAGATCGGCGCGACGGCGATCCCTTCGAGTGTGTTCCAGGTCAGATCATCGACCGGGCGGCCGCGCAATTCACCTTCGGCCAGGCTCTGCCAATCGTCTTTCTTCGTCGTCATGTGCGTGTCCTCTTGTCAGCAAGCCATGCGGCGAGGTTTGCCCCGCTCCTCTCTGGCCCAAATCCTCTGTCAGTGTTGCAAGTCCGTCAGCACCAGCGGTTAGCCAGTGAATGTCATCCAGATACGCCTCGCGCATCGCAGCGACGGCGGCAGGGTCAAACGGTGTCCAGCGTGGCGCGAGGCCCGAAATCAGGTCTGGATCCTCGCCGCGCTCTGCTAGCAAATTGCGCAGCGTCGGTACATCAGGCGAGCGGTTCAGCCAGGTTTCTGCGGCGTTGCGGGGACCGTAAAGCCCTGTTATGGCCCGAAACATCGTGTCGGGTCGCCCCGTCGTCCGCTCAAACGGGACAATCACGAGTTTGGCACGTGGCGCAGCACAGGCGACATCAGCGATTACATCGCGCCAAGTACGCGCGCCAAAGGCGGCGCGCACACGCTGGTCCGGGGCAAGAACGCAATGGCCGCGTGCCACGCAAAAGGCCGCTGTAGAGCTCCAATAGTGATTTTGTGCGCGGATCGACATCACAATCGTATCAATATGTCCGTCGAATGCTGCGGCGTAGCGCGCCATGCGTTCGCCCACATCGCCATAGAGCCGCTGATCGCGCATGTTCCGGCGCATGGTGCCCAACATGTTCTCATCAGACACAATCAGCGTTTTGACCCCGTTGCGTTCGGATTTGTTTAGTTGCAGTTGAATGCGGCCGCGCGCCCGAGCGGCATCCTTTGCCCCCCGCCCAAGAGCGGGCTGGATGCCCGAAAACAGGCCTTGTCGTGTGCGCAAGGGCCCCCAGAAACCAATCCGCCGCGCGCGTGTGAAATCCGAGTTTCTGCGCATGTAGGCCTGAAACGAGGTGGTGCCGGTGCGATGCGCACCGATGTGCAGTGTAACCTTCATGCCATTGTGGTCCTTTGCCTGGCTCACATATCGCCGGGCAGGACCGCGGCGGTCATGGTTAAGGCGTCGCACGAACTTGGTTGCTGGGCGATTAAAGCTAAAATTGGCGCGAGGAGCCGTCGCAATTGCAAAAAAAGCCGCTACATTGGGGTCAACAGGAGAGCTGATGAAACACCTTTTACCCATTGTTCTGTTTGGACTTTTTGGCGTCTCGGCAGTCGCCGCAGAGGGCGATGATCCGCTGGTCGCATCCATCTTTGTTGCAGCAGATGTGCCGGATTTGAGCGAATTTGTTTGGGAAAAGAGGCCCATCATCGTCTTTGCAGACAGTCCCAACGATCCGAATTTCGGGCTACAGATGGAGTATCTGGAGGCACGCGCAGATGAATTGGCTGAACGCGATGTGGTGGTGCTGACCGACACGGACCCGTCTGTCGACAGCGCATTGCGCCTGAAGTTTCGCCCGCGCGGCTTCATGCTGGTGCTGGTTGGCAAGGATGGTGGGGTGAAGTTGCGCAAGCCTTTTCCGTGGGATGTGCGCGAGTTGACCCGTACCATCGACAAAATGCCCATCCGCCAGCGAGAAATCCGTGAACGACGTGCAAACGACAGTTGAACGCTGCAATGATCGCGCGTTAAACATTGTGTGCTAGGTGTAGCACGATCCTTGTGAAATGACGTGCAAACACCTATATTTAGGGCGTAGAGACCTGACACCCGCGATTTAACGGAAAAGGAGCTGGATATGTCAGATACACCCAAACGACCCACTCCCATCACTGGTCGGAACGGCCCACGTCCTGGGTATTGAGCCCAGGCGTTGCCCCCATAGATGCGAGTGCTGCGATCCCGTAGGTGCGCGCACGCTGCCTCATCTGTAGATAATCAAGGTACACCGCTGCGCGTCGGTCACGGCTATCTTTATCCGTACCATAAGTGAACGCGTGCAGCCGCGAATCCTTGATTTGCAACTCAATGGCCTTGAGTTGAGAATAGTATTTCACGACCGGGTCGATCACGCTTTTGGGCAGGATGTGGATGTTCTCCAGCACCGAGCCGAACACCATGTTATTGGCCTCGGTCGGTAGGAACGGAACATATCCACTCTCAATCCGCTCTCGCATCTCTTCCCACGCCGCGTTCAGATCTTCACCCTCTAGCACTTCAAGGTAGTGTTTGATCTCGGCCACCAGTGCGCGCTGCACATCATCGCGTTGCTCGCGCCGCAGACGCGTCGCGGCGCGGCGGTTCTGCCGGCCGTTGACGATCCAGCCGACCGCCACAAACAGGCCCGCGATGACCGCCTGCCAGATGCGCGGGTCAATGGTGGAAAACCAATCCACGATATGACGGGCAGCACTCACTCGAATTCCATGATCACATCATCAACAGCGAGGCTGTCGCCCGCGCCTGCATTGATCTTGGATACGATGCCCTTCTTCTCGGCCCGCAAGATGTTCTCCATCTTCATCGCCTCGATGGTGCACAGAGCCTGGCCTTCCTGCACCTCGTCGCCTTCAGCCACATCGATCTTTACGACAAGACCCGGCATGGGGCACAGCAACATCTTGGACGTGTCCGGCGGCGTCTTCTCGGGCATGAGCCGGGCAAGTTCTGCCTGCCGTGGGGACCTTACGTGAACCTTCAGGTCCGCTCCGCGGGTTCGGATGCGGAAGCCTCCCGATACCTTGCCCACCTTCAACACGAGAGGCGCGCCATCCACAATCATCTCAGCCAATTGATCGCCTGGTGTCCAGGTCCCGGAAACGCGCAGGGCCGAGCCGCCGTTGAATGTGACGGTCGCTCCATCATGGTCAGCGTCAATCACCACATCATAATGCTGACCTTGCAAAGCGACATTCCAGTCCGTCCCCACCTTGCGCTCGTGATTGTCCATCCGGCCCGACACGCGAGCGCGCCGGATTTCCGCCACACGGTGCATCGCAGCACAGGCTGCGGCCACGCGGCGCAAGTCTGCTTCGCCCAGTTCAACACCTTCGAAACCGTCAGGGTATTCTTCGGCGATGAAAGCGGTTGTCATGTCGCCCGAAATAAACTTGGGATGATCCATTACCGCAGAAAGGAAAGGCAGATTGTGGCCGATCCCTTCAACCTCAAAACTGTCGAGCGCCACCCGCATTGCCTCGATCGCTGTGGCGCGGTCAGGACCCCAGGTACAAAGCTTTGCAATCATCGGGTCGTAGTACATGCTGATCTCGCCGCCCTCGTAGACGCCTGTATCGTTGCGCACCACTATGCTTTGAGGGCTTACCCCGGGGCTGTAGCTTTCGGTTTCGGCGGGCGGACGATAGCGGGTCAGGCGGCCAATCGAGGGGAGAAAACCACGATATGGGTCTTCGGCATAGAGCCGGTTTTCGATGGCCCAACCGCTTAGCTTTACGTCGTCCTGGCTGATCGACAGCTTTTCGCCAGCCGCGACCCGGATCATCTGTTCGACCAGGTCAACACCCGTGATCAACTCGGTCACCGGATGTTCCACCTGTAGGCGGGTGTTCATTTCGAGGAAATAGAAGTTCTTGTCGCCGTCCACAATAAACTCAACGGTGCCGGCGCTGGCATACCCCACGGCCTTGGCAAGTGCCACGGCCTGTTCGCCCATCGCCTTGCGCGTCGCTTCGTCCAGAAAGGGAGAGGGCGCCTCTTCTACCACCTTTTGGTTGCGGCGCTGGATCGAACACTCGCGCTCGCCCAGATAGATGCCGTTCCCGTGCGTATCGCACAGGACCTGGATTTCAATGTGGCGCGGCTGGGTTACGAACTTTTCGATAAAGATGCGGTCGTCGCCAAAGCTACTGGCCGCCTCGTTTTTGGACGACTGGAACCCCTCACGCGCTTCCTCATCGTTCCAGGCGATCCGCATCCCCTTGCCACCACCCCCGGCGGAGGCCTTGAGCATCACCGGGTATCCAATCTCGGTCGAGATTTTCACAGCCTCGTCCGCGTCCCCGATCAGGCCCATATAGCCAGGTACTGTGCTAACGCCCGCCTCCTGCGCGATTTTCTTCGAGGTGATCTTGTCCCCCATGCTTTCGATCGCGCCCTTGGGAGGGCCAACAAAGGCCACACCTGCCTGTTCCAACGCCTCGGCAAACTTGGCGTTTTCAGACAGAAAGCCATAGCCCGGATGCACGGCCTGCGCACCGGATTGTTTGATCGCATCCATGACCCGGTCAATGACGATATAGGATTGGTTTGCAGGGGGTGGCCCAATATGGATCGCCTCGTCTGCCATCTGGACATGAAGTGCTTTGGCGTCCGCGTCCGAGAAGATGGCAACCGTTGGAATGCCCATCTTGCGCGCCGTCTTGATGACGCGGCAGGCAATCTCGCCTCGGTTGGCGATCAGGATCTTGTTGAACATAGGGCCTCACTTTGTTGGACGTCAAAACGCAAAACACCGCCCTGCCCGAGGGCAAAACGGTGTTTTGAATACAATTTGATAAAGCGCATTGGCTGCGCAGAGCTGGTTACCTCAGCAGTTGCCGGGGTTCTGATCGCAGTAGAGCACGTTTGCACCTGCGCCCACCGCAGCACCTGCAATTGCGTTGCCGCCAAGCGCTGCTGTGCCGACACCACCGACAGCGCCGCCGAGGACGGCTTGCTCACTGACTGTGTCGCCACAGGCCGCCAATCCGAGGGCCGCAGTCGCCGCGATCGCGAAGAATTTGATACGCATGATCTTTTTCCTTTTGTCGACGTGAATGTTGCAAAACAAACGTCGACACAGATCATTGGTTCCCGATCCGGAAGAGACGCACGCGTATCTTGAGGCCAAGCTGGGCGCCAGATAGCCCGGCGCGCTTGCTTGGGATCAGTTACAGCGGCTCGAGATCTGGCAGTATGCGACGCCGCCGACCGCGCCGACAACGGCGCCGGTTCCGGCATCGCCATTGAAAATCGCGGTGCCCGCTGCACCGACAACGGCACCCGACAGCGCTTGTTCACCGATGGTGTCGCCGCAAGCGGCCAATCCGAGGGTTGCAGCAAGGGCAACGGAAGCAAGTTTGAACGACATTGTTTTTGATCCTTCTCAATCTCTGGCATTGAGTTGGGAACCAATAGGTACAAAAATAAGAGGGTACCCCTGTCATAAGCAGACGCGATTGCGTGACGCGTTGTAACATCAGCCGCAAGCCGCTGACATTGCAGCAAAAAAAAGATGGGCAGCATAATATCTTTAGATATGTGCTGCCCACCAGGGGAAGGGGTACGGAAATGGTACACGGCATCACTAAAAGTCTGGGGAAGCAATGCCGCCCATTTACGCTGACACGCTTTGGCAAGCGGCACAAAGGGCATATGACCCGGGTGGCAATAATGAGCCGGGTTTCGCCAAATACTAGAATCCGGCGGCGGAAAAACGCCGACTCGCGTTCCCAAAGTCACGACCAATCATCCTCGAATGCCTCGGGAAACGATGCTCTCGCGACATTTTCATCAATCTTCAGAAGGGCTTCGTAGTCGGCGGGATCGAATGGATCGGTGGCTGGAATCACCTCGCGCCCGAACAACCAGGATAGTCGCCCTGCATCCAGATTGCCGCGCTCAAACGGGTCGGGTCCGAACTGCTGCCACAGCGCCACCATAAATGCAGCGTCAGCGCGACGGTCAGCTGGCTTGCGATCGGCGAAACGCTCGCGACGCAGCAGTTCCGTGACCCCTTTTGGGTTCGGCCTGCGGATGGTGAATTGGAAATCTGTACCGGTCAGGCGACCGGGAAATCCGCGATGTTTCAGCATAGGCTACCCCCGGCGGATCGGGGATGTGTCAGGGCGGGCTGATGCGCCCGCCCCGTGAATTTACTTGAACTTGCCGGTGCTGACAGGCTCTTGGCTGATGGGCTCAGGTTCAACAACCACGAACTCTTCTTCATTGTTGTTGCCGCACGCTGCGACCAGAACCATAAGGCTAACCATGCCCAACACTTTGATGTTCTTCGACATCTGTCTCTCCTGTAGTCAACTTCAGGGCACATCAAAAGATACACCCATTGCGAGGTAAGGCGGTCTTGGGGACCCCTCGTCGTTCCTATAAGGGATTTTCGGGGCAAATGATATGGCTCCCGAAAGCGTTGCGCGGGTTGTGGCCTCAATGCCGCATGTGCAAAAATTTGCCACCGCATCAAAGCGCCTCCCATTCGCAGCCATCTACGCCTGGGCGGAACGCTTCGAAGAATTGTGTCGCGTCGGGCGCGCTTGTGCCAAACGGCACTGGCTCATCCATCAATGAGATCACGATGACGTCTGCCGTCAGGTCAAAGTCAGACATATAAGGCAGCGCGAAGCCATCACAGAGCTCCTGAAAATCAGCCTCTGCCTCGGCATAGGTCAAAGTGCCTGTATCGCGCGCGATCGCGGGTGCGACAAATCTAAATCGCAACCACACTTCGGCGCCGACTTGATCAACAAGAACTTCTGAAAGTGTGACGGACTGCCCCGAGGGGACATCCTGTGCAAATGCGGGAGCAACTGACAACAACAAAACTAAACCGCAGCCCCGGACCCATTCCCGCATTCGGGTCCGGGCTCCTCCCTCCGGGGCTGCTGTGCAATCGGTGATAACCCGTCGCACTGTTCCATTCGGCATCGTATGTTGCCTGTCACCCCTCATGGTGCATCTTCTTCCCGAGTTGTAAAGGTGGCAGGCGCGGTGATTTCAATCAATTCTAGGTCGTCGGAGTGCCGCACTTCGCGATGCACAATCTGAGGGGGTTGCAGCACACAGGAGCCTGCACGCAAAACGTGTTCTCCCTGCCCTTCATATTCAAAGACAACCCACCCGTGGGTGACATAGACAAGTTGAAAATCAAGATCGTGCGAATGCCATGTGCCCGGGCTTTCCATCCCGGGCACCGCCCGTATCACATGAGCGCCATAGGCCCCATCGGTTGCCTTATCGACACCAAGCTGTCGGTATTCAAAAAATGGACGTAGGCCCGCCCCCTCGAACGCTCCGCTGTCAGCGTGCGAAATGGCGAAGGCCTGGTTCTTCCAAAGGCTCATAGCGCACGCCTTTGGGTCAGGTGTTGCGCAACGCCTCGATCAATTCGTCCTTGGTCATATCTGACCGCCCGTCGACGTCCAGTTCCTGAGCCCGCTCGTAGAGAGCGTCCTTGGTCCACTCTTCGTAAGGGGACTGGCTGCCACCTTTGCTCGATGGGGTCTGGTCGTCGCTGGCCTGCGCGTTGGCAATCCGCGCGGCCTTCTGTTTCGAAGCCCCCTGATTGCGCAATGCCTCGTAGGTGTCGTCGTCCTTGATGGACGGTCCGTGATCGGCTGTCATGTGCTTCTCCTTTCGGAGCAAACCCATAGGGGCGCATATCCGTTCCCCCCCGGCCCTACAGCGGAATATTGTCGTGTTTCTTCCAGGGCACCTGCGTGGTCTTGTTGCGCAGGGACGCAAAAGCGCGGCTGACGCGCTTGCGCGTAGACCGCGGCTGGATCACCTCGTCGATGAACCCCCGCTCTGCTGCCACGAACGGGTTGGCAAACCGGTCTTCGTAATCCTTCGTATGCTGCGCAATCTTGTCTGCATCGCCCAGATCGGTCCGGTGGATGATCTCAGTGGCGCCTTTAGCGCCCATCACCGCAATCTCGGCCGTGGGCCACGCATAGTTGAAGTCAGCGCGCAGATGTTTGGACGCCATCACAACATACGCACCACCATAAGCCTTGCGGGTGATCACCGTCACCTTGGGCACCGTCGCCTCGCCATATGCAAAAAGCAGTTTCGCCCCGTGCTTGATCACACCGCCATATTCCTGGCTGGTGCCGGGTAAGAACCCGGGCACGTCGATCAAGGTCAGGATCGGGATGTCAAAACAGTCGCAGAACCGCACAAACCGGGCCGCCTTGCGGGCACTGTCGATGTCCAGCACGCCCGCCAGCACCATGGGTTGGTTTGCGACCACACCGACAGTCCGCCCCTCAAGCCGTATGAAGCCGGTGATTATGTTCTTGGCGAACTCTTCCTGCAATTCGTAAAAATCACCCTCGTCAGCGAGCTTGGCGATCAGCTCCTTCATGTCATAGGGCGTGTTGGGATTGTCCGGCACCAACGTATCGAGGCTCGTTTCAATGCGATCCGGTTCGTCAAAGAATGGGCGTACGGGCGGTTTTTCACGATTGTTCAGAGGCAGAAAATCCACCAAGCGGCGCACTTCGGCCAACGCTTCGACATCGTTGTCAAAGGCCGCATCGGCCACAGACGACTTCTTGGTATGGGTCGACGCGCCGCCCAACTCCTCGGCCGTGACCTGTTCGTTGGTCACCGTCTTGACCACGTCGGGGCCCGTCACGAACATGTAAGAGCTGTCTTTGACCATGAAGATGAAGTCGGTCATCGCGGGCGAATAAACAGCACCCCCCGCGCACGGCCCCATGATCACCGAAATCTGAGGCACCACGCCCGACGCCATGATGTTGCGCTGGAACACCTCGCCATACCCGGCCAGACTATCGACGCCTTCCTGGATGCGCGCTCCGCCGGAATCATTGATGCCGATCACCGGCGCGCCATTCTCGACCGCCTTGTCCATGATCTTGCAGATCTTCGCCGCGTGGCTGGCCGACACCGAGCCGCCCAACACGGTAAAGTCCTGACTGAACACGTAAACCTGCCGGCCGTTGATCGTGCCCCACCCCGTCACGACCCCATCGCCCGCGGGCTTTTGATCCTCCATCCCGAAATCGGTGCAACGGTGGGTCACGAACATGTCGAACTCTTCAAACGATCCTTCGTCAAGAAGCAGTTCAATACGTTCGCGGGCGGTCAGCTTGCCACGCCCGTGCTGCGCATCAATTCGCTTTTGTCCACCGCCCAGACGCGCGCCCGCGCGCCTTGTTTCCAATTCGGTCAGAATATCTTTCATGCTGCCCCCGCTGGTCGTTTGGCTCATTATAAATGGACAATAAGCAGGTATAGAAGCGCCAAACAGAATATTTGCAAACTATATTCATAAAGTTCTTAGCAAACTGCAAATCAGCAAAGCACAACTCACTGTGTCGAACTGCACTGGACAGTTCATTTCCACCCGCTTACCTCCGCTACATGCAATCGCTACCGAAGGTCCGATTTCTGGACCGTACGACCCCGCCTCACATAGCAACGCTGATCCTTCTGGCTGGCGTGTCGGCTATGGTCATGAACATGTTTCTACCCAGCCTGCCGAACATGACCGCCTATTTCGACACGGAATACCGCCTGATGCAACTCTCTGTGGCGCTATATCTGGCTGTCTCGGCGATCATGCAAACCATCATCGGCCCGATCTCGGACAATATTGGACGGCGCCGGGTCCTGATGTGGGGTATCGCTTTGTTTATGCTGGCCACCCTGGGCTGCATCTACGCCCCGAACGCAGAGATATTCTTGCTCTTCCGTATGTGCCAAGCCGTCATAGCGGTCGCGATGGTGTTGAGCCGTGCCATCATCCGAGATTTGTACGACCAAGACCACTCGGCATCCATGATCGGCTATGTCACGATGGGCATGGCAGTTGTCCCGATGATCTCACCTTTCTTTGGCGGTCTCCTGGACGAAGCCTTGGGGTGGAAATCTGTTTTCTGGCTCTTCTTCATCATCGGAGGATTGTTGTTGTGGTTGGTTCACCAAGATGTTGGAGAGACCGCGCAACCCTCCTCTAAATCCTTGATAGGTCAGTTCAAAGAGTACCCAGAGCTGTTACGCTCGCCGCGCTTCTGGGGATATTCCTTGGCTGCCGCCTTTTGCTCTGGTTCGTTCTTTGCCTACCTCGGTGGTGCACCTTTCGTGGGCACCGAAGTTTTTGGCATGTCCCCGGCTGAGTTGGGCTTCTATTTTGGCGCACCAGCGATTGGATATTTTGTCGGCAACGGTTTGAGCGGTCGGTACGCCATCCGCTTCGGCGTCAACCGCATGGTGCTTTGGGGCTGCGTCGCGAACCTCTTGGGCACTGGGGTGTCGCTCGCAATCTTTGTTCTAGGCCTTGGGACACCGATTTCGTTCTTTGGCATGATGACGCTGGTGGGGCTGGGCAATGGTCTTGTCAATCCAAACGCAACCGCAGGCATGTTGTCGGTCCGGCCGCATCTGGCGGGCACCGCATCCGGGCTGGGCGGCGCAATTATGATTGGCGGAGGCGCTGCCCTCTCCGCCCTCGCAGGCTTTTTGCTGACGCCCAAAACTGGCGCATATCCGTTGCTCTATATCATGGTGCTCACCGGCATATGCGCAATGCTTGCGATCGGCGCTGTCTATCGTCGTGAGCGGCGACTGGCATTGGCATAGGCCTTGCACCACCTGCTTTGCAAACTTAGTGATAAGGTCAGTGCAAATTTGCAAAAGACACAGAAATGGCCACTGTCAAACTTTATGCCGGAGCCAAGCTGCGCGAGGTGCGAACACGCGTTGGCCTGACGCAAAAGGACTTTGCCGCCAAGCTTGGTGTGTCTTTGCCCTACCTTAATCAGATGGAGAACAATAACCGGCCCGTCAGTACAACGGTGGTGCTGTCACTGGCGCAGGAATTCGGCCTGGATGTGACGGAACTCAGTTCTGGCGATGGCGAACGGCTTGTATCCGACATGCGCGAAGCATTGGCCGACCCGGTGTTTTCTGGCGGAATGCCCCCCACGGCCGACCTGCGCCTGGCCGCGTCAAACGCGCCAGCTTTCGCACATGCCTTTCTCGACCTTCACCGCGCTTATCGGCAGACCCATGAACGGCTTGCTTCGCTGGATGAAGCATTGGGCCGCGAAGACGCGCGGGCGCGCCCCTCGCCCTGGGAGGAGGTGCGCGACTTCTTTCACTATTGCGACAATTATATCGATGCGGTGGACCGGGCAGCGGAACATTTTGCAAGCACCGAAGGTCAGCATCAAAACGTACGCATTGCCGCGATGTCCGGGCTCACCAACAGCGGTACGCGGGTAGCTTTTGAAGATACAGACACCTTACGCCACTATGACAGTACAACCAGAACGCTTACGCTGTCCAACCGCACTAGCCAGACCAGCCAGACTTTTCAGATGCTGCTCCAATTAGCGCTATTGCGGCAAAACAAGCTGCTTGAAGCCACCCTGGACTTTGCGCGTTTCCAGACGGACGAAGCGCGCGCCATCGCAAAAATTGGACTGGCCAACTATTTCGCAGGTGCGGCCATGATGCCTTACACCCGATTTCTGCAAGCAGCGCAGCGCACACGTCACGACCTTGAACAACTCGCCGCTGCGTTCGGTGCGTCGATTGAACAGGTTTGCCACCGCCTTTCAACTTTGCAACGGCCTGGGGCCAAGGGCGTTCCATTCTTTTTTGTCCGTGTTGATCAGGCTGGGACCATCACCAAGCGTCACTCGGCAACACGGCTGCAATTCGCACGCTTTGGTGGCGCTTGCCCGCTGTGGAATGTCCACCGCGCGTTTGAACAGCCCGGCCAATTTCTCCGTCAGTTGGCGGAAACGCCCGATGGCGTGCGCTACATCAGCCTTGCCTGTGACGTGTCCAAATCCGGCGGTCGCTTTGGCGCACCGGTTCGGCGCTACGCCATCGCGCTTGGGTGCGAGGTGAAACACGCTGATCAATTGGTCTATGCTGATGGTCTGGATATCGCGCGCGTTGAAGCGTTTGAACCCATCGGAATTTCCTGTCGTATTTGCGAGCGCAAAACCTGTCACCAGCGCTCGGTCCCACCATTGGAGCGGCGGTTATCGGTAGACCCTGATACGCGCGGCGTTCTGCCTTACACCGTGAACTAGGCGCGCGCGTCAACGCCGGGTAGGCTGCCAGTCTACAGCCAGCACCTCGTCCTCGGAATAGAGCCAGCATTCGTCGCTTTCCTGACCAATCCCAAATTTCTCATAAATACCTGCGCCGGCGCATGATAGACGTATCCATGGCTCGACATGTTGCGTTTATCATGCACGCCGCGTTGGGGGAATCCGCTGATTTCCGCATGTAATGCGGGATTTCTGAGGTGATTGCATTCTTAACCCGTGCAAACCTATGTCCGCGACTTGCACGCCCATTTTTCAAGATCATAGTCCATGCCGTAGCGCCGATCTTCAGAAGCACAATTCCATGCAAAGGCACGCGCACTAACCCAACATCAACCGTGTCTGCATCAATCATACACTACACCGCGCAACCCTACTGCCGCCACTGGCGGCAGAGCAAGCGCCGAACACATCCTTAGCTTCGTTCATGTGTCGGCGCAGGCCCTAAGATCAAACGGTTTTTCTCATCATTCCTAACGCTGCGTTGTCGCCCATGTCGGATGCATCCACGGCACCTCGTTGCTGCGGGACAATCTGCGGCCCAAAATGTGATCCGACATCTTTTCGCCCGTCATGATGGATGGTCCGTTCAGATTGCCATTTGTAATGCGCGGAAAGACAGAACTGTCCACGACCCGCAACGCATCTACCCCGATCACACGGCCCTTAGGGTCGACCACAGCCATCGGGTCGTCCGCGCGGCCCATCTTGCAGGTGCCACAGGGGTGATAGGCACTCTCGGCATGTTCGCGAATGAAACCGTCCAGCTCATCATCCGATTGCGCGTCCGCTCCAGGCTGGACTTCGTGCTTTACGAAGGGGGCGAAAGCGTCTTGGGCAAAGATCTCTCGCGTCAGGCGGATACAGGTCCGAAACTCTTCCCAATCCTGCGCTGTGCTCATGTAATTGAAGCGTATCAACGGATCATCCCTGGGATCGGACGATGCGAGGGTTACCGCACCCCGCGAGGCTGACCGCATCGGCCCTACATGCGCCTGAAACCCATGGCCCTCGGCTGCGGCCTGCCCGTCATAGCGCACAGCGATGGGCAGGAAATGATACTGAATGTCTGGATACGGGATACCGGCCCTGCTGCGGATAAAGGCAGCACTCTCAAACTGATTTGATGCACCTAGCCCCGTCCCCATAAACAGCCACTGCGCCCCGATCATCGCCTTCGATACAGGGTTCCAATACTTGTACAGCGTAATTGGCTGCCGTGATGCCATCTGAATATAAAGCTCCAGATGGTCCTGCAGATTGGCCCCTACGCCCGGACGGTCAGCCACGACATCAATGCCGTGCGCCGCCAGATCTGCACCGGGTCCAATGCCCGACAACATCAGGATTTTGGGCGAGTTGATGGACGACGCCGCCAGAATGACCTCACACCTTGCGCGCACGAACTTGCCGCCAGTCAGGGTCACCCCGACGGCGCGCCCGTCTTCCATCACAACCCGCTCCACTAGCCCGCGCAGCAGATCACAATTGTCGCGCTTGAGGGCGGGTTTCAAATAGGCATTCGCCGCCGACCAGCGCTGCCCCTTGTGCACTGTCTGCTCCATCGGGCCAAAGCCTTCCTGCTTGTGCCCGTTGTAATCGTCCGTGACCTGATATCCGGCTTGGCGGCCCGCCTCAACAAATGCGGAGAACAGGGGATTGTCTCGGGGGCCGCGGGTCACTTGCAGCGGCCCATTAGTGCCACGCCAGCCGGGATCGCCTCCGTGGCCATTGCCATCCCAGTGCTCCATCCGCTTGAAATACGGCAGCACGTCGGCATAGGCCCAACCATCGGCCCCGCTTTCGGCCCAATGGTCGTAGTCCATGGCGTGCCCACGGACATAGACCATACCGTTGATCGACGATGATCCCCCAATGACCTTGCCACGCGGACAGGCCAACCTGCGCCCTCCCAGATGCGGCTCGGGCTGGGACCGGAACCCCCAGTCGTAGCGCTTCATGTTCATCGGATACGACAGAGCCGCAGGCATCTGGATGAAAGGTCCAGCGTCAGTTCCGCCATGCTCGATCACCAACACGGACTTGCCCGCTTCGGCCAACCGGTAGGCCACGGCACATCCAGCTGACCCGGCTCCCACAATCACATAATCCGCTTCCATCGTTCACCTTCCGTGATTCCGCAAAGGGTCAAGACGGGCCAAAGGCCCTCGCGCCCCGCGCGGCTTGGGCTTGAGGCTTTGGGGAATCGCATCTCATCCTTGATGAGGTGACTTGAGGGTCAGACCGATCCCTCAAGCACCTCTCGGCAAAATCCTTCACGTCTCAAATCACGCGGCGCCTGCCCGATACGCGGCCCTTTTTCGGCAAGACGGGGTGGGCGGCTTGACGAAAAAGGGCGGTCAAAACGGTGCCTCCAGATCACCCATGCGCACATATACCGACTTCAACTGGCTATAGTGCTCGATCGCTGCCTTTGAATTCTCACGCCCCACACCCGACGCTTTGACTCCTCCAAACGGAGCCTCAACCGGCGCATCATTGTAGGTGTTGATGTAACAGGTCCCCGCCTCGAAACCGGCTGCCACCCGGTGCGCCCGGGCGAGATCGCGCGTGAACACACCCGCCGCAAGGCCAAACTCGGTGTCATTGGCACGGGTCATGACCTCGTCTTCGGTCTCGAAATCCAGCACCGCCATAACAGGACCAAAGATCTCTTCTCGCGCGATGGTCATGTCGTCGGTTACATCGGCAAACACCGTCGGTTCCAGGTAAAAACCTGACCGATCCAGCCGCTTACCACCCGTGACCAACCGCGCGCCTTCGGCCTCTCCCTTGGCAATATAGCCCTGCACAAACTCCATCTGTGGTTCGCTGACCATCGGGCCGAAACTGGTACTTGGGTCCTGTGGATCGCCAATCACCGCGTTCCGAAGGCGCGCCGTCAACCGCTCCAGAAACGCCTCCCTAATGCCTGCCTGCACAAAGACCCGCGTGCCGTTGGAACACACCTGCCCCGAGGAATAGAAATTGCCTAAGATCGCGCCCGATACGGCATTTTCCACATCTGCATCGTCAAAGATGATCAGGGGCGACTTACCGCCCAATTCCATCGTGACGTGCTTGATGCCTGCGGCGGCGGCGGCATACACTTTACGCCCGGTGGGCACCGATCCGGTCAATGATACCTTGTCGACACGTGCATCCGAGACGAGCGCAGCCCCGACATCCCCCAAACCTTGCACCACGTTGTAAACCCCGGCAGGTGCACCCGCCTCGTGCAGTATCTCGGCCACTTTGAGGGCGCAAAGCGGCGTCGTCTCGGACGGCTTGAAGACCATCGTATTACCACAGGCGAGCGCAGGCGCGCCCTTCCAGCAGGCGATCTGGGTGGGATAGTTCCAGGCCCCGATGCCCAGACAGACGCCCAGCGGTTCGCGGCGGGTATAGACCCAATCCTCACCCAACTGGATATGCTCGCCGGTCAGCGTCGCGGCCATGCCGCCAAAATACTCCAGCGCGTCGGCCCCGCTGGTCGCGTCCACCACAGACGTCTCCTGATAGGGTTTGCCGGTGTCATATGTCTCAAGCACTGAAAGATCGTGGTTGCGGTCGCGCATGATGTCAGCCGCGCGGCGCAGGATGCGACCCCGTTCTGTGCCGGTCATCGCGGCCCATTCCGCTTGCGCGGCCCGCGCCGCGTTCAGGGCTTGGTCAAGGATAGCCGGTGTCGCTGAATACACCCGACCAATCACCGCGCCACTGGCAGGATAGATCACGTCGATGGGCGCGCCATCTCTGTCTTCGACATATTCACCAGCGATGAAATGGCTGGCGGTGGGTTGGGTAGGATAGGTCATAGCAGAGATTTCGTGCCTCCGGCGGTCGTATTTTTGGTCAGAAGAAACGGGCTATTCGCCCCGCGGGAACCGCTGGTTTTCTTCCAGCACGTTCAGGTCCATGTGATTGCGCATGTACCGCTCGGACGCCTTTTGCAGCGGCTGGTGGTCCCAGGGGAAATAGCCGCCTTGCCGCAGCGCCTCGTAGACCACCCAGCGACGGGCCTGGCTGGCCCGCACATCGGCGTCGAACCGATCAAGATCCCAGCGCGCATCGGCCTTTGCCTTCAACTGCGTCAGCGTGCCTTGCTGGGCGGGGACATCCGCGAGGTTCGTCAGTTCGTGCGGGTCGGCCTCGAGATCAAAAAGCTGATCGGGGTCCAGCGCACAGCGATTGTATTTCCATTTGCCATAGCGCAGCGACACCATCGGGGCGTAGGACGCTTCTGCAGCGTACTCCATGGCGACGGGTTGTGTCCGCTCCACTCCTTGCCCTTGCGGGACCAGCGACTGGCCGGTTGTCCAGGGCATCACTTCGGACATATCCACGCCCGCCAGATCACATAGCGTGGGGCACACGTCGATATTGGACACCGGATCGGTCACAAGACCGGGGTCCATCGACGGGGCGGAGATCATTAGCGGCACCCGGGCCGACCCTTCGTAGAAGGACATCTTGAACCACAGGCCGCGCGCACCCAGCATGTCACCGTGGTCCGAGACAAACAGGATGATCGCCTCTTGCCGCGTGCTCTTCAGCGCTTCGAGCACCTCGCCGATCTTGTCATCAAGATACGAGATATTGGCAAAGTATGCACGGCGCGACCGGCGGATATCCTCGTCCGAGATCGCAAAGTTTTCCCGGTCGTTGGCGTCCAGAATGCGTTTTGAATGCGGGTCCTGCTCCTCATAAGGGATTGGCCCTACCTCGGGCATCAGGTGGGCGCAGTCCTCGTAGAAATCCCAGTATTTCCTGCGCGCCACGTAAGGGTCATGCGGGTGGGTAAAGCTGACCGTCAGGCACCAGGGCCGCGCATCGTGGCCCCGGCCAAGATCATAGATCTTGCGGGTCGCGTGATAGGCCACCTCGTCATCATATTCGAGCTGGTTGGTGATCTCGGCCACACCCGCGCCCGTGACGGACCCCATATTGTGATACCACCAGTCAATCCGCTCCCCCGGTTTGCGATAGTCCGGTGTCCAGCCGAAATCGGGCGGATAGACATCGGTGGTGAGTCGTTCCTCAAACCCGTGCAACTGATCGGGGCCGACAAAGTGCATCTTGCCCGACAGGCAGGTCTGGTACCCGGCCCGCCGCAGATGGTGGGCATAGGTGGGGATCGACGATGGAAACTCCGCCGCATTGTCATAGACGCCGGTGACGCTGGGCAACTGACCGGACATGAACGCGGCCCGGCCCGGCGCGCATAGCGGCGACGCGGTGTAGGCGTTTGCAAAACGGGTTGAGCGTGCCGCCAGCACCTTCAGGTTTGGCGCATGCAGCCAGTCAGCGGGCCCATCCGGGAACAATGTGCCGTTCAACTGATCGACCATGAAAATCAGAATGTTGGGCGTGGTCATGTACGCGCTCCGATCAAGGTATCAAGAGCCCGCAGCGCAGTTGCCTTTGCGGCATCGGGCGATGCCTCCTCGGCCAGTGCCGCCCGTAGATAAAGCCCGTCGATCAGCGCACCCAGCATCTCCGCGCCCGCGCGGGGATCGGCACAAATGGGGCGCAACGCATGGGTCAGGTTCGACCGCAGGCGCCGCTGATAGAGCACAAGCAAGCGGTGTGTTTCTGGATGTGTTGTGGCATGGGCATAAAGGGTCATCCACGCCCCAACTGTCGCAGGCGCAAAGCATGAGGGCGCAAAACTGGCCGCGATCAGCGCCTCTGCCCGCGCGCGCGGAATACGCACGATGCGCAACTTCTCGACGACCTCGGACCGAAAATCGCTCAAGATCTGGCCCATCGCCGCAAGGAAAATCTGGTGTTTCCCACCAAAATAGTGATGCGCCAGCGCCGTTGACATGCCCGCCCGCTTGGCGATCTGGCCTACGGTCACATCCAGCGACCCTGCCGCCCCGATCTCGGCAATCGTGGCCTGCACAAGTGCGGCCCGTCGGATCGGTTCCATTCCCAATTTTGGCACGTCGCGCTCCCTGCCCTGCAATGTGCAGCGCAAGGTGATGTTTTTTTATTGATCCGTCAATCAATAAAAAATCAGAGCTTTGTCGCAGGCGTTGGTGGCGTGATCGGGCGGCGCTTCAGGACAGCCTCGCGCCAAGTTATGAAGGTAACGGAGGCTAGGATCAGCGCACCGCCTAGAATGACCCAGACATCCACCGGCTCTGCAAAAACAACCGCCCCCAACAGCACGGCCCAGACAAGTTGCAGGAAGGTCACCGGCTGCGTCACTGTTACCGGGGCTGCAGCAAAGGCCATTGTCATCGTGTAATGCCCCGCCGTCGCAAAACAGGCCACGAGAAACAGCAATCCCAGTTCCGGTCCCGTTGGCGTCACCCAATTGGCTAAGGCAAAGGGCGCCAGCCCAATGGTCACAAAGATAGACAACATCGCCACGACCACAGCAGGCTTGGCCTCGTCCGCCATGATCTTGGCCAGCAAATAGGACCCCGAGAAGGTGACCGCGCAAAACAGCATAGCGATATGCCCAGGCGCCACCTCGCGAAAACCGGGGCGCAGGATCACTGCGGTCCCGATCAAGGCCACGATGATGGCTGCAATCCGGCGCAATGCCAGCCGCTCGCCCAGAAAGATGGCCGCTCCGATACTGACATAGACCGGGGCAAGATAGTTCATCGCCGTCACCTCGGCGATGGGAATGCGTGTCATGGCATAGAACCACAGGATCACGCCACCAGTGTGAAACACGCCCCGCAACGAAAATAGCCACCATTGCCGATGTGTCACATGGGCGGCGCGCACCGCAGGCAGCATAGGCAGCAAAAACCCGAGACCCAGCAGGTATCGCAGAAAGGCCGCCTGCGCTGGTGGTACTCCATCGCCGAGAAACTTGACCAAAGCCGTTACTGCGACAAAACAAAAGCCAGTCACCAGCATCCAGAAGATCGCCACAATCGGACGAGAGGGGGAGGATGTCATAGCGGCATCAAGGCCGAAAGCCCTGCGCAGTGCAAGACATCACAGAACCAGCAGCTTCAGCGCGATGCCCCACATCGTCAGGGCGATGATCGCGTCCAGCACCTGCCAGGCCCTGGGATTGGCAAAAAGCGGTGCCAGCAACCGCGCGCCGTAGCCAAGAGTGAAGAAAAAGACGAAACTCGCAAAGGTCGCCCCAACACCAAAGGCCAGGCGGTCCGGGTATTGCGACGAGATCGACCCGATCAAAACCACAGTGTCCAGATAGACATGCGGGTTCAGCCAGGTTAGCGCCAACACGGTCAAGATTGCAGCCTGCAGGTTCTGCGTATTCTCGCCTCCGGTGTGCAGCGCGGCGCCGCCCTTCCACGCCGACCGCGCGTTTTGCCAGCCATACCAAATCAGGAACGCCGCCCCACCATAGCGCATCAGAGGCTCGAACCATGGCACGGCCTCAGCGAGTGCCCCGAAGCCTGCTACACCTGCCGCGATCAAAACGGCATCACAAAAGGCGCATGTCAGGCATACCCAGAACACATGCGACCGGCGCAGACCCTGGCGCAGAACAAACGCGTTTTGTGCCCCGATTGCGAGGATCAAGGACAGGGACAGAAAAAAACCGGGAACGAAAGACGCCATGACACCGCTCGGCACTAAATTCAGCCCGGCCTATCCAGTTCAAGGCATCTCCGCAAGCCCGCCCGAGTTATACATTTTTTGCACATCAGGGTTGCGCAAATATGTTTAGCAATCCGATCTCACGCCCACTATCTCTATTTGGACCGCTTGCCAGGGCATGCGCAATATTGCTGCCAGCTTATGTCATCTGACGCAGTTATCACGTTGATCTGATCTTTGATGATTGGCGTATGACCTAACAGACCCCATATGCTGGTCAATGATAACAAGGATAAACCCCGATGCTCGACGATACGCATACCGTTGATCTGACCAAGCAGGACCTCGAACTGATCGAGGCCGCACTGCAAACGCAAGAGAAAATCTTGTCCGTGCAAAGTCGTGCGGGCGGTGCCGCTGCACGTACACGCTTGAACGATCTCAAAGGTCTGATGCGTCGCTTGCGCCGTCAGACACCGGCCCCACACGCAGACGGCACCCAAAGCTGGAGCCAAGTTGCCCGACAGTTGTTCTTCTGATCCAAAAGGGCCAGCCGCTGAAGTAAAGATGAAACGCCGCGCCTGGTAATAGGGCGGCGTTTTGCTTTGCGAGAGTATGTCCAAGCAAGTATCAGCCAACGCCTGTCCGTACCCATAAATCACGTGCATAGTGATCTAGCATCGCATCAAGAACTGCATGGGTTCCAAGGCGCGGACAATAAAGCGTCGGCGGGTTAAACAGAACGCTGTTGAACGCATTCTTTACTATAGGCCTTGGCCAAACGGTGACGACGCGCATTGGCGACAGAACTCTTCCACGGCCAAGCGGGGCAATGACCCCAAACAGATTTCTCAGCACATCGCACACGTGTTCGTGCCCGCAAATATCGGGTCTCACAACGCGCTGCACCAAATTCCGCACCAAGCTTACCGGGCGGGGTGCCCGGCGCATGAGCCAGCGAAATCAATATTCATGTGTTGGCTTCATTCATCACAGCAACATTCTAGGAAAAAACAGTTTTCTGCGTGCGCTGCGCCAAAAAAGCTACGCACTCAGTCGGGGTTAAACTAGACTATCGAAGCACCGATAGCCCCCAGCGCAAAGCCCTTAAATGAACATTCAAACTGCGGACGCGAACTTGCGCGATCTCGCGCAATTCTGACCACCGCTCGCCACTGGTTCCCAACCCATAAAGCGCCGATCTTCTGAAAAGATGATGTCAACGCATCCTGCTTGGCGACATGGCATGTGTTTCACGGTCACCCGACGCTTAAGGCAACACCAACAAGACCATTACCAGATAGGTCCACTGGTGCAGCGCCTGGTCGACCCCAAAGGCGCGCCAGAAACCAGCTTGGTCCGGCCCGTGACCGGTGTGCTTTGACCACCACCCTTTGCCCCAGTCGATATGGAAGTGCACCAGCCATTCGCCGAACGAAATGACCAACGCAAGCGCCACCGGCACCCCTACCAAAACCATCGCCACCAGCGATCCCACAGCGTGCAGCCCAGCATGCTGCAGCCGGCCCAGGTGCCAATAGACGGCTCTATCCATCAACATCCGCCGCGTCTGTAGATAGAAATCGGCAAACAGATGCTTGAGCTGAAGCACAAACAGCAAGACCAAAGCAAACGTGACAGGGTCGTTCAAAGGGTGCCTTTCGGGTTTCCTATGGCGTCACCCTAGGACGCGCGGCTCGGTGCTGCAATCCATCCGGTGCCGTCTGCCTGCCAGCCATTGATTTCCCTTAACGGCAATGGGTAGGCTAGGATCAGGCGTATTGCCTGCCTTTTTAAGCATGTGGACCGGCCCGATAGAACGCTCCCTCTTCGGATTCATCTGGAAATACTCCAAGCGCGATCAACTGATCCTTTTGGTGGTTACATTGACGTTGTTCCCGCTGCTGTATCTCACGCTGGAACTGCCCAAGCAAATCATCAACGACGCAATCGGGTCTGGCACACCAACGGTCAGCGCCTACGGCTACGAGTTCGATCAGATCACTTATCTGATGATCCTGTGCGGCGGGTTTCTGGTCGCTGTGCTATGCCACGGCCTTCTCAAGATGCGCATCAACACGATGAAGGGCGTGCTGGCCGAACGGCTGCTGCGGCGGTTTCGCTATACGCTGATTGCGCGCATTCTACGCTTTCCGCAGCCCTATTTCGAACGCACGAGCCAGGGCGAACTGGTCAGCATGGTCACCGCCGAGAGTGAACCCATGGGGGGCCTAATGGGCGACGCCATCGCCCAACCGGTCTTGCAGGCTGGGCAGATGCTGACCATTTTGGGCTTTCTGTTTTTCCAGTCTTTGGCTTTTGGCTTTGCTGCGATAGCGCTTATTCCCTTGCAAGCCTGGTTGATCCCCAAGCTGCAACGTCAGATCAACCTGCTGAACAAGAAGCGCGTGATCCAGGTGCGGGCACTGGCGGCCGAAATTGGCGAGGGCGCCGCGGGGGCAGGCACCTTGCGGGTGAATGGCGGTTGGCGCTACCGCATGGCAATGATCGGCAACCGGTTGGGAAATCTTTTTTCCATCCGGTTCGAGATCTACCAGAAAAAGTTCTTTATGAAGTTTCTGAACAACTTCATCACGCAACTCACGCCGTTCTTCTTCTTTTCCATTGGCGGTTACCTGGTGATCCAGGGCGATGTGACCATTGGGGCGCTGGTGGCCGCTCTCGCGGCTTACAAGGACCTGTCGAGCCCTTGGAAGGAGCTTCTGGCCTATTACAATCAGGTCGCCGACATGTCGCTACGTTGGGAGACCATTACCGAGCGCTTTGCGCCCTCGGGCATGATTGACGATGAATTGTTTTATGGCCCCGCACCCGACGATGCGCCGCGTCTCAACGGTGATATCGTGCTGGATCAGGTGACCGTAAGCGACGGCGATGGTAATGCGGTTCTAGAGGATATCTCGCTGACTGTCCCCGCGGGGACAAGCCTTGGGATCACCGCACCCAATGACGAGGACCGGCGCGCCCTGGCCGAAGTGCTCATCCGCGAGACGTTGCCCACCAGCGGCGGGGTGCGTGTGGCGGTCGAGGATCTGCGAGCGCTGCATCAGACGGTGATTGCCAAACGGATCGGGCACGTCACCTCGCGCCCGATCATGTTCCAGGGCAGCTATGGTCAGAACGTCATGATGCCCATGCGGCTCGCGCCCGCTGCCCCAGCGCAGGAGACCGATTTCAGCCGCGAGGCTGTGCGGGCAGGCAACAGCGCCGACATGCTGGAGGCGCAATGGCTTGATCCTGGCCTTGCCGGGCTGCTCGACAAGGAGGCTTTGCGAGCCTGGTGGTACACGTTAATCGAAGGCAGCGGCTGTGCTGAGGTGCTGACTCGGCGCACGATGGACCAGACCTTTGATCCCGAAGCGCATCCCGAGTTGACCCAGGCGCTGATTGACCTGCGCCCCCAAATTGCTGCCGGGGTGGCTGAGGCAGGGTTAGAGCGATACGTGTATCGTTTCGATCCTGACAGCTACAACCCGGCCCTTCCGATTGCCGAGAACCTGTTTCTCGCCACCCCTAAAGAGGCCCTCACGCCTGAACTCATCAAGTCCAAGCTCGACTTTCTGCGGCTCCTGCACGACTTGTCGTTGGCATCGAACCTTGAACGCCTCGCGCGAAACATCATTGAGATGCTGCGCCAGATCTTCGGTGCGACGGGCACGGACCATCCGCTGTTCCGCAAGCTTGGGCTTGAAGCAGAAGTCTATGAGGCCGCGCTTGATCTGGTTGGTCGCAAACCTGAGGGATCAAAGATCACGGACGAAGAGCTTGCCCTGCTCCTTAGCGTGCCCAGCAATGTAACCGCTGAACAGGTGTCAGCAGCGTTTCCCGATGACGTCAGACAGCGCGTCCTGGACATGCGCGCCGCACACGCAGACACGCTGCTCGCCCAAATGGACGATCTGTTTGTACCGATCCGCCCAGACGCGCATGTGTACGGCCTCTCGGTGCTTGAAAATGCGCTTTATGGGAAACTATCTGACAGCGCAGGGACCCGCGGCGACGATCTTCGTCGCATCGTGGTGGACGTGCTGACCGAGGCCGGTGTGAACCAGCTGGTACTCGAACTGGTCTTTGATGTGCCGATTGCCATCGGTGGCGCGAACCTGCCCGCGCTGTTTGCCGAACCCTTGTCGATCAGCCGTGCGACGATCAAACGGCCCGACATTCTAATCCTCGACGAACCGATGGCGAGCTATGGTGAGGAGACGCGTGCCGCACTGATCCGCAACCTGCGTGAGCTGCTGCCCGAAGCCACGTTGATTTTTCTAGGTACAGGTTTTGATGACGAAGACGCCTTTGACGCGCATGTCGAGGTGGTCCAGGGCCGACTACAGGGCGCCGAAGGGGAACGAGCCGAGGCGGGCTCGGATGCGAGCGCCGATCTTGCGCGCAAGGTCGAGGCCCTGCGCCAAGCCCCAATGTTCTCGGGGCTCAAACGCAAGCAGCTCAGATTGCTGGCCTTTGGTGCGCGCTGGTACCATGCCCGCCCGGACGAGTATGTTTTTCACAAAAACGACGCCCCAACCGACGGCGCTTACATAGTGACACAGGGACAAGCGGATTTGTTGCTGCCACAGGACGCCGAAGCGGACCTGTTGATCGCGACCGTCGAACCCGGCGCGCTGGTCGGGGAGCTGGGTCTGATCCGCAGTGAGCCACGTGCGCTGGACATGCGCGCCAAAACTGAGCTTACCTGCCTGCGTATCGGAGAAGAAGAGTTCATGGCCGTGGTCGAAAATGATGCGGCAACCGCATTCCGGCTGCTGCAGGTGGTGGCCGGTTACGTCAAAACCTGATCACGTTTCCGCCGCCGCCGATATATCGGCTGGAACCTTTGCTGTGGGTTTGGCATTCAAGCTTTAGGGGCACATTCTGGGGGCCTGCAGGCAGTGTGCGGTAGGGGGTGCTGCGATGTCGCGAAAATTCTGCCGGGTGCTGTTCACCTACGGAGCCATGCTTGGTTTGCCGGGGGCGCTTGCCGCCCTAACGGTCGATGTGTCGGCTCCCGAGGAATTGGCCGAAGATGTGCGCAACGCCTCCTTAAGCGTCGCGCTTTTGTCAGAGGAAGAAGCCGTACGACCCATTGACGTGATCAGTGCGGCTCAGGCGGATTACTCTCGGCTGATCGGCCTGCTTTATGATCAGGGCTATTTCGGGCCCGAGATTTCCATTACCGTGGACGGACGCGAGGCGGCAAGCCTGTCGCCGGTCTCTGCCCCAAGCGCGGTCAACCGCGTCGTACTTACTGTTGATCCGGGCAAAAAATTCACATTCGGCACCGTCACTGTACGTCCCGCAGCCCCTGACAGCGAACCTGTCCCCGAGGTGCAGACCGGCGAGACCGCCAGCGTTTCCGCCCTGCGCACCGCCACAAGCGCCGGCATAGAAGGTTGGCGTCAACAAGGCCATGCCAAGGCTGAAGTGGCCGATCAACAGATTATCGCAAACCACCCTGCTGGTCGTTTGAATGCCGATATCCGACTTGATCCAGGACGGCGCCTCACGCTGGGCCGCATGACCATCGAAGGTGCCAGCAATGTGCGCGAGCGGCGGATCCGTCAGATCGCCGGCTGGCCGAGCGGCGAAGTGTTTGACCCCGACACGCTGGAGAAGGTTGAAACCCGTTTGCGCCGCACCGGCACATTCGCAACTGCAAACCTGACCGAGGCCGAGACAGCAAACCCCGATGACAGTCTGGATGTGACGCTGCAGCTCACCGACCAATTGCCCCGTCGCTATAGCTTCGGTGCGGAATATAGCACGACCGACGGCATCAGTCTTAGCGCGCTTTGGCTGCACCGTAATATCTTTGGCGGAGCGGAACGCCTGCAGGTCGAGGGTGAGATCAAGGGTGTGGGCGGCGACACCGAGGGTATCGACTTTCGCCTTGGCGCCCAAATCTCTCGCCCGGCCACATGGCGCACCGATCTGGAAGCGTCCCTGCTCGCCGAGATTGAGCAGCGCGACGACCCAAACCTCTTTTCCCGCACCGGGCGGCTCGAGTTTAACACTGTCTATTTTGCCGCGGATGATCGCGAATACAGCTACGGCGTGGGCCTGCGCCGCGCCAAAACACGAGACGATCTGGGCGAACGCGACTATACGATCCTAACCTTCCCGATATCGGCCAAATTCGACAGGCGCGACGTGCCATTGAACGCAACCGAGGGCTATTTCGCGGAAGCCAGGGTGCAGCCTTTCCTGAACCTCGAAGGGACAGATGACGGCGTACTAACCACCTTGGACTTCCGCACCTACCGCAGGCTGGGCTCACGCGTGGTGCTGGCGGCGCGCGGCCTCTTCGGGTCAATCGCGGGGCCATCATTGGAGAACGCGCCCGCGGACCTGCTGTTTTTCTCGGGCGGCAGCGGCACAGTTAGGGGCCAAGACTTTCAGTCACTCGGCGTCGAACTAAGTCCCGGCGTGACCATCGGCGGTCGATCCTTTATCGGGCTCGCTGGCGAGGTGCGGGTCAAAACCGGCGAACGGCTGTCTGTCGTGGGGTTCTATGACGCTGGCTATATCGGGCCCGAAAGCTTTTTTGACGGCTCGGGGGAATGGCATTCGGGCATCGGAGCTGGCGTGCGATATGACACCGGGATCGGGCCAATACGCTTTGACGTGGGGCTGCCCGCATCAGGGCCGACCGACAGTTCGGGGGTCGAGATTTACATTGGGATTGGGCAGGCGTTTTGATGCGGTATCTTCTTTGTATTCTCACGCTTGTGTTTTGGCCCTTTATGGCACTGGGCCAAGATGACGAGGATCGCGGGTTTCTGGTAGGTCTGCTCGAAGACAGCCTGGGTGGCGAGGGCCGGACCGTACGGATCGACGGCTTTGCAGGCGCCCTGAGCAGTCGCGCGACCATCGAACGCATTACGATTGCCGACAGTGAAGGCATCTGGCTGACCCTCGAAGATGTCGCGATGCAGTGGAACCGCAGCGCACTCTTCCGTGCAACCCTCGACATCGAGGAGTTGCGCGCAGCGCGGATCGATCTGCCCCGCCTGCCTATCGCGCAGCCCAACGATCTGCCCGCGCCCGAGGCTGCGCCCTTTGCCTTGCCCGATCTGCCCGCTGCGATCCGCATCGCACAATTAGATTTAGGCGTGGTTGTCCTGGGCGAGCCTGTGCTGGGCGAGGCCGCAACGCTGACTGTATCGGGTGCGGCGGAATTGGCCAATGGCGCGGGTCAGGTGCAGATTAACGCGACACGCACCGATGGGCCGCGCGCCGCATTTGATGTGAACGCGGCCTATGTCAATGAGACGCGTGAATTGACCATTGACCTGTCGGTCAGTGAGGGCGCGGCCGGGCTGATTTCTGGCCTGATGAATATCCCTGATCGGCCCAGCCTGGACCTCGCAATCATGGGCGACGGTCCGTTAGACGACTTCAACGCAACGCTGGATCTGCGCACCAATGACATGCCGCGGCTGGCAGGTACACTCGCCCTGCAAAATGAAGTGGACGGGCCGATGGCGTTTGATGCGGCCTTGGACGGGGATGTTACGGCCCTGATCCTGCCGGAATATCGCGCATTTTTCGGCAACGCTGTCGAGCTGACGGCGCGGGGTAGTACAAACGCCGAGGGCGCGCTGTCGCTTGAGGCATTTGCCCTTGATACGCGGGCGTTGCGCCTTTCTGGCCAGGCGGACCTGAACAGCGATGGCTGGCCCAGTCTGCTGGATATCGAAGGGGAGATCGCCGACCCGGACGGCACGCCGGTTGCCCTGCCCGGTGCCGATGGCGCAACGCTTACGCAAGCGACGCTGGACGTCGATTTCGACACCGATCAAAGTGACGCGCTGGTGGCAAGGATCGTAGCAAGCGATCTTGATCAGACAAACGCGTCTGTGGACAACATCGTGCTGGCCTTTGATGGCACCCTGCGCGGCGCGGTAGGAACTATCGGCACATTGGCAGGGCGGCTTGATGTCGATGCCTCAGGCGTTGTGCTGGAGGATGCGGCGCTGGCCCGCGCAGTCGGGCCTGACGTCAACGGTGGGCTGAACATCGCATACGCCGACAATGCCCCATTGGAGTTAACCGACCTGTCGCTTGAGGCCACGGTCTGGGCGCTCACGGGACAAGCCCGGATCGAAGGCTTCGGCGATGGGTTCGAGACCACCTTTGACACCGGGTTGGCAGCGCAGGATCTGTCGGTCTTTGCTGATCTTGTGGGCCTTGATCTGTCTGGCGCGGGCGAGCTGTCGCTTGCAGGCAGCGCGGCGTTGGGCGGCTTTTTCGACATCGAAATTGCGGGGCAGACACGCGATCTCGCTGTGGGGATTGCGCAGGCGGACCCGCTGCTTGCAGGTGAAACGGATCTGGCAGTCGCCGCGCGACGGGATATGGATGGCACATTTCTGGACCGGCTGGTGCTGGAAAACGATGCTCTCGATCTGACCGCAACCGCAGACTTGCAGACCGGCGCGTCAGAAGCCCGGTTCAATGCGACACTCGCTGACGTCGGACTGATCGCCGAAGCGGTGAGCGGATCGCTGACGCTCGACGGCACAGCCACGCAAGTTGGCGACGTTTGGGACATCTCGGCAGGTCTGACAGGACCGCTTGAGGCAACCGCTAACGGCACGGCACGGGTAGCGCCGGGCGACGTCCGCATCGGACTTGACGCGGAAGTTGGCGATCTGGCGTCCCTCGTGCCGCAGATCGACGGACCAGTGCAACTGCGCGCGGATGCCACCCAGCGCAATGGTGCATGGCAGTTCGAAACGGCGATTGACGCCCCCGCTCAGGCCCGCGCCGAGGTGAGCGGACTGTTTGAAGGCGGGCGGCTGACAGCGCGCTATGACATCTCCGCCCCAGACCTCGCCGCTTATGCCCCAGGTGCGCCAGGTGGTGCGACGCTGAACGGCGACGTGCGACAAACCGCAGACGGCTGGGCCTTTGACACCGCGCTGAGCGGTCCTTACGACAGCGCCGGCACGGTGACGGGCACCTACGAAGCCGCCCTTGAGGCCGATTTCGATCTGGGCCTGCCCAATGTGGCGGTCGTTGCCCCCGGTGTGAATGGGCCACTCGCGCTAGACGGGACCCTGCGCCAGACACCAAGCGGATGGGAGGTCGCCACCGATATCGCGGGGCCCTACAGCAGCACGGGCAATGTGAACGCGACACTGAACGATGGTGTGGCCGCCGCGCGCTATGCGGTGCGCCTGCCTAATGTGGCCCCGCTTGTGCCGGGTTTGAGTGGCGCTGCGTCAGTCGAGGGTACCTTGCAGCAAGCCGGGCAAGCTTATGACATCGATGCGGCGCTGGCTGGCCCGTCGGGTGCAAGCGCTACCGCCATGGGTCGGGTGATGCCGGACGGGACACTCAACCTCACCACGCAAGGTCAGGCGCCGCTCGGATTGGCCAACCCGTTCATAGCGCCACGCACGATCATCGGAACAGCGGCTTTTGATCTGGCAATCAACGGTCCACCAGCGCTGGGGTCCGTGTCGGGCCAGATCACCACGCGCGGAGTACGGCTTGCCGCCCCAAACCTACCGCTGTCGATTGCGGACCTGTCGGGGGCGGTGCGCCTAACCGATGGTCAGGCCGCCCTGGACTTCAGGGCCGCCATTGCCGAGGGCGGCAACATCGGCATTTCAGGCCCTATCACCCTGAGCGGGGCATTCCCTGCGCAGCTTGATGTCGCGCTCAACAACACAGTGCTGCGCGATCCCAGCCTCTATTCCACCACGGTGAACGGTCAGGTAAGCCTGCGTGGGCCACTGACCGGGGGTGCCTCTATTTCTGGACAGATCAATCTGGGCGAAACCAATGTGCAGGTGCCGTCCAGCGGTATCTCAACCTTTGGGTCGATCCCCGAGATCACGCATGTTGGCGCGACCCGCCCCGTGATGCGCACTCGCGACCGCGCCGGACTTGGGCAAAAAGAGGTGTCAGATGGCTCCGGCCCCGCATTTCCGCTCGACCTGACGATCAATGCACCCAATCGCATCTTTATCCGTGGACGGGGCCTGGATGCAGAACTTGGCGGACAGTTGCGGCTATCGGGAACGACCGCAGACATCATTTCGACCGGACAGTTCGACCTGATCCGGGGGCGGCTGAACATCCTGGCGCAGCGTTTCACACTGGACGAGGGGCGCGTGACCCTACAGGGCCGGTTCGAGCCGATCCTGCTGTTCATTGTCGAAACAGACATCCCAGCAGGCACCGCGCGCATCGTTGTCGAAGGGCCGGCAGACAATCCAGAAGTCAGCTTTGAATCGACCCCCGAAGGCCCCGAGGATCAGGTGCTGGCTCAGATCATCTTTGGACGCGATATCAGCCAGCTCTCGGCCTTTCAGGCACTGCAACTGGCCAGCGCAGTGGCCAGCCTTGCCGGCGCAGGCGGCGAAGGGATTGTGTCTCAATTGCGGGGCGGCTTTGGCCTTGATGATCTCGATGTGTCCTCAGACGAGGATGGCAATACAGCGGTCCGCGCCGGGCGCTACCTGTCCGAGAACGTCTATACGGACGTGACCGTCGGCGGAAAAGACGGCCCTGAAGTGTCCCTGAATATTGACCTGACCCCTAATATTACCGCGCGTGGTACCGTAGGAGCCGATGCCAATACCGGCATCGGTATCTTCATCGAAAAGGACTACTGAGCTACTCAGACTGCAAAGCACGTGCCGTCCCTGCCATTTCCCGCTAGAGATACGGAAAGATGACGGTTTCATTGCATATGCCCCGCGCCGACATATCCGGTCGGGCCTCCTGCGCATGATGCAGATTGTGCTTACCTTTGCGATTGCCGGGATCGGGGTTGTCCTTTTCCACCTGCTTGCCCTGCCCCTGCCCTGGCTGCTGGGGCCAATTTTTGCCTGCTTGGCCGCCGCGTTACTGGGTGTGCGTATGGCGGGTCTGCCGCTGGTCAACGAAGCAATGCGCACAGTTCTGGGCGTCGCCGTCGGCGCGACCTTTACGCCCGTGGTGCTGCTGTCGATGCTGGGCATGTGGCCCACGTTGCTGTTGATCCCGGTGATGATTGCGGTGATCGGCCTGATCGGGGTGCCTTACTTCCGCAAACTCTGGGGCTTTGATTTCGCAACCAGCTACTATTCTGCGATGCCGGGCGGCTTGCAGGACATGCTGGTGTTCGGAGAGGAGGCAGGCGGCAACCCGCGCAGCCTTTCGCTGATCCATGCCACCCGTGTGATGGTCATTGTTGTGGCTCTGCCGTTCATCCTGCAGGGCGTGTGGGATGCAGATTTAAGCAATCCGCCCGGTGCACCTGCGATCACTTTGGGACTGGGTCAACTGGGGCTGATGCTGTTCGCAGCACTGGTGGGCTGGCGCGGGGCCAAGGCAATTGGCATGTTCGGTGCATCAATTCTTGGCCCACTGATCGTGGCTGCCGCACTCGCGCTTTCGGGTCTTTTGCAAAACCGCCCACCGGTCGAGGCGATCTGGGCCGCGCAGTTCTTTATCGGGCTGGGCGTCGGCGTCAAATATACCGGTATTACGCTCGGAGAGATACGGCGCGATCTCGCCGCTGGCTTGGGCTTCTGCGGCATCCTGATTGTGCTGACGGTGATCTTTGTCGAAGGCGTCTATGCCGCAGGCCTTGCGCCGGGGATGGACGCGCTTTTGGCCTTCGCCCCCGGCGGTCAGGCGGAATTGACAGTGCTGGCGCTCATCGTGGGGGCCGACGTTGCCTTTGTCATCGCGCACCACGTCTTGCGTATCTTTGTGGTGATACTCGGCGCACCACTCTTTGCGCGGGTGTTTCGTTAGTCGCGGATCACCCTGCGCGAAATGTCAGCCATCAGTGCGTGTTCTTGGTCTGGCCCAAGGTCCATCTCGTGCTTGCCGTCAATTTCCAGAAACGCGTGTCCATGAACGAACATGTGCAGCATGAGGCTGCGCCGCTCGATCTCCAACAGCGGAGTGCCTTCCGGCATCACCGCGCCCACCTCGCGCTTGACCACATCGAAACATGCTTCGCCGTGCTGTTGCAGTTCCGGGTCGTCATCATGGCCTTTGGTCAGGCCAAACATCAACCGAAACACCCCGGGTTCAGAGCGCGCGAAATTCGCATAGCACACACCAAGTGCCGTGATGGATGCAAGTGGATCGCCGCTGGCGTTTCGGGCTGCGGCGTCCATCTGGTCGCGCATCCGGTCGATTCCCGCAAGCGCGACCTCGCGCACAATCTCGGCGCGGTCGCTAAAGTGCTTGTAGGGGGCGGCCGAACTCACCCCGGCGCGGCGTGCCGCTTCCGAGATTGAAAACCCGTCAGCCCCCTTCTCTTCCACCAAAACTCGAACAGTTTCAACAAGGTGGGCACGCAGATCGCCATGGTGATACTGCGCGCGCGGGGCTGTTTTTGTCGCCTGCTCCATTTTTTTTGCCTCACTACCTTGCCAAAGTAAGTAGCTATTACATATGTCCAATGCAACAAGTAAGCACCTCTTACTTCCCATCAAGGAGTGATACAATGCCGATGGACCGTGCCAAGGATACACCGAAACCACCTCTGTGGAAGCGCTTGGTACGTGGTGGCGTGACGTTGATTGGCACTGCTTCAGTCATTGCTATCGCCGCAAGCGCCGTATGGTTGGGCACCGCGACATTGGCCACACGCGCCGCAGCCGTGGACGCCCCGCCACCCGCACCGATCAGCACGGTCGCCGCAATGCGCGTGGCTCCGGCCGATGGAATGACCGTCACCCGTGCCTTTCACGGTCAGGTCGAAGCGGCCCAGACCGTGGCCCTGAGTTTCGAGCAGGGCGGTCGCCTCAATGTCCTGGATGTGGACGAAGGCGACCGCGTCGAGGCAGGGCAAGTGCTGGCGAAACTGGACACGCGCATGCTAGTGGCCGAACGCAGCCGCCTGATCGCCTCACGCGACGCGCTTGAGGCGCAGGCAGAACTGTCACGCCGCACCACCAACCGACAGAAAGAGCTGCGCGACCGTGGCTTTGCCTCGGATCAAGCCGTCGACAACACCGCGCTGAACCTGGCCGCCTTGCAGGCCCAAATTGCAGAGGTAGATGCCGCCATTATCCAAGTCGATGTACGTCTAAGCCAGACCGAGTTGCTTGCGCCGTTCAACGGTACCGTCGGCGCGCGGCACGCTGATCTTGGGGCCATCATGGCAGTGGGTGCGCCCGTGCTCGATGTGCGCGAAGACAGCGCACCGATCTTCCGCGTCGGCATCGATCCCACACTGGCAGCAACAGTGCGGGACACCAAAGCAACCGTGACGCTCGACGGCGTAGACTACGACGCCCGTTTCGTAGGATTTCGCCCCGATCTGGACGCCCAAACACGCACCCGAACCGCGCTTCTTGAGATTGAGACAGATGATCCCGTCTACCTCGCCTCGGGCACGCTGACGCTGCAAAGCCATCTTGATCAAGATGGATACGCCGTCCCGTTACGCGCGCTGCGCGATGGGGTGCGGGGTCTATGGACTGTGATGGTCCTGACACCCGGAGACGATGACATCTACACAGCCCATGCCGCCGCCGTCGAGGTGCTGCAGGTCGAGGGCGACACCGCCTTTGTGCGAGGCACGTTGCAAGGCGATGCAATGATCGTGCCGGACGGAACCCACCGCCTCGTCCCGGGCGACCGGGTCCGCGTGGCCGGAGCGGAGTGATGGAAACCCTCACCTTCCGCCAGCCACGCCTCGTTGCGCTCGCCCTGCTGGTCATTATCGCTGCCGGCATGTCCTCCCTCCTCGCCATCGGGCGGCAGGAAGACCCCACAATCACCAACCTTTTTGGCACAGTAACAACCGTTGTGCCCGGCGCAGACCCCGCGCGGGTCGAAGCATTGGTCACCCAACCAATAGAAGACATCCTGCGCGAAGTGGCAGAGGTCGATGTTATTGAAAGCACATCATCGACCGGCATTTCCATCGTGTCGGTCGAGTTGGGCGTTACCGTCCCCGACGCCCGAATAGAGGAGGTTTGGGCAGAAATTCGCGACGATCTGGCAGAATTGGCGCCGACCTTACCATCGGATGCGCAGGACCCCGAGTTTGATACCGATGGCGGCAGCGCCTTTGCCGCGATTGCTGCTTTTTCCGCCGAACCAGGCGTGCCTACGACAATCTTGGGCCGCTACGCCCGCGATCTCGCACAGGCTCTGCGCAATATCCCCGGAACCGAACTGGTCGAGTTGTTCGGCGCACCCGAAGATGAGGTTTTGGTCACGCTGGACCCCGTCGCCACCGCAGCGCTCGGGCTGACCGCAAATGATGTCTCCCGCTCCATCTTTCAGGCCGATGCGAAAGGCCCTGCCGGACGTGTGCGCCCTGCGGGATCTGACCTGCTGATATCTGTGGCAGGAGAGGTCGAGGCGCTGGACCGTTTGGGCGAGATCGTCGTGCGCCGGTCAGACAGCGGTGCGGTCACCTACCTGTCCCAAGTGGCCGAGATCACCCGCGGCCCCCGCACGCCACAAGCCGAGTTGGCGATCTATAACGGTAAGCCTGCAATCCTGGTTGCTGCCAAGTTGGAAAGCGGCCTGCAAGTCGACAAATGGGCTGCTTTCGTGCGCGAGGAAATTGCCGACTACCAATCAACCATTCCGATGGGCGTGTCGCTGGACCTCAGCTTTGACCAATCAGGCTACACCGCAGATCGTTTGAAAGAGGTCGGCATAAACATGGCCATCGGCGTCAGCCTTGTCGTCGGCGTGCTACTCCTGACGCTCGGCCTGCGCTCAGCCATGATCGTCGCGCTGATCCTGCCGGTCGTGACCCTAGCCACCCTTTTCACCATGAACTTCATCGGCCTCGCAATCCACCAGATGAGTGTAACGGGTCTGATCGTGGCCCTTGGGCTGCTGGTAGATGCGGGTATCGTGATGACGGACGAAGTCGGTCAACGCCTCGAAAAAGGCATGAGCCGCGTCAAGGCGGCAGGCCAATCGGTCAAACGTCTCTTTGCGCCGTTGCTTGCCTCCACGGTAACGACGGCCCTGTCCTTCACCCCACTGATCTTGCTTCCCGGCCCCGCGGGCGACTTCGTTGGTTCCATCGCCATCGCCGTTGTGATCATGCTAGGCTGGTCCTTTGTTGTCGCCATCACCCTCACCCCGGCCATCGCGGGCCATCTGCTGCCTGCCAACGGCACGCGTGGCGGGATCAGGGGCGGCGCATTTGGCCGGGCCTTTGCCGCAACTCTGCGCTGGTCGGTGAATAACCCCGTCCGCTCTATTGCCCTGGCCCTCGTCTTGCCCGTCAGCGGCTTTCTCTCCATGCCGACCCTCACGGCACAGTTCTTTCCCGGCGTGGACCGCGACCAATTCTATATCGAGGTGGACCTCGCCCCCGGCGCAGGCATCGCCGACACCCAAAGTGTCTTGGCGCGTATCAACGAACGGCTGGCCGCCGATGATCGGATCGAACAAGTGATGTGGGTTGTGGGTCGCTCGGCCCCAGCCTTTTACTACAACATCGTCGGCGCGCGCGAAAACGCGCCGGGACACGCACAGGCCTTGCTCACCACCCAGTCGCCCGACGCCACCGAAGCTGTTCTGCGCGACCTGCAAGCCACGCTGTCCGTGACCGCGCCCGAAGCAGAGATTTTCGTCCGCGGTCTGGTCCAAGGCCCGCCGGTCAATGCGCCAGTTGAAATCCGCTTGGTTGGCGATGACTTCGAAACGCTGCGCGAAACCGGGGACGAGGTGCGTCGTATCATGTCCGGCGTAGACAGCGTTCTCGTCACCCGCGGAACAATCAGCGGCGGTGCGCCCAAGGCCGTCGTCACGGTGAACGAAGCGCAAGCCCAACTCCTTGGCCTGGACCTGCGCCAGATTGCGGGGCAAATGCAGGCAGGGCTTGAGGGTGTCACCGGCGGCTCTATGATCGAAGGCGATGAAGAGCTGCCCATCCGTGTCCGTCTGGGCGACGCTACGCGCGGCTCTCTGCAAGCCATCCGCGACCTGCCGATCCTGCGGCCCGACGCGGCACAATTGTCCGCCCAAGGGCGCTGGCCCGCCCTGCCCCTGTCAGCCGTCTCGACAGTCGAACTGGAACCCGCCGCCAGTAGCATCACCCGCCGCAATGGCGAACGGGTCAACACGGTCCAGGCCTTCATCCTTCGCGACGTCCTGCCCGAAGAGGCGCTGGTCGAGGTACAAGCCGCACTGGAGGCCAATGGCTTCGCCGTGCCCGACTCTATCCGGCTCGAACTGGGTGGCGATAGCGACGCACGCGCCGACACGCTGAGCGACCTGCTGGCCTCCCTCGGTCTGATCGTGACGCTCTCAATCGCCGCTATTGCCCTCACCTTCAACAGCTTCCGCCTGACAGCCGTGGTTCTGGTGGTTTCGGGCCTGAGCGCAGGGCTCAGCCTTTTGGCACTGGCCATCTTCCAATACCCGTTCGGGATTAACGCCATCATCGGCGTCATCGGCTCCATCGGCGTGTCGATCAACGCGGCGATCATCATATTGACCGGCCTGCAAGAAGACGATGCCGCCGCCAGCGGCGACAAGGACGCGATGGTGGACGTGGTGATGGGCTCTAGCCGACACATCGTGTCGACGACAATCACGACCTTCGGCGGCTTCCTCCCCCTGATCCTCGCAGGCGGCGGGTTCTGGCCCCCGTTCGCCATGTCGGTGGCGGGCGGTGTGCTGCTCTCCACCGTGGTCAGCTTCTACTTCACGCCGCCGGTCTTTGCCTTGATCCACCGCGTGCGGCGGGCACCGGCAACACCGGCCGAAAAAGACGACGCCAAAAACACCCCCTTTGTGCTGCACCCGCCCTTCAGTCAGGCGGCAGAATAGGCGACGCACGCCAAATTTCGAACCGGCCCGCCTTTGCTGGCCGGTTCTATCCCCTATCTGCTTGCCAATCTCCCCTGAGTGCCCAACACTCGCCGCTAGAAAAACAATAGGGGAGACTTCCATGAAACTCACATCCTTCCTGTCTGCGGCCCTCTTGCTGTCCTCCACAGCATTGGTCAGCGCTGAGACACTGAAATGGGCCCGCGCCGGTGACGCGCTGACCCTCGATCCGCATTCCCAGAACGAAGGGCCGTCGCACACGATGCGGCACCAGATGTACGAACCGCTGATCATCCGCGACACGACGGGCGCGTTTGAACCTGCCCTCGCCACCGAATGGGCCCCCAAGGCCGATGATCCCAACGTCTGGGTGTTCAAACTGCGCGAAGGCGTCAAGTTCCACGACGGCGCCGACTTCACCGCCGAAGACGTGGTGTTCAGCTTTGAGCGTGCCAAACAGCCCAATTCGGACATGAAAGAGCTGATTGGCTCGATCACCGAAGTCCGCGCGACAGGTGACTACACCATCGAAATGGTCACCGATGGCCCGAACCCGATCCTGCCCTCGAACCTCACCAACCTGTTCATTATGGACAAGGGCTGGACCGAAGCAAACAACACAGTGAACGTGCAGGACTTTGAGGGGGGCGAGATCACATTCGCCACCACCAACGCCAACGGCACAGGCCCTTACGTGCTGCAAAGCCGCGAGCCTGACGTGAAAACCGTCATGACGAAAAACGAAAGCTATTGGGGCGTCGATCAGTTCCCTATGGAAGTGACCGAGATCGTCTATACCCCTATCCAGAACGCCGCCACGCGCGTTGCTGCTCTGCTTTCGGGTGAAGTGAACTTCCTGCAGGACATGCCCGTGCAAGACCTTGAACGCGTGAACTCCGCCGACGGCCTGACAGTCAAGAAGGCGCCGCAGAACCGCGTGATCTTCTTCGGCATGAACCAGGGCGCGGACGACATTGAGGCCGACAACATTGACGGTGCCAACCCGCTGGCCGACGTGCGCGTGCGTCAGGCGATGTCCAAGGCCATCAACCGCGACGCCATCCAGCAAATTGTAATGCGCGGCCAGTCGGTGCCCGCGGGCATGATCGCGCCCCCGTTCGTCAACGGCTGGACCGAGGCGATGGACGCCGAATCCTCCACCGACCTCGACGCGGCCAAAGGGCTGCTGGAAGAAGCAGGCTACGCTGACGGTTTCTCGATCCGCCTCGACTGCCCGAATGACCGCTACATCAACGACGAAGCGATCTGTCAGGCGGCCGTGGGTATGCTGGGCCAGATCGGCATCACCGTGAACCTTGATGCCAAGCCCAAGGCGCAGCACTTCCCGCTGATCACCGACGGCCAGACCGACTTTTACATGCTGGGTTGGGGGGTGCCGACCTACGACTCGGAATACGTATTTAACTTCCTTGTCCACGGTCGTGAATCTGACATCGGCACCTGGAATGGCACAGGCTTTGACAATGACGACCTAGACGCCAAGATCAAATCGCTCGCCTCGAACACCGATCTTGAGGCGCGCAACGCTGACATCGCGTCGATCTGGCGTGTGGTGCAAGACGAAGCGCTTTATATTCCCATCCACCACCAGGTCCTGAACTGGGGCATGGCTGACGGCATGGGGATCGAGGTTGACCCCGAAGACCAGCCAAAAGTGAAGTACTTCACCGTCAATTGAACCTGATCGGGGGCTGCATCGGCGGCCCCCTTTTCTTTACCCCCGAATGCGCGCCGGGGCCTTGCCCAGTATCTCACCGCTTTCACCGAAACCGCATCAAGGACCAAATACATGATCCGCGCTTTCCTTCTGGCCAGCACGCTGCTGGCATCGCCGGCTTTGGCCGAAGAATTTAACTGGGCCGAAACGACCGACCCGCAAACCATGGACCCGCACGCCGTCAACTCGGCCGCCGTCCTGGGCTTTCTCAATAACGTCTACGAGGGGCTTGTCCGCCGCGGCAAGGACATGACCATCGAACCGGCGCTGGCCACCGCATGGGAACCCATCGGCGACGGTGAGGGATGGCGGTTCACCTTGCGGCAGGGCGTCACCTTCCACGACGGGGCAGAATTCAACGCCGACGACGTGATCTTTTCCTACCAGCGCGCCAGTGATGAGGCATCGGACACGCGGTCGTGGTTCGCCCCCGTCTCCGAAGTGATCAAGGTCGACGACTTCACCGTCGACATCATGACCACAGCGCCTAACCCGATCTTTCCCGACAGCATCGCCAACTGGATGATGTTGGACAGCGGCTGGGCCGAAGCGAACAACACCACCCTACCCGACAAGGAAAACGGCAACTACGCCACGCTCAACACCAATGGGACAGGCGCGTTCATGGTGACAGCGCGCGAGCCGGGCCTGCGCACGGTGCTGGAACCCAATGGCGGCTGGTGGGACACGGCAGAACACAACATCACCCGCGCCGAACTGACACCAATCCAGAACCCGGCAACCGCCGTGGCGGCGCTGCTGTCAGGCGACGTGGACATGATCAATCCTGTGCCGATACAGGATGCCCAGCGCCTCGCGGCTGCGGGCAACGTCAAGGTGATCCAGGGCATCGAAGCGCGCGTGATCATGCTGGGCTTCCCGCACGAGGCTGATGCGCTGAAATTCTCGTCCGAGACGACAGACGCGAACCCCTTCGCCGATGTGCGCGTGCGTCAGGCTGTGGCCCACGCCATCAACGTGCCTGCCATCCTGCAAACGATCATGCGCGGCAATGCCGAAGCCGCCAGCCAGTTGGTCAGCCCCGCCATGCGTGGCTTTTCCGAAGGACTGGCAGATCGGCCAGCCTATGATCCTGACCGGGCCCGGGCCTTATTGGCCGAGGCCGGGTATGGCGATGGCTTCTCCTTCGGCCTCAAATGCCCCAATGACCGCTACCTGAACGATGAAGCCGTCTGTCAGGCGGTCACGGGCATGCTGGCGCAGGTAGGGATCACCGCGGTCCTAGACGCGATGCCGGTCCAGAATTACTGGCCTGAACTGCGCGCAGACAATTACGACATGTACCTGCTGGGCTGGTCGCCGGGCACGTTCGATGCCGAACACCCCCTACGCTTCCTCGCCACAACCCCGAACGAAGAGAAAAAGCTGGGAAGCTGGAACTTCGGCGGTTTCTCGAACGCGCGGGTGGATGAACTTTTGCCCATGATCCAGTCCGAGATTGACGAGACCAAACGTCAGGCCATGCTGGATGAAGCGACCAAGATCCTGCAGGACGAAGTGGCCTATGTGCCCATGTACGTCCAACCGCTGGTCTGGGGGGCAAAGGCGAACGTCGACCTAACTCAACGACCGGATAACTTCTTCATCCTGCGCTGGGTGACGGTTAATTAAGTAACTGTCACATGTTGATCATGCACGCCCATCCCGATTGACGGGGTGGGCGCTTTCACATTGCGGGTTACACCCCGCCTAGTCAGCAATCCAGCGCAAAGACCATACCGCTTTCATAACCGTCGCGCACAAAATATGTGCCATCCTTTAGTTCGCATGTCGTCCTGGATTGCGCGACCTGTCTGGCCCGGGCTGGCAGACCAAAACGCTGCGCCCCGATCGTGTGCGAGGCGTGATGCGCAACAATGAAGTCGTGGGTATCGATCCGGACCTGACGGTACTTCAAACGGTACTTGCCCAGAGTGACAACTTCGCTGTCGCCTTTCGCCCAAAAGGAATCGCGTGCACGGAATGCGTCCATGGCCGCCGATCGTTCACTGGCTGGCAGACCCCGTTTGATGTACGATCTTGTTTGCTCTTGATAAAACGGCAATGCAGAGGCTGGCGCCGCAGATGCTTGCACCACAGGTGCGCGCGCTGCAGGGGCTTGGGCGGGCGCGTAAGGCGCTCCCAGTGTCGAAAGTCCGACACCGCGTTGTTGGGGTGCGGGTGCAGCGCACGCCGACAGTGCACATAAGGCTACAAAGATAATCTGAGGTTTCACGGCATGTCTCCATTTCATAGGACGTTCCCGCTTGGGTGGAATGCAAACTGGGCAAAGAAAGGGCGAAACCAAGAAATGATGCGCGCCGTGTGCACCAACCGCCTGAAGTGTGTGCGAGGGATACCAAATCCTCGAAACTCAACCTAACCGACACCCTGCGTCGCGCTGCGCTCCCTTGACCATGGCCGCTCAACTTGCGAGACGGGGAAATGATCGCCTTCATCTTCCAACGCGTCTTACAATCCGCCCTCGTCCTGCTGGTCGTCGGCCTCGTCGCCTTTTCAATGTTCCGCTTTGTTGGCGACCCGATCGACAATATGCTGGGCCAGGAGCGGACCATCGAAGATGTCGAACGCTTGCGCGCCCAGTTGGGCCTCGATCAACCCTTCGTCGTGCAGTACTACCGTTTCCTCGAAGGGGCCGTGCAGGGCAATTTCGGCGTTAGTTTCCGGCAGGGCCGCCCCGTCTCAGACATCTTGCTTGAGCGCGCCCCCGCCACCCTTGAGCTTGCAGCCGTCAGCGGATTTCTGGCCATCACACTCGGGATCGGCCTGGGCGTCTTCACCGCCATAAGGCGCAACGGCCTCTGGGCCAACGTCATCATGTCCGCCTCCCTCATCGGGGTGTCCCTGCCCACCTTCCTCATCGGCATCCTGCTCATCTACCTCTTCTCGGTCGAACTGGGTTGGCTGCCCAGCTTCGGCCGGGGCGAGACGGTCAAAATAGGCAACTGGACCACCGGCTTTCTCACGACAAGCGGCCTCCAGGCGCTCATCCTGCCCGCCATCACCCTCGGCCTCTACCAGATGACCCTGATCATGCGCCTTGTCCGCTCCGAAATGCTCGAAGTGCTAAGACAGGACTACATCCGCTTCGCCCGCGCCCGCGGGCTGAAAGAGCGGGCCATCAACTTCCGCCATGCCCTGAAAAACACACTTGTCCCGGTGATCACAGTCACCGGCCTGCAACTGGGCTCGATCATCGCATTCGCCATCATCACCGAAACGGTCTTCCAGTGGCCGGGCGTCGGCCTCCTCTTCATCAACGCCATCCAGTTCGTCGATATCCCCGTCATGGCCGCCTACCTCATGCTGATCTCGGTCATGTTCGTGGGTATCAACCTGATCGTGGACCTGCTCTATTTCGCCATCGACCCGCGCCTGCGCGTGGACCGGGCCGGAGGACACTAAGATGACCGACGCCAACCTGCCCCCCGACGCGCCTGTCCAGGTCACGCATCCCACCCGCCTGCAACGCTGGGCCGACAGTGACTTTTACTACCAGTTCAAGCGCTCGCCCGTCGCCATCATCAGCTTTGCCGTTGCGATGCTCCTGATCCTCGGCGCGGTCTTTGCCCCGCTCATCGCCCCCTACAACCCATTCGATCCGGCCTCGCTCAACCTAATGAACGGCTTTTCCAAACCGATGGAGCCCAACGCCTTCACCGGCGACACCTTCTGGCTGGGCACTGACGACCAGGGGCGTGACGTCTTCTCGACCATCCTCTACGGCATGCGCATCTCGCTCTTCGTGGGTGTCGCCGCCGTCCTCTTCGCCATGATCCTCGGCATCTCTCTGGGCCTCATCGCAGGCTATGTGGGCGGCTGGACCGAAACCATCATCATGCGCATCGCCGACGTGCAACTGACATTTCCCAGCATCCTCGTCGCCATGCTGATCTTCGGCATTGCCAAGGGCGTGACCCCCATCGAATATCGCGACCAAATGGCCATCTGGGTCCTGATCATCGCAATTGGCCTGTCGGACTGGGTGCAATTCGCGCGCGTCGTGCGAGGGGCGACATTGGTCGAGAAAAACAAGGAATACGTTCAAGCCGCCCGCCTCATCGGTCGCTCCAGCCCCGCGATCATGGTCAAACACATCCTGCCCAACGTGCTCTCGCCGGTCCTCGTGATCGCCACTATCTCTCTCGCCCTCGCCATCATCGCCGAAGCCACCCTGTCCTTCCTCGGCGTCGGCGCCCCCCCCACACAACCGTCCCTCGGCACGCTGATCCGTATCGGCCAAGGCTTCCTCTTCTCCGGTGAATGGTGGATCCTCTTCTTCCCCGCCTGCACGCTCCTGGCGCTGGCACTCAGCGTCAACCTGCTGGGCGACTGGCTGCGGGATGCACTGAACCCGAGGCTCAGATGACGCGCACTGGCACATCCAACAGCGCAAATTCCGCTGCGCCCCCGCCCGTGCACCAGTCCGGCCCGAAAGCCAACCAATGCACATCCCCGTCAGGCAGGTGCACGACGACGCGACCGTCGCCAACAGTCACGTTGTTCAAAGATACAAGGCTCAGCAAAACGCCAAAGGAATGGGCTGTCAGACACATAGTGGGACCTCTCGAATTATTGCCCCACGGGCGCTTTAGGTTGCGGATCAATGCGGGCCAGGAAAGACGCAGGCGTAGAGTGCGGTGCGCCTGTACACCATTCATTGACCACATAATGCCACTCCACATCGCCGGCAGTGGCGTGGACGGTGATTGTCTGGGCATCGCCGGTGACAAGAGCCATCCCGAGAATGTTCAGGAAGGCGGCAAAGGCTTCGGTCGTCAGGCACATGGGCGTTCTCCTCGCGTTGCGCGGTTGCCCTCCCTGTCGTGCACTCAGGGTAACGTGCCAAATCGCCAGATGGTTGCCCAGAAAAATCTTGCTGCGATGCAGCATAATTGCTGCGTGTGCGAGATAGAGATTAAAATCTGTGCATCTGCAGTACCAAAAAGGTGCGCGGCATGACCTCTCTCCTCAACATCTCCGACCTTTCCGTCCACTACCCAACCCGCAAGGGCACCTTCGTTGCCGTCAACGGTGCCGACCTCACCGTTGCCCCCGGTGAAATCCACGGCCTTGTGGGTGAATCCGGTGCGGGCAAATCCACAATCGGGGCGGCCGTCATGGGCCTCATCGACCCCCCAGGTCACATCGCAGGCGGCACGGTCAGTTTCCGCAACGAAGAAATCTCGGGCCGCGACGCAGCAGGCATGCGCGCCTTGCGCGGGGCCAAGATCTCAATGATCTTCCAGGACCCGCTCACCTCCCTCAACCCGCTCCTGACGGTCGAGGATCAGCTCACCGAAACGATTGAGGCGCATCTGAGCCTCGACGCCAAAGCCGCCAAACAACGCGCCGTGGACCTGCTTGACCGCGTCGGCATCCCAGACCCCGCTGATCGGGTCAAACAATACCCCCACCAGTTCTCCGGCGGCATGCGCCAGCGCGTGGTCATCGCCCTCGCCCTCTGTTCGGAACCCGATGTCATCATCGCGGATGAGCCGACCACGGCACTCGACGTCTCGATCCAGGCGCAGATCCTCGACCTGATCAAGGAACTCGCGCGCGAACGGCAAGTGGGCGTCATCCTCATCACCCACGACATGGGCGTGATCGCCGACACAAGCGACCGGGTCACCGTCATGTACCAGGGCGAAGTGGTCGAAACGGGCACCACAGCGCAGGTGATGGGGGCACCCGCACACGAATATACCAAGTCCCTCATCGCCGCCGTTCCCCGCGCCACGCTCAAGGTCCACCGCTTTCCGCAGCTGTCTTACGGCGGGCGCAGCACCCGCTTCGCAATCGAGGATCTCGCGCGCAACTGGCCCACCCCGCCCAAATCCAAAACCGGCACGCTGGTGCAGGTGGACGGGATCACCAAAACCTTCGTCCAGCGCGGCTCGATCATCCCGGCCTGGCGCAAGATGTTCACAGCCGTCGACAAGGTCAGCTTCGACATCCGGGATGGTGAGGTGTTTGGTCTCGTCGGCGAAAGCGGCTCCGGCAAATCCACCGTCGCCCGCATGATCGCCACGCTCTACGAAACCAACGGTGGCCACATCCATTTCGACGGCACCGACATCACGCAATTGGCCTCGCGCGAGGAACGCGACGCCTACCGCCGCCAGATCCAGATGATCTTTCAGGACCCGTTTTCGAGCCTCAACCCACGGATGCGCGTGGACGCCATCGTCGCCGAACCCGTCCTGCACCACAAACTCCTGCAAGGCAGCGCCGTGCAAACCCGCGTAGACGAACTCCTCGACCGCGTCGGCCTCGGGTCTGAAGCAGGCCGCAAATACCCACATGAATTCTCAGGCGGCCAACGCCAACGCATCTCCATCGCCCGCGCACTCGCCACACAACCAAGGTTCCTGATCTGCGATGAGCCCACCTCCGCCCTCGACGTGTCCATCCAGGCGCAAGTTCTTAACATTCTCAAGGACTTGCAGGAACATCTGGGCCTGACGATGTTGTTCATCAGCCACGACTTGCCCGTGGTCCGCCAAATGTGCGATCGCGTGGGCGTCATGCGGCAGGGGAAAATGGTAGAAGTCTCTGATACAGAACAGCTTTTCGCTAATCCCCAAGCCGACTACACCAAAGAACTCCTGCAGTTCATGCCCAAACTCGAAGGGCTATCGACCGAAGGGTTAGAAAACGCCTGAGCCCCTTCTTCTGACGAAAAATACGACGGGGAGCGCGAGGGGCAGCGCCCCTCGTTCAAAAAAAATGAATCGCGTCGCCGCAAGGCGTCCTTTGGATCACCGGCCCATCTTCAACGACAAGGCCCATGCCAGCAGGGTCAACACAACCATCACCAGCACAGATACAAACCAACCCTGCGCCGTGAACACCTGCCCGATGACAAAGGCCCCGGCGATCCCGCCCAGATAATAGCTCGCCAGGTACAGCCCGTTGGCCGCCGCATGATCATGGGTCACGGTGCGGCCCACATACCCGGTCGCCACGGACTGGGCAAAGAATAACCCCGCCCCAACAAGCGCAAGGCCCAGCAGAAACAACGCCAGCACGGGGGTCAGCAACAACAGCAAGCCCACGGCGGACAGCACAACGCCCACATCAAAACTCATCCGCGCCCCGTACCGCTTGACCGACCAGGCCGCGAGGGGCGTGGTCAGGATGGCGGGTGCAAACACGAAATAGACCAGTCCGATCATCGTCTGCGGCAAGGCAAAGGGGGCCTCCGCCAGAATGAAATTGGCATAGGTAAAGGTCGCGACAAACACGAACAGCAGGATGAACCCGATCGCCACCATCGCCACCAGCTTGGCGTTCTTCAGATGATCCACCCACGCCTCGATAACCGATGACCCATCCGGCGCCGCGCGCCCATGACTGTCCCGCGCGCCGATATAGAGATACGCGATCAGCGCACCGGTCAGGTTCAGCACGGCAAAGCCGTAAAAGCTCTCGGCAAGTCCAATATTGCCTGCAATCTCGGATGCCAACAGCCGCCCAAACAGGTTCGACGCCACATTTCCGGTTATATAGGCGGCCATCGCCCCGCCAATGGCGGTCAGCGAACACTCCTCGCTCAGATAGGTCAGCGTCAGGGTAAAGGCGGCAGACATGAACACACCCTGCGCCACCCTCAGCAGAGTAAATGTCGTCAAATCATCGGTAGAAGCCAGGAGCATCGTGGGGATGCTCAGCAGCACCAGACAGATCCAAATGCCCCGCTTGCGATCAATCCTGCGGGCAAAGACGGCCACCACCAAAGACGCCAAAGCCATCCCAATGGTGGAGGCATTCACCGCAAAACCCATCGCCGCTGGCGATACGCCATAGGTCTCGACCAGTGTGGGCAGCAGCGCTTGTGATCCGAAGAGATCAATCAAGGTCAGAAAGGCGATGATCGCGATCATCGTCGACCTTCGGATCACCATACGGCGATCCTCCGGCGCCTTCTGGGCCAATTCGGGCGCGAGCCCCGTCATCTGGGCGGTCACCATGACAAGACCTTTTGGACCTGCACAGATAGCTGTCCCCGCGGGGACAAACATATGGTTTCCAACCATATCAAAGGGTTACGGGTTGCGCTAACCATTTCTTAACCTTCATGTGAGGGTGCCGTACGGGTAAGGCCACACCCTAGTCCGCGCCGTGATGCGCCTGAATGCCGACCTGCGGCACGCCTGCCGTCTCGCTCAGTGGCTCGACTACGCCAAAGAACAATTCTGCCGGAACATCGCCCGTATTCTCCCAATAGGCCTGCGCGCCACCGCCCAGATGTGCGCCCTCTTCGGCGGCGAGGGTGACGGGCACATCCGTGTCAGAGCGATGTTCGGTCACGGCCCCCTGCCAGACCCAGACCTGCAACGGCTCACCCGCGGCCACAAAACTGGGCAGGACCCCGCCGGGTTCAATCACCGCACGGTAGGCAGACAAGGCGAGGCCATCCCCCTTTTCACCATTATAATGGCCCTCGATATCAACGAGACCCAGCAATTCCAGAACTGCGCCGGATTGCGCCGGCAGGGCAAAGTCCTGCTGAGGAGGTGTGGCTGCAGCGCTTTCCCCGCCTTTGGCATTGAACACGTCAAAGGCGATCAAGCGCACGTCTGCGGGGCCCTCGTTCAACCACCAATGGGTGACGTCGCCCTCTTCCAGGCTCAATCCCCCCGCGCTGTGCAAAATGCGATCCTTTGCATCGCTGCGATACTCGAAAATCTCACCGCTGAGTGTGAAGACAATGGCGGGCCGATCCGCATGACTGTGGATCGGGACGATACCGGTGTCCGCCGAGATGTTCCAAGACCGGGTGCGCAGGTTATAGCCTGCGATCTGGCCCAGCCCTTCTTCGGCCAGGGATGCGTTTGCGATGGGCACGTTCGAGATGTTGTTGGGTCCCGACGGTCCTTCCAGCCCGTTCAAAACCCGCGTCTTTACGCTGTCCAGATCAAACGCGAAAGCGGTCGTGCCGAGCGCCGCGATCACGAGCCCGAGTGTTGCTGTTCGAAATGTCATCGGATCACCCTTTTCTGGATTTCAACTCGACCATGTTGGCCCCATGCGGCGCACCAAAGTCGTCAAACATATCACGCAGATCGAGCGTGCTCTCTTTCTCGATCTTGTCAAAATTCGCGGTCAGCCAGCGGTCGGCATGTTCGCGACCAAGATCCCGGAGATGGATTAGGAACGCCCATTCCGAGTTCAGCTTGGACGAGGCATCAAGTGCCAGCATGTCGTCGCAGCCATCGATCATGTGCATGTTCATGACGCGGTATTCGTTGTCCGACAGCGCGCCGTTCTCGATTAGGCGGTGGATCAGGTCGATGGTGCGCAAATCCCGCAGGAGCGAGGCGTTGAACGTGATCTCGTTCATGCGGTTCTGGATATCGCGCGCGCGGCGCGGTGTGCCGGGGCGTTTGAGCGGATTGATCTGCACGATCACGATGTCCGAGGATGGCGAATGGTCGATGAAGGGAAAGAGCACCGGGTTTCCCATGAACCCGCCATCCCAATAGGGTGTACCGTCAATTTCGACCGCCTTGAACATGTTGGGCAGGCAGGCCGACGCCATGATCACATCCAGCGTCACCTCGTGTCGGTGGAAGATCCGGGCGCGACCCGTTTCGACGTTGGTAGCCGAGATATAAAGGCCCATGTCATCGCAATTTGCAACCTTGTCGAAATCAATAAAGTTCTCAACAACATCGCGCAACGGATTGAATCCAAATGGATTCATGTCATAGGGCGAGGCCATTCGGCTCATCATATCCATCATCAGATAACCGGGTGAGGCATCGAGCGACCAAGAGCCCAACATCATGTCGAGCGGCGTGCGCTTGGCCGGGCTGGCCTGCCCTGCCCGGCTGACCGCGCGCCAGAAATCTTCTAACGCCTGACGTGCGCCATTTGCCCCCCCGTCATACATGCCCTGGGTGGCGACAACGGCGTTCATGGCACCGGCGGATGTGCCCGAAATACCTTCAACCCAAAGGCGGTCTTCCTCGAACATCCGATCCAGCACGCCCCAAGTGAAGGCGCCATGCGACCCGCCCCCCTGAAGGGCGAGGTTGATGGACTTTTCGTGGTGCTTGGCGCGGCTGTTGGTTTCGGGCATGGGGGTGACCTTTTTCATTGTGCGACCCATCCGCCATCGACCGGCATCGCTATGCCAGTGACCGAGGCGGCCGCCTCTGACGCCAGGAAAGTGCAGACCGCACCAAGCTGTTCGACGGTGACGAACTCTTTGGTGGGTTGCGCGGCCAAAAGTACGTCGCGTTTCACTTCCTCTTCGGTGATGCCGCGGGCTTTGGCGGTGTCGGGGATTTGGCCCTCGACCAGCGGCGTCAGCACATAGCCGGGGCAGACCGCGTTGACGGTCACGCCGTCCTGCGCCGCTTCGAGCGCGACCGTCTTGGTCAGGCCGACAATCCCGTGTTTTGCCGTGACATAGGCCGATTTGTAAGGCGACGCGACCAGTCCATGCGCGGAGGCCACGTTGATGATGCGGCCAAATTTGCGGGTTTTCATACCAGGAAGGGCCGCGCGGATGGTGTGAAAGGCTGAGGACATGTTGATCGCGATGATCGCATCCCACTTTTCAAGTGGAAACTCTTCGACCGGGGACACGTGTTGGATGCCTGCATTGTTCACGAGGATGTCCACGGCGCCAAACATGGTTTCTGTTGTGGTCACGAGGTCCGCAATTTCGTAAGGTTTGGTCATGTCTGCGCCGTGATAGGCGACGGTGCCGTCGGCTTTAGCGTCCAGTGCTGCGCGGGTGGCTTCGATCTCGTCCGCGTCACCAAATCCGTTGAGCATGATGTTGAACCCTTGGGCAGCCAAGGCTTCGGCGATGCCAAGGCCGATGCCGCTGGTCGACCCAGTGATGATGGCGGTACGTGTCATAGTCAGCCTCTCTGAAAATGCTGCAGTGCGGAAAATTTGCGCCTGCCAAAGAGGTAGGGGTATTTTGCATGTGCAGCAATGATTGTCGCCGCGACCTCTCTGTGGCGTGACAATTGCTGCCGAGTCTTTCGAATAATCGCGGAGTTTTGCCGTGTACTGCTTCAATTCCGGGCAGTTGTGCTGGCGGATTGTTACAGTCCCGGATCGGAGGATGGCCCCATGTCGAGTCGCGTGATGTGGTCGGCGATGGCGTTGGGGAAATGGCGCCTTACAAGGGGATCGTGGCCCGGCACAATCAGCTTCGGCGCACTTGCAAGACTGCGCAAAGTGTCGAAGCCATCCAGCATCTCTTGCATGTCAACAACCAAGGGAAACGGGAGCTTAAGAGCCATGTTACCGTAGAAATGCGCCGCATCTGAGGCGAGGACAAGCCAGCCTGCCTGGGTCAGGACACGCACGGATTGCATCCCCTTGGTATGCCCGCCGATGCGGTGGACTGTGATGCCCTCGGCGATCTGACCATCGCCGTCGTGAAAGGTAACCTTGCCGGAATAGAGCCGTTTGACCGCCTCGATCACGTGCCCGGCGGTGTAGGGGTAGCGCATGACGGTGTGGCACATGCAGGGCCCGGTGGCGTAGGCCATCTCTGCGGTTTGCAGGTGGAGCTGTGCGTTGGGAAAGAGGTGCAGCCCGCCGGCGTGGTCGAAATGCAAATGGGTGACGATGATTTCGGTGACGTCTTCGGGTTTAAGGTCGAACGGCTTCAGCGCTGCGCCGGGGTCGATGCGGATCGGGCGGTCGCGCGCTGCCGCTTCGGTTGCGTCAAAACCGGTGTCGACCAGGATGACCCGATCATCGTTGCGGATCAGCCAGATGTAGAAGTCGATTGGATCTGGCGTGTCGTGCGGGTCGGCGTACATGTAGTTGTCGCCGCGCACCCGGTCGGTTTGTTCGGCGTATTTGATGGCATAGACTTCGTAGGTCATCTTTCGACCTTTTCATATGTTTTCAGCGCCTTACTGGCGATCATATCCGCGATCTTGGGGCCCGTTTCGAGGTAATGCGGCATCCGCTGGTGCGCCTCGAACGCGGTGAGATCATCGTAGAGTTCGTAGAGAAACACGGTGTCGGGCTGGGTGGGATCAGTACACACGTCAAACTGCTGGCATCCTGGTTCGTCGCGGACCGAGCAGCGCGCGTTGTTGAGGATCAAGGGCATAAACGCCGCTTGCGTGCCGGGTTTCAGCTTAAAGATGACAGTGACGGCATAGGGCATTGGGGCAGACTTTCTGTGGGTATTTGATAAATTACGCATTAATGTATACACAAATGGATACGCGAAGCGAGTCGCTTCTTGCCAGCCTATGCGAAAAGGACGCGTGCCATGACCTCAACTTTCAAGATCGCCGTCTTTCAGGGGGATGGGATCGGGCCAGAGATTATGCGGCCGACCGTGGATTTGTTGCGCGCATTGGCGATGAACAGTGCTTATACGTTTGAATTTCAAGACCTGCCCGCTGGGGCAGAACATTACGCCAAGACGGGCGAGAGCTTGCCCCAAGCCTCAATGGACGGTGCGCGGGCGGCGGATGCGGTCTTACTATCGGCCATGGGGCTGCCAAACATCCGCTATCCCGACGGGACCGAGATCGCGCCACAGATTGACTTGCGCAAAGCGCTGACACTCTATGCGGGCGTGCGTCCGGTAACCATCCGGCCCGGGCAACCAACCCCGCTGGCGACTGACCGGCCCGTTGATTTTGTGCTGATCCGCGAAAGCACCGAGGGGCTGTTTTACACCCAAGGTCGCGGCGAGGTGGAGGCTGATGAGGCGCGCGAGACGTTGCGTATCACGCGCGAGATTTCGGAGCCGTTGTTTCGCTTTGCTTTTGGCCTTGCGAGGGCACGCAAAGCGTCGGGTCAAGGGCCGGGCAAGGTGACGTGTGTGGACAAAGCCAATGTGTTCCGCGCCTTTGCGTTCTTTCGCGGGTTGTTTGATGCAGAGGCGGCGAAGCACCCCGAGATTGAAGCCGATCACGCCTATGTCGATGCCACGGCGCTTTGGATGGTGGAACGTCCGTGGTCTTTCGATGTGATGGTCACCGAGAATATGTTTGGCGACATTCTGTCCGATCTTGGAGCCGGTTTGATGGGTGGCTTGGGATTGGCCCCGTCTGCCGATATCGGGGCGGATCACGCAGTGTTTCAGCCCTGCCATGGGTCGGCGCCCGACATCGCGGGGCAAGGGGTGGCGAACCCCATCGCGATGATCTTGTCAGGGGCGATGATGCTGGAATGGCTGGCGGAGCGGCATGACGTGCCTGCGATGGCGGCGGATGCCGTGCGCTTACGCGATGCGGTTGATGCGGTCGTGTCCGAGGGCCGTGTACGCACGCGGGACTTGGGTGGGTCGGCGGGCACGGATGACGTCGCGCAGGCCGTGCGCGAGGCACTGGCATGATACGGGTCGCCTGCGTCGGCGCAGGCTATTTCAGCCAGTTTCATTATGGCAGTTGGGCGCGGATGAAGGGCGTTGATCTGGTGGGCGCATGTGATCTGGATATCGCCAAGGCGGAGGCGACGGGGACACCCGCATTTAGCGATCTGGGAGAGATGCTGACAGAGGCGGCACCTGATCTTCTGGACGTCATCTTGCCAACGGCTGCACATGCAACGAGCATCCGGGCGGCACTGACGGCAGGGATCAAGTGGATTGTCTGTCAGAAGCCGTTTTGCACAGACCTGGACGAAGCGCGCGGGATTGTCGCCGAGGCTGAGGCAGCGGGCGCGCGGCTGGTCGTGCACGAGAACTTTCGCTTTCAACCGTGGTATCGCGCGATCAAGACGACGTTGGAGGCCGGTACGATTGGGGAGGTCTTGAATGCCACCTTTCGCCTGCGCCCCGGGGATGGTCAGGGGCCCGACGCCTATCTGGACCGGCAGCCCTATTTTCAGCACATGCCCCGGTTTCTGATCCATGAGACGGCTGTGCATTGGATCGACACGTTTGCCTATCTCTTTGGGCCTGCGGAGGCAGTTTATGCCGATCTGCGGCGGATCAATCCGGTGATTGCAGGGGAGGACGCAGGGTATGTGATTTTTGACCACGGGCCAGTGCGTGCGGTTTTCGATGGGAACCGACATCTGGATCATGAAGCGGACAATCTGCGGCGCACGATGGGCGAGGCGTTGATTGAAGGCACGACAGGTGTACTGGCGCTGCATGGCGATGGGTCTGTCACGCGGCGGCGATTTGGCTCTGACATGGTTGAGACAGTGTTGGGACCAGACCAATGGGACGGGTTTGGCGGCGATTGCGTTCACGCGCTTCAGGCTCATGTGATCCGGGCCATGACGGCTGGTACGGCGTTGGAGAATGAGGCGCGCGAGTATCTGGGCGTCATAGCGGTGAAGGATACGATCTATGCCTCGGCCCGCGCGGGGCGCAAGGTGCGGATGGAGGGCTTGGAGTGATGGGTGCAACAACAAATGTGGAACGGGCTGTGTCCGCGCTGCGCAGGATGATTTTTTCCGGGGAGTTGCCACCGGGGTCGGACCACCTGGAGACGGAGCTGGCCGACACGCTGGGCATGTCACGCACCCCTGTGCGCGAAGCCGCGTTGATATTGCAAGCCCAGGGTCTGGTTGAACTGCGCCCGCGACGGGGTATTCGCATCGCCCCGGTATCAGCGGCGGATATGGCGGAAATCTACGACATCCTGACCGAGTTGGAGAGCCTTGCCGCCGCGCGCGCCGCAGAGGCCGAGTATTCCAAGGCCGATCTCGACACGCTGGCGTCGGCCATCAAAGACATGGATTCCGCGCTGGCGGCAGATGATCTACGGGCCTGGGCCGAAGCGGACGACCGGTTTCACCGAGAATTGGTGCGGCTGGGTCGGAATGCGCGGCTGAGCATGGTGGTGTCAGTGATGCGCGATCAGGTGCGGCGCGCACGGGCGACAACGCTGTATATGCGGCCTAAGCCGACCCAGTCGAACGAAGATCACCGCAAGGTCTATCAGGCAATTGCGAACCGGGACCCGACAACCGCCCATGACGTGCATCGCGCCCACCGGCAGGCCGCGCGAGATATGCTGGTGGCACTTTTGGACAAGCACCAGTTTTACGGGCTTTAAGCCTAGGATGTGTGTAGCTTGGTCAACTCTTCCGAGCCGCGCCGCAGAGCGGGCAGGAAGTCGATCAGGTCCACGAGGTTGCGCCGCTGTATGGGCGCATGAACCGAAAGCGTGGCGAGCAGCTTGCCCTGCCCGTCCCAGACCGGAACGGCGACGGCGGCCATGCCTGCCATGAACTCTTCGTTGTCGGTGGAGTAGCCGCGCAGGCGGGTGGTTTCCAGCTCGCCCTTGATCTTGTCGATATCCGTGAGCGTGCTGTCAGTGTGCGCTTCGAGCGGGCGGGTGGTGAGCACGGTGCGTAGGATATGGGGGCGGAGGGTGGATAGGTACATCTTGCCCGAGGCTGTGCAGTGAAAAGGCACCTGGCTGCCGATGGGCAATTGGATGCGCAGGGGCCACTGGGTTTCGACCCGGTCGAGATAGGTCATCCCCTCGCGGTCTGCGGTGGCAAGGTTGCAGGTCTCGCCCAGTTCCTCGGCCACGCTGCGCAGGATCGTCAGCCGCGCGGTGCGCAGATGTTCGGACGACATCGTGCTGACGGCCAGGGCGCGCAGGCGGGGGCCAGGCCCGTAGCTGCGCCCGTCGAGGTCACGTTGTAAGAACCCTTCGCTTTCGGCGGTTTGTAGCAGCCGGTGTACGGTCGGTTTAGGTAGACCCAATGCGTCGATCAGGTCTGTTGGTTTGACGGCCACCCCGCGCTTGGCGACCTCCTCCATCACCATCAACAGACGCAGATTGGTGGGGATTTGGGTGTCCTTGCGGGGGCGGTGATCGTCAGGCATGGGCTACATCATGGTCATTTGGCAAGCTCTACCAAATACAGTGACAGACTTGGCGTCAAAGACACGAGAATCCACACTGATATCAGAGCAAACAGATAAGGCACCGTATACCGCAACAACTTGAAGTAGGGAACGCCTGTCACGCCTGACGCTACGTAGAGGTTGAGGCCATAGGGCGGTGTGATGAAGCCGATGGAGGCCCCCACGAGGAAGATCACCGCGAAGTGGATGGGATCAACACCGATACTGGCCGCAATGGGGGCAAGGATCGGCGCAAGGATGATCGTCACGGGCAGCGATTCCAGCACCATGCCGAATATGAACACGATGGCCATGGCAGTGAAGAGCACCGGATAGAAGCCGCCCATGGAGGTCACGAAGTTGCCGATGACCTCTTGTGCGCCGAGCAGTGACAGAATCTGCTGCATCACCACCGACACCGCGATGAGCGGCGCGAGGATGCCCGTGATCTGGGCCGAGCGCATGACGATGCCGGGAATCTGCGGGATCGTGAACCCTTCGACGACGAGCATGGAAATGGCGGACTTTTCCGACCAATCCTTGGTTTGGTCCATGTTCAGCGCCTTGGATATGACCCAACTGGCAAGGCCCGCGATGATGCCGAAGCCCACCGTGACACCCGCCGCTTCGGTGGGGGAGAATTTGCCGGTGTAGATGCCCCAGAGCACAAGGCCGATGGCGAAAAAGCCGAGCCAGGCGCCGAGGCCCGTCTTGAACACCCGGAATGGCGACAGGGCGATCAGGTAGCCCCAGCCGTTGCGCCAGCAGATGATGAAGCAGGCGAGCATCATGCCCAGAACCATCAGCGCGCCGGGGATGATCCCGGCCACGAACAGGTCGGAAATGGGCAGGTTCAGCAGGAAGCCATAGACGATGAAGATGATCGACGGAGGGATGATAATCCCCACAGTGCCGCCCGCGGCCGCCGTGGCTGCAGAAAAGCGCTCGTCGTAGCCGCCCTTGACCATCTCTGGATGCAACATCGAGCCAATGGTGGCCGTGGTGGCCGAGTTCGAGCCTGAGATCGCAGCGAAAAGGCCACAGGCACCAAGCGAAGCCATCGCGAGTCCCCCCCTGATCCAGCCAAGGCAGGCATAAGCGAAGTCAGAAAGCCGTCGAGCGATGCCCGAGCGGTTGATGAGATCCCCAGTCAGGATGAAGAGGGGCATGGCCAAAAGCGCGAAGCCATCTGTGAACACATCTTGCAGAGCCGCGCCCATGTTCAGCAGTTGCAGGTCCAGCACGTAAGACATGCCGATGACCCAATAGGCAATGACCAGAAACACCGGCACACCCATCATGAAAAGGAAGGTCACGGCCAGCGAGATCAGCGTGATGAGAGTTGGGTCGCTCATGTGTCACCTCCGATCACGGCGGTTTCGATCATCTCGTCCCCGTTGCGGAATTTACGCATATCAGCAACCAGATTTTCGAACACACGAGCGGTGAGCAGGATAAAGGCGATGGGGACGGTGCCCAGGAACCACCACTGCATCACATTGTCTGTGCCCAGCATGATGGCAAAATTTGCGGCGGCGCGGACGGTTTCCTGCGATGTGGTGACCACCACGATCCAGGCAAAGCAGAACCACAGGATCGCATCGAGGATCAGCAAGCCGTATTGGACAGCGCGCGGCGACGCCTTGCGAAACTCGGCAAAAGCCAGGTGTGTGCGCAGCTTGACATTATAGCTGCACCCCACCCAGGTCATGATGAGGAACAGAAAGGGTGGCAGCGTCGTGGACCATGCCGGTTGGCCGCTGAGGTAGAAGCGTTGGATCACTCCGGCGAAGATGATGTAGCCGATGGCGAGATAGGCAACGACCATCACTGCAGGTTCAAGGTTGCGTTCGATGAACGGCACGGCCCGGTAGATCAAAGCAACCACTACCCCGCCGACAAACGTGACGAGAAAGCCCAGCGGCCACATCCCTGAATTGCCGCGCAATGCGGTCTGCAATTCGAACGAATCGCCCGTCATCAGGGCGGAGATGATCTCTCCCATACCCGTGATCATATCCATGCTGCACCTCCCTCGTGCGTGGAATATCCGTTCCGAAGTCTTGTGCGATCAGGATACGGAAATCCATGCCGCGGCTATGCGGCATGGATGGTGGCTTGGGCGACATGCGCCCAAGCATTTGGTTTTGCGAGGAATCCGTGTCCGGATTAGCCGCGCCACCAGCGGCGGGGCTCGACGTTCTCGGCCAGGGTATGCGGGTTTTGACGCACGCCGTCGTAGATTTCCTGGTACGTGTCAATGCCATCGGCCCAGCCGTTGATCCGCTCGCGCCACTGTTCCCACAGCTGCGGTTGGAACTCGGGCGAGCACATCTCTTCGGCCTTCTTAATCTCGGCATCGGACAGTGCGGCCACACGCACATTGTTCTGCGCAAAGATCGTGTCGGGGCCCTGGTGTGGATGGCTGAAGCCAACCGTGTTGACCAGCGCCGCCTCGTTCGCGGCTTGGACGTGCACCTGTGTCAGGTAGGACGATTCCATTACGGCGTCCTGCAACTCGCCCGAAAGGTTGTCGAAGCTTTGTGCGTTCATTGCGGTATGCTCGGTCCCGCAAAAGAACTTGAGGTCCACACATTGGCTGACCACGGGCGACATGTTGGCATATGCAACGGCTGATGCCCATGTTTCCGCGCCGTCGATCAGGCCCTGTTTCAGGCCATCAAGCGTTTCTTCCCATGCCACCGGAACAGGGTTCAGGTTCAGGGCGTTCATCGCGATCCGGCCAAGCTGTGTGCCGGTCACCCGGTTCTTGGTACCTGCCAGTTGCTCAACGGATGTAACGGTGGGCTTGTCTTCCCACGACAGACCCAGCTGGATGCCGCGCAGTTCAGCATGGGTGAAGAGGAACTTCAGCCCGTGGCGCTTTTCGAACGGGTCACGCAGGATGCGCTGGCTGTCGGGGCTGTACATGAAGTAGTACTGGTCGGCCCGGCTGCGGAACATGTAGGCATAGTCCAGCACGTTCAGATAAGGCGCGCCACCAGCGGAGTTCTGAGTGGACGCCGCATAGATATCGACGATGCCCTGTTGTGCTTTCTCGACGCAGGACAGTTGGCCGCAAATCTGGTTGTTGCCGATGAACTCGATGCGGATTTCACCGTCTGTGCGCTCTTCAAGGTCGCGTGCAAACTCAAGACAGCCCGCGCGTTCGATCAGCAGGTTTTGTTGGTTGAAACCTGCCGCGCCGAATTTCAGCGTGTGCTTGGGCTCTTTCCCGAACCGCTTGTCGTAGGTCGATTCCGCAGCCGCCGCCAGATTGGCAAGGCTCATCGCGCCCCCAAAGCTGCCCGCTGCAAGCAGCGTAGAGCTGAGGCCATAGCGACCCGCCACACGGAAAAGGTCGCGGCGCGAAATGCCCGCGAGGTTTTTCTCAAGTTTCATGCAATCCTCCCTGATACGCATTATTGAGACGTTTTATCTCAGAAAAGGCTAGCGCAGCTTAGACAATCTGCCTAGTCTTTTTTTGACTTTACGGAAGGGAGGGGCCGTTTTGGAAGCAGATTATGTAATCGTGGGTGCAGGAAGTGCCGGCTGCGTGATTGCGAATCGTCTGAGCGTGGACCCGAATACCAAGGTTGTTCTGCTGGAGGCGGGAGGGCGTGATTGGAACCCTTGGATCCATATTCCGGTCGGGTATTTCAAGACCATGCACAACCCAAGTCTTGATTGGTGCTACAAGACAGAGCCTGAGCCGGGACTGAATGGCCGGTCAATTGAGTGGCCGCGTGGCAAGGTGCTGGGCGGGTCGTCATCTTTGAACGGATTGCTCTATGTCAGAGGTCAGCCGCAGGACTATGACCGCTGGGCTCAGATGGGCAATCGAGGCTGGGCCTGGGATGACGTTTTGCCCCTGTTCAAACGGTCCGAACGAAACGAGCGTGGCGCGGATGAATTTCACGGAAACGAAGGCAACCTTTCGGTTTCCAACATGCGTATCCAGCGCCCGATCACCGATGCCTGGGTGGCTGCGGCGCAGGCTGCCGGCTATAAGTTCAATCCCGATTACAACGGAGCCGATCAGGAAGGTGTTGGATTCTTTCAGTTAACGGCTCAAAACGGGCGGCGCTGTTCGTCGGCGGTGGCGTTCTTGAACCCCGCCCGAAAGCGCGAAAACCTGAATATCGTCACACATGCCCAAGTTGAAAAAATCGAACTTGAGGGCACCAGGGCGACGGGCGTGTCCTACCGCGACCGCGGTGGGGTCTGGAAGAGGGTCAAAGCGCGCAAAGAGGTGATTTTGTCAGGGGGCTCTATCAACTCGCCGCAACTGCTGATGCTGTCCGGTATCGGAGAGGCAGCGCAGTTGAGAGAGCATGGCATAGACGTGGTCGCTGACCTGCCGGGCGTGGGCAAAAACCTGCAGGATCACCTGCAGGCACGGCTGGTCTACAAGTGCAATGAGCCGACGCTGAATGACGAGGTGTCGAGCCTCTTTGGTCAGGCCAAAATCGGGTTGAAGTACCTGATGTTCCGGGCCGGTCCAATGACGATGGCAGCCAGTCTGGCGACCGGGTTCCTGAAAACGCGCGACGACCTTGAAACGCCGGACATTCAATTCCACGTGCAACCGCTTTCTGCAGAGAATCCGGGCAAGGGGGCTGACAAATTTTCGGCCTTCACGATGTCTGTATGCCAATTGCGCCCCGAATCGAGGGGAGAGATTCGGTTGGCAAGCAAAGACGGGCGAACCTATCCGAAGATCATCGCGAACTACCTGAGCACCGAGACCGACCGCAGGACCATGGTGGACGGTGTGAATGTCGCCCGGCGGATTGCTCGTCATGCGCCGTTGACCTCAAAAATCTCGGAAGAGTTCCGTCCTCACGCCGACCTGCCTATGGACGATTTTGAAGCGACGCTGGATTGGGCGCGGAACAACACCGCGTCGATCTATCACCCGACCGGAACCTGCAAAATGGGATCGGACACGCAAGCCGTGGTCGATGAGCAGTTGCGGGTGCACGGGATCAAGGGGCTGCGGGTCGCGGATTGCTCGATCATGCCTGAGATCGTGAGTGGCAATACCAATGCACCCGCGATCATGATTGGCGAGAAGGCGTCGGACCTGATCCGGGCGACCTTATAAGTGCATCGCTCGGCGGCCGCGCCTCGCAACCGCTACGCCACAACGGCACGGGCTCGTGCAGGGTTTGAAGCTGGTCGGCGGGCAGGCCCGCGACCCGATCAATGAGAAGGCGGGCAAGTTCGCGGCCCGTGGCAATCAAATCTTCGCCCACCGTGTCGATGTGGGGATATAATGTTGGCAGAATGTCAGTCGTCTGGCGGCAGACCAGATCATAGTCCTGGCCCAGAACCTGCCCCTGATCCGCCATCCCACCCATCAAAGCGAGGGTGGCCAGTTCGTTGTTGCTGATGATCGCATCATAGGGATGGCTGCGTTGTGCAAGACTTTGACCAAAGGCCCGCGCCGTCTCGGTCGAAACCAGGATACCCGTTTCTGTCGCGACTTCGCCGGTCATGCCATGCCGTGCCAGGGTGCGGTGAAACCCACTTGTGATCTTGGCGAAATTGGTTGTTGCGTCATCTTCGGCCACCAGTACGAACCGCGTACGCCCCCGCCCGATCAACCGCTCAACCGCCATCTCGACATAGCGTTCAGCGTGGAAATCATGAAACGCGTGGGCAGCATAAAACTCGGTGCGACCGTGAGAGACAAACGGGAAATCGGCATCGATCAACAACTGGACCCGCGGATCGCGCGCGCTGGTGTGGGTCAGGATGATCCCGTCCGATGTGCGGTTTTGCAGGACGTAGCGCACCGAACTCTCGGGTGTGGAGCCTTGCAGATCAGGGATGACATTAAGGTGGTATTTCGTGCCTGACAGATGCGCGCCGATCCCTTCAATCATCTGGCGTGTGTAGTCGATGGTGTTTTTCGCGGGCGACAGGATGAGCGTCAGCACGTTGGTCTGGCCAGTGCGCAAACGCACACCTGCCCGGTTGGGCACATAGCCGACCTCGGCCGCGGCGCGCGCGATCTTCTCCCGCGTTTCCTTTTTCAGCCGCGAGCCATCACGCAAAGACAAGGACACGGTCGACAGGCTGAGGCCCGTGATCTCGGCAATCGTCTTGAGCGTCGGTGGTTTGCGGGTCGGGTCGGCCATGGCCTGCTTTGGGCAAGAACGGTGAAACTGTCAAAATATCTGAGCAGTAGACCAGCGCGCAATCAACTCCGAATCGGGGTGCATCGTTGCAATTCTTGACCCTCCTAAATCGCTGCACCGCGGCAAACCAATGATTTTTATTGGATTATTACGATAGCGAAGCAGTGAAAAAATTTGTTGCATCGTTGCAATTATCTGCGACCATTTATGGCAGGTTCCGTTCGGATGCTGTGCAGGCGACCGGACCAAAAAGACGTTTCCATGGGAGGACACCTGAATGTACGCAACGAAAGGTCTGATGACCGGCACAGCCATTGCCCTTGTGCTGAGCGCAAGCGCGGCACTCGCGCAAGACATCCGCTTCTGGACCACCGAAGAACAGCCTGAACGGTTGGCCAAGCAACAGGCGATGGCCGAAGAGTTCGAGAAAGCGACGGGCAACTCCGTTGAAGTGATACCGGTCTCAGAGACAGAACTTGGCACACGGACCACGGCCGCTTTTGCCGCGGGCGACCTTCCGGATGTGATTTACCATCCGTTGCAATACGCGCTGCCATGGGCCGAAGCGGGCATTCTGGACGCCGAAGCCGCAACCGAGGTTGTCGACGGACTTGGGCGTGACACGTTTGCTTCGGGGCCGCTGTCCATGGCCGCCTATGACGGCGATGTCGCATCTGTTCCGGTGGATGGTTGGACGCAGATGATAGTCTACCGCGCGGACCTGTTTGCAGAGAAGGGCCTGGAGCCACCCAATACATTCGCCAACGTGCAGGCCGCGCTAGAAGCCTTGCACAACCCACCGGAAATGTATGGCTTTGTTGCTGCCACCAAGGTGGACGAGAACTTTATGAGCCAAGTGCTGGAACACGTGTTTCTTGCCAACGGCGTGAGCCCGGTAGGCGATGGCGGTTTCCAGGAGCTGGATGCGCAAGCTACCACGGAAGTGCTGGATTTTTACAAGGCCATTGCCGAAGCCTCCCCGCCCGGAGAACTGTTCTGGAAGCAATCGCGTGAGATTTATTTCGCGGGCGACGCGGCCATGATCATCTGGTCGCCCTTCATCCTTGATGAACTCGCTGGTCTGCGCGACAGCGCAGCGCCGACCATCAACGACGATCCGACCACGCGCGAACTGGCGGCGGCCACAGGCATTGTGACCAACTTTGCTGGCCCATCCAACCCTGAAGGTGCTGCCTGGGGTGATGTGCGGTACTTCGGCATCACGTCTGATGCCGATACCGAAGTGGCGCAGGCCTTTGTCGAGTTTTCGATGAATGACGGCTACATGCAGACGCTGTCCATCGCGGCAGAGGGCAAATTCCCTGTCCGCACCGGCACCGCGGATGAGCCTGGCAAGTTTTCGGCGGCATGGTCGGAAATACCGGTTGGTGTGGATCGCAAGGCGCCTATGAAAGATCTTTATGCGGCTGAGATGCTGGATGAAATCGTGGGTGGACTGAAGGTCGCCCAGCGCTGGGGAGTCGAGGAAGGGCAATTGTCGCTGGCCTCCAAGATGATCAACAGCCAGGCGATCAACCGCATCGTGCGTCAGTACATTGACGGCGAAGTAGACGCCGCGGGTGCCATTGCTGCGATGAACAGCGAGCTATCGTCGATCAACTAAGCCCTCTCATAGGCTTTGAGGGGGCGGGTCCGCCTGCCCCTTCGCTTAAATCTCTAGCTATTTCGAGACACCCCTTCATGACGGTCCCTACCCCACCGACCACCCGAGGTGCGCTTGAGCGCCGCGAGGCCCGGCTGGCCTGGTCTTTGCTGCTGCCCACGATCACCATCGTGAGCCTGGTGATCATCCTGCCGCTGCTGGCGATCTTCTGGATCAGCTTCAAGCCTGTGGGACTTGCGGACTTGCGCCCTGTGGCCCCCGTGATCCGCGAAAGCCTGCGTGAGCGGTCAGGTGAGATGGTGATTGAGTACCGCGTGCGCAACTCGTCCCAGCAGAAAGAGATTGTGGGTCTGGGGTTCACAGATACGCTGCATGATGGCGTGACGTTGGGGGCACTGCCCGACCCATGTTCGGTCGACAATGGCACGCTGCGCTGCGAGTTTGGTGATGTCGAGGGCGGGTTCAACGAGCGCATCCGTATTCCGGTGACATTGGATGGCGAGCCCGATGCGCTGGAAGAAATCGTCGAAGGGACCGAGCCGTCAGGCTTTGGGTCTGGCGATAACATCATGACCAATTCCGAGTTCACGCTCGACAATTTTGCGCGAATCTTTGATGGGGACGAGTTCTGGTCCGTTTTGTGGGCCACGACCTTCTACACTGTCTTTGGCACCATTGGTGCGCTGGTTGTGGGCCTGTTTGCAGCGCTTCTTTTGAACAAGTCGTTCCGTGGGAAAGGCGTGCTGCGCGGTCTGTATCTGTTTCCTTATGTGTCCCCCATCATCGCGGTGGCCTTTACCTGGGTGACGCTGCTTGATCCGTTCTCGGGCTCTCTCAACGCGTTGTTGATCCAGATGGGCGTGGTCGACAGCCCCATCAACTTCTTCGGCCAGCGCCCACTTGCGCTGATCATGGTTACGGTGTTTGAGATCTGGCGCTATTTCCCGTTGTCCTTCCTGTTCATTCTGGCACGTATGCAGTCCATCGACACGGATATGTATGAGGCAGCGGACATGGACGGTGCGTCGCCTTTCCAGAAATTCTGGTACCTGTCGCTGCCTATGCTGCTGGGCATCCTGTCGGTCCTGTTCCTGTTGCGCTTCATCTGGACGTTCAACAAGTTCGACGACATTTTCCTGCTGACCGGGGGCAACGCGGGCACGCGCACGCTTACGGTGAACGTGTACGAGCAGGCCTTTGCCATCTCGAACATTGGCGCAGGCGCGGCTGTGGCTGTGGTGATCTTTGCCACACTGCTTTTGTTCAGCTTTTTCTTCTTCAAGTACATTTCTCAGGAGGAGGGGCTGTGAGGTTGTGTGCCGCAAAACAAGTTTGCGTCGCGCCTGCGGCGAGCGGGTCGCGCGCGCAGCGCGCGCAGGGGCGCTGCCCCTCTTGGCCAAACGGCCAATTCACCCCGCGGTTTATCCCGCAAAGTGAAGGGGGATCGGCATGAGCATTTTACGTAAAGGTGCAGTGACCGGCGCGCTGATTGGTCTTTTCTGGGCCTTTGTCATCGCGATTACTGTGTCGGTCACTCTGTCCTTTGCCTCGGGCCTCGGGTTTCGGCCCGGTTTGCTCGGGTGCTTGATCCTTGGGATTGGCGTCGGATTGGCAGTGATTTACGTGCGTGACGCGCGGTTGGTTATCGCAGCTTTTGTTCTGCTGTGCGTGGCGCTGATGCTCACGCCGCTGTCGCCCATTTTGTTTGGAGAGACTGTTCCGGTGTTGTGGCAACTGATGGCCGCCATTTCGTTCGCGGTTTTCACCATCTGGCCTCTCACCGTCATGCTGGTGGAGGCGCATCCCGGTGCGTTGAGCCGCCATGCCTTTGAGGATGCGGTGATCCGGTTTCTGACCGGCTTTGGGTACATCGTGTTCACGGCCGCGGTGCTTATCCCCTTCTATGTCATGGTCATGACCAGTTTGAAGTCGCAGCAAGCGTTGCTCAGGAACCCGCTCGATTTTTCGATTGAACTGAGCCGGGGTTGGGACCTGTTTCGCAGCTATGCGGAGCTTTTTGGCCAGTTCAATTTCGGCAGCTATCTGTGGACCAGTTTCTATGTCTCGGTGTTGACCGTCTTCATCACGCTGTTGTTCTCTGTCCCTGGTGCTTATGCGGTTGCGCGGCTGCGGTTTCAGGGACGGGCGGCATTCTCACGCTCGATCCTGTTGATTTACATGGTTCCGATGATTGTGCTGGCGCTACCCATCTACATCGTCTTTTCCATGACGGGCCTGCGCAACACCATTCCGGGTCTTTTGATGATCTATCCGGTCACCACGATCCCGGTGGCGCTGTATATGCTACAGGGCTATTTCCGTGGCTTGCCGGGTGAGGTTGAGGAAGCTGGCCTGATGGACGGCCTGAGCCGACTTCAGGTGATCTGGAAGATCACCCTGCCCCTGTCGCTGCCCGCGATGGTGTCAGTGTCCCTATACGTCTTTATGATCGCCTGGAACGAGTTCCTGCTGGCCTTCATGCTGCTGGACGATCCGTCAAAATTCACGCTGACCCGCGGGGTCGCGATGCTGAACTCCTCTGAAATTCCACGCCAGCACCTGATGGCAGGTGCCGTGATCGCGACCATTCCGATCATGGCCCTGTTCCTGGGCCTGGAACGGTTCATGACGAAAGGGCTGACCGCCGGGTCGGTAAAGGGATGATGCGAGACATGACATCCATGGACATGCGCGACGAGGAAGCGCGCGCGATCCTGAAACGCAACGACAAGGGCGGGTACACGATCCCGACCTCGGGGCTGTATCCGTACCAGTGGAACTGGGACAGCGCTTTTGCTGCGGTGGGCTTTGCCGCTTTCGACGTAGATCGCGCCTGGGCTGAGATCGAGACGCTGTTTTCCGGCCAATGGGACAACGGTATGGTACCCCATATCTTGTTCCACGTGCCCGATGACGGATATTTCCCAAACCACGACGTGTGGCAGGGCACGGGGCCGATCCCATCCTCGGGCATTAGTCAGCCGCCGGTCGCGGCAACCATGGCGCGGATGGTGCTGGATAAGGATCCCAAGGCGGGGCGCGTGCGCATGAAGGCTCTCTTTCCCAAGATGGTGGCTTGGCATCGCTGGTTTATGGACTGGCGGTTGGACCAAGGGGCCGTTTGCATCACCCACCCGTGGGAAGCGGGCCGGGACAACGCCCCCGATTGGGACGCTGCGATGGCCGCGATCACACCCGAGGGTGTGGGGGAATATACGCGTCGCGATACGACCCACGTAGACAGTTCCATGCGGCCAACGAAATACGATTATGACCGGTACATCTGGCTGGTCCAACGCGGCGCACGGCTGCGCTGGGACGAGGCGGCGATGCTGAAGGACACACCCTTCCGCGTGGCCGATCCAACCATGACGTTCATCCTGTTGCGCGCGACCCGCGACCTGATCGTCATGGGTAAAATGCTGGGCGAGGACGTCACCACATTGCAGGGTTGGGTCGAAACGCTGGAAGCAGGGGCTCAAACTCTCTGGAATCCCATGCTCGCCTGCTTTGACGGTCGCGATGTCGTGGGCGGCACTTGGGCAGGGTCTATTTCTAACGCATCGTTCCTGTGCTGGTATGCTGGCATTGACCACCCCGACATGCGGACCCGCCTGGGCGAAGTCATGGCGTTATCAAAATATGGCGTGCCGTCGCTCACGCCTGACGACCCACGCTTTGACGGCAAACGCTATTGGCGCGGGCCGGTCTGGGCCATCATGAACATGATGATTGCCGAAGGGCTTGTGGATTTTGACCTGCCGCAGGGCCTGGCGCTGCGCGAGAACACTGCCGACCTGATCGCAGAACACGGTTTCGCAGAGTATTTCGACCCGCGCGACGGCGCGCCCGCAGGCGGCGGCACCTTTACTTGGACGGCTGCGGTGTGGCTCGCCTGGGCCTCTCCCACCAAGCAAGGAGCCTGAGCAATGGGCGCGATCACTCTGAATGCTGTCGAGAAGTGGTATGGCGAGGTGCAGGTCATCAAAGGCGTGGATCTGGCAATCAATGATGGCGAGTTCATCGTCTTTGTGGGCCCCTCGGGCTGCGGCAAGTCAACGCTTTTGCGTATGATCGGCGGGCTGGAGGACATCAGCCGCGGATCGCTGGACATCGACGGGACGGACGTGACGGACCAGCCACCCAGCAAGCGTGGGTTGTCCATGGTGTTTCAGTCCTACGCACTCTACCCGCACATGTCGGTCCGCGATAATATGGGGTTTTCGCTGAAAACGGCCGGGGCCCCCAAGGCCGAGATTACCGAGAAGGTCGACGCTGCGGCAGAGACGCTGAAACTGGACCAGTATCTGGACCGGCGGCCGAAGGATTTATCGGGCGGCCAACGCCAGCGCGTGGCCATTGGGCGGTCCATCGTGCGTGAACCCACCGCCTTTCTGTTTGACGAACCGCTGTCGAACCTTGATGCGGCGCTGCGGGTCGAGATGCGCTACGAGATTTCAAAGCTGCACCAGTCGCTGTCGGCAACCATGATCTATGTGACCCACGACCAAGTCGAAGCGATGACGCTTGCTGACCGAATTGTCGTGTTGGATGCGGGTCGGATCATTCAGGTTGGCACCCCGCGCGCGCTTTACAACAATCCCGGCAATGTATTTGTAGCACAGTTCATTGGCAGTCCGAAAATGAACGTCTTCGGCTGTTCCGTAGCAAAAGACTCCTACACCGTACCAGGTGGCCGGACAGGCCCCTATCCTGCTGCAGCTGGCGCCGTGCAGATGGGCATCCGGCCCGAGCACATAGCCATCGGCGCGGCGGGCACAGGTCAATGCGACGGCACCGTGGATGTGATCGAATATCTAGGGGCTGACACGTTTGTGCTGCTTGACTGTCGTGATGCAGGTCAAATCAACGTGCGTGTCTCCGGCGACGCAGATGTGAAAGTGGGTGATACGGTGGGCTTGAGTTTCGACCCGGAACGCACGCATTTCTTTGACGCGGACGGGACTACAATCCAAGCCTAGTGACTGTGTGCAGTCAGGGCGATGCCTATCTGAAGAACAATGAAGCACAGGGATATCCCCAACCCTTCATGGTTCCCAAAAAATGCACTGTCGAAGCGCGTGTCGCAGGCACTTGATTGGACAAAACGCAGTTAGTCGTCCCATGGCACGTCGAACTTTGTGACCACCGCACACACCTGATCCTCGGACAGCCCCACGGTGTCCATGCCCCGCATCATCAGCGCCAATCGTGCTGTGTCCTCAAGCTCTTCAATCGCATTGCACGCGGCTTCAACATCCTTGCCCGCGACCACCGGTCCGTGATGTGCAAGCACCACGGCAGACCGTCTGCCCTTCAGTCCGCGCACGGCGTCCCCTATCGCTGGATCGCCTGGCACAAAGAACGGCAGGAGCTTCACCTTGCCCAGCTTCATGATCCCATACGGCGTGAGCGGAGGTAAAAAGTCGTCGGCGTCCAGATCGGGCAGCATTGACAGCGCCACAGAGTAACAGGAATGCAGATGCACCACCGCACCCGCCGTGCTGCGCGTGTCATAGAACGCCATATGCAGCGGCATCTCTTTGGTAGGCGGGTCGCCCGACACCTGAACGCCTTGCGGATCAAACCGGCTGAGCCGCCTGGGGTCGAGACGACCAAAGCAGGTTCCTGTGGGCGACACCAGTAGCCCGCCATCTTCCGTCCGCGCCGAGAGGTTACCTGTCGACCCATGGGTGAGGCCACGGTCAAACAGGGACTTTGCCAGTATGCACATATGTTCGCGCAGTGCGTTTTCGGCACTCATATTGCCAGCATCCGATCAGCCTTTTCGAAGAAATCCTCAGCCCCGAAATTTCCTGACTTCAAGGCGACGACCAAGTCCGGCCCGGCACGCAGTGCGGGCACGCCTGGGTCAACCTCCGGCCCGATGTCAAGCGCCCGCAATTGCAAGCCGTCGACCACGGCACCCGACGTTTCGCCCCCTGCGGTGATGATCCGCGTTGCCCCGCCGTCGCGGGTTGCGCGCGCCACCTCGGCAAAGAACTTTTCCAGGGCGTTCGCGGATCGATCGCGGCCAAACTGGCCCTGGACCTGTTGCACGACATCCGGATCAGAAGACGAATAAAGCAATGGGACCCCGTCCTGCGCCAACACCCAGGCTGCGGCCTCCGCCGCTGTTAACCGGCCTTCGATGACCTCGGCCGCGACAACCTCGCGCGCGGGATGGCGCGCCGCGTGATATGCCACCTGCGCCCGCGTCGTGATCGAACAAGAACCCGACAGCGCAACAACTTTACCAGGCTGCCCCGTCCACGGCACGGGTCGCGCCGAACAGCCGAAATTGGCGGGCAAACCAAGCGCCACGCCTGACCCACCGGTGATCAGCTTTAGATCTCGGGCCGCAGCACCAATCACGCGCAAGTCCGCATCTTGGATCGCGTCAACCACGATAAGCCGGTGGCCCTCTTCATGCGCCGCTGCCAAAGCTGTGCGAACAGCCTCTGCTCCGGCGAATACAGCTGCGCTCGGCACATGCCCAACGCCGAAGCGCGTCTGGCGGGCCAGCCAACGGCGCACATCGGGATCCGTCATGGGGGTTAGCGGGTGGTTCTGCATCCCGCTTTCGTTCAACAGGACATCGTGCACAAACAGATGCCCTTGATAGACAGAGCGTCCCGTGCCCGGAAAGGCGGGGCAGATGATAACCTGATGCGCGTCAAGTGCTTCAGCGAGGGCATCAACGACCGGACCGATATTGCCCTCCGGCCGCGAGTCAAAAGTTGAGCAATACTTAAAGAAAAACTGCGTGCACCCCTGTGCCAGCAACCATTCTAGGGCCGCCAACGATTGTGCCACCGCAGCGCCGGGATCAATCGACCGTGACTTTAACGCGACGACACCCGCCTCGACCGAAGGATCGGCGTCACATACAGGCACACCGGCGTATTGCGTGACCCGCATACCTTCCTTGGTCAGCGTATTGGCCAGATCACTCGACCCGGTAAAATCATCCCCGATACATCCAAGCTTCAAAGGTGCATCTCCCCTCATGCTGGCACAGCAGAGCACCCTCTGACATGCATTGGCAAGCCGACCGGAAAATTTCGAGATTTCCCGCGCAACGCGCAAACCACGCCCCTTGCAGACCGCCGCGCCGCGCCTGTAGGTTTGCGCAAACATTGACAAGCCTGAAAGGGGCGCACCTTGGCCTTCATCCCAGCGATCACCGGCACCGGCGTTTTCACGCCAGAGCAGTCCATATCGAACGCAGAACTGGTCGAGGCGTTCAACGCCTATGCCGACCTTTACAATGCCAAACATGCTGACGCGATTGCGGCAGGCACCGTCGAGGCCAAGGAGCATTCATCTGAGGAGTTCATCTTGAAGGCCTCCGGCATCGAACGGCGCTTTGTTATGGACAAGTCAGGCGTGCTTGACCCCCATGTGATGCACCCGCTTCTGCGCCAGCGTCGCGATGAGGAGCCTTCGATCATGGCCGAAATGGCGCTTGATGCGGCAAACAAGGCGCTCGCACAAGCGGGCAAATCGGCTGAAGATGTGGATGCAGTGATCTGCGCCGCCTCAAACCTTGAACGCGCCTACCCTGCTGTAGCCATAGAAATTCAGGAATTGCTGGGTGTTGAGGGCTTTGCCTATGACATGAACGTGGCTTGTTCGTCTGCCACTTTCGGCATTCAGTCAGCAGCCGACATGGTGCGCTCGGGCTCGATCCGCTCAGCTCTGGTGGTGAACCCCGAGATTTGTTCCGCCCACCTCGAATGGCGTGACAGGGACTGCCATTTCATTTTTGGCGACGTTGCAACAGCGACGCTCATCGAACGGGTGCAAGACGCCAAGGGACCCTATTTCGAGATCAAGTCCACCCGCTGTGGCACAGCGTTTTCCAATAACATCCGCAACAACAACGGCTATCTGCGCCGGTCACGCCCTGACGGCATGAAAGATCGCCGCGATATGCAGTTCATGCAAAATGGACGCAAAGTGTTCAAAGAAGTGCTGCCGCTGGTCAGCCAGCACATCGCAGACCACATGGACGACGAGGGGTTGGCAGCAAAAGACTTGAAACGGCTGTGGCTACATCAGGCGAACAAGTCCATGAACGACTTCATAGGAAAAAAAGTGTTGGGCCGCACACCGGAACCCGACGAACAGCCCAACATCTTACAAGACTATGCCAATACCTCATCAGCAGGGTCGATCATCGCGTTTTCGAAATACTCCGATGACTTGGCAGATGGGGACAAAGGGATCATCTGCTCGTTCGGGGCAGGTTATTCCGTGGGTTCAGTTCTGGTCGAACGGCACGGGTAAGGCCGCCACCTGTCCCGCAAGGCGGCGGCCCCGGGGTCAGGCCTTGTGCTTAAGACGCAAGGTTTCGACCCCCACCGCAGCGCCCACTCCGATCTCCCCAGACACGGAGACGGGCTGCAGTGTAAACGACCGGTCGCCACCACCAATCAGGGCATGCACACCAGCACCGGCACCTACAGATGCGTCTGCCGAGGCACCGACATAGCCACCTTCCAGCGCGCCGTCCTTAACGCCGCTTTGCGGAGCAAAGACATACCAAACCAAGGTTTGCTCCTTGCTGGCGGACAGGTCCACGCCAACCTTGCGGATCACGCCAGTGAACTGATCTGTCCGGCCGCTGGCCGAGGTATAGTCGCAATCGTATTTGGCGCTGGAGTAGACAACAAAATTCGATTCCTTGGCCTGGTGGCAGGTCAACACACCAGTGGCAACACCATCGGCGGCTGCCAACATTGGTGCGGTCATGGAAGCGGCGGCGAGGACGATCAATTTAAGCTTGGACGTCATAGGTCTGGTTCCTTTATGCGATGGGCCGGGTGTGGCTTGCTCGTGTTGATGCACCTACACATAATAGGGACCATTTAGTCCACAACCCTCAAAAACTGTAACATGAAACACGTATCAGAGCAGCTTTGTTACGGGCACCAGACGCTCACCCGATGACAGACAAGGTCGCCAACCCGCCCTCTTTCCTTCTGCTGAGGCTTTCGGCGACAGGGGCGCGTGACATACCCAAGGCAAGTATTCCAGTCCAACCGGCTACCATCAAATGGATTACACCCAGCTTGGCCAGATTGCTCAAATCGCCGGTCAAACGCTGTGCAGACCCGCAGTACCCAGTGCGGAAAACGCTTCAAAGATCGCGACTACAATGCGGCTTCCGCATCAGTCAAAACTGCAAAGGACACCGCACTTGCCGGGTAGGCGTGAAACCCGGCAGTGCTCTATACGGTCGTAACTGAAAAATCGCAGTCAAATCGCAACAGCCGACGACGGCGCGAATGGCAGCCTCAGTCGTAACTGACCCAGCGTTGTGGAACAAAGACATCCCACCGACAGCGCGCTATGTCCATGAAAGGCCCCGCGTTAGACCTATTTTGAAGACACGCGTTTGTGCACATCCTTCACTGTCTCGATGCGCTCGGAATAGCGATCAACCATATAGGCCTGGCGGCCCCGCACCATCCAGGTGAACTTGACCAACTCTTCCATCACATCGACGACACGGCGATAGAACGGGCCTTCGGGCAGGCGCCCGTCCTCGAACTCCAGCCAGGCCTTGGCGATGCTGGACTGGTTGGGGATCGTGACCATACGCATCCACCGGCCCAGAATGCGCATCTGGTTGACGGCGTTAAAGCTTTGCGATCCCCCTGACACCTGCATCACCGCCAAGGTCTTGCCCTGTGTGGGCCGAATGCCACCCTTCAGTGAAAGTGGCAGCCAGTCTATTTGCGTCTTCATCACTCCGGTCATCGCGCCATGGCGTTCCGGGCTCGACCACACCATTCCCTCGGACCAGGTGGCCAGATCTCGCAGCTCCACCACCTTCGGATGGTCGGCGTTCGCATCATCGACAAGCGGCAGGCCCGACGGGTCAAACATCCGCGTTTCGCAACCCAGATGCCGTAAAATACGTGCAGCCTCCTCTGCCGCGCGGCGAGAATAGCTGACCTCACGTAGCGACCCATAAAGCAGTAAAATGCGTGGCGGATGACCTGGATCATCTGGCGCACGCAAGGCATCACTCTCAATCTGTGGCAGCGCTTCGACAACCAGCGCGGGCAGGTCCTCAGCCACTCTCTTCTTCCAGATGCAGTTTCATGTCGATCAGCACCTGCTGCAGCAATGTGGTCTCTTTGAGCAGCCGCTTGGCCTCGTTGACGGTGATGATTCCATCTTCGATGGACTGCTGATACTCGGTCATCAGCATGGCAAAGCGTTGGCTCAACGCGATCACGTCTGAATTGACACCGCCCGACCGCTCTTCATTGGGGCGACGATCATCATGGCTGAGCGATATACCCTGCAATTCAGCCAGCGCGCTGGTGACATGCGGATAGCTCGCCGCCTCTTCCAGCGCGATGACCGCATCAATCGGCATAAAGCGGTCCGCGTGCTCGGGATTGTCTGAATAATAGCGGCCCAATGTTGCCTTTGACTTCCCAGTCAATTCACATGCAGGCTCGATCCCGACATCCTTGACCAACGACTCTGTGTGCTTCTTCAGATAGCTACTGACGGTCATTGACCTGCCCCTTTTGACACATGCGCCAGTGATCACCCAATTGTATGGGGGAACCTGGCTCGTCTTTTCCCATTAATCCTCTCCCCGTCAAATGTCATTTGTAAATGCGTCCCAACGGTTTTCGGGACGTAACAAGTGCCCGGTGGCCCCAACCGCCGGGTTCGGGTGGGGTCCGATCATTCTCTGTCTGGAAGGGGTCGGCAGGCCGGGCAACCGGCAGCCGGAATGACGGAGCCGTCGGAGGTTGAGAGTATCGGGACGGGCAACCCCAATCGGGCGTACGCGCCCCTGCCCTGTCCCATGTTCACGAAGTAGCCGAAGCGGTGCAGGGGCACGCGACGCGGGCAATTAAGACACGCGCGCAATCCTCTGCACCCACCTAGTCTCTCTTGCCCCGATCGGCGCAGCAAATTAATCACCGGTCATGGCCAAGCTCTATTTCCATTATTCCACGATGAATGCGGGTAAATCGACCGTCTTGTTGCAGGCTGCGCACAACTACCGCGAGCGCGGGATGATGCCCTATCTGCTCACGGCCTCATTCGATGACAGGGCGGGCATGGGCCGGATCGCCTCGCGCATCGGGATCGGCGCGGATGCAGACACCTTTACCCGCGATGACGATTTATTTGCCAGGCTTGCAGCACGGCAGGCCGACGGACCGGTGGCCTGCGTCTTCGTAGACGAAGCCCAATTTCTGACTGATACGCAGGTCTGGCAATTGGCTCGTGCGGTAGACGACCTTGCGCTGCCGGTTATGTGCTACGGCCTGCGCGTTGACTTCCGTGGCGAACTCTTCCCCGGCTCGGCCACCCTACTCGCGCTCGCAGATGAAATGCGCGAGGTGCGCACCATATGCCATTGCGGAAAAAAGGCGACGATGGTGATCCGGCAGGACGCAGATGGCAACACGATCACAGATGGGGCGCAGGTACAGATCGGCGGGAACGAGACCTACGTATCGCTGTGTCGGCGTCACTGGCGCGATGCGATGGGTGATGTGTAGTGGCCCCCCTAAGGAACCCACATCGGCCACCCCCATAGCAACGACCGCGGCCAGATGACTCAAAGCTGCAAAATACCGCTCTTAGGCGCTCTAAGTACGCGATAGCGATCTAACCACGCCGAAAGAGATCGCCCGCCTTTTCTATAGTGCTCTGGGAAGCACCCGATGAACAAACGCGCCGCTCTCACAATACCACCGAAAGATAGCGGCACACCAAATTTGAATGTGAGCCCCGTTTGCACCTAACCTGCCTATCGGGACGAACACCATGCGGCTCAACGATTAACCGACCGAGTCACCAAAACAAAAAAGGCGGAGCATATGCTCCGCCTTTTGGAAATGAAGGGTGGGCACAAACAGCGTGCGCCGCCCCGTTACTTCTACTTCGCTGTGATACGCCCGTCTGTGTAGGGCGTGAAAGGTCCCTTCTCGGCCAGATACTCAGCTGTCACATCCGCCAAATCCGGCCCGAAATCATAGGCATTCGCCGCATCTACAAACATGGCATAGCCATCTCCTCCGTTGCGCACATAATTGTTCGACACAACACCATAGACCTTATCCATCTCAATGGGCGCGCCGCCCACCATGACGTCGCTCACGCGCTCACCTGCAGGCTTCGACACATCAAACGCATAGCTCATACCCGCGACTTGCGGGAAACGACCTGCGCCATCTTCGATCTGACCCACACCGTTCTCAAGGGCAGCCACAATGGCAGACCCGGGCACCTGGAAGGTCGACAGCGTGTTCTGGAACGGCAGCACGGTCAGCACTTCGCCCATGGTCACCTCGCCTGCATCAATCGATGCACGGATGCCCCCGCCGTTCTGGATGGCGATCTCGATCCCCTGATCCTTCACACGGTCCAGCATCGCATCCGCAATCAGCGACCCCATCGGGCACTCCATCGCCCGGCAAGTATCACGCCCGCCTTCGATGGCCTCCGCCGCTTCGGCCACAACACGCGTCTTCATCTCTTCGATAGGCGCGCCCATTTCAGCGATGCGGGCGATAAAGTCGGCATCGGGCTCGACCGACGCGTCCAAAAGCAACGGATCACCTGACGCCGCCGTCACGTTGCCTGCGTCGTCAAATGTCACTGTCAGATGACCCAGATACTTGGTATAAGCATAGGCCTGCGCCACGGGCGTATCACCAACCATCTCTGGATAAGCAGGCGTCTCGTCATCGCCATTGGTCATCAGCGTATGGCTGTGTCCCCCGATCACCACATCGATGCCCGGCACCGCTTCGGCAATCGCGACGTCCATGTTCAGGCCGACATGGTTCAGCGCGATGATGATATCCACCCCTTCCCCTTCCAGCGTTGCGACATCCGCTTGCAACGCCTCTATCTCATCCTGAAACACGACATCCGCACCCGGCGAGGACGTCTCGACCGTATCCGTGGCCAAGGCCGACACCACACCGATCTTCTTGCCACCGACCTCAAGCACAACGTGATTTTCGACCTTGCCGTTCAATTCCGCAGAAGACGACAGATCAAGGTTGCCCGAAATCACCGGAAAACTGACCTTTTCGATGAAATCCGCCAGGCCTTGTGGCCCGTCGTCAAACTCATGGTTGCCAACGGCCATGGCGTCATAGCCCATCTGCTCCATGAACTCGGCCTCAGCCGCGCCCTTGTAAGTGGTGTAGAACAGCGAGCCCTGGAACGGGTCGCCCGCGTCCAGCACCACAACATTCTGGTTGTCCAAGCTGGCTTTCTTGGCATCAATGGCCGTCTTAACCCGTGCGACACCACCAAAACACTCGCCCTCGGCCTCGCCTTCGGCATTGCAGGTCGAATCGAAACGGTTGATCGACTCGATGCGGCTGTGCATGTCGTTTGTGTGCAGAATGTGCAGTGTGTATTCGGCAGATGCCATGCCAGCGCTCAGCACCAGCGCGGTTGTTCCCATCAAAAGTCGGGTCATTCGTTGGTCTCCCCTATTGGTTATACCGGTATCGTGACTACAATCGGCGGTGTGAGTCAAAGCGGTTCCTTACGGAAAGCAGGCAACGGGACGATGACAACGCCCACTTGACCGCCGCTTGGGCAACCGGCATCACGCATCCATGCTGATCTACAAGGTTTTCCGGGGTCCCGAATGGGCCGCGTTACGCGCAAACGGCACAACCCCGGGGGCGCCCATCGACGTGGCCGACGGCTACGTCCACTTCTCGACCGCCGAACAGGCCGCGGAAACGGCGGCGAAGCATTTTGCCGGAGAGGACGATCTGTTCCTGGTCGCTGTGGACACGGACGCGCTCAAAGACGATCTCAAATGGGAGGTGTCGCGCGGTGGGTCAAAGTTCCCGCATCTCTACCGCGAGATGCGTTTGGCCGATGTGCACTGGGCACAACCATTGCCGTCGGAAAATGGAATACACCAGTTCCCACCCGGTGGAGGATTCAAGACATGACCCATACCGACTCGTTCATCGATCCGGGCCGCGACCAATTCGCCGCTTTCAAGGACTTGCCCCGAGATGTCCCCATCGAGATGCTGAACCTTGTGCGCTTCAATGAGCTTGCCAACTACCCGGGCGATCATGCACTGGCGCGCGACGGGCTGACAGGCGCACAGGCTTACGGGCTCTACGGCAAGGAAACCGGCCCGATCCTGCACAAGGTGGGCGGCAGCATCGTCTGGCGCGGTGGGTTCGAAACCGTCCTAATCGGCCCCGCAGACGAGGCTTGGGATGCGGTCTTTATCGCGCGCTATCCCAATGCGGGTGCCTTCCTCGCAATGGTGACAGACCCCGACTACCAGCGCTCTGTCGTGCATCGGCAGGCGGGCATCAAAACCTCGCGCCTCATTCGCTGCAAGCCCGCAGACCAAGGCGCCTCTTTCGGATGAGGAAAGCACTTGAACGCCTCGGCACGCGGGCCCTGCGCAAGCTCGACCCCGAGATGGCGCACGGCCTGGCACTCAAGGCGTTGCACAGCCCCCTTGCGCCCCTGCCTGGCCCGGTGACCAGCCCGCGCCTGCGCACGACGCTTGCAGGCATGGACCTACCCAATCCTGTGGGCCTTGCTGCCGGGTTCGACAAAAACGCGACCGCCATCGCCCCGCTCAGCCGCGCAGGCTTTGGCTGGATCGAGGTGGGCGCCGCCACGCCCCTGCCACAACCCGGCAACCCCAAGCCAAGGCTTTTTCGCCTGACCGAAGACGCCGCCGCGATCAACCGCTTCGGCTTTAACAATGATGGCATGGACGCGATCGCCACCCGCCTCGCCAAACGCCCCAAGGGCGTACCGGTCGGTCTGAACCTTGGCGCAAACAAGGACAGCGCCAACCGGGCCGAAGACTTCGCGCGCGTCCTGCAGCGCTGCGCGCCGCATATCGACTTTGCGACCGTGAATGTCTCTAGCCCCAACACCGAAAAACTGCGCGACTTGCAAGGGCCCATGGCGCTCGCTGCGCTGCTCGATGGCGTCATGCAGATGCGCGGCGACCTCCCCGTCTTCCTGAAAATCGCACCAGACCTCACCGATCAGGACCTCGCCGACATCGCCAAGGTGGCCGAGGACGCCCGCATTGCCGCCATCATCGCCACCAACACGACACTCGACCGCAACGGACTAGGCAGCCCCCACGCCGCTGAGAAAGGCGGCCTTTCCGGCCAACCGCTTTTTGAAAAATCGACCCGTGTCCTGGCAAAACTTCACACCCTGACCAAGACCCCGCTGATCGGTGTCGGCGGCATCGCCTCCGCCGATCAGGCCTACGCCAAGATTGCAGCGGGCGCGTCGGCCATCCAACTCTACACGGGCCTCGTCTATGGCGGCCTCACTCTCGCGGCGCGCATCGCCGAGGGCGTGGACGAAAAACTGCAAAAAGATGGTCATTCGTCGGTCACCGACGCGGTCGGCACTCAATCAAGCCGCTGGCTCTGATCTTGTTCTGACCCAAAATACAACTTGGTCTGGTGCAGCGACCCAGCCCCCCGTTCCAACGCCGGATAGCGCGCCGCCAGCGTAACCCCCCGCGCAATGAATGAAATCAGGATCGCGGCCCACAGCCCATGATTGCCAAGCACCGGCAACAGGGTCGCAACCGCCAACCAATACAGGACAAAGGAAATCGCCATCATGTTGCGCATGTCCCGTCCCCGGCCCGCGCCAATGAAAATCCCGTCAAACATCCACGCCGCACAGCCCACAAGCGGGGCAGCCACCATCCAAGGCAGATAGGCGCGCGCCGCTTGCTGCACCTCTGCATCCTTGGCCATCACATCGATCAGCCACGGTCCTGCCAGCAAAAAGGCAAAGGCCGTCGCGCAGCAGATGCCCATACCCCACGCAGATGTCATGATGGCCGACCGACGCACCTGTGCGGGGTCGCGGCGACCATAGGCGCGCGCGATCAGCGTCTCGGCCGCGAACGCAAAACCGTCCATGGCATAGGCCGTGATATACATGAACTGGATCAACACCTCGTTCGCGGCCAACGTCACGTCACCAAACCGCGCGCCCAGAAAGACAAAGCTGGAAAAGATGATCATCAGCATGGCCGACCGCAACAGGATATCCGTATTCAAAAGCGCCATCCGGATCAGCGCTGCCCGACGCAGCACAAGGGGCCAGTCACGCCAGGCGGGCCGGACAAAAGCCGCGCGGCAAAACCAAAAACCAAGCCCTGCACCGATCAGCTCGGCAATCACGGTCGCGATTGCCACACCACTCACGCCCCAGCCAAAGCTCAGCACAAACACAAAATTCAAGACGATGTTGACCCCGTTCATCACCAACTGCACCCAGAACACGCCACCCGTCCGCTCCATCGCGACCAGCCAGCCGGTCAGCGCATAGATCGCGATGGCGGCGGGGGCCGTCCAAATGCGAATGAACAGGTAGTCTCGTGTCAGGCTCTCGACCTCGGCGCTCGCAGGCGACAACTGGAAGGCCAGCCAGAACACCGGGACCTGCAACAAGACAAGCGCGGCGCCGCCCACACCCGCCACCAGCAGCGCGCGCGTCAACCAGGCAGACACTTCGTCATCATCGCCCGCCCCTGCCGCCTGCCCTACCAGGCTCACAGTGCCCATGCGCAGAAAGCCAAAAATCCAATACATGGTGGTCAGAATGATCGCGCCCATGGCCACGGCGCCGATGGGCGCAGCCTGGCCCATCTGGCCCACCACTCCCACGTCCACCGCCCCCAAGATGGGCACCGTCGCGTTCGACAAGACGATGGGCAATGCGATCTTCAGAACCCGTCGATGGGTCAGCGAAGCGGGTGGTGTCGTGGTCGGTGTTGCCTCCACACTACCGCCGCTGCGGCATCACGAAATGCCCTGTGGCCTGCGCAAACAAGCGGTCGCGATTGTCCTGCCAGCCTTCCACATGCACGCTGGCATAGCGCCGCCCCGACCGGTTAATCCGCGCACGGGCATAGGCATCGCGCGGCAGGCCCGAACGCAAATAATCCACTGAAAAGTCTACCGTCTTTGGCACACGGGGCATCCGCGTTTCAGTGCCAGGGTCGAAATCCAATGCACCCTTTTCGATATCGTCCCATAGATAGGCCCAGGTCAGCGTCATCACCGCCGTCACCTCAAGAAAGGCCGCCGTGACCCCGCCGTGCAACGCAGGCAGCAAAGGGTTTCCGATCAGTTTCTCGTCAAAAGGCAGCACGCCCGTCAACTCGTCCCCGCGGCGGTCAAATGTCATGCCCAGATATTGGATATAGGGAATGCCATCGACCAAGGCCCGCAACGCCGCGTCGCGCCGCTGTTTGACCACCAGCACCGGCTCCGGCTTCTTCATGCCCCGCCCTCCACGGTAAAGGCGCCCGTCGCCGAGGCCACAGGATTTTCGCTGTCATCATCACAGGCCGTGGCCCGCACAAACGCCACCGAACGGGTCACGTGGTAGCACGTCGCGCGCGTTGTGATCGCCTGTCCGGGCGTGGCTGCGCGCATATAGTCGATCCTCAGATCCAGTGTGGCGGTGCCTGCGAGGTTTTTGGGGTGGCTCATCACCGCAGCACCACAGCACGTGTCCATCAGCGCCGACACGGCCCCGCCGCTGATCACACCCGTTTCCGGGTCTCCGATCAGGCGCTCGTCATATGGCATAGTGATCTCTGCCGCGCCGTCGCCCATCTCGGTCAGGACCATTCCAAGGTCGCGGGAATGTGGAATAGCTTCGATAAATTGTCTGGCAAGCTTCAGTTTGTCGGGGTCTGACATGGGGCCTCGTTGCGCGGTCTTGGCCCTCGTTATGGGCATCGCGCCGCACTTGGGCAAGGCACCTGTTGCACGGCGTAGCCCAGCGCCTTAGGCTTGGAGGCCAGGGATGGAGACATTGGAAGCCATGGCAGACGACCGCTTGAGCTTTAAGGAGATGTGCGCGGAGTTCGACGTAACACCACGCACTCTTCGCTACTACGAGTATATCGAACTGCTTCAGCCCGACCGAGAGGGGCGCGCCAGGTTTTATGGTGCCCGCGAACGTGCGCGGATGAAACTGATCCTGAGGGGCCGCAAATTCGGCTTCCAACTCGAAGATATACGTCAGTGGCTCCTGATCTACGAAAAGGAAGGCACCGAAGCACAGATGCGCGCATGGGTCGACCTGGCCGACGGTCAACTCAAAGAGCTTGACGAGCAGCGCAAGCAAATGGAAGACGCACGCCGCGAGTTACAGGACCTGCGCGACAGCGTGGCGCGCGAACTGGGCGCCTGAACCTGATACAGAGAAACATCTAAGCCAGTGGGGATCGTGTCAGAAGTGCTGCCTTCCTCAGCTTGGGCTAAAGCGCGCCGGTCAAGTGTCCGGCACAACCTTCAACACATCGGGCTCCAACGCCTGACGCCAAGCGTGATGAAGCAGGCGTAGCCCATCGCTCACGCAGTGCCCCCTACTGATTTTGCGCTATCAGTTCGTCAACATACGATGACGTATGCCGTGATTGAATTAGGCCTGGTTCAAAGTCGTCACTTTAATGTTGCCGCCAATACAATCGGACCGTGCCTCGCCAACGCTGCCGCAAACAGGTGCAATCACGCAGAAGGTGCGCGATTCCGGGCTATTGCGCACGGACAGATCACACCGCAAAGGAACAAACTTGCCCTTCACCTGCAGCAATCGTTCCCAGTCCTAGCCGCAGCTGGGCAGCACCGACCTTACCCTGGCCCGATCGACCACGCCGTGGCTCTGCTCTGGCGCTACGGATCGGCGCCCAACATCAACTGATGACAATTGGCTGGTCATCTAAGCGGCGAAGCATCATATCCGCGCCGCCCAAGCCCGACGGATCAGACAACCGACAGCGTTGCACATTTCGCCAGATGGTTGACGCGCAAACTCGTCGACCCCTGCACCAATGACCCGATACTGCCCAGGCCCCGGCGGCCCATCACGATCAGGTCGGCCCCGACTTCCTTGGCATAGGCCACCATATGCTCTCCCGGGTCGCCTTGCTCGGTGTGGACGCCCGTGATCGTCTGACCGCATTCAGATGCCACAGCTCTCGCCTCCGCCACGATCTTTTCCGCGGCAAGAACCACCTCATCATGGCTCGGCATGGTCGTGACCGCATGGTATCCTGCCACCGCGCCCATCGCGAATGCCACTGTCTGGGGCTGGGGTGTGTGCACCAGATAAAGCGCACCATCATACTTTGCCGCCAGATCACAAGCGATGCGCACCGCGTTGTCCGACGTCTGTGAACCGTCCACTCCAACAACAATCTTGCTGAACATCGCAAACCCTCCTTTTGCTGATGAACAGGTTAAAATGTCCTTGGTATGGATGCATTGACATGCATCAAAGGGCGCAACCAGCCGGTGGCCCACCCATCAAAACGCACAGAATTGAAAGACCGCGCTTGAACCCGCTCATAGGGTCGCGCTGGTCACTTTGACACTTGACGCACCTCACGATCACGTCAACTTTGTTCGTGACGCAACGTACAATTTACGTAAAGGTCACCTGCCGGTTGCATCGAATCCGTCTCTCCCCCATGTCGTTGCCGCAACAGGATATGCGAGTGATCCGATGAGTGAGAAAACCATGACTATCCGCGAGATGTGCGACGCCTTCGAGGTGACGCCGCGGACATTGCGCTTTTACGAAGCCAAGGAATTGCTGTTCCCGATCCGGGAAGGACAGAAGCGCCTGTTCACCAAACGTGACCGGGCCCGATTGAAGCTGATCCTGCGCGGCAAACGCTTTGGCTTCAGCCTGGAAGAAATCCGCCAGCTGCTCGATCTTTATGACATGGGCGACCAGCAGCAAACCCAACTGTCGCGCACTTACGACATTGCCCGCGAGCGCCTGGCCGACATGGAGCGTCAGCGCGACGAACTGACCGAGGCGATTGACGACCTCAAAGACCAGTTGAAATGGGGCGAGAAGATGCTCGCCTCGATGAACACGACGAAAAAAGCCGCTGAGTAAGCGGCAAAGAACTAAGGGAGAGAGACTTATGCCAAGCTACACGCCCCCCACCAAAGACATGCAATTCATTCTGCACGACGTGCTGAATGTCACGGGCAAGGACATCCCCGGCTATGATGAACTTGAGGCCGACTTCACCTCTGCCATCCTCGACGAGGCAGGCAAGCTGACGTCCGAAGTCCTCGCCCCCCTGAACGTCGTGGGCGACACCGAAGGGTGCCGTTTGGAAAACGGCGTGGTCTACACCCCCACCGGGTTCAAGGACGCCTTTGAGCAAGTGAAAGAAGGCGGCTGGACCGGGCTCGACATGCCCGAGGAGTTTGGCGGCCAGAACATGCCTTATGTCATGGGCACGGCCGTGGGTGAGATGTTCTCGTCCGCCAACATGGCCTTCACCATGTACCAGGGTCTGACCCACGGTGCGGCCTCCGCCATCCTGGCGCACGGCAGCCAGGAGCAGAAGGAAACCTATCTGCCCAAGATGGTGTCCTGCGAATGGACCGGCACCATGAACCTGACCGAACCCCATTGCGGCACTGATCTGGGCCTCATGCGGACCAAGGCGGCCCCGCAGGACGACGGCACCTTCAAAATCTCCGGCCAGAAGATCTTTATCTCCGCCGGTGAGCACGACATGGCCGACAACATCATCCACCTGGTGCTTGCGAAGATCGAAGGCGGCCCCGAAGGCATCAAGGGCGTGTCGCTCTTTATCGTGCCCAAGTTCCTGGTGAACGAGGACGGCTCGCTTGGGGCCCGCAACGGCGTTGCCGTCGGCAGCATCGAAGAGAAGATGGGCATTCACGGCAATTCCACCTGCGTGATGAACTACGACGACGCCGTGGGCTACCTGATCGGGGAAGAGCACAAGGGCATGCGCGCCATGTTCACCATGATGAACGAAGCGCGTCTGGGCGTCGGCATGCAGGGCCTGAGCCAAGCCGAGGTCGCCTATCAAAACGCCCTCGAATACGCCAAGGACCGCCTGCAAGGCCGCGACGTGACCGGTGCGAAAGCCCCTGAAAAGCCCGCCGATCCGCTGATCGTCCACCCCGATATCCGCCGCTCGCTGATGGACCAGAAGAGCTTTGCCGAGGGCGCCCGCGCCTTCATCCTCTGGGGGGCCACCATGATCGACGCCGCGCACCGCGCGGACGACAAGGACGCCGATGGCCTCGTGTCGCTGCTGACCCCGATCATCAAGGGCTTCTTGACGGATGTGGGTTACGACAACACCATCAAGGCCCAGCAGGTCTATGGCGGTCACGGCTACATCGAGGAATGGGGCATGTCGCAATACACCCGCGACGCCCGCATCGCCATGATCTACGAAGGGGCCAACGGCGTGCAGGCGCTCGACCTCGTGGGCCGCAAGCTGGCGCAAGACGGCGGCAAGCACGTGATGGCGTTTTTTGATCTGATCAAATCCTTCATCAAGGACAATGCCGGCAAGGACGACGCCTATGACAAAGAGTTCCTGGAGCCGCTGAAAGCCGCGTCCAAGGACCTGCAAGCTGCGGGCATGTACTTCATGCAGAACGGCATGACGAACCCGAACAACGCACTGTCTGGGTCCTACGACTTCATGCACATGTTCGGCCATGTCTGCCTGGGCCTGATGTGGGCCAAGATGGGCAAAGCCTCGCGCGAGGCTTTGGCGAATGGGACGTCCGACACGGACTTCTTTGAGACCAAGCTGGCAACGGGCCGCTACTACATGGCCCGCCAATTGCCGGCCACTGCGCTGCATCTCGCGCGCATCCAGACCGGGGCCGACACGGTCATGGCCCTGGAAGCGGCAAACTTCTAAAGTCGGTGGGGTGGGCAAATTGCCCACCCTACTTTTTTCGGAGAGACAATGCCCAAACGCTTTCGCCTGACCCGCCGCTTTCCCGTCGCCATGACCGAAGACGGCTATCGCCGACTGAAACGGTTTGCGCATGACGCGGGTCTGGACGAAGGCGAGGCGCTGTCGTTCCTGTTCGAGAATTTTGAAAGCGTAATGAACGAGGAAAACCTGACAGCCCGGTTGCGGTTGTTCAATTCCGAGTTGGAGGCGCGCAAACGCTGATCCGGTCTCCTGGGGAGGAGAGATATGAAAGACATGGCTGCCGGTTCATCCACCTGGATGACGGAAGAACACCAAATGATCGCCGACATGACGGCGCAATTCATCACCAACGAATGGGCGCCGCAGTTCGAGCGCTGGCGCAAACAGGGCGAAATGGACCGCGAGACCTGGGCCCAAGCGGGTGAGCTTGGCCTGCTCTGCCCTTCAATCCCCGAAGAATACGGCGGCGCGGGCGGCGATTTCGGCCACGAAGCCGCGATCCTCGTGGAAGCAGCACGCGCAAACCTTGCCGCTTGGGGCCACGGCATCCACTCCGGCATCGTCGCGCATTACGTGCTGGCCTACGGCACCGAGGATCAGAAACAGCGCTGGCTGCCCAAACTGGTCACAGGCGAACTGGTCGGCGCGCTCGCGATGACCGAACCCTCCACCGGCTCAGACGTCCAAGCGATCAAAACCCGCGCCACCCTCGATGGCAATGCCTACAAGCTGAACGGCTCAAAAACCTTCATCACCAATGGCCAACACGCCAACCTGATCGTCGTCGCGGCGAAAACAGACCCGACCCAAGGCTCGAAGGGCGTCTCCCTTGTGGTGCTGGAAACGGACGGTGCCGAAGGGTTCCAGCGGGGCCGCAACCTCGACAAAATCGGCATGCATGCCTCAGATACGTCGGAACTGTTCTTCGACAATGTAGAAATCGCGCCCGAGAACATCCTCGGCGGCGCCGAAGGGCAAGGCTTTTACCAACTCATGCAGCAACTGCCCCAGGAACGCATGGTCATCGCCTGCGCCGCCGTGGGGGCCATGGAAGGCGCGGTCGAGAGAACGCTCGCCTATTGCAAAGAACGCGAAGCCTTCGGCGGCAACCTTCTGCAGTTCCAGAACACCCGCTTCAAATTGGCCGAGGCCAAGACCAAAACGATGGTCAGCCGGTCCTTCTTTGACGAATGCATGGCCGAACATATCCGCGGCGAGTTGACCGTCGACAAAGCCGCCATGTGCAAATACTGGACCACGGACACGCAAGCCTGGGTGCTGGACGAATGCCTGCAACTGCACGGCGGGTACGGCTTTACCAACGACTACGACATCGGCGGCATGTGGACTGACGCGCGCGTGCAACGCATCTATGGCGGGACCAACGAAATCATGAAAGAGCTGATTGCGAGGGCGTTTTGATGGTTCGGGCCGAGCGGCGTTTGGCGGATCGGCCCTCCGGGGGCGGTTTACTGGGCGAAATGAAGGCAGGATCCATCCTGCTTATCCCGGGCGGTGTCCACCGAGGCCGGAAAAGCAGGGCTTCACTTCGCACATGGCTCAGCTCCGCAGCCTGCCATGCCGACCTATCATCGGGGCATTAACCTTAATGTGGCGTAAACGGGATCATCTTCATTTCGCCAGATAAACCGCACAGGGGGGTCCGGGGGGTGTGAAACCCACCGGTCCTGCCCTCTCAAATCTCAAGACCGGAAAGGCCCGCATCCATGACCCTCAAACTGCACTGCTTCGGCGAAAGCGGGAACTCCTACAAAGCAGCCCTCGCTCTGCAACTTTCCGGTCTTGATTGGGAGCCGGTTTTCGTGGATTTCTTCGGCGGCGCCGCGCGCACCGATGAATACCGCGCCCTCAACCCGATGGGCGAGGCCCCCTTGCTGATCGATGGTGATCGCAAGATCAGCCAGTCCGGCGTCATTCAGCAGTACATCTCCGACAAGACCGGCAACTTTGGCGGGACCGGCGACGACAAATACGAAGTGCTTCGCTGGGTCCTTTGGGACAACCACAAGCTCAGCTCCATGTGTGGCGTCACGCGGTTCCTGATGAACTTCCTGCCTGAAGACAAACAGCCAAAAGAGGTCATCGCCTTCAACCACGGCCGCCTCAAAGCCGCCTACACGGTCCTCGACACGCATCTCGGCGGCCGGGACTGGATCGTCGGCGATGGCGTCACCAACGCCGACCTGTCGTGCTGCGGTTACCTCTACTACCCCGAACCTTTCGGCTTTGACCGCGCCGACTGGCCCAATATCGACCGCTGGCTCGACAACCTTGCCAACACACCCGGCTGGAAATCCCCTTACGACCTCATGCCCGGCTCTCCCGCCGATCGCGCATAAGTTTACCTAATACGCCGCAACGTCACCCTTGATTAGACCATCCGGTCTACCCCACCTAAAGCCCAAAGACTACACCACCGGCAGAAGGACGAATACCATGACCGAAGCCTATATCTACGACGCCATCCGCACACCACGCGGCAAGGGCCGCAAGGACGGGGCCCTGCACGAGGTGACCTCGCTGCGCCTGTCGGCTCTGACCCTGAACGCCCTGAAAGAGCGCAACAACATCGACGGCCACGTGGTCGAGGATGTGATCTGGGGCAACGTCACCCAAGTCATGGAACAGGGCGGCAACCTCGCCCGGACCGCCGTTCTGGCCTCGGACCTCGACGAAGCCATCCCCGGCATCGCCATCAACCGCTTCTGCGCCTCCGGTCTCGAAGCCGTCAACATCGCCTCCAACCAGGTGCGCGGTGGGGCCGGTGACGGCTATATCGCAGGCGGGGTCGAGATGATGGGCCGTGTCGCCATGGGCTCCGACGGGGCGGCCATCGCGGCTGATCCCTCCATCGCCATGGAAAGCTACTTTGCCCCCCAAGGCATCGGCGCGGACCTGATTGCCACCGAATACGGGTTTTCCCGCGACGACGTCGACCAGTACTCGGTCGAAAGCCAGAACCGCGCCAAGGCCGCCTGGGACGACAAGCGTTTTGCCAAGTCAATCATTGAGGTCAAAGACCAGAACGGCCTGCCGATCCTCGACCACGACGAATACATGCGGCCCCAAACGGATATGCAAAGCCTCGGCTCCCTCAACCCCGCGTTCGAGGCCATGGGCAAGGTCATGCCCGGCTTCGACAAGGTGGCGCTGATGAAATACCCGCATCTTGAGCGCATCAACCACGTGCACCACGCGGGCAACTCGTCCGGCATCGTGGACGGCGCAGCCGCCCTGCTGATCGGCAACAAGGAACTGGGTGAAAAGCTGGGGATCAAACCCCGCGCGCGCATCCACTCCACCGCCAAGATCGGCACCGATCCCACCATCAACCTGACCGGCCCCGTGCCCGTCACCGAACGCATCCTGGCCCAGACCGGCATGAAGATCAGCGATATCGACCTCTTTGAGGTCAACGAAGCCTTCGCCGCCGTCGTCCTGCGCTTCCTGCAGGCCTTTGACGTCGACCACGACAAGGTGAACGTGAATGGCGGCGCCATCGCCATGGGCCACCCGCTAGGGGCCACCGGGGCCATGATCCTCGGCACGCTCCTGGACGAGATGGAGCGGACCGACAAGGAAACTGGTCTGGCCACCCTCTGCGTCGCCTCCGGCATGGGTGCCGCCACAATCATCGAACGCGTGTAAGGAGCGAAACCAATGGCTGATTTCACACTGACCAAAGACGCCGACGGCATCGCCACTATTACATGGGACGTGCCCGGCAAGACCATGAACGTGATGTCCCTCGAAGGGCTCGCGCAGCTTAACGACCACATCGACGACGTGCTGGCCGATGACAACATCAAGGGTGTCGTGATCACCTCTGGCAAGGACACCTTTGCTGGCGGCATGGACCTCAACCTGCTCGCCAAGATGAAGGAAGAGGCTGGCGACAACCCCGCCAAGGGCCTGTTCGAAGGCACGATGAAAATGCACGGCCTCCTGCGCAAGATCGAACGCGCGGGCATGGACCCCAAGACCAACAAAGGCGGCAAGCCGATTGCCGCGGCCCTGCCCGGCACCGCCGCTGGCATCGGTCTGGAACTGCCGCTGGCCACGCACCGCACCTTCATTGCGGACAACCCCAAGGCCAAGGTCGGCCTGCCCGAAATCCTCGTCGGCATCTTCCCCGGTGCGGGCGGCACAACACGCCTCGCCCGCAAGCTGGGCGCGATGGACGCCTCCCCCTTCCTGCTCGAAGGTAAGATGGTCAGCCCTGACAAAGCCGAGGGCAAGCTGGTGGATGAGGTCGTCGCCGACCCCGTTGCCGCCGCCCGCGAATGGGTGCTGAACGCCACCGACGCGGACCTTGTCAAACCATGGGACCAGAAGGGCTACAAAATGCCCGGCGGAGCCCCCTATCACCCCGCGGGCTTCATGACCTTCGTGGGTGCGGCCGCCATGGTGAACGGCAAAACCCAAGGCGTCTATCCTGCCGCCAAGGCGCTGCTGAGCGCCGTCTACGAAGGCGCGCTTGTGCCCTTCGACACGGCGCTGAAGATCGAAGCGCGCTGGTTCACCAACGTGATAATGAACCCCTCCTCCGGGGCCATGATCCGCTCGCTGTTCCTGAACAAGGAAGCGCTGGAAAAGGGAGCCGTGCGGCCCCAAGGCATCGAAGACCAACGGGTCAAGAAACTCGGCGTGCTGGGCGCGGGCCTGATGGGCGCGGGCATCGCGCTTGTCTCGGCTCAGGCGGGCATCGACGTGGTGCTGATCGACCGCGATCAAGAAGCGGCAGATCGGGGCAAGAACTACTCCGAGAAATATGTCGAGGGCGGCATCAAGCGCGGCAAGACCACGCAGGAAAAGGGCCAGGCCCTGCTCGACCGCATCACGGCCACGCCTGATCTCGACGCGCTCAAAGGCTGCGACCTGATCATCGAAGCCGTGTTCGAAGACCCCAAAGTCAAGGCCGAGATCACTGGGAAGGTCGAGGCGATCATCCCCGACGACTGCATTTTTGCCTCCAACACCTCGACCCTGCCGATCTCCGAACTGGCGAAAGCGTCGAAGAACCAGGAGCAGTTCATCGGCATCCACTTCTTCTCGCCCGTCGAAAAGATGCTGCTGGTCGAGATCATCAAGGGTGCGAACACCGGCGACCGGGCCGTGGCCAAGGCGCTCGACTATGTGCGCCAGATCCGCAAGACCCCCATCGTGGTCAATGACGCGCGCTTCTTCTACGCCAACCGCTGCATCATCCCTTACATCAACGAAGGGACGCGGATGGTCACCGAAGGGGTCGAACCCGCGCTGATCGAAAACGCCGCCAAGATGGTCGGCATGCCGCTGGGTCCGCTGCAATTGACGGATGAAACCGCCATCGACTTGGGCGCGAAAATCGCGCGTGCGACCAAGGCGGCCATGGGTGACGATTACCCTGACAGCCCGTCCGACGACCTGATCTTCTGGATGGAGGAAGAGGGCCGCCTGGGCCGCAAGGCCAATGCGGGCTTCTACGACTACGATGACAAGGGCAAACGCCAGGGCATCTGGCGCGGCGTGCATGACAAGTACCCGCTGATGGACGACCAGCCTGACTTGGGCGAGGTCCAGCACCGCCTGCTCTTCTCCCAAACCCTCGAAGCCGTCCGCGCCCTGGAAGAAGGCGTGCTCATGGACATCCGCGAGGGCGACGTCGGCGCGATCCTCGGCTGGGGCTTTGCCCCGTGGTCGGGTGGTCCACTGTCATGGCTCGACATCATCGGCGCACCCTACGCTGCCGAACGGTGCGACCAGTTGGAAGCGAAGTACGGCGAGCGGTTCAAGTGTCCCGCGCTCCTGCGCGAAATGGCCGAAAAGAACCAGACGTTCTACGGTCGCTTCGGCCCGGCAGAGGCGGCAGCCGCCTGACCCGTAGGGTTCGCAGTCCCCGCGCACCATCCACAACCCCCAAAAGCCCCGCACCGTGCGGGGCTTTTTCATTTCTGCAACCCGATTTGCAAAACCGCTTTGCATCGCCACCCTGCGCCGGGTGCTACTGTCGCGCGACCAGCAAAAGGCACCGCATATGACCCTTCCCCAAATCACCCTTGGCCACAGCGGCCTGATCGTGTCGCGCATGGCGCTTGGCACCATGACTTTCGGCGTCGAAACGGACGAGGCCGAAGCCCACCGCCAGCTTGACCTCTTTGTCGAGCACGGCGGTACCATGATCGACACCGCCGACGGTTACGGCGCTGGTGCGTCCGAAAGCATCATCGGCAAGTGGGCGCAGAAACGCGGCGGCACGGATGATCTGGTGATCGCAACAAAGGGCCGCTTCGCCCCTCCGCCCGGCTGCCACGGCGCCTCGCGCCGCAGCCTGACACGATCGATCGACGCCAGCCTCAAACGCCTTCAACTCGACACCATCGACCTCTACTATGTCCACGGATGGGACCGGCACACCGACATCGCCGACACGCTCGGCGCGCTGGGGGATCTGCGCGCGGCGGGCAAGCTGCACAATGTGGCATGGTCCAACCTCAGCGCCTGGCAGTTGCAAAAGGTGCTGGCCACCGCCGACCGTCACAATCTGCCCAAGCCGGTGGCTGTTCAGCCGCAATACAACCTGCTCGAACGCGGGATAGAACTGGAACTCCTCCCCGCTTGCCTCGAAGAGGGTGTCGCGCTTGTACCCTGGTCTCCGCTGGGTGGTGGTTGGCTCACAGGCAAATACTCGGCCACCACGCACCCCACCGGGGCGACGCGGCTGGGCGAGGACCCGAACCGTGGCGTCGAAGCCTATGACCTGCGCAACACCGACCGGACCCATCACGTCCTCAACACGCTCACCAAAATCGCAGATCGGTTAAATCGCCCTCCGGCCCATGTGGCAATTGCCTGGCTAGCAAGTCGGCCCGGTGTGGCCTCCATCCTGCTGGGCGCGCGTACGGTTGAACAACTCGCGGATAATCTGGCAGCCTCGGATCTGATCCTGGACCAGATGGATACAGACGCCCTAAACGCCGCATCGGCACTAGGTGCGCTGCCCTATCCATACAACTTTCTGCGGGACTGGTGTGAGATGGACATCTGGACACGATTGGGCACTTAAGACGCCCATCTTGCCCTGCACCCGACCGCCGCCCTGATGTTGGGACAGGACAGCCGGTTGCCCGCGTGGGTCGGATGCAGAGCCCGTCAGGCGCGCGCTCAGGTCGCACCCAATCCCAACCTACGCAATCGTATGGTAGCGCTGATCCTCAACTTTCATACATTCCACCAAAAAGGCCGCATCCCGTGCGGGGATCACATCATATCCCGACGGCACCCCGCCGATTTCGTCCAGATGCACCATCAATCGCGGGCAGTGCAGCAGCGCGCCCCCTTCCGCATAGATCACCTGCTCTTCCGCAAAGACAAGCGTGACAACCTCGATCTGGGTTCGGGGGGCCACGCGGTGAATGCCCCGGTATCCCTCAAGCGACTTGGCCGACACGACAGCAAAAGGATCGCCGTAAACGTCACAAGCGGCATCGCTTTCCACAAGCACGCCTTGATCGGGCAGCAGTTCAAGATCGGCGCTGTTGCCCAACGCCCCTGCCGGGACAAAAACGGAATCGTACACCGCAGGCGCCGGTGCATCCGCCGTCCAGAACATCTCGCGCCGCACTTCAACCAGCGACTGCAATCCCGCGTCAAAGGTCAGCACCAAGTCTCCAACGGCCAGGGCCTCAACGGCCCGCCACCCCATCGATGTGGCCACGCGCGTTCCCGATAAAAGCCCCCGCGTCGACATAACCCCACCGTCCCACGCGGCCGTTGTCTCCGGCATCCGGCGCGGCGCTTGTGTCTTGGTCCATCCAAACATCCCATCCATCCTCATGGTGCGGCGCTGGCAGCGCGCCGGTTGCGTTTGATGAACCCAGTTGGGGTGATTCTCGGGGCCAAGGCTGGTCACAATCTGGGCGGGAATAGGGCACTGTGGCGTTTTCCCGCATCAATGAAACCGCCACCGCGGGATTGATGCGGATTTGTCGACAATTTTCAACGTATGCGAACCAAACAGGTCACTCAGTCAAAGCTGTAGCCGAATCTTTCGATGTCCTCGGCGCAGGCGAGCGCCACGGCATCGCGGGTATCAGCGTCATAGTAGCTACGGTAATCCGGTCTCCGGTCGGAGGCATTCACCAGCGGCAGGCGCAGCCGGAACCCAAGATGGTCCCAAAGCGGTGCGGCGTCCACGTCCAGGTGTTCCAATCGGATATAGAGATCGCAACGCTCGGCGCCGCTGGCATCCGTCATGTAGTGCCGCGCAGGGCTTGCCTGCATCGACGCACGGGTCTGCGCGGCGCATGCAAACTCGGTAAACGCCATTTGTCCGGCAAGCGCGACCGCCGGGTGGTCAAAATCCTGATCGCGCAGCCAGTGATAATAACTGACCATCCGGTCCCACGGATTGCGCACCAGTGTAAAGGCAAAGAGCCCATCAAGGCTGGGCACAAGCCCGTCGATATCGGCCATCGTCGCGTGCTTCCACAAGCGTCCGCGCGTCTGAATATCCTGCACCTTGCGCCTGCGCTTCAGCGCCTTGGGGGTGTCGCCCAGCATGATATCGTCTTTCATGGCCCGGTCTTCGAGCGCCAAGGCCATGGCCGTGCCGCCGGTCTTGGGGGCGTGGATGAAGATGTAATTGCGGCCTGTGCTGAGGATCATACGCCCAGACTACCCCCGCCAGTGCCTGCGTCCAGCGGTGCATGCATATTTGAGGAACAATGAAGCATCAGGTCTCGGCACTGCGAATGGCGATGATGATGCCCGCGCAGACGATGAGGGCAATGCCGATCCCCTGCACCCAGGTGACCGGCTGGCCCAGAAGCCACCAGCCAAAGAAGGGACCAAAGATCATGATGGAATATTCAAAGACCGCCACATGGCTCGCCTCGCCCAATTGGTAGGCGCGGTTCAAAAGGCCCACGCCGATCACCGAACCGACAACCTGCACCAGAAGATACGGCCATGCGTCCCTGAGGGGCCAGATCCAGCCACGGGTGAGAAAGGCCATGCCCCCCTGCCCCACCTCAACATCCAGCGCAGTGATCAGTGCCAGCACGACGGTGCCGAGCGCGCCCTGGGCCACAAAGATGCCGAGCAGCAGGGTCAGCGTGCTTTCCCCCTCGCAAAGCGCTCGGGTGGCGACCACGCCCGAGGCGTAGAGTATGCCGCCCAACACCGGCAGTGCCGCGACCCATCCGAGGCTGCCGCCCGAGGGGCCCAGCACGACAAGTATCCCCGCGAAGCCCACGGCCACGGCGACGATGCGCCAAGGGCCGATGCGTTGGCGCAGGACAAAGGCGGTGAGTAGCAATACGAAGATGGGTGAGGTGAAAAGCCCGGCGAGCGCCATTGCGATGGGCATGAAGGCCAGCGCGCCGAAATAGCAGAACATGCCAGTGGCGATCAGGCTTGACCGGAGCGCCACAGCGCGCGCCCTGCGGGGACGGATCGTGCCGAAGCCGAGTGCCGACAGCGCAAACACGATGGGCGCGGCAAGCATCAGGCGCAGCAACAAGAATTGCCAGACCGAAAGGGTCTGGGCGATCACCGCAACATAGATGTCGATGGCCCCGATCACGGCCATTGCCCCCACCATGTGCAGCGCGGCGGCGGTTGGTTGGTGTGTCGAGGGGATCATAAGGGCTTTCCAGTGCTTGCGCCTCTCGCCATAAGTGCGCAACATCGCTGCGCGACACGACATGGGGAGGATCGATATGGGGTGGATGGCAGATGAGAGCGGCCTGGACAAGACGGCTGCGAACTACGTTCCCCTAACCCCTTTGTCGCATTTGACGCGCGCGGCCTCGGTCTTTGCCGAGCGACCGGCGGTGATTTATGGCGAACACCGCGTGACCTACGCGCAATATTATGAGCGATGCACGCGGCTGGCTGCAACCCTCGCGGATATGGGCGTGGCGCCGGGCGATGTGGTGGCGACGTTGATCCCGAACCTGCCCGCACAGGCCGAAGCCCATTTCGGTGTGCCCGCCTGTGGCGCCGTGCTGAACACGATCAACACGCGGCTCGATGTCGATACGGTCGCTTACATCTTTGACCACGGCGGGGCCAAAGTGGTGCTTGTCGATCCCCAATTTCTAGACCTGGCCGAAGCGGCCATCGCAAGGATGGAAGGACCGTCCCCGCGGGTAATTGAGGTGCCCGATGCCGCCCATGGCTGGCCGGCGTCAGGGCGGCATGACGTCTACGAAGATGTTCTGGCGTCTGGCGACCCGTCTTTTGCCTGGGTGATGCCGGACGATGAATGGGAAAGCCTTGCGCTCAATTACACCTCCGGCACGACAGGTCGGCCCAAGGGCGTCGTCTACCATCACCGCGGCGCGTATCTGATGACCATGGGCACGGTCGTGTCCTGGCGGATGGTGCTGCATCCCGTTTTCATGGCGATTGTGCCGCTCTTTCACTGCAACGGATGGAACCACACGTGGATGATGCCGCTGGTGGGCGGCACTTTGGTGTGTTGCCGGGATATTGCGGCAAAGCCGATCTATGATGCGATTGCCGATGAAGGGGTAACGCATTTTGGTGGGGCGCCCATTGTGCTGAACATGATCGTCAACGCCGAGGAGGCCGAGCGGCGGCCCTTTGATCATGTGGTCGAAGTGTTCACCGCAGGCGCGCCCCCCGCCCCGGCAACGCTGGGCAAGATCGAGAAGCTGGGATTCAATGTCACGCAGGTTTACGGGTTGACCGAGACCTATGGCCACGTGACTGAGTGCCTGTGGAAAAGCGGTTGGGACGGGGCGGAGGAGACCGCGGCAATCAAAGCACGACAGGGCGTGGCCTTTCCCATGATGGAGCATATCACGGTTATGGATGCGGACATGGCGCAGGTGCCCATGGATTCCGCGGCGCAAGGCGAAATCATGATCCGAGGTAATTCGGTCATGAAAGGGTATCTGAAGAACCCGGAGGCCACGGCAGAGGCATTTGAGGGCGGGTATTTCCATTCTGGCGACATCGCCATCCAGCACCCTGACGGCTATATCCAGATTGCCGACCGGGCCAAGGACATCATCATTTCGGGGGGTGAGAACATCAGTTCCGTTGAGGTGGAAGGGGTGCTGATGGAACACCCGGATGTGAACCTGGCCGCCGTTGTTGCCAAGCCGGATGAGACATGGGGTGAGGTGCCGTGTGCCTTTGTCGAGTTGAAGCCCGGAGCGTCGCCGTCAGAGGCAGAGTTGATTGCATTTTCACGCGAGACGCTGGCGGGGTTCAAAGCACCAAAGCAGGTGGTGTTTCAGGAATTACCCAAAACCTCGACCGGGAAAATCCAGAAATTCGAGTTGCGAAAAACTGCCGCTAATTTGTAATTGATCGGAACGGCAGCTGCGCTTCTTGCGTTGTTCAGGTGAACACTGGAACGCAAAGGAGATGCACAATGAATTGGGATACGATCAAGGGCAATTGGCAACAGATGACCGGTTCGGTCAAAGAGAAATGGGGCGAGTTGACGGACGACGACCTCAAGCAGGCCGAAGGCGATCGAGAACAATTGGCAGGCAAAATTCAGGAGCGTTATGGCGTGGCCAAGGACGAAGCTGAACGCCAGATTGACGCGTTCGTTGCCGAGAACAAAGCCAAGTTTTGATGCAAGAGATCTGTCCCCGTGGGGTTTGTCCCCGCGGGGACAACGTGTTCGGGGCGGTCATACGATCTTAGCCGTTTTGTGATTTTCACCCGATTTCAAATGCTTGACCCCACCGCGCGGTGGATTCACCATATTTCAACAAAAAATTAACATGCTGGTGGCCGAGGGGTCACGGTCTTCCGTAACCCCTTCTTGCGGCTTAGCGCCAGCCGCCCTGCCAGTCGAAGGTCGCAAGGCTGCTGAGGCCGCTGCCATCGTTGTTGACGTCCATCACGGCCCCATCGCCGCGGTCGATGCCGTAGAGGAAAATGCGCGCCTGCCCCCCTTCGCGCATGGCGGTGATGATGTCCCACTTGCGGTTGAGTTGAAACTGGCCCTGCCCGATTGGCCCTGCGCTGGGGTCGCTAATTTCCCAGAGGCGGGCGCGGCCATTGTCGGCGCGGAAGCCCAGCATAAAGAGCGTCCCGCCATCGCGCGCAAGCGTCATATGGGTCCAGTTTGCGCGCCGCGTGCCGTCATAGACCGTGTCGAGACGCAATTCGGTGCCGTCGAAGCCATCGCGGCTTTCATCGACCAGTTGCCGGATCACCACCCGACCCGAGGCCGTTTTGTAATAGAGCACGTATTGCCCGCCATCCTGATCAAAGGGGAGGATATGCGTCCAGCCGCGTATATCGTCGTTAACCCAGGTGACTGCGGCGCTGCGGTTGTTGGCGTCGATGCGCAGGATCTGGTGGTAGCCGGTGATCGAGTTGTAGACGAAGAGGTAGTTATTGCCTGCATGGTTGACCCGCTTGATCGTGGTCCAGCGCTGCACCCAGGTGTTGGTGTCTTCGATCAGAGCGAGGCCTGTGCCATTGGGTTCGATCCTGAAGAACTGGGCGCGGCCGCGCGGAGCGCTGTATTGCAGCAAGAAGTGATCGCTGCCGCTTGTCCAATGCGCATGATGGGTCCACGAGCGGCCCCAGTTTTCACCTGTCCAGGTGTTGGTGCCGCCGGTGCCGTCGGCATCCATGCGGGTGATGCGGGTCCGGCGGGTATTGGGGCTGTAGCGCAGGATGTAATTGTCCCCGCCATCGCGCCAGCGGATGAAGCTGTGCCCGGTACAATTGGCGCTGCCCATGCGCTCGGCCTGGTCCGACAGGAAGAGGCCCCAGGTGGATTGGTCGCCATCATGTGTCGCGGCGTTGACGCCATCGAATTGGACGCGCACGGCTTGATTGCTTGGGTTGCGCTGGTTGTAGTGGATGTGGTCGTTGGCAAAGCCGGTACCGGAACGGCCCGCGCGACCGATCACCTCGCCCATGGCGATCTTGCGCCCCGGGGTCAGGAAGGGCGGTTCGATCATCACGTGAAAATAGGTGGTATCCCAGTCGTTGGCGTGGGCGATCCTGATAATGCGCACCTGGCCGTTCACATCATCGGCGACGATGTCGTCACGCACGACCTCGCCCGCCGCCGAGGACAGGATGTACTGCCCGTTGGTCAGGTTGTCGCGTTCGGTCACCGCCTTTTCGCTGCGGTCGCGCCAATAGGTGAAGTCAAGGCTGTCGGGGTCAGGCCCGTGGGTTTCATAGGTGGTGGCATCCCAGCTTTGGCCGCAGGGGAACGGGTGCTTGAACAGCGGCCTGTTTTGGGCATCGGCGGCGGTGGACGTGGAAATGAGGGCGAGCGCCAACAAGGGCTTGAAATACGGCATCTTGTGCCTCCTGACTAAAAAATGTCTTTCTAAAATAGGGTGATAGAATACCGTACGTTCGGCATTGCCCCTATGCGTGACGCGTTTGAACCGACATTTTGGCAGGCTTTCGCTGAATGCGCTTGCGTATGCGGCGAAAGAGGTGACCAGTGGCCCCTTGGTGGCGCGGTCAGGCGCGCCCATGTAAAGAGCATCAAGGGGGACGACTGATGAGCCTGGATGATTTGCCGTCGCGCGCGGGCTACCGCATTGATGTCGAACTGTTGGCGCACCCTGTACGCATTTGGCACGGCGACACATTGCTGGTTGAAACAAGCCGGGCACGGGTGATGTACGAGACGCGGTTGCCTGCGGCCATCTATGTTCCGCGCGAGGACATTCAGGTGCCGCTAGGGCCAAAGACAGACCTGCAGACCTTTTGCCCGTTTAAGGGCACGGCGAACTATCACGATGTGCTGCTGGAGGATGAGACGATCCACAATGGCGTGTGGAGCTACGTGTCAGCCCTGCCAGAGAGCCAGGGGATACAGGGCCATGTGGGGTTTATGCCCAATGCCGCCACCCGTGTGGATCTGGGCGAGAACAAATTGCAGACCGGGCGGGATGGCAACATCACCGGACCGCTGGTCGATTGGCTGATGCGTGATGCGGGTCTTGTGCAGGACCCTGAGGCGTTCACCCGGGCGCTGGCGCACAAGTTGCGCGGAAACGGGATTGCGGTGTCGCGCATGGCTGTTCTGATCTGGTCGCTGCATCCGATGATAGCGGGCAAGAACTATATCTGGCGGGCGGAGGGAGACGAGATGCGCGTCTTTACCCCGTCCTATGACATTCACCAGTTTCCCGGCTTTGTGAACAGCCCGCTTCAGCACGTGTCGCAGGGGCGCGGCGGGGTGCGCCAGCGGCTGGCGGATACCGATGCGGCGTCTCGCTTTCCCATCATGGACGATTTGCGGGCCGAGGGGGCGACCGACTATGTGGCGATGCCCCTCCCCTTTTCGGATGGGCAGACCAATGTGCTGACGCTGACATCTGATCATCCGGACGGGTTTACCACGGCCAATCTGGGGCTGGTGTTTGAATGCGTGCATGCAATCAGCCGCTATTACGAGGTGTTTTCGCAGCGCGAGAATGCGCAGGCGCTGCTGGAGACCTATGTGGGCAAGCGGTCGGGTGCGCGGGTGCTGGGGGGCGAGATTAGGCGCGGCGATGGGGACGAGATTGATGCGGCCATCATGTTCTGCGACTTGCGCGGGTCCACGCGGTTGGAGCAGGACTTGCCACGCGATGCGTATATTGCGCTGTTGAATGCGTTTTTGGAGATCACGTCGACCATCGTGGATGAGCGCGGGGGTGAGGTGTTGAAGTTTATCGGCGACGCTGTGCTTGCGGTGTTCCCGGCGGGTGAAGATGCGGCTGCAGCCTGTGCGGCGGCCTTGGATGCGGCACGGGCTGTGGTGGATCAGGTAGCGGGTGACGAGGTGACCGCGCAGACCTCTGTGTCCATCGGGATCGCGTTTGGGCGCGTGACCTATGGCAATATCGGGTCGAGCACGCGGTTGGATTTTACCGTGATTGGGCTGGCCGCGAATGTGGCGGCACGGCTCTGCGATGCGGGCAAGGCGCGAGGGCACGCGATTATGGTGACGGATGAGGTGGCGGCGGGTCAACGCGGGTTGGCGGATCTGGGGCCGGTGGAGTTGCGCGGGTTGAGTGCGCCGGTGCATGTGTTTGGGGATGAGGCGTGAGGCGGCGCGCAATCGCGCCGCCCGTTTTGCTGAAAGCAAACCTTTGGTTTGACGGGGGGCGCGGCCCTCTCACACTCTGCTTTTGCAAAGTGTTGCCAGGTCAGCGGCCACGCCGCGAGAGACTGCGCGGCCTGACGGTGCCCGTCAGGCGGGTATGCTGAATGAAGCGAGAGGCCCAACGAGGCTTAGCCCTTGGCATACCCGATGGTTTGCAGCGCTTCCTTGATCTCGTCCAGGATCACCGGGTCGTCGATGGTCGCGGGCATCTTGTAGTCTTCGTTGTCCGCGATTTTCACAACTGTCCCGCGAAGGATCTTGCCTGAGCGGGTCTTGGGCAGACGATCCACGACAACGGCCTGCTTGAATGCGGCCACGGGGCCGATCTGGTCGCGGACGCGGGTGACGCATTCACCCACAATCTCCTCATGGGGGCGGTTCACGCCGGTGGTCAGGCACAAAAGGCCCACCGGGGATTGCCCCTTGAGCTGGTCCGTCACACCGATCACCGCGCATTCGGCGACGTCGGGGTGCCCGGCAAGCACTTCTTCCATCGCACCGGTCGAGAGCCTGTGCCCTGCGACATTGATCACGTCATCGGTGCGGGCCATGATGTAGAGATAGTCGTCATCGTCCATCATCCCTGCATCCCCCGTCTCGTAATATCCGGGGAAGGTGTGCAGGTAGGATTTGATAAACCGGTCTTCGGCATTCCAGAGCGTGGGCAGAGTGCCGGGGGGTAGCGGCAGTTTGATTGCGATGGCGCCAAGCTCTCCGGGGGCGACCGGGTGGCCCGCATCGTCGAGGATCTGCACGTCATAGCCGGGCATGGCGACGGTGGGGGAGCCGATCTTGACGGGCAGCGCTTCGAGACCCGCGGGGTTGCCCGCGATGGTGTAGCCGGTTTCGGTCTGCCACCAGTGATCATAGACCGGCACGCCCAGCATGTCTTGGGCCCATTCGATGGTGTCGGGGTCGGCCCGTTCGCCAGCCAGATACAGCGCGCGCAGGCCCGAGAGGTCGTATTTGGCGCGGTATTCCCCTTTGGGGTCTTCGCGCTTGACCGCGCGGATGGCGGTGGGCGCGGTGAAGAAGGATTTGACGTCATGTTCGGCGATCACCCGCCAGAAGGTGCCCGCGTCGGGGGTGCCGATGGGTTTGCCTTCGAACACGACGGTGGTGTTGCCTGCGATCAGGGGGGCGTAGCAGATGTAGCTGTGCCCCACGACCCAGCCGACGTCTGAGGCGGCCCAGAAGACCTCTCCCGGATCGACTTGATAAATATTTTTCATGGTCCAGTTCAGCGCCACGAGGTGCCCGGCGGTGGGGCGCACAACACCTTTTGGCGCGCCAGTGGTGCCTGAGGTGTAAAGAATGTAGGCCGGGTGATCGCCGGGCACGGGTGTGCAGGGGGCGGGATCAACGCCGTCTTGGGCCGCGTGCCAGTCTACATCGCGCGCACCCAGAGCGCAGGGGCACTGGTCGCGTTGCAGGATCATACAGACATCGGGCGTGTGATCGGCGAGTTCAATCGCACCATCCAGGAGCGGCTTGTATTCAACCGTGCGGCCCGGTTCTAATCCGCAAGAGGCCGCGATGATGGCTTTGGGCGTGCAATCGTCGATGCGGACGGCAAGCTCGTTCGCGGCAAAGCCGCCAAACACCACCGAATGGATGGCCCCGATGCGGGCGCAGGCGAGCATGGCGACAAGCGCCTCGGGCACCATGGGCATGTAGATGATCACCCGGTCGCCCATGGTGACGCCTCGGGTTGCGAGTGCACCGGCAAGCCTGGCGACCTGGGTTTGCAATTCGGCGTAGGAGGTTTTCGATTTCGCGCCGGTGATCGGGCTGTCATAGATGATGGCGGTTTGGTCTCCCCTGCCCGCCTCCACGTGCCGATCGACGGCGTTCCAGCAGGTGTTTACCCGCGCATCGGCAAACCAGTCGTAGAGGTGGTCGCCGCGCTGGCTGAGGGCTTTGGTCGGGGCCCTGTCCCAATCGATGGCTTGCGCCGCCTGCATCCACCAGCCTTCGGGGTCGGCTTTCCAGCTATCATATTCCGCGCGGTAGCCCATGGCCTGTCCTCCCTCGTCGTTCTGACGCCAAGGGGTACGCGGGGAATGGCATTGGGGGCAAGGGCCGTGAGCGCCAACAGCAGCAGTTTGTCAGTCGTTGCTGTCGAGCCGTTCGTAGGAAATTGCGGCCGCACAATCGGCGTCATCGGTCGCCGAGCAACTGACCGGTGTGGTGCCATCATAGACCACGCGTTTGGTGAAAGTGCTGCCGCCGGTGGAATATTCGCGGATTTCGGCGCGGTATGTGTCGCCGCGGTAGCTGAAGGTGGTGTCCTGGGTCGAGACCACTTCGGTACAGGCCACGAGGCTGGCGAGGACAATGAAGGACAGGGCGAGGCGCATCACGTTACTCCTTGTGTCGGATCACAGGCCGCGGTCGCGGTTGTAGATGTCAATGAGCGCCCGTTCACAATCGGCGCGGTCGCCGGGGATGCAACTGACCCGTTCAGCGCCGACTTGGATTGTCATGCGTTCATAGCTGCTGCCGTCGGGGCGCTGGAACTGGCGGGTCGTGGTTTCAAAGGTCTCGCCACGTGCACTGAAGGTGCCGGATGTCTCGCTGGTTGTTTCGGCGCAGGCGGCGAGAGAGATGAACAAGGTGAGAACGGCAAGTGGCTTCATTATGTGTCGGGTCCCCTCGACAAATTTAACTACGACATATCGTGAACGCACGAGACGTCTTTTGGGTCCCCTCGGATCGCAGAAAATGTCGCGCGAGGGTTGAGGACCTACCCCCACCGCAGGCTGGCCCTGTCAGGCGCCGCGGTCGCTGCTGCTTTTGGTCGCTTCGATGATTGCCAGAACGCAATCGGCGTCGTCTGTGGCTGAACAACTGACCCGTTGCGCCCCGACGAGGATCCTGCGGCGCTGGAACGTGCCGGTGGCAGTGGTGAATTCCTGGGTGGTCGTTCTGTAAGACTTGCCACCAAAGGTAAATGTCCCCTCATTCACCGTGGTCGTTTCAGCGCAGGCGGCCAGAACCAACGCGCTGAGACCTAGCAATATGTGTTTCATCCGGGTCTCCGTCGAGATGTGGAGAACATTAGGCGCAGGTCTGCTGGGCGGAGGCAAAGAACACTTCTTCACCTTCGGGTGAGGTTGGGGCCCCTAACCATATTGTGTCACCGGGGTGCCCGCGACCGCTGACATATTGAGCAAACCGCGGGCGGTGATCGAAGGGGACACGATATGGGCGCGGTTGCCCATGCCCATAAGGATCGGGCCCACTTCGAGGCCGCCGCCCTTCATCTTGAGGATATTGCGCACGCCCGAGGCGGCGTCGGCATGGGCAAAGACCAACACGTTGGCGGCCCCCTCCATCCGGCTGCCGGGGAAGAGACGTTCGCGCAGGTCAGGATCGAGTGCGGTGTCGATGTTCATTTCGCCCTCGTAACAGAAGCCGTGACCTTGGGCGTCGAGGATGTCCATCGCCGCGCGCAGACGCTGACCCGAGCCGTAATCCTGGTTGCCGAACTGGGATTGCGAGCAGAGCGCGATGTTTGGAGTGAGACCGAAGCGGCCCACATGGCGGGCGGCACCGATAACGATTTCGGCGAGTTCGTCAGGCTTGGGCGATGTGTGCACATGGGTGTCGGCGACAAAAAGCGGGCCATCTTCTAGGATCATCAAGCTGAGAGCACCGATCGGGTGCAGCCCATCGCGGCCCAGGACCTGGGTGATGTAGTTGAGATGCCAGCGAAACTCGCCAAAGGTGCCACAAATCAGGCTGTCGGCCTCGTCCCTTTGCACCATCACGGCGCCGATGGCGGTGGTGTTGGTGCGCATGATTGCGCGGGCGAGGTCCGGGGTGACGCCACGGCGGCACATCAACTCGTGGTAGGTGCCCCAATAGTCGCGGTAGCGCGGGTCGTTTTCGGGGTTCACGAGGTCGACACTGTCGCCGAGTTTGATGGTAAGACCTGCCCGGGTGATACGGGACTCGATCACGTCGGGCCGCCCGATAAGGATGGGGCGTTCGGTGGTTTCCTCGACCATGGCTTGGGCTGCGCGCAGGACGCGTTCATCTTCGCCTTCGGCAAAGACGATGCGGCGCGCTTTGGCGCGCGCAGCCTCGAAGACCGGGCGCATCAGGAGGGCGGATTTGAAGACTGAGCCGTCAAGTTTGGTTTTGTAAGCATCAAGATCGTCGATCGGCCGGGTGGCGACGCCGGTGTCCATCGCGGCCTTGGCCACGGCGGAACTGACGATGCCCACAAGGCGGGGATCGAAGGGTTTGGGGATTAGGTAGTCGGGCCCAAAGGTCAGCTGTTCGCCCTGGTAGGCGGCGGCGGCTTCGGCGCTGGTTGTGGCGCGAGCAAGGGCCGCGATGCCGTCGATGCAGGCCAGTTGCATGTCATCGTTGATGGTGGTGGCCCCCACGTCGAGCGCGCCTCGGAAGATGAAGGGAAAGCACAGGACGTTGTTGACCTGATTGGGAAAATCGCTGCGACCGGTGGCGATGATGGCGTCTGGGGCCACGCTGCGGGCGTCGTCGGGCAGGATTTCGGGGGTCGGGTTGGCGAGGGCGAAGATGATCGGCTGTTTGCTCATTTTCGCCACGTGGTCGGGTGTCAGCACGCCGGGGCCGGACAGGCCGAGGAAGAGGTCGGCCCCATCGATCACATCGTCGAGGGTGCGTTTGTCGGTCTGCTGGGCATAGGCGGCCTTGGCTGGGTTCATATCTTCGGTTCGGCCCTCGTAGACGAGGCCGTGGATGTCGCAGAGCCAGACGTTTTCGCGTTTGACACCCATTTTGAGCAGCATGTTGAGGCAGGCGATGCCCGCAGCGCCGCCACCGGTGCTGACGATCTTGATGTCTTCGAAGGTTTTTCCCGCGACATGCAGGGCGTTCTTGGCCGCGGCCCCCACCACGATGGCAGTGCCGTGCTGGTCGTCGTGGAAGACGGGGATGTTCATGCGGTCGCGGCACAGCTTTTCGACGACAAAGCAGTCGGGGGCTTTGATGTCTTCGAGGTTGATGGCCCCGAACGTGGGTTCGAGCGCGCAGACGATGTCGGCGAGTTTCTCGGGATCGCTTTCGTTCACTTCGATGTCGAAGCAGTCGATGGAGGCGAATTTCTTGAAGAGCACGGCCTTGCCCTCCATCACCGGTTTGGAGGCGAGCGCGCCGATATTACCAAGGCCGAGGACGGCGGAGCCGTTGGAGACCACGGCGACCAGATTGCCCCGCGCAGTGAAGCGGGCGGCGTTGGCGGGGTCCTCTTTGATCTCGATACAGGCTTCGGCCACGCCAGGGGAGTAGGCGCGCGCCAGGTCGCGGCCGTTGGCCATGGGTTTGGTGGCGCGGATTTCGAGTTTTCCGGGTTTGGGGAATTCGTGGTAGTCAAGCGCAGCCTCGCGCAGATTAGGCGTGTCGGACATAGATTCCCCTGACGTGTTCAAATTTGGTTTAGCGTTAAACTAATTTTGCAACCGCGCCAATTGACGTTTGGTTACATACGCCAATCGTGATCCGTATGGGCGCGTTCCGCACGGGAAATTCTTTAGGGGGCGCTGCCCCCGTTGCATTCGAAACGCCCCCGCGGTTTAGTTGGCGAAATGAAGGGGATGGGATGGCTGAGGTTCGGGCAGAGGTACGGTTGCCGACGCAGGCGTTGCGCGACGATATTCCGTTTTTTACCAATGTGTTGGGCATGCGGATGGACATGATCTATCCCGCGGATGATCCGGCGGTGGCGGTGTTTTCGGGCCATGGGTTGCGGGTGCGGATTGAGGCCGGGGCGCAGGAGCCGCCGGGCACGTTGCGCATCTTGACCGACGACCCCGATGGCTTTGCGGACAGCCAGCGTGTGCTGGTGGCGCCAAATGGCACGAGGGTCGAGATTGAGGAACTGAACCCGCCCATGGTGATGCCCGACACGGTACATTCCTTTGTCGTGCGGCGGCTCGCGGATCAGGCCCCATGGATCATTGGGCGCGCAGGGATGCACTATCGTGATCTCATTCCCGACCGCTTGGGCGGATCAATCATTGCGAGCCACATTCGCATTCCCGATGGCGGGCCAGTGCCGGACATGGTGCACTACCACACGGTCGGGTTTCAGCTGATCTTTTGCTACCGAGGCTGGGTTGATTTGGTTTACGAGGATCAAGGGGCGCCGTTTCGGCTTCATGCAGGGTGCTGCGTCATCCAGCCGCCAGAGATCCGGCACCGGGTGCTTTACGCCAGCGACAATATCGAGGTGATTGAGATCGGGGTGCCCGCCGAACATGTCACCACAATTGATCACGAGATGGAGCTGCCCAATGGGCCGGCCAATTCGGAGCGGCTTTTTCAAGGGCAACGCTTTGTGCATCACAAGGTTGAAGAGGCGGTCTGGCGTCCGTTTCGACTGGCAGGTTTCGAGGCGCGAGACACCGGCATCGCGGATGGGACCGCGGGGGTCGCGGGCGTGCAGGTTGCGCGGAAAGGGCCAGGCACGCCCGCCTGGGCCATTCATGACAGCGACATCTTGTTCACTTTTGTGATGGAGGGCACGATGACGCTGCATGGTGAGGGGCGCGCGCCGTTTGCGCTGGAGCCAGGGGACGCATTTGTTATCCCCCCGGGGATGCGCACGCGCTATTCGGACGTGTCGGAGCACATCGAACTGCTTGAGGTGTCGCTGCCGGGCGCGTTTGCGACCCGGCCCGGCTAGTCCTTGTCCTTGAGCAGCGCGATCCGTTCCCGGGCCTGTGCTTCGGTCAAAGCGGTATCAAACTCTTCGCCCTTTTCGTCGCAAAGCTTGCGCAATTCGGCGGCGGTTTTGTCGGTGATCTGTTCGTCTTTTGCTTCGCTCAGTTCGGGGTTGATCCCGGGGGCTACGACGCGCATCGAAGATTGATTGGTCGAGGTCATTTGGGCTCTCCTTTATCCAGTGGTCAAACGGGAAACGCTTGGCTAGGGTCAGAGTTCCGAAGCGAGGGTGGTCATGGACGAGTTGAAAGCGGCGGCGCTGAAGGTGCGGGAAAATGCGCACGCGCCCTATTCGAATTTCAAGGTGGGGGCGGCGCTGCGCGCGGGTGACGGCTCCGTGTTTGTGGGGTGCAACGTGGAAAACGTCGCCTATCCCGAAGGCACCTGTGCCGAGGCGGGCGCAATTGCGGCGATGGTGGCGGCCGGTCAGACCAAAATTATTGAGGCCTATGTGGTGGCGGGCAGCCCCACGCCGGTGACACCCTGCGGCGGCTGCCGCCAGAAGCTGGCCGAGTTTGGCGCAAGCGACGTCAAGGTCACTATGGCGACAACCGGCGGGGTCGAGCAGGTGATGACCCTGGCCGAATTGCTGCCCGGGGCCTTTGGAACAGCACATATGGATGGTGACGCGTGAGTGATGCGCGCACGATCATTGCCAAGCTGCGTCAGCGGCAGACGCCGTCACGCGATGAGTTGGGCTGGTTTGCCCAGGGGCTGGCTGACAGTACGGTGACGGATGCGCAGGCCGGGGCCTTTGCCATGGCGGTGTGTCTGAGCGGTCTGGGCGATGTGGGTCGGGTGGCGTTGACGATGGCGATGCGCGACAGCGGGCAGGTGCTGGACTGGGATTTGAGCGGTCCGGTGCTTGACAAGCATTCAACGGGTGGCGTGGGCGACTGTGTCAGTCTGGTATTGGCCCCTGCCCTTGCGGCGTGTGGAGCGTTTGTGCCGATGATCTCGGGGCGCGGTCTGGGTCATACGGGCGGGACGCTGGACAAGCTGGACGCCATTCCAGGCGTCGCAACGCAGTTGAGCGAACGACGGTTGCGCGATGTGATGGCCAAGGCGGGCTGTGTGATTGCGGGTGCGACGGCTGAAATCGCGCCCGCTGACAAGCGGCTTTACGCGGTCAGGGATGTGACAGCGACGGTCGAAAGCCTTGATCTGATCACGGCATCGATCCTGTCGAAGAAGCTGGCCGCGGGTCTGGATGGGTTGGTGCTGGACGTCAAGGTCGGGTCAGGCGCGTTTATGAAAGAGACCGAGGATGCGCAGGCATTGGCCGATGCGCTGGTCAAGACGGCGAACGCCGCTGGGTGCAAGACCACAGCGCTGGTCACGGACATGTCGCAGCCGTTGGCCCCGTCGCTGGGCAATGCGCTGGAAGTAGCCGAGGTGATGCGCGTGCTGAATGGGCAGGCCCAAGGCCCCTTGCTAGAAATGTGTGCGGCTTTGGGCGGGGTCCTGCTCGCGAATGCGGGGCTGGCAAAGGATGTGCAGGTCGGAGCCGATGCGGTTGTCGCGGCTATTGCGGAAGGGCGCGCGGCAGAGCGTTTTGGTCGCATGATTGCGGCGATGGGGGGCCCGGTGCAGTTTGTCGAGAACTGGGCGCGGTTTTTGCCCGAGGCGACGGTGATCCGCGAGATCACCGCGCGCGGGCCAGGCGTGGTGACCGCCATCGACGGCGAAACCCTGGGTCTGGCGGTTGTCGATCTGGGCGGTGGACGCAAGGTACAAAGTGATGTGATCAACCCCAGTGTTGGTCTGTCAGATGTGGTGCGTCTGGGGGCGACGGTAGCCAAAGGACAACCGCTTTGCGTGGTGCACGCGGCACGACCGGCGGATGCGGATCGGGCCGAAGCGGCGGTGCGTGCAGCCATCACGCTGGGTCCGGCGGCCCCGGCCCTGCCTGACCTGATTGTGGACCGGGTCGGCTGATGTCGCGCGCGTTTCTGATCGTCATGGACTCCGTCGGGATTGGCGGGGCACCGGATGCGGGTGCCTACTTTAACGGAGACGTGCCTGATACCGGGGCCAATACGGTCGGCCATATTGCGCACGCTTGCGCGGAAGGTCAGGCCGAAGACGGGCGCAGCGGGCCACTCAATGTGCCGCATCTTGAGCACTTGGGACTTTTCGAGGCCATGGCATTGGCGAACGGGGCCACCTGCAACCCGGGCCCCTGGGGGGCCGCGACAGAGATATCGCGCGGAAAGGACACGCCTTCGGGTCATTGGGAACTGGCCGGGGTGCCGGTGCCCTGGGACTGGCACTATTTTCCAGATTCTGGCCCAGCGTTCCCGCCAGAGGTCGTTGAGGCGGTCTGTGCCGCTGCTGGTGTGGACGGGCTTTTGGGCGAATGTCACGCGTCGGGCACCGCGATCATCGCAGAACATGGGGCTGAACATGTACAAACGGGATGGCCGATTTGTTATACTTCGGCGGATTCCGTGTTCCAGATCGCGGCGCATGAGGTGCATTTTGGACTGGAGCGGTTGCTTTCACTATGCGAGACGATCGCGCCGATGCTGCACCAGATGCGCGTGGGACGCGTGATTGCGCGGCCCTTTCGTGGTGAAGTCGGTGCATTTGAGCGAACAGTCAACCGGCGCGATTTTGCGATCACGCCCCCGGCGCCGATCCTGTCGAACTGGGTGCAGGATGCGGGGCGACGGGTTTATGGCGTTGGCAAGGTTGGCGATATCTTTTCCATGCAAGGCTTCGACGATGTGCGCAAAGGCGCGGACGTGAATTTGATGGGTCATCTTTTCGAGCTGGTCGATCAGGCCGAAGAGGGCAGCCTGACCTTTGCCAATTTCGTGGAGTTTGACAGTCTTTATGGCCATCGGCGGGATGTGTCGGGCTATGCACGGCATCTGGAGTGGTTTGATGGGCAGATCGGACAAGTGTTGGCGCGCTTGCGACAGGGGGATGTGTTGGTGTTGACGGCGGATCATGGCAACGATCCGACCTGGGTGGGTACGGATCACACGCGCGAGCGCGTACCGGTTCTCGTGCGCGGGGGAGATGGCGCGTTTCTGGGGCTGATGGAATTTCGGGACGTGGCGCATCTGGTGGCGCGGCATCTGGGCGTGTCGCCACAATGAGCGCCTGACGGCGCATATGATTTGTTTGCGCTGGCGCGCGTTGGGGCGCTGCCCCAAACCCCGTCGTATTTTCAGTCAGAAGAAACGGGGATTGTTCCCGGGCGCGGCGCGTTGCAGAAGTGGGGGGCATTTCAAGGAGCTGCGCCATGTCTGATCATTTGACCGTCGTTGACCATCCGCTGGTACAGCACAAACTGACCATCATGCGCGACAAGGACACGCCAACGGCGGTGTTCCGGCAACTCTTGCGCGAGATTTCCCAGCTTTTGGCCTATGAGGTGACGCGCGGCCTGCCGATGACGAGCAAGCGGATCGAGACGCCGATGGAGGCGATGGACGCGCCGACGCTGGATGGCAAGAAGCTGGCGCTGATTTCGATCTTGCGGGCGGGCAACGGCCTGCTGGATGGGGTGCTGGAGTTGATCCCGTCGGCGCGCGTCGGCTTTGTGGGGCTGTATCGCGATGAAGAGACGCTGCAGCCGGTCGAGTATTACTTTAAGGTACCCGAAGCGCTGGAAGATCGGTTGGTGATTGCGGTCGATCCGATGCTGGCGACCGGGAATTCCTCTGCGGCTGCCATCGATAAGCTGAAAGAGGCTGGTGCGACGAACATTCGGTTCCTGTGCCTGCTTGCAGCGCCTGAGGGAATCGCGCGCATGAAGCAGGCGCATCCCGACGTGCCTATCGTCACGGCGGCGGTTGATACGCGGTTGAATGATATCGGATATATCGTTCCTGGCCTCGGGGATGCCGGGGATCGGATGTTTGGCACCAAATAGCGCGCATCCTCGCTTTACTCGGGTGAGCGGTTGAGTCATCGTGCCCTCTAATGTCTTGCCGGGGGGTCTGATGAAACTTACGAGAACTATGGTTTTGGCGGTCTGCGCTGTGGCGTTGTCCGTGGGTGCAGGAGCAGCCCAGTCGTTGCGCGATGCGCAAGGACCGGCGGAGTTGCCACCCGCATCTTTCAAGGGCACGCAATATGTGGACAGCCGCGGATGTGTCTTTATCCGGGCGGGCATCGACGGCAATGTCACCTGGGTACCGCGTGTTACGCGCGCGCGCGAGCAGATTTGCGGACAAACGCCGACATTGTCCGCCGGAACAGTCGCAACCACACAAACGGTGCCTGAACGTGCACCTGCGCCAGTCCCCAACCAGCCCCGTGCGGCAAACGCTCCGGTCGCTGAACCGCCAGTGACACGCACGACGCAGCCTGTTGTTGCGCGCCCTGCCCCGGTACCGGTGCCTGCCGCTACATCAGCACCTACACCGGCAGAGCGCCCTGACGTTGTCATGGCTGATTCTGCGTCAAGCATTGCCGGGCCAACCACCCGCGTTGTACCGCGCCACGTGTTCGAGCAAAGATCGCTGAAACGTCCGGCGCGCGTCCCGGAAGGATATGAGCCTGTCTGGGATGATGACCGGCTCAATCCACGGCGAGCGGAACAGAATTTGAATGGTATCGCCCAGACGCGACTGGTCTGGACGCGGACGGTGCCGCGACGGCTGATCGATCGCAGCACAGGTCAGGACATGACCGCACGCGTGCCGCTGGTCTTTCCGTACACTGATATCGATACGCAAGAACGCGATCTTGGCCGCGTCACACTGATCCGGCAGGATGGACAGACGGTTAAGCGCGTGCAGCGCAAATCGCGGGTGAAGGCGCGCGCGCCAGCTGTCACCAAAGCCACGGTCACCGGGCGCTATGTCCAGATTGGGACATTCGGCGTCGCGGACAACGCACAAGCTGCGGCGCAGAGCATAGTGCGCGCGGGCTTGCCCGCACGCATCGGCAAGATCAAGCGGAATGGCAAGTCGTATCAGATCGTGCTGGCGGGCCCCTTTGCATCCTTTGAAGAATTGTCGAACGGATTGCAGCAAAGCCGCGCCGTTGGCTTTCGCGATGCGTTTGTGCGCAAGTAAGGTCTGCGCAGCGATCCCGTGATTTTCAGAGGCCGCGCGTCGTGGCGTTTGGAAACGGGCTTGGCCATGCGGTCAGTTGCGGAACGCTTTCAGGGCGACAAATGTGCGCAGGAGGCATCTGCTCGCTGCACATTATGAGGCTGGTGAAGTTGCTGATTTTCAAATCTCTTTTCGCTGCAAGCGCGATGCGAAGTCAGCTTGCTCTTAGCTTTCGCAAATGGCCTGAAGCTGTAACCAGTCCCGGTCCGACATGATCGGAGCGGCAGCCTGGCCAGCCATGGGGTCCGCCTCGATCAGCGGCAAGGTGGCTTCTCCCGAAATATCGCGGGCACGTGCATAGGGCGTGCTGCGCAATTTAGCTGCGGCGAACGCGCTCAGAAGCGTATCAGATGGCATGGCGGATGCGGGCGTTGCGAGGTGCACTTCGGTGAAGGAATCGAGTGCTTTGGCGGGCAAACGCCCGGTCGTCAAAAGCCTGCCGGTGGCGCGTGGACCGGCATTTTCCAGCAGCTTGCGCAACGGGTGAGTCTCATCGCTGCGGACTTGTTCGGCAAGGATGAAGCCGGCAGCAACGTCGGGTTCTTCGTAATCTTCGACAAGGGTGCGGTTGAGCAAGATGGTGCCCCCTGGAAGCGACAGCGCCTCGCGCACACCGCCGGGCAAGACGACGACGCGCGCCGCTCCTGTGCGGCCCGCCAGCGCGACCAGGCCGGGCCGGGCTTCGATACTTGTACAGGGCTGGCCCGAGACGCGTTCGATGCGCGCCAGAAGGGCTGCGCCGATCTCGGTTTCTTTCACCGGGGGCACAACGCGCATCGCGTGATCGACCAGTGCGCCCGGCAGCCAAAAGATCGCCAACCCCGCGACAGCAGAGACCGACATCGCAGCCCCCAGCCACCGCAATCGTCCCGGTTTGGGGCGTGACCGCGCAACCGCCCGGCGCAGCGTGTCAATCGCATCGATCATCGCCGCTTCGTCCGGGCCGAGTTCAAGAATCTCATCCGGGTCGCCATCGGGATGGAAGGCCGCCCCACTTTGTTCCTTGGCAGCAGTTGCACGTTCGACGGCAGCCAGGGACCAATGCGTGATGGCGCGATCATTGAGATCAGAGATCACGAGAGTCGCGTCGCCCACGGATACGATCACCTCGCGCCGCTGGGTATCGGCAGAGGCGCGCCAAAGGCCCGTTGCTTCGAGCCGGTCGTATTTGCTGAGTGCTGTCATACCTGTGGTGCGGCGGGCGTTTATAAGCCTCTGATCTGGTGTGCGACGATAGCAGATCACCTGCACCCCGCCAAGCGATCACAAATGTGCCACCCCCAAAACCGTGATTTGACCGAGATTGGCATCACATGTCAGCCTAAGTTTACGATTTTTGACGAAAGGCTGCATCATGCGATCATTCATTTTGGGCGCGCTGGCCGCGATAACCTTGCCGCTGGCCGGACAGGCTGCGGAAGGATCGCGCATACAGGTTACGGGTGAAATCATTGATACCTGGTGTTATTTTTCCGGTGTTATGGGCAGCCCGGACGCCGTTGTTGGATCGGCGCATCACACTTGTGCGCTGTGGTGCAGTGCCGGTGGCATTCCCGTCGGCCTGCTGGCTGAAGACGGGACCATTTACATGGTTTTGAAGCTCGGCGAAGACGACCAATTGGCAGGTGGCGATGGTGTTCTGAAGTTGGCGGCCCATACGGTCGAGGCTGACGGAACGCTCTATGAACGTGATGGGTTGAACTACATCGTGGTAAACGAGGTGGTATCGGACCTGGATATCACCAACCAGAACCACGACGACTTTGGCAACGTGCCGCCCTTTTCAATCCCGAAATCAGCCCGTCCCGGAGGTGAGTGATCATGCTTAGAACACTGATAGCGGCATTGACCCTGGCGGCTGCACCGCTTGCGGCACAGGACTTTTCCGAAGGTTCCGAGGCACGCAGCTGGAACCTTTATGCTGAGGTGCCGTCGACCTTTGAAGCAACTGTGGTCGACTTGATCTGCGAGTTTACAGGCGACTGCCCCGCCGATTGTGGGGCTGGCAAGCGTCAGCTTGGACTAATCCGAACCGCCGACGATGTGCTGATCCTGCCGATGAAAAACAGCCAGCCCGCCTTTACCGGTGCGGCGGTGGAGCTGCAGCCGTTCTGTAACCAGACCATTACCGTGGACGGCCTGATGCTGGATGACCCGGAATTGGGGGCAAACAACGTCTATCTGGTACAAACCATTGTGCCGCCGGACGGCGGTGAGAAAATCAAGGGCAACAAGTGGACCAAGAACTGGGCTGCTGAACATCCCGAGGCTAAGGGCAAAGGGCCGTGGTTCCGGCGTGATCCGAGCATCGCTGCGATCATTGAGGAAGAAGGATATCTGGGCCTTGGCACCGAGTTCGACAAGCAGTGGATTGCGGAGAACTTCTGAGGTGATGCGTGCGGCTTTGATGGCGCTGGCGCTGGTGGCAGGCATGCCTGCGGCAAGCCAGAGCCCTTTCCCGGTAGACATCGGCGGGCCCTATGAGCTTGTCGATCAATTTGGCGACGTGCGAACGCAGGCAGACCCTGGCGGGCATTTCCAACTCGTCTTTTTCGGGTATGCGAATTGTCTGAATATCTGTTCTGCTGCAATGCCGCTTATGGCGCAGGTGGTGGATGAGTTGGCCGAGGATGGGGTGAAGGTGACACCGGTGATGATCACCGTGGCCCCGGATCAGGATCAGGTCGATACGATGGGCGCACCATTGGCTGAAATACATCCGGCATTCATTGGGCTGACGGGCAAACAGGAGGCGCTGCAAGCCGCCTATGACGCGTTCAAGGTCGAGGTCGAGCCGCTGTTCATGGATCCGGAATACGGGTGGATCTACTCCCATGGCAGTTTCATCCATTTGCTGGATGGCAATGGAGACCTGCTAACCCTTCTGCCACCCGTATTGGATGTGAGCCAAGTCGCCAACATCGCACGGGGCTATATCGGCGAGACAAGCTAAGGCTCGTCAAAAGGACACCTTCGCGGTGTTGGGGCTAGTTGAATTGCTCTGAGATAAGCCGCTCTTCTAGCCCGTGGCCGGGATCGAAAAGGATACGGTGCACGATGGCGGGTTCCGACTGAACCTCGACCGCTGTGACATTGCGAAAAGACCGCGAGTCGGCTTCGGCCATGACCGGGCGCTTTTCCACCTCGAGCACGTCAAACCGAACCTTTGCCATCTTTGGCAGAAGCGCGCCGCGCCAGCGCCGAGGACGAAAAGCCGCTACGGCGGTCAGGGCGAGCACATCCGAGCCAATGGGCAGAACCGGACCGTGGGCGGAGTAGTTGTAAGCGGTTGAACCTGCGGGGGTTGAAACAAGCGCACCGTCGCAGACGAGTTCGTCCATCCGAAGGCGCCCGTCGACCGTGATCCGCAACTTCGCCGCCTGGGGTCCTGCGCGCAGCAAAGACACTTCGTTGATGGCAAGGTCGGTATGCGTTTCCCCGTCGCTGTTCCAGGCCGTCATCGACAAGGGGTTCAGTTCAGCCTCTTCCGCAGCTTCGAGCCGGTCCATCAGGTCAGTTTCACTGTATTCGTTCATCAGAAAGCCGATGGTGCCGCGGTTCATCCCATAGACTGGAACATCCATGCGTTCGGTCGTATGCAGCGTTTGCAACATGAAGCCGTCACCGCCCAGCGCCACGACGACATCCGCCGTTTCGGTATCTGTGTCGCCATAGCGCCCGATCAGCGCGGCCCGTGCGGTCTGCGCGACGGCTGCGCGGCTGGCCGCAAAGGCGATCTTCAAAGACATCTTAGTTTCCTATGGCGAGCGTTCTGCGCCGAAAGAACCATATCTTTTCGCCCCTTACCAGCATTCCGCGCGCTTTGTCGCTGGCGGCGTGTGTTTGGTCGGGATACATGCTTTGATCAAAGGGTTGGTTTCCGATAGGAAACACTGAATAATATCGACTCAGTCCATGCAGGAGAGTTTCCATGAATGCCCCCCATCGCACCGACGGTTTTTTCACACAATCCCTTGCCGATCGTGACCCTGAACTGTTCGGATCAATTCGGGATGAGCTGGGTCGCCAGCGCGACGAGATCGAGCTGATTGCTTCGGAGAATATCGTGTCCGCCGCCGTGCTGGAAGCGCAGGGCAGCGTAATGACCAACAAGTATGCCGAAGGGTATCCGGGCCGCCGCTATTATGGCGGGTGCCAGTATGTGGACGTTGCCGAAAACCTGGCCATCGAACGCGCCTGCAAGCTGTTTGAGTGCGGTTTTGCGAATGTGCAGCCCAACTCCGGCTCTCAAGCCAACCAAGGGGTGTTCCAGGCCCTGCTGCAGCCTGGCGACACGATCCTTGGCATGTCGCTGGACGCAGGTGGCCACCTCACCCACGGCGCCCGCCCGAACCAATCTGGAAAGTGGTTCAATGCCGTGCAATATGGGGTGCGCCGCGACACGCTGGACATCGATTATGACCAGATCGAAGCGCTTGCACTAGAGCACAAGCCGCAGATGATCATCGCCGGTGGTTCGGCCATCCCGCGCGTCATCGATTTTGCCCGCATCCGCGAGATTGCGGACAAGGTGGGCGCCTATGTTTTGGCTGACGTGGCCCATTTTGCCGGTTTGATTGCGGCGGGCGAGTACCCCTCCCCTTTCCCCCATGTGCATGTGGCGACCACCACGACCCACAAGACCCTGCGCGGCCCACGTGGCGGCATGATCCTGACCAATGACGAGGCGTTGGCCAAGAAATTCAACTCCGCTATCTTCCCCGGTATTCAGGGCGGACCGCTCATGCACGTGATTGCGGCCAAGGCCGTAGCCTTTGGCGAGGCGCTGGAGCCATCCTTCAAGTTGCATCAGCAGCAGGTGATCAGAAATGCACAGGCGCTCGCAGATCAGTTGCATAATGGCGGACTGGATACAGTGACCCATGGTACCGATACCCACGTGATGCTGGTGGACCTGCGGCCCAAAGGCGTGAAGGGCAACGCAACCGAAAAGGCGCTGGGGCGGGCACATATCACCTGCAACAAGAACGGCGTGCCCTTTGATGACGAGAAGCCGACGATCACATCGGGTATTCGCCTTGGATCCCCTGCAGGCACAACCCGCGGGTTTGGTGAGGCAGAGTTCCGTCAGATCGGCGACTGGATCATTGAGGTGGTCGATGGGCTGGCGGCCAATGGAGAAGAGGGCAACGACGATGTGGAAGCCAAGGTGAAGGCCGAAGTGGCCGACCTGTGCGCCCGTTTCCCGCTCTACCCAAATCTCTGAGGCGCTGCGGGACCCTAGAACACACTGTGGTCCCCGCGTTCGACCGTTGCTTCGCCGTTGAGCACGGCGGCGTAGTAGTCGAATAATGTCTCCGATCCCGCAGACGGTGTTGCCGCCCGGTCATAGTGACCGGTGGATTCGTTCAGCACCAGCATCGACTCGGTCGCGTAGTAGAGCCCGATCCGCGCGAACTCGGCTTTTGCCGAGAGCGCCGGAACGATCCGACCTGCGTGCCCCAAGGCACCGGCGATGCCGCGCATCATACCGACGGGCACATGCTTGAACCTAGGTGGCGTGCGCAGTAGGGAAAACAGATGTTCTCCCTGTTCGAGCGGTGTGATTGCGGGACCGGGGCCGCCGATCGGCAGGATGCGGTTGTGCAGGCCTGGCGTGTCGATGCAGGCGACCAGATAGGCGCCGAGGTCGGCGTCGCTGATCGGAGTGCAGGCCGTCAATCTACCATTCTCAAACAGAAGGTAGGGCTTGCCCTGCTGTACACGCGCGATCTGACCCGCGAGAGATTTGAAGTAGGCGGTGGGGCGCACTATCGAGTAGGACAGACCAGACCCGATCAAGGCCTGCTCAGCAGCAAGCTTGGCATGCTGGAAGGCAAGAACCGGTTTTTGCACGCAAATGGCCGAGAGCAGAACAAAGTGCGCGGCCCCTGCGGCCTGCGCAGCTTTGATCACGTTGACGGTAGCGCGATGATCTATGGCCCATGCGTCTTGCGGTGCCCCGGTGCGCGAGGCAAGGCAGCAGATCACAGCATCGTAGCGTGCGCCACCAAACACATCTTGGGACAAAGAAACTGGATCAGTGACATCCACGCTCACAATATGGGCGTCGGCCACCGCCGCCCGTGAGCCGGGGCGCACCGCGCATGTCACAACATATCCGCGTTTAGTCAGAGCTGTGGTCGTCGCCCCGCCGATGGTCCCGGTGGCTCCGAAGACCAGGATACGTTTTGCGGTATTGTGCAGGGGTTGGGTGTTAATCTGGGTCACGTCGAGCAAATCGTTGGCACATCGCCGGAACGACTTCCAGTCCTGACTTAGACGTGGCCTGCCCACCACATCCATGTCACCACCGCTGCAGCCACCACCAAGAGGTTGAATGCCACGGCACCGGCGATGCCAAGCCAAAACCCCTTGCGCTGGTCAGCGCGGTCGATGCTTTGGAGGAACGTGACCACGCGTGTCTCGGCCTGAGACAGCGCCGCGCCATCCACTTGGCGCAGGCATTTAGGATGTCCGCCAAGGGCCTGCGCCTGAACAATTTTTTTCGCCTCGGCGTGTAATCGTTTGGGCATCCGCCTGCCGGTTCTGCGCAGCGCAAGCGCAAGCGATTTAGCACTGACGCCAAATGCAGCGCCAAGGGCGGCCTGAACGCGGTCAGCGCGGTCCTGAATGCTAACTTGGGTTTCCATGCCGCGTTCTAGCGCGAGACATCTTGGCGCTCAATCCCTCTGGTCGCATGGGATCATTCGGGCTAAGCCTGTGGCCATGCTTAGCTATTCCAAGTTTGGTTCCAGCGATGGTACACCTCTTCTAATCGCCCATGGGCTTTATGGATCGGGGAGCAATTGGGGTGTAATTGCAAAACGGCTGGCCGACACACGGCGTGTGATCACAGTGGACATGCGCAACCACGGGCACAGCTTTTGGTCGGATAATCATGGATATGCCGATCTTGCGGGCGATCTGGCCGAGGTGATCGACACGCTGGGTGGCCCAATGGACGTGGTCGGTCATTCGATGGGCGGCAAAGCTGCGATGATGTTGGCCCTTACGCGCCCGGACACCGTGCGAAGGCTGGTAATCGGCGACATTGCGCCTGTCAGCTACGATCATACACAAATCGAGTTTATTCACGCTATGCGTGCAGTTGATCTGTCGGTCATTTCGCGCCGATCCGATGCCAATGCGCAACTGGCTGCGCAGGGTATCGACCCGGCGCTGTGTAGCTTTCTGACACAATCATTGGACATGGGCGAAGGAAAGTGGCGGCTGAATCTAAATGCGCTGGAGGCGAACATGCCTGCTATTCTTGCCTTTCCCGAGATGGACGCATCATTCGGCGGACCTACGCTGTTTATATCGGGTGCTGAAAGCGACTATGTCACGCGAGACCACCGCCCGACGATCCTTAGGCTTTTTCCTGCTGCGCGTTTTGTAAAAATCCCGCGTGCGGGTCACTGGCTTCATGCCGATGATCCACGCGCATTTGAAGGCTCCGTGAGGGCTTATCTCGATGCAACGGCTCCCTCCCCCTTGACGTAACCCCTTCGCACGCCGCAATTTTGTCGGCGGAAGGATTTTGAGGTGCGATCATGTGGGACAAACTGCTTGACCGTTTTTTGACGGGCATGATGGTTAAGGACCGTCTGAGCCTGACCTATCCTGACGGTGTGACCCGAGACTATGGGCCAGAGACCGGCGCATCGGCGCATCTGGAGGTTACCGATGGTGCAGCCCTTCGGGCGTTGATCCTGAACCCTGACCTGGGGTTGGGCGAGGGCTATATGGAGGGCAAGATTGTCCCGCGGAACTGCACATTCGAAGACGCCCTGACCATCATCGTACGCAATCGCTTTAAGGGGTCGATCCCCGGCTGGTTGCTTCTTGCGAACCGTGCGCGCTTTCACATGCGCCGCTTTATCCAACACAACGCGCCAAGCGCATCACGAAAGAACGTAGCGCATCACTACGACATTTCCGACGACTTGTATCGGCTCTTTCTCGATCAAGACATGCAATATTCCTGCGCCTATTTCCGTGATGACGCCATGACACTGGAAGAAGCACAGATCGCTAAGAAAGCGCATATCGCCAAGAAGCTGTGCCTTGAGCCGGGGATGCGGGTGCTGGACATCGGGTGTGGCTGGGGTGGCATGGCGATGACCCTGGCGCAGGATCATGGTTGCGAAGTGACGGGCATTACGCTGAGCGAAAACCAATTGGCCACCGCGCGCGGACGGGCAGAGGCGGCGGGACTATCGGGGCGGGTAGAGTTCCGGTTACAAGATTATCGCCATACACAGGGCACGTTCGACCGGATCGTGTCTGTCGGGATGTTGGAACATGTGGGTGCGCCAAACTTCGATACTTATTTTTGCCGCGTCGCAGAATTATTAGACACTGACGGTGTGGCACTGATCCATACAATTGGTCGGTCAGCGCCGCCAATGGCGCATTCATCTTGGATCAACAAATACATTTTTCCCGGAGGATACGTCCCGTCTCTATCCGAGCTTGCGCCTGCGATGGAAAAATCCGGCCTGTGGCAGACAGATATCGAGGTATGGCGCCTTCACTATGCCAAGACCATTCGGCATTGGCGTGACCGTTTCGACGCCCATCTGGACCAGATCCGGGAGAGTTATGACGAACGGTTCGTGCGCATGTTCCGATACTACCTAACCGTTTGTATCCTCGCATTTGAACATCAAATGCAAGGTGTCTATCACCTACAACTGGCGCACCGACGCGATGCCGTTCCGCTGACGCGGGACTACCTGAATGAAGCGAATGCACCTACAGCCAAACCTGCGCCCCGGGTACGGGAACGGGCCTAGGCCGCAGCGGCGGTTCCGCGCAACAGCGTGACTTGCAAAGCGGAAAAGACTTCGACCTCGTCCGGGAAGCTACGATTACCGACTTCCGCCCCTGGGAAGCCGAGGGTGCGGATACCGGCGGCAACAGCGGCTTGCGCACTTTCTGGCGTATCCTCGATCGCGAGTGCCGCATCCGCCGAGATGTCCAGCTTGCGCAGCGCCTCGTTGTAGATATCAGGTGCAGGTTTCGTGCGCGACGCTTGCGTACGATCACCGATAAAGTCGAATACCGAAGGATCAACCACCGTTTCCAGACCGCGCAGCAGCGCTGCGACCTGACGCGGATCGGTGGCCGTAACAAAACCGAGTTTCATGCCCTGGCCCTGCGCCTCGGCAATTAGGTCAGCGACGCCTGGGCGCAGATCAACGCCTTGCTCCAACACGGCTTCAAAGACACTAAGCTTGGCTTCATATAAGCTGTCTATGTCCACCTCAACCGCTTGGGCCCGGGCGTAAAAGTTCAAGCGTGCCTTGCCACCAGGCACATCCAGGAGGGCGCGGTAGGTTTCAGCATCCCAATGCCAGTCGACCTCATTCATCTCGAAAGCAGTGTTGAACGCGCGTCTTTGCAAGTCGGACGTTTCGGCAAGAACGCCAATTGATCCCAAAAGTAATGCAGAATAGGCCATTTTCGTTGTTCCCCGTCCAAAAGATTAGAGTGCACGAGTTGGTAACGGTTGTAGGGCCAGAGAGTTCCGTGCAGGGCGTCACTTTTCCTGCGGCGGGTGTGCGGCACCTCTTGCACCTTCGAACACCATCCCTATAAGGCAGGACAATTTGCATATTTGGGGGGCCACGATGCCAAAGCGTACCGACATCAAGTCGATCATGATTATCGGCGCGGGCCCCATCGTGATTGGCCAAGCCTGCGAGTTTGACTATTCGGGTGCACAAGCCTGCAAAGCGCTGCGGGAGGAAGGGTACCGCGTTGTCTTGGTCAATTCGAACCCCGCAACGATCATGACCGATCCCGGACTGGCAGACGCCACTTATATCGAACCGATCACGCCTGAAATTGTTGCCAAAATCATTGAAAAAGAACGGCCAGACGCACTGCTGCCGACGATGGGTGGCCAGACAGGGTTGAACACGTCGCTTGCGCTTGAAGAGATGGGGGTACTGGACAAGTTCGGCGTCGAGATGATTGGCGCAAAGCGCGATGCCATTGAGATGGCCGAGGATAGAAAGCTGTTCCGCGAGGCGATGGACCGTCTGGGCATCGAAAACCCGCGGGCAACGATTGTCACCGCGCCCAAGGACGCCAATGGCAATAAGGACCTGAACGCGGGCGTAACGCTGGCGCTAAACACTCTGGAAGAGATTGGCCTGCCCGCAATCATTCGACCGGCGTTTACCCTGGGGGGCACTGGCGGTGGTGTGGCCTACAACCGTGATGATTATGAGGCGATCTGCCGTTCGGGAATGGATGCTTCGCCCGTCGGGCAGATCCTTGTGGATGAAAGTCTGCTCGGCTGGAAAGAGTACGAGATGGAGGTAGTCCGCGACACCGCTGACAACGCTATTATCGTCTGCTCCATCGAAAATGTGGACCCAATGGGGGTGCATACGGGCGACTCGATCACTGTGGCCCCCGCCTTGACCCTGACGGACAAAGAATACCAGATCATGCGCAATCACTCGATTGCGGTGCTGCGTGAGATCGGGGTGGAGACCGGTGGGTCTAACGTGCAGTGGGCCATCAATCCCGAAGATGGACGCATGGTGGTGATCGAGATGAATCCGCGCGTTTCGCGATCCTCTGCCCTCGCGTCGAAGGCCACGGGTTTCCCGATTGCCAAGATCGCTGCGAAACTAGCAGTGGGCTATACGCTGGACGAGCTCGACAACGATATCACAAAGGTAACGCCCGCCAGCTTTGAGCCGACGATTGACTACGTGGTCACCAAAATCCCGAAATTCGCATTCGAGAAGTTTCCCGGCTCCGAAGCGTCGCTTACGACAGCCATGAAGTCGGTGGGCGAGGTGATGGCGATTGGCCGGACATTCCACGAGTCTCTGCAAAAGGCGATGGCGTCAATGGAGAGCGGGTTGGTCGGGCTGGACGACATCGACGTTCCTGGCGCGCCAGACAAGGCAGCGGTGGTCAAAGCCATCTCGGCCCAGACACCCGACCGGTTGCGTCTGATTGCACAGGCCATGCGACACGGGCTAAGCGACGACGAGATTTTTGGTGCGACCAAATTCGATCCTTGGTTCCTGGCCCGCATTCGCGAAATTGTGGACGCCGAGGCCGGGGTGCGCGATGCTGGTCTGCCCGTGACCGAAGAGGGATTGCGCGCGCTCAAGATGATGGGTTTTACCGATGCGCGTTTGGGCCAGTTGACCGGTCGCGAGGAAGATCAAGTGCGTAGAGCGCGCGAAAACCTTGGTGTGCGTGCTGTATTCAAACGGATCGACACCTGCGCCGCCGAGTTTGAGGCTCAGACGCCCTATATGTATTCCACCTATGAAGCGCCGGTATTTGGCGACGTCGAATGCGAAGCGCGCCCATCTGACCGAAAGAAGGTGGTAATCTTGGGCGGGGGGCCGAACCGCATCGGTCAAGGCATCGAATTCGACTATTGTTGCTGTCACGCTTGTTTTGCGCTGACTGACACTGGCTATGAGACGATCATGGTCAACTGCAACCCCGAGACGGTGAGCACGGACTACGACACCTCGGACCGGTTGTACTTCGAGCCGCTTACTTTTGAGCACGTGATGGAAATCCTGCGGGTCGAGCAGGAGAATGGGCTGTTGCACGGTGTGATCGTACAGTTTGGAGGGCAGACACCGCTGAAGTTGGCGAATGCGCTAGAGGAAGCAGGTATTCCAATCCTTGGAACTACGCCGGATGCCATCGACTTAGCTGAGGATCGTGAGCGTTTTCAGGCTTTGGTCAATGAGTTGGGCCTGAAACAACCCCAGAACGGTATCGCCCACTCGGATGCCGAAGCGCTTGAAATCGCGGGTGATATTGGCTTTCCATTGGTGATCCGCCCGTCTTATGTTTTGGGCGGGCGCGCTATGGAGATCGTGCGCGATCAGAGCAGCCTGGAACGGTACATTTCTGACGCGGTGGTCGTTTCGGGCGACAGTCCGGTGTTGCTGGATAGCTATCTCGCGGGCGCGGTCGAGCTTGATGTCGATGCATTGTGCGATGGGTCAAACGTACATGTCGCTGGTATCATGCAACATATCGAAGAGGCGGGGGTGCACTCGGGTGACAGTGCCTGCTCGCTGCCGCCCTACTCTTTGACATCAGACATCATAGCCCGCATCGAAGCGCAAACCCACGCCTTGGCAAAGGCGCTGAACGTGGTTGGCTTGATGAATGTGCAATTTGCCATCCAGGGCGACGAAATATTTTTGATCGAAGTGAACCCACGGGCATCGCGCACCGTTCCTTTTGTGGCTAAGTCAACCGATAGCGCCATTGCATCCATTGCGGCGCGCGTGATGGCTGGGGAGCCGCTGTCGAACTTTCCGCTGCGCCCGGCCTATGATGCAGATGCAAGCTATGACAGCGTGTTGCCTCTCGCGGACCCCATGACGCTGGCAGATTCTAACATGCCGTGGTTCTCGGTTAAGGAAGCGGTGCTGCCATTCGCCCGTTTTCCCGGCGTCGACACCATCCTGGGCCCCGAGATGCGGTCGACCGGAGAGGTCATGGGATGGGACCGAACCTTTGCGCGCGCTTTTCTCAAAGCGCAAATGGGCGCGGGTATGGTTTTGCCCAATACCGGTTGCACGTTCATCTCGATTAAGGACATGGACAAAACACCGCAGATGCTAGAGGCCGCACAAATCTTATACGGACTGGGGTTTACGACCGTTGCCACGCGCGGGACAGCAAGCTGGCTTGAAGCCAACGGTGTGCCTTGTGGCACGGTCAATAAAGTGTATGAAGGGCGCCCGGACGTCACCGATTTGATGAAAGATGATGGCATCCAACTGGTGTTCAACACAACCGAAGGTGCACAGGCAGTTGAAGACAGCAAGTCAATCAGGTCCATCGCGCTTTATGATAAGATCCCTTACTTTACGACCGCAGCAGGGGCATATGCGGCTGCTTTGGCCATTCGGGAACAAACGCAGGGCGATGTGGGTGTAAAAGCGCTGCAAGGGTGATGTGCCCCAATATTGCAGTCAAACGTCGGATCGCATGAAGATATTGGCTGCCAAGACCAGGCGGCAATTCGCCTATGCAGAAGCGACCTGTGGTATGACGTTTCTACTAATTTCTTCAAATGACGGATTGCAACTATGCTTCGTTTTGCACCTGCGCTGTTCCTAATTGCTGCTGCTTGCACGCCCACACCCGAGCCTTTGACGGGAACATCACTCCCAATTTTTGGCGATGGATACCGGTTCAAAGGCGATTTCTGCCGCCGCGTGGGCGAGGACGACTTCACCAACCAGTTTCTTGACGACGCCGCGGATCTGGTGGCCTGCCCCGAAGATGCCGAAAACCTTGGCGTGTTCGTAATCGACACCGGCGCCATTGAAGTGGCCAGACGCGACGGCTTTGTCTTGTACACCGTTCCAGTGCGCTAGATCACCCTTGAACCCCCGTGCCCGCTTGGTTATCCCGCGTGGCACAAGGCCGCTGTAGCTCAGCTGGTAGAGCACGTCATTCGTAATGATGGGGTCGGGGGTTCGAGTCCCTTCAGCGGCACCACAAGTTTTTCAATTAAAACAATTGCTTGCAAAAGGTCTGTGCACGTTATCTTTTAGCCCTCCAAAAGACTGCTGTAAGAGACTGCGACATTAGACGCTGTCTTAAGCAATAGAGACAACCAAAAAACTCAATGACTGTCTTAGGCACTCGCGAGTGTCAGCCGACAGAAGCTGCAAATAGAACCTAGAACATTTAAGTTGGACCATATCCAATTGCATTGAAGAGGTTTCGACATTCTTCGGGCGGGAATAGATCACGTGTTTGTGGGACAGATTAGAAGAGCGTGTCGACTGCGCAGGCCTCGGCCAAGTCAAAATACTGAGCATTCTTACTCGCGGAGTGTCGACGTTCCACCTTACCGCTGGCGAGAGTGTTACGCGAACCGGAGTTGGCGGATATGGCTCGGAATTCTCGGTTCCGAAACGCCGACGCCACAGGCAAGAGCACAAGTGGTTAGCTTCCATCTTGAGGCCTCCAGAGTCACCTTGACGAAGCCATAACGGTCGCGTCGCCGTGGACACACCGCCGACGACTACGCCCGTTACCGATCTTGCGCTTCGTTGTGGCAGTTCGTCAAACGGCTGAGCAGCCCAGAAGATGGTAAAACTGAATCAGTGACCCGCCACGGAAGCGACCCATGTTGTTGGTGCTCCCACACTCTCAAGGAGGAGCGTGGCGGGCCTCGGCGGTCTGATCGCACTTGACTGATGGAAATCTGCTGTCCCCACTGGTCTGTGGTTGTGTGAAGCCTATCCCCGCATCGGTTCTAAGTTTTCCGTTGCGAGTGGGACGTTCACCATCCACGACGCCAGTTCATCAAGATCACTATCACTGACCTGACAAGCAGCGTTCTGAGACATCCCAACGTTTGCTGCGTTTCGCATCTCGTGGGAAAGCGCTGCTGCAGTGATGGAAGCACATGCAATGGGCAGTTCTTTTGCAATCTGACAATCACGCATCAGTTTCGCAAACACATCGGGCAGCGCATCCGCGGCGGCGTCGCCACCCAGGGCCTGCGCTGCTTGGGCATAGTTTTGCTGTCCTTCGGGACGTGCGACCAACCAAGGCAGGCTCACTTCCAATGCCAGGCCCGTGGCCAGCCCGTGATGAACGCGCGCAAGAGAGCCCAAAGCGTGGCTGATATTGTGGCCCATGTGCGTATTACAATTATGCAGAGCGAGACCTGCGACCATACTGCCCCAAAGAACCTGCCCGCGTACTTCGATATCCGAGCCGTCAGCGACGGCGCGCGGAAGGGCCTCGGCGAGAATGCGCAATGCCTCCGCTCCGTAGAGAAGTCCCGCAGGGCTAGTGTTTCTTGCGGTACACCCTTCCAAAGCATGGGCCACGGCGTCAATCCCCGTCCAAGCCGTGAGGTTTGGCGGTAGGGTGAGCGTCAACTGAGGATCCAGGATCGCTTGCGAAAACATCAGCGTCTCACCCCAGAACCAGATCTTTGACCCGTCTGAGGTCGAGATCACCGAGGTGCGCGTCACTTCCGACCCAGTGCCAGCCGTCGTGGGGATTGCAATGGAAGGAAGACGCATCTGCGGCAGCGGCTGAGCCGCCAGTGCGAAATCGTGTGCGGGTTGATTGCTTGTCGCAATTGCCGCGACCAGCTTGGCCGCATCCATAGCGGCGCCACCACCCAATCCAACGATAACCTTAGCCCCGTTTTGGCGGGCTCGATCGCATAGCGCGTCGACGAGCGCTTCTTTCGGTTCCCCCGAAATCTCGGCAGCTATCGCTACTGGAAGACCGCTCTTGGACATCTGGCTTTCGAGTTGTTCGGTAACACCCAACTCCGCCAAAATCGCATCTGCGACGACAAGAACTGGCCCGCCACCCAAGCTTTTTACCAGTTCCGACAGTTTGTTGACCCGACCGACACCAAACGTCACTGGGGGAACCTGGCCCATATTGAATGTTCTCATGGCTAGCCTCCAACCTCACAACTTACGAGATATTTTAGTTTTCACGCGGTGATCGTGCTTCTTCTTCTATCATCTTGATCGCGTCTTCCAATTTCATTGTCTTATTTTCCTTCTGTCCATGGCGTCGAACAGAGACGGTCTGCTCCTCCGCTTCGCGGGCCCCTACGGCGACTTGGATTGGAATCTTTTTCAATGCGTGTTCACGCACCTTGTAGCCGATCTTTTCATTTCTGAGATCAGTTTCTACGCGTAGGCCCGCACGCTTCATCGCTTGAGCCACGTTGTCTGCGTAGGCATCGGCGGCGCTCGTCACCGTCGCCACCACGATCTGGACGGGCGCGAGCCAAAGCGGAAGGTTGCCTGCATGATGCTCGATCAAGATCCCGGTGAACCGCTCTAGCGACCCAAAGAGAGCACGGTGCAACATCACGGGTGGCAGCTTTTCGCCGGAAGACGCAACATAAGTTGTGTCAAAACGCTCCGGCAGATTGAAGTCCACCTGCAGCGTGCCGCATTGCCAGTCCCGGCCAATCGCATCTCGAAGGACGTATTCCAGTTTGGGGCCGTAGAATGCGCCCTCGCCTTCGAAAATTGTGTAGTCAAGGCCTGCGGTATCCAGGGCTTTCTTCAGAGCATCTTCCGAGCGATCCCAACTGTCATCGCTGCCAATACGATTTTCCGGTCGTGTGGATAGCTTGACATGTACATCCTCAAAGCCAAAGTCGCGATAAATCGACAGAATGAGATTATTGACCTTGAGGCATTCCTGGTCGAGTTGATCGGGCGTGCAGTAGATATGAGCATCATCTTGGGTGAAACTACGCACGCGCAGCAGTCCATGTAGTGCGCCGGACGGTTCGTAACGATGGACTTTGCCAAACTCAGCAATCTTGAGCGGTAAATCGCGATAACTCTTCACGCCCTGGCCATAGATCAGCATGTGACCCGGACAGTTCATCGGTTTGAGGGCATAATCGCGATCATCTTGGGTCTGCGCCAGGAACATGTTTTCCCGGTAGTTTTGCCAATGGCCCGACGTCTCCCACAATGCACGATCCATAATGTCGGGTGAGTTCACCTCGACGTATCCGACCTCTTCCTGGCGGTCGCGCATGTAACCGATCAATGTCTGAAACAATCTCCAGCCGCGCGGATGCCAAAAAACGGAGCCGGGCGCCACTTCTTCGAAATGGAACAGGTCCATTTCACGACCCAGACGCCTATGGTCCCGCTTCTCAGCTTCGGCCATCATTTTCTCGTGGGCAACCAATGCGTCTTTGTCCGCAAAGGCGATCCCGTAGATGCGGCTGAGCATGGGGTTCTTCGCATCGCCGCGCCAATAGGCGCCCGCCACCCGGGTCAGCTTGAACGCAGTTCCTACATCCCCAGTGTGCCGCATGTGCGGCCCACGGCAGAGATCAAGCCAGTCGCCTTGGCGGTATATCTTGACCGGCTCTTCTTCGGGGATCGCATCCAACAAAGCGAGCTTCCATGGTTCCCCGACTTCCTCAAAATACGTCTTGGCCTGATCTCTCGTCCAGACCTCACAGGTGAAAGGAGTGCGCGCCGCGATAATCTCGCGCATCTTCTTTTCGATCACGGGAAGGTCTTCGGGTGTGAAAGGCACATCGCGATCAAAGTCGTAGTAAAAGCCGTGCTCTATAGCCGGTCCGATGGCGGTTTTTGTCTCGGGCCAGAGGCTTTGTACGGCTTCGGCCAGAATGTGTGCAAGGTCATGCCGGATCAATTCAAGCGCACGGGAGTCACCACGATCAACAAGTTCGACAGTCGCCCCATCTGAAAGAGGGGCCGAAAGGTCCGACACAACTCCGTTTACAACGGCGGCAACGGTCCGTTTGGCAAGACTTTTACTGATATCCGCAGCAAGTTCAGCAGCCGTCGCGTCGTCTGAGAGGGTGCGGGTCGCACCATCAGGCAAACTTACATGGATCATTGTCATTCCTTAGTATCAAACACTGTCGCGGACAGTCCGGCTTCCAGTTATGCTTCCACTCAGCAGGCGTGGTGCGTATGCATCGCCAGACAGCTTTGGCTCTCGCTGCTAAATCACGCAGAAACATTTCGCAACTTGGAATGTTACGATATAGATGCTGTATCGCCGGATATTTTTACCAACGAAGATTTAGCATGGAAATGCCCGACCGCAGTTTCGAACGAATGACCAAAGCCGAAGTTGTTACAGCGCAGAGGTCTTGGGCGAAGTGTGTGACTGATCAAGACGTGGACGGGCTGCTTGCACTTTATGATTTTGGCAACCCTGACGAACCGCTGCTTTTCAAGCCAACCTTGGCCGATGTGATCCGCCTCGACGAAAAGGGCGCGAGAGCTTACTTTGTTGGTGGCCACCCTGACTATCCGCAAGACAATGGCTTCCTTAAGCTTGGATGGAAGAAAGTTGAGTTTCAAAGCGCTGTTGGTCCAATCCTGAAGGCTGGAGGTCTGGGATACAAGGACATGGGCCACTACACATTCGTAGATGGTGCAGGGAACGCCACGCGCGCAGACTACACCTTTGCCTATCACAAACTGAACGGGCGCGTTCTGATCTCGCTACATCACTCGTCTTTGACCTGGTTTCCGCCGACCGACGGGTGAATTATGAACAGTTCGAAGGAGCAGACGAAAACACGGAAACCAAAAAATCGGGAGCTGGCCATATGTCTCTGAATTATGTCATGATTGGCTCGAACGACGTAAGAAGATCGCGCAAATTTTATGACGCCGTTCTAACTGTCATCGGAGGCAAGTTGACGGCAGAGTACATGCCCCACGCCTTCTGCTATGAATTGCAAGGCGGCGGGCGCGTTTGGATCGCGACACCCTTCAATAAAGAGACCGCCGCTTCGGGAAATGGCAATATGGTGGGCCTGTCTTGCGAGAGCAAAGAAAAGGTTGACGCTGCGCATCGGATCGCACTGTCCGAGGGTGGCACGAACGAAGGTGACCCCGGGCCAAGGCCACTATACGGGCCGGATTTCTACGGCGCTTACGTCCGCGATCTTGATGGCAACAAAATGAGTTTTGTTTATCTTGGCGAAGATTAGGAAGCTCGCGTAACAGCTTCGGCCCTGCCCAACTTATGAGACAGGGCCTAAACGCATCAGAGTTTACGCCGGTACGATCTTGCCGGGTAGCGAGTTCACCGTCAGTGTTTGTTCCGGCTGGAAATGGATCACTGATCGAATGGACTCGCCAGCTTTGAGCAAATCGAACGCGGTATTGATCTGGTCGTGATGCATGTGATGCGTAATGTACGGATCGACGCTAAAGTCTCCGCGCAACCACTCATCAACCATACCTGGCAACTGGCTGCGACCCAAAACGCCACCAAATGCCGTGCCGCGCCAGACGCGACCGGTCACAAGCTGGAACGGGCGGGTCGAAATCTCTTGCCCTGCGCCCGCGACACCGATCACAGTGCATTCGCCCCAACCTTTATGGCAGGCTTCAAGCGCAGAGCGCATAAGTTCGACGTTTCCGACAGCCTCAAATGTGTAATCCAAGCCACCATTGGTCATTTCGATCAGGACCTCATGGATCGGAGAAGAGTGGTCTTTCGGATTGACGCACTCCGTCGCCCCGAGCGACTTGGCCAGCGGAAACTTGTTCGGGTTCACATCAATCCCAATAATGCGGGACGCACCCTTGAGTACCGCACCTTGTATCACCGCCATGCCGACAGCCCCCAGACCAAAGACCGCGACGCTTGATCCGGGCTCGACTTTGGCTGTGTTGCGCACGGCGCCGATGCCGGTGGGTACGGCGCATCCCATCACCGATGCCTTGGAAAGCGGTGCTTCCTTAGAAATCTTCGCCACCGAAATCTCGGGCAGCACGGTGTATTCGCTGAAGGTGCTGGTCCCCATATAATGCAGGATTTGCTTACCTTTGTATGAGAAACGTGAAGTACCATCAGGCATTACGCCCGCCCCTTGGGTTGCGCGGATGGTCTGGCAGAGGTTTGTTTTGCCGGACTTGATGTAGGGGCACTCTGGGTCTTCTGGCACATATAGAGGGATAACGTGATCACCAGGCTTCACGGACGTGACGCCCTTCCCAACTTCTTCAACCACACCGCAGCCCTCATGACCCAAGATGCAGGGGAAAAGCCCCTCAGGATCCTCGCCCGACAAAGTAAAGACATCTGTGTGGCAAAGGCTCGTGGTCACAATCCGAACGAGGACTTCTCCGTCCTTAGGACCCTCCAAGTCGATTTCCTCAATCTCCAGAGGCTGATTTGGTCCCCAAGCGATAGCAGCACGCGTTTTCATTTTTTCCTCCCAGTGGTTCAGTGATATGTTTCGGCTTTGAGATCAGGTGTTTCTTCTGTGGTGCTAACGGGATCGAGCGTGAGGACAAGACTTGTTTGCGACGCGCTCGGGGATGAGATTGCGTTGCAACAAAGGATGTTGCGCTGGAACTTGTTTGGGCGGCCTTCCCACCTAAGGCATAGACCACAATTTGAGATTGATACATCCGGAACAACCGCAATGGCGACCTGGCCTATGACACGTTCTTGCCCCCGATACACGCAAACTGGTCGTTTGTCTTTCTCTTGCACCTGCAGCAAAACGTCCTGATGGTCATCAAACACGCTCAAGCGAACGCGCAGGTACTCGCTCGACGCGATGTCAGAGAAAATATGCGCCAGCGCGGCGATGTCACCTGCTAGCATGCCGTGTTCGGGACAATCTGCCATACCTGCTTGTTGGCAAAAATGCGCTGTCGCTTCATTCACAACCTCAGAGCGAAGCATCACACGTGCCTGCGGCAGGACCATTGGGTTAAGGTCATCCAGCCAAGTCTGGAACGAAGCAAGAGGCTGCATTTCCCATGCCGTTGCAGCGCACTCTGGAGCGTTGATCCTTAACATAACAAGAGGTGTATCTGCGAACGCGATCTCAATCAGTGGTGATGTCAAACATCCATGTTGTATGGTCATACAGATACGTTCCGAATAACGTAAGCGACAGTGCGAAACTAAGTCAGCTTCGAGATATAAGCAACGACAGGGGTTACGATAATGATCCATGGCGCGAGAGCCAAAAAAATGAAACAACGATCGGGCTTGGCGCGCGCTCACTGCCAAAGCACCAACCGAAATCTAAAACTCGGAGCCCTTTTGGCATCTAGAGCGTATTCAGCGACATGACCGATAGATCCGCGCTTTGGCAATGGACCGCCTCCGAGATTGCTGCTGCAACGCGGGACGGCACACTTACCGCCTTAGACGTAACCGAAGCCGCGATTGAACGCATGGAAGCGGTCAATCCAACGCTGAACGCTGTGGTTGAGAACCTTGCGGACCAGGCGCGCGCGGAAGCTGAAGTTCTTGATGCTGGTGAGGCACCCAAAGGTCCTCTGCACGGCGTCCCAGTTACGATCAAGATAAATGTGGACCAACAAGGTCATACTACGTCAAATGGCGTGGAAGCCTTCAAAGATATCGTTTCGCTGGATGATGCGCCTGTGGTTCGAAATTTGAAGGCGGCGGGCGCCATTGTGATCGGGCGCACGAACACGCCCGAATTTTCGTTCCGGGCGGATACGGACAACCCACTCTATGGTCGGACGCACAACCCTTGGGGCCCACACATCTCCGCCGGCGGCTCTTCGGGCGGAGCGGGTGCGGCTGTTATGGCGGGTATCGGCGCCCTCGCGCATGGAAACGATATCGGTGGATCGCTCCGATTTCCCGCCTCCGCAAATGGAGCAGTTACGATCAAGCCCGGCTTGGGTCGTGTGCCCGCTTTCAACCCCAGTCAGAAGACAGAACGCGGGCTTTTGGCGCAGTCCATGTCGGTGCAAGGGTTAATCGCACGCAACGCAGCTGATTTGCAGTTGTCGATGCCCGCGCTGATTGCACCAGACCCAAGGGACCCATTTCACGTACCTTTAGCGTGGCGGGGGCCGCCGCTTGAGCGGCCCGTTCGGATCGCTGTCGCGCGAGATGATTTTGGCTTCGGTTTGCATCCTGACGTAGCCACAGCGCTCGACAAAGCAGCATCTGCACTTTCCGATGCAGGATATGCAGTTGAAGAGGCCGAGCCTCCACTCGCACGCGAAACTGGAGAGGTCGGCTATCGTGCGCTCTTGGGTGAAGTCAAAGAACTGCTTGGCCCCGACATCCGCAAATATGGCTCGTCTGAAATCAATGCGATTTTTGATGAGTACTATCGCCAATTCCCGCCGTTCGAGGGCGGTGAACTTCTTGGAGTGCTGGCGCGGCGCACATATTATGCAAGGCAGTGGTCGATCTTCCTCGAAGAGTATCCATTGGTCCTGACACCGTTTTTGCTGACCCCGTTCTTTGCGCCTGGCCGTGATGCAGAAGGTGCGGAAGGCGTCAGAGACGCTTTAGGCCGTGCACATTGGTCCTTTATCATGAACTTCCTAGGGTTGCCGGCCGGGAACTTGCCCACGCACATCGCAAAGCGCCCCGATGGCGAAAGGCCCATAGGTGTGCAAATCGCTGGGCGCAGATGGCGCGAAGACGTCATCGTAGACGCGATGCGCGCAATCGAGGCGCGCATCCCTCCGGCCTGCACGACGCTTTGGGCACGTATCTGAGGTTTGCTGTAAAGAAACGTGCCCGCTGCCTTCCCTGAAAACGCAATTCTAGTCGGGACGTTGCCATTCCATACGGATTTCCGGGATGCCATCGACACCGCTTTCTTTGCGGCCCGTTTCGACAAACCCTTCACGCCTGTAAAATACGTGCGCTCTGGTGTTGGCCGCATGGCTCCAAAGTTGCAACCAAACGCGACCTTGTTTGGTGCGATCGATCAGTGCTTTTCCGATGCCGCTACCGGGCTGGGCTGTATAGAGGCCCATAATCTGGTTCTCTTCGGTGTTGAAAGATAAATAACCCTGGACCGGATCCCCGGCGACCCAGAATTCGCGCAGAGGCAGTCCGGCGCGGATCATCTCTTCGATGGCCTGCCGCGAATGCTGCCGTGGGAGCCACTCCTTGGCATCGATCCAGTCATTCACAATGACTGCACAGGCCGAAGCGTCTTTATCGGTGGCGCTTCTGATCGTTATTGTCATATCTGGTCCTCGGCTGATTGGGTGTGAAAGCACCCGGTGTCACAGAATGGCGGCGACATCGCTCGCGACGATTTGAGATGGTTGCTTGTGAACCAGCGCCTTGATTTCTCTGAAACCCAGTGTGACGATCCTGATCTCGGTGGCGGGACCTTCGCAGCCAGGGTCGCTACAAACCGTTTCTCGGACCGACACAAGGCATTGAGCACCATTTCCCAGGTGATCGCGCACAAGGCGTTTGACGCGTTGTGTGTGCCAGATAGAGTTTGCACGCTCTTGGAGCGAGATGTTCATAGCTATCCCCCCGCACCCATAGGTGTCTGTGGCCAAACATGACCTCGGGCACCCTTGGCCAGGTCCAAAACGCGCCGCTTAAGTGCCATATCAGAGCTGAGTGGGATTGGGGACATTGCCGTAGACCTCAACGGGATCAAAGGTCTTTTGATCTTCAACAAACCTCAGCGGTTGCCCTGCTTCGTTTGCGACCGGCACTGCGCGGTAGAAACATGAGCGATACCCTACATGACAAGAGGCACCTGAGCCCTCCACCGAGACGCGTAGCCATATCGCATCCTGATCGTCATCAATCCGCGCTTCAACAACCTTCTGGACCAATCCAGATGTTGCGCCCTTGCGCCAAAGAACCTGACGAGCACGGCTGAAGTAATGCGCTTGGCCCGTCTCAATCGTCAGCCGCAGGGCGTCTTCATTCATCCAACCCAGCATGAGGACTTCGCCGCTCGCCGCATCGGTCGTGATGCAAGGTAACAAGCCGTCAGCCCCAAACTTCGGGGCGAAATCCTCACTTTCCTCCACTTGCTCGATGGATTGCCGGGTCTTGAATTCGACGTTGCGCATGGGACTGCCCTTGTGACGTGTTACTTTATAACATAAGTTTCTTCGCGTAGGACATCGGCGATGTAAAGGGGCAAGAGCTGATATGGGCACTCAAGATACACGGATACCGGTGACCTTGCTGACCGGGTTTCTGGGCGCGGGCAAGACAACCCTTTTGAACCGTCTCATCAACGATCCCGAAGCAGGCCGCATCGCAGTGATCATGAACGAGTTCGGGACCGCGGGTCTTGATCACGATTTGATAGAAGCATCGACGGAAGAAACGATCCTTATGCAATCGGGCTGCCTATGTTGCACATTTCGAGGTGATATCTCAAAGACATTGGCGTCCCTGATGGCGCGTAAGAACCGCGGCGAACTTTTCTTTGATCGCATTGTGATCGAAACCACTGGCATCGCAGAACCAGCACCGATCCTGCACACGTTGGTCGTAGACGACCTGATTGCGCCCTATTACCGAATGGATGGGGTCGTGACTGTCGCTGATGCAGCGACGGGCAAGGCGACACTTGTGAAACATGTCGAAGCTGTGAACCAGGTCGCAATGGCAGACCTGATTATCGTGACCAAGTCCGATTTGATTTCCAAAGGTGATCTTGCGGAATACGAGGCACGAGTGAACCGCATCAATGGCTCTGCGCCGCGTATTTATGCCAACCACGGTTGCGTCCCGACCGGCGCTCTATTTGGTCTGTCTGCTTTGCGGGAAGGCGTCGGTTCCGAGGAAATCTCTAAATGGCTTGGACAGGCGCAGAACCCGCATACGCACAGTCAGCACGGCGAAGATCACCATCACGGCGATCATGGCCATCATCATCACGACAACCAGATTGTTTCAGCGTCTGTCGAGTTGCCAGAGCCAATCCCGGTAAGCGTCTTCGACTTCTGGCTCGACATGCTGATCGCGCTCAAGGGTCCCGATCTGTTGCGAATGAAAGGGATTGTCCATGTCGAAGGGGTGGAATTTCCTTTTGTGTTCCACGGCGTGCAGCACATCTTCGATGCGCCGGTCCCCTTGAAGACATGGCGAGGACAAGACACGGTGAGCCGGGTCGTGGTCATCGCACGGAATATGACCAAGGACTATCTCGAAGAAAGCATGGCAATGTTGCGCATGGACACGAAAGAAATTGAAACGGTGACAAATAAAATGACCCGCGAGGTCGAGGAAATGCCGTTTTAGGCAATGTTGCGCGTTGTCGATGCCATGGGCTGCAAGGTCCAGCCCGTTGTTCCAAGCGATCCTGCAGATGCGGGGGCGTATGTGCGCGCGGCTTTTGCCTATACTCTCGCCCGTGTCGGCAATGCACGTTCTGCGGTCATGTTTGATGCACTGGCACAGGTTGCAGAGCGTGCTCGCGCAAGTCACGACTGGGCGCGTAGCGATGAATTACAAGACGGGTCGCTGCTGATGAGCTTTGAAGTAGAGGACTCCATTAGCTTAAGCCGGTGGTGGAGGCGCGCATGAGGGCTTTCTTCACGTGGCTCCTGATCTTGCCGATCCGCGGCTACCGGTTGTTCCTGTCGCCTTGGCTTGGACACTCATGCCGCTTTCAGCCCAGCTGCTCTGTCTATGCTATCGAAGCTTTGGAGACCCATGGTCCCGTGCGCGGCTTGTGGCTGACACTGCATAGACTGGCGCGTTGCAACCCCTGGGGCGGGTCCGGTTTTGATCCGGTTCCACCTGCCACAAACTCGCAGTCTGAGTGATGCTTGGAGTGTCGTGACCAAACACGGCGAGAAATGCGGAAAGAAATACGGTCGGTCCGTTCGTCACCAGACAACGCTATGTCCGCCGATGACGGCATGTATCGACTTCAAGCGTTGCACCGCAAGATCGCGCCGCCCTTCGTCCACAATGCACTTACGGCGCTGAGCAAAACTGGGCGCGCTCATGGGTTTAGGCCTCTAATGCCTGTATCGTTTGCCGATGCGATCGCGCGCTTCAAACGTCCGTGTTGTACTTTTGCGACGAGTGCGGGACCGTCGAAAGGCGAGCCTCCTTCCGGACTGATCGACAACCTCTCAGGTTTCGTTAAAGAAACCAGTTTACGACGTCGGCGCCATATCGTTTAGGTACATGGCGTGTGCTCGTCTTGGGGCTCTGACATTTGATCAACAACTAGCGAAACAGAAATAGATGAAAACCTTCGACGTTATTTTTCGAAACGGTATCGTCGCCAACCATGATGGCATCGGCGAGACTGATATCGGGGTGCTGGATGGGCGGATCGCCGCCTTGGGCAATCTGTCTCAAGCAGCTTGCGAAACAGTGGTGGACTGCAACGGCCTACATATTCTACCGGGCGTGATAGACACCCAAGTCCACTTTCGTGAACCAGGTCTAACGCACAAGGAGGATCTTGAAACCGGGTCGCGAGGTGCGGTCCTGGGTGGCGTTACCGGGGTCTTTGAGATGCCCAACACCAACCCGCTGACAACGACACGCGAGGCGTTTGACGCCAAGATCGCGGCGGGAACAGACCGCATGCATTGCGACTTTGCTTTCTATGTGGGCGGAACGCATGAAAATGTGTCAGAACTTCCGCTGCTTGAGAAGCTGCCGGGCTGCGCAGGCGTAAAGGTTTTCATGGGCTCGTCCACAGGATCACTCTTGGTCCAAGATGACGATGGTGTAGAAGCGATCCTGAACGCGATCAATCGTCGGGCTGCGTTCCACAGCGAAGACGAATATATGCTGGAGGAGCGCAAAGACCTGCGAGTGCCTGGAGATACGTCAAGCCATCCTATTTGGCGCTCACCAGAGGTCGCGCTCAACTGTACCAAACGGCTCGTCGCTCTTGCGCGCAAAACGGGCAAACGCATTCATGTGTTGCACATCTCAACCGGCGATGAGATTGCGTATCTCGCCAACCATAAAGATGTCGCGAGCGTAGAGGTCACGCCACATCATCTTACGCTCGATGACGCGGCCTATGCGCGGCTTGGCACCTATGTTCAAATGAACCCGCCCATCCGAGACAAGTCCCATCAGAACAAAATCTGGGGCGGCGTGGCTGATGGTATTGCCGACATCCTTGGCTCTGATCACGCGCCCCACACGCGTGAGGAAAAGGACCACCCCTATCCAGACAGCCATTCCGGTATGACCGGCGTGCAAACGCTTGTTCCCATCATGCTGAACCATGTGAATGCAGGCAAACTGACCCTTGAGCGATTTGTCGATATGACGAGCCACGGTCCCAATCGCCTTTTTGGGATCGCGAGAAAAGGTCGTATCGCCGTTGGCTACGATGCCGATTTCACAATCGTTGATCTAAAGCGCCAAGAGACCATCACGAACAGCTGGATCGCCTCGCGTGCGGGCTGGACACCATATGATGGCCAAACGGTAACCGGCTGGCCGGTCGGCACAGTGATACGCGGCCAACGCGTTATGTGGCAGGGAGAGCTAAAGACACCCGGCATCGGCCAGCCCATGCGTTTTCTTGAGGCCTTGCCATACTGATTGCTTGGAATGTCAGCCCACTGATCCGGGGCGGTGCATCCGACGGCGATCCACATTTGTAAACGCGCGTAGGGAGGGTGTTGGTCCTGGCTTCCAAAAACACCCAGTCCAACCTACTCAACTAAGCGGCTTTTGTATCGTCCAACACATTCAGCCCTGTAGAACACTGCGCAGGTCCAGCAGGTGCTGCCCCTGTACCTCTTCCCTATTCGCTAACAGTGCGACTGTCGTACGGTCTTGATAAGCGTCGGCGACATCCATCGCTGCGTCAAGCGACAACAGCGAGGCCTCATGCGCTTCGATCAGAATCTTGAGCATCTGATCAGACTTGGAAGAGGATATTGCCAGCAAGGTTGGCAGTAAAACAGCGTCACTATAGTCCTGCGCCACGAACTCTCCGAGAGCGCGGGAGCGCATCGCGATCCGATCCAGAGCGTCATGCATTTCTCGATATTGCACTGCAAAAATTGACTTCAGGCTGGCGGCCTGCGGGCCTGTGACATTCCAGTAGAAGCTCTGTGTCGTGGCGGCAATCCGACACGTATTGCCGAGGACATGGCATAATGCCTCTGATATTGATCGCCTTCTCAGCGGCGCTCGGTCCGCATCATCATGTTTTTTCGAGGGCATTGCCATAGTCCAAGATTTTGAGGTTTGCTCGCTCAGATCAGTGAGGGAACCGCCTTAGTATCTATTTTCTTAAGAACCTGTTCTAATGTCTTTCAACAATAGCACAAAAATGATCGTGCAAACACCTTTGCAACGCCATGTACACGACCCAAGACTGCCTCTGGCGATCAAGACGGCCCGCCGCGGCAGAAATGGACAAAACTGGCACACATCAATTGCCGCACCGAACTATCATCAGTTCAAAGGCTGCCAACCGAAGATTACAGAAGAGGAGCGAGAACGTGGCTGCGGCGTTCTAGGTCGCCAGACCGGCTTTCTTGCGCAATCCGCCAGGCGTTTCACCCAACTGTCTAGAAAATGTGGATGTCATATGCGATTGGCTGGCAAAGCCGCACGCATATGCAATTTCTGACAAAGGCATCTTCGTTGTGAGTATAAGCTGACGAGCGCGATCTAGGCGTCGCGATATCAGGAACTGGTGCGGGCTGGTCCCCGTCGCAGCCTTGAACCCTTTTGAAAAGCGAAAAACGTCAAGACCGATAACTTCCGCCATTGCGGAAAGGTCAATGTCCGTCTCTAGGTTTGCTTCGATGAACTCAATGACGTTCTTCAATTCCTTGTCTGATACGTTTCGGGCGCGCAGCACCTGTTTCCGTGACGTGAAATGGCGAAACAGCTCATACGCAATCTGAAGGGTCAGTGCATCGGTCTCGACATTAACCTCCCCTTTTTGGCGCAACATGACCTCAAAGTGTCGCTCAATAAGGCGGGCAAGGCCGGGGTTGGTCCAACCAAACAGCGGCTCAAGAGCACCAAGGGACTGAAACCCGATATCGGACGCTATCACCTGTTCAAAAAGGTTCTGGTGAAGGGTCAGTGAGTTCATTGAGAGCTTGCCAGAAAAGTCATAGGCGGCATGTACATTGGCAGGTGACAAGCCCAAAGTGTTGGGGCGAACCACTCCAAATGTCTCGGTTCCGTTCTGTCTACTGACAAGATGACCATATGATCTGTGGTACAGCTTCACATCGTAATACGCATCAGACACGACTTCTGCCCCATGTGTTCCGACACTATATTTCGCGCAGCTGACCTGTTGATCGTGCGAAGTCAGCACCGCGACCACGTCCAGGTCTTCCATAGGGCCGGACAAATTACACCTGTTATCGCTTTCTGCGCGATTTGGCCGTTTTATAGGTTCTGTCACGATACGCTGCCCGGCCTGTGTACGTAACCGTCAGCCTTTCCATGCCTTGCCATGCTACGTCCCTTTCTTCAAAATTGCCTTCGAAAAGGCGCCTGTAAATTCTTGTCGGAGGCTGCACCCCTCTACGGAAAAATCGCTATCCGCTCAGGCAGCCCTTATCCGATGGGTTACCAAAGAGTTATTTCAAACTCTTGCAGCCTGTTGGCCTTTGTTCCCCAGGCCAACAAGACGCTTCAACCCGTATTCTACTGCATACTGAAAAGCTGCTTTTGTTACGCAGTTACCCTAGTACGTTCGCTATTCAGAAGATAAGCCGATGCACCAACAATCAAGAGCGAGCCAACCAGCATCGAACCCGGCGGCCAAAACCCAAATACAAGAACGCCCAATGCGACATTGACCGGTAACTTGAGGTGGTCAAACGGTTGAAGAAAACTGGCATCAGCCAAGCTGTAGGCCGCCGCGAGGGTATACTGAGCAACGGCGGTGACGACACCCGCAATCAAAACAACGATCCAGAAGATGCTCGAATATTCGACATCTTGGTTGCCCAAAAGGATGACGCCGTTGATCGGCGTAAGGAACAGAACCATGTAAAATGTTATGGTTTCAGGACGATCTGTGATGGTTAGGTGTTTGATCATCAGCGAAGAGCCTGACCAAAAAATCGCCGCTATAACCGGCAAAGTGGCATAAAAGCTGAACGCGTCCGACCAAGGCGCAAGAATGATCATACCCCCTAAGAAACCCAGCAAAACCGCTGCGCTGCGCGCCGGGCCTATCACCTCGCCTAAAAAAAGACGTGCTCCTATCGTCACAAAAAAAGTTGACAACATACCAAGGGCGGCCGCCTGCCAGATAGGGACGTAGGCCAGACCGAGAACCCAAAATTGAATGCCCGCCGCGGCCAAAACAACCTGAACAAAGTGTAACGGACGCCGTTGCGTAAACGCGGCCGAAAATCCTGTCGCAACAAGCCACGGCAAAGCAAGCAACAGAACAATCGCGTACTGCCAAAATGCTACCAGCGATGGCGACAGACCAGCGCGCATTGTGCCAAATTGGACAACCGTATTTGCCACCGCAAACAGAGCACCGGTGGCAATCATCAATGCAGCGCCACGCATCGGAGCGCTATGGATACCAAAATTCGCTGACATGGAATTTGGCCTAAAAGCAACGCAGTAAACGGCCGCAGCGGATAAAGTGTAGCGGTGAATAGACAATCAAAGAGAGCATTTATAGATCTTTCGAGCTTTAGTTTGGTATCGCATATTCATCCAAGTAAGGCAGTTGATGAAAATTTCTCGAATTTTCATCATCCAACTGACCTGGCTTCCGAGAATCTAGGGAAAAGATCCGATGCACCTGTTCTCGAAACATGGCTCGCTCCTGCTGAAACAAGTGGCAAAAAACGGCTCGGACGCATCTTCAAGATGAGAGACAGGTACGTCAAACGCTCATTGGTGGCGGGCATAACTGCACGCCTGAGGCATATGAAGAATAGATCCGGACTGCATTGATCCATGCGCAATCGCCCTGTTGGGCCGAAAGGCCCCCAAGACTGGCAACCATGACCATGGCCAACAAAACTGCTTGGGATTGCGTGGGCCGTCCTGACGCGAAACGAGCGCTACCAACCCAACGCGGCATAGATCCATCCCAGGAATGCAAGAAACGCAGACCGTTGAGAGGATGGCGCACAGTCAGCCCGTCAACCCAGAAACTCCGCTCAAAGGGAACTCCGCCGACCCGCAGAAACTCTCCGTCAACACCATCGAAACGGCAGCGTTGACGTAGGCACTCTCGCCATCGGCATCCCGCCGCTCCTGAACTCTGCTATCGCCTCAGCCGTCGTCGCGGGCCTGCAATGGATGCTACATGCCACTGCTCTAGGGCGCGGCTTTCGCGCGGTATCCAACAATCAGCGCACCACGCAACTGATGGCGCTCAACAATGCGCATGTCTTCGGTCTCGCCATGGCGCTCGCTTTCCGTCACGGGCACCGCGGGCATCCTGCTGGGCATCTGCATCAGCTTTGATCGCTCCAGCGGTGGTGGCCGTCTCATCTTCGGGTTCGAGGCAATGATCATCGGTGGCTAACGCGGCCTTCTCCGGAAACGACTGAGCTACCTTTGCCATCCTCATAGTCGTCATCTGCGGCCATCGGCACGCTCGAAGCACCGATCATCTCCACCCTCCTCGTCTTTTGCTGCGCGAAACGCTCGCCGATTTTGGTACGATCTACTTGATGCTACTGGGCACGGTTGCCATTGTGGTCATGCTGAAAGCGCCAAAAGGCGTCTGGGGCCTGATCCGCGACCGCTAATATCTGGAACTGGTCCCGCTCAGCTACCGCAGCAAACTCGATCCCAAGGACAGCTCGACATGGCCAAGCAGAAAACGATCATCACCTGCGCGGTCACCGGGGCCATCCACACGCCCACCATGTCTGACCACCTCCCCGTCACGCATAACGAGATCGCCGAACAGGCCATCGCCGCGGCCGAGGCGGGCGCCTCCATCCTCCACCTGCACACCCGCGACCCCGAGGATGGCCGCCCCTCGGTCGAGCCGGACCACTACACCGGCATCCTTGCCCGTGTGAAGCAATCCACCGACGCGGTCCTGAACATCACGACGGGCGGCGCGCCCACAATGCTGATTGCGGACCGGATCACGGCTGCCGTCCGCTTCAGCCCCGAGATGTGCTCGCTCAACATGGGGTCAATGAACTTCACCTTTCACCCGCTGGCCAACCGTTACGACACTTGGAAACACGACTGGGAAAAGGATTACATCACAGGGTCCGAAGCCAACATCTTCCGCAACACCTTTGCCGATATCAAACAGGCGGCCACCGAACTCGCCCCCCACGACATCAAGTTTGAACATGAATGCTACGATGTGGGCCACCTCTACAATCTCAAACACTGCATGGACATCGGCCTGTTCAAAGCGCCTGTATTCCTGCAGTTTGTGTTCGGCGTGCTGGGCGGGATCGGGGCCGAAGTCGACAATCTGGTCTTCATGAAACGCACCGCCGACCGGCTGTTCGGCGACGACTACCGATGGTCTGTCTTGGGTGCAGGTGGCGCGCAGATGCCACTGGCGACAACAGCCACACAAATGGGCGGCAACGTGCGCGTAGGCCTTGAGGACAGCCTGTTCATATCGCGCGGGGAGCTGGCAAAAAGCAACGCCCAGCAGGTCATCAAAATCCGTCGTATCGTCGAAGACCTTGGGCACGAGATCGCCACGCCTGACGAGGCACGCGAAATGCTGGGCCTCAAAGGCGGCGACAAGGTCGCATTCTAGTCGTCATCCAGCAAAATCCGCTGCGCGTCTCCCTCGGGATCAGAATATTGGTCACTGCGCAGCGTCCAGACAAAGGCAACCAACGCACCAAGACCCAAGATCAGCGAACAGGGCACAAGGATCACAAGAACATTCATAGCTTTGCCTTTGTTCTAAGGGCGTTCAACGTCACGGTAATCGAACTGGTGGACATCGCCAACGCCGCCATCAAGGGCGAAGCAAAGCCGGCCAGCGCCAACGGGATCGCAACGGCATTGTAGCATGCCGCCAGTCCAAAGTTCTCCAAAATCCGCCGCCGCGCGCTGCGGGCAACACCGATTGCGGTAGGAATACCGGACAGGTGTTGGCCAAGCAGTACCACGTCGGCAGCGTTCTGGCTGGCCTCAAGCGCAGTGCCCGGCGCAATCGACGCCCAGGCGCGGGTCAGCGCCAGGGTGTCGTTCAACCCGTCGCCCACCATGACCACCTTGCGGCCCTCGGCTTGCAAGGCTTCGATCAGGTCCTGCTTGGCTTCGGGTCCAACCTCGGCATGCACATGATCCACACTCAGTTCCGCTGCCACACGAGAGGCATTGGCGGCCACATCGCCAGTTAGGATATGCACCTCAAGTCCCATGTCACGCAATCGGCTCAGCGTCTCGGTGGCATCCGCAAACACCTGTTCACGTCGCTCCAGCACGTGATGAGTAGCGCCCAAGGCCAACACGGTCCCCCGCCCTACCCCGACCCAAGCTGAATTGCCAAAACGTACGCGTTGTCCCTGCCACAGGCCAGACACCCCGTTTCCGCGGTGCTCTGTGACGCCGTCAAGCTGTGCCGCTGTGACTTCCCTAAGCGCGGGTAAAACCGACCGGCTCAGCGGGTGTGCCGACGCCTCTGCCAACGCCTTCAACACCGCCCGGGCCGCATCAGGCATCGCATCCGGCACAACAAGGGTTGCAGCCGATAGCGTGCCCGTCTTGTCAAACACCACTGTGTCCACCTCTGCGAGCCGCTCAAGTGCAGTTTCGGATTTGACTAGCAATCCCATGCGGAACAGCCGTCCGGTCGCCACCGTCGCAACGGCAGGTACTGCCAGGCCCAGGGCGCAGGGGCAGGTAATGATCAGCGTGGCGATGGCAACGGTCAGCGCGTGGTAAACATCGCCCGATGCCACCGACCAACCCACAAAGGCAGCAAAAGACAAGCCATGTACCAGCGGCGCATACACTCCGGCCGCCCGATCAGCGAGGCTGGTGTAACGACTGCGCGCGCCTTCCGCCTGGGCCGCAATCTGGATCAGACGACGCAACGTGGACCCCTTCGCAGCCACGGTTGTGCGCATGGTAACGGGCCCGGTCAAAACAACCTCTCCCGCAGTCAACGGCGCGCCCTGCGTGACAGAAATCTCGTCACTTTCGCCGGTCAACGCGCTTCGATCTAATTGTACGTTGGCGCTGACTAGCACACCATCGATAGGCACCCGCGCACCTGCCGCCAGCCAAAGTATCTCGCCTGCGTCCACGTCCTCGACTGGCACACTCACACGTGTTGCGCCCTCAATCCGCGTCACACGCATCGGCTCAAGCGCAGCCAGGTCCGCCGCAGCCGACCGCGCCGCCTGCCGCATCCGCTTTTCCAGAACCCGCCCAGCAAGCAGGAAGAACGTTAGCGACAACGCAGCATCAAAATAAGCGTGCTCGCCTCCGTGCATCGTCTCATAAAGCGACAAGCCGCATGCCAGCAGGATCGCGAGCGCAATAGGCACATCCATATTCAACCGCGCGCCCCGCAACGCAGACCAAGCAGAGCGAAAGAACGGCTGCGCGCAATAGAGCGCGGCGGGCAGCGCAATGGTCGCCGCAATCCAGTGAAAGAAGTCGCGCGTCGCATCTGTGGCGCCTGACCATACGGCTACGGATAGCAACATTACGTTCATCATCGCAAAGCCCGCAATGCCCAAACGCAAGGTCAGCCCATCATCCTGAGCGTGCCGCCCGGCATCACGGGCCTCGTGCGCCTCAAACCCGATGCCGGTCAATGCTGTGATCCATGGCGCAGGGTCCAAACCCGGTTCAGCCGTGATCGCCACCCGCTTCCGGCTCAGGTTAACACGAGCCGCAGCAATGTCTGGCCGGGCATTGAGCAAACCCTCAATCGACCGGATGCAGGCCACGCAATGCACACCCGGCAGGATCAACTCATGGGTCGGCAGACCCGTATCGCGCCCCACGGCCTCGGCAGCAGGCGCGGCTGCCAAGCACCCGGGACAGGACGCAACACTCATTTCGCAACTCGTAGCACGATGCGCTGGCGAAATGCCGTACCGTCCCGCGCAACGGCGGCCAGGCGCAGGTTCCAGTTGCCAGCGGCAAGCGGGGGAATGGCGGCAACAAAACGCGTTCCATCATGGGCAAAGATCGGAGTAAGATCCTCGCCCACATGGGTGGCTCGGCCCAAAGTAGCCGCAGTGATCATGGGCTCAACCGATCCCGCCGCATCATCGATGGTCAGATACAGCGCACCATCCTCGACCGATGCCGAGACGTTCCACCCCAGCGCCTCTTGCGCCGACCTGTCCGCCTCGAACGCTTGGCTCACGATATAGGAATTCTTGGTTTCAAGCCCCGGAAACGTGTGCACCGCCTGAAAGGCCAGTGTCAGGTTCACCCCTATGATTACGGCAAAACCCGAGCCAAAAATTGCGAGCACGTGCCAACCGGTCAATTCCTTGATCATCGTTCAGCCCTTTCCGTTGAAGATTGTGGCGACACCCGAGCGGTCTTCGGTTTCAACGTCTTCAACCCACAAACGCAGGTCCGTTGTTTCGGCTTCCGCCGCCGCATCTTGCGGTCGGGCAATCACGTAGACACGCGCTTGCAAGGTGTCGCTTGCAGGAACAATGACGTGGTTGGGAACTGTGCCCTCGCTCTCCACGTCGATACGCAGGATCTCGTCCGAGGTCAGCATGACCCGGAATTCCCTTGGCTCGGCGGTCAAGTTTCGGATGCGCAGAGTATAGGTGTTGCGCACCGATCCGTCCGACAGGGTCACAAATTGCGGGTTGCGTACAGGCTCGACCGTCAGGTCAATGTCCGAGCGGATGAAAAGCGCATAAACCAGAGCCACGCCGATCAGTGACCACATCGCGGTGTAGAGGATCGTGCGCGTACGCAACACATGGCTTATGATCGGGCGCGGCTTGGCCCCGTTCGTCTCCGCCTCTTCATCCGAGAGCGCCAGATAGTCGATCAGACCACGCGGCTTGCCGATCCGCTCCATGATCTCGTCGCACGCGTCAATACACAGCGCGCACGTGATACACTCCATCTGCTGCCCGTCCCGGATGTCTATGCCCGCCGGGCACACATTCACGCAGGCCATGCAGTCAATGCAATCGCCCAGCTTGTCAGCCCCTTCAGCCTTGCGGTGCTTGCCCCGCGGCTCACCCCGCCAATGGCGGTACGCCACGGTCAAGGTGCTTTCATCCATCATCGCCGCCTGAATGCGCGGCCATGGGCACATGTAGTTACAGACCTGTTCGCGCATGAAGCCACCAAAGACAAAGGTGGTCGCGGTCAGGACCAGGATGGTGGAATACGCCACAAAAGGCGCGCTGAAGGTCAGAAGCTGGACCGCCAGTGTGGGCGCGTCCGCAAAGTAGAACACCCATGCCCCGCCCGTCGCCATCGCGATCAGGAACCAGACCAGCCACTTGGTCATCCGCAACCGAAACTTGCGCAGCGACCACTCCGCATTCCAAAGTCGCACCCGCGCGTTGCGATCCCCTTCAATCCAGCGTTCGACAAGGATGAAAAGGTCCGTCCAGACCGTCTGTGGGCAGGTATAGCCGCACCAAACCCGACCCAAGGCAGAGGTAAACAGAAACAGGCCAAGCCCCGCCATGATCAACAGACCCGCCACGAAGTAAAACTCGTGCGGCCAGATCTCGATCCAGAAAAAGTAAAACCGCCGCCCCGCCAGATCGACCAACACCGCCTGATCAGGCAAGTTCGGCCCCCGATCCCAACGAATCCAGGGCGTTAAGTAATAGATCGCAAGGGTCACCCCCATGATCCACCACTTCAACGTGCGAAACGTCCCCTTCACCCGACGGGGAAAGATCGGTTCACGCGCAACGTACATAGGCGGCGGAGCGGCCGGAGACTGGGTCATATTCGGTTGTCCTGTTCGTGGGCGTATCCTGCACGTGCGCAGGCCGCGTAGCCTTGATCTGGATCAACGTGAAAAGAGAAATCCCGGCCCCCGCTAGGTACGAACAGGACAAGGGCCGGGACCGCCGCGCATCGCTTCCAACGAGGGCTTGCGCCCTGATACACGGCGTGGTGCGAAACGGCGAAAGCTACTCGCCGCCTCCCAATTGGTGCAGGTACAGCGTGACCGCCTTGATCTCGTCCTCGTCCAGACGTTGCCCCCAGGCCGGCATGACGCCAAACCGGGAATAGGTGATCGTCTCGGTCAGGCGGGCGCGGTCGCCACCATAGAGCCAGATGGCATCGTTCAGCGTGGGCGCACCCAGGGTCCGGTCGCCCTCTCCATTCAGGCCGTGACAGGCTGAACACTGCTCTTCAAACAGCACCGCGCCCATCTCGGCCAGACCCGCATCATGGTCCTGACCCGATAGGGCCAGCACATACTCAACGGTCTGACCAATCTCCTCATCCGACAGGATGTCGCCAAAGACAGGCATCTCGGACCAGCGGGCATCGGGATCAGTTTCGTTGCGAATACCGTGACGGACGGTGTATTCAATGTCCTCCAGCGTTCCGCCCCACAGCCACGCATCGTCCAGCAGGTTCGGATATCCTGCGGCCTGCACCCCGGCGGCACCAGCCCCGTGACATTGCGAACAATTGGCCAGAAACACCGACGCGCCCCCGGCCACGCCGTAGCGATGGGCCGGATCATCGGGCGCTAAAGTGGACAGGTCCGCCGAGGCGAGGATGGCAGACACTTCGGCATTCTGTGCGTCAACCTCGGCAATCTGCTCTGCCACCTCGGCGCGGGTCGAATAGCCCAGCAAACCGGCCGTCGCCGAATTGACCAAAGGCCAGGCCGGATAGGCTATCGTGTATCCCACGCCCCAGACAATCGTGCCGTAAAAGCACCACAGCCACCACCGCGGCAACGGGTTGTTCAACTCCTTGATCCCGTCCCATTCGTGGCCCGTGGTGTCGGTCCCGGTGGCCGGATCAATATCCTGATTGTCAGCCATCTTCGGCCTCCACTTCTGGCGCGATGAAAGGCGCATCTTTGTCGTTTCTCAGGGGGATGCTGGCGGCCTCTTCGTTTGCTTGCCGCGCCGAGGGGCGAAAGGACCACAAACAGGCCGTGATATAAAAGATCACCATGGCCAGCAGGACCCAACTGTCCGCCAACTCACGCAGAAAAGAATAGGTATCCATATCAGCCTCCTATCGGCTCGGCTCGGGCGTGAAGGTCGAAAAATCGACCAACGTGCCCAACATCTGCAGGTAAGCGATCAGCGCATCCATCTCGGTCAGTTCGGGCTGACCGTCGAAATTGGACACAACCGCGCCGGGATAGCGTTCCACCAGCCCATCCCAATCGCCATCGGGATCGGCCTGCACGCGGAAGTCATCCACCGCCGCGGCCACCATGTCGTCGGTATAGGGCACACCCACAAAGCGGTGAGTGCTGACAAGCGCTTCGACCTGATCGGTCTCAAGCACGGCATCCGCCAGAAACGCGTATTTCGGCATCACACTTTCCGGCACCACTGATTGCGGGTCCATAAAGTGGTCCACGTGCCACGCATCCGAGTACCGCCCACCCACGCGGGCCAGATCGGGCCCCGTGCGCTTTGACCCCCACTGGAACGGGTGGTCATACATCGACTCCGCTGCCAGCGAATAGTGGCCATACCGCTCAACCTCGTCCCGCATGGGGCGGATCATCTGGCTGTGGCACACATAGCACCCCTCGCGGATGTAGATGTCGCGCCCGGCCAGCTCCAGCGGACTGTAGGGTCGCACACCCTCCACCTCTTCAATCGTGCTTTCGAGGTAGAACAGCGGTGCGATTTCCACGATGCCGCCAATGCTCACAACCAGAAGCGAGAACACGAACAGCAACGTGGGGCTGCGCTCCAGGATCGCGTGGCGCTTGATGAACGCCGACTGGTGCGGCAGCTCGTTGGGCACCGCGTCCGGCAGGTCGCTCAGCGTGCTGACCTTTGGGTCCTGCTCGGGGTCGGTGATCTTGGGATTATCGGCCATGATCGTCAGCCTCCTTTATTCCGCGGGGACGCCCACAGGTGCCGTCACACGTTCGGCCCCCCGGATCGTCATCCACATGTTCCAAACCATGATCACGCCACCGGCCAGGTACAGAACCCCACCCAGTCCGCGCACCACATACATCGGGAATTTCGCGCTCACGGTGTCGGCGAACGAGTTGACCAGGAACCCTTGCGCATCAACTTCGCGCCACATCAGGCCTTCCATGATGCCGGTCACCCACATGGATGCGGCGTAAAGAACGATGCCGATCGTGGCGAGCCAAAAGTGCCAGTCGATGGCCTTCATCGAGTACATTTCCTTCCGGCCCCACAGGCGTGGCGTCAGGAAGTACAGCGCCCCGAAGGTGATCATACCGTTCCAGCCCAGCGCACCCGAATGCACGTGCCCAATGGTCCAGTCGGTGTAGTGGCTCAGCGAATTCACGGCCCGGATCGACATCATCGGACCCTCAAAGGTCGACATGCCGTAGAAGGCGAGGCTGATGACCATCATCCGAATGATCGGATCAGTGCGCAGCTTGTCCCACGCGCCTTGCAGCGTCATCAGGCCGTTGATCATGCCACCCCAGCTCGGCATCCACAGGATGATCGAGAACACCATGCCAAGGGTCGACGCCCAGTCCGGCAACGCGGTGTAGTGCAAGTGGTGTGGACCCGCCCAGATATAGAGGAAGATGAGCGCCCAGAAGTGGATGATCGACAGCTTGTAGCTGTAGACGGGGCGCTCTGCCTGCTTCGGCACGAAATAGTACATCATGCCGAGGAACCCGGCGGTCAGGAAGAAGCCAACGGCGTTGTGACCATACCACCACTGCGTCATCGCATCCTGCACGCCCGAGAAGACCTGCACCGATTTGGAGCCCAACAGCGACACCGGAATGCTCAGATTATTGACGATGTGCAGCATCGCGACGGTGATGATAAAGGCCAGCAGGAACCAATTGGCGACATAGATGTGCTTTTCCTGCCGCTTGAAGATGGTGCCAAGGTACACGGCTAGGAACGCGACCCACACCAGCGTCAGCCAGATGTCCACATACCACTCGGGCTCGGCATATTCCTTGGACTGCGTGGACCCCAACAGGTATCCGGTCGCCGCCAGCACGATAAACAGCTGGTAGCCCCAGAACACGAACCACGCGAGGTTGCCGCCCCACAGCCGCGCGCCGCAGGTGCGTTGCACGATGTAGAACGACGACATGATCAGGGCGTTGCCCCCAAACGCAAAAATCACCGCACTTGTGTGCAGCGGGCGCAGGCGTCCAAAATTGGTAAAGGGTTGGCCCCAGTCAAAATTCAGCGCGGGAAAGGCGAGTTGGAAGGCGATAAATACCCCCGCTAAAAAGCCCACAACGCCCCATAATCCTGTGGCGATCACGCCTGCGCGTATGACACCGTCCATGTATCCTGACGTGTCGATTTGCGGCTTGTCGCTGTCGATCTGGCGGACCTGCCAGATGAACATGCCCAGCGCGATCACAAAGATCAGCGCGGCGTGTAGCTTATAGGCCAGATCATGTCCCCAGTCCGCTGCGATGGCAGCAAACAGGGCCACAAGGCCAAGCAATATGAGTTTAACGTAGTCCCACATTCTCTTTCCTTTGCATATTCGCACCAAACGCCCTCTTTTGGGCGCTCGATACGCGTCTGCGCACTGTCCCCGCGGGGACAACACACCTGTTCGTATGTTTTCGTGATTAAGCGGGTGCCCGGACGCCCGCGTTGATCTGGATCAAGAGGCGCAAAATTGGGGCGAGGCGCTACCGGATCACATGCACCGCGCAGGGCGCGTGCCGGGTCACCCACGCCGCCGTTGATCCCAGCAGAATGTCCGACAGCGCAGGTTGGTGCGACGGCATGACGATCAGATCCACGTCGTGATCCCGCGCATAGTCGGTGATGCTGCGCCCGGTTGCGCCCTCGATCACTGCGCTCTGCCCGTTTGGCAATTCGCCTGCCATCACCTGCAATCGTGTGGCCAACCGTTCGCGATTGCCGATAATCAGATCGGACGGCACGTATTCGGCAGCATAGTTCGGCAACTGCTCCAGAACATGCAGCAGCGTGATCCGGGCACCGTCGGTTGCCAGATGCTTGGCCACCACCTCGGCTTGCGCGTGATCGCGGTCCTCACCAAATGCGACCGGGATCAGGATGTTGGAATACATGGGAACGCCCTCCTTTGACCATTCGGTCGAGGACGGTAGGCTTATCGCAGCATCGGCGCGTTGATGTGGATCAAGCGGGTCCTAGAACAGAACGCCGCCATCCGAATCGTCACCGCTTTCCAGAAGCAGCGTTTCCAGATCCGGGATCAGAACGGTGCGGTTGCCATCCAGTTCGATGACATCATCCTTGCGCAACCCGGTGAACTGACGGCTGACAGTTTCGATGGTCAGGCCAAGGAAATTCGCCATCGCCTCGCGGCTGATAGGCAACTCGATCCGCGAGGTGTCGCCCAGAACACGCCCATCTGGATGCACTGTGCGCTTAGCAATCAGCATGAGGAAGCTAGCGATCTTCTCTCGCGCCGTCTTGCGGCCCAGAAGCAGCATCCAGTCACGCGCCGCGTCTAGCTCGTCCAGCGCCATCTCAAGCATCCGTTCCTGCACATGCGGAATGCGGATCAGCAGATCTTCGAACGGTTTGCGGTAAAAGCAGCACAGCGTGACATCCGTCACCGCCGTCACGTCATATTGCAGCGTCTTTCGCCCCGGACGGCCAATGAAATCGGACGGCAACAATAACCCGACAAGCTGCGTGCGCCCATCCTCGATGGCGCGTTCCAGCGTCGCCGTGCCCACAACCACGGACGCAACCACATCCAGCGCGTCCCCCCGCATGGCAATGGTCTGACCTGCGCCATAGGACTTATAGAACTTGATGTCATTCAGCTGGACCAGTTCATCTTCATCGCATCTGGCGCACACGGCGCGATGACGAATGGGGCAGCTTGAACAGCTCTCCATGACCGGCATGGGTTTGTTCATGACGCCCTCCGTTGATCTGTGTCAAAGCGCAGCGCTGACCGATCCATCAGATTAGGGGTATGAAACACGTTTCCGACCTCCGCCGTCATGGGCTTTTCGATGCTCGGGTGCCTCGCTTTACAAGCTACCCGCCCGCCAATTGGTTCAGCGAGGAAGTCAGCGCGGAATGCGTGCGCACCTGGCAATCCACTGCACCTAAGGATGCAGAGATTTCGCTTTATGTCCACATCCCGTTTTGCCGCAGATTGTGCTGGTTCTGCGCCTGCCGCACCCAAGGTACGCGAAATGATGCGCCCCTTGCGCCTTATGTGGAGCGGGTGTTGACCGAGGCGCGCGCCACCCGAGATGGGTTCCCTAACGGGGTCAGACCCAAGCGGTTGCACCTTGGCGGCGGCACGCCCACCATCCTGTCTTCGGTATTGCTCGACCGGCTTTTGGCCGGTCTTGATGACATTTGGGGCCTGAGTGATCTCGACGAGTTGTCAGTCGAGGTGGACCCAACAGATGTTGGCCCAAAACGCCTCGCGACGCTAAAGGCCAAGGGCCTGAACCGCGCGAGCCTCGGCATCCAAGACTTCGACCCGCAGGTGCAGCAGGCCATCGGGCGGGAACAATCTCGCGCGCTCACGCAGTCTGTTGTAGACCAACTGCGCGCACTCGGTGTTGGCGCGCTCAACTTCGACCTGCTCTACGGACTACCCTTCCAAACCGAAACCACGCTGGCCGCGACCCTGGACGCCGCCTTGCAGATGGAGCCCGGGCGCATTGCGCTTTTTGGCTATGCCCACGTGCCCTGGATGTCGAAACGCCAATCACTGATCCCCAGTGATGCGCTGCCAAAACCGGAAAAGCGTTTGGCCCTGTTTGATCTAGCACGCCGCACGCTGTTGGGGCGCGGCTATGTGCAGATCGGCATTGATCACTTTGCTCGACCGGACGACGCGCTGGCCCAGGCCTTCTTCAACAAGCGTCTCACCCGCTCGTTCCAAGGCTACACGGATGATACCGCACCCTACCTTGTCGGCTTAGGTGCATCAGCTATTTCGACGTATCCGCAAGGCTTTGCCCAGAACATCCCCGTCACCGGCAAATACGCAGCCGAGGTTGAGGCCGGGCAACCTGCCATGTGGCGTGGCTATGTTCTGACGGACACGGATCATCTGAAGGCTGATTTGGTCGAACAATTGATGTGCTACCACGCGGCAACGCTGTCTGACGCGCAAATGGCTGATCCGACACTGCTGTCGGGCGTGCTGCACATCGCCCAACGGTTCGAAGGGGCGGTGACCTGGGATGGCACGACACTGACCATAGCCCGCTGGGCACACCCGCTTGTGCGCCTTATTGCCGGCACGCTGACCACCGATCACACGGCGCAGTCTGACAAGCGCACCTACAGCGCCGCGATCTAGTCATAGACCAGCGGCACCGGCGCGCCTGCCTCATAGGAGGCTTGCGCCGCGTCTGCCATCACTTGCGCCTTGTAGCCGTCGATCCCGCCGGGATTGGGCGGTGTCCCTGCGGTCAGCACCTGCACGAAGTGCTCCATCTCGGCGGTGTAGGCGGCGGCATAGCGTTCCAAAAAGAACGGCTCTGTCGGTGCGCGGGTAAAGCCCGCGGCGTCCGACACCTCGACCGTCGAGGTAAGCACATTGTCGGCCCGTAACATGCCACCTTCACCATGCACCTCGATCCGCTGGTCATAACCATATGTTGCCCGGCGTGAGTTCGAAATCTGGCAAAGTTTGCCGGAGACGGTCCGCAGTGACACCATCGCCGTGTCCACATCACCCGCCTGACCAATCTCGGGGTCCACAAGGCATGACCCGTGGGCGAAAATCTCCACGGGGTCTTCGCCCAGCAAGAACCGCGCCATATCCAGATCGTGGATCATCATGTCGCGAAAGAGGCCACCCGACGTCTTGATGTAGTCAATTGGCGGCGGCGACGGGTCTCGCGACAAGATCGTAACCATCTCGACCTTGCCAATGCGCCCATCGTCAATCTGCCCTTTCAGTGCACGAAAGTTGGGATCAAAGCGCCGGTTGAACGCGATGAAAAACGGCACGTCGTGCTGTTCGACCACGGCAAGGCAATCACGGATGCGCGCGGCGTTCAGGTCGATCGGCTTTTCGCAAAAAATCGCCTTGCCCGCGCGGGCCGCACTATGGATCAGGTCATAATGCGTGGTGGTGGGTGTGCCAATGACCACTGCGTCGATATCCGAGGCGGCGAGGATATCTTCAACCTCCATCACTTCTGACCCGGTGCGCTTCGCCAAGGCGTTTGCTGCTTCGGGCATGGCGTCAGCGACGGCGGCAACCTGCGCGCCCTCCATCCCCATCAACGAACGGGCATGAACCTGACCGATGCGGCCACAGCCCAGAAGTGCAATATTGATCATGGTTCAGCTCTCATGGTTCTGAGGACAGTGCGTGCGGCGGCGACCACCGGATCATGTGTATCTTTCAGGATTTGCACGCGGTCGAAACGGGCGGGGTCACTGTTCACCGCATCCCGCAGGGCGTGGCCAAAAGCCTGGCGTAGCTCTGTGCCGATGTTGAATTTGCAGATGTTGGTCCCGGTCGCCAATTTGCGCCGCTGCACCGCAGGCACGCCCGAGCCGCCGTGGATGACGAGTGGGACGTCCGTGAGGGCTTGAATGGCGGCAATGCGTTCTTCGTCCAGCCCGCCGGATTGGTCCGTTTGCAAGTGCACGTTGCCCACGGATATGGCCATCGCATCGACGCCTGTTTCGGCGGCAAATTGCGCGGCTTCGGACGGGTCTGTGCCTGCCGATGCCTCGCCGTTGTCGTAGCCCACAAATCCGATCTCGCCTTCGCACGAAATGCCGGCCGCATGGGCCATGTCCGCAATGGCTTTGGTTTCGGCGATGTTGGCGTCCAGCGGTTTGCGCGAGCCGTCGAACATGAGCGAGGTGAAGCCGCTGTCAAGCGCTTCGCGGCATTCATCGTAGGTGTAGCCATGGTCAAGATGGGCGACCACCGGGACGCTTGCGCCCTCTGCCAGATGGCGGAACATCTTGCCAAGGACCGGCAATGGCGTGTGTGCGCGGCAAGAGGGGCCCGCTTGTAGGATCACGGGGCAGTTTTCTGCTTCGGCGGCGGCAACGTATGCGCGCATGTCTTCCCAGCCGAGGGTGACAAGGCCCGCGACGGCGTAGCCTTCGGCTTTGGCGGGGTGCAAGACATCTGCAAGAGTGACGAGTGGCATAGCTTTTGAACTGAGGGCGGGCCCCGGCCGCGGGTTTGGGGGTGTAGCCCCCGCCCGCCGGGGGGCGGTCGGGGGCTGCCCGGCGGTGCCGCCGGGCTTAACATCACTTAAACTTCGCAATCATGTCCTTGATGCCCGGGATCGTTTCGATCTGATAGGCATGGGTGGGCTGGAAATACTGCACCAGGCTGCGCTGGCTCAGGCCGCCGAGGATGGTGAAATAATACATCTCATAGCCGGGCAGGACCGCGCAGGGATGGTACCCCTTGTCGAGGCAGATCGTGGAGCCATCGACGATGTGATAGGCATCGCCCGGTTGGCCATCATCACGTTGCAGCATCTGCACGCCCGAGCCGTGGTTGGGTCGGAAGCGGAAATTGTAGGTCTCGTCGTGCCGGGTTTCGTCAGGCAACCTGTCGGTGTCGTGCTTATGGCTGGGAAAACCCGACCAGCCGCCCTGGCCCACGGTATACAGTTCGGACACCAACAGGCGGCCCACCTTTCCGTGCTGTTTCTGGCCGAGGATGTGTTTGATCTTGCGATGGGTCTTGGTGTCGTCCGAGCCGTATTGCACGAGGTCAAGTTGGTCCTTGCGCACGGCAAAGGCGTCGAGCACCTTGTCATACTTGGCCCCTGCCACGAATACTTCGGTGTCATCCGAGACACAGGCCAACTCGGCCTTTGTCCCCGCGGGGACATAGACGCCTTCGGGCTCCCCGTCCCAAACATCGACGCCACGACCGCCCAGCGCATCCGCCTTGAACCCTTCGACATTCACATCGACGGTGCCGGTCGCGGGCACGATGCAGGTTTCGTATCCCGGCACCTGATATTCGAATACTTGGCCCTTTTTCAGCTTCACGATGTTGAAATAGTTGAGCGGGACACAAGCGTCGTCGGCATCCACGATCGGGTTGTTCTGATTGTCGTAAGGCGCGATGTGCATGGCGGCCTCCTTTATGGTGATGTCGGACCGGGATGGTTTGTCAGAAAATCATCGAGCAGATCGGGTGTTGGCATCGCAGGTGCACAACCCGGTTGCGAGACGGTAATCGAGGCGCAGGCGGACCCGCGCAGGATGGCGGTTTTCAGGTCGTACCCGTCTGCGATAGAGGTCATCAGCCCGGCCATGAACGCGTCCCCTGCCCCGTTTGGTTTGACGGCTGTGATCGGGTAGATGCCGGTGGCAATCTCTTCGCCGCCCGCATAGGTGACGGCGCCGTTCTCACCCATTTTGTAGATCACGATCTCAGCCGTGGTCTCGGACAGGGCCCGCGCCTTAGCCTGCCCTTTGTCCATGCCGCCTGCCACGAAACCGAATTCCTCGTCATTGCCGACAATAATGTCAGAGGCTTCTGCCGCCCGGCTCAGCACGTCGGCAGCGACTTGCGCCGATGGCCAGGAATAGGGGCGATAGTCCACATCAAAGATGATCGGAAGACCTACGGCCTTGGCCAGTTCAAAGGCGCGGAACGTAGCCGCGCGCGAGGGTTCGGCGGCAAAGACGGTGCCAGCAGTGATCAACGCGCCGTATCTGGTGTAATCCACCGCTTCGACATCTTCGATGGTCATTTGAAAGTCGGCGGCACCGTTGCGGTAGATGACGTTTCTGTGCCCTTCGAGCACGCTTTCGTAGAAGGCGAGCGAGTTGCGGTATTCGCCGCCGACCCTGTTCACGTGAGTGGTGTCTACGCCGTAGTGCTGCAAGCGGTTCACGCAGTAGCTGCCCACCGAGTCGTCGGAGACTGAGGTGACCAGCGCCGCCTTGCCCCCCAGCTTGCAGATGCCCGCGCCGATATTGGCCGCTGAGCCCCCAAGGTCGACGGTGAGGCGCTCCGCATCCTCGGCGCGCACGCCCACGTCTGTGAAGAAATCGATGCCTGCGCGGCCCACGATGACAAAGTCATTGGCCTTTATGCCGTCCAAGAGTGCGGTCATTTGATGCCCTCGGCGTTCACTGCGTCCGCCTCGTCCAGAATTTCCGGATATTTGTAATTGAAGCCCAGAAGTTGCCGCATCTCGGGGCTGGCCGCATCGAGGAAGGATTGGGGCAGCGCGCCCGGCATGTCTTCGAGCGGTTTGACGAATTTCGGGATATAGTTGATCAGCACCGCGTTGCGGTCGTGGTCTGCTGTGTTGGGCATGGCGCAGTGCCAAGCCGCCCCAAAGAAAATCACCGTATCGCCGGGCTCGCCGGTCATGCGGGCGCAGTTGGCATAGAAGTGGTCATGATCTGCAGCCGTAGGATAGCGCATGTCCTTTTGCGTGCCGGGCAGATAGGCGGTAGCGCCGCTTTCTTCGGTGAACGGGTCCAGTGCGATGGTCACTTGCGCGTTCATGGGGAAGCTGGCGTTTAGCCCCATTGGGTGTGTGTCGGGCGCGTGAAAATCCCAATAGGGAAAGTCGATATGTGGCTCTTGCCCCGGCCCGCCGGGCAGGATCCGGTTGGCGGCGATGGAGCCCATGATAAACTCGGACCCGAGCCAACGGCTGAGCACAGTCATGATCACGGGGTGCGTGGCCATGTCCGAGAATACCGCGCCCTTGGCCAGCAGATTCCAGACGCGGCGTTGCAGGTTTGCGCGGCCCTCTTCCATGGCGGAGCCTTGAAAATGCGTGACCTTGTCGCCGTCGCCGTCCGAATGAGCCATGATCCGCGCGCGGGCATCCGCGATCTGGTCCGGGGTGAACAGCCCGGTGATGCGGACGGCACCGGGACCATTCAGCATTTCATCACATATCGTGGCGGGGTCGGCCGTGTCGGCGGTGAAGCTTTGCATCACACGCCCTTGCGCTGTTTGGGGCGGGTGGATTCCCAGTCCGCATGGGCAGCCGCGACCTTTTCATTGTCGGTCACGTGCGGTGTGCCCACCTCCCACCAGGTATGGCCTTCCGTGGTCCAGCCGTCGTAGGCGTCAACTTTCATACAGATGACATAAGTTTTATCGCTGGCTTTGGCCCGCTGGAACGCCTCACCCAATTCGGCTGGGTTTACCACTGTTTCAGCCGCAGCGCCCATGCTGGCGGCATGGGCTTCGAAATCGACGGCGAAGGCTTCAGGGATTGTTGGCGCGTCGCTCAACAGATTGTTGAAGCTTTCGTTGCCGGTGTTGTTCTGCAACTTGTTGATGACGGCAAAGCCGCCGTTGTCGAGCACCAGCACAATCATCTTTTTCTGGCTGAGGACCGAGGAGTAGATGTCGGAGTTCATCAGCAGATAGGAGCCATCGCCGCAGAAGGTGATGACGTCCTGATCCGGCTCACGTTCGGACTGGGCGATGCGTGCCCCCCACGCGCCGGCAATCTCGTAGCCCATGCAGGAAAAGCCAAACTCGACATCCACGGTGCCGATATCGAGGGTGCGCCAATTGGCGGTCACCTCTGCAGGCAACCCGCCCGCCGCGGCTACCACACGGTCGCGCGGTTCGCAGGCCGCGTTCACGACACCGATGGCTTGGGCGTAGGAATTGGGGCGGTTGCCATGTGCTACATTGTCCGCGACACAGGCGGTCCACTTGGTTCGCTCATCTTTGGCAAACGAGGCCCAGCCAGACGGTGCCGTGTAGCCAGTCAGGGCGGCGCCCAAAGCGTCGAGCCCCAGCTTGGCGTCGCCGACAACTGGCAGCGAGCGATGCTTGCCCGCGTCATGCCGCCCGGCGTTGAGGCCGATGATTTGCGCGTCTTGAGCAAAGGCAGTCCACGAACCGGTTGTAAAGTCTTGCAGGCGGCAGCCGACGGATAGGATCACGTCTGCTTTTTCGGCGATTGCGTTGGCGCTGTCTGATCCTGTGACCCCGATGGGCCCGCAGTTCAGCGGGTGCGTATCGAGCAGATTGGCTCGCCCCGCGATGGTTTCAACCACGGGGATGTTGTGCGTTTCGGCAAAGGCTGTCAGTTCGGCCACCGCACCAGAGTATTGCACGCCGCCACCGGCGATGATCATCGGCCGTTTGCCAGCCTTCAGCGCTGCTGCGGCGTCAGCGACCTCTGCCGCGTCGGCGAACTGGCGGCGGATGCGGTGGACTTTGCGCTTGAACATCGCGAGGGGGTAGTCGTAGGCCCAGCCCTGCACATCTTGCGGCAAGCCAAGGAACGCCGGTCCACAATCAGCCGGGTCCAGTATGGTGGCGATGGCGTTGGGTAGGGATTGGATGATCTGCGCCGGGTGCGTGATGCGATCCCAATAACGCGTGACGGCCTTGAATGCGTCGTTCACGCCGAAGGTCGGGTCGCCAAAGTGTTCAAGCTGTTGCAGCACCGGGTCCGGCAGGCGGGTGAGGAACGTGTCTCCGCAAAGCATCAGCATGGGCAGACGGTTGGCATGGGCGAGCGCGGAGGCTGTCAGCAGGTTCGCCGTACCTGGGCCAGCAGAAGCGGTGCAGAACATGAACCGCTGGCGCAGCCACGTCTTGGCATAGCCAGCCGCCGCAAAGCCCATGCTTTGTTCGTTTTGCCCACGGTAGAGCGGCAGCTCGGCGCGGTGATCATACAGCGCTTCACCCAGGCAAGTCACATTGCCGTGCCCGAAGATGCCGAAACCGCCGCCACACAGGCGCCATTCCTGGCCATCTATTTCAATATATTGCGCCGCCAAATAGCGGATAATCGCCTGTGCTGTCGTCAGGCGCACGGTGTCGCTGCCCGCCATGCCATCCTCCCTCGGCTTGCGCGATATGCTGATGTGACGATTCTGTATTGACCCGCCCGATGCAATGACGATACCGCTATTGCAACCGGTTGCAAACTTTTTTTCCGGGGAGGACCACGGATGGCAGAAATTGGGATCGGCATTGTCGGCGGCGGTTATATGGGCAAGGCCCATGCGGTGGCGTTTGGTGCCGTGGCTATGGTGTTTGACACTGCGCTGCGCCCACGCCTTGAAATGGTGTGTGCGACCTCGGACGCGTCGGCGGAAAAGTATCGTGCGGCCTATGGCTTTGCCTGTGCGACATCCGACTGGCGGGTGCTTGTTGATGATCCCAAGGTCGAGGCCATCGTGATCGCCTCGCCCCAAGACACTCACCGCGATATTGCTTTGGCCGCCTTTGCCGCCGGAAAGCCGGTGCTGTGTGAAAAGCCACTGGCCGAAACGCCGGACCATGCCCGCGAGATGGTGGCCGCCGCAAAGGCCGCAGGTGTCGCCAACATGGTGGGCTTCAACTACGCCAAGACGCCAGCGACCCAATATGCCCGCCAGCTTATCGCCGAAGGGCGCATTGGGCAGGTGACCTCGTTCCGCGGCGAGATGACCGAGGATTTCTTTGCCGACCCAAACGATCCTGGTACTTGGCGCGCGCAAGGCGATGCCAACGGGTGCATGGGCGATCTGGCCCCCCACCCCATCAACTGCGCGCAGGCTCTGATGGGCCCGATTGAAGCACTCTTTGCCCGGGTTGAAACCGTGCATCCGATGCGCGGCGGGGTCGAGGTGACCAATGACGATCAGGCCTACCTCACCCTGCGCTTTGCGTCCGGCATCAATGGCAGCCTGTTTATCAGCCGCGTCGCGACGGGGCGCAAGATGGGCTACGCCTATGACATATATGGCACGGGCGGTGCGATCCGGTTTGATGGTGAGGATCAGAATGCGCTCTGGCTCTATACGGCAGAGGGACCCGAGGCCGAGCGCGGCTTTCGCAAGATCCTGACCGGTCCGGCACACCCAGACTATCTGCCGTTTTGCCAGGGGCCGGGTCACGGCACCGGATATCAGGACCAGATCATCATCGAGGCCAAGGACTTTCTGACAGCGATCCACACCGGCGACGCGGTGTGGCCCACATTCGAAGAAGGTCTGCGCGTCAATCAAGTTGTGGCTGCGGCCCTAGCGTCCTCGCGTCAGGAGCAATGGGTCAACGTGGCGGATTTCTAAAGAGGCAAACACATGATCAAGATCGGCAATGCCCCTTGTTCCTGGGGCGTGGAATTTGCGGACGACCCGCGCAATCCATCCTGGCGCAACGTGCTGCGAGAAAACGCGGATGCGGGATATACCGGGATCGAGTTGGGGCCCGTGGGCTTTATGCCCGAGGACCCTGCGGTGCTAGGCGATGCTTTGGAAGAGTTTGGGCAGGAACTTGTAGGGGGCGTGGTCTTTCGCCCCTTTCACGACCCCAACGCGTGGGACGACGTGATGGACGGTGCCGTACGGACCTGCAAGGCGCTCAAGGCGCATGGTGCGCAGCATCTGGTGTTGATCGATTCCATCTCGGAACGGCGTGCGCCGACGGCTGGTCGCGCGGATGAGGCCGAGCAGATGGACAAAGCCGAGTGGACCGCCTTCCGCGACCGTATCGCCACGGTCGCCAAGATGGGGACCGAAGAATATGGCCTGACCGTTGGCATCCACGCCCATGCCGCGGGTTTCATCGACTTTGAGCCGGAACTGGAGCGGCTGCTGGATGAGGTTGATGAGCGCATTCTGAAGATCTGCTTTGACACGGGGCACCATTCCTATGCGGGCTTTGATCCCGTGGCCTTCATGAAGCGCTATATCGGCCGCATCAGCTACATGCACTTCAAGGACATCGACCCAAAGATGAAGGCGGACGTGATCGCCAAGCGTACCGGGTTCTATGACGCCTGCGCCCAAGGCATCTTTTGTAACCTTGGCGACGGCGATGTCGACTTTCCAGCTGTGAGGCAGGTTCTGCTCGACAATGGCTTTGATGGCTGGTGCACGGTCGAACAGGACTGCGATCCGGCGGGTAATACGTCGCCTATTGACGACGCGAAACTGAACCGCGGCTATCTGCAATCCATCGGTTTTGAGGGAGCCTGACATGGCGAAGCTGCAGTGGGGCGTGATTGGCGGCGGCGAAGGCAGCCAGATTGGACCGGCCCACCGGTTGGGTGCAGGCCTTGATGGGTTGTTTGAGTTTTCGGCGGGCGCGCTGGATCATCGGCCGGAGGAAGGGCGCGACTATGGCCGACGACTGGGCCTAGGTGACCGGGCTTATGGGTCGTGGCAGGATATGCTGGAGGGTGAGCAAGAACGCGACGACAAGATCGACCTTGTGACCGTGGCCACGCCCAATTCCACACATTTCGAGATCACCAAGGCTTTCTTAGAAGCGGGGTTCCACGTGCTGTGCGAAAAGCCGATGACCATGACCGTCGAAGAGGGTCAGGAGATTGTCGAGATCGCACAGAAGACCGGCAACATTTGCGCGGTGAACTACGGCTATTCCGGCTATTCGCTGGTCCGTCACATGCGGGCGATGGTGGCGAGGGGCGACATTGGTAAGGTACGCCTCGTCGTAGCCGAATTTGCGCATGGTCACCACGCCGACGCGACCGATGCAGACAATCCGCGCGTGCGCTGGCGATATGACCCCGCGCAGGCGGGCGTGTCGGCGCAATTTGCCGATTGCGGCATTCATGCGCTTCATATGGCGTCCTTTGTGACGGGCCAAGAGGTCGAAAAACTGAGTGCCGACACCGTGTCATGTATCGACGTGCGCACGCTGGAGGACGACGCGATGGTCAACTTCCGCATGGATGGTGGCGCGGTTGGGCGGCTTTGGACGTCGTCCGTGGCCATTGGGCGCCAGCACGGATTGGGCATTCAGGTTTTTGGCGAAACAGGCGGGCTGCGTTGGAGCCAGGAACAACCGAACCAATTGTATTACATGCCTCTGAACGCGCGCTTGCAAGTGATCGAGCGGGGCGAGGCGAACCTGTCGCCCGAAGCGGACCGAACGACCCGTGTCACCATTGGGCACGCCGAGGGGATGCCGCTGGCCTTTGCCAACATCTACACCGATCTGGCCGAGGCAATACGCGCGCGGAAAGAGGGACGGTTGATGGACCCGGCGGCCAACCTGTATCCGCGGGCCGAAGACGGGTTGCGGTCCATGGCAGCGGTGTTTGCGGTGGCGGAAAGCGGCAAGCAGGATGGCAAGTGGCTGGATGCGCGCCCCCCGATGTTTCGGTGATATCAATCGTTCAGTGTGTTTGCGAGAAATTCAATCGCGCTAAACGCGGAAGCGACCCACAGTTAGTTTGACCAACATGCAGGCAGCGCGGGGCAATCCGGCTCAACCGGCAGGCGTCGTGCGTTGCCATCGATTGAAACGACGTATGCAGAAGCGCTGAGCCACCAGGTTCCTGTTCTGCCATCGGCGCTGGCCGCATCGCAGCTTTTTCCCAGGTAGTAGATCGTTCCGTCGGTCAGGCGCACAACGGCCCCGTTTTCGTTGCACGTAACACTCGCTGCCTGCGCGATGCTGCACGCGAGGATAAAAATGAGGGTGAGGATGTATCGCATCGTGTGAAAGACCTTTTGTGAATCTGCTTGGTGCAATCCGTGAAAGCTTGCCTATCACAGAACACCGGCGCTTTGCTTAAGTGTTTGGTGCAATACGCAAGGTTCCACGCTCTACCACGTGACAATGGAAACTCAGCGACTGCGCCACCATCTCTTCCCCGTCCAACATCGCCTCGACCAGATCGACGGAGGTGCGCACGATCTCGTCGATTGGATTGTGAATGGTGGTAAGGTCGATCAGCTCCCAGGCAGCCATTTCCATGTTGTTGAGCCCCAGAATGCCGACGTCTTCCGGCACCGACAGGCCCGCATCCTTGATGGCCGAAAGCGCCCCGATGGACAGAACATCATCTCCGCAAAAATACGCCTCTGCCAGGCCCATCGACAGAAGGCGCGCCATCTCGTCCCGGCCGGCGTAGAAGGAATAGGCGCTTGCATAGCTGACCGACAGCGACACATCAGGGTGGCGGCCCAATTCCTCGGCAAAGCCGGTGTGGCGGTCGCGGGTCGAGGTGGCGCTGAGCGGACCCGCGAGAAAGCCAACCTTGCGGTAGCCGCGGCGGATCAGTTCGCGGGCGGCGATCCGGCCCGCTTCGATATTGTCTATGCCTAGCACGTTGATCTTCGGCTTGTCGGTCAGACGACCAAAGGAGTGCACGACGCGCATGCCCGCTTCGTGAAAGCTCTCGGCGAAACTAACCGGCAGGGTCGAGGATGCCACGATGACCGCATCCACGGAGTATTGGCGAAGCAGGCGGACGGAGTTCGAAGGGTCGATTTCATCTGAAAGGTTGACCAGCAATGGACGCAGGCCGCGTTTCTGGAGTTCGCGTGTGACAAGGTCGAAGACTTCCAGAAAGATCGGGTTGTGGAAGTTGTTCGAGATCACGCCCACCAGCTTGGTCCGTCCGGTGGTGAGCGATGACGCCAGCGCATTGGGACTGTAGCCGAGTTCGGCGGCGGCCTTTTCGACCTTGTCCCGTGTCTTGCCGCTGATCGAGGCGCCCGGCGTGAAGCAACGAGACACGGCAGAGCGCGACACCCCCGCCCGTTCGGCCACATCTTTGAGCGTCACTGCCATGGCGCGCCCCTGCGATCAGGCCGCGTCCTCGTATCCTTCTTGCGTCTTGGCACCAGTGATGTAGGCCACAACGTCCTGCCCATCCGTGTCTTCCTTGGCTAAATTCGCGCAAATACGTCCGCGCCGGAAAACCACGATCCGGTCTACCAAGTCAAACACCTGCCGCATGTTGTGGCTGACGAGGATCAAGGGTTCGCCCTGCTCCTTAAGCGTGCGGACGATGTTTTCGACCTGGGCTGTTTCCTGCACCCCCAGCGCCGCGGTGGGTTCATCCATGATGGTGAGCCGGGAATGGAAGGTGGCGGTGCGCGCAATCGCCACGCATTGCCGCTGGCCACCCGACATGTTGCGAATGGTGTTGCGTATGTTGGGGATTTTTACGGCCGTTTTTTCCAATCCGTCCATCGTGGCCTGCCGCATCGCCTTGTAATCCAGCAGGCGGAAGGGGCCGAGCCAGTCAAACTTGGTTTTTTCGCGGCCCAGGAACAGGTTGTCGGGGACATCCAGATCGTCGGCGAGAGCAAGTGTCTGGAACACGGTTTCGATGCCTGCTTCGCGTGCATCAAGCGGGCCGTTGAAATGGACCGGCTCGCCATAGAACATGATGTCGCCGCGCGTGCGCTGCTCGACCCCGGTGATCTGGCGCACAAAGGTGGATTTGCCTGCCCCGTTGTCCCCCATGATTGCCACATGTTCCCCTTTTTTGAGGGTGAAGTTCGCGTCGTTTAAGGCATGCACCCCGCCATAGTGTTTGGTCAGTCCGCGGGTCTCAAGTACGATGTCGTCACTCATGGTTCTATCCCCCGTCAACTTCGCAAGGCCGCGCGTTCCTGCCGGACTTTATCCAGCACAACCGCGCCGATGATGATCGCGCCCATGGCCATCAATTGGTAGAAGGCGTCGAGCTTGATGTAGGTGAACCCGGACTGGATCACGCCAAAGACCATCGCCCCCAGCACCGTCCCGATAATCGACCCGCGCCCGCCCGTCAGGCTGACGCCACCGATTACGGCCATGGCAATGGCGTAGAGTTCATAGAAGATGCCCATGCCAGACTGCGCTGTGAGGTTCTTGGAACTCAGGACAATCGCCGCGAAAGCCGCCAGCATCGAAGCGATCATATAGACCAGCACCTTGTGCCGTTTGACGTTGATGCCGGACATCCGTGCCGCATCCTCGTTCGAGCCGATGGCGTAGGTGTGTTTGCCATAGACCGTGTATTTCAGGATGAAGTGGAACAGGATTGCGAGCGCAAGAAACAGGTAGACGGGCATCATACCCTTGCCAATCAATGCGTAGCTTTCGGTGGGGAAAGACACGGGCTGCCCGCGGGTCCAGGCCTGTGCGATACCGCGGCAGATCAAGAACATGCCCAGCGTCGCGATAAAGGGCGGAATGCGGGTGTAGGCAATTAAGCTACCATTGATGGCCCCGATAAAGGCCCCGAAACTGAGCCCGACAATCAGGGGTATGATCACCGGCAGGTCAAAGGCCCAATCACCAAACACCGCTTTGGGGTTGGGGCCACCGTTCACCAGTTCGGTTTGGGCGAATGACATCACAATCATCGCCGTCGCGCCTACAAGCGGGCCAGAACTGAGGTCGATCCCGCCGGAGATGATGACTTGCGTGACCCCCAGCGCGATGATCCCAATAATGGCGACCTGCAGGATGATGATGCGCAGCCGCGCCTCATTGAAGATGCTGTCAAACCGGTCACGCGTGTCAAAAAGAAAGCTCTGCCCGTTCATGTAAGGCAGTAATTGGCCCGCCGCCTCGAACGCGAAGATAATCAAGATCAAGGCGAAGAAGATGTTCAGCTCGTTCGGCCAGGTCCGTCGCTTGCTGTCGAATGTCAGCCCGCCGGTGCCTTGCGTTGCGTCGGCCATGGATGCCTCCCGGTTGAGCGGTCCCAAGGCCGCTTCTTATGTCAGGAAAAAGTGTTCGGGCCGCGGCACGCGCCGCCCGACCGGTTCGATTTATTGAAGGAAGTCAGACACGTTGTCCGGTGTGACCAGCTTAAACGGAATGAAGACGGTCTTGTCGACATCTTCGCCATTCGCCAGCTTGATCGCCGTGTCGATAGACCCCGCACCCTGACCGGCGAGGTCCTGGAACACGGTCACGTCCATGTCGCCCGCCTGCATCGACACCAGCGCGTCGGGGGTGGCATCGACGCCGCCCACTTCCACATCGTCCATCGAGATGCCTGCGGATTTCATCGCCTGGATCGCACCAATCGCCATTTCGTCGTTGTTGGCAAAGACGGCGTCAAACGGCTCGCCGGAGGAAATCCAGTTGGTCATCAGGTCCTGCGCCTGGTCGCGCGACCAGTTGGCGGTCTGGCTGTCGATCAGCGTAATGAAGTTGCACATATCCATACCCAGCACGTCCTCGACATCCTTGGAGCGTTGCACGGCCGCCTGGTTCGACAGCTGACCCATCAGCATGTAGGCGGTCGCCCCGCCCGACTTACCCGCAGCGCGCAGGTTCTTGCAGATCTCAAACGCCTTCAGCGTGCCGCTTTCGATCTCGTTCGAGGCGACAAAGGCCTGGTTTTCGGGCAGCGTGTCCATGTTGATCGGCTGGCGGTTCACATAGACCATCGGCACACTGGCAGCAGCCGCGGCTTGGCTCATCGCTTCGGTGGCGTTGGTGTCCACCGCATTCACGATGATGGCGTCCACGCCGCTCGCGATGAAGTTGTTGATCTGGTCAAGCTGGCGCGCCACGTCGTCTTGCGCGTCTTCCATGATCAGTTCGACGCCATCGAGCGTTTCCACGTGATCGGTCATGCCGTTGCGCATGATGGTCAGTCCGTTGTCGTCAAAACGGGCAACGGACACACCGATGGTTTCGGCCATGGCCGTGCCAGCCATCAGCATGGCAAGCGCGCCCAATGTCACAAATTTCTTCATGGTTTCCTCCCAAATTGCGTGTCCGGATCACGCCATTTTTTGCCGGACCGCCGACCCGAAACCGTCTCTCCTCGGACTGAGTCTCTGGCCGTCAGCGAACGCAATGATATGCGAGTTGCCGTATTTTGCAACCGGTTGCACTAAAAATTTCAAGTGCCTGTACGGCGGCATTCAACGCCGCTTAGGGCAGGAAAAGGCTCATCTCTTGAAGTGAACGAAGCGATTGGGCGCTTCGTTCATCCATTGCGGATTGGGTCGCCTTCATCGCAGATTTCGAGAGTGGTGCGTTGTCGATCACCTCTTTGCCAATGTGGCGGGCCAGCAGGCTGCGCGACCAGATATGACTATCAACGTTGATGAATTGCAGGACATACTGCCCGACCGGTTACCCTCGTTCTTTAGCAATTCGAGCAATCCGGCATAGTCGAGCTTGGGCCCGCATGGACAATTGTGCCGGAGCTACCTTGCATAGTTGTTTGTTCCTGAACGACCCCTGCGTCGTGCCAAAACTATACAAAATTTGCGCGCGTAAATTAATTTGCCTATCGTCACGCTGTCGATGAAAAAGTCGTGGATCATCAAACGGAGTGCAGGATGGGCGAGCGCAAAATTAGGAACATGGAAGAATTTGCGTCGGTCAGCGGCATCTCGCGTCCGACTGTATCCAAGTATTTCCATGATCCGACGAGCGTACGGGCCACAACACGGGCGCGCATTGAGGCCGCCATCGAGCAATATGGGTATCGCCCGAACATCTATGCGATGAACCAGAACCGTGAACTCACGAAGAACATTGGCGTGGTCGTGCCCTATCTCGCAGACCCTTTCTTTGGCGAGATCGTGCGCGTCATCGAACGCCGCTGCATCGAAGCAGGGTTTTCACCGTCGCTATTCAGTTCACATGGCTCGCCCGAACAGGAGCGCGATATCTTGGACACGCTGCGGTCGCTGAAGCCTGCGGGGGTGTTGTTTGCCCCCTTGGGTCGGCTGTCTGACAAGGCAGCCATTGAAGCCTTTTGCCGCAACGTGCCCACCGTTCTTTTTGACAGTAACATCGAAGGAATGGGCGAGGCATTTGTCGGATCTGACAACTACAGTTTTGTATCGCAAACCGTCGAGTACCTTAGCCGTACGGGCGACCCGGCCGCGTTCTTTGAGATGAAGTTTCCCGCCAATCCGAACGCGAACAAACGCAGGCGGGCCTATCTTGATATGATGGAGAGGCTTGGGCTTGAGCCGCATGTTCTTCAGATCGAAGGAACCGGCTGGGCCTTTGAAGAGATTGGTCGCAAAGGAGGTTTGGACATTCTGAACCGCGGCGCATTGCCCACCGACACGATCCTGTGCAGCAATGACCGCTTGGCGATTGGGCTGCTCTCTGCGTGCTACGAGACTGGTCATAAGGTTGGTCGGGGACCTGAGTGCGACCTGCGTGTGGCGTCCCATGATGACCACCCGTTCTCGCGCTATACTTGCCCGTCGCTGACAACGGCGGCGCATGATTATGCGAATGTGTCAGGGCACTCAGTTGAAACTTTATTTCGTTTAATCGAATCGGGCGGACGTTTCGAAGCGCGCGAAGAGACACTATTCTCCGCCCACTTGATTATGCGAGCCTCGGCGTAAAGGATTTAGGTTAAACCAATTTTCCTGAATATTTTACGCGCGTAAAAAATAAATTGACGCGGCGACAGATTTGCAGATAGCGTTGATGGATAACATCCAATCTAGGGAGGAACCGGATGTCTCTTGGGAACGCACTTCGTGCGGCAACAGCGCTGTCGCTGATCACCGCATCGGGCGCACTGGCAGATGGCCACGCAAAATCACTGACAATCGCGATCGTGAACAACGGTCATATGATCAACATGCAGAAGGTCGCCGAGGCCTACACCGAAGAAACTGGTGTGCAGCTTGAGTGGGTGTCGTTGGAAGAAGGCGTGCTGCGCGAGCAGGTCACGTCCGACACGGCCACCGGTGGCGGCCAGTACGACATCATCAACATCGGCATGCAGGAAGCGCCCATCTGGGGCGCCGCAGGCTGGATCGAACCGCTTGAGTTTGGCGCCGAGTACGACATGGACGACATCCTGCCCGCAATTCGCGCAGGTCTGAGCCACAATGGCACAATGTACGCGGCACCGTTCTACGGCGAGTCGTCGATGGTCATGTACCGCAAAGACCTGACCGACGCCGCCGGAATCACAATCGCCGACAACGACAGCTGGGACAACATCAAGGCAGCCGCGGCAGCCGTGCATGACCCAGACAACGGCGTCTACGGTGCCTGCCTGCGCGGCAAGCCCGGCTGGGGCGACAACATGGCGTTCATCACCACCGTCGTGAACTCGTTCGGAGGCGCATGGTTCGATGCGGACTTCAAACCAACCATCGACAGCGACGAATGGCGTGCAGCCATCAACTTCTACGTGGATCTGCTTGGCAACTACGGCCCTCCCGGGTCGGAAGGCAACTCGTTCAACGAGATCCTCGCCCTCTACAACGAAGGCAAATGCGGCATGTGGATCGACGCCACAATCGCGGCATCCTTCTTGGAAGTAGACAGCGTAGCCTACGCCCAGTCGCCCAACGCCGGTAACCCGATTGGCGCGAATTGGCTGTGGGCATGGGCCATGGCAGTGCCAGCGGGCACGGAAAGTGCAGAGGAGGCAAAAGCCTTCATCGAGTGGGCAACGTCCAAAGACTACGTTCAAGCCGTGGGCAACCACCCCGACTTTGGCTGGGGCAAAGTCCCAACCGGTCAGCGTGCGTCCACATACGACTTGCCAGAGTTCCAGGCCGCCGCAGGCTTTGCCGCCGCCGAACTGGCTGCGATTGAATCTGCGGCACCTGAAGCGACTGACCTGAAGCCTTACGTGGGCGTTCAGTTCGCAGCGATCCCCGAATTCCCCGAAGTGGGTTCGGCCGTTGCACAGGAAATGGCGGCTGCACTGTCCGGCGCCAAGTCGGTTGATGAAGCGATCAAAGCGTCGCAAGCCGCTGCCGAAGCAATCATGACCGAAGCGGGCTACTAAGTCTGATCGGAAGGCCCGGGTATGCCCCGGGCCTTCCCGCCCGCGTCCTCCAAGGCCGATCCGTTGATCTAGGAACGATGCACCAAAACCGACACTTTTGATTTCAACGCGCATGGCGAGCGCGCCTGCTCGCGAGGGTAATAGGGTTATGTCTGACAGAAAGCTTCCCCGCATCCTGCAATCACCGGCCGTCATCCTGCTGCTGATCTGGATGCTCATCCCCCTCAGCATGACGCTGTACTTCTCGTTCATCCGCTACGTACTAAACAACTTGCGCCGCCCTGAGTGGACGACACCATCCATCAGCAACTGGCGTGGGTTCGGAAACTACGAGTTTGTTCTGAACTCCAAAGACTTCCTGCTTGCGGTCCAAAATAGCCTTCTGATTGTCGGTAGTATCCTTTTTCTGACTGTAATTCTGGGCGTGCTGATCGCCGTGATGATCAACAAGGCGTTTCCTGGACAGGGGATTGTGCGGGTCCTGCTGATCTCTCCTTTCTTTGTGATGCCTGCGGTAAACGCTGTTCTTTGGATCAACATGATCCTTGATCCGGTGCTAGGCCTGCAAGGAATCGCTGTTAGTGGGGTCAATGACCTGATTGCATCGCTTCAAGGCGCCCCGTTGGTCGGCTGGTTCTTCTCACTTTGGCCAGAACTGGAACCAATTTCTTTCCGAGCTACGCAGACCTCGGCCTATGCGGTGATCATCATGGTCACTTGGCAATGGACCCCCTTTGCCGTGTTGATCTTCATGACATCGCTGCAATCCGAAGATCAGCAGCAGAAAGAGGCGGCCATTCTCGATGGTGCCAGCACCTGGTCACAATTCCGGTTCCTCACGTTGCCGCATCTGGGCCGTCCGATTGCCATCGTGGTGATGATCCAAGCCATCTTTCACCTGTCACTCTATGCCGAGATCGAGATCGTGAGCCGCGGCAACGGAAACAAGAACCTGCCCTATCTGATCGGTGAATTTGCCAACAACAACATCGGCGCCGCCAGCGCCACCGGCATCTTCGCGGTCATTCTGGCCAACATCGTCGCCATCTTCCTACTGCGGATGATCGGCAAGACATTGATGGAGTAGACCCATGGCTATTGTCGCAAACGAAACCAAGTTCAGCTTGTATGGTCGGCCTGTACTGGCGTGGATCGTGGGTTTGCTATTCTTTTTCCCGATCTTCTGGCTGATCTTCACCAGCTTCAAGACAGACGCTGACGCGGTAAAGCCCGAGCACCTGCTGTTCTTTACACCGACGCTCGAAAACTACATCAATATGACCGAGAACTACGATTACTGGCGCTTTGCCACAAACTCGGTCATCACCTCCGTTTTCGCCACGATCTTTGCGCTGGCCGTCGGCATTCCCTGCGCCTACGCCATGGCGTTCAACCCAAGCCGTGCGACCAAGGACGTCCTCATGTGGATGCTGTCGACCAAGATGCTTCCAGCGGCGGCGGTGCTGTATCCGATGACCTTTCTGACCAAGAGCCTGGGGCTTTTTGACACCCACTTTATGGTAATCGTGGTCCTGATGCTCATCAACTTGCCCATCGTGGTCTGGATGCTCTTCACCTATTTCAAGGAAATTCCCAAGGAGATCATCGAAGCCGGGCAGATGGATGGGGTGAACACTTGGGGCGAGATCCGCGAGATTTTGATACCGCTGGCTTGGGGTGGCATCGCCTCGACCGCCCTGCTCTGTTTCATCTTTTGCTGGAACGAAGCCTACTGGACCGTCCGGCTGACCACCACCGACGCGGCGACGCTATCCAAGTTGATCGAGGGCAACCGCGCGCCTGAAGGCCTGTTTTTCGGCCGCCTGTCCGCCGTGTCCGCAGCAGCCGTTGGCCCCATCGTGGTCCTTGGCTGGTTCTGTCAGAAACAACTGGTCCAAGGTCTGACCTTCGGCGCCGTGAAATAGGAAACGAGCATGGGACGCATTGTACTTGAAAACGTAACAAAGAGCTTTGGCGAGACACAGGTGATCCCACCCTTGGACCTAACCATCGATGACGGAGAATTTGCTGTGTTCGTTGGGCCTTCGGGATGCGGCAAGTCCACCCTTTTGCGTCTGATTGCCGGGCTTGAGGACACGAGCTCAGGCAAAGTGGTGATCGACGATGAGGATGTGACGCAGGTATCACCCTCAAAACGCGGTCTGTCGATGGTATTCCAGACCTACGCACTTTATCCGCACATGACTGTACGCAAGAACATCGCCTTTCCAATGCGGATGGCGGGCGTCAGCGAAGCGGAACAGGAAAAGCGCATTAACGCAGCAGCGGCCTCGCTTAACCTGACGGACTATCTGGACCGCAAACCGGGCCAGCTGTCAGGTGGTCAGCGCCAACGGGTCGCCATCGGCCGTGCGATCGTGCGCGATCCGTCTGCGTTCCTCTTTGATGAACCCCTGTCCAATCTCGATGCCGCGCTGCGTGTGGGTATGCGGCTTGAAATCACCGAGATGCACAAGCGAATGGGCACAACGATGATTTATGTGACCCACGATCAGGTTGAGGCCATGACCATGGCCGACAAGATTGTTGTGCTGCAGGCCGGCGTGATTGAGCAGGTGGGCAGCCCGCTAGAACTATACCACCGACCTCGGAACAAGTTCGTCGCCGGTTTCATCGGCAGCCCCAAGATGAACCTGATCGAAGGAAACGAAGCACAAAAGCGAAATGCCCACACGATCGGCATCCGGCCCGAGCACATTGGCATTTCGACAAACGAAGGGATGTGGCAAGGCACAGTTGGTGTGGCTGAACATCTGGGCTCGGACACCTTCGTGCACATCCACGGGATTGCAGGTTGTGATCCTATGACTGTGCGCGCCGCAGGAAATATTGACGTGTCCCACGGTGACACGGTCTATCTGACACCTGACGAGGCACTGATACACAGGTTCGATGACAGAGAGCTGCGGATCGAATGACACGGCTGGCAGTCAATACGGCACTGATCACCGATGCCGCATGCTGCATCGGCCTGGTCTTTGCCAAGGCTTACACACGCCAGGGCGCGCGGCTGGCCATTGCCGATGTAGATGCCGCGCGGGCGAGAGAGGCCGCAGACGGTCTCGGACCCGCCGCTGTCGCGGTCAAGATGGGCGTGACTCACCAAGACAGCACCGACACCGCCGTATCGGGAGTGGCTGCAAAGTTCGGGCAAATCGACGTCCTGATCAACGATGCGGCGCTCGTCACGGCAGCGTCTATTGTCGAATTCGACCGCGCGGACGCCGACCGTATCTTTGATGTCGACGTCGAAGGCACTTTTTTCATGATGCAAGCCATCGCAACACACATGATCGACCACGGTATCAAGAGCCGCATCATCAACATGGCGCGCCAAGTCGGACGACGTGGCGAACCCCTGGTCGCCGGCTATTGCGCCACCAAGGCAACCGTAATTTCACTCACTCAATCCGCAGAACAGAACTTGATCGAATGCGGGATCAAGGTGAACGCCATATCACCCGTTGTGGTCGATGGTGAACACTGGGGCGGTGTCGATGCCTTGTTTGCGAAGTATGAGGGTCAGGCACCTGGGCAGAGGAAAAAAGAGGGGGGCGACGCTGTCCCGTTTGGTAGAATGGGAACTGCAAATGACCTGACCGGCATGTTAGTATTTCTCGCAAGCAACGAGGCCGGGTATATCGTTGCCCCGACCTACAATGTAGCTGGCCGACAATGGATACACTGATGGCAGATAGTTCAAGTCAAGTACCCATCGTCCCCTTGTCCGACGCGGCTGTCATGGCATTACCCCAATCTGTCCTGCGCCCGGACTACACCCGCTCTGAACTGCGCCCGGGGATCGTTCACATCGGTGTCGGCAATTTTCATCGAGCACATCAGGCCTGGTATCTACATAGGTTGATGCAAATGGGGCTGGCTCATGACTGGGCCATCATCGGTGCAGGCGTGCGGCAAAACGATGCCACTATGCGCGACAAGCTTATGGGCCAAGATTACCTGACAACACTGATCGAATTGGATCCAAGCGGTACCTCGGCAGAAGTTATCGGCTCAATGATCGACTTTCTGCCGATTGAGGCTGAGAACACAGCGTTGATTGCTGCAATGACCGACCCACAGATACGCATCGTAGCGCTGACGGTGACCGAGGGAGGATACTACCTTGATGCCCAGACTGGCGGGCTTGACCTATCGCATCCCGACATTCAGCACGACATCGCCCATCCCGACACACCCGGCACTGCTTTTGGCGCAATGGTCGCTGCAATGGCAAAACGCAAAGCCGCAGGCATTGGCCCATTCACCAGCCAAAGCTGTGACAATCTGCAAGGCAACGGTGACATACTGCGCAATATTGTCGTATCGCTGGCCCGTGCCAGGGACCCGGACCTGGCACATTGGATCGAAACCAACGCCACGTTCCCCAACTCGATGGTCGATTGCATCGTACCTGCGACCGGCCCAAACGAGATCGCGCTCGCTGCGCAATTCGGCATCGCCGACGCGGCCCCGGTCACGCATGAAAACTTTCGCCAATGGGTGATCGAAGACGCGTTTTGTGCGGGCCGTCCTGATTGGGACAAGACCGGTGCAACTTTTACAGATCAGGTGCACGCCTACGAGGCGATGAAAATACGTATCCTTAACGCAGGCCATCAGGTGCTTGCCAATGCAGGCGAGTTGCTGGCGCTTCCAACCATTACCGACTGCATGTCGCATCCGGGCATCCGCGACATGTTCCGCAAAGTGCAGATGGAAGAGATCGCGCCTTATGTCGCTGATGTGCCAGAGTTCACACCTGCGACTTATATTGACCTGATCGAAAACCGCTTCTCTAATCCCGCCATCCGCGACACCACCCGTCGCGTCGCCTTTGATGGGTCGTCACGGCATACTGGCTTTGTATTGCCGGTCGTGCGCGACGCTGTGGCGTCAGGCGGGTCCGTCACAGGCTTGGGACTGGTTGAGGCGCTGTGGGCCCGAATGTGTGCCGGAACGCGCGAGGATGGCAGCACCATTGAGGCGAATGATCCGCATTGGGATACGCTGGTTGCGGCCGCAAAAGCTGCGCGCGATACACCGCAAGCATGGCTTGACCAAAAGCAATATTATCAAGAGCTTGCAAGCGTACCTGCTTTTGCCGACGCGTTTGCCTTCTGGCTGCAGCTGATCTGGACAGAGGGCGTGGAGGCTGCTTTGTCAACCTACGCCCAACAGAAACACTAGCGCGCTGAGTTCTATTTCAGGAGCGCGCGCGCATCTTCCGCTGTGAGTGGCTCCGGTCGCTCACAGGTCGTACTAAGCGTAACCATCTCTCCCCTCTCACCGGCCGCCAGCACGGACGTCATCACATCCACCGCGTGCAATGCCAATTCAAGTGAACAGCGATGCGGGCGCCCTTCATTCATCGCCGCCGCCATATCGGCCAACCCGGCAGTCCGGTAGTTTGCCTTAGCAACCCCATGATTGTCTTGGTTTGGAATGCCAAATGGATGGCTGCTTGTCTCAAGCATCATTGCTTTACCCTCCGGGTCAACAACTTCCACCTCCCCCGAAAACCAGTTCGGGTCCGGCAGAAACATGGTGCCCTTCGTGCCGTATAGCTCCATATGCCCATGCCGGTGAGTCCAGACATCCCACGACGTGGAAAGCGTGATTGTCGCGCCCGCCTCAAACTCCAGCAGAGCGTGGATGTTCGTTGGCGTTTTCACCGGTAATACTTCTCCCTTTCTGGGCTCCGACAAAATCACTCGCGTGGTCGAAGGTGTGGTTGTCAGCGCCCCGACACGGCGTACTGACCCCAGCAGTTGGATCAGGTTGGTGACGTAATAGGGGCCGATATCCAGCATCGGCCCTGCACCAGGTAGGAAAAAGAAATCCGGGTTTGGGTGCCAATGCTCCATCCCATGGTTCATTACATGAGCCGTCCCGGCGACCACATCGCCGATGCGGCCACTATCCAACGCTACACGCGCTGCTTGGTGCGCGCCGCCCAAAAACGTGTCGGGCGCCGACCCGACCCGCAGGGTCTGCGCCGCCGCGAGATCACGCAGGACTTCGCCCTGCTCTTTGGTCAGCACGATGGGCTTTTCGGAATAGGCGTGCTTTCCCGCCTCCAGGATCGACCGGGTCACGTCAAAATGGGCGTCAGGGATGGTCAGGTTTACGACAATATCGATGTCATCCGCCACAAGCAGACCTTCGACCGTTTCAGCACGCACTTTGAAAGCGTCCGCCTGCGCCTTAGCCGCCGCAGTGTTCAGGTCAGCCACTGCGCGCACTTGCAATCCTTTGAAGAGCGGTGCAAGCCGCAGATATGCGGTTGAAATGTTCCCGCAGCCAATGATCCCGATGCCTTGCATGGGTGTCTCCTTCAGAAGTTTTGAACGGCCTCGAACGCCCGACGGGCAAATCGCTGGTGATCGCTCGGCTTGTCGTGCTCGGTGACGAAATAGCGTGTGCCTGCCTGTTTGAGCGCATCGAACAAGCGCTGCCAGTCCATGGTCCCGTGACCCACATCGGCCCAACCGTCTTCGTCCAGCGCATCGCCCGCGGTGGCAATGTCCTTGAGATGCGCAATCGCGATACGTGCACCATGGGTGTTGATGGGGGCCATTGGATCAGCCTCGGCGCGCACGGCCCAGGCAACGTCGTATTCAAATGCAACTGACGGGGCCGCGTCGAGGATCAAGTCCATGGGCAACCTGCCGTCGCCCAGAGGGCGAAACTCGAAGTCGTGGTTGTGATAGGAGAGCGCTAGATCAGCCTGCGCCAAAGTGTCCGCGACCTTCTGCAGTCGTGCGCCATAGCCTTGCCATCCTGTAGCATCAGTGGGCCGATCCTCCGGCATGATGAAGGGGATCACAATCGTTTCGATGCCAAACCGCCTTGCGATCTCGACAACCGTTTCGGCACGTGTTTCGCACATGTCCAGCCCCACATGGCAAGTCGGCATCGTCAGCCCCGTCTCGGACAGCCCGTGTTCCAATGCGTCCATAGCCGAAGCGTCGCCGACCAGCGCGCCATACCCTTCAACATGCCTGTACCCGATATCGGCGAGCATCCGCAGGGTGTCCGTGAGTGGTGGAAAAAGCCGGGAGCTATAAAGCTGATAAGACAAGGCAATCATGTCGAAACCTCTCAGATGTCGTAGGTGGCAGAATGAAGATCACGGAAGGTGAATGTGGGCGTGGCTTGGCTGTCTGCAGGGTCAAATCGGATGATGTTGGGGTGCCCCGGCACAATATCAAATGCGTTGTCGCTGAACCGTCCAGGCTGGTCAGTCTCCAACGCCACGAACAGTGCAAGCTGCTTGGCGCTAAGCGTGATGATCCATGCCTCACCATCTCGCGCGATATCAGACGTGATACCGGGGGCCAGCAGGTCATAGCTCTTGTAGGGATTCAGGGCGAAGTGGTCTGACTGCACGGGGCCCTCGCCCACGGACCAATCAAAGACAAGAATTTCACCGTCCAAAAGCGTGTCTGCCGGAACCAAAGCGGCGGTGACCGCCTGGTCAGTCGGCACCAAAACTCTCGCGGTTTCCAGCGCGCGCCTCTTGCCCGCCATCGACACCGCAAAGACATCCAGCCGCATTGTCACGGCGTTGACCCCGTCGTTGACCACGCGCAAACCCACGCCCTGATTGTTCGGCACCGCCGCCACGATCACATCGGCATAGAACCGGCGTACCGCATGGTGCAGCAACTTCCAGCCGCCACCGTGATCCAGACTCGACCAGGAGCAGACCGGCCACGTGTCATTGAGCTGCCAATAGAGCGTCCCCATGCAATGCGGCTTGAGACTGCGCCAATGGGTCACTGCGGTCTTGATTGCGAGCGCCTGCTGAACCTGGCTGAGATAGACAAAACTCTCGAACCCGACAGGAAAGCGGAAATACCGAAACATCGTTTCGGCAATCCGCGCATTGCCGCCCGCATTCTTCTGATGGCTCTCCATCACAGGGGACGCGATGTTGAAATCGGCGCGGTCCGCAAACCGGCGGATCACGTCGATGGACGGGTAGGACTGAAACCCAAACTCAGAGCAAAACCGCGGCGACACATCGCGGTAATGTTCAAAGTCCCGCCCTTCGTGCCAGACCGACCAAAAGTGCATGTCTCCCGACCTGTCATCGTGCCAGTTGCTGCCGAAATCCATCAGGCCGGGCGACGGGCTCGACGGCCACCAGATCGCATCCGGAGCGGTGTCCTTTACCGCCCTTTCGATGGTGCGGTTCAATCTATCATAGGCGACCAGATAGCGGTCGCGCTCCTTCTGACTCTCTTCGTACCAGGTCAGCGCGCCCAGCAACTCATTGTCCCCACACCATAAAGCGATGCACGCATGATGGTGCAGTCTAGCCACCTGTTCGCGCACTTCTGCGTCAATCTCCGCAAGGAAGGCATCGTCAGACGGATAGAGGTGACAGGCAAACATGAAGTCGTGCCAGACAAGCAGTCCCATTTCGTCACATAGGTCATAAAACCAATCCGGCTCGTACCTCCCCCCACCCCAAATGCGGATCATGTTCATGTTGGCATCTACGGCCGATTGCAGCAGGTCGCGACACCGCTCCGGCGTGATAGCCGATCCCAACGCATCACCCGGAATCCAGTTGGTCCCTTTCATGAACACGGGCCGCCCGTTGATATGCAGGGCAAAGCCAGCGCCGGTTTCATCCTGCGCCGTCACAAGCACAATATCGCGCAAGCCGATCCGCAACGTCCTTTTGATGTCACCCACCAACACAATCAAATCATGAAGGGGTTGCGCACCCTGCCCCGACGGCCACCACAAGGATGGTTCATCAATATGCAGCACTGCACTGGCCGTCTCGCCACGGATACTGGCCTGTGCCTCTACCCCGCACAGGGCAAATTGCGCCGGCGTCCGATCCTGGACCGCCTCGGTCATAGCGGTGACACGCACTTGCACGCCCTGCGAGACATGGGTCTGCTCGACAAGGATGTTCGAAATGCGCGGCCCTGAGGCCTCTAACCTTATATCCCCGTAGAGCCCAAAGGGCGCCAGCGCGATGTTCCAATCCCAACCGAAGTCACATTCCGGCTTGCGCAGCATGTTGCCATGCGGAATTGGGCAATTCTCGACCTGATACGGCACCGGGAAAGGTTGCGCTTCGGCGCGGCGCAGTGCCTCGCGTGGGGCGGATCGGAAATGTAAGGTTATGACGTTCTCGCCCAAGACCAGCATCTCGGACACATCCACACGATAGGCCCGGAACATGCTGTTCGCACGCAGCACCGTCTGCCCGTTCAGTGAAACATCAACGATTGTGTCCAGCATCGACAGAACCAGCACCATATCACGACCTGTCACGCGAAAGGTGCGGGTCAGCAACCAATCGCGCTCCGCAATCCAGCGCAGGCCAGTTTCATTTTGACCCCAATAGGGATCCGGAATCATCCCAGCATCCCGCAGCGCACTGATCCCGTCTCCGGGCAGCGTCATCGGCGCAGTGTACTGCCCCGTCTCGTCCGAGAGGTGCCAAAGGCCTGCCAGATCAAGCATTCCGGTCAGATCCTACGTTCTGTGGATTTGTCGAACAGCGACGCGCGAGCCGGGTCAAATCCGATCAGGATTTGATCGCCCGTGGATACAGCCGCCTGCCCATCCATACGAATGCGAACAGGTACACTCGCCAGGGTCGCCCACGCCAATGTGTCCGACCCCATTGGTTCCACGATATCGATCTGCACCTTAGCCGTAACCGGCAACCCCTTGGCCGCATCCCCTGATAAAACATGCTCTGGCCGAAGCCCCAACCAGGCAGGTCCATTTGGCGCTTCTTCCTGAAACGCGTAACCTGCGAGTGGAAAGCGCCTGTCGCCCGTGACAAAACTGCCTTCCTCTACATTGCCTTCAAAGAAATTGATCTCGGGGCTACCGATAAAACCCGCGACGTATTTGTTGCGCGGGCGGTTATAAATTTGCGTTGGCGTGTCGAGCTGCTGGATAATCCCACCCTTCATAATGGCGATCCGGTCGGCAAGGGTCATCGCCTCGACCTGATCGTGGGTCACATAGATCATCGTGTTTTTAAGGCTGTGGTGCAGGCGCTTGATCTCTACCCGCAGATCAGCGCGCAGCTTGGCATCGAGGTTCGACAACGGTTCATCGAACAAGAAAACGTCAACGTCGCGTACCAGCGCACGGCCAATCGCTACCCGCTGCCGCTGACCGCCTGACAACGCAGCCGGTTTGCGGTGCAATAATGGTTCGATTTGCAAAATTTCGGCCGCCCGCTCCACGCGTTTCCTGATCTCGCCTTTCGGCATCCGCGCGTTCTTAAGGCCGAAGGACAGGTTCCCCTCCACCGTCATCTGGGGATAGAGCGCATAGGACTGGAACACCATGCCGATGCCGCGGCCCGAAGGCTCCTCCCATGTGACATTTCGGTCGTTGATGTGGATTTCGCCGTCCGTCACGTCCAGCAGACCCGCAATGCAGTTCAGCAGCGTGGACTTCCCGCAGCCGGACGCACCCAGCAGGACGAGGAACTCGCCCTCGGGGATGTCAATATTCAGGTTGTCCAGCACGGTCAGCGCGCCGAATTTCAAAGTCAGGTCTTTGACGAGAACAGAGGTCATGGATCAGCCTTTCACTGCGCCCGCGGCGATGCCCCGGACAAACAGCTTGCCTGAGGCAAAGTAGATGATGAGGGGGACAAGGCCGGTCAGCAGCGTGGCGGCCATGTTGACATTGTATTCCTTGATGCCCTGGACCGAATTGACGATGTTGTTCAGTTGTACGGTCATCGGATAATCGGCAGGCTTGGTGTAGATCACGCCAAACAGGAAGTCGTTCCAGATGCCCGTGACCTGCAAGATGATCGCCACCACGAAGATGGGCAGGGACATGGGCAGCATGATCCGAAAATAGATGCCCCAGAACCCTGCCCCGTCCACGCGAGCGGCTTTGAACAACTCCTCGGGCACCGAAGTGAAGTAATTGCGGAAGAGCAGCGTCAGAATTGGCATGCCAAACACCGTGTGCACCAGCACCAACCCCCAGATGTTTCCGTAAAGCCCGAGTTCTCGTAGGATGATCACCAGCGGATACAGCATGACCTGATAAGGGATGAACGCCCCCACAATCAGGATGGTGAAGAACACTTCGGACCCTTTGAACTTCCAGTTCGCGAGCGCGTAACCGTTCACTGATGCAATCGCGATGGACAGGATCACGGACGGGATCAGGATTTGAACCGAGTTCCAGAAGCCCCGGCTCAGCCCTTCGCAATTGATACCTGTGCAGGCTTCGGCCCAAGCCTTGACCCACGGCTGATAGGTCACCTCGACAGGTGGGGCGAAAATGTTGCCCAACCGGATTTCCGGCATCCCCTTCAGCGAAGTGACGATCATCACGTAAAGCGGCAGTGCGTAGTACGCAGCCACGACAATCAGCGTGCCATACAGCATGACATTGGTGCGAGAAAACCGGGGGCGCGGCTTCGGGCCGCGCGGGGTCATTGCCTCAGCCACGTTTCTTCCCCCCGAATTCCAGGTAGGCCCAAGGGATCAGGATGATCACCACGCTCAGCAGCATCATGGTCGATGCGGCAAAGCCCTGACCCAGGTTCTGGGCGCGGAACATGTAGTTGATCACGTATTTCGCAGGCACTTCCGACGCGATGCCGGGGCCGCCATTGGTCTGTGCCACGACCAGATCGTAAATCTTGATGATCCCGCTCGCGATCAGCACCAACGCCGTCACAAACACCGGACGCATCATGGGGATGATCACACGAATATAGGTTTTTACCGTCCCGATCCCGTCCACACGGGCCGCCTTCCAGATGTCCTCATCGATGCCCCGCAAACCGGCCAGCATGATCACCATGATCAACCCGGTCCCCTGCCACAATCCTGCAATCAGTATCCCATAGATCACAATGTCGGGGTCATTCAGCGGGTTGAAGGTAAAGCTCTCCCACCCCATCGACCGCACTACGTTTTGCACGCCCAAATCGGGGTTCAAAATCCACTGCCACGCTAACCCGGTCACCACAAAACTCAACGCAAAGGGATACAGGAAAATGGTGCGGAACACATTCTCGCCCCTGATCTTCCGATCCAGCAAAGCGGCCAGTGTAAAGCCGATCACCAGCGTGAAGATCATCGAGAAAAAGCCGTATACAGCAAGGTTCTCGATCGAAATCAGCCAGCGCCGCGTGCTCCACAGCCGCTCATACTGATCCAGGCCGACAAAGTTCAGCTTCGGCAGCAACTTGGACGACGTAAAAGAATAAAGCACCGTCCACGCCGTCCCACCGACAAAGACAACCAGCGCCGTCAGCACCATGGGCACCGAAGCCACCTTGGCCGAAAGGTTGCGGAACAGACCCGAAGGCCGTCGCGCTTTAGAGGAAGAAGACATGGCTCACCTCATCACATGCCACACGGCACCTGCCCGGTGCCACTCAACACTGGGCAGGCGACTGGGAGGTGCGCCTTAGTCAGCGGACGCGATGATGTCGGCGTAGCGCTCTTGCGCGTCACCGGCAGACATGTCCGAGGTCCAGAACTCGGCCATCAGATCCTCAATCTGGGTTTGCGTATCCGCGGACAGGTTCATGTCACCCGACGGCATGACACCCCCCGCCTTGAGAATGTCCAGACCCTTCTGCATGCAGTCGTTGGCCGCCGACAGGTCAATGTCCCCACGCACCGGCAGCGACCCTTTCTTGAGGTTGAAAGCAACCTGCACCTCGGGCGAGATCAGGGTCGAGGCCAACGCCATCTGCGCGGCTTTCGTCTCTTCATCGTCGATCACCGGGAAGTAGAAAGCGTCGCCACCCGTATCGAGGATCTCGTTCACGCCCAGGCCCGGCAGACAAGTATAGTCTTCGCCTGCAACTTGACCCGCCACCTGAAACTCACCCTGCGCCCAATCGCCCATGATCTGACCGCCGGCGTTGCCAGTGATGACCATGTTGGTGGCCAGGTTCCAGTCCTGCACCTTCGAATTCGCGGCAAAGCTGCGGGCGTCCACGGCGGCTTCGAATACGGCGGCATATTCCGGACCGCGGGCCGTGTCGGCATCCTTGTCGACCACAACCTTGCGCCACGCATCAAGGCCCGCAATGGCAATAGTCATCACGCCAAAGGCCCCGTTTTGCTGCCAGCCCTGCTGTCCCATGGCCAGCGGTACGATACCTGCCTCTTCCAGTTTGGGGGCGGCGGCGGCAAATTCATTCCAGTTCGATGGCACGGCCGTGTCAATCTTGGCAAAGGCGTCATGGCTCAGCCAGATCCACTGCCACGAATGAATGTTGACCGGCACGCAGTAAATGCGGCCCTCGAATGTGCACGCATCCAGCAGAGAGGACGGGTTCACGATGTCCTTCCACCCTTCGGCTTCGGCCAGTTCGGTCAGGTCCGTCATCAGACCCGCTTCGATCAGTTCTTCGGCTTGACGGCCATGGTTCAGCTGCGTGGCCCCCATCGGGTCGCCACCCAGAATACGGCTGATGATGATGGGGCGCGCTGTCCCCCCCGACCCGGCAATGGCCCCATCCACCCACGTGTTGCCCGTGGCGTCAAACGCCTTGGCAAATTCGGACACCGCTGCGGCTTCGCCACCTGACGTCCACCAGTGCGTGACCTCCAACTCGCTGGCATGCGCCACAGACGCACCCAGCAAGGCGACGGAGCCCAGCAGTTTCGAAATCGTTTTCATTTTGAGTCCTCCCTGACTTCTAAATCGTTATAGTAATTGCTACAACGATTTAGATTTTTCGATCAAGCTAGAATTTTGCTGTGGCTCGAATTAATCATCGACATACAAGCAACGGCTTGATTCCGTTGACATTGCTGCGGCCACGCATCTGGCCAAACGCACGCCTCCGCGCCGGAAAGGGCCCGAAATGACCAAGTCTGGGACTACACAAAACAGCCAGACCATCGCGCTAGAACCGGGCGAACGACCGACGCTCAAGACGATTGCGCGTCTGTCCGGGCTGGCTGTGCCCACCGTGTCCCGCGCCTTGGCCGACGCCCCCGATATCCGCAAGAACACCAAGGAACGCGTGCGCGATATCGCGCGTCAGATCGGCTATCGCCCGAACCGTGCGGGCGTGCGTCTGCGCACCGGGCGCACCAATGTGATCAGCATCGTCATGTCCACGGAACACGACATGATGAACCACACCGCGCGCCTCATCTCCTCGGTCGCCTCTGCGCTGCGCGGCACCCAATATCACATGATCATCACCCCGTATTTCCCAGATGAAGACCCGATGGTTCCGATCCGCTACATCGTGGAAACGGGCAGCGCCGATGGTCTGATCATCAACCAAATCGAACCCAATGACCCGCGCGTGGACTATCTGCTGGACCACAAGTTTCCATTTGTCACCCATGGCCGGACGGCTGCGTGCGAACGCCATGCCTATTTCGACTATGACAACACCAGTTATGGCAGGCTGGCGGTCAAGGCGCTGGCCGGGCGCGGGCGCAAGCATATCGCGATGCTGGCACCGCCACAGAACCAGACCTATGCCCGGAACATGATCGACGGCGCCACACAGGCAGCGGCCCAGCACAGCGTCCGGTTTTCAGTGATCGAAGGGGCCAATGCCCATCACGACAACCCCATCATCGAACAGGCCATGATCCCGGTTTTTGAACGGAGTGACCGGCCCGACGGATTGATTGCGCCCAGTATCGGCGGCTGCGTCACCATGATCTCGACCGTAGAGCGCATGGGGTTCACGTTGGAACAGGATTTTGACGTTGTGGCCAAGGAAGCGATCACCTTCCTGCGCCGCTTCCGCTCGGGCATTCTAGTGGTCGAAGAGGACATTGACGAGGCGGGCAGCTTCATGGCGCGCGCGCTGATGCACCGCATCAATACGCCGGACGAGCCGCCCATGCAGGAATTGGACCGCCCCGACGACAGCGCATGGCGCTCAGACTAGGTCAGTTGCGCACGCGACCAAAGGTTGACAGACGGTTGATTTCATCCAGCCGTTCCAGATTGACGACGGTGGACAGCATCAGCCGGTCCTGGCTCCAATCGCCGGGCCGCTGGATGGCTATGGCCGTCAGCATGATCGCAGCTACAAGCGGCAACAGCGTCGCCATGAACAACAGGCGCGGTCGGCGCAGGTGCCGCATGTCCAGCAGGGACAGTATGCGCCGCTCAAGAAAGGTCATGCGCCCGTCGCGCAGCGCCGACCTGTCTGCGGTCACCAGCGTGACCTTGGGCACAGCCACCACAAACATGCGATCCCGGCGCAGGGTTTGCTGGCACACCGCCAGCAACGTGTCGCAATAGGCCCGGACGTCGATCCGCCCACGGGTCAGCACCTGCGTGTCACAGGACAGCTCGCGCAGGTTTTCGACCTGCCGCTTCCATGCATGATAAGCCGGGTTCAGGAAGAAGAATGGCTTCAGCGTCTCCAGCACAATTTCCCACTCGATGTCGCCCTGGCGCAGATGCTGGAATTCATGAGCCAGCGATACGCCCAACTCTTTGGGCTGGCCCAGCATATGCGAGGGGATCACCACGTAATAGTTGCGCAGTCCTCGGGTGGAAAAGGGCACCAGCGTCTTGTCCGACAGGCGCAAACGGATACGCCCAAACCGCCGCCACGCATAGCTATCAGACACAATGCGGAACAGGCAAAACATGGAAAAAAGCAAGCGCAGGGTCCCCACAACAAAGCCCACAACAAAAGCCGCGATCACGGTCCACGCCACCCAACCTACCGCGTTGACCAAATTGTTCAGAAACGTATCCCGCAGGTTCACCAGCTTTTCGAACTCGGTCGCCTGCATGCTGAACCCGCCATTCAGGTAATAGGCCACCACCATATCCGACAGGTTCACATTCACCGCCTTGGCGTAGCCGTTCGACTGCAGCGCCGTAAACAGCAGGATCAGGAAGGGCGACGCCACAATCGCCACAAACACCGCATTCAGCAGGTGCAACTGCGTGGCGTAGCTGTGGCTTAACCCCAGCCGGTTGAACAGAAATCGCGCCGCAGACCACAGGCCATACGCCACGACAAGAAGTATGTTGGCATTGATGAATGTATCGAGCAGCGCGTCACCCGGAATCATTTTTCAACCTCCGATCCACAAGTGCCCGGATTTGCCCCAATGCTTCCTCTGTCAGCGCATCATCATTGACCAGCCGCGCCACCAAAGACGCAGGCGTGTCGTCAAACAGCTTCATCGACAGATCCTTGAGAGAGCGGGTCTGGTACGCATCCTTGCCGAGCGTCGGCTTAAAGACATGGCGCTTGCCATCCTTGCGGCTGGTCACAAATTCCTTTTGCTCCAGAATGCGCAGGATAGTTGCACCCGAGGTATAGGCCAGGTTCCGCTCTTCCGGCAGTTGGTCCAGAACGTCCCGTACGGTCCCTTCGCCCAGATCCCAAAGTTCGGTCATGAACTCCAGTTCAACCTCGGTCAGCAGTTCACTTTTCTTCTTTTGTCTCATGCCGTCCTATCCAAAACACATCGCTCACTCGCTACACCGGGCGAGTAAATACGAAATCTTTCGTTTTACAAAACGCTTTCTCACACCTTCCAGAAGACAAAGACGCCCCAGACGATAGCCAGCCCCAGCGGCCCCCATAGCGGTTGCCCCATCAATCCAAGCCAAGCGAGGAAGATATAGGCCGACCCCAAAAGCGAGATAAACAACCGGTCCCCCAGCGTCGTGGTTAGGCCCAGCACACCGCGCCGTTCGACCCCGTCGCGATACTTGAACACCTCAAGAACCCCGATGATCGCAATGGCCCCGAAGATGCAGCAGAACAAGGCAAAGGTCGCAGGCGTCCAGGCCATCCAGAACGCGGGCCACAGCGGATCGGTCCAGGAAAACCCTTTCTCCTCCTGCTGGTTGGCGACATTGCCCCACCCTTGCGCCCACACAGAGGTCGGCAGAAATACTGCCGGATAGAAAAGACGTTTCATCACACCCTCCCCAAGGCAAAGCCCTTGGCGATGTAGTTGCGCACAAAGTAGATCACGATGGCCCCGGGAATGATGGTCAGCGTCCCCGCCGCCGCCAGCAGGCCCAATTCATACCCCGCAGACGAGGCTGTTTTGGTCATCTCCGCGGCGATCGGTTTCGCTTGTACCGCCGTCAGCGTCTTGGCGAGCAGCAATTCCACCCACGAGAACATGAAGCAGAAGAACGCCGCGACACCCACCCCCGCCTTGATCGTCGGCAAAAAGATCACGACGAAAAAGCGCGGGAAGGAATAGCCATCGACATAAGCCGTCTCATCAAGCTCCTTGGGCACCCCGCCCATGAACCCCTCCAAAATCCACACGGCCAGCGGGATGTTGAACAGGCAATGCGCCAGCGCCACCGCGATATGCGTGTCGAACAGACCGACCGACGAATAAAGCTGAAAGAACGGCAAGGCGAACACAGCCGCGGGCGCCATCCGGTTGGTCAACAACCAGAAAAACAACTGCTTGTCGCCCAAAAACCGGTAGCGCGAGAACGCATAGGCCGCAGGCAGCGCCACCGCGACCGAAATCACCGTGTTGATCGACACATAGATGATCGAATTGATGTAGCCCCAGTACCAGCTTGGTGTGGTGAAGATGACCTTGTAATTGTCGAGCGTGAAGGTCTGCGGAAACAGGCTGAACCCCGACAGGATTTCGTTGGTCGTCTTGAACGACATCGCGACTAGCCAATAAATTGGCAGCATCAGAAACGCGATGTAAAGGATCGGGATGAGGGAGCGCTTACGCATGTGATAGCCCTCCGCCAAACGTCTGCCGAGCAGAACAGAGGGCATGCCCGCGCCGCGGGGTGGGCAGCATGTCCGCCCCGGGGGGGCGGTGCGGGCATGCCCGGCGGTGCCCGCCGGGCGCGAGAGTGGTCAAACGGATTGACATCATTGCGCGTCATCCTTCGTCATCAACGTATAGAACAACCACGACACCAGCAGCGTGATCGCGAAATAGATCAGGCTCATCGCCGCCGCAGGCCCCAGATCAAACTGCCCCAAGGCGATCTTCACAAGGTCAATCGACAGCAAGGTCGTCGAATTGCCCGGCCCACCGCCGGTCAGAACAAACGGCTCCGTATAGATATTGAAGCTGTCCATGAACCGCAGCAGGATGGCAATGGTCAGCACCGTCTTCATCTTCGGCAATTGGATATATCGGAACACCTTCCAGGGGCTCGCCCCATCAATCTTGGCCGCCTGATAGTACGCATCCGGGATCGACACGAGGCCCGCATAGCTCAGCAAAACCACCAGCGACGTCCAGTGCCACACATCCATGACAATGATCGTGATCCACGCCGCCAGCGGGTCCTGTGTCATGTCGTAATTCACGCCCAAGACGTCATTCATGAAGTACCCAAGCAGCCCAATCTTCGGCAGGGTAAAGATATTCCACATCGCGCCAACCACATTCCATGGGATCAGCATGGGCAGCGCCATCAGCACCAGACAGACCGGCACCCAAATGCCTTTGCGCGGCATCGACAAGGCGATGATGATCCCCAGCGGTATCTCAATGATCAGGATCAGAAAGGTGAACAGAAACTGCCGCCCAAGGGCCGCCTGAAACCGGTCCGACCGCAGAATCTGTTCAAACCAGTCCAGCCCCTGCCAGAAGAACACATTGTTACCAAATGTCTCCTGCACCGAATAGTTGACCACCGTCATAATCGGCACCAGCGCGTTGAACGCCACCAGCAGCAGAACGGGCAGTACAAAGAACCACGCCTTTTGATTTTCGGTCTTCATTATGCTGTCGCCCCCTCAACCTCGGTCGACAACCATCCATTGCGATACAGACGCGTATGAGACGGGCGGAATGCCAAATGCACCTCTGAACCTTGTTCGGGCAAGTCACCTTCGACGATCGCCTTGACCGGCGTTTCGCCCACCATTGCTTCAACTACCGCGTGCCGTCCGACATCGGATACCTTGCGCACACGCGCAGGCAGGCCTGTGTCGGCCAATGATACGAATTCGGGGCGTATGCCGATCTGGGTCATGCCCCCCTCCCCGGTCACGGCACCTTCAAGGGCGACATGCTGCCCCTCGAAACGCGCCCCACCGCCATGTTCCTCAGCAGGCAGCACATTCATGCCGGGCGAGCCGATGAAATGACCGACAAACGTGTGCTGCGGCCGCTCGAACAATTCCACGGGCGTACCGATTTGTACCACCTCTCCGTCCTGCATAACCACCACCTGATCGGCAAAGGTCAGCGCCTCGGTCTGGTCGTGGGTGACATAGATCATCGTGGCCTTCACCCGCTGGTGCAGCTCCTTCAACTTTGACCGCAGCTTCCATTTCAGATGCGGGTCGATCACCGTCAGCGGCTCGTCGAACATCACGACGTTTACATCATCTCGGACCAACCCCCGCCCCATCGAAATCTTTTGCTTGTTGTCGGGGCTCAGATGCGCAGCGCGCGTGTCGAGCATCTCCTCAACCTCCAGCATCGCCGCAATCTCGGCCACGCGGGCCGCAATGCGCGCCTCGTCCACCCCACGATTGCGCAGGGGAAAGGCCAGATTGTCCCGCACCGTCATCGTGTCGTAGATCACCGGGAACTGGAATACCTGCGCGATGTTGCGCTGATCGGGCGGCAGGTCGGTGACATCGCGATCATCAAACAGGACTCGCCCTTCGGACGGCGGCAGTAGGCCCGAGATGATGTTCAGCAGCGTGGATTTGCCACAGCCCGACGGCCCCAACAGCGCATAGGCTCCGCCATCCTGCCAATCGAGGTCAATTTCCTTAAGCGCATAGTCCGCAGGTCCCGATGGGTTCGGCAGATAGGAGTGGCGGAGGTTCGAAAGTGTGATCTTGGCCATCAAAGCGCCCCGATGCGGTGCGCATGGATGCGCACGCTACAAGTGGCCGTAAGGTGTGCCTTTACAGCACACCGATGCAGGTGACACCGCTTCATGCCACCAACCGCCCATCTTCGGAAAAGTAGAATGCGCGTGACGCATCCATGTAAAACTCATGCTGCTCGCCCACCTCATAGGGATGCACCCCATGCGCCAGCGACACCCAGCCCTCCGTGCCCAATTCAAAATGCGCACTGGACTCCGAGCCGGACAATTCCGTTACCAAAACCTTACCAGATAATTTAACATAATCTGTCCCCGCGGGGACAGGTGTGACGTGATGCGGCCTGATAGCGAGCGTGTAGACACCATCCGACAGCGCGGCAGCCGCGCCCGAAACTTTCCAGGTCGCACCGGTGTCGAGCGTCGCGGTGTCGCCAGATTTCGACATCCGCGCCGCATTGATCGGCGGGTCGGAAAAAACACGCGCTGCGGTCAGGTTCTCGGGCTTGCGATAGATTTCTGCTGTCGAACCAAACTGAGTGACCGTTCCGTCATCCATCAGCGCGGTCCGTCCGCCTAACAGCAAAGCTTCTTCCGGTTCGGAGGTGGCATAGACAACAACCGCGCCCCGCCCCGCGAAAAGCTCCGGCAGTTGCTCTCGCAACTCCTCGCGCAGTTTGTAGTCAAGGTTCGCTAAAGGCTCGTCCAGAAACACAGCACGGCTTTCCTTGGCGATGGCCCGCGCAAGGGCCGTACGTTGCTGCTGCCCGCCCGATAATTCCTGCGGACGGCGGTTTAGCATGGGGCGCAATTGCAGGATGTCTGCTGCTTCTTCCACGCGACCTTGGATTTCGGACTTCGCCATGCCTGCAACCCGCAAGGGGGAGGCGATGTTGTCGAAGACGGTCATCTGCGGATAGTTCACAAAGAACTGATGTACCAGGCTGATATTGCGTTTCTGCGTCGAAAGTCTCGACACGTTCTGCCCGTCCATCCAGACTTGGCCCGATGCAAGCGGGTCAAGGCCCGCCATCAGTTTGATGAGAGAGGTCTTTCCCGATCCGGTCTGCCCAAGCAGGACGTTGAAATGTCCCGTCTCCAGCAGCAAGGAGGTCGGCTTGATATGGGTGATCCCGCGGATCTCCTTTACGGCCGATTTCAGCTCGATTGTCATTGTGTTTTGCCCCGTAAGCCGGGCGTCAGCCCGGTATCCCCCGGTCAGTGTGGTCCCCACGTCCCCGCGGGGACCACACCTTGTTTGCTGCTGCGTTTACTGCTGCCAGCGCGCGACGAGGTCGTCGTAGTTGACCGTCTCGCCTTGCGGCTTCTCGTTGTCGAGCTTGGGCTTGGCGCCGCCATTGGCGAACCACCATTCAGCATCTCGCTCTTCGTTCAAACGCGGGCCACAGCCGCCATAGACACCGGCCGCTTCGTCCGCCTGCTGCATCCGGGCCATGGTGATGTCCATTTCCTCAGCCAGACGGTCCATTGCTTGCTGCGGTGTGAAGGCACCGGAGTTCACGTCACCGATCTGCTGCCACCAGATTTGGGCCAGTTTTGGATAGTCCGGGACGTTGATGCCGGTGGGCGACCATGCCACGCGGTCAGGTGAGCGGTAGAACTCGACCAGACCACCCAGTTTGGGCGCGCGTTCGGTGAACGACTCGTGGTTGACCGAGCTGTCGCGGATGAAGGTCAGACCCACATGTGACTTCTTCACATCAACAGTCTTGGATGTCACGAACTGGGCGTAGAGCCATGCGGCTTGCGCCCGATCAGAAGGTGTGGATTTCAGGAAGGTCCATGAGCCCACGTCCTGATAGCCGACCTTTTGCCCTTCGGTCCAGTATGGTCCGTGGGGGCTGGGGGCCATCCGCCATAGCGGGTTGCCGTCGTCGTCCACGGTGTTGTTACCTTCGGACTTTGGCTTTACCATGTCGGCGGTAAAGGCGGTGTACCAGAAAATTTGCTGAGCCACGTTACCTTGGCTAAGCGCTGGTAATGATTGATAAAAATCAAAGGATGCCGCACCAGGTGGTGCATATTGGCGCAGCCACTCATCCCACTTACGGATCGCATAGACCGCCGCTGGACCGTTCGCCGCACCGCCACGTGTGACGGACGCACCTGCGGGGTTGCAAGAGCCTGCTTCCATGCGGATGCCCCATTCGTCAATCGGGATACCGTTGGGCTCGCCGACCGAACCGGCACCTGCCATGGACAACCAGGCGTCGGTCATACGCCAGCCCAGGTCAGGCGCACGCTTGCCGTAATCCATATGACCATAGATACGGACGCCGTCAATTTCCTGTACGTCGTTTGAGAAGAACTCGGCGATGTCCTCGTAGGCCGACCAGTTGACCGGAACGCCAAGTTCGTAGCCATACTTTTCTTTGAACGCGGCCTTATTGGCTTCGTCATCGAACCAGTCCTTGCGGAACCAATAAAGGTTCGCGAACTGTTGGTCGGGCAACTGATAGAGGTTACCATCGGGACCGGTGGTAAACTGGATGCCCATGAAGTCGTCAAGGTCCAGTGTGGGCGAAGTCGTTGCCGCCCAGTCGCCAGCCATCTGTTCGGTCAAGTTGTAGGCCAGTTGCAGGCGCGAGTGGGTGCCAATCAAGTCAGAGTCGTTGACGTAACCATCATAAAGGTTACGCTGTGTCTGCATTTGCGTTTGCACCGCCTGCACGACTTCGCCCTCGCCGAGGATCTGGTGGTTCACTTTGATGCCGGTGATTTCCTCAAACGCCTTGGTCAGCACTTCGGACTCGTATCCGTGTGTCGGAATGCCCTCCGACAGCACGTTGATTTCCATGCCCGAGAAAGGCTCGGCTGCTTGGATAAACCATTCCATTTCCGACATTTGCTCTTCTTTCGAGAGCGTGGATGGCTGGAATTCCTGGTCAATCCATTTCTGGGCCGCTGCCGTATCGGCAAAAGCAGTCCCATGCCCCGCGATGACTGCAACTACAGCCGTCGCGGAGAGAAGATACTTGCGCATCTTTCATCCTCCCAAATTTTTATGTGGGCCGGTTTTTGCCGACCTCAGTTACGATAGGCGCAAAGTAAAATTTCTGTCAAACTAAAAAATTAGTAGAATAATTTTTAGTCTTTACAGTATTTTATTCACCAACCATGCAGCCAAAGCCCTTTGAGAGGCACCCCGGTAATGGCGCGTATTTGTGCAGCGTCCCGCCTAGCCACCATCAAGTACACGGCGCGCGGCACGGAAACACTCCAAGCCCTGCGGCACACCACAATAGATCGCAATGACATGGATGATCGCACGGATTTCCTCGCGGCTGACGCCATTTGTGATGGCCCCGCGACAATGCAGTTCCCATTCGTTCATCTTGCCCAGCGCACCGATCATGGCGAGGTTCATCATCGACCGCGTCTTGGCGTCGATGGCGTCATCACCCCAACCGAACCCCCAACACCAAGCGGTCATTGCCTCTTGGAACGGGCGGGAGAAGTCATCCGCCGCGGCAAGGTTCTTTGCCACATATGCGGCCCCAAGCGTGGCCTTGCGCTGTTCGAGGCCTTTCAGAAACAGGTCTTCGTCAAAGGTGCTCATGTGCTCTCCATCCTATATGCTGGCGATCCGTGCGGCTTATTTCAGGTGTAGCGGGTGCGTGACCCGGTGTTCGAAGTTCACGCTACATGTATGGGTGACCACAAGGGGAACTGACGCATGGCTTTGCCACAGGCCTGCATAACCGCAAAAATCTGGTAGAGACCTACAGCAGTGTTTTTAGTGCTCCAGGCGCGACTTTGCAGATGAATACCTCGCCAAAGTGGCGACTGAGTAGACGTGATTACGGGCCAGATCGTCGCCGTTTTTGGGTGCATCACCTTGGCAAGTCGATTGCATCAGGTCATGCAAGCATGTGACATTCGGTTGTGAACCCAGGCCAGCACGCGATTTTCGGAGGGTCGTGATTACTGTGATATATTGCATCGCCAAGTTGGTCGCAGTGGCCATGTGAAGATAAAAGAAACAGATTAGGCACGATGGAAAAACCGCTCCCTTATTTTCCTCCAAAACCTGGCCGCGCCCATGAAGTATGTGGCCCAGGCGCGTTCGTTTTTGGCTTTTTGACTGCTGCCCGGATTGGTGGACGTATGCTTTTTGCGCAGGAAAAGTGGCGGCCAGAACAGATCAACCCCGTTGGGTTTTCCAATATTTTCAACCCGCGCGATCTGGTCGTGGCAACGGGCAAGGACCAGATGGAGGTGCTGGCTGTGGCGGAAGAAGCGTTGCAGTCGGGGGCTGTGGGGCTGGTTGTGACTGTTCTCAGCAAACCTTTGGGGTTGCGGGAAGGACGCAGGTTGCAACTGGCGGCGAAAGCCGGTGGTGCCACTGGTCTGTGCGTGATCCCCGAGGGTATGGGCAGCAATGCGGCCGAGACAAGATGGCAGTGTGGGCCGGTTTTTGACAACAATGACTCGACTCTGATGCGATGGGAAATTATTAAGAACAAATCAGGAACATTAGGGGCTTGGCATGTTCGATGGGATCCCACGTCGCGTCGCGTCATTGTGGTTTCCCCGGCTGGCGACAGACCGGGCGCTGCGGATGCGCGCGCTTGATGGTCCCTTTGCCCTGACGCTGAAACAGAACAATGCCAACCGACTGTATTGCGTGAATGCTGTGGCAGAGCAGCAGGGCTTGCATCGCGGCATGTCCTATGCGGATGCGCGGGCGTTTTGCCCGGATTTGCAGAGCCGCCCCGCCGAGCCGCAGCGGGATCAGGCGTTTCTACACGTTCTGCGCCGCTGGGCCACGCGCTATTGCCCTTGGGTCGGGCTGGAGGGGGAGGAAGGACTGGTGCTGGACATCACCGGGTCTGCGCACCTGTTTGGCGGAGAAGAGGCGATGCTGGCCGAGATGCGCAGCCGTCTTGGCCGCGCCGGGATCACTGTGCGCATCGGGATCGGGGATACGCGCGGGGCGGCCTGGGCCCTGGCCCATTACAGTGCAGGGATTGCCGCATCGGGGGATATGCTGGCAGCCTTGGGCAGGCTGCCTGTTGCAGCCCTGCGGCTAGCGGACGAGACAACCGTTGCCCTGCAGCGGCTGGGGCTGCGCAAGGTTTCGGATCTGGCGGGCGCGGCCCGGGCCCCGTTGAACCGCAGGTTTGGCCCGTCTTTGCTGATGCGGTTGGATCAGGCTTTGGGCGCGCAACCCGAAGAGGTCACGCCCCTGGCCGAGCCGCCGCATTACGGCGTGCGCATGACCTTTCCCGAGCCGATTGGGCTGTTGAAGGACGTGATGGCCGGGACCGAGCGGTTACTGGCGCAGTTGTGCGACAAGCTGAAAGCGCAGGAGATGGGCGCGCGGACCTTGTGTGTCACGCTTTACCGGGTGGATCAGGGGCACCAGCAGGTCGAGTTGCGCCTGGCCCGCCCCTTGCGCGATCGTCACCGTATTCTACCGCTGTTTGAACGGGGGCTGGCCGAGGTTGAGGCGGGATTTGGCATTGATGTGCTGCGGCTTGAGGCCACGCAGGTCGAACCCCTGCCCGTGCGCCAGATCAGCCACGTGGCCGAGGGGCGCAAGGACAAGCTGGACGATCTGATCACCCGGATTGGCACGCGGATCGGGTTGGAGAATGTGCAGCGGTTTCTGCCTGCTGACAGCCACATCCCGGAACGCAGTTTCATCATCGCGGCGGCGGCCTATTCCGACCCGGGGAGCAACTGGCACAGCCCCCTGCCCCGGCCGATGGTCCTGTTCCCGCCGGAGCCGATTGCGGCCACCGGTTCCAGGCCGCCGGGGCGCTTTCGCTGGCGGCGGGTGCCCTTGACCACGGGGCGGGCCACGGGGCCGGAACGCATTGCCCCGGAATGGTGGCTGGAGGATGACAGTTGGCGCACGGGCGTGCGCGACTACTGGCGGGTTGAGACGCTGCAGGGACGGCGGCTGTGGCTGTTCTATACTCCGCAAAGCCCTGGCTGGTTCGTGCAGGGAGAGTTTGCATGATCGAGGTCAACCGCACCCATCGCCCGGTCGAGGCATTTCGCCGGGACATGCTGGGCACGCATACTGATGGGATGCACTATGCCGAGTTGTGCGTGACAACCAATTTCACGTTTCTGACGGGCGCGTCCCATCCCGAAGAACTGGTGACGCGCGCGGCTGAATTGGGGCTGTCTGCTATCGCGATCACCGACCGCAATTCCCTGGCCGGTGTGGTGCGCGCCTGGACGGCACTGAAGGAATTGAAGCGGGAAGCCGATGAGGCGGTGCCCATCCGATCCCAGCACAAGATCGATTCCTGTTCCCGGCAGGAAGTGGGCAACCCTACGCCTATCGCAAAGCCCGAAACCATCAAACTGCCCAAGCTGATCGTCGGATGCCGATTGGTGCTGCGCGACAGTGAGGCAGACTGGATCGCACTGCCAAAAGACCGTGCTGCCTATCAGCGCCTGACACGCCTGCTGACATTGGGCAAGCGCCGGGCAGAAAAGGGAGCATGCCATCTGGACCTGCAGGATATGATGAACGCGTGCAAGGGTATGATCCTGATTGCTTTGCCCCAAGGCAGGTTGAAGGCATCGCTTGGCGACATCCAGCGGGTCCGCCGACATTTCCCCAACCATGTCTTTCTGGGCGCTGCACCGCGTTATGACGGCAGTGACCAAGCCTATCTGGCCGCCTGTGCCCAGGCGGCCCAGCGCGCGTCGGCCCCGATGGTGGCGGTGGGCGATGTGCTGATGCACCGCGCCAACCGTCGGCAATTGGCCGATGTGCTGACCTGCATGCGCGAGCACATCACCATTGACGAGATTGGCACCCGATCCCTGCCCAACGCCGAGCGGCGGCTAAAAGGGACCAGCGATATGGCGCGTCTGTTTCGCAATCACCCCGGTGCGATACGCCGGACGCTTGAGATTGCGGATCGGTGCAGTTTCGATCTGGGAGAGTTGTCCTATGAATACCCGGACGAGATTGCGAGCAACGAGCCGCCGCAGGGCCGGCTGGAGCGGTTGACGCGTGAAGGATTAAAACGGCGCTATCCTGATGGCCCGCCCGAAAAGGCCATTCGGTTGATGGAAAAGGAACTGGCCCTGGTTCGGGACCTGGGCTTTCCCGCGTATTTCCTGACGGTACATGACATTGTGCAATTCGCGCGATCCCAGGGTATTCTGTGTCAGGGGCGCGGATCGGCGGCCAATTCGATCCTGTGTTATCTGTTGGGCATCACCGATGTCAGCCCCGATCAGATCACCATGGTGTTCGAGCGGTTCGTGTCCAAGCACCGGGGCGAGCCGCCTGATATCGACGTCGATTTCGAACATGAACGGCGCGAAGAGGTGATCCAATGGATTTACAAGAAATATGGCCGGGAGCGGGCGGGACTGTGTGCCACGGTGATCCACTTCCGGTCCCGCGCTGCTATTCGCGAGGTGGGCAAGGTCATGGGCCTGTCACAGGATGTGACTTCGGGACTTTCAGGGCAAATCTGGGGCATGACAAATGGCGGGGTCGACACCGAACGGCTGCGCGAATTGGGCCTTGATCTGGGCGATAAGCGTCTGATGCAAACCATTCGCCTGATCGGAGAGATGATCGGGTTTCCCCGGCACCTGAGCCAACATGTAGGCGGGTTTGTCATCACCAAGGGGCGGCTTGACGAACTCGCCCCGATTGAGAACGCCGCGATGGACGACCGCACGATCATAGAATGGGATAAGGACGATATCGATGCCTTGGGCATCCTCAAAGTCGATGTGTTGGGGTTGGGGATGCTGAGTTGTATCCGCAAGGCGTTCGACCTGATGCAGCAGCATGAGAACCGCGCGCTGACCATCGCCAATGTCCCGCAAGATGATACCGCCACCTATGACATGCTGTGCGCCGCCGATGCGGTAGGGGTGTTTCAAGTGGAAAGCCGGGCACAGATGAATTTCCTGCCACGGATGAAACCCAGGAAGTTATACGATCTGGTGATTGAGGTCGCCATTGTGCGCCCCGGCCCTATCCAGGGGGGGATGGTGCAGCCCTACATCAAGCGGCGCCAGGGGCTGGAAGAGGTGACCTACCCCTCGGACGCGCTGAAAGAGGTCATGGACAAGACCCTTGGTGTGCCTCTGTTTCAGGAACAGGCGATGCAGATTGCCGTGGTCGCCGCCGGGTTCACACCGGAAGAAGCGGACAGGCTCCGCCGCTCCATCGCGTCGTTCCGGCGGATGGGAACAATTGGCGTGTTCAGGGACAAGTTCATCGCCGGGATGCTGGCCAATGGCTATGCCCCGGACTTTGCCGAGCGCTGCTTTTCCCAGATCGAGGGGTTTTCCGATTACGGCTTTCCCGAAAGCCACGCCGCGGCCTTTGCGATGCTGGCTTATGTGTCGGCTTGGTTGAAATGCCATCATCCTGCAATCTTTGCCTGTGCGCTGTTAAACTCGCAGCCCATGGGGTTCTATGCCCCTGCCCAGATCGTGCGCGATGCGCGTGAGCATGGCGTCGAAGTGCGCCCGATCTGTGTCAATGCAAGCACCTGGGACAACATTCTGGAGCGGCGCCCGGATGGCGCGCTGGCCCTGCGCCTGGGATTTCGGCAGATAAAGGGTTTGAAGGAAGAAGATGCAGGCTGGATCGAAGCGGCGCGTGGCAATGGGTATCGCGACCCCGAAAGCCTGTGGTTGCGCGCCGGGCTTGCACCAAATGTTCTGGAAAGACTGGCCGAAGCCGATACGTTTTCCGATACTGGCCTGACCCGGCGCGAAGCGTTGTGGCAGGTCAAGGCCATTCGCGGTCAGAGGCCGCTGCCATTGTTCAATGACCCGCTGGATGGTGAAGCGATTTCGGAACCCGAAGTAGAATTACCGGTCATGCATCTGGGCGAAGAGGTGGTTGAGGATTATGTCGCGACCCGCCTGACCCTGCGCGCGCATCCCATGGAATTGTTGCGCCCGTCCTTGCCCAATCTGATCACCCATGACGCGTTGCATAAAGTTTCGCTTGGGCGGTATTCTGTCTGTGGTTTGGTCATCACACGGCAGCGTCCGGGCACTGCATCCGGTGTTATTTTTCTGACGCTCGAAGATGAAACCGGGGTCAGCAATGTCGTGGTCTGGCCCAAAATCTATGAGAAATTCCGGCGCAGTGTCATGGGCGGGCGACTGTTGCGGGTCACGGGATATTTGCAGCGCGAAGGCATCGTGGTGCACCTGATCGCGCAGGACATCCAGGATGTGTCGTACAAGCTGTCAGAGTTGGGGCACCCGATGGATGATCAGGTTGGTGTAACGCAGCCTCATACGGACGATGCACCGCGCAAGAGCCGTACGCCACCACGTGCCATGCATCCGCGCGAACAAGCCAAGCGGCTTTTCCCCAGCCGCGATTTTCACTGAGCCTAGACCCGGAGTACCTTTTCCAATGCCCGTGCCAGCTTGTCCACCATCGGGTCAACGTCGCTGTCTTCGAGGATAAAGGGCGGTGCGAGCAGTATATGATCACCGTGGGTCCCGTCCACCGTTCCGCCCATCGGATAGCAGATCAGCCCTTCGGCGAAGGCGGCGGCCTTTACCTTGGCATGTATCGAGTGCGCGGGGTCGAAGGGGGCCTTGGTGTCGCGGGACTGGACAAGTTCAATGGCGCGGAACAAGCCAACGCCGCGGATATCTCCCACATGGGGGTGTTGCGCGAACCGATCCGTCAGCGCCCTGTCGACCGCATCGCCCAATGGCTTGACCCGCTCCAACACACCCTGGTCCAGCAACCGTTCAAGCACGGCAAGTCCGGCGGCACAGGCCACGGGGTGACCCAGATAGGTATGGCCATGCTGGAAGAAACCCGATCCATCGCGGATGGCGTCGTGGATGGCGGCAGAGCACATCATCGCGCCAATGGGCTGGTATCCCGCGCCCAAGCCCTTGGCGATGGCGCAGATATCGGGGGTCGTGCCGTACTGCTCTGCCGCAAACAATGTGCCGGTCCGGCCCATACCACACATCACTTCATCAAAGATCAGCAGAATGCCGTGGCGGTCGCAGACCTGACGCACCCGCGCAAAGTAGTCTGCGACAGGCGGTACCGCACCCAGCGTGGCGCCCACCACAGGCTCCGCGACAAAGGCCAGCACAGTCTCGGCCCCCAGCGCGGCAATCTCCGCTTCCAATTCGGCGATCAGCCGCTCGACATAACTGGCATCTTTCTCACCCTCCTCCTGCCCACGATAGGCGTAACAGGGCGAAACATGGCTGACATCTATCAGCATCGGTGCGAAAGGCGCGCGCCGCGCGGCGTTGCCGCCGGTGGCCAGTGCCCCGAGCGTATTGCCGTGGTAGCTTTGTCGCCGGGCAATCACGCGTGTGCGATCGGGCTGTCCAATCTCGATCACATATTGCCGCGCCAGCTTGAGCGCCGCCTCCATCGCCTCGGACCCGCCGGAGACGAAATACACGCGATCCAGCCCGTCGGGCGCCGCCCCGGCCAGCTTGTCGGCGAGCATTTCAGCAGCATCAGAGGAGAAGTAGCCGGTATGGGCAAAGGCCACATTGTCTAGCTGAGCCTTGATCGCTGCTGTGACATGCGGGTCGTTATGGCCCAGACATGACACTGCCGCATCGCCACAATTCAGATAGGATTTACCTGCCTTATCAAAGAGGTAAGGTCCTTCGCCGTTGGACACCATCGGCGGAGGCGACTTGGAAGCGCGCGGGAACACATGGCTCATGGTTGGGGCTTTCTGAGGTGACACCGAGAACAGGATGTCCCGAATTTGCGGACCAGAAAAGCCCAAAGGTCGCATCCCCCATTTAGCGCGCAAAGGTTGCACAGGTTCAGATTCTTGCACAGTGTGGTGACACCAAACCAAGCGCCCGGAGCAGAGCCGGGCCAAGAGACACCAAAATTTGGGAGAAAACACATATGTTTGCAAAACTGAAATTGGGGGCCGCGGTTGTTGCGGGCGTACTCATGACTGCGCCTATCGCCACGGCGCAGGAATTCATCTCGATCGGTACGGGCGGCGTGACCGGGGTGTACTATCCCACTGGGGGCGCAATCTGCCGGCTGGTGAACAAGTCCCGTAAGGAACATGGCATTCGCTGCGCTGTGGAGTCGACGGGTGGGTCCGTCTACAACATCAACACGATCAAGGCGGGCGAACTTGAGTTCGGCGTGGCCCAGTCAGACTGGCAACACCACGCGTTCAACGGCACGTCCAAGTTCGAGGGCGACGCCGCCTTCCCGAACATCCGCGCCGTGATGTCCGTGCACCCTGAACCCTTCACGCTGATCGTCCGCGGGGATAGCGGAATTTCCAGCTTCGAAGAGCTAAAAGGCAAGCGCGTCAATGTCGGCAACCCCGGCTCGGGCCAGCGCGCCACGATGGAAGTTGTCATGGACGCTTTCGGCATCGGCATGGATGACCTCGCGCTCGCGACCGAGTACAAGGGCTCCGAGATGGCTAAGCAACTTTGCGACGGCAACATCGATGCGATGATCTACACGATCGGCCATCCCGCAGCGGCAATCAAGGAGGCGACCACGACCTGTGACGCCAAACTGGTCAGCGTGACCGGCGCCCCCATTGACCAACTGGTTGCCGACAATCCCTTCTACCGCGTAGCGACCATCCCGGGCGGCATGTACAAGGGCACCGATGGTGAAACGACTACTTTCGGCGTGGGCGCAACTTTTGTCACCTCGGCTGATGTGCCCGAAGATGTGGTTTACGTGGTTGCAAAGTCGGTGATGGAGAACATCGACGACTTCCGCGGCCTGCACCCGGCCTTTGCCAACCTGGACCCGGCTGAAATGGTCAAGGACGGCCTGTCAGCCCCGCTGCACCCCGGTGCGGAAAAAGCCTACAAAGAACTGGGCCTGATGAACTAAACCAGACCGTTCGAAACGCCCGAGGCAACCGCTTCGGGCGTTTCACATTTCATGACGACAGACAGCAGACGGGCGCATAACGCCCGCGCGGGGGACACATCATGACCGATCAAGCTCAGCAATCCGCAGACGATCTGGTGGCCGAGGCCGACACCGGCGCGCGCAACCCCTCTGCTGCATGGCAAGCCAAGCTGATTATCGGTACGTGTATCGCCTGGTCTCTTTTTCAGCTTTACATCGCCTCCAAAGTGCCGGGCATCGTGGCCCAGGCCACCGGCATGAGCATCTTCGCCAATATTGTTGCACAGGCGCGTTTCGTGCACCTGGCCTTCGCCATTATGCTGGCAACCCTGGCCTTTCCTCTTTTCAAATCCTCCCCTCGCGACCGCATCCCGCTGTATGATTGGGTGCTGATCGTCCTAGGGGTCAGTTCCTGCCTCTACCTCGTTGTTTTCCGGTTCGAGATTGCAGACCGCCCCGGGCTGTGGAGCACATCTGACATCACCATGTCCTCCATCGGCATGATTGTCCTGCTCATCGCCGTTTACCGGTCGCTGGGCCTGCCGCTGGTGATCATCGCATCCGCCTTTGTTGCCTTCGCCTTTTTTGGCGGCTACTCCGAATGGGCGCGCGAGATCACCAATTACGGCGGCGCATCACTGTCGAAAGCGCTCGGCCACTACTGGATGCAGACCGAAGGGGTTTTTGGTGTCGCCCTTGGTGTGTCCACCTCAATGATCTTCCTCTTCGTCCTGTTTGGCGCGTTGCTTGACCGCGCAGGCGGCGGGTCTTGGTTCATCAAGGTTGCCATCGCCCTTTTGGGGGCCCTGCGCGGCGGCCCGGCCAAGGCGTCGGTGCTGTCATCGATGCTCACCGGCATGATCTCAGGTTCCTCCATCTCGAACACCGTCACCACAGGGACCTTCACCATCCCCCTGATGAAGCGGATCGGCTTTCCGGCGGAAAAAGCAGGCGCGGTCGAGGTTGCGTCGTCCACCAACGGTCAACTCACGCCGCCGGTGATGGGGGCCGCAGCGTTCCTGATGGTCGAATACGTCAACATTCCTTACATCGACGTGGTCAAACATGCCTTTCTGCCTGCGGTCATCAGCTACATCGCCCTTCTGTACATCGTGCACCTCGAAGCACTGAAAATGCAGATGCTGGGGCTGAAGAAAGCGGGCCGCCATATCGGGCCTGTGCTGATCCTCATCCTGTTCCTATCGGGCTTTATCTTCCTCGGGGCCTGTACCTTCCTGATGATCGGCCTGCGCAGCGTTATGGACACCTTCATGACCGAAAGCGTCTATGGCGCGGTAGGTATCGTGGCACTTTTGTACCTCGTGCTGGTCTACTTTGCCTCCCGCTACCCGGATGTGGCGATGGATGACCCGGATGGCGAATTGGCAGCCCCGCGCCTTACCCCTACCTTGCTGGGCGGCGCCTATTTCTCGCTTCCGATCTTCATCCTTGTTTGGAACCTGATGGTGCGCACCGACAGCCTTGACCGGCTGTCACCGTCGCTATCCGCGTTCTGGGCCACCATCTTCATGATCGTCGTGGCGCTCACCCACCGTCCACTCAAGGCGATGTTCCGGGGTGAGGGGTTCGGGTCGGCTACCACCGCAGGATGGCACGACTTTATCGAGGGGCTGATCCTGGGCGCACGCAACATGATCGGCATCGGTGTGGCCACAGGGGCGGCTGGCGTGATTGTCGGCACCATCAGCCTCACTGGCGCGCACCAGGTCATCGGCCAGGTGGTCGAGGTCATAGCAGGCGGTAACATCTGGATCCTCCTGATCCTCGTTGCGATCATGTCGCTGATCCTCGGTATGGGCCTTCCCACCACGGCCAACTACATCGTCGTGTCCTCGCTCATGGCGCCGGTGATCCTCACCGTGGGTGCGTCGGCAGGCTACATTTTCCCGCTCATCGCTGTACATCTATTCGTCTTCTACTTCGGCATCTTGGCGGATGACACGCCACCGGTTGGGCTGGCAGCCTATGCGGCGGCAGCCATCTCACGCGGGGACCCGATCCAGACCGGTGTTCAGGGCTTTGCCTACGACATCCGAACAGCACTGCTGCCGTTCCTGTTCATCTTCAACACCGATCTACTTCTGATCGACGTAGGCTTTGCCAAGGCGATCCTGGTCTTCTTTATCTCGCTCATTGCCATGCTGCTGTTCGCGGCCGCGACCCAAGGGTACTTCATCGCAAAAAGCAAAGCCTGGGAAACGGTGGCGCTTTTGATCATCGCCTTCATGCTGTTCCGCCCCGACTACCTGCTGGATCAGGTGAGCCAAAAATATCAATCCGCTTCTGGCCCTGCCGCGCTTGACCTGATGGCAGGTGCCGAAACGGACAAGGAACTGCGCGTCGTGGTCGAAGGACCGGACTTTGATACGGGCCAACTCAGGCCGACCACCATAACACTCCCTGCCATCAATGGGGATGCGGAAGGGGCGCTTGATGCCCAAGGGCTGACGATCCTGCCTGATGGCGAAGTTCTAGCCATGGACGAACCTTTCCCCGGCACACCTTTCTTCGAGAGCCTCGGGAATGAATACGATTTCTACGGCGATACACCCGTTCAGATCACGCAAGTGCAAATTGAAAACGACCGTATGCCCAAGGAACTATTCTTCATTCCGGCACTTCTGCTCCTCGGTGGGCTTGTCCTGATCCAAAGCCGTCGCGCGACACAACCTGCTTTCTGAGACCGCGGGGCTGTTTATGTCTTTATTGGGCGCGCGAAACATGCGCTCGCGTTTGGGTTGATACAAGTCGATTTCTTGGCGAACTTGGCTCCGGCTTGCCGGCTGGGCAGCGGTTCGTTTGGTCTGATCTGTTTTGATCTTTGGGAAGCTTCCACATACCCTATGCCAAGTTATCCAGTGTGACGTTTTGGTTTAAGGTTACCGATCTTGAACACCTTTTTGGGGGACAAATGACTTGAGATTAGAAAAGAGACCGGTTGGCAGAACAACACTTGAAATTGATGTACTTGGCCTTGGTGGGGCGCCGTTGGGCGGCAATTTTGTCGACCTGGAAACTTCGCAAGCACGCGATCTGATCAAAGCGGCGCAAAGTGCGGGTATTGGATATTTCGATACGGCGCCTTGGTATGGATTTGGGCGATCAGAACGTGTGATGGGGGATGTCCTTCGCGGCAGCGACTACATCCTGTCCGACAAGGTCGGGCGGTTGCTGAGGCCGGGCCCTGTTGCAAATCCCGGAGATTTTGGCATGATTGATCCGCTGCCTTTCCACGTCGTTTATGATTACAGCTTTGACGGGGTCATGCGGGCGTTCGACGATAACCTTCAGCGGCTGGGTCTGGACAGGATCGATATCTTGTTGGCGCATGATATCGGCACGTTCCAGCATGGTGATGACAACGCGCAGCACTTCAGAGACCTCGCTAATGGCGGCTATCAAGCGATGGATGAGCTGCGGAAATCTGGCCGGGTCAAGGCGATTGGGCTGGGCGTCAATGAAAACCAAGTTTGCCTTGATGCGCTCGGTATCGGAGACTGGGACGTGTTTCTTCTGGCCGGTCGCTACACGCTGCTTGAGCAAACTGCGCTGGACGATCTGTTTCCGGCTTGCACAGACGCCGGCACGTCGATCATCTGTGGCGGACCGTTCAACTCCGGCATCTTGGTTGGGCGCGAGACATGGAATTATGCCAAGGCCCCTGAGGACGTTGTAAATAAGGCGCGCACGTTGGGCAATCTAGCGGATGAGTTTGGCATACCGCTCGCCGCCGCAGCATTACAGTTTCCGTTGGGCGACACATTGGTTTCGTCGGTCATCCCAGGCCCGCGCGACAAAGATGAGTTGGAACAAATCGTCGCCTGGTTCAACATCGCAATTCCGAGCGAATTCTGGACCACGCTGAAAGCACAAGGATTGATACACGAGGCCGCTAGACTGCCGTAAAGCCCCCGTCGATTGGCAGGCACACACCCGAGATCATAGACGCGGCATCAGACAGCAAGAAGACGATGGGAGCCGCACAATCTTCTTCTGTGGCCCATCGATGCAAGGGCATGGCATCAATCAGCGGACCGCCGATGTCGTCGCGGCCCCAATACCATTCGGACATCGGCGTCATGACGACGGTTGGATTAACGGCATTCACGCGAATATTGTGCTTGCCAAGCTCAAGCGCCGACACGCGCGTCATCGCATCCACGGCGCCCTTTGAAGATGCATAAGAGATGTGGCCAGCAAGCCCAACAAGCGACGCCTGGCTAGAAACATTGACGATAGCGCCCCCATTTCCGGTTCTGATCATGCCCTGAGAGGCGTATTTTGTAACCAGAAGCGTACCGCGCGCATTGATATCGATAACTTTGTCAAAGACGGCGGTATCAGTTTCCATTGGCGTCGCAATTTCGCCGCCCCATCCGCCGCAGTTCACCACGCCGAAAAACGCCGCATCGGAAAGTGCTGATCTCACGTCCTCTTCAGAGGTGAGATCGAAGGGTTTGATATCGCAGCCCGTTTCCATTGCGAGAGCATCGAGTTTTTCTTGGTCCCTACCCGAGGCAACCACATGTGCGCCTTCTTTGACCAAGAGCCTGACAGTCGCGGCCCCGATGCCACCAGACGCACCCGTCACCAAGACAGAGCGCTTAGCTAAACCAGTCTCCAAAGCATTCCCCCCACTTGCGGTTTTGTTAAAGTGTATCGAAGACACACGCTTTGTCGACCAAGCGGGGGAATATCATGGGGAAGCTGAAACAGGTCCTGAGCACCGCGCAGTGGCACGCGGAGCCGCCAAGTTGGGATTTGACCGATGCCGAGTTATCGCTGACGACAGGGGCCAAGACAGATTTCTGGCAGAATACCTTTTATGGTTTCCGCCGAGACGACGGGCACTTTCTAGGGCAAAGTGTTTCGGGAGACTTTACCGCTGTTGTCGGGTTCGAGGCCGATTACCAAGTCCTTTATGATCAGGCAGGCATGATGGTGCGAGCCGACGATCAGACCTGGTTGAAGGCCGGGATCGAATATTCGGACGACGTCACTAACTTTTCGACAGTGGTGACACGCAATGGCCAGTCGGACTGGTCCGTGATCGGTGTTCCGCAACTGTCAGGGCTACAGCGCGTTCGAGTGACCCGAACAGATAGTTCCGTGATCACACACTACCTGGATCGGTACGGTCATTGGCAGTTGATGCGCTTGGCGAACTTCCCGGAAAGCGCGAATGTGGTTGTTGGGCCAATGGCGTGTTCACCGGAACGCACTGGACTCACTGTGCGGTTTCATGAGTTTCAGATCGGCCCTCCATTGCAAGATCCGTTGCACGCAACCCTATAAAATAACGAGAAAACTTCAGCTAAGAGAGTGCTTAGCTTCAAATGCAGGGCACGGTTTTTCTGGCCATATCGAAAATCACACCCTAGGCTTCAAAGAGTCGGGCCAGAGAATGCCCGCAAAGATTAATTGAATCTGGGAGGAATTTTGATGTTTCGCAAGCATCTGACGGCGCTACTGATGAGCGCTGCGACATTGGGCGCCACTGCGGTGCCCACCGTTGCTCAGGAATTTGAAGGTGTAACCGTAAATATCCTAACACGACCTGGCTACGTAATCGCGGGTCCGCTTATTGAACGTGGCAAAGACTTTGAAGCGCTTACCGGTGCGAAAATTGCAGTGACTGAAGTGCCATTTGCCGAGATCTTTCCCAAGATACAGAACGATTGGGCAACCGGCACCAATTCCATTGACGTCGGTGTATTCGCCGCAGGATGGGGTGTTGAACTCGATGCTGCTGGCCTGCTGGAGGATCTCGACCCTTACGTCGCTGCGGATGACAAAATCAACCTAGATGATATCGCACCATATTTCCGCGAGTTCGGCCAGAAGGTTGGTGGGAAAACCAAATTGCTTATGGTCGATGGCGACTTCCAGATGGTTTACTATCGCACTGATGTGTTGGAAGAAGCCGGGCTGGAGCCACCGAAGACATGGGAAGAGTACCTTGAAGTCGCGTCGAAAATTCATGGCCAGGACATGAACGGCGACGGAGAGGCAGACTATGGGTCGTGCATCTTCAAAAAGCGCAACGCACAGTCCTACTTTGCCATCCAGACCTTTGCCGCGCCCATCGTCCAAACCCAAGGCACGGCCCAAGGTTTCCATTTCGACAACGATACAATGGAGCCGATCATCAACAACGCCGGATGGAAGAAAGCGTTTGAGCTTTACAAGGAGACCGGAAAATACGGCCCGCCGGAAGAGTTGAACATGGATATCGGCGACACCCGCGCGCTTTTCAAAGCGGGCCGCTGTGGCTTAATCGTCGAATGGGGGGACCCAGGGACGCTGCAACTTGATGACGATGCTTCCGCGATCAAGGGCAAGATGTTTGCGATCTCGGCCGTCGGGTCGACGGAAGTGCTGGATCGTGAGACTGGTGAGCTGGTGCCCGTGTCGGCCGAAAGCGCACCGTTTGCGGTAGACGGCATCAACTATTCTCCCTTTGCTGCCTTTGGTGGCTGGGCTGGTGCCATCAACGCCAAGGCCGATCAAAAGACAAAAGATGCAGCTTATGCGTTCTTGTCCTACATGAACCAAGCGGAGCAGTCAGGTGTTGACGTCACCATTGGCGCAACCGGGTACAACCCCTACCGGATCTCACAGTTGGCAAGCACCGACAAATGGGTGTCTGCCGGGATGCCGCAGGAATTGGCAACCAACTATCTTGGGGCGATCAACGCTGCCCTCGACAACCCCAACATGTCCTCTGACATGAAGATTCCGGGTGCTCAGCAATACACTGCGGTGGTTCTGGACACCCAGCTTGCCCGCTATCTCGCTGATGAGATCACGGTGGAAGAAGCCCTGGAAAACATAGAAGAGGGTTGGGAAGAAATCACCGAGGACTTTGGCCGCGACGAACAGGTCGAGGCGCAAGCATTGGCACTCGGCAACTGATCCGACCGTTATGGTGTCATACGAAACAACACACCAGCCGGGCATATCCGCGGCTGGTGTGACCCGGCGCGAACGATTTGGGGAATGGGTGGACCGGCACTCCGGCACCTTTTTTATTGCGCCTTGCGTCACTCTGATCCTCATCTTCGCGATCTTTCCGACGATCTACTCGATTTTCTTTGCCGTAAGTCGCGTGCGTTTCACCGGGGATGGGCTGAGATTCCGATATGTCGGTTTCCGGAACTTCGAGAAGCAGTTTTTCGGCAGTTCCGAGGTTCACTTCCTTGGCCGTACTGATCCGGTCAGTCTTTTTGGATATGCCGCCTTTATCGCCCTGACCGTAGCAGTCCTGGTGTGGCTCTGGCGGTCTCGTAAAATCACGACCTGGGTTGGCATGATCGGGCGCACGATCTCGGCGGCGATGGCGATTTTTCTGTCTTGGATTCTCTGCGCATCGCTTTTGTCCGGCAACTCGATCGGCACACTTTATACCACGCTTTTCTACGTCATTGTTGGCTGCGCGCTTCAATTCATAATTGGAACCGGTCTGGCGTTCCTTTGTTCGCAACCCATTTCGGGCAAGAACTTTTTTCGGGTCATCTTTTTCATTCCGCTTATGATCACGCCCTTGGGTGTAGGGTATGCAATGCGGATGGTCGCCGATGTTACCAAAGGACCGCTTGAACCGCTGCTGAACTTCGTCGGGCTGTCGGACTGGGTCTGGTCCGCTGATGCCTGGTCGGCCCGGTTCATGATGATGGTCAGCGACAGTTGGCAATGGATACCCTTCATTTTCATATGCATGCTTGCAGCGCTGGAAAACATCCCACGTGATCATGTGGAAGCGGCGCAAGTAGATGGCGCATCAAGTTTCCAGATATTCCGCGAGATTACCTGGCCCCAAGCACTGCCTGTTGCGGTGACCGTGTTGCTGATCAGGATGATCGAGGCGTTCAAGATCGTTGATTTGCCAAACATCATGACGGGCGGCGGACCTGGTTCAGCGACCGAGTCCATGACGTTACACTCGATGTATATCTGGCGCGCCAACGACCTGGGGTCATCGGCGGCAATCGCCTATCTGCTGCTGATCCTCACTGTTGTCGTGTGCGCCTCATTCTTCAACTACGTGGTTCTTGGGCAAATCAGAAAGACACGCGGATGAGCGATATTTCTTCGTACAAGTTCCGAAAATCGCAGCGCACATTGATGCAGCGTTTGTTCGAAGCTCCGGCCGTCGGAAAGATGTCGCCGGTTGCCAAGATCGTTGTCTATTCCATGCTGTTGGTTTGGTCCCTGTTCGTGCTGTTCCCGATCTACTGGGTTATCATCACGTCGTTCAAGGACGCTGCTTCTGTCAACCAGGGGCCTTTCTACATTCCGTTTGTCGACTTTCAACCGACACTAAGCGCCTGGAGAATCCAGTTTACCGAAGACCCACATTGTACCATTGGCGCGATCGGACGACAGCTTTGGCTACTGGTCTACAACTCGTTTGTCTTTGTGGTGTCTCCAGTGGTGGCCCTGTCCCCGATGGAGCCGCAGATCTGCAAGGTTTATCTGGCCTTTACCAATTCGGTGGTGATCAGTGTGTTTTCAACCGGTCTATGCGTATTGGTCGGATCAATGGCCGCCTACGCGCTGGCCCGCATCCAGTACGCGCCGCGCTTTGGGAACATCATGATGTTTGTTGTGCTTCTGGTCGGTGTCATATTTGCTACGACCTATGCGGGCGCGCCGTGGTGGGCGTCGTCGACGGTTGCGCTGGCGCTGTTCTTTTTGCTGCTGCGCGCGCTTCGCGGATACTTCAAGATGTCGCTCAAAAATGGCGACATCTTATTCTGGATTATCTCACAAAGAATCCTGCCTCCGATTGTGGTGGTCATACCGATCTATGTGATGTTTCAAGCCGTGGGTCTGCTTGACACACATTTGGCCCTGATCTTGCTATATGCGGTGGCAAACATGCCGATTGTGGTTTGGCTGATGCACGACTTTTTTGCCAACCTGCCAATCGAGTTGGAGGAATCGGCACAGTTGGATGGGGCAACCCGGCCACGCATCTTTTGGGAAATCGTCTTGCCATTGACACGCCCCGGGCTTGCAGCGACGACCCTTTTGATCCTCGTGCTGAGTTGGAACGAATACCTGTTCGCTGTCTTCCTGGCCACTGTGAAAGTCCAAACAATGCCAATAATGGTCGCTGCCAAAAACACCGGCGAGAAGGGCATTTTTTGGTGGGAGATGTGCGCGATCATAGTGGTAATGATCATTCCGGTGATCATCATGGCGATCCTTTTGACCCGTTTCATATCCAAGGGCGTCCTGTTGGGCGCGGTGAAAGGGTAACAAATGAAGGATCTCAACAGTCAAGCATCGGTCAAGTTCGAGAACATCGAGAAGAGCTTTGGCGACGTGAAGGTGTTGCGAGACTTTGATCTCGAAGTCGAACCAGGGGAATTCGTTGTTCTGCTTGGAGCATCTGGATCAGGCAAGACGACGGCACTGCGCATTTTGTCTGGTTTGGAAACGCCCTCGGGCGGGCATGTCTATATCGGCGACGAAAATGTCACTGACGTCCTTCCAAAGTACCGTGACATATCGATGGTATTTCAATCCTACGCGCTTTACCCGCACAAGACCGTCGCCGAAAACATTAGCTTTCCGTTGAAAGTGCGCGGCATGGACAAGTCAGAGATGGATATCGCCACTCTTGATGCCGCAAAACAGGTTCAGATCGAAGACTTGCTCGCGCGCTTCCCACGCGAACTTTCGGGTGGCCAGCGCCAACGTGTCGCCCTTGCGCGCGCGATCATCAGGCGCCCGTCGGTGTTTTTGATGGACGAGCCTTTATCGAACCTCGATGCCAAGTTGCGTGGACACATGAGGGCGCAATTGAAGCACATGCAAAAGTCGATGGGGATCACGACAATCTATGTGACCCACGACCAAATTGAGGCGATGACACTGGCCCACCGCGTCGCCATTTTGGAAAAAGGAGTGTTGCAGCAACTCGCCACACCCGCCCAAATCTACAATGATCCGGCAAACCTGTTCGTTGCGCAATTCATCGGCTCGCCACCGATGAACACGGTTCATGGTAGCTTGGTCGGCAGCATATTTCTAAGCAACGGCGTTTCGGTAGAGACCGCCGTTTCCGGGAAAGCCGACAAGGCCGTGATGGGCGTCAGGCCTGAGGATTGCACCATTGCACCTCCTGACCAGGGCACGTTGTCCGGCAAAATCTATACCAATGAGTTGATAGGCGATCACGCCTTGGTCACTGTCGATCTAGGCAACGATCAAATTGCCGTAAAAGCCCCGAAGGACTTTACCGGTGATCAGGGTGACGAGGTTGGAGTGATTATCTCGCCCGACCATCTGTTTATATTCGATGAAAGCGATGGAAAGCGGATTCGGTAGGACCAGATGCGGATTGAGCTTCACGGTTCAATTTACAAGAAAAGGAGCGTGAGTTTCGCCATTTTTAAGAATTTTCGGTCTCGACATTCCGATACGACAGCGGCGGCGGGACCTGACATATCCGCGGCCCAAGCAGGGTGGTTGCCTTGGCGCAATTTCAAAGGCAACAGATCCGGCAGGCAAGCGTTATGATGCATTGGGGACACAATCATGCGCGCGACACAGCTATTTGAACCCGGCGATATTCGAACCGTCGACATTCCTGTGCCGGAGCCCGCCGCGGGTGAAATCCTGATTAAAGTCGAAGCCGCCGGAATTTGTGGTACTGACAGGCACCTGTACAAGGGGGAGTTTCCATCCGTTCCGGGAAAGACCCTTGGGCATGAATTCTCAGGGATAATCGTAGACTCCGGCGATACCGAGATGGTCACGGGCACGCGGGTAACCTGCGACCCGAACGCATGGTGCGGCACCTGTGAGCAATGCCTACGTGGGCGCGTCAATTTATGCGAGAACAATATCGCAACTGGCATTCATCGTGATGGCGGTTTTGCGGAATTCTGCACCTTTCCGGCCTCAAAGGCCGTCACCTTACCCATGGATTTGGACAAGTTGCATGGTGCGTTTTGCGAACCATTGGCATGCACATTACACGGCATGGACATAGGAGCGGCACGAGCAGGCGAAAGGGTCGTTGTCATTGGCGGAGGGGTTATCGGACTGATGGCCGTGCAAATCGCGAAACTCGCCGGGGCCGAAGTTATGCTAATGACCCGCAGTGCAGAGAAACAGGCGCTTGGCTTAAGTACCGGTGCGGATCATTCCGTTGGGTCCGAGAACGCACTGCGCGAATTGTGGCCAAATGGCGCGGACCTGGTTGTCGAGTGTGCTGGCGTTGCGACGACGGTTGCAATGTCTCCAAAACTCGCGCGGACCGGCGGGCGCGTGGTCATCTTGGGTGTGTTGCCCCAAGGTGAGCACGTTTCTATCGAGCCTTTCGATCTGCTGTTCCGCGAAATCCAGATGCACTACAGTTTTCTAAATCCGTTTACCCACGCGCGCGCAGCGCAGATGATTGCCGATGGGGCAATCTCGGTCGCGCCTTTCGTAAGCAGAACGATTTCGCTCGATGACGCCGCCGACGCGATCGCATCACCACCATTGCCCGGCGAAGTCCGTGCCATCGTCGTGCCCGGAGATTGATTGATGTCAGAGACGAGAGCCGCCGAATTCGATTACATCATCGTTGGCGCAGGCTCATCGGGCTGCGTCCTCGCGTCGCGGCTTTCGGAAGACCCGAATGTCACAGTGCTAGTGGTTGAGGCTGGCGGCTCGGACAGTAACTTCCTGTTCCGCTGGCCTGCAGGTTTTGCCAAAATGACCAAAGGCATCGCCAGTTGGGGTTGGTCGACAGTGCCGCAAAGGCACCTGAATGATCGCGTGCTTTGGTATACACAAGCCAAAGTGCTAGGCGGCGGCAGTACCATCAATGCTCAGGTCTACACCCGTGGGAACGCAAAAGACTACGATGCGTGGGGAGAAAGCGGGTGCGAGGGGTGGAGTTATCGCGATATTCTACCCTATTTCAAACGCGCCGAGGGCAACGAACGGTTTCACAACGACTACCATGGAAGTGAGGGTGAACTGGGAGTATCTGCGCCGCGAGGCGCATTGCCGATCTGCGATGCCTTCATTCGTGCAGCACAACAATATGGCATTCCCCACAACCCCGACTTCAACGGCAAGCAGTTGGCTGGGGCGGGATTCTACCAATTGACTCAGCGCAACTTGCGTCGGTCCTCGGCATCGATCGCGTTTCTTCACCCGGCGGCGAAACGGGCCAATCTGACACTGCGCTCGAACCAGCAAGTGCGCCGCATCGTCGTCGAAAAGTCCCGAGCGATAGGCATTGAAGTCGAAACGCGCGCGGGCACTGAAGTGTTGCGCGCACGTCGCGAGGTCCTGGTAACGTCGGGCGCCATCGGTAGCCCGCGCCTGCTTATGTTGTCCGGCATTGGGCCCGCCGATCATCTGAAATCAGTGGGCGTGGACGTTGTTCATGACCTGCCTGGTGTTGGGCAGAACCTGCAGGATCACTTAGACCTGTGCGTACTGGCCGAATGCAGCGGGCACCACAGCTACGATGGAATGGACAAATTCCCGCGCTCAGCCATCGCAGCTCTTCAATATGTTATGTTCAAGTCCGGCCCGGTCACCTCATCACTGTTTGAGACAGGCGCTTTTTGGTATGCGAGCGACGCGTCTCCCCTGCCCGACTTGCAATTTCATTTTGGCCAGGGCTCCGGCATCGAAAAGGGCATCGTTACAATTGATAAAGGCGGTGTCACTTTGAACTGTGCTTATGTACGGCCGAAATCGCGAGGCTCGGTTGCGCTGGCCTCTAACGATCTAGGCAAAGCCCCCCTGATTGATCCGAACTACTGGTCCGAGCCCGAAGATCGCGAAGCATCCCTGAATGCGCTTGAGATCGCGAGAGACATTCTTGCTCAGCCGGCCTTGAAACCTTTTCTTGCGCGCGAGGCCCTGCCTGGACCCGAGGTAAGAACCCGGGATGATCTGTTTAAGTACGCCTGTCGTCTTGCCAAAACTCAGCACCATCCCGTGGGAACGTGCCGCATGGGGCGCGGCGCGATGACTGTCGTTGACCCAGAGTTGAAAGTGCATGGCATTGACGGTCTTCGTGTGTGCGACAGCTCGATCATGCCTGTGATTACGTCCTCGAACACGAACGCGGCCGCGATCATGGTAGGGGAAAAGGCCAGTGACATGATCCGAGGCCTGCCGCCCCTTCCCGCCGCGGTGCTAGAACATAATGATGCACTCAGGCGCGACCTCGCCTAGGGCTTGATCCGATAAAAGCGGCGCGCAGTGGCCGAAAAGATCTTTGTGCGATCTGTATCGGACAGTGAGGCCGTCAGTTTTTGGCACATGTGATACCAATCTCCGTACTCCATTCTAAGACGCACTACGGGCCAATCGCTGCCCCACATCACACGCTCGGCCCCGAAGACATTTATGACGTGGTCGGCATAAGGCTTCAGTGTTTCAGTTGACCAGTCAACGTCTGCCTCAGTCGCAAGCCCTGAAAGCTTGCAACGGGCCAAGGTATCCTCTGCAATTCTCTTGAGCCCGTCGGACCACATTTGAAAGTGTGCCTCGGACCCGTCACGTATTTGCGGTTTCATACAATGATCGATGACGGCACGCAGATCGGGATAGCGGGTCAGCAGCGTATGAAAGTTCGCCAAATGGCGACAAAAACCAAGGCAATCGAATGTCAGGTCAAGATCAATCAGCGCACGAAAGGCCCATTGTATATCCGCGCTCAGCATCCAGTTATCGTCGGATAAATCCTGGATCATTGGGCGTACGCCGGCAAACTTCGGATGATTGGCGAGGCGTTTCAGCGTTCCTAATTCTCGTTCATCCTCAAAGTTGATCCAACCCACGACTTTGGCAACCGTCGGGCATGCGTCCGCAAGTCCTAGCAAATATTCGGTTTCGTTTAGGGTTGCCGCCGCTTGAACCAAAACCGTTTGCGACACATCCGTGTGTGCCAATGCCTCTGTCAGATCGGCAGGTCCGTAGGTACGTGACAGCGTCCTATCATTCGCAGGCATCCATCCGTAGTCTCCACGCAGCGGGTTCCACAGGTGATGGTGCGCGTCCACATGAGTCATTTCGATACTTTCGGCAGCAACGAGAAATTCTAACCTGTCTCACCGTCACACCTGTCGAAAGCAAGTAAATTGAACCAAGCGATCACCAATGTCGCGTGGTAGGACGGTGCCCGTCGCATTCCGGCGCGGCCGAAATACTTCTTTCGGATGACAGTCCTCTAGTTTAGTTTTTCTACAAATGAAGGGGGGGGGCGCAGGTCCTATGAAATCGGCACGTATGAACCGATTGTTCGGCATCTCCGGACATTGCTTTGACGTGGCAATTGACCACGGAATGTTCAACGAGCCCGGCTTTCTTGGCGGGATCGAAAATATGCACAAAGCGATTGATGTTGTCGCCAATGCGGCGCCGGACGCCATTCAACTGACACCCGGGACTGCACCAATTCTGCAATCAATACCAGGAAAGTCGCGACCCGCATTAGTGTTGCGTACAGACGTCGCGAACGTCTACGGCAACCCGCTACCAAGAAACCTATTTTCCGTGGTGGTAGAGGACGCCGTAGAACAGGGCGTGATATTGGACGCGGCATGCGTCGTGGTCAATTTGCTGATGCTGCCCGATCAGCCAGAGGTGCACGAAGCCTGTATCAAAAACATCAACAAGTTAAAGCGCGCATGTGATCAGACGGGTATGCCCCTTATGGTCGAACCCCTTGTCATGCAGGACAATTCGACGGCGGGCGGATACATGGTCGACGGAGACATCATCAAGATTTTGGCGCTTGTGCGTCAGGCCGTTGAACTTGGTGCTGACATTATCAAGGCTGATCCCTGTGACGAGGTCGAAGACTATCACCGTGTAATAGAGACTGCTCAAGGCATTCCGGTTCTCGTTCGCGGTGGTGGAAAAGTTGCAGACAAAGAAATCCTGAGCAGAACCGCTGCGCTTATGAACCAGGGAGCAAAAGGCATCGTATATGGCCGAAATGTGATCCACCACTCTGACCCCGCCGGAATGACCAAAGCGCTTATGGCGGTCGTCCATGATGGCGTTTCTGTATCGCAAGCCTTGGACATGATCGCGTGACGAACACAATCAGGTTTGGTGTGATCGGATGCGGACTGATGGGGCGGGAATTTGCGTCATCTGCGGCGCGCTGGCTGCATCTGACTGATCCACGTGCTCGTCCTGAAATCGTTGCGGTCTGCGATCTTGATACGACACTAAGCGAATGGTTTGCCTCGCATGTCCCCACGGTCAAACAGATCACCCAGAACTACCGAGACCTTCTTGCAAACCGTGAGGTAGATGCGGTCTACTGCGCTGTTCCGCATCACCTGCACCACAAAATTTATCCTGAAATTCTCGCGGCCGGAAAGCACTTGTTGGGCGAAAAGCCGTTTGGAATTGACGCAGCCGCCAATCGACGGATTAGATCGGCAATCGATGCAAACCCGGAATGTTTCGTTCGATGCTCGTCTGAGATGCCATTTTTCCCCGGGGCACAGAAACTGATTGAGTTTGTTCGTTCTGGTGATCTTGGTGAAATCATAGAGGTTGAAGCGGCGTTCTTGCATTCGTCCGATTTGAACCCGCAGAAACCAATCAACTGGAAGCGCATGGTCGCCCTGAATGGTGCATATGGATGTATGGGTGACCTTGGAATGCACGTGCTTCATATCCCGTTGCGACTTGGGTGGAAGCCAAGCTTAGTATCTGCTTCGCTCGTCAACCGCTTTCCAACCCGACCGGACGGGCAAGGCAACGAGGCCGCATGTGAAACCTGGGACAATGCAACAATCACTGGTCATGTAACTCATCCAAGTGGCGATTTTCCTTTGGTTCTGAAAACGTGGCGAATTGCGCCAGGACATTCAAACACGTGGAGTATTCGAGTGCTGGGGACGCGCAAAAGTGCGTGTTTCTCGACTAAGAACCCGCGCCAATGGCGATACATGCACTACGATGGCGGTGCCCAGTCCTGGAACGTCGAAGACCTAGGCTACCAGTCTTTGTTCCCCGCCATCACTGGCGGCATTTTCGAATTTGGTTTTTCGGATGCGCTGCAACAGATGTGGGCCGCATTTGTTGACGAACTTGCGGGTGGTGATGCCAACGGCTTTCACTGTGTCACGCCAGCTGAAGCGGCTGACCACCACGCTATTCTCACTGCTGCATTGCAAGCTGGATCGCGTCATACCGTTGAAAAGGTGAACTATTCGTAATGGGACCACTGACCGAAACCACTCCACTTCCCAGATGACCGAGCGTTTCGGGGTAATCTGCGCGGGCAATTGGATCGTTGACCAGATCCACGAGATAGACCGTTGGCCAAATGAAAGTGAGCTGGTGCGCATTGGTCAGCAAACTCAAGGGATCGGTGGTGGTGCGGCAAATGTCATGTTTGCACTGGCAAAACTCGAAGCGGGCTTACAACTCTTTCCCATGGGCGCGATTGGACAAGATGCGCCGGGCGAGTTCATCCTCAATGCGTGCCGCAAACTCGGGCTTCCGACATCAGGCCTTTGCGTCAAATCAGGCGTGGCAACGGCGCACACTCACGTCATGTCTGTTGCAGGGCAAAGCCGGACATTCTTCTATCAGAGCGGCGCCAACGACGCCCTGAGTGAAACCGATTTTCCGGCGGGCACATTCGCAAGCACACCGGCACGAGTGTTCTATCTAGGATATCTCACGCTTCTGGGTGAGTTGGACGAGACGACACATGATGGCTCAACAAATGCCGCGCAGGTTCTCGCCCGTGCGCGGCAGGCGGGATTGACGACATGTGTGGATCTGGTGTCGATCCAGCATCCCAGATTTCAACAGATTGTTGCCAGTTCGGCCCCGCATATCGACTATCTGATTTCCAACGAAATTGAGGCTGCGTTTGCCTGCGGGAGTGAACCGAACGCCGATGCCGACGCCGTCACTGCAATGGCGAAGTCGCTGCTTGAGTTGAAGGTGAAACAGGCCGTCATTGTCCATAGTGCAGAGCGCGTTGTATGGGTTGGTGCAGATGGATCAGAGCGCGTTGTGGAAATTGATCCGATCAACACTGATGACATCGTAAGCAACCTGGGTGCCGGAGATGCATTTTGCGCGGGTTTGATCTATGGAATTCATCAAGGGCTTTCTGTGCACCAAACGATCCAAATTGCTATTTTGACCGCAAAAGCATCGTTGAAGGGCTTAACAGCCACCTCCGCTATCCCGCCTTTGACCACACTTGTAGCATCAGGTTTGGAACCACTTACGGAGTGACAGAGAACACTCGAATGTTTGCTAACTGCGCTCATTTTTAACGCGAAGTAATCCGCTGATTGGACAACCGCAATCTCCGAAAGCTAATCATTGATCTGACCACAAAACCAGCACCGCGATTAGAACCGGCTTTGACAAGTTTGTGGGTCTGTTGTCTTAGAAGAACAGCAAGCGTAGCGACCGCTTCGCAGTGCGAAGTAAAAGCATAAGCTGCAAGACCAATGAGCATTCATTAAAATTTCGCCGCTGTAGTGCTTAAGGCTTGGTCTACGACAGACCGCTCCAGGCGCAAAATGGACGTCAAGCAGAAATCCTACATGCTGCGGAGATCCTTACCTGACCAGGGCGCACATCGAAACGCTCTTGCAGCACACGCTCAATACACGCTGCCACCTATACAAAGATGTGGGATTTGTTGCCGACTGTGGACCACGCCCAAATGCCATCAAATTGACCCTCTGCAGGGACGCCCGCACATTTGGGTGCCTCCACCCGCAGCGCTTTGTCAGAATTGACGCACTACACAAGCATTGAGCCGACAATAGCAGGTCTCCGACATCAAGCGCGCCGTAGAAAACGACCATGTCTGATCACATCAACGCGCTGCATCGTGTTGTCACCACATTCCGGCGCGCGCCAAAGATTGCGCAGACGGAATTGCGGGTCGCTCGCCGCGAACCATGCTTTTTGCCAGTGGACATTAGTTGCTCAGGTTCATTGTCGGTCACACCAATTCACGCCTCGCCGAAGTCGTCAAATTCTTGGGCGTGATGCCACCACCGCAAGCAACGTTGTAGACCGCCTCGTCGGGCAAGATTTTATCGAACGACGCAGATCGGAAACAGATCGCAGATCTATCGTGCTCTCACTCACAGACTTGGGGCTACAAACATTCGAGCGTCTTGACGCAGTAGAACACGCGACAATGCGATTGGTCCTTGAGGCGCTGCAAACAAAAAACCGCGCGTCTTAAGTGCAAAACACGGCGCAAATCGCAGCCAAAATTCCCGAATAGCGATACTTGTATATTACGATTAACGTACTAAATCTCTCGTGGATTAAGGGAGGGTGGCGTTATGCGTGTCTTGAAGTGGATTGGTGCTGTGGGCACTGGTGCCGTGGTGATTGCAGGTACCGCAGTGGTTGCTTGGAACCTGCTCGACGGCTCACCCAGCGCCGCAGGCACAGAGGCCGAACCAACCGCATTGGACTTATCGCGTCTGCTTGTACTCGTAGATGGTGACATGTCGGCTACCGGTTATGCAGACGGGTTGCTTTATCCCATAGATGGCGCTCGCGATCTGCTGATCACGGTTGATGGCGCAGGCAGTGACACCGTCGAGACACGCCAAACCGTGGCGTCGAACACCGTGATGGGTTGGCCAGGCGCCATGACTGCGGATCGCTCCGGTCGGTTTGCTTACATCGTTGAAAGCCGCAAAGCTGCGCCCGAAGGTGTGGAGGCGATGACCAATGTGTTTGCCGAGATGCCTGAAGGGACGCTCTTGACCACAATTGATTTCACGTCCGGAGACGTCGTTTCGACACCAGAAGTATGCAGGCGATTGAACAGCATCGATATCGCCCCTTCAGAGAACTGGTTGCTCATCTCATGCGGTTCGCACGATGGGGAGTTAGCAGTCGTTCCCTTGGAAGGTGGATTGCCTCAGGAACCGCGAATTTTCGACCTCGACTTGCCGGACCTTGCATCGCGGCCGGGCGTCAATGATGGCCTGACATACGCAATGATACACCCGGACGGTGCTGCAGCGGGCTACATCGCCTCTGATGTCGGAGTTGGGTTGGTCAGGTTCGATCTCGATGAAAACGGCATACCCGCCTCAGCGACTGCAGAGGCACCGATACAGGAAGGTGACTGGCTTTCGGTCGGGCGATGGACAAACGCAGGCGATCACTTCCTGGTGGCCGATGTCGCTTGGGGGCCTGCGCCGACCGATGCGGTGTTCAACGGTGTCGGTCAAATCCTGTCTTTTGCTTTGTCCCCTGGTGACGATACCCGCGGCCTTGTCTCCTCAGCTACGGTGTCAAAGTCGCCCGAGGCGTTCGAAATAAATCGCGCCGGCAACCGTCTTGTCTCCGTGAACATGGAGCGCACCTATCTGCCCAGCGGCATGTTGTCGATTGTGCCTGGCCGCGGTGCATCGTCGTTGTCCCTTGTGGCTATCGATGATGTGAGCGGAAAGCTTCAAACGCTTGGTGATCCGGTCGGCTTCAAAGGCGTCCTGCCCGAGGACGCCATCTTTGACGCTGACGGCGATCAGATCGCAGTCGTGATCTATCAGGACCACGATGCCCCGCGCAGTGACGGTTGGATCGAGACATTTACCGTCGAGAATGACGTGATCCGTCGCACCGGCCAACGCCACCCCTTGCCACGTGGAGCGCATGATCTGTTCGCTTTGGACTAAGGTTGGCGCGTCGACGTAAAGGCGCGCCTTGTCCGGGATGAGAGGTGAGGCACCAACTCTGTATGCTCGCAGCCAATACAAAGCCTGGTCCAGAGATAGTCAATAAGTTTTTGGGTTGGGCGCGAGCTGATAGCAGACAGAAGCGCGGCGACCCACGCGCAAGGCTAGGTAGTCGATCCCTTCAGAGTGTGCTGATCAAAACGGGCGTCTCGCCCAAAAGCCTGTTTCCTCCTCACTCTGCAATTCTGGTTATTGACCACATTCAAAGTTTGCTGTCTGGTCTTTTTTGATGGTTCTCAAATGCCCTGGGCAAATGAGATGAAAAGGGAACACGGTGCGGCTGAGCCAGTAGGTGCCAAATCCGTGACTGCCCCCGCAACTGTAAGCGGTGAGCGACCCCGAGAAGAGCCACTGGACCAAGCGTCCGGGAAGGTTCGGGGAAGCAGCAACTCGCAAGTCAGGAGACCTGCCATCACCGACGCGTGGTTTCGCGCCGGCATTTCAACTCGATGCAGGCGGGGTGCCTGACTAGGAGCATAAGATGGCTAAGCGGTCACGCGGGCACATATGTGATTCTTCCTCCCCTCGCCACAGAGGCGGAGGGCCCAATGGATCATCGAATTACAATCTGCACATCCTGTCGGCACAAAGGCACCGAATGTCGTCCGGGCTATGACCTGATCAATCGACTTCGTTTGGCAATCGCCGAGGCAGGCGACGCCATTCCAGAGGCATTTGAGATATCGGGCGTCGCTTGTATGGCAGGCTGCGATCACCCTTGCACGGTTGCCTATCACGGCACGAAAAAAGCGACCTACCTGTTTGGCGACATTGACCCGCTCACCGACATTGAAGACCTCATAGCATTCGCCAGGCAGTACGCCTATTTGCACGACGGCTGGAGTTCCTCCGTGGACCGGCCCGGAAAGTTGCGCAAGACTACCTTGGCCCGCGTTCCGGCGGCGATCTTGGCCATCGAAGAAGGCGAGGTTCGGGCCTCGTGAGCGCCGCGAACCTGTCTGTCCAGGACCTTTCATGGTCCCCAAAACGCGCAGCAGATACGCTTCTGCATCCAACCAGCTTTGATTTGAAGGCGGGGCATGTCCTTGGAATTGTTGGCCCGAATGGGGCGGGCAAGACGACCCTGCTGCGCCTGCTCTATCGGTTTCAACGCCCAACGACGGGGACAGTCTCAGTTGACGGACAAGATATCTGGGCTCTGTCCGCCCGGTCTGCCGCGCAAAAGATTGCAGCCGTTTTGCAAGAACAACCCAGCGACTTTGCCTTGACTGTGGGTGAAATTGTGGCCCTGGGTCGCACGCCGCACAAGCGCGGTTTCGCAAGCAGCACAGGCGCCCACGACCACGCGGTTGTCCACAATGCGTTGGCCCATCTTGATTTGCATGGTTTGGCCCACCGTCATTTGGGGACGCTGTCGGGTGGCGAACGCCAAAGGGTCATGGTCGCCCGTGCTTTGGCGCAAGAACCGCATCTCTTGATACTGGATGAACCAACCAACCATCTTGATATCCGTCATCAACTCGAGGTGCTCGAGTTGATCCGGACCTTACCGCTGACCATCATCACTTCGCTGCATGATCTGAACCTGGCATCAGGCGTCTGCGACAAAGTTCTGCTGATCCGCGCTGGACAAACAATAGGGTTCGGCTCCCCAGCACATGTGCTGTCCGAGGCTGCTGTATCTGACGCGTTCCAAGTGACCGCTCGCCGTGAGCAGTTGTCTCTGAGCAATACCGATCACCTCACCTACCATCTACAAAACAAAGGAACTCACCTATGAAAAGAACAGCACTAAAGACCATCGCATGCCTCCTTTTAGGTGGTGCGGCCGCAGCGCAGACCACAGTGCAAAGCTGCAATCGCACCGTCGCCTTTGATGCCCCCCCTGAGCGCGCCATTTCAAACGACGTGAACCTGACCGAGATGATGCTGGTCCTTGGCTTGTCGGATCGCATGGTCGGTTACACAGGTATTTCCGGTTGGAAAACACTCGACGAAGAGATGCGGGCAGGTGTCGAGGAACTGCCAGAGCTGTCAGCCAAATACCCGACAAAAGAAGTCTTGGTTGGGGCCGATGCGGATTTCTTCTTTGCAGGTTGGAACTACGGTATGAAAGTTGGCGGTGAAGTCACACCCGAGACATTGGAGCCGTTTGGCATCAAGGTCTATGAACTGACCGAAAGCTGCACGCACATCATGGACAAAGGAAAAGCCAGCATTGACGACATGTATGCTGACCTGAAAAATCTGGGCACAATCTTTGGCGTCGAAGACAAGGCCGCTGCGCTTGTCGAGAGCTACAAGACAGAATTGGCAAGTTTCACCGAGAGCCTTGATACTGGCGAACCCCTGCGCGTCTTTGTGTACGACAGTGGCGAGGACACACCCTTTACCGCTGGGCGCTATGCTATGCCAACCGCGCTGATCGAAGCAGCGGGTGGTGTAAATATCATGGACGATTTCGAGAAGAGTTGGGCCACTGTAACCTGGGAAGAAGTTGTCGAACGCAATCCAGAGGTGATCATGATTGTCAACTATGGTGAGGTCACCGCAGAACAGAAGCGCGAATTCATGATGTCTAACCCAGCTTTCGCTGATCTGGATGCCGTCAAAAACGACCGCTTCGTCACCTTGGAGTACGTGGAAGCCACGCCTGGGCCACGCAACATCGAGGCGGTAAAGACCCTCGCCGAAGCCTTCTGGGCGAACTAGCATCATGAGCGAGACCTTGAACACCGCGCCCGAAGCGCGCCGCTATGGCCAAGCCTATGCCCTGGCTTTGGGCGGGTTTGCAGTGCTTTTGGTCTCGCTTTCTGTGGCGATCTCAGTCGGGGCTGTTCAGGTCCCGCTGAGCACCGTGTGGGGTGTGTTTCTGAACAAAATCTCACCCGGCTTCGTTGAACAGACATGGTCCCAGGGACGTGAAGCCATTGTCTGGGAAATCCGGTTTCCCCGGGCTTTGCTTGCCATGATGGTCGGGGCCGGTCTGGCGATGGTTGGCGCCAGTTTGCAGGCTGTCACGCGTAATCCGTTGGCCGATCCCCATCTGCTCGGCATCTCCTCGGGTGGTGCGTTTGGTGCCATTCTTGCCTTGCTTCATACCGGGCTGTTTCTGGGGCTGCTGACGGTCCCGTTCCTCGCCTTTGTCGGCGCGCTTGGCGCAACAGCAATCGTGCTTGGCGTATCGCGCGTCGCAGACGCAATGAGCGCAGATCGCTTGGTTCTGGCCGGGGTCGCTGTCTCGTTCATCATCATGGCATGCGCGAACATCTTGATCTTTCTCGGCGATCCCAAAGCACACCACGTTGTTGTCTTCTGGATGCTGGGCGGTCTTGGCCTCGCTCAGTGGAGCCAGTTGATCTATCCACTGGTGGTTCTCGCTGTTTGCGCCGCATGGCTGATGGCCCGGTCGGGAAACCTGAACGCCATGACCGTCGGGGATGAGACCGCCTCCACTTTAGGTATTCCAGTGGCGCGGTTCCGGCTGGCTGTCTTTGTAGCCGGAGCCCTGATCACCGGGGTGATGGTCGCATTCTCGGGAATTATCGGCTTTGTCGGCCTCATGATCCCCCATATCGCGCGCATGCTGGTTGGTGGAGACTATCAGCGCGTACTACCTGCATCTGCGCTGATCGGTGCGGTCTTTCTGCTTTGGGCAGATATCGCGGCACGGACTGTCATGGCGCCCGAAGACATGCCTATCGGGATCGTGACAGGCCTTGTCGGCGGCGTCTTCTTTGTCTGGCTTCTGGGTCGAAGACGATCGACGATGTGAAGCCAACGACGCAATCAGCTTTTTCACAAGGTGTGGTGTCGGGTCGGCGGCACCCGCAATGTTTGGAAAAGTCTTTGCTTGGGCACAACGCTCTTCTTCCGACCGCCCCAGATTTTCAAAGGAAAGCCAATGTTTGACGAACTTATGTGAGGATGTGACGACGTGAGACACGAGCAATCCTGATGGCGCATGTCGGCCAGGGCATTGCCAGAATACCGATCATATAAACCTCGCTACCTGCTTCAGGATTGAGGTTACCGTCGCTCGGTGCATCATGGCTGAGGCTGCAGTTCCCGGTGCCGCCTTGCGGCAACGACATTGCAGTGTTGTGTGACATTTGTTTCGCGCGCGAAACGGTAAACACTGTCAAATGTTAACGCGTTCGATGGATCAATGCCCGCTTTGCCAGCGACAACCCCGAAAGCTGGCAGCAAATTGAATGCGCGCGCAAGGCGCTTCCTTTAGTCAAAGAGGAACGTCAGCGCGCTATGTAGCATTTTCATCCTGGGTGAGGACGCGCGTCTATTTCAGTGAGAATGGCGCGTGCAAAACCACCAAGTCGCGGATGGGAGAGACCTTGGCGGGATCGCGCTGTCTTTGCGATCCCGCCAAAATTAGATTCAGGCGTCGATCCAGACACGTTCCAAGTGCATTTCGCGGAACTGATGCCGTTCATAACCTTGGACGGCGTCCACATGGTGTAGATACTCGCCCGCCCAAAACGGTTGAATGACAGCGCCACTGTCACGCAGCATCTCTTGCAGGTCCGCCATCAACGCGCGGCGTTTATCGGCATCCGCAATCCCCTGCGCTTCGGTCAGTTTGGCGTCGAATTCAGGGTTGGAATGTCCAGATTCGTTCCAAGCCTCGCCCGAACGATAAGCCAACCCGTAGACCTGCACACCAAGCGGGCGCCCACCCCAGTTTGTGGTGGAGAATGGATATTTGGTCCAATCGTTCCAGAATGTGGCGCCCGGGATCACGGTTCTTTTGATGTTGAAGCCCGCGTCGCGCAACTGCCCGGCAATCGCATCCGTGGTCACGGTGCGCCAATCTCCATCAATCGAGATCAGTTCAATTTCTGTGTCGGTATGCCCCGCTGCCGCCATCATTTCCTTGGCCTTCGCGGGGTCGGGCGCAATCGTGGGCAATTCCGCATATTCGGGGTGCATTGGGCCGACGTGATGATTTTCGGCCGGCGATCCAAAGCCCGCAAAGCCAAGTTCAAGCACCACGGAATTGTCCACCGCAAGCTGGACAGCGTTGCGCACCTCTTTGACATCGAACGGGGCGCTGTCCGGGCGCATCCGTGCCACAATCGTGCTTGCGGTTGCCTTTTCCTTGCGGACCAGACCGAGGCCGTCGAGGATTTCGATGAAGTCGGAGGTTGTCTGGTCGTTGACGTGGATCTCTTCGGCCTCGAAGGCTGCAACTGTCGCGGCCGGGTCGGTGCCGTAGTCGATGAATTCGACACTGTCGAGCAACGCTTCGCCATCCCACCAACTGCCGTTTTCGCGGCGCTTGACCTCGGCACGACCGCCGATTTCGTAGTTGACCAGTTCGAACGGGCCGGTGCCGATGGGTGCATCAACCAATCCGACCGCAGGGTCATAGCTGCGATGCACGATCAGTGCGGGATAGTCAGACATACCTGCGATCAGCGTGATATCGGCCTGCTCCAGATTTAGGCGGACGGTGTGGCTGTCGACTTTTTCGATGGCACCATCCCGTGCCTTGCCTGTGTCCGCGTCGACCAGCGGGGCCATGCGCGCCGCCATGGAGTTGCCTTCTACGTCCTTGTCACACCAGCGGGTGATGTTGAAGATGACGTCGTCTGCGTCAAACGCATCGCCATTGTTCCACACGACACCCTTGCGCAGGTTGAGCGTATAGGTTTTTGCGTCATCCGACACTTCCCAGCTTTCGAGCAGCATCGGCCTGAATGTGAAGTCCATCTCCCAGCGCACCAGCGGTTCGAGAAACTGCCGGGCCACGTTGGCCGGTTCCGTCCAGTCAAAGGTGCGCGGGTCTTTCATGTCCAGAATACGCATCCCGATCTTGAGAACACCGCCCTTCTTGCCTTCGCCGTCGGCAAAGGCGGGACGCGCTTCACCCAGCACACCATAGGCAAAGGCCGCAGTTGCCCCGAACGTGCTGGCCATGGCCAGAAATTCACGCCGATCAATCTTGTTTTCCTGAACGTCTTTAACAACGCCATCGAGCATTGGGTGGTGCTTTTCGGGTTTCATAATTTCCTCCGCTGATTTTTGTGGACATTTATGTACATATTTTTAGAAATCGTAATCACGTGTCCTGTGAATGCAAGACAATTCATGCTGTGCCGCAGGGACGTGCTGCGCGCAAAATTCAGGGAGAACATCAATGAAATCGCATTATCAGGCAGTGGTCATCGGGGGTGGCGTGGTCGGCACCTCTGTGTTGTATCATCTGGCCAAATTTGGCTGGAAAGATGTTTGCCTGATTGAGCGCGACATCCTGACATGCGGCTCGTCCTGGCATGCGGCGGGCGGGTTCCATGCCCTGAATGCGGACCCAAATATTGCCAGCCTGCAGGCGTACACCATCGATTTGCTGAGCGAGATTGAAAAGGAATCCGGTCAGTCGGTGGGCATGCACATGACGGGCGGCATGACCCTTGCTGGTACGCCGGACCGCTGGGAATGGCTGCAATCGGCGTACCGCACGTTTCAATCCATCGGTATTGACGACGTGCATCTGATCACCCCGGAAGAAGCTGGCGATTTGTGTTCCATCATGTCCACGGACGGGATCATTGGCGGCATGTGGGCGGACCGCGAAGGCTATGTCGATACAACGGGTACTGTGCACGCCTATGCAGGTGCGGCCAAGAAACATGGCGCGGAAATCATCGAACACAACCGGGTTCTGGAACTGATCCAGACAGCAGATGGTTGGGAGGTGGTCACCGAAAAAGGGACCATCCACACCCAGCATGTGGTCAATGCCGCTGGTCTTTGGGCCAAACAGGTGGGCCGGATGGCGGGCATCGAATTGCCGGTATCGCCGCTTAACCACCATTACCTTATCTCGGACACGATCCCCGAGGTGGCCGCGATGGAGAAGGAAATGCCGCTGGTCGTGGATCTGGAGGGGTTCACCTATATGCGCCAGGATCAACAGGGCCTGTTGTTGGGCATCTATGAAATTGATCACGAACACTGGATGATGGATGGCGCGCCATGGGATTATGGTATGCAGCTTCAACAGGAAGATCCGGACCGGATCGAGCGTGAATTGACCCTTGGGTTCGAACGCTATCCCGTATTGCAGGATATTGGCATCAAGACCTGGGTGAATGGCGCATTCACGTTCTCGCCCGATGGCAATCCGCTGGTGGGACCAGTGCGCGGCAAGCCGGGTTACTGGTGCGCCTGCGCCGTGATGGCCGGGTATCTGCAAGGCGGCGGCGTTGGCAAGTCACTGGCCGAGTGGATGATCCACGGCGAGCCAGAGGCAGATGTGTTTGGCATGGACGTCGCGCGCTATGGCGACTTTGCCCAAAACAAGCGGTTCATCAAGGAAACCACCGGGCAGTTCTATACCCGCCGTTTCGTGATGACCTACCCCAACGAGCAACTGCCCGCCGGGCGTCCGCTCAAGAAAGCGCCTGCATATGATGCGATGACGGGAGCAGGCTGCGTGTGGGGCGCAAGCTGGGGGCTGGAATTGCCGCTGTATTTCGCGCCGACACAGGATTTCGAAGAAACGCCGACCCTCAAGCGTTCAAACGCATTTGAGATCGTCGCAGAGGAGTGCAAGGCGACGCGCGAGGCTGCTGGGCTTCTCGATATCTCTGGGTTCTCCCGTTTCGAAGTCTCCGGTCGCAGCGCCGAGGCGTGGCTGGACAAGGTGATGGCGTCAAGCCTGCCAAAGCCCGGCCGCGCAAAACTGGCACCGATGTTGAGCCCCGAAGGAAAGCTGAAGGGCGACCTGACAATCTTCAACTGGGGCGATGGCACATGGTGGATCATGGGCAGCTACTATCTGCGGGAATGGCACATGCGTTGGTTCAATGATCACGGGCAAGACGGCGTCACTGTCCGTGATGTATCCGATGCCGTCGTCGGATTTGGCGTGGCGGGTCCGAACAGCCTGAAAATGCTTGAAAAGGTCACAGATAGCCCGATTGGCAATCTGCCCTTTATGGGCTGCGGCACCTTCGACATTGGCATGTTGAGGGTCAAGATCGGTCGGTTGTCGGTGACGGGTGAGATGGGGTACGAGATCCACTGTTCGGCAGCAGAGCATATCACATTGCGTGAATCCCTGTTGGAGGCTGGGGCAGACCTGGGGCTCCGCGAGATTGGGTTCAACGCCTTGTTGAGCCTGCGACTGGAAAAGAGCTTTGGCATCTGGAACGCGGAATTTACCCAAGCCTATACGCCGGGGCAGACCGGGATGGATCGCTGGATCGCTTGGGACAAGGGCGATTTCATTGGCCGCACGCCCGCCTTGGCCGAACGCGACAGCAATGCACCCGCGAAGAAGATCGTTACGCTTGAAATCGACGCCGTGGATGCTGACGCCAGCGGCTATGAACCCGTCTGGCATAACGACGGTCTTGTGGGTTTTGTGACATCCGGCGGGTATGGGCACACACTTGGCAAATCGCTGGCAATGGCCATGGTGGATCAGGACGCCTGTGCCGAAGGGACCGGCCTGATTGTGCACATTGTTGGCCAAGCGCGGCCTGCAAAAGTCATCGCGAACTCGCCTTACGACCCCCAAGGCAAAGCGATGCGAGGCTGAGGCATGACCCTTGAAAATGAAGGCCGCACGCGCGCGAAGCGTCGCCGCGGCCGGTCGGATGCGGGCGCGACCAAACCATCGCGCGACGTTAACTATCGCCAATTGCGCAACCCCTTTCCGACCATGGATGTGTTCTCTGCCGATCAGGCGGAGGACATGCACCAAAGTGCGCTGCGCATTCTGGAAGACCTGGGCATGCGCGTTCTGTTGCCCGAAGCGCGGGCGTTTTTCGCCAAGGGTGGCGCGCGGGTGGACGGGGAGATGGTTTTTGTCGGGCGCGACCTCGTGGATGCCGCTCTGGCCAGTGCGCCGAAGTCTATTGCCTGCCGGGCGGGCGGGCGCGACCGCGATATCGTGATGGAGCTTGGTAACCTTGTGTTCCAAGCCGGAGCGGGCGCACCACATGCCACGGATTTGGAACGTGGCCGAAGGCCGGGTTCAGCAGAGGATTACATCGAGTATCTGCAACTTACCCACCATTTCGACGTATTTCAGATGATCTCGCCCCAGGTGGAACCGCAGGACGTGCCCACCCATCTGCGCCATTATTTCACGACCGAGGCGCAACTGACCTGGTCTGACAAGTTCCCTTTCACCTTCTCGCGGGGGACACCGCAGGTGATGGATTGCTTTGAAATGATCCGCGATTATCGCGGTGTATCTGATGAGGCGTTCCAGGCCACGCCGCATACCTACACCATCATCAACACCAACTCGCCCCGCACGCTTGATATTCCGATGGCACAAGGGTTGATCGATTTTGCACGTCATGGGCAGATGTCGATTGTCACGCCCTTCACGCTGATGGGAGCCATGGCGCCGATTACCGTTGCGGGTGCGATCACCCTGAGCCACGCCGAGGCATTGCTGGCGATCACTTTGACCCAATTGGTCAAACGCGGTGCTCCGATCTGCTACGGCACTTTCACGTCCAACGTCGACATGAAGTCAGGTGCGCCGGCCTTTGGAACGCCGTCGCATTTCCAGGCATCCCTTGCCGCAGGTCAGATGGCACGGAAGATCGGCCTGCCGTGGCGTTCGGCGGCCGGGTCTGCGTCCAATATCAATGACGTGCAAGCCGCCAATGAGAACCAATTGGGCCTGTGGGGCTGTCTGATGGCCGGGGCGACGGTGATCATTCACGCGGGCGGCTGGCTTGAGGGCGGATTGTCGGTGTCCTACGAAAAGCTGGTGACCGACGCCGAGGTTTTGAACATGGTCGCCGAGCTTTGCGCAGGTGCGCAAGCCGGAGCCGAAGAAATCGGCTTTGATAGCGCGCTGTCCGAGGTCGAGCCACAGGGTCATTTCTTTGCCGCCAGCCAGACCATGGCCCGCTACAACACGCAGTTCTATGAACCCATCGTGCATGATTACGCCAATTTCGGGACGTGGTCAGAACGCGGTGGACATGATGCCAGCACCAGGGCGACCGGCGTATGGAAGCAGATCGTGTCAGACAAGAGGCAGCCCGGTCTCAATCCGGATCGGCTGGAGGCCCTGCGGAGCTTTATCGCGAGGCGTACATCCGAAGGTGGCGCGCCGCCGGAAAGCTGACCGATGAACGAAATACCACCGCTGATCAAAAGCCCGGAAGACAAACTGCGCCACGGTAATAGCAAGGTGACGCGTGAAGAGTGGCTGCTTGCGGCGCGCGATACGCTTGTTAGCAAGGGAGCCAGCGACGTGAAAATCTTGGCCTTGTCCACTCAGTTGGGCGTTTCACGGTCGAGTTTCTATTGGTATTTCGAAAACCGGGCGGATCTGCTGAACGCGCTTTTGCAAGAGTGGGAAGCCAGGAATACGCAGTGCATCGTGGAAAAATGCGCTCTGGACGCTGAGAGCATTGCGCAATCGGTCTGCCACTTTTTTGAGTGCTTCATCGACCCCAAACTATTTGACCAGGGACTTGATTTTGCGGTGCGCGAGTGGTCACGGCGTGATCGGTCCATTCGGGAAAAAATTGATGAGGCCGACAGGATTCGCCTCGAAGCAGTGACGGCGTTCTTTGAGCGGCATGGCTACGATACCGAGGAGGCAGACGCACGCGCGCGCATTCTCTACTTTATGCAGCTTGGCTACCACGCGCTGGACATTAAAGAGAGCTTTGAGATGCGGATGTCGCGCCTGGATGCGTATCTGCTTGGGTTTACAGGCAAAAAGGCAGACCCGGCGCTGGTCGCCGGTTTTCGCAGGCTAGCCTTTGCTGTCAGGAGCGACACATGACCCGCTATTTGGCCTGGAGTGTCTTCAAGGGGGGCCTGCGGGGCGGAAAAGGCTGGGGACACGCCGGTCGCCCGCCGAAAGCTAAGCATGACTACGATGTCGTGATAAGGGCGGCGGCGGCCATGGCACACATACAGGGCCGACCAATCCCGTAAGTGGGCACAACAACACTCTGACCACCATTCGTGCCTGTACTGTACCGTGGACCGCGCCGCGAACAGAACTGGCCTCCGGTCAGGCGCGTGCCATCGGCGGACGAGCATCGCGCACTTGGCGCGGCCCTGGGGGAATATGGCGGGTGGTCGCGGCCCGGCTGTTATGGCCATGGTGCGCCCGGCCCGCGGATTGTCCTGCGGTCAGTGTCGGAAGTCCGGTCCTGACACGGCCAAATCCGCGAGGCGATCTACATCGACACCATCGCGCAGCTCTCTGCGTTGCGATGCGGCAATGAAAACCGTTTTACGCTCCAAACTCGCTTGCGCATAAACAAGTTGATCACTGGCTCAAACACTGCACTCACACTCGCAGTCATCAGGCGCACAATATGCTCCCGCCGGTTCCAGAAACCGCCTTAGGGAAAGCCCAAATCAATGGACCAGAAACAGAGGGTTAGACATCTTTTGGACCTAACGAAGCCCCCAAAGATGGGTTCAAGGCGGGCGTCCAAGTGCCTTGCGCCTACCTGCTCTAGCTGAAGGTGGCGCATCTATTGATCTGTCCCGCTTTCGAGTACCAAAGTTGGCAACTACGGAAGATGCTGGGCGTCACTAGACCGACCTTTGTGAGACCAGATCAAGCAGCGCAGTCCGAGCCGCACAGTCGTCATCCAACAAATCCGGTTTGGTCGAAATCAAAGTCACTACCGCAGCCGGCTGTAGTTGCAGATCAAGAACAGGCGCTGCGAGGGCATAAAGCCCGGGAATGAAATCCTGATCTGCTTTCGCCACACCTTCAGCCCGAACGCGGGCGCGTAGCGCATCGAAGTCATGCAACGCGCTATCTGGCACTTCCTGCGCAATCAGATCTTGCAAAACCCTGTTTTCCAGATGCGCCATAAACGCGCGCCCGGTCGCTGAGCGTGTGACCGGCAGAACCGAGCCAAGCCCCAGCATCGTCACCAGCGGCACACCCGACTTTTCCCACCGCACAATCGTGGGGCCAAAGTTACCCCATACGGACAATTGCGCGGTCAGGCCCGTTGCCTCGACCAAGCTGGGCATGGCATCCGCAGCCTGGTTCACATGGTCGATCCGACCCACCGCAGCCAAACCGACCTCGGCCGCGCGCTCGCCCAGATCATAGGTACCGCTGCGCCGGTGCTGAACCATGCCAGTTTCAACAAAGCTGGCAAGGTATCGGTGCACCTTGGCCGCAGGCATGTCGACCGCACTTGCCAAGTGGGATAACGCCATGGGACCACGATTTCGAGCAAGCGCTATTAACAGCCGCACAGACACCTCGACCGATTGCACCCCGCGCCCGCGGCTTGGGCTTTCATCATTCATGATGGCTCCGCAACAGTGTCCGAATGGCGTCGGGGATAGGGGTTTTCGCAATGGCTCCAGACGGATTACGCAGGACACATACTCGACTTTCGTGCCCCTCAGCCACGCTCCGGTCGCTCACACGGAAACTGTAAGTGACGGTAAAGCCGGTAGTGCCCATTCGGCTGACCCGAACGGTAACCGAAAGCACATCGCCGTGGGATACCGGCGACACGAAGCGGGCACCGGCGTCCACTAATGGCGTTGCGGTGACGTCGTGATCTACCACCGTCCGTTGGTCAAATCCCAGCGCCCGCGTCATCTCGTGAAACACCGAATCCATCCAGCGGAAATAGGTAGGGTAAAACACGATCCCTGCTGCATCACAGTCGCCCCAGTCTACGTGACGCCGGGTTTCAAAGGCCACTTTAGCAACTCCCAAAATACCTTGACTTACATATAACGTAATGCGTTACGTATTAGAAGATATAGATTGTGGGTCCGGGAGAAGATCAGGTGCAGGTCAATGTGATGGGCGCGGGCCCCGCTGGTCTTTACACCGCAATACTGCTCAAACGGGCGCGGCCCGACATCAAGCTGAACGTGTTCGAACAGAATACCGCAGACGCCACCTTCGGCTTTGGTGTGGTTTTTTCGGACACAGCCCTTGATTTTCTGCGCGCTGACGACCCCGAGACCGCGGACTTGATCGAACCGGCCATGACACGCTGGTCCGATATTGTTTTGAACCACCGCGACGAAAGCATCGCCATCGACGGCATCGGTTTCGCAGGCATCGGTCGGTTGGAATTGCTGGAATTGCTTCAGCAGCGCGCCGCGGATTTGGGTGTTGAGGTCCATTACAAGACGCGCATCGACACGCTTGATGCCCTGCCCGCCGCCGACCTCTTGATCGGGGCTGATGGGCTCAACAGCCTGGTGCGCGCTTCCGACCCTTCGGCATTTGGCGAACAAATCAGCGAATGCAGCAACCGCTTCGTCTGGTACGGCACCAACCGATCCTTCGACGCATTGACGCAAAGTTTCGTGGACACCCCCGTCGGACGGATGAACGCACACCACTACAGTTACGCCCCTGATCGGGCCACGTTCATCGTCGAGATGGACGCCGCCACTTTTGCCCGCGCTGGCTTCGCTGAAATGAACGAACCGGCTTGCCGTGCCGCGTGCCAAACGGCCTTTGCCGAGCAGTTGCAAGGGGCAGACCTGATCCCAAACAACTCGGTTTGGCGGCGGTTTCCAAACCTGTCCTGCGCCACGTGGCACGCAGGCAACCGGGTGCTTGTGGGAGACGCACTGCACACGGCACACTTTTCCATCGGCTCTGGCACGCGGCTCGCACTGGAAGACGTGATTGCCCTCGCGGCTGCGCTACGGGACGCCGATTGGCGCGTTTCTGACGCCCTGCCCGCCTATCAGGCGGCACGGCAACCGGTGTTGGACACCCTGGTCAGGGCGGCCCGCGCCTCGGCGCAGTGGTACGAGGATTACGCCAGCCACATGGATTTGGCTCCTTGGCCCTTTGCGCTAAGCTATATCCGCCGGGCCGGGCGGCTTGATGCCACCCGCCTGCGGCGTATGGCCCCCGTCTTTTACGCCGAACTCCAGTCCCGCGGCATTGATCTGGAGGCCGCATGACGCCCGCCCAAACCTTGGCCCGAGACATCGCCTTTGATCTTCCGACGCAGTACAACGCTTCGCGTCTTCTGTGGGACAATTTGGCTGATGGCAGTGCACGCACCGCGATCCTTCACGATGATGGTGCATGGACCTACGGTACCCTTGCCGAAGAAGCGGGCCGGATTGGCAATACTCTGATCGCGGAAGGCATCGGCCCGGGTGACCGCGTACTGCTCTTCATGGACGACGAACCAGCATATGTCGCGGCTATTATGGGAGCTATGCGGGCGGGCATAGTGCCGATGCTGATCAACACGCTTTCGCCGCCAGACCTTATCCGGTTCTTTTTGGACGATAGCAGTGCAAAGGCTGTGATCGCCTCGGGCTCATTCGTGCACCACTTCGATCCAAGTGTACTGACCGGCACCGCCTGCAAACGCGTGATGGACGCCAGCGCCCGGCACTGGGCGGACGCCAGCACCAAGCTTGACGAGTACCCGACCAAACGCCGCGACATGGCCTTCTGGATGTATTCCAGCGGCTCGACGGGAAGGCCCAAGGGGATCGTGCACAAGCATGAAGACCCGGCTTATGTCGCTGCTACATACGCGCGGTCCATCCTGAACATCGGGCCAGACGACATCTGCTTTTCCATCCCCAAGGTTTTCTTTGCCTACGGCTTCGGCAACTCGGTGCTATTCCCGATGAGCGTTGGCGCCGCGTCCGTCCTGCTGACCGGACGGCCGACGCCCGACCGCTGCTTTGATCAGATCGCAAAACACAAACCGACGCTGCTTTTTGGCCTGCCTACAGTCTATACCGCGCTTGCACGCCATGACGCGGCACAAACGGCGGACCTCTCGTCGGTCCGTCTTTGTCTCTCGGCAGCCGAAGTGCTGTCAGCAGACATCGCCGACACTTGGTCAACCCGCTTCGGCCACACGATCGTTGAAGGTCTAGGATCAACCGAGATGCTGCACATTTACCTGTCGAATGAGGCTGCAAAGCAGAAACGCGGCTCTGCGGGGCGGGTCGTCGATGGTTATGCGGTGCGCCTGATCACGCCGGACGGGGACATCGCGCAGCCGGGCCAAGAAGGGGTCATGCAGGTCACGGGTCTGTCCGGGGCAGAATACTACTGGAACCGCCCTGACAAGACAGCCGAGACTATGAAAGCCGGCTGGATCGACACCAGCGATCGGTTTGTAGCTGACGCGGACGGCTTCTACTACTTCCGGGGCCGTGCCGATGATCTAGTCAAGGTGTCAGGGCAGTGGGTTTACCCCCTGGAAATCGAATTGGCGCTCAACGAGCATCCAAAGGTGGTCGAGGCCTGCGTGCAGGCCGTTGAACTGCCCGACAAGCGACAGTCCATCACCGCCTGGATTGCGCCCGTACCCGGTTGCAGCCCAGACGCTAAGCTCACCCGCGAACTACAGGACTACACCAAATCCGCCCTGCTCCCACACAAATACCCGCGCGAGGTCGTGTTCCTCGACACTCTGCCCAAGACCGGCACGGACAAGATCGACCGCCAAGCGCTACGCCGCATGACGGCCCCTTAAAGGAGACCTGCGATGACCCTCGACGCCCCGCCCCAGACAACGGACGCCCGGCAAGCGTTTTATAACGCCATTGAACCGGAGGCGATGCGCGCGCTCTGGTCGGTCATGTCGGGCATCATCACGCCTGAACCCAAATCCGATTGTGTGCCGTATCTGTGGTCCTATGAAAGCGTCCGCACCCGGCTTATCGAAGCCGCGGACCTTATCACCGCAAAAGAGGCTGAACGCCGCGTGCTGATCCTCGAAAACCCTGGGCTCAAAGGGTCATCGAAGGTCACAACCAGTCTCTATTGCGGGGTTCAGTGCGTGATGCCAGGCGAAGTGGCTCCCGCGCACAGGCATACTCAATCGGCGCTTCGGTTCGTGCTGGAAAGCTCTGGTGGCTTCACCGCCGTAGGAGGGGAAAAGACCGAGATGCAGTTCGGCGATTTTGTCATCACACCCAACTGGGAGTGGCACGATCACGGCAACACCACCGACGACCCGATTTTTTGGCTCGACGGGCTCGACATTCCTATTGTGCAGTTCTTCGATGCCTCGTTTGCCGAAGGGTACGGCGAAGATCAGCAATCGATCACCACACCCGAGGGCGACAGCCTCGCTCGATACGGAGCCAACATGCTTCCGCTGGGCTATGAAAAGGCTGCACCGACGAGCCCGATCTTCAACTACCCCTACAACCGTTCCCGCGCTGCCCTTGAACAGATGCGCAAGGCGGAACGCTGGGACCCCTGCCACGGGCTGAAACTGCGCTACGCCAACCCGGTCGATGGTGGCTGGGCCATGCCCACCATCGGCACCTGCCTACAACTGTTGCCAAAGGGCTTTACATCCAGCCCCTACAAATCCACGGACGCGACCGTGTTTGTCGGTGTTGAGGGGCGCGGGCGCACACGCATCCGCGACACTCTGGTCGAATGGGGGCCACGCGATGTCTTTGTGGTGCCGAGCTGGCACGAGGTCGAGCACCATGCTGACCAGGACGCCGTACTTTTCAGCTATTCCGACCGACCAGTGCAGGAAAAACTGGGGCTCTTTCGCGAACAAAGAGGGGCCTAATCGTGCGCGGGCGCAAAGGGAAGTACGCAGGAGAGTGAGCTATAGCTCTAACTGGCGTGCTGATCATCCATCGTCCGACCGATCTGAAGGCGCTCTGCTGCATCCGCTTTCTGTTCAATGCCAGTGTAACCTTGCCCGATTGCGAGGGTCCGACAATCACAGCCAGATGGGTGTGGAACAGCGCTTGAGCAATTCGATGCATTACAAATCCAAGGCAACTTTCGGGTCAGCGATGTTTGACTGGTCGAAAACACAGTCTTGACTGGTTCAAAGTAGACAGTCCGACAAAGCGCAAGCACGCTATCTTTTTTTGGAACCCTCGACGTAGTCAGAAAGCAGGGCACCCATATCGCGTTCGGGTGACCCATAGGGCTTTTTATTTGACTCAAAGCGCCTACTACCTGTCGGTAACCGCTTTCGAAGGCCGAACAAGGACTTTCAGGCCATTCTATGGCGCGCTCAACCATTCGTTCCGTCGCAATATGCCTCGGAATTCGAACGCTGCGATGAAAAAAGTTGGCACAAGGCGCGCAAAATCTGGGCCCGGTTACCACCGTGTCGGTAAAGTTCTCGACATCTGGTTGGCAAGCATTGGCCGAAAACCGCTACAAATCGCCAGCGCAAAACACGTTCGTATTCTCGAGCCTTGTGCCAAGCTTGATCTGCGTTGGCTCCTCTGGCGCAAGATCGGGTGTCGGCACTAAGTTGTTCGCAATGTCTGTTGGCGGTGTGCCGGGTACCCGTGGGCGTTGCACCGTTTGTACTGCCACATAGCGCGCTTAGCTTGCTTGAAACGGCTGACTCGAACAGCTCGTCTTGGTCGAGATCTCCACCAGGCGTCCAAACCAACAAGGCAAGGCGTTGTGTAGCCGATCTGTATCGTTGCCTTCACAAATTCAACATCGCTTATCCCGCCACAAGCAGAGTACCGCGCCTTTTTCTTATCTTACTTTAATGCTCAGGATTGACGTATCTGACAAAAACGATCAACATATTTGGAGCGAGTCTCAGCCACCCCTCCAGGGGGCAGCCCGGACGCCCCGATCCGAGAGGAGCAGAGACATGGTCAAACCTGGCACGCCCGACCACCGCACGGCGCAGAGCAAGCTCTGTGCAAAGCCTTGCAGTCAGGAGTTGTTGCGCGAGGTGAT
>JBCBID010000001.1:0-398603 GCA_038525015.1 Pseudomonadota bacterium | reverse complement strand
CACCGGATGACGAGGATGGCGGATCGAAGGTGGAAGACAAGAAGCCGAGCCTGACTGCTATTCCGAAAGCCAAGAAGAAATCAGGCCCATCGGGCGGTGGCGATGGCGGAATGGAGCCGGAACCCACCTGATATTCCATCTGCTGAAATCAGCGTCACAAAAAGTCATTGGCCCCGCCGCGTGCGGGGCCTTTTAGTGCGCGGTGCAATAGTCTGGAAAAGGGGCCACCTATGCCTGCGCTGAAACCTACATCATTCAAGGCGACCATTACATGGCTGGGCTGGGTGCCAAGCCGCGCGGCAAGCTTGCGGGCCAAGCCGCTGGAGGTTGTTGAGGTGACGCTGGATGGGTTTCCGGGCGAGGATCACGGTGGGCCGACGCGCCCGTCCTGTAGCCGCGTGCGCAGTCAGTACACGCCGGGCACCGAGATCCGGAACACGCGCCAATTGTCCATCGTGAGTGCCGAGGAACTGACGCTGACCGCTGAGGCGATGGGGTTGGAGCGGATTGATCCATCTTGGGTCGGGGCGTCTTTGGTGATTGAGGGCATTCCCAACTTCACCCATGTGCCACCTGCGTCGCGGTTGATGTCGCAAAGCGGTGTGGGCATCGCCATCGACATCGAGAACCGCCCCTGCATCTTTCCCGGCAAGGAGATCGAAGCAGAGGCGGAAGGGTTTGGCGCGCGCTATAAGCCTGCCGCCAAGGGGCGGCGGGGTGTAACCGCATGGGTCGAACATGGTGGCCGCTTGGCGGTGGGGGATATGTTGACCCTGCATGTTCCTGACCAGCCTGCGTGGCCCCATCTGGACGCCGCGCGCGCCGGTTGACCAGATGTGACGCAGGTTTCGCGATCTTCCCTACCGTTTCCGAAATGAAATCCCTGGGTTTAATTGGGCCGCGGAAACATCCCAAAATGTCGGAATCGCGCGCATGGCCCCTAGGCATACGCCTGTATGCAGGCCACGAACGACGTGCCCATTAGGACTGCGGGGAGCATCATGGCCTACAAGAGTGACATCGAGATTGCGCGCGAGGCGCAGAAGAAGCCGATCCAGGAGATCGGGGCCAAGCTGGGCATCGAGAGCGCGGACCTGCTGCCCTATGGCCATGACAAGGCGAAGGTGTCGCAATCGTTTATCAATTCGGTACAGGATCGCGACAACGGCAAGCTGATTCTGGTGACCGCGATCAACCCGACCCCTGCGGGCGAGGGCAAGACCACAACGACCGTGGGGTTGGGCGACGGTTTGAACCGCATTGGCAAGAATGCGTGCGTGTGTATTCGCGAGGCATCACTGGGTCCGAACTTTGGGATGAAGGGCGGGGCTGCGGGTGGTGGCTATGCCCAGGTTGTGCCGATGGAAGAGATGAACCTGCACTTCACGGGCGACTTCCATGCGATCACCAGCGCGCATTCGCTGCTGTCGGCGATGATCGACAATCACATCTATTGGGGCAACGCGCTTGAAATTGATACGCGCCGCGTTGTGTGGCGGCGTGTTGTGGACATGAACGACCGTGCGCTGCGTCAGATTACGGCGTCGTTGGGCGGTGTGGCCAACGGCTTTCCGCGCGAGGCCGGGTTCGACATCACCGTGGCGTCCGAGGTCATGGCGATCCTGTGTTTGGCGAAAGACCTCAAGGATCTGCAGAGGCGTCTTGGGGATATGATCGTGGCTTATCGCCGGGATCGGAGCCCGGTCTTTGCCCGTGATATCAAGGCTGATGGGGCCATGACTGTGTTGCTCAAGGACGCGATGCAGCCGAACCTGGTGCAGACGCTGGAGAACAACCCGGCCTTTGTACATGGCGGTCCGTTTGCGAATATCGCGCATGGCTGCAACTCGGTGATTGCCACCACGACAGCGCTGAAGCTGGCCGACTATGTGGTGACCGAGGCGGGCTTTGGCGCTGACCTTGGGGCCGAGAAGTTCATGAACATCAAGTGCCGCAAAGCAGGTCTGGCCCCGTCAGTCGTGGTCTGCGTGGCCACCGTGCGTGCTATGAAAATGAATGGCGGTGTGGCCAAGGCGGATTTGGGCGCCGAGAATGTGGACGCGGTCAAGAAGGGGTGCCCGAACCTGGGCCGTCACATCGAAAACCTGAAGAGCTTTGGTGTGCCGGTGGTCGTGGCGATCAACCACTTCGTGACGGACACCGATGCAGAAATTCAGGCGGTGAAGGAGTTTGTGGCCGAACAGGGCGCGGAGGCGATCCTGTCGCGGCATTGGGAACTTGGGTCGGAAGGCTCGGCCGATCTGGCGACGAAGGTGGCGGAACTGGCGGATGCGGACACGGCGAATTTCGCCCCGATCTACCCTGACGAGATGCCGCTGGCCGAGAAAATCCAGACCATCGCCAAGCGCATCTACCGCGCGGACGAGGCGCTGATGGACCAGAAAATCCGGGATCAATTGAAGCTGTGGGAAGAGCAGGGATACGGTCATCTGCCGGTCTGCATGGCGAAAACGCAATACTCGTTCTCGACCGATCCGAACCTGCGGGGCGCGCCCACAGGCCATTCGGTGCCGGTGCGCGAGGTGCGCCTGTCGGCGGGGGCCGGGTTTGTCGTGGCCGTCTGCGGTGAGATCATGACCATGCCTGGATTGCCGCGTGTCCCATCTGCGGAGAGCATCATGCTGAACGATGAGGGGCAGATCGAGGGTCTGTTCTGATCGCGAGAACTGACATCGGCCCTGTCACAAACTGATGACAGGGCTGAAATCCCATTGACCAATGCCCGCCTAGGCGGTCAGCGTGCAGCCATCACTTGGAGGACTATTCATGACCAGATTGCTCGCCCTGATCGCCACATTCACTTTCTTTGCTGTAACGGCGCAAGCGCAGGAGCGTTACGAGGGATATTATTACCCTGAAGTGACATCGACCGAGGATTTCACACGCGTGATCCGGCAAGCCCCGGATTCGAGCAAGGGCGTGCGGGTCGAGTTTGTGACCAATCTGACCGTGGCCCAACTGGCCGCCCCGGAGAGCCCGCGTTTCGTGTTCTTTGCCAAGGGGTCAGACGCCAAGCATCTGAGTGTCATTGCGCTGGATGACGATGTGTTTTCGACGCTGTTTCGCGCCCGCGCGGTACTGGCGCAGATGACGTCGAACATGCGCAACAACGACTTTTTCCGCACCCAAGAGCTGCAATTCGTAGCGACCTTTTTCGACCTGTTGCAATTGATGGAATTTGACACGCTGGTGATCAGCGATGGCGAAACCTGGGCGCATCAGGTGAATTTCGTCCGATAAATCCAAGGAGAGACGGCCCGCATGACCGCAACAGTAATTGATGGCAAGGCCTTTGCGGCCAAGGTGCGGGGGCAGGTGGCAGACCACGTGGCCCGCCTGAAAGAGGCGCATGGCATTACGCCCGGCCTTGCGGTTGTGCTGGTGGGTGAGGACCCGGCAAGCCAGGTCTATGTCCGTTCAAAAGGCAAGATGACGGTCGAAGTAGGCATGAAGAGCGTCGAGCACAAACTGGAGGCCGATACGTCCGAAGAAGACTTGTTGGGGATCGTGAGATCCTTGAACGAGGACCCGGATATTCATGGCATTCTGGTGCAATTGCCGTTGCCCGCTCACCTGAACGAAGACCTTGTCATCAACTCGATTGACCCGGCGAAGGACGTTGATGGGTTCCACATCTCGAATGTGGGTCTGCTGGGGACCGGGCAAAAGTCGATGGTGCCCTGCACGCCGCTTGGATGTCTTATGATGCTGCGCGATCATCACGGATCGCTGTCGGGCCTTAATGCCGTCGTTATTGGCCGGTCGAACATCGTGGGCAAGCCGATGGCGCAGCTTTTGCTAGGCGACAGCTGTACTGTGACGATCGCGCATTCCCGGACCAAGGATATCGAGGCAAAGGTGCGTGAAGCGGATGTCGTGGTGGCCGCCGTTGGTCGGCCCGAGATGGTGACCGGCGACTGGATAAAAGCGGGAGCCACTGTCATCGATGTGGGTATCAACCGGATCGACGCGCCTGAGAAGGGCGAAGGCAAGACGCGGCTTGTGGGTGATTGCGACCATGACAGCTGTGCGGCGTTGGCTGGGGCTATCACGCCCGTGCCGGGCGGTGTGGGGCCGATGACCATCGCCTGCCTGCTGGCCAACACCGTAACGGCGTGTTGCCGGGCAAATGGGTTGGCAGAGCCCGAGGGGTTGACGGCCTGACGCGTTAGAGCGTCACCGGAACCATGGTGCCCTGAAGGATCGCAACGAGTGTTTCGGTACCCTTGGTCAGGGCAAAGACCTCTGACGTGACGACGATGAGGCGGCGGCCGGGTTTGACAACCCGGCCTTTTGCGATCAGCCGGTCGCCTGTGGCGGGGGCGGTCAGGTTGATCTTGATCTCTGCTGTGACAACCTCTTGGTCTTCGGGCAGCGTTGTGAGTGCGGCGTAACCCGCTGCACTGTCGCCAAGGCCAAAGGTCAGCGCAGCATGTGCTAGTCCCTGTTGCTGTCGGCTGCCCGGCAGGATTGGCGCAGACAGGGTGACCTGGCCTTGGCTGACCGCATCGAGCGTGGCGCCAAAGGTCTTCATCATGCTTTGCCGGTCAAAGCTGGCAGCGATGCGGTCGATCATATCGCACCCCGGGGCATCGGAACCTGCACCGGCTTTGGGCCTGTCAGGATGGCGTTTGCATCTGGCTGCATGAGTTTGGTCAGCACCATGTCGTGGCTGTGCAGGCCCCCGGTGTAAGTCCCGTAAGCGGGTAGGATCAGTTTGTCGCTGTCGATCAGGAAGGCGGGGCGCGAGATGGAGCGCGCCCTTGTTTGCAGGGTCGCCTTGGGGTGATAGTGGCCGGATACCTCTGCGCGCGCGCCGGGTTTGGCGATGTGGCGGAAGCTCAGCGGCCCTAGGGACAGTTCGGCCAGATGAGCGCCGCCAAATTCAATAGGTCCGGGATCGTGATTGCCCTCGATCCAAATCCAGCGCCGCCCGGCCTGCAACCGCGCAATCCAGAGCCGTTCGTCTTCGGGCAGGCTGCGGGCGGCGGTCAGGTCGTCGAAGCTGTCGCCAAGGCAGATGATTGTGCGCGCATCGGTTGAGTCGAGGTCGGCCGCCAGGCGCGTGAGTGTGTCGCGTGTCTCGTAGGGCGGGAGTTGCATACCGCTGCGTCTGGCGATCCGCTCGGCCTTGCCCAGATGCAGGTCGGAAACGCAGAGCAGGCTCTGGTCGGGCCAGAAGAGCGCGCCGGAGCCGAGCGCTTTGAGCGCGGTGCCAGCGAGGGACAGATCGCAAGTGTTCATTCTTTGTTCATAGACGCGCCAAGGGGGCGCATCAAGATGCGCCTTACACTTGGGGCTTTGCCCCCAAAGCGCCGGGGTTTAGCTGGCAAGATGAAGCGGATCAGAAGGGGACGCGCCATTCCTTCTTCTTGGGTTCGGGTGGCAGGCCCGCGGTTGTCATCAACCGTTCGGCTTCCTCGGCGAGGAGTTTTTCTTCGGCCAGTCCTTTGATCGGGACACGGCCCACTTCGAGCATCAGAGGGGCTGCCAGCGGCGTGACGCGGCTGTGCTCAATGAGGTCGATGCGGGTGCCGATGCGGGCGCACATTTCCTCGATCCGGCCAAAGTCGACAAGGCCGCGCATTGCTTCTTCGGCCGTGATTTGGAGCATGAGGTGGTCGGGATCGTATTTTGTGAGCGTGTCGTAGAGGATGTCGGAACTGAATGTGGCCTGCCTGCCGGTTTTGCGGTTCGAGGGCAGGTTGCGTTCGATCAGCCCGGCGATGGTCGCCGAGGCGCGGAAGGTGCGTTTCATCACGGCGTTGCCTGCGAGCCATGTGTCGAGGCCGTTGCGGAGCGCGTCGATGTCGAAAAGCGGCTGCGGGTCGGTGATTTTATCGAGACCCCAAATGAGGGTGGCATAGTCGGTGGCGAGGAAGCCCAGGGGATTTAGGCCTGTTTCCTCCATACGCTTCGTGAGCAAAAGCCCAAGTGTTTGCATGGCGTTACGGCCCGCGAATCCATAGACTGCGGTGTGGATGCGGTTGTCGTACGGGAAGCTTTCGATCAGCAGACGGCCCGGTTCGGGCAGGCGGCTGACTTCACGTTGGAGTGTGAGCCATTCGGAGGTGTGTGGGGGGAGAGCGGGCCAGCTGGCTTGCTGGAACATCTCGATGATGCGGTGGCTGAGTTGGGTGGAGGTCGCGAATTTTGTGCCAAGAAAGGTGGCGATTTTCGGTTTCTTTGCGGCGTCTCGTGTCACCTGGACAGTCATTTCGCGCAATGAGTCGTAGCGCACAATCTGGCCCCCAATGAGGAACGTGTCACCCTGAGTGAGGGTGGCTGCGAAGCCTTCTTCGATCTCACCGAGGGGTTTGCCGCCGAGCCCTTTCCATCGCACCTTGACCGTGTCGGTGTCCTGGATGGTGCCGATGTTCATGCGGATGCGCTGGGTGCTGCGCGGGTCGCGCAGTTGCCATTGGCCGTCGGGGCGTTGCTGCAGGCGTTTCCACTGGTCATAGGCGCGCAGGGCGTAGCCACCGGTGGCGCAGAAATCGAGGCAGGCGTCAAATTCCTGTTTGCTAAGCGTGCTGTATGCGCCGGTGCTTGTGACCTCCAGGTAGAGGGTATCGGCGTCAAACGGACCAGCGCAAGCGCGGATCAGGATATGTTGGCAGAGCACGTCACGGGGGCCGGGGCCGCGCGGGTCGCCGTCAAGCGCGCCTTCTTTCACGGCATCGAGGGCAGCCACGCATTCGACAACTTCAAAGCGGTTGGCGGGAACCAGCAGGGCTTTGGAGGGGGCGTTGTAGCGGTGATTGGCGCGGCCGATGCGTTGTACGAGGCGCTTCACGTTCTTTGGCGCGCCGACCTGGATGATCAGATCCACGTCACCCCAGTCGATGCCAAGGTCGAGCGTGCCGGTGCAGACGATGGCCTTGAGGTCGCCGTCGACCATGGCCTGTTCAACTTTTTCGCGTTGCTGGCGGTCGAGGCTGCCGTGATGGATGCCGATGGGCAACTGATCTTCGTTGGCGAGCCAGATGTTGTGGAAGTAAAGCTCGGCCTGGGCGCGGGTGTTGTGGAATATGAGCGTGGTGTTGTGTTTCTTGACCTCTTCCAACACCGCAGGGATGGCGTATTTGCCACCAGAGCCCGACCAAGGGGGCGGTTCGTCCGTGACCAGCATTTTGATGTCGGGAGGCGGGCCGGGATCGGCATGAAGGATGTCGCAAGGGTCGGGGTGTTTGGCCAGGAGGTGAGCAATTGCGGCGGGGTCTTCGACTGTGGCAGACAGGCCCACGCGTTTGAGGTCGGGCCGCAGCGCTTGCAGGCGCGACAGCGCGAGGAACATCTGATCGCCGCGCTTGCTTTCGGCGAGCGCGTGAATTTCGTCGACGATGACCCGTTTGAGGCCTGCGAACATGCGCGGAGCGTCTTCGTAGCTGGTCAGGAGCGCGAGGCTTTCTGGCGTGGTCAGCAAGATGTGGGGCGGATCGGCACGTTGGCGTTTTTTCTGGGTTTGAGAGGTGTCGCCAGTACGATCTTCAATCCGAATGTCGAGGCCCATCTCTTCGACGGGTGTGCGTAAATTCCTTTTGATATCAGCGGCCAGGGCCTTGAGTGGGGAGATATAGAGGGTGTGCATTCCTTCGTACTCGTGCGTCGCCAAGTCCGCGAGTGTGGGCAGGAAACCCGCCAGTGTTTTGCCGCCGCCCGTGGGCGCGATGAGCAAGAGGGCGGGGTCATCGGCGCGGTCGAGCATCTGTTGCTGGTGAGGATGGATGGACCAACCTTTGGAGGCGAACCAATCGGTAAAAATGTGCGGGAGGGCGACCATGGAACGCAATGTAGCGGGTCGGGCGCGGGTGGGAAGTGCGGGAATGGGGGCCAGCCCCCATACCCCCGGGATTTTTTGAAACAGAGAAGGGGAGCGCAGCGAGGGGCGTTTCGGTAAGGGGTGGGCGGCGGGAGGTTCGGTTGCTGCTTTTCGTGGGATTTACCAGTTGCTCAAAGAGGTTGATGTAGCGTGCCTAGGGTGCCGGATGAAAGTATGCGGGGCCGAAGCCCGGCTTGAGTTTTAAGGTGTTCTGGGGGTAAGGGCGCGGATTGCGGCCTGAACCTGTTTCGGCAAGGCGGTGTCTGCGCCCTCAGGTGCCGCATCAAGCGCGGCGGCCACGTCCTTGACCAGGATGCCGATGGAGTTGTCTGGCGCGTAGCCGTGTTTGGCGAATTCGATGGTCTCGAAGCCAGAGGCGAGCCAGTTCTGGCCAGAGGAGGTTTCGATCAGGTTGAGCAGTGCGGTCGTGTCGAGCCCCGCATCGTCCGCCCAGTCAAGAACGAGACGCGTCATTGCGGTGTGCGAGGCCGCCAGCAGGTTGTTGAGCACCTTGGCCTGCATCCCCGCGCCGAAACCGCCCATATGGTGAAAGTGCTGCCCCATGAGAGCCAGGATCGGTGTTGCATCGGCAATGTCATCGGCGTCACCGCCAAGCATGAAACTGAGCGTACGCTTTTCTGCAGCGATGACCGCGCCCGACATGGGCGCGTCAATCAGGGTGATATGTGCCGGGACGCGGTCCCGCAGGGCGCCTGCATAGCGCGGGGACAGCGTGGAACATATGAAGACACGGGTGAGTGCAGGGGCCATACCCAGCAGATTCTGGGTGTCAAAGAGGAGCGCCTCGGTTTCATCTTCATCCCGGACAACAGAGAAGAGCGTTTCAATCTTTGCTGCGAAGTCGGAGAGATTTGTGGTGATGTGGGGCGACCCCTTGTCGACTACATCAAAACCAAACGCGTGGGTGCCCCCATCGCGCAAGGCGGCCAGCATTGGCGCACCCATGCGACCGCAGCCGGCAAGGCCGATCATTTGACGATATGTTCGTCCTTGACGAACATGTTGGCCCAGGCCCGATCAATCAGGTCGGGTGTCATTTGCAGGGGGATGCCTTCAAAGTTGCAGGTTGCAACCATCTGGTCCACCAGGAAGTTGGGCTGGTAGTTCGCATAGATGTTGTCGATGGTTGGATATTTGACCTTGAGCAGGTGCACCAGCGCTTCCTCGTTCAGGGCCATCCCTTTTTTCTTGGCGACCATGGCAAAGATCTTGAGGAAGTTTGCCTGGTTCGGGCCGTCGATCTTAATCTTGAAGAAGATCCGGCGCAGGGCTGCCTGGTCGAAGATTTCGTTGGGGTGGAAGTTGGTCGAGAAGACCACGAGCGTGTCGAAGGGTACCTCGAATTTTTCGCCCGATTGCAGGGCGAGGATGTCCTTGCTTTCTTCAAGCGGGACAATCCAGCGGTTGACGAGCGCCTGTGGCGGCTCGGCCTGACGGCCAAGGTCGTCAACGATGAAGATGCCGCCGGTCGACTTCAGTTGTAGTGGCGCCTGGTAGGTGCGCGCGGTCGGGTTATAAACCAGATCGAGCATGTCGAGTGACAATTCACCGCCGGTGATGACCGTGGGCCGTTCGCATTTCACGTAGCGCTTGTCATAGGGGGTGACGCGGCGCAGGGCATTGGGGTCTTGGGCATCTTCCGGGGCAAGGACGTGTACGATAGGGTCGTAGACCGTGATGACTTGGCCCGCATATTCGATGGCTCGGGGGACATAGACATTGTCGCCAAGCGCGTCACGAATCCCGTTTGAAATCGAGGATTTACCGTTTCCGGGCGGGCCGTACATAAGGATCGAGCGGCCCGCACTTACGGCGGGGCCAAGCTGGTCAAGCAAGTCATCGGGCAGGACGAGGTGACCCATGGCGCCTGTCAATTGTTGGCGCGTGACCATGATGTTGCGGATGGACTGGCGTTTGACCTGGGCGCGGTAGACCTCAAGCGGGACAGGCATGGCGCCGAAATATTCGGACTGGGCCAGAGCATCAAGCGCGCGGGCCTTGCCGCCATCGGTCAACTGAAAGCCCATTTCGTTGCCGTTGTTGGCGTTGAGTGTGCCGGTCGCCTCCATCAGGCGCTGGTCGCGGCACATGTCGATGAGTTCCTGTACCACTGGAATAGGCAGGCACAGCGCGACGCTGAGTTCCGAGACCATATCCAGGTTCTTGCGGAACATGGTTTTCAGCAGGATGTCCCGCATCATGACCACGGGCAGCTTCATCTCTTCCAGCCGTTTGGGGGCGGGCGGTGAAATGACATCCGAGACTTGCATGTTCATGGGGTGGCCTGTGGTCTGCTGCGGTTCGTTTTGCCCGTATTAGACCAGCACTTCGGCCAAATTGTGGCCTGAACGGGTCAAGAGCCGTACAGGGTTGCCAAACCGAGGTAGATTGCGAGCGTTGGGCCAAGGGCGAAGCCCATCGGAAACTTACGACCTTCCTGCCGCCAGCTGGCCCAGTTGGGTGCATAGGTATGCAGGGGTGTGTGTTTCGCGAGGGAGTGCACTGCGTAGGCAGCCAGCAAGACAGCGGCAAAGAGTGCCACGATCAGGCGGATGTCCCCCAGCGCTACATAAGGGGCGGCGGCAGCCAGGAATTTCGCGTCGCCCGCGCCCATGGAACCTGCTGCGTTCAGAATGATGCCGACCACCAGTACGATGGCAAGCTGGGCCAGTTGCCACAGATAGGCGTCAAACGGGTAGAGAAACAGGCCCATGACTGCGAAAATGGCGGCCATGGTCAAAACTGTGGGGTTGGTGATCCGCATCTCGGCCAGGTCGGTGTAGGCGACATACAGACAGAGGGGCAACAAAAGCGGCAGGAACCACAAGGCCACCGAGGCCGACAAAGCCATATCGACTTACCCGTTCGAGACGTTGTTTTCGAGCGCCCGCAGTGACCTTACGGCGGCCTCAAAATGTTGCGGATGTGTGTCGATGGCGTCGCGCAACAGCCCTTTGCCAGTTTGAATGTCGCCTTGTTTCACTGCGGCCAGACCGAGCGTGTGAAGCAGTTGGGCGCGCTCTGTCTGGTCCATCGGCACAACAGGCAGGGTATAATTGCCCTGGGCACCCCGGGCGAGGATCAGGTTGTTCTTGGCTGTGAACAGGCTTGGATCCTGACGGATTGCATCGGTAAAGAGCCGCTCGGCGTCTTTGAAATCCCCGCGCGTCAATTTGGAATAGCCCCAGTTGTTGAGCACACCGGAAGGACGCGTTGTCAGCCCTACAGCGGTTTCGTAGAAGCTGTCGGCCTTTTCCCATTCCTTGTTGCTGTCGGCGATCAGTGCCTCAAGCCGATAGCGCTTGAAGGTCTCAAAGGTGGGCGGTACCTTGTCAAGCTCCTCCTCGGCGCGGGCCCAATCACCGGCCCGCAGCAGCGCGTCGGCATAGTCGACACGGTCGTCATTCGTTACGCCATCGAATTCGACCAGTTTGGCGTAGGCTGTGCTGGCTTCTGTGTAGCGTTTTGCACGCACGAAGCTTGTGGCCAGGCCCCGTTGTGCGTCGATGCTATCGGGGTTTTCCTTGGATGTGCGTGTAAAGTAGGCGACCGCTTCGTTGGGGTCAGCCACGGTCAGCATCACATCGCTTAGGTTGCTTTCCTCGACCACGTTGACGTCCTGAAACGCGCGTTCGACAGTTTCGTCAGCGTTTTTTTGGTCACAGGCGGCAAGGGCCATCGCGCCTGCCAGAGAGACGGTCAAAATTACGGGGTGGCGCATGTTTGCGTCCTTTTCCTGCTCGTTCGCGCCGCGCTTATCTGCCCGGTCGCTTCCCTTTCTCACGCCGACAACGACGCAGCCTCATACCCACCCGCAGGGGCGGACAAATCACAATGCAGTGCGGATCAAGAAGTCACTGCTGCCTCGACGGACCAGTTTGTACTGGCTCTCATTAACAGGCACGCTAACAGAATTTTCAGATTTTGCGAGAGCCAAGCGTAAATTATCCCGAATAAGTGTGCTTTCTCCGTCATCAAGAGCAAAAGCCTTGCGGAAGATCTGTATCGCCTCGGCTGTCTGGCCCCTCTCCATTAGCACGACGCCGAGGTTGTTGAGGTCTTCGGGATGGGGGTCGAATTCGGTTGTGGCGCGACGCAGCAGTTTTTCCGCCTGGTTGAGACGCCCGAGACCCAGATTGGCCGTACCCAGACCCGACAGGATTTCGGCGTCAAAGCCACCACGCTCAAGCGCGGCACGATTAAAGGACCGGATCGCCAATTCAAATTCACCGGCGGCAATCAAGCGATGGCCTACTTCAACCCCGTCCACACTTTGAGCCCGCAAATCAATGCCCGGAGCAAAGGGACCGGTTTGCGAGGCGTCGATGCCTGGAGGGCCGCACGCGGCCAGGGTCAAAGCGAGAAATAGGGCGATCACCGCCCGGATGCCTGTTGTCATATCAGTCTTTGCGACTTCGTTTATTGACGACACGGCCCACCCTGTCTGGGCGCGCCGTGCGTGTTCTTAGCATGGGTTGGCGTATCGGCCTAGCCTAGTTCCCACCGGCCAAAGCGTTCATGTTGCCAAGTTGTGTGATGCCATGCGCAGACGGACCGACAAGGATCAGTAGAAGCGGGGGCACAGTCAGCATCATCGTGGCCAAGGTCATCTTTGTGGGCAGTTTGTTGGCGGCCTCTTCGGCGCGCATCACGCGCTTATCGCGCATCTCGTCCGCATAGACACGTAGCGCTTCCGCAATTGAGGTGCCGAAGCTGGCGGACTGGATCAGTACGGTCACAAAACTTGACACGTCCTGTACGCCGCAACGCTCTCCCATGTCATTCAGAACAGAGGTTTTGTCCTTACCCGCTTTCATCTCGTAGCTGACAACCATGAATTCGTCGGCAAGGGCAGGGTACGAGGCGCGCAGTTCGAGCGCCACCCGCGTAATCGCCTGATCAAGCGATTGGCCGGCTTCAACGCATACCAACAGCATATCAAGTGCATCTGGGAACCCTTGAGTGATTTCTTCCTGCCGGTGACCGACACGGCGAGTGACCCAGTATTGGGGCAGGTAATAGCCCATGGCGCCAGGACCGATTGTATACATGATGGTCGTCTGGGTGGTCATGTTGTCGGTGCCAGCAATGAAATTGACATAGATGACGCCCAAAAGCAGCCCCAAGACGCCGAGGCAGAACTGGGCCGCATGGAACATGCGAACCGCGTCGCGTGACTGGTAGCCCGCCTGCCGCAGTGTCAGTTGCCGTTTCGACAGTTCAGCGACATCTTCGGGCTCAAGGAATTTGGAGAACCGTTCAAGCTGTTCGTTGCGCGCACCCTGACGCAGGCGCTCTTTGTTTGCGCCGCCGTTTGCACCGCGTTGATTGGCCTTTTTCAGCTTGCTCAACGGGTCTTCGGGTTGGCGCAGCATCATGATGATGACGAAAACCACCATCATCATGCCCAGAACTCCGGCAATCACGACGGGCCCCAGCGGGCCGAGGATATCAGTTATCGGTTGCAGCAGGGCATCCATCGGTCCGGCTCCTTATACTTTGATGTTGGTCAGCACGCGCATCACGACGAGGTTCGCGGCCAGGAAGATACCCACGGCAAAGCAGGCCGGGATGAAATAGGCGTGGTCGCGTACTTCGTCATAGTAGTGCGGGTCGGTCACGTTGATCACGATCAGCGCCACGATCGGGAACGCCGACAGAAACTTGCCTGACCACTTTGCTTCGGCTGTGATCGCCTTGACCCGGCGAAACAAGCGGAAGCGGGCGCGGATCACCTTGGCCAGGCCGGCCAGGATTTCAGCAAGGTTACCACCCGATTGCTGCTGGATCGTCACCGCAACGGCGAGGAAGCGCAAATCTTGCATATCTAGCCGTTCGGCCATGTCCTTGAGGCTTTCGCCGACATCGCGGCCAAAAGCGGCCTCATCGGCAATCAGACCAAATTCAGAGGCGAGCGGATCCTTCACCTCTTTTGATACAATCTGGATCGCAGAGCTGAACGGGTGGCCCACGCGCAAGCTGCGCACCATCAGTTCAACCGCGTCTGGCAGTTGTTCCTCGATCATGCCAAGCCGCTTACCTGCTTTGGAGGACACCCAGAAGTAAACCGCACCGATGCCAATACCAACCGAAAGCAGAATACGTACGGGCGGTTCCGTTTCGGTGCCCACACTCAGCCCGATAAAGGCAACACCACTCAGGCCAGCCATGATCATGATCAGTTGTTGAGGGGTAAAGGCAATGGCCGCCTTCTGCGCCTTGTCGGCAAGCAGGGAATAGAGCGGGATCGAACGCGCGCCCATGTGCTGCTGCATTTCCTTGCGCAATTGTTCGAGCACTTCTTCGCGCCGGCCGCCCGAGTTGTTCAGCATTTCGAGACGACGGTTCACGCGGCTGTTCAAGCTGATCGATTTGCCGAAGGCGACAAGGTACAGGCCTTCGACCAGCACCAGGACCCCGATGAAGATCAGCCCATAAATAATTGGTTCTGCACTCATAACTGCAAGTCCTTAAGTAACGGAGTGGTCGGACACATGATTTCGTCCTTATTGAGCGGCAACGGGTTCATAGATGGATGCGGGCAGGTCGTAACCCCACAAACGGAAGCGTTCAGAGTAGTGCGACCGCACGCCAGTGGCTGTGAAATGTCCGATGATCTTGTTGTCGGGCGTGAGGCCGACGCGTTGGAAACGGAAGATTTCCTGCATCGAGATCACGTCACCTTCCATGCCGGTAATTTCAGTGATTGAGGTCATCCGGCGAGAGCCGTCTTGCAGACGCGACGCCTGCACGATGAGGTTCACAGCCGAGGAGATTTGGGACCGCACCGCCTTGATCGGCATTTCGATCCCGGCCATGGCGATCATGTTTTCCAGACGGCTCACACCGTCACGCGCAGAGTTGGCGTGGATTGTGGTCATCGATCCGTCGTGGCCTGTGTTCATGGCCTGAAGCATGTCGATCACTTCCTCGCCTCGCGTCTCGCCCACGATGATGCGGTCAGGGCGCATCCGCAGGGCGTTTTTCAGACAGTCACGTGGGCTGACTTCGCCCTTGCCCTCGACGTTGGGCGGGCGGCTTTCCATCCGGCCCACATGGGTCTGCTGGAGCTGAAGTTCCGCGGTATCCTCGATGGTCAGGATGCGTTCGGCGTTGTCGATAAACGAGGACAAAGCGTTCAGCGTGGTGGTTTTACCCGAGCCTGTCCCGCCCGATACGATTACGTTAAGGCGCGTGGCGACCGCCGCTTGCAGATACGCGGCCATTTCTTCGGTGAAGGCCCCAAACTGAACCAGGTCATCAATGCCCAGCTTGTCCTTTTTGAACTTACGAATAGAGACGAGGCTTCCGTCCACCGCAATAGGCGGTACCATGGCGTTAAAGCGCGAGCCGTCCTTTAGCCGTGCGTCAACATAGGGGTTGGATTCGTCGACGCGTCGACCAACCGCGCTCACAATCTTGTCGATGATGCGGAGCAGGTGGCGCTCGTCCTTGAAGGTGATGTCGGTCAGTTCCAGTTTGCCTGACCGTTCAACAAAGATCTGTTGCGGACCGTTTACCAGGATGTCGTTGACGGTTTCGTCTTTGAGCAGTGTCTCAAGCGGGCCAAGGCCCGTGACCTCATCAAAGAGCTCTTGATTGAGGGTCTGGCGATCCTCACGGTTCAGGATGATGTTTTTTTCGGTCAACACTTCGGCAGAAATCGCGCCGATTTCCTGGCGTAGATCTGCTTCGGTCGCGTGTTCAAGCGCGGACAGGTTGAGATTGTCCAAGAGCGCGCGGTGCAGTTCGAGTTTAATCTCGCCCATGCGCTCCTTGCGCTTGCGCTCCTTGTCCATTGGTGTGACCGTCGCCGCCTTTTGCGGGGCAGCCTTGCGCGCGATCTTGGCTTTGTCCTCGGCTTTGGGCAATTCCGTGACTTTTTCCGCTGGCGCGGCGGGCTTGCTTTCAGCCTTTTTATACTTCGAAAACATCGAGGGACCTCCGGGTTTTCGGATCACGCCGCTTTGGCGTGGTCCTCGCTGAGTTCATGAATGGATGCTGCAAGCTTTGCGATCTCGCGGCGCAGTGGATTTTTGGCTGCGGAACTGGCAAGTGGCACGCCATGGTCAGCACCTTGGGTGATCGGCTTGCCGCCGTCGGGCAACTGTACCTCGACCGAGATATCCAGGCTTTCGGACAGGCGCTTGACCCGTGCCTTGCCTCCCAAGTCAGTGAATTTGGGCGCGCGGTTCAGCACATAACGCAGCTTTTCGATGGGCAGATCTTCGGATTGAAGGGCGCGTTTGAACCGCAGGGTATTCTGAGCCGAGCGCATGTCCATTTCGAGCGTCGTGAAATAGAGATGTGCAGTGCTCAATACCGTTTCAGTCCACGTCACGAGGGTCGATGGCATGTCGACCACGACATAGTCAAAATGCGCGCGCGCCATCTCGACCACGCGTGTAATGTCGTCGGGCGAAATCAGGTCCAGCGGGATCATGTCTGCCGGGGCAGTTAGAACTTCGAGCTTGTCTTCATAGCTGAGCAGGGACTGGCCAAAAATCTCGTCATCCATGCTTTCTGTGTCTGACAGCATTTCGAACACAGCCTCGCGGCGGGGTAGGTCGAGATAGGTGGACGCCGATCCGAATTGAAAGTCAAAGTCCAGGAGGCAAACCGAGGGGGCCTCGCCGGACGAAAGCAGGGCAAGTTCCCAAGCCAGATTGACGGCCAGCGTGGTTGCGCCGGTGCCACCGGCGATCCCATGACACACAAAGACGGCCCCCTGCTTGTCTGCGCCAGATTTGAGGCTGGTGGCACGCTCATTGTCTGCGGGTTGCGGACGTTCGGCGGTTTTCAGGCGGTCGATGGCCTGTTGCAATTCGTTTTCGGGAAGCGGGTAGGGGACAAATTCGTCCGCGCCTTGCCGCAAAAGCTGGTGTAGCGCAGCAGGTGTGACATCTTCTGCGATCAGGATAACCTTGATACCGTGAGTTTTGGCCTGCGTAATGATTTCGCCCAGCAGAACAAGATTGTCTTCATCCTCTTCATCCAGTGCGAGGGCCACGAACTCCATCGCCTCGGCTTCGGGCTGGTTGAAAAAGGTAAGCGCCTCGGCAAAGCCAAGATCGCCCCAAGCTTCGCCAAGGGCCTGTTCCATGTCCTCGATCAACAAGTCGAAATTTTGTACGTCACGGCTGACTGTACAGGCCGTGATCGGAGCTGTTTCTGGTTGTGGCATTACGCTGCTCATTGCCCACTCGTCCTTTGTTCAAAGAGCATTGCTTCCGGGTATGCAGTTCTTGCAAGCGGAGGCGTTTGCCCTCGTCCGGCACTTTTTCACCGGACATACGTGTCCTCAGGACGTGTTTCGCAGCGAATTCAGGCGAGATTTGGGCCAAAAAACTCCAATTGTTGGGTATCTCAGAACGATCAAGGGCCCGAAGACAGGATTGTCTGCGGGCCCTTGATGCGCAAGAGGAGGGGATTACTGGTCGGTTTGGAACTCACCGCCGTCGGTACGACTGAGCGTCGTGGCCGCCTCGGCGGACTGGACATAGTCACGATAAATGATCTGTGCGTACTTGCCGTCTAGCACTGTGGGGTGCGATTTCACAAACCCGCTTACTTCGGTCACTGTGCGACGATTGCGGCGTTCGCGTCCTTGGGTCACGATCAAGGGCTGCGTTTCGCCAAATGAGGCGACGGCTTCCAGCCGCGAACGGCTGATGCCTTGTGTGGTCAGGAAGCGAACAACAGAGTTGGCCCGCGCTAAGCCCAGTCTTTTGTTATAGGCCGCAGAGCCGACAGCATCCGTATGTCCGTAGACGCGAAACCGGATTTCCGGGAACTGACGGATCCATGTTGCCTGCTGGCGCAAAACATCGCGTGCGCCTGCGTCAAGTTGTGACGAGTTGAAGGCAAAGTTCACCGTCGTTCCAACTTCGGTTGCAAACCGATTGGCGAGGTCGAATGTGTATTGGCGCTCGCCCGTCAGCAAAAGCGTATTCTGCGCCGTTGCATTGCCAAACTGACCCGTATCAACCAGAGAACCGGCTTCGCGGTAGAATTGGGTGAATACGGGATCGTTGGAGGGCCCACAGGCACCAAGTGCCAAGCTGCCTGCTAATGCAACGGTGAAGATCGGTTTCATGACCCTGTCCTTAATCCAACACGTAGCCATATGAGCCGGAGAAGTCCTGTTTGGCAACCTCGCCTGCTGCACCCTGTTTGGGAGGGCGCGTGCCTGCGGCTGTGCGACCAAAGAGGAACAAGTCCCGCTCGCTTGGGGGTTTGATCCGGTCTGTGGGCAGCGCAAGCGCATCGCCTTTGACCGGGGAAACAAGGTGCGCCGTGATGATGATCACCAGTTCGGATTGGTCTCGCTGATATGATGCTGACCGGAAAAGGGCGCCAAGCACCGGCACATCACCCAACCAGGGCAACTGGTTGTTGGAGTCGATGAAGTTGTCTTCGAGCAGGCCCGCGATGGCAAAGCTCTCGCCGTCGCGCAGTTCCACGGTTGTTGTGGTCTCGCGGACGCTGAAGGCATCGATGGTAAACCCGTCGAATGTAATGCCATTGGTCGGGTCGATGTCTGAAACTGTCGCCTCAAGCTCAAGATTGATAAGGTCTTTGTCCACAACCCGAGGGATGAAGTTCAACTGGATGCCGAAAGGCTTAAATTCGACCGTGATAACGCCGTCTTCTTGCGCGATCGGGACGGGGTATTCGCCGCCGGCCAAGAAACGCGCCTCTTGGCCCGACAGGGCGACCAGGTTTGGCTCAGCCAGTGTGCGAACAACCCCTTTACTTTCAAGGGCTTCGAGGAGAAGGCCGAACTGTGCATTGCCTGCGTTAAACCCAAACAAGATGGCTCCGGCGTTCTGGTTGACTGCTGGTAGGATGCCTGAGAGGGAGCTCGCGGCGCCACCTGCGGACACCGATGTGCCGGTGCCGCCGCTTACGCCCACGTCACCGGACAGGATTGTGCCGCCCAACGACAGTGAAGAGCTAAGCGATTTGGACACAGAGCGGTTCATCTCGGCAAAGCGCACCTTCAACATGACTTGCTGAATGCCGCCCACGCTCATCAGGTTGCTCACACGGCCTTCGGCGTAGCGTTCGGCTAGGTCGAGCGCCCGTTGCAGCCGCGCTGAGGACGAGACGATACCTGAAAGCACGATCCCGTCATTGGCCGTGCGCACTTCGATCTGTTCACCGGGCAGGATCTGGCGAAGCCGTTCCTTGAACTCAGTTACATCTGCGGCCACCCGTACGTTCACATTCGTGATCAAACGCCCGTTTGCATCAAGAAGGGTCAGCGTGGTCAAACCAGGCGATTTCCCAAGCACATATATAGTGCGGTCGCTCAACGAAGAGATGTCAGCGATTGCCGGGTTGGCAATGCTAAGCTCTGCAAACGCCGTGTCGCTTTCGACAACAACTGCCCTGTTCATTGGCACGTTGAGCGTCGATTCTGTCTGTTTGCGCACGACCTGCAGAGTTTCTGCCTGGGCAGTTTCCGCGATTGGGCTTGCAGCAAAACACAACCCAAGAAGGGCTGCCTTGAAAATTCCGTCAATGTTCATGTGACCTGCCTTTTTGATCACGCCTCAATGTCGGGTCTTTTTTGCCCGTGATTATCGGCACCATGCGGCAGTTTCGTTTTTTTTGCAAGAATCAATGACTTCAAGCGTTTCCCTTATGTGGATAACTGGCAACAGACACCCGATATGAAACCGGCGCCACCATGTGACGCCGGAGGTAAGTGCTTGAAAAAATGTGAGGATCAGTTGGTGCAGGGAATTGGGATCGTCACAACCTCCGCGCCGCGGCGCGTACGGATCGAACAGGTCCGCTCCTCTTCAACCTCTGCTTTGATCTCTTTGGTTTCGATGCCGAGAAGCGCGCGTTGATCGACTTCGATGGCACCCGCGACGGTATCATCCTGTGCGCCGACCAGCGACAAAGACAATCTGCCGGTCGACTGCGCCTGGGCAAGTTTTGCCACTTGGTCAGGCTGTACCGCAACGGTCACGGTCTGTGCGATCCGGGTGCCGTCCACATCATTGGCCGCGTTCTGGTCGATGGCGATCAGTTGAATGGCTGGTTGGATCAGCTTGGTCACCTCGCCACGCTCACCGCCAAGCGCCTTGTCCACGCGCCCGGTCCAATAAACATCGACGCGGTCGCCAGGCCGAAGGAAGCCAGAGACGCCAGAAGCCACGTCGACGCGAATCGCGAAAGCGCGCATGCCGCGCTCAAGACGTGAGGTCAGGCCCGCTTCTTCACCCGGTTCCGTCACTTTCACCGCAAGCACGGCTTCGTTCTTTTCCATAGTGCGCAGCACAACACGTGGTTCGGTCACACCTTCGGGGAAAATCGGGTTTTCTTCTGTGAATGCACCTTCGGGAAGTGCGTTTTCGGGCCAGTCCACCATGCGAACGTCTTCTTGCTGAAGCGCTTCGCCGTATTTCAACTGGCGTTCTGCCACAAAAACCGGAACGGTCGGCACGACTTTCTCGCGTTGTGCCCGCTCTGCAGCCAAGGCCGCCTGATATTGCCCGATGTAGTTTTTGGCCATGTACACAGCGCCGCCCGCCAAAGCGATCCCTGCAAGCAAAACCAACCCAAATACCATTCGCATGTCATAACCTCATTGCTCGGGTCCCGTGCCGGAACGGTCGGGGCCTCTTGTGTCCGTGGTGCCTGTGGATTGTGGCGATTTCAGGGAAGGGGCAAGGAAGGTCGGTGGCAGCAAAATCAAGTCTGTCTAAACGTGGCAAAGACCCGAAACGCAAGCGCACGGGTCCCAAAGAGCCGACAGTGTATTTGAATTATTCGTCGTTAAAGAACGTCGTATCAAAGAAGGTGCCTACATTGCCCGTCAGTTCGAGCGCACCAGCTTGCATTGCAGTGATGGCAGCGATGGCTAGGCCAACAATGGCGGCGCACAAAACAACCCAATCTACTGTGACCGCCCCATGGTCGTTGTCTTTGAACGTCTTAAGGAAACGGATCATACGATGCCTCTTTACTGAACTGGCGTGTGCGTAGGTAAGAAAAGGGGCCGCGTCCTACAGCGGTCACGGCCCCTATGCTGTCCCAAAATCTAGGACAAACGAATATTATTCGCTTGTGCCGATTTTACCAACGGTTTGCTCACCCAGGAAAGTCTCGGTGGCGGATGTCAGATCTTCTGCACCAGATTGGATCGAACCGTAAGCAGCAATTGCCAGGCCAACCACAGCAGCGGTCAGAACAACCCAGTCAACTGTCACGGCACCGTCTTCGTCGTTACGGAAGTTTTTGATGAATTTGATCATGTTAGTGTCCCTCCAAAGGATCAGTAGATTTACAATAACCTCGCCGTCTTTTGGGGGCCGCTCTCTCTCATTGGCCCGTGTCCGACTTGGTATGGCGCTATATAGTCGGGGGATTGGGGCACGAATTTGGCGCAGAGAGGAGGATTTCACGTCGGGTCGTCATTTTTTTTCAGAAAAATCGTAAAGTCTTGATTTTGATTGAAAAATTGAGTATCCGAAGTGTCAATTCGTGTAATTTTCGTTAAACGACCCCGCAAATGTGGCAGATTTGCCATGTTCTAAGGGGCCGGGGTGGCCTGATAGCGTGTTTTAAGCGTATAAACAGACAAAGTCCGTCAAAGAACGGGTGCAGAGCGAGAGCAGTTTTCATGGTTCGACTGTCAGTTGCCGTTCTTGCGGTATTTACTTTTCTTGCGGTATTTACTTTGGTTGCGACGAGCGCCGTTGCCGACGAGCCACCGCCATTCAAGGATTTCTCAGCCAAGCGCGTGAAACCACCGGAACCCGGGGCGCGAAAATTCATCACAGTCCAGATTGATCCCGCCGCGCCCGAACCGGATGTGACCGAGACGGCAACCGTGGAGGGCGCGCAGGCGCCAGCAGCATCTGCCACGCGGTTTGGCTGGTTTTGGCAAGATGTCTCACCAGAACTTGATGAAGCGGGTCCCGGGCGCTTGGACAAGGCTTTGCGCGCGCTTGCCCGCGCCGAGCAACCCGTACCTGTGCCCCGCTTGCAGCAAATGCAAGCGCTGGCGCGGGCACAAGGCGTCGAGATACTGAAGGCTACCATTGGAACAGATGTGTCACCGGCTTTGGTGTTGGCGGTGATGATGGTGGAGTCTGCGGGCAAGGTTGATGCGCTCAGCGGGGCGGGCGCCCAGGGCCTGATGCAATTGATGCCTGCCACGGCAGCCCGGTTTGGTGTCGAAGACAGTTTTGCGGCTGATCAGAATATCGCAGGGGGTGTGAAATATCTTGACTGGCTGATGGACCGGTTCGAACGCGACCCGGTGCTGGTTTTGGCCGGATATAATGCCGGGGAAGGGGCGGTGCAGACCCATCAGGGGGTGCCGCCCTATGTTGAGACCCGCGACTATGTGCCCAAAGTGCTTGCCACGTTTCAGGTGGCTAAGGGGCTCTGTCTCACGCCTCCGGAGTTAGTGACGGATGGATGCGTTTTTGCTGGACTGAATTGACGCGCACGGATCTGTGAACGCTCGGCCTCAGTGTTCCGACCCACATGACGGCATGTATTATACGTTGAACGCGTCGGCCCACTCAGGGTGCTTGGCCCGCTGCGCATTTACAAACGGACACAGTGGAACGATCTTCCACCCCTCGGCGAACGCGTCTTCGACCAGTCGCTTGACCAGGGCTTGTCCCGCACCCGATCCGCGCATGGAGTCCGGTACACCGGTGTGATCCGCGATGCGGGTCTGCGGGCTGAGGATCGAATAGGTCAACTCCGCCTCATCTCCGTCGCGGGTCAACACATATCGACCCTTTGATGGGGTTTCTTCCCGACGGATTTGGAATTCAGACAAGGGTTGCCCGCGTGGCTTCACGCAATTCGTCTTCGGTTACGCCATCGGCGACCTCTACGATCTTCAGCCCACCTTCAACCACGTCAAGGACACCCAGGTTGGTGATGATGCGATCGACCACACCCTTGCCGGTCAGGGGCAGTGTACACTCGGTCAGCACCTTGCTGTCGCCGTGCTTGTTGGTGTGGTCCATCACTACAACCACCCGACCCACGCCGGCTACAAGGTCCATGGCGCCTCCCATTCCCTTGACCAGTTTGCCGGGAATCATCCAGTTGGCCAGATCGCCGTTTTCGGCCACCTCCATGGCACCCAAAATGGCCATCGCGATCTTGCCACCCCGGATCATGCCGAAGCTCTGCGCGCTGTCGAAATAAGCTGTCTGGGGCAATTCGGTAATTGTTTGCTTGCCTGCATTAATGAGATCGGCGTCGACCTCGTTTTCTGTCGGAAAGGGGCCCATGCCCAACATCCCGTTTTCAGACTGCAAGGTCACCTCGATCCCATCTGGGATATAATTCGACACGAGTGTCGGTATCCCGATGCCAAGGTTCACATACCAGCCGTCTTCAAGTTCCTGCGCGGCGCGTGCCGCCATTTGGTTGCGATCCCAGGGCATTAATTGGTCCTTATTCGTCGGTGAGTGCCGCGCCTGCCGGCACGTCGATGGTGATGAAACTTCCCGCTGCACCGCGCCCCAGATGCAACGTCCCCTCAAGCCCTTCAATCAGGCCCGATACGATCCGTCCGCCGACGGTCTTACTGTCTGGCCATTCCATATCAACCGGAATGCCGACCCCGTCATCCGCCACAATCAGGCGTAAGCCACCCGCGCTCAGCCTGCTCATCCGCACTTCGACAAGTCCCATATCGATCCTGTCAAACGCGTGCTGAAAGGCGTTGGTGAGCAATTCGGACAGTACAAGCCCCACGCGTGTCGCGGTCTCAATCGGAACCAGGAGAGATTCGATCTGCAACGACAAGCGAATGCCTGAGCGACCCTCGATATGAGCAATAGCGGCAGCCAGACGGGACAGATAACTACCCATCTGAATACTGTCTTGGTTCGATTGCTGGTCGCTCAGCTTCATTTCTTCGTAGAGTAACTGCAGCGTTTCAATCCTTCGGCTGAGGGCTGCGAAGTCCTCAGGCACCGAAGTCGAACCGGATTGCTGGCGGATCATCCCGATGATCATGGACAGGTCAGAAGCCACGCGGTTCTGGATTTCGATCAGTTGCGCGTTGATCTCTTCCGCGCTCGTTGATACCTCGTTCTGCCGCAGCTCTTTCTGAATGCCCACAAAGTACTGGGTCCGGCCCGCGTCGTCATGAACCGGTGCCACAATGAGACGATTTGTGAAAGGTTCACCATTTGCGCGGTAGTTCAGGATATCGACCGTCACACTTTCTTCGGCTTCGATCCCCGCACGCAATTGGTCGACATCTGACTTGCGCGTTCCTTCGCCTTGCAGAAATCTGCAATTCCGCCCGATCGCAGCCGACCTGCCATATCCAGTGCTGCGGGTGAAGGCCTGGTTCACATAGACAATCGGGTTGTCTTCGAGATGCGGGTTGGTCACCACCATGGAGACCTGTGACCGCGAAAACCCATCGAAAGATTTGTCGTCGTCCAGAAGTTGTTCAATGGTGTCAGGCATGGCCTGGCTCCTTACGCGGCGCGGGTTGTCCGTTGTTCAATGCGCTTTTCATGTTCACCTTGGATCAGGCGGTGGACATAGATGCCCGGCAGGTGAATGTGATCGGGATCAAGGCTGCCGGTCGGAACAATCTCTTCCACCTCGACCACGCAGACCTTACCACACATAGCGGCGGGAGGGTTGAAGTTGCGTGCCGTCTTGCGGAAAATCAGATTGCCCGTTTCGTCGGCTTTCCACGCTTTTACGATGGAGAGGTCGGCAAAAATGCCCTCTTCCATAATGTATGTGTCGCCGTTGAAATCGCGGTGGTCCTTACCTTCAGCGATAACGGTGCCCACGCCGGTTTTTGTATAGAAGCCGGGGATGCCGCAGCCGCCTGCACGCATACGCTCGGCCAGCGTGCCCTGCGGGTTGAATTCCAACTCAAGTTCACCCGACAGATATTGGCGCATGAACTCTGCATTTTCGCCCACATAAGACGAGATCATCTTTTTGACCTGGCGCGTTTGAAGCAGGATACCAATTCCAAAATCGTCGACACCCGCGTTGTTGGACGCAAAGGTGAGGTCTTTGGTGCCCGCGTCTTTGATCGCGTCCAATAGCAACTCGGGGATACCACATAAACCAAACCCGCCCGCTGCAATGAACATGCCGTCAAACAAAAGTCCGTCCAGTGCTTCAGCAGCCGAGCCGTAAATCTTCTTCATGCTATTCCCCAAGCGGCCCCGTTGTCGGGGGTGATCACACCGTGCTTCAGTATGTGAATGTATGCAGCCCCAAAGTCAACTTGGTCGCCTATGAGAATGCTATATTACATGTTCCCCGCTTATACGGTTGTTGGGGTATGAGATATTTCACAAAATGGGGCATTCCCGATAGGGGAATTGCCCCGCGATTTGCGCGATCACCGCCGGGCGTAGGCATTCACCGTGCCAGTCAGCCCTGCACGCATAAAGGGGCCAAAATCGTCACGCAGGTAACGGTTTATGGCTGGACGGGCGATGAAAATGTTCGGTTTGATGTTGTAGTCCCAGGTGACCTGAACACTGTCCCCGCGTTGTTCAAAGTTAAACTCGCCCTTGATGTGGTCCACAACCCGACCTGCGGGCGCGGTGATGTCCCATATCTGATAGGTGAAACTGGTCGGTGTGTTGGTCAAAACCCGTTCGTGTACGCTGTGCCCGCCCGCCAGGTCGACACGCCGCACAGCCCCCGGCTCCGGCCAGTTTCCTGATAGCACTTCGGTGCCCTCAATCGCCGGGATAGCTTCGGTTGCGGTGACGAAGTCAGTAATCGGGTTTTGATCCATGAACGCACGCACCTCGCTGACGGTCCCCAAAAAGGTCGCCGTTTCAGTGTTCGTCAAATACATTGTGTCCCGTGCTAAGCCGGGAGGTGGCGGCACGTCAGAGATGTCTTCCGCAAACGTGAGATTGGCCAGATTCAAGGGTGCGATCCCGCCCGCGGTGGCATCTGTGACGAAGGGCAGGGCGATCAGGGCAAGGGCAAAGGTATGACGTGAGGACATGAGAGATCTCCATTGTACGCTTTTCGGACTAAAATGTGCGAATATCGTACTAATTGGATTGCGCTCTTGTGGATTCAAGTGGTTTTGGAGAGAAAACGACCATGACCAAGGATAGTCAGCTTTTACAACACGTGCGCACTCTGATGCGTGTAATGCTGGTCAGCGAACGTACGCAGCCTGAGCACAGGCATGTCATCCGTTTCAATGCACTGGATTTTCACACGCTCGGTATGCTGCGCCAGGGCGTGCGGGTGCGGGCATCTGCAATTGCCGATGAACTGGGAATTGCCCCCACCACCGTCAGTAGCGTGGTATCCCGTCTGATCAAACGCGGCTTGATCACGCGCACACAAAGCGCGGAAGATCGTCGCGCCTTCGATCTGAGCTTAACCGATGAAGGTCGCAAGATCGCCGAAGCGATCCACCGTCAGGATTTGCGCAACATGAACCTGTTTCTTTCTGCGCTTGACGATGACGATCAAAATCGCCTGCTCGACATTTTGGGCCAGGTTGCCCGGCGCGTCGCCGAGCTCGAATAGAAATCAGGCCGACTTTTTCTTGACCGCCTTTTTGCGAGTCGTCTTCTTTTTCTTCGGGGCTTTTTCGGCGATCAGTTGAACGGCCATCTCCATGGTGACATTCTCGGGTTCGGTGCCTTTGGGGATCGTCGCGTTCACCTTGCCCCACTTTACATAAGGCCCATACTTGCCTTTCATGACGTTGACCGGCCCCCCCTCGTCCGGGTGGTCACCCAACTCGTGCAACGGCTTGGCAGCCGCACCGCGCCCACCACGACTCGCCACTTTCTCGGCCAGCAACTGCACCGCGCGGTTCATGCCGACGGTCCAGACCTCATCGATCCCTTCCAGATTGGCGTTGGTACCGCCACGGTCGGATGTGCTTTCTGCGTGTTTGAGGTAAGGGCCATACCGCCCGATATTTGCCCAGACCATGACTCCGTCTTCCGGATGGGGGCCGATCTCACGCGGAAGCGACAACAGCAGCAGCGCCCGATCAAGTTCAAGGTCTTCTGGCGTCCAGTCCTTGGGGATGGACTGGCGCGGTGGTTTTTTGTTGTCCTCGGTGACCTCTCCGCGCTGGACATAGGGGCCGAATCTGCCCTTGAACACGCGGATATCATCACCCTGATCGGTGCCCAGCAACTTGCCTTCCGGCGGTATCGCACTGGCCTCGGCCTCCGGGTCTGGCGGACCAAACGGACGCGTATAGCGGCATTCAGGATAGTTCGAGCAACCGATGAACGCGCCACCCGAACGCGCGGTCCGCATGGACAGTCGGCCAACCCCACAGTTCGGACATAGTCGCGGATCGCTGCCATCCCCGGTGGGCGGGAACAAATGCGGCTCAAGCACCTCGTTGATCTTTTCCAGAACGTCCGTGATGCGCAATTCAGATGTCTCGGCGATTGCAGCCGAAAAGTCTTGCCAGAACCGGCCCAGCACATCCTTGTAGTTGCGGTCGCCCGCGCTCACGTCGTCCAATTCTTCCTCAAGCCCGGCCGTGAAGTTGTAGCCCACGTATTTGCGGAAGTAATTTTCGAGGAAGGCAATCACGAGCCGCCCCTTGTCCTCGGGAATCAAGCGGTTGCGATCCTTGCGCACATAGCCGCGGTCCTGAATCGTTGTCACGATACTGGCATAGGTCGATGGGCGGCCAATGCCCAACTCTTCCATGCGCTTTACCAATGTCGCCTCGGTGTAGCGCGGCGGAGGTTGGGTAAAGTGCTGCTCTGGTGTGACCGAGCGTTTGTCCGCGCCTTCGCCCTCGCTCAGTTGCGGCAGGCGCTTATCGTCCTCATCGACAACTTCGTCATCGCGTCCCTCTTCATAGACACGCAGAAAACCGTCGAACAGCACAACCTGACCGGTGGCGCGTAGGCCCACCTGATCGTCATCACTGCCGATCTCGACAGTGGTGCGTTCCAGCCGTGCGCCTTCCATTTGGCAGGCGAGCGTACGCTTCCAGATCAGATCATAAAGCTTGCGCTGATCATCATCCGTGATCTTGAGGCTGGCGGCATCGCGCGCCATATCCGTCGGACGGATACATTCATGGGCTTCCTGCGCGTTCTTTGCCTTGTTTTTGTACATGCGTGGGCTGCCAGGCACATATTCCGCACCATAGCGATCCTTGATCGCATCGCGCGCGTTCTGAACGGCTTCGGGTGCCATATCGATCCCGTCAGTCCGCATATATGTGATGTAACCCGCCTCGTAGAGACGCTGGGCCGATGACATGCATTGCCTTGCGCCCATGCCAAACTTGCGGCTGGCTTCCTGCTGCAAGGTGGATGTCATGAAGGGGGCAGAGGGGTTGCGGGAGGCCGGTTTCGCCTCCACCGACTTGATTTTCAGATCACGGCTGGTGATGGCTTGCTGGGCCATTTCCGCCTGGGTCTGGTTCTCTAGATCGTATTTCTCCAGCTTTTTGCCGGCGAGGCTGACAAGGCGCGCCTCGTATTCCTGTCCCCGCGGGGACGCGAGCACCGCCTTGACCGACCAATATTCGCGCGCGCGGAAGGCCTCGATCTCCATCTCGCGCTCGGTGATCAGCCGCAGACAGACCGACTGGACGCGCCCCGCCGACTTCGCGCCGGGCAGTTTGCGCCACAAAACAGGGGACAGGTTGAAGCCGACAAGATAGTCCAGCGCGCGGCGTGCGAGATAGGCTTCGACAAGCGGCATGTCGACCTGGCGCGGGTTTGCCATGGCTTCGTCTACTGCCGCCTTGGTGATCGCGTTGAAGGTCACGCGCTTGACGTCGGTGTCCTTCTTGATCGACTTGCGTTTTGTGAGCGCCTCTTGCAGGTGCCAGCTGATTGCTTCGCCTTCGCGGTCGGGGTCGGTGGCGAGAATAAGCGCATTGTCGTCTTTCAGCGCATCAGCGATGGCCTTGACGTGTTTCTTGCTGTCGCTGGCGATTTCCCACAGCATATCAAATTCATTCTCGGGATCGACCGAGCCGTCCTTGGGCGGCAGGTCACGCACGTGGCCGTAGCTGGCCAGCACGGTATAGTCGCTGCCCAGATACTTGTTGATCGTCTTGGCTTTGGCTGGGGATTCGACAACAACGACGGGCATATAACAGGGTGACCTCGGACCGGAAAATTTGCTGCTCTATGGCGGCGCAACATGTGGGGTGCAAGTGCTGAATGTCAACAAGCGCCCCCAACGCTCGGTCAGCTGGCGCGGGTGAGCAAGCCTCCGGGGGCCCGATCAATACTGCCATCAAGTTCCAGTTCGACCAGTGCGGGTGCAACGGTTGAAGACGGCGCGCCCAGGTCGCGAATAAGCTGGTCTTCGGCCAACGGCGAGGGGCCAAGCCGTGACAGAATTTGTTGATGTAGCACCGACGTTTCTTGAAGCGTCCTGCGATCCTTGGGTGTGTCATGCGGCGCTACCAATGGCAGCTCTGGCGCAGCCTGCGGGGCGATTGGGGCCAGTGCCTCAATCACATCGGCGGCGTCGCGCACAAGCGTCGCACCGTCGCGGATCAACATGTTACAGCCCGAGGCGCGGGCATCCATTGGATGACCAGGGACTGCCAACACATCGCGGCCCAAATCCAATGCGTCGCGCGCCGTGATCAGGCTGCCGGACTTTGCCGCAGCCTCGACCACGATGGTTGCCTTTGACAGACCGGAAATTATGCGATTACGGGCCGGAAAATGCCGCGCCATTGGGTTCAGACCCATCGGCTGTTCGCTGATCCTTGCACCTTTGGCAGCGATGTCCTCGGCTAGTTTAGCGTTTTCCGCGGGGTAGATTGTGTCGACCCCGCCCGCCTGTACAGCGATTGTGCCGGTATCCAAGGCTGCAAGATGCGCGGCAGCATCCACACCTCGGGCAAGGCCGGACACAACGACATACCCTGCCTCTCCCAAGTCGTGGGCGAGCGCTCGCGCCATGCGTGTCCCAAGTGAGGAGGCGTTGCGTGCTCCAACCAAGGCAATCATCGGCCTTTGCAGTATTTCGAGATCCCCAAGCAGCCATAGGAATGGCGGGGCATCATCCAAATCATCCAAGAGGGGGGGATAGTGCGGATCACCTTGGGCCACCAGTCGCGCGCCATGCGCATGCGCGGCGTTTAGTTCGGCTTGCACGACGCCCTCTGGGCACGTCTGGTAATTCTCGACACCGGCGGCGCGCGCTACCTCTGGTAGCGCGGCCAGCGCGTTTTGCGCGGTGCCGTGTTCAATCAGCAGTCGTTTGTACGTTGAAATGCCGACCCGGCGTGAGCGCAACAGACGAAGACGTGTGAACTGGTCATCTTCCGAGGTGGGTGGGAGTGGGGGGTGAGTGGAAGAAGGATGTGTATCCTTTTCAGTCATCCGTGGCTCCGTCCGTTGCTGTAGATGTTTTAGAATCGACAAGGTTAACAACGCATGAACAGCCATGCGCCTGGCGCCGTTTGCTCGCCTAACGGTTGATTTATTTCGGAAATTTATCAGAGAAAAGTTGGCTTCAGAACAAAGGCGGAACCAGGGTTGCGCTTGAGCCTCCCCTTAAATGGCGAGGTCCAGTCTAAGTGGTTGTGTATTCTGCCATAAGCAGAATCGGCGACGACTCAGGCGGCAGACCCGCCAACTGTCAATCCACCGATCATCAGGGTGGGTTGACCCACGCCCACAGGCACCCACTGACCCGCTTTTCCGCAATTTCCCATGCCCGGATCAAGCGCCATGTCGTTGCCGATCCCGCGTATATATTTGAGGGCCGTGGCACCGTCCCCGATCAGCGTGGCCCCTTTCACCGGTGCGCCCACCTTGCCGTTTTCGACCCGGTAGGCTTCGGTGCAGGAAAACACGAACTTGCCGTTGGTGATATCAACCTGACCGCCGCCAAAGCCCACAGCATAGATGCCATCCTTGAGGTCAGCCACGATGTCTTCGGGCGCGCTATCTCCACCCAGCATGTAGGTGTTGGTCATGCGCGGCATTGGCACATGGGCATAGCTTTGGCGCCGCCCATTGCCGGTCGCCTTTACCCCCATGAGGCGCGCATTCTGGCGATCCTGCATATATCCAACCAACACCCCGTCCTCGATCAGAGTGTTCTTGCCTGACGGTGTGCCTTCATCGTCGACCGTAATTGATCCGCGCCGATCAGGGATTGTACCGTCGTCCAGCACCGTTACGCCCGGTGCCGCGATCCGTTCGCCCATCAATCCGGCAAAGGCCGAGCTGCCCTTGCGGTTAAAATCGCCCTCCAGCCCGTGCCCGATGGCTTCATGCAACAAAATACCGGGCCAGCCTGGACCAAGGACGACATCCATGACACCTGCCGGGGCAGGTACCGCATCAAGGTTTACCGCTGCGACCCGCAAAGCCTCGCGCGCCTTGGCCTGCCAGTCGTCGCGGTCGATTAGGCCATCGAGCCCCACGCGCCCGCCGCCACCCGCGCTGCCGCTTTCACGTCTGCCGTTCTGCTCCAGGATGACCGAGATATTCAGCCGGGTCATGGGGCGCACATCACGTACCGAATGACCCTCGGGCCGCAAAATCTCGACCTCTTGGATAGAGGCCGCAAGCGAGGCCGATACTTGAACAACCCGCGAATCGAGGTCGCGGACGAAGGTGTCGATGTCTTTCAGTGTCTCCAGTTTGACCGGAAAAGCTGCGCCTGCGATTGGATCGTCTGACGTGTAAAGCTGTGTATTGGTGTGCTGCGGTGCATCTGCAAGAGTGCCACCCCCGCCTCCCACGGCCAGGCGGGCCGTGTCTGCGGCGCGGCGCAATGCGGCTTCGGTGATCTCAGTGGAATGTGCGTAGCCGGCCACTTCGCCGCGCACCGCCCGCAACCCAAAGCCTTGTGCGGCATCGTAGCTTGCTGTTTTCAGCCGCCCGTCGTCATACACCAACGCCTCCGACCGGCGGCGTTCCAGAAACAACTCACCATCATCCGCGCCCGCCGTCGCTTCGCGCAGCACGGACAGCGCGACGCCACGATCAATGTCGTGATCAAATGGGGCAAAGGGGGCGTCTGTCATCTGGTATACTCCGGTGTGCTGTGGGGCGTTTCGCCACGGCAAGCGTCCGTTTGACGCGCCCCTTAAGTCTTTATCTTGAAGCCAAGATATGATTGTAAGTCGCGACAATACAACGGGAGGCGAAAGCAGTGCGCGCTATGGCCTTTCTCCGAACACTTGTTGATCACTGAAGATCAGGACGACCAGATGAAAAAGCTTTTCTCGATTTCGGGTGTGCTGAGCGCCCTTGCTGCTGCCCCCGGTTGGGCGCAAGACAGCCTTGAGGTGATTGGACGACCCGTGGATGCCGGCATAGGTTTCCAGCCTGCAGCTACCGAAATTGCCCGCCGCCTGCAGTGGTTGGATGGGATGATCCTTGTCATCATTACGCTTATCACGTTGTTCGTGGTGGGGCTGCTGGCCTGGGTCATCCTGCGGTTCAACCGCACCCGCAATCCCGAGCCAGCCAGCTTCACGCACCACACACCGGTCGAAATTGCGTGGACCGTCATTCCGATTGTGATCCTGGTCTTTATTGGTGCGTTTTCGCTGCCCACGCTTTTCCACCAGCAGGAGATTCCCGAGGGCGATGTCACCATCAAGGTCACCGGCTATCAGTGGTTCTGGGGCTACGAGTATGTGGATGAAGACATCTCGTTCGACAGTTACATGATCGGTGCGCCGTCAACTGGCGGGGACAACTCCCTGACACCCGAGACCGAAGCGCAGTTGGTCGAGGCCGGGTATTCAAGAGAAGATTTCCTTCTGGCCACCGACACCGCGGTCGTCGTGCCAGTGGGCAAAACCATTGTGATGCAAGTGACTGGGGCCGACGTGATCCACGCATGGACGATCCCTGCGTTTGGCGTGAAGCAGGATGCCGTGCCTGGTCGCCTGGCCGAACTTTGGTTCGAGGCCGAGAAAGAAGGCATATATTTTGGTCAATGTTCGGAACTTTGCGGTATCGCACACGCTTACATGCCAATCACGGTCAAAGTGGTGAGCGAAGAAGCCTACGAGGCGTGGCTGGATGCAAACCGCGAGGGCGGCGACTATGTCGATGTCCGTCAGGTCCTGACAAACTGATCTGCTGCGGCGGGCCAGGCCCGCCGCCCCTTCTCCTGAACCCGATGGTATCGCGATGACTGACATCAGCTATCAGACCCAGACCCAAGAGGCCGAGGCTGGCCTTGGCGACTACTTCGCGCTTCTGAAGCCGCGGGTTATGTCGCTTGTCGTGTTCACTGCACTCGTCGGTCTGTTGGCGGCTCCTGTGTCTGTTCACCCGGTTATCGCCTTTGCGTCCATCCTGTTCGTGGCCATCGGGGCAGGGGCCTCGGGTGCGCTGAATATGTGGTGGGACGCCGATATCGACGCGGTGATGAAACGGACAGCAAAACGTCCGATCCCCGCGGGCAAGGTTATGCCGGACGAAGCCAAGATCCTGGGCTTTGCACTGTCCGGCATGTCGGTGATGATGCTGGCCCTCAGCGCCAATCTGCTGGCGGCTGGCCTTTTGGCTTTCACCATCTTCTTTTACGCCGTCGTCTATTCCATGTGGCTCAAGCGCTCGACGCCGCAGAACATCGTGATTGGCGGTGCTGCCGGTGCTTTTCCACCCGTGATCGGCTGGGTTATTGCAACTGGGTCGCTTTCGGTCGAGGCGTGGTTGATGTTTGCCTTGATTTTTATGTGGACGCCGCCCCATTTCTGGGCACTCGCGCTGTTCATGAAATCGGACTACGACGATGCGGGTGTGCCGATGCTGACAGTCACACACGGACGCAAGGCAACGCGTGGGCATATCCTTGTCTATACTTTTTTGCTGGCCGCCCTCGCTATCGCGGCGGGCTTCACGTCGATTGGCGGCCCGGTTTACCTGACCGTGGCCCTCGTGTTGAACGCGCTTTTCCTGAAAGGCGCGTTTGACATCTGGCGTCGGGACGAAACCCAAGCCGAAGCAGATGGCTATGCGGTGGAAAAGTCGTTCTTCAAGCTGTCGCTGCTCTATCTGGCGCTGCATTTCGGCGCCATTCTGGTCGAGGCGATGCTGCCCAGCGCATGGGGGGGCTGGGTATGAGCATCCGCGCCGAACATGAAATCCACCAGCGCCGTAAGGGCCGCAATGTGGGCGTCGGTTTGATGCTCGCAGGTTTTGTTGTTTTGGTGCTGGCGCTGACATTCGTAAAGATCACGGGGGGTGATTTCGAACTGCCCCGGATTGAGGAGGCACAGTGATGCGTCTGGAAGGTCCTGCAAAAACGGTAGCTCAAACTGTTGGCCTGGTCGTGTTCATGGGCGGCCTCGCATGGGCTTCGGTCCCATTTTACGACTGGTTCTGCCGGGTTACGGGCTTTGGCGGAACCCCGGGCATTTCCGAGGTGGCCAACGAAGATATCCTGGATCAGACCATCAAAGTGCGCTTTGACGCCTCGCTGGAGCGCCATATGCCGTGGCAGTTCACCCCGGAGGTGCGCGAGATGGAGCTTCGGATCGGTGAGACCGGATTGGCCTTCTACGAGGCTTATAACCCCACAAACAAACCCGTTGCCGGATCGGCCAGCTACAACGTCGCCCCCTACGAAGCGGGCGGGTTCTTTTCCAAGATTGATTGCTTCTGCTTTGAAGAGCAGGTGCTGCAACCGGGTGAACGCGTGATGATGCCTGTCACCTTCTACGTCGACCCGGAAATCGTGGCTGACCGCGATGCAAAATACGTGCATACGATCACGCTGAGCTATACATTCTACCAAATCGACCTGCCTGAAGGCTATGCCGCGCTGGAGCAGTCGGACGATACAAACCTGAACTAAGGGACGCACCATGGCTCACGCAAAAAACCACGACTACCACATTCTTGCGCCGTCAACCTGGCCCCTCTTGGGTGCGCTCGCTGGCTTTATCATGCTGTTCGGTGCCGTGTGCTGGATGTCGGGCGGCATGACAATCTTCTTCCAGTCGATCGAGATCAGTGGCCCGTGGCTCTTTCTGATCGGCTTTGTCGCTGTGCTCTATACCATGTTCGGCTGGTGGGCTGATGTGGTCGCCGAAAGCCGGGTGGGGGATCACACCCCTGTGGTCCGCATCGGACTACGCTATGGCTTTATCCTGTTTATCATGTCGGAAGTGATGTTCTTCGCCGCATGGTTCTGGTCGTTCTTCAAACACGCCATGTACCCGATGAGCGAGTATGTCGGCACCGAATACGTCCAGCCCGAAATCTACCATGTGGACGCCTTCCACCTCCCGCTGATCAACACGTTGATCCTGCTGTTGTCGGGCTGCGCGGTCACTTGGGCGCACCACGCGCTGGTTCATGGTGGCGCGCGCAAGGACGTGATCAACGGGTTGGCCATCTCAGTGGTGCTTGGTGTCGCGTTTACCGCCCTGCAGGCCTATGAATACTCCTACCTTCTCTACCAGGGCTGGGAGTTCGGTGGCGACAAGTTCTTCTCGAACTTCTTCATGGCAACCGGGTTTCACGGCGCTCATGTCATCATTGGTACTATTTTCCTGTTCGTATGCCTGTTGCGCGCGATGAAGGGCCATTTCTCGGCCGAGAAGCATATCGGGTTCGAGGCCGCTGCATGGTATTGGCACTTCGTGGACGTTGTTTGGTTGTTCCTGTTCTTCGCCGTTTACATCTGGGGCGTGGGAACGATGCCAGGTCTCGACCACTAAACCGCGGTCGCCGCACTCGGATCAAAGCGCGCGGTTTCCGCGCGCTTTTCACTTTTTGACAGGGCAAAACGGACGTATGCGTCGTCTTCTGTTTCTTCTGACCTTTGGCCTGATGGGCGCTGGTATTCTAATCAGCTTGGGGGTGTGGCAGGTCCAACGCCTGGACTGGAAGCAAGAGTTGCTGGCGCGGATTGATGCACAGATTGTGGCCGAGCCGATGCCACTGGACCAGGCCACGCAGCCCGATTTCCAACGCTATGCCCCTGTAGAGGCCACCGGCACCTTCGGAGCCGATCACATCCGTATGCTCGCTTCGCGCAAGACCACCGGCGCCGTACACCGTATCATTCGCCCGTTCCAGGCCGACGGGTTTGGTCTTGTCCTTGTTGACACTGGGTGGGTGCCCGACGGGACAGAGGTGGACGATCCACCGCAGGGCCCCCTCACACTTTTTGGCAACCTTGACGCCCCCAACGAAGCGGACGGTTTCACGCCTGGCCCGGATCTGCAAAAGAACCTCTGGTTTGCCAGAGATGTCCCCGCGATGGCGGAGACGTTGAACACCCAGCCGATCCTGATTGTCCTGCGTGATGCGCCGGAAACTGACCTGGGCGTGACGCCTTGGCCCGTAGACACGGCTGGCATTCCAAACGATCACCTGCAATACGCAATCACCTGGTTTTCGCTGGCGGCGATCTGGGTGCTGATGACTGCCTATTTCGTGCTGCGCACCAACCGCAGCCCGCGCTGAGAAAGACGACACATGCGCTATATCTCGACCCGTGGCCAGGCCCCCGTGCTGGCCTTCGAAGATACGATGCTGACCGGACTGGCCCGCGATGGTGGCCTGTATGTCCCAGAAACGATCCCGACCCTGACCAAATCAGAGATCGCCGCGATGGAAGGGCACCCCTACGAAGAGATCGCCTATACCGTGATGCGCCCCTTTGTTGGCGAGACATTCACGGATGATGAATTCCGCCGTTGCATCGACAAAGCCTATGCCGTGTTTGGCCATGCGGCGCGCGCGCCCTTGGTGCAGTTGGATCAGGGGCATTTTCTTCTGGAACTGTTCCACGGTCCGACGCTCGCATTCAAAGACTTTGCGATGCAACTGATTGGTCAGCTCTTTCAGACGGCCCTGAAGCGCCGCAATCAGCGTGTGACCATTGTTGGCGCAACCAGTGGCGACACAGGGTCTGCCGCGATCGAAGCCTTCCGCGGGCTCGACAATGTAGACGTCTTTATCCTTTACCCGCACGGCCGTGTCAGTGAGGTGCAGCGCCGCCAGATGACAACGCCGACGGAAAGCAACGTGCACGCGCTTGCGGTCGAAGGGGACTTCGATGACTGCCAGGCGCGCCTCAAAGACATGTTCAACGATTTCGACTTCCGCGATGGCGTTGGCCTGGCGGGCGTGAATTCGATCAATTGGGCGCGGGTTTTGGCACAGGTTGTCTATTATTTCTCCTCTGCCGTCGCGGTTGGGGCGCCCCATCGCCGGGTCAGCTTCACCGTGCCCACGGGCAACTTTGGCGATATCTTTGCAGGCTATATCGCCAAGCGTATGGGCTTGCCCATTGATCGGTTGGTGGTGGCCACCAACCAGAATGATATTCTGCATCGGTGCCTAAGCGGACAGGGCTACCATAAAGGCGAGACGATACCGTCGATCAGTCCGTCCATGGACATCCAGGTCAGTTCAAACTTCGAACGCGCGCTTTTTGACGCCTACGGCCGGGATGGCGCCCCTGTCGCCCAACTGATGGACGAACTTAAGCATGGCGGTTTCGAGGTGAGCCAAGGGGCGATGCAGGCCCTGCAAGAGCACTATGCTTCGGGCCGCGTATCAGAAGAGGAAACCAGCGCACAGATCAAGACCTCGCTGAAAGCAACGGGCGAGCTTTTGTGCCCGCACTCTGCTGTCGGGGTCCATGTCGCGGATATCGAACGGCAGGTGGGCACACCGATGATCACGCTCGCCACCGCTCATCCCGCCAAGTTCCCCGCAGCGGTCGAGGCGGCCACAGGGATCACGCCCCCCCTTCCACCCCGCATGGCGGACCTGTATGAACGCCCGGAGCGGCTGACGCGGGTGCCGAACGATCTTGAGGCGCTCAAGGCCCACATCCTCGACCATCGCGCGCAGTAACCAAACGGCAGTGAGACCAAATTGACCACGCAGATCCATCGACTGAGCAACGGCTTTCGTATCGTCACCGAACATATGCCGGGGCTGGCCTCGGCCTCGATCGGCATCTGGGTGGGGGCGGGGGCCCGCCACGAAGCGCCCGAACAGAACGGCATCGCGCATTTCCTCGAACACATGGCGTTCAAAGGAACCGAGCGGCGCAGCGCCTTGCAGATTGCTGAGGCCATCGAAGATGTGGGCGGCTACATCAACGCCTATACCAGCCGCGAGGTCACAGCCTACTATGCGCGGGTGCTGGAGAACGATGTGCCGCTGGCGCTTGATGTGCTTGCTGATATCCTGCTCAATCCGGTCTTTGACACTGGCGAGATCGAGGTCGAGCGCGGGGTGATCCTGCAAGAGATTGGTCAGGCGCTGGACACCCCTGATGATGTGATCTTTGACTGGTTGCAGGAACAGGCCTATCCGGATCAATCGCTTGGCCGCACAATTCTGGGCCCATCCGAGCGGGTTTCGTCTTTTGATCGGGCGGATCTGGCCCGGTTTGTGGCGGATCACTATGGCCCCGAACAGATGATCCTGTCAGCGGCGGGGGCAGTCGATCATGACGCGATTGTGCGGATGGCCGAGACGCTCTTTGGTCATCTCGCGCCACGGCCCGAGCGCGCCGCGGATCGGGCACGATTTTCGGGCGGAGAAGACCGGCGCAGCAAAACGCTTGAACAGGCGCACTTTGCGATGGCGTTCGAGTCGCCGGGATATCGGGACGATGCCATTTATACCGCGCAGATCTATGCCAGTGCTTTGGGCGGCGGCATGTCGAGCCGCCTTTTTCAGGAAATCAGGGAAAACCGCGGGCTGTGCTACACGATCTTTGCCCAGGCCGGGGCCTATGCGGACACGGGTATGACCACGATCTATGCAGGCACATCTGCCGAGCAGGTCGGGGACCTTGCTACGATTACTGTGGATGAAATCAAGCGCGCGGCCGATGACATGACGATGGCCGAGGTTGAACGGGCGCGCGCGCAGATGAAGGCCGGTTTGCTTATGGGGCTCGAAAGCCCCTCGAACCGCGCCGAACGTCTGGCCCGCCTTGTTCAGATCTGGGACCGGGTGCCCGCACTGACGGAAACGGTTGCACTGATCGACAACGTAACGGTCGAAGATGTCCGTGCCTTTGCCCGGCACATGGCGACGCAGGCCCCGATGGCGCTTGCGCTTTATGGGCCTATCGACGCGGCCCCAACGCGCACCGTCTTGCAGGAGCGGCGCGCTGCCTGATGATCCTGAACAAGCGGAAACTGCGGATCGAAACAGAGCGCATGACGCTGCGCCCGCCAACGCATTCCGACTTTCGTGAATGGGCCGCTTTGCGAGCCGTCAGCAAGGACCACCTGACCCCGTGGGAGCCAAGCTGGGCGGGTGATCACCTGACGCGCAAGGCGTTCACAAACCGGGTCTATTGGGCGCAGCGCTCGGTCACCAGTGGCACGGCGGTCCCCCTGTTTCTTTATCGGCGCAACGATGATGCGCTATTGGGCGCGATAACGCTCGACAACATCCGGCGGGGGCCTGCGCAAGCCGGGACGCTCGGCTATTGGACCGGTGCAACGCATGCACGCCAGGGCTATATGCGCGAGGCGATCCTGGCAGTGGTGCACCATGCGTTCACACGCATTGACCTCAGCCGGATCGAGGCGGCGTGTTTGCCCGAAAATGTCGCTTCGCGTGGACTATTGGAAACCTGCGGATTCAAGTACGAAGGCGTGGCTCAGAGTTACTTGCAGATTGGGGGACGGTGGCGCACCCATGTGCTTTACGCTGCGTTGCGCATGGACCGCCGCGGTCGGACTGACGCAGGCTAGGTGCCCTGACGCAGATATGTGCCGAGATTTTTTGTAAAACCCTCTGCCCGGGCTAATCTCACTCGCATGCGTTTTCTGTCTGTCATCCTCGCCCTTGCCGTCGCGCCGCTTGGTGTCATGGCACAAGACACCCGAACCCCTAGCCATTGTATCGCGCTGGCCGATCAGATTGATGGTGCCAGCTATGTGCAAAAGGTCAGCTATGATGTTGAAGTTGCGTCGGAAACAGTGCGCATCCACTACATCAGCCACGCCTCGTTCCTGATCCGCACCGCCGGTGGGCTGAACATGGTTACGGATTTCACTGGCTTCACAGGCAGTGCGCCGATGATCCCTGATGTGGTGACGATGAACCACGCGCACGAGACCCATTGGACTGCGTTTCCCGATCCCGCGATCCCGCATGTTTTGCGTGGGTGGGGGGAGGAATTTGGCGCAGGGATTGATCACCGGCTGGATTTGGGTGAAGTGCTGGTGCGCAACGTGTCGACCGATATCCGGTCGCAATGGTCCGGCGTGGAAGACAACGGAAACTCGATTTTTGTCTTTGAAGTCGCGGGCTTATGCATCGGTCACCTAGGGCATTTGCACCATGAGCCCAACGCCGAACAATACGCGGCGATCGGGCGGCTTGACGTGGTGATGGCCGCGGTGGATGGGGGCATGACCGTTGATCTGCCGACGATGATGCGCATCGTGTCGCGGCTTAAATCGTCGATCGTGATCCCGATGCACTGGTTTGGCGAGTTCACCCTTGATGCCTTTCTGACTGGAATGCGTGAGGAATTTCAGGTGGTTGAGGTTGGAGGTCCGTCGCTGGACGTGTCCCTTGAACGTCTGCCGGCGCGGCCGACCATCATGGTGCTGCGCCCCGAATGGCTGCGTGATACTGGCAGCGAGTGAGCCTGTTTTCGCGCGCCGTCTTGTCCCGAACGTGGCTTTCTGGCAGGTAGTGGAGGCCGGGGTTGAGGGGCTATCATGTTGAATTCATTGACGGTTGACCGCATTGATGCGCTTCGTACGGCGCTGCCCACAGATCGGTTTGTGATGCCTGACGCGTCACATCTGCACGAACCGCGCGGGCGCTATGAAGGGCAGGCGGGTGTGCTGGCGCTGCCGCGGAGCACGAAGGAGGTGGCGCTGCTGGTCGGCCGGGCGGCGGAGATGCGGGTGCCGGTCATCCCATATGGGGGCGGCACCGGACTTGTCGGCGGGCAAGTGGCCGAGGGTGGCCCTGTCCCGCTGCTGCTGTCTCTTGAAAAAATGTCAACGATCCGAGGGGTTTACCCGGAAGAGAATGTGATGATCGCCGAGGCAGGCATGATCCTGGCGGATGTGCAAGCGGCGGCGGAGGCGGCGGGGCGGTTGTTTCCGTTGTCACTTGCGGCTGAAGGGTCGGCGCGGATCGGAGGGAACCTGAGCACCAATGCGGGAGGGACGGGCGTTTTGCGCTATGGCAATGCGCGGGACCTGTGCCTTGGCCTTGAGGCGGTGATGCCAAATGGAGACATTTATCAAGGGCTTAAGAGGCTGCGCAAGGACAACACCGGCTATGATCTGCGGCACCTTTTGATCGGGGCCGAGGGCACGCTTGGCATCATCACGGCGGCGGCGTTGAAGTTGCATCCGCGCCCAGCAGCGTCGGGAACGGCGTTGCTGCAGGTGGGGTCGCCGGGGGCGGCGCTGTCGCTTCTGGCGCTGGCACGCGATCAGGTGGGAGAGGCGGTATCGGCTTTTGAGTTGATTGGGCGACAAGGCTTTGATTTTCTTGCAGAAACATTGCCAGACTTGCGCAACCCCTGGGCGGAGACACCGGAGTGGTGTGTGTTGGTTGAATTGGGCGTTGCCGCGGGGCAGGACGCGGGGGCCGCGCTGGAACAGCTGTTCGTGGCCGCCTCCGCCGCGGGGCTGACAGAAGACGGGATGATTGCGCAAAGCGCCCAGCAAGCGGCGGAGTTCTGGGCCATCCGCGAGAGCATTCCAGAGGCGAACCGGCGCATCGGATCGGTGAGTTCTCACGACATTTCGGTGCCCTTGGGCGCGCTTGCCGGCTTTATCAATGAAGGCGGCCAACGCATTGCAAAGATTGGGAAATTCCGTATCAACTGCTTTGGCCACGTCGGTGATGGAAACCTGCATTACAATGTCTTTCCGCTGCCGGGCAAGACCCGTGCGGACCATGCGCACCAGCGCGACGAGATCAAGCGCGTGGTGCACGATCTGGTGCATGAAATGGGCGGCTCGGTCAGTGCTGAACATGGGGTCGGGCGGCTGAAAGTGGATGATCTGGAGCGCTATGGCGATCCGGTCAAACTTGCGGCGATGCGGGCCATCAAGGATGCGCTTGACCCGCATGGCATCATGAATCCGGGTGCCGTGTTGCGCGACAGGCGCACGGTGTCTTAACCATGGTTTTGGCGCCGCATCGGCACGGATGTGACAGGGCGTTTCACGGGTATGACACGGTGTTTGAGGCCCAAACTGCGTATTTTCGAGGCCAAACTGCACCTTTTCAAACTGCAAAAACGGAGCGTTTTGGCGCCGATTTTCCGAGACTGCACAATTTCGGGCGCAAACTGCATATTTTCGGGACGATCCACGCAAAACACTGTTTCAAAAGGTTAATCCGCGGCGATAGGCCGCGGGGTTTTGCCGTGCCGGGCGGCTTTGTTTGCCAAGTTGCGCCCGCCAAGGACCTCCAGCCGCCGCGCGTGGGCTGTTCGCGATGAGCGGGCTGCCGGGGTGGGTGTGGTTGCCGGTGGTGGGTCCGCAGGCATTGTGGGTCGCGTCGCGCGCGCTGCGGTTGCCGGAGGCCGCTGGACCGCGAGAGGGTGCGGGTGGTGCGGGTCTGCCCTTGCGGGTGCTGATCCTGGGTGACAGTTCGGCGGCCGGGGTCGGTGTGGCCCATCAGGACCACGCGCTGGCCGGGCGGTTGGCGGCGCATCTGGGCCAACGCTATGCGGTGCAATGGCGGCTTGTGGCCCGCACCGGGCTGACCAGTTCCGGCATGTTGAGGATGCTGTCGGCAGAACCCGACAGCCGCTTTGATGTGGCAGTGGTGGCGTTGGGGGTCAATGACGCCAAGAACGGTGTGCACCCGACCCGCTGGCAGGCGAATTACACGGCGCTGTTGAACCGGCTGAAGGGGCAGTTTGGGGTGCAGCGCATCTATGCCTCGGGCGTGCCGCCGCTGGGGGCGTTCCCGTTGCTGCCGTGGCCCTTGCGGGATGTGTTGGGCGCGCGTGCTGCGCGGTTTGATGCGCTGCTGGCGGATTTGTGTGCGGGCGCAGAGGGCGCGGTGCACCTGCCTTTTGATTTGCCGCTGGCGCCAGAGTTGATGGCGGACGACGGGTTTCATCCTGGCGCGCAGGTGTATGACCTCTGGGCGCACAGGGTTGCAGAGCATGTGCGCGCGGCCCCGTTGCTGTAAGCGTTGGGGGGGCGGAGGCCAAAGGCCGGCCTGATTTGACCGCGGGTGCGCGATGGCCGGGCCAGCGGGCGCATTGCTGCCGCGGCGTGTTTGAGCGGGCCGTTTGAGCTTTGGGTTGGGCCGTGCGGCCGGGGTGCGTGGCTGTGGTCCTGAGGCGCTGCAGGTGGCGCGTCTTGTGCGGGCCCCGCGTGCGTGGCGTGATCAGGTCCCGCGCACCTCGGCGATTGAAGTCTCGCCCAGTTTTCGAACGAGGTTTTCCTCGATCTCTTCCAGGACGCCGGAGACCTGTTTGTGCAGGGCATGTTCGACGGAACAGGCCGGTACCTCGGTCGTGTCGCCCGTTGCGACCATTCGCTCATCCAGAGCGAGGTAGACATCCGCGAGGGTGATATCTTGCGGCTGGCGGGCCAGACGCCATCCCCCGGCGTGGCCCTTTTCGGAGGTGAGCAACCCCGCTTTTCGCAGCTTTCCCAAGACACGGCGCACGACAACGGGGTTGGTGCCCGCATGTTCGGCAATGTCCGATGAGGTGCGCACGCGATCAGGATTTCCCGCCATGTGGCACAATGTATGCAGGGACAGGGAAAGACGGGAATTGCGCTTCATAGACGATTTTTCTCCGAGCGGGACTTTTACGTAACCTTTGCGGTTGCATTAGTAAAGTAATGGCTTAAATTGCGCGAGCCATCAGATCAGCTTTGGAGCGTTTTATGTCAGATACACGGCTTCCCGTCACGGTGCTTTCCGGCTTTCTCGGTGCTGGAAAGACAACGCTTCTTAACCGCGTTCTTAACAATCGCGAGGGCCGTCGTGTCGCGGTCATCGTGAATGACATGTCGGAGGTCAATATTGATGCCGACCTGGTGCGTGCGGACACCGAGTTGAGCCGGACGGAAGAGACACTTGTTGAGATGTCGAACGGGTGCATCTGCTGCACGTTGCGCGATGACCTGTTGGATGAGGTGCGCAAGCTCGCTGCGGAGCGGAGGTTTGATTACCTGTTGATCGAGTCGACCGGCATCTCTGAGCCGCTGCCTGTGGCGGCCACGTTCGATTTCCGGGACGAGTTTGGCGACAGCCTGTCGGATGTTGCGCGGCTGGATACGATGGTCACGGTTGTGGACGCGGTGAACCTGTTGAATGACTATGCCTCGCAGGATTTTCTGAGCGACCGTGGGGAGACCATGGGCGAGGAAGATGAACGGACGCTGGTGCATCTGCTGACTGATCAGATCGAGTTTGCCGATGTTGTGATCCTGAACAAGGTGGATGATGCGGGGCCCGAAAAGGTGGATGCTGCGCGCAAGATCATTCGCAGCCTGAACGGGGATGCCGAGATTATCGAGACCAACCAGTCTGCTGTGGCGGCTGAGAAAATCCTGGATACCGGGTTGTTTGATTTCGAGCAGGCGCATGAGCATCCGATGTGGGCCAAGGAATTGTATGGCTTTGCCGACCATGTGCCCGAGACCGAGGAATATGGTGTGACGTCCTTTGTGTACCGGGCGCGGCAGCCGTTTATTCCCGAGAAGATCCTGTCGGTTCTGAATGGGGACATGCCGGGGGTGATCCGGGCCAAGGGGCATTTCTGGATTGCGACGCGGCCGGAATGGGTGGCGGAGTTTTCGCTTGCGGGGGCGTTGTCGAGTGTTCAGCCCATCGGGACCTGGTGGGCGAATGTGCCGAAGGAGCGCTGGCCCGACCACGACTCGGCCAAGGCGTATATTCAGCAGCATTGGTCAGAGCCGTGGGGCGACCGGCGGCAGGAATTGGTGTTCATCGGGGCGAGCATTGACTGGCCAGCGCTGAAATCGAAGCTGGATGCCTGTCTGGTGCCAAGCGTGCTGGCAGCGGGGCCGGAGGCGTTGCCGCTTGATCTGCCCGATCCGTTTCCGGGTTGGCGCCGGGTGGAGGACGCGGCATGAGCCATGCTGCGTCTGCGCTGGTGCAGGGCGCGGCCACCGGTGTGGCGATTGCGGACACACCAGACGATTTGACGGCGTTTCTGGACCCCGGCTGTGCCGCGGCGATCTGGCGGCGGCAGCCGGTGCCGGGCTTTCAGCAGTGGATAGATGGTCTGGACCCCGCGTTGCTTCCTGCGGGTCGCGTTGTTCTGCGTCCTGATGCGGTGGAGGCAGAGGCGACAAGGCTGTGCGAGGTGGCCGGTACGCCCGCCTGCGCCGAGCGTGAGCAGTTGATCGGCGATATCGCGGCGCTGGCGGATATTTTTGCCAGACTGATGCAGACCCCGTATCTGCGCTTGCGTTTGCAGCCCGTGACGTCAAATGCCTGCCGCAGGTTTCATATCGACGTGATCACGGCGCGGCTGATCTGCACCTATCGCGGTCAGGGGACGCAATATGGGATTTCGAGCGGCGGGCAGGACCCGGCGCGCGTTTTCTCGGCCCCCACGGGGACGCCGATCCTGTTGCGCGGGACGCTTTGGCCAGCGCAACCGGCGTCGGGTCTGGTGCACCGCTCACCGCCGATCGAGGGGACGGGCGAGACGCGGCTTTTGCTTGTGCTGGATGCTGTGGACGACCTTGAGGACGCGCTGTGACCCGCAACCTTGGAGCAACGTCGTTGCGCCGAAAGAAACGGTCCGTCGATCCGATGCGCAGCTATGACGCCTTGCCCGCGCCGCTGCGCCGCTGGCTTGCCGAGGCAAGTCTGCCGTGGTCGCCCGCATCGGCCCGTCGTGTGTGGGTGCGGGCCTGCGCCAAGGGTCTGAGCCCCGAGGATGCGTTGCTGGCCCTGACGCAGGCAGAGCAGCGCACGCTTGCGCGTGACCGCCACGCGATCATCCCGCATCAACTGATACCCAAGACCTGAAGGAATATTTATGTCGATACTCACCCGCTTTGCCGCGGCTGCGCTGATGGCAGCCGGTACCGCGCTGCCTGTGGCGGCGCAGGATGATACGCTGACCATATCCGTCACATTTGGTCCAACGGCCGAGGTGCCGGACCCGCGTGCGGGCTATAATGGTTGGATGTCCAACCAGACCGGCGTGACCGAGACGCTGATGGGCATTGATTATGATCTGAACCTGTATCCCCGCCTGGCCGAGGGCATAGAGCAGGTGGCGCCGACCACATGGCGGGTGACGCTGCGCGAGGGTCTGACATTTCACGACGGCAGCCCGGTGACGGCGCAGGCCGTGATCGACGCGATTGCGCCGATTTCGGACGAAGGGCACCCGGCCCACAACGCCCGCGTTGCCAAGGTTCTGGACCTGGCGGGGATGTCCACGGATGGCGAGCGCGTTGTTGTCTTTGAGACCAACAGCGTGAATGCGGCGTTCCGGTGGAACCTGTCTGATCCGGGTATTGCCATTCTGGGTGCGGCCTCGGACGCGTATCCGATCAACGCAACGGGCCCCTATATCTTCCGCGAGGCGGTGCCGGACCAGCTTTACCGCGCAGAGGCGGATGCGGACTATCGCGGGGGCACGCCCGGCTTTGAAGAGGTGCGGGTTGTGGCCTCGCCCGATCCGGCATCGGCGGCGCTGGCCTTTGAGGCGGGGGATGTCGATATGGTCATCAACTACCCCGAGACCGATTTTGCCCGCATTCAGGAGACCGGCGCGCTGGGCTTTACCGCACCGACCGCACGGCTCTATTTCTATTCCATGAACACGGCATCCGGTCCGCTGGCGAACCCGCTGATCCGGCAAGCCGTGTCACTGGCGATTGACCGGGAGGGGATTGTCGAGGCTGTTCTGTCCGGTGTGGGCGGCGTGCCTGCCGGCACCATCTATCCCGAGGGCAAGGGCTGGGCGGCGGACATTGCACCCGCCTATGATCCTGCCCGCGCAGAGGAATTGCTGGCAGAGGCGGGCGCCACCAAAGAGGGTGGCCGCTGGATGCTGGATGGCGCACCGCTTGAAATCGAGATCCTGACCTATTCGTCGCGTGCGGCGTTGCCGCCCACGGCCGAGATCACGCAAGCCTTCCTGCAACAGATCGGGATCAGTGCAAGCGTGCGTGTTGGCGAATATGGGGCCAGCAACGAAGCGCTGATGGCAGGCGATGGAGACATGTTCTTGCAGGCCTGGGTGATGCTGCCGCAGGGCGATCCGGGGTCGATCCTTGGCTTTCTGGTGGACAGCAATGGCGGGTCAAATGCGGGGCGCTATGCGAACCCGGCGCTGGACGCATTGCTTGTTCGGGGGCGCACGACCTCTGACGCGGCAGAGCGCAAGGCGATCTATGACGAGGTCCAGCAGATCATCGCGACGGATGTGCCGTTGGTCCCTGTCTTTCATGTGAGCCAGGCCGTGGTGGCACGTGCCGGGCTGACCGGGTATCAGGTGCACCCGACCGAGACCCATTGGATCACGCACGAGACGCGCTGGGCCGAATGACAATTGCAGCTTACGACCTGAGCGCGCGGCGCTCGGGTCGGACCATTCTACACCCCACCGATGTGGAGATCAGGCCCGGCGAACGCGTCGGGCTTGTTGGTGCTTCGGGGTCGGGAAAGTCGACGCTGGGGCATGCGTTTGTTGATGCGCTGCGGGCTGGTGGCACAGGCGTTGCGCATGTGCCGCAAAGCCCGGATGAGGCGCTTGATCCGCTGCGGTCGATGGCCTTTCATTGGCGCGAGGCGGAGCAGGCCCTGGGGCTTGCATCGGATGCCGGGCATCGGGACACGCTGTTTGCAGCCCTTCAGATCGGCACCGGCGATCTGCGCAAGCGCCCCTGGGGCTGGAGCCGGGGAATGCAGCAACGCTTTGTCATCGCGATGGCCCTGATCGGGACGCCGGATGTGCTGGTCATGGACGAGCCCACTTCGGCGCTGGACCCGGTTGTGGCGGCGGGCACGATGGACCTGCTGGACGCTTATTTGAAAGACCGCGCGACCGCGCTTTTGCTGATCACCCATGATTTGGGGCTGGCGGCGCGGCGGGTGTCACGGCTGATGGTGATGGACGCGGGGCGCATTGTCGAGGATGCACCGACAGCGCGGTTTCTGTCGGCACCGGAAACAGCGGCGGCACAGGCGCTGTGCGCGCATCGCAACTGGCTGGAATTGCCATGCTGAGCGTCGAGGGTATTTCGGTCAGGCGCGGTGTTGCGACCACGGTGCGGGATGTGTCCTTTGTGCTTGCACCGGGGCGGACACTGGCCGTTGTGGGGGAAAGCGGTGCGGGCAAGTCCACGCTGATCGGGGCCATCCTGGGGCTGGTGCGCTGTGCAGAGGGGCGGGTGACATGGGACGGTGCGCCGGTGCGCGCGTGCCGCCCTGCCTTGGTCATGCAGGAGCCGCGTGCGGCGTTTAACCCGCGGCTGTCCTTGCGTCGGTCGGTTATGGAGCCGGTGCTTGCACAGAACGGACGGATTGACCCGGAGCGGTTGCGGCGCTTGTGCACGGCGCTGGAGCTGGATGCTGACCTGCTGGATCGGCGCCCTGCCGAGGTGTCGATCGGTCAGGCGCAGCGGGTGGGTATTCTGCGCGCGCTGATTGCAGCCCCGCCGCTGGTGCTGTTTGACGAGCCGCTTTCTGCGCTTGATGCGGTCACGCAGAAGCACACGGCGCGGCTGATCGCGGACATGCAGGCGCGCGAGGGGTTTGCCGCGCTCATCGTGACGCATGATCTGGGCTATGCCGCGGCCCATGCGGATGACATTGCGGTGCTGCGCGCCGGGCGGATTGAGGAATACGGGGCGGCGCAGGCCTTTGCCCGCGCCCCGCAGACCGAGTATGGCCGCACGTTGCGTGACGCCGCGTTTGCGCTTGGTGCGTTGGAGCGCGTGGCGTGAGCCGGATCGTCGCCGGGCTTGTCTTGCGCGCCGTTGTCGTTCTGACGGGTGTGGCGCTGGCCACCTTTGCGCTGTTGTGGCACGCCCCGGGCGATCCCGCCCTGTCCATCGCCGAGGCGCGGTATGGGATGGTGGTGTCAAAGGAGGTTCTGGAGATCATTCGGGCTGAGGCCGGGTTTGACACCGGATTCTGGACCGCCTTTTGGGCGTGGCTGGCGCCGCTGTTAATGGGGGATTTCGGGCAATCGTCGGTCACGGGCCGGGAGGTCTGGCCCGACATGGTCACGGCGATGTCCTATACGTTTCCGCTGGCGCTTGTCAGTTTGGCCATCGGCCTGGCCATCGCCGTGCCGCTGGCCCTGATCGCCACCCGCAAGCCGGGCAGTTGGTTGGACCGCGGTGCTGTGGCGCTGGCGTCGATTGGGGTTGCGATCCCGGCATTTTGGCTGGGGCTGTTGCTGATCTTGCTGTTTGCCGTTCAGTTGGGGTGGTTGCCCGCCATGGGGGCGCAGACACCCGCGCACAGTATTCTGCCGGCGTTGACGCTTGCGCTGGGCGTGGCGGCGTCACTGACCCGGATCATACGGTCCGGTATTCTTGAGGCGCGTACCCAGCCGTTTCTGCCGGCCTTTGGGCGTCGGGGCATCGCCCGCGGCGACATTGCGCGGGACCATGTGGCCCCGCATGCGGCCATTCCCGTGGTCACGGTGCTGGGGCTTGAGCTTGCCTTTTTGCTTGAAGGGTTGGTGGTGGTTGAGGTGATTTTTGCCCGGCCCGGCCTTGGCAGTTTTCTGGTGAGCGCGATTTTTGCCCGCGATTTCCCAAAGGTGCAGGCCGTGGTGATCGTGGCCGCCGTTGTCTTTGTGACTGTGAACCTATTGATTGACCTGATCTATCGCGGCCTTGACCCAAGGATGGGAGCGCGCGATGCGTAGTGTGGGCGTGCTGGTCGTGGTGTTTGTGCTTTTGATGGTGTTTGGTCCGATGCTGGCCCCGCATGATCCGACGGCCATCAATATTGCAAGCAGGCTGCAGCCGCCGAGTGCGGAGTGGCTTTTGGGCACGGACGCTTTGGGGCGCGATATCCTGTCACGACTTCTGCACGGGGCGCGCTGGTCGCTGGGGCTGGCCTTTGTCGTGTCGTTCCTGGGACTGATTGTGGGCACATGCGTGGGGCTGATTGCCGCGCAGGGTGGCCGGGTTGCGGATTGGCTTGCGATGCGCGCGACCGACACGTTCCTGGCCTTTCCCGAGCTGATCGCGGCGGTGGTGATTGCGGGTGTGCTGGGCGCGGGGACGGGTACGCTTGTCTTCGCGCTGGCTGTGACGGGGTGGATGCGCTATGCGCGTGTGGCGCGCGGCATCGGGTTGTCGCTGGCGACCAAGGGGTATGTCGTGCAGGCGCGTCTGGCCGGGATGCGCCCCTGGGGCGTCGCACGCTGGCATTACCTGCCGTCGCTTTTGCCGTCGCTGACGGTTGTGTGGACCGGCATGTTCGCCCGCGCGATCCTGGGTATTTCTGCGCTTGGGTTTCTGGGCTTTGGGGTGCAGCCACCGCTGCCGGAATGGGGCACGATGCTGCTTGACGCGCGTATCCATATGCGTTCGACCCCGCTGCAGATGATCTGGCCCGGCCTTGCGGTTGTCGCGTCGGTGCTTGCGATCAATCTGGCGGGCGATGCGCTGCGCGACGCGTTAGCCGAACAGGACGAGAGTAGATGAGCCAAGCCGACCGACCCACATTCGGGATCAGCCTGCGCGTGCTGTCAGGGGTGCTGTTCACCGGGATGGTCATCTGCGTCAAGGCGGCGAGCGAGGCCGCCCCGCTGGGGCAGATCGTCTTTTTCCGGTCTTTCTTTGCGCTTATTCCCCTGGTCATTTTTCTGACGCTGCGACACGAGTTTCCGGCGGGCCTGCGCACAACGCGTCCGCTGGGGCATCTGGTCCGGTCATTTTTTGGCGCTGCGGCGATGTTCACATCCTTTGCGTCCGTCGCGCTCCTGCCGCTGGCCGAGGCGGTTCTGCTGGCACAGCTTGCGCCCGTGCTGACCGCGATCATTGCGGTGCTTGTCCTGTCTGAACGGTTGACGCGGTGGCGGGTGCTGGGCCTTGGCTTTGGCGTGGCCGGGGTCCTGGTGCTGGTCTGGCCCGACATCGGAGGCGGCGTGGCGGATGCGCGCAGGTTGCTTGGGATCGGGCTGGGACTGCTGACGGCACTTCTGACCGCCTTTGCGCTTATCATGGTCCGCAGCCTGACACGCACGGAAAGCCCTGGTGCGATTGCGTTCTATTTCGTGGTGGCCTCTATGGCCGGGGGGCTGCTGACGCTGCCGTGGGGGTGGGCAGTGCCCGATGCGCAGACGCTGGCGCTGCTTGTGCTTGCGGGGCTGTTCGGTGGTTTTGCCCATATCGCGATGACCTTGTCGTTCAGCTATGCCGAGGCGTCGAGACTTGCACCGTTTGAATATGTCGCGCTGTTATGGCCTGTGCTGGCGGACCTTTTGATCTTCAGGCTGCCGCTGACATCGAGTTTCCTGTTCGCGCTTCCGCTTGTTTTGACCGGGGCTGCGGTGGCCGCGCTGGAGAAGAAACGCAAGTTGAAGAGCGCGTAGCTTTGGGTGGTGCACCGGGGTCGGGCGCACCTTTGGTCAGGGGCGGACCAACGGTGGCTGGTGCCCGCGCGTGACCCGTTGCTTGACCCATGCTGTGAGCTTCACGAACGGTCTTGGGTCTGGGCTTTGTGGGCTTTTGCGCGCCTGCTTCGAGACGGAATTCGTCTTTGACGCCGTTCCGACTTGCCTTGGCAAAGCAAAATCACCTTCGGTCCGACCAATGAATGCCAGATGAAGCGACCTTTGCCCAAAAAACACTATGAGGGCAGTCGGCTCAACGCTTCGATCCGCATGGCGGTGCGGCGCAGGGCCGGGACGAATGTGCTGACCATATGGTCAGAAGACACCCGGCTGGCTTGGACGGCGACGTTCAGACCCGCATAGGCTTTGCCGTTGGCGGCACGGATCGGGACAGCGATTGAACGCAAGCCGATCTCAAGCTCTTGATCGGAAAGCGCATAGCCTTGGTCGCGCACGCGGGCCAATTCGGCGACAATCTCGTCCGGGTCTGTCCGGGTGTGGGGCGTGAGTTGCTGTGGTGGCGCGCCCTCGATCACCTCATATTGGCAGGGCACGGACAGATCGGCGAGGATCACGCGGCCCATGGATGTCATTATCGCAGGCAAGCGCGAGCCGACATTCAACGTGACCGACATGATGCGGCGCGCCTGCGCCCGCGCGGCATAGACGATGTCATGCCCGTCGCGCACGGCAACCGACACGCTTTCATCAAGCTCTGCGCTCAGGTCTTCGAGATGCGGGCGGGCCATTTCCCAGACAAGGCCCCCGTCAAAGCGGACGCCGCCAAGCGCCAGCACTTCGGCGGTGAGTTCCACGCGACTGCCCACCTGTTTGGCATAGCCCAAGTCGATCAGGGTCAGCAAAAACCGTCGGGCCGAGGCACGGGTCAGGCCGGTTGCTTCGGCCACTTCGGCTTGGGTCATGCCCTTGTCGGCATCGGCCATCACACGCATCACACGCAGGCCTTTTTCAAAAGAGCCAACCGTTTCCGATCTGGTATCTACACGCAGCCCGTCTTCCATCTCAGCCTCTTTCCCGAACGGCGATCAACGCGCCGATTGCGACCAAAGCAATGCCGAACATGCGTTGCCAGGTCAACGGGCGTTCCGACAGCCCCACCATACCAAAGTGATCGGCGATTGCCGAACCGGTCAGCTGACCAACGATCAGGCACAGAAAAAATCCAGCCGCTCCGATTGCAGGGGTCGCGGACAGACCTGTGAGCAAAAACAACGCACCGATCAGGCCACTGAACCAGATCCACCAGGGCGCAGCCGCAAGAGCAGCGGGTTGGATTGTGGGCCGCGTGATCAGCGCCCATGCCACGATCACGACCACGCTTACCGACAGCGAGAACATCACCCCGCCGATGCCTGACCCGATCCGGCGCGCCACTTCGGCGTTCATCGCGGGTTGCAGGGCCAGTGCGAGGCCGATTGTGACCGTCGCCACAACTGCCCCCAGCGGTGTCATTCCGGCTCTCCAAGCCCGGCGCGCGCCTCAAGGGTTTTGACAGCCGCGACGAAATCCTCGTGCGCCATGCCCGCCGCAGCGGTGTCTTGCATCAGCTTGAGGGTTTGTGCGGCAAGGGGCGTTTCAGTGCCCGACATCTGCGCGGCATCGACGACAAGGCCGATATCCTTGATCATCTGCTCTGCCGTGAAGGCGGGGGCAAAGTGGCGGGCTTTCAACGGCTCGGCTTTGAACTTGACCAAGGGTGACGCCACAGCGCTGTCTGACAGCACGTCGAGCATCAGTTTCCAGTCAAGACCGCCCTTGCGGCCCAGGGTGAGGCTTTCAGCCAGCAACGCAGCCGTTGACCCAACCATGTTGTTGATCACCAGCTTGAGATACCGCGCCTCTTCACCAGCGCCGACATGGTACATCGCGGCGGAAAAGGTCTCGAACACAGGCTTCAACCGGTCATAGGCGTCGGTTGGGCCTGAGGCGAGCACGGTCAGAATACCTTTTTCAGCGTGCATGACGGACCCGGACACTGGCGCGCGGATGTAAGCGGTTGCACCCGCCATATCGGCAACTTTGGCCGATCCTTCGGGCGATACCGTGCTCATATCCACAAAGATCGCATCCGCGCCAAGGGCTGGCAGCGCTTCGGCTGCGACCGCGGCAAGAACGGCATCGTTCGGAATGGTTGTGATGACGGCCTCTGCGTCGACAACCGCCTCTGCGATTGAGACCGCTTTGTGCGCGAAACCTTCGAGGTTGGCTTGCACCGTGTCAAAGGCGACCACCTCATGAGCCTCTGCCGCGCGGTGGGCCATGGGGGCGCCGAGTTTGCCCGTCCCAATCCATGCGATTTTCATGCGCCCGCTCCCGACAGGTTGTCGACCCGCTTCATGAACGCCTCGACACTCACCGTCTCCCACACGTCGGCATTGGCGAGCGGATCCTCTGCTTGCCAGGCCAAGACGGCGTCGCGGGACGCAGCTTCGACCATGAAAAACGATCCCTTCATTGTCTCGCCGTCCTCTTGCACCAGGGGGCCGGAGACCAGCGTGTCGACCGGGTGGGTGTGGCTGCCAAGATAGCTGCGATGCGCGTCGATATTGGCAATCCGGCGGGGCAGCGCGTCGGGCTTGTCGATGCAAGTGATGACGTAGATCATGTGGATGTTCCTATCTGAAAACGGAGGTCAGGCCGGGAAAGGCGATGACCAGAAGCATGACCATGAACATCATGAGCGCGAAGGGCGCGGCCCCTATAAAGATGTCCTTGAGCGAGATGCGGTCGTCGTCGAGCGTGGATTTGATGACGTAGACCGCGATACCCAGCGGTGGGGTCAAGAGCCCGATCTCGACCGCGATGATGGTGACGACCCCGAACCAGATCAGGTCAAAGTTAAAGGCCTGAAACAGCGGCAAGAAGATCGGGACAACGATCAGCATGATCGAGATCGAGTCGAGGATCGTCCCCATCAGCAGGATGATAATGATGTAGATTGTGATCAGCGCCCACACCTCGAACCCGGCGCCGCGGACCCACGCCTCAAGCTCGCCCGGAATGCCCGACAGGCCCAGCATGGATGAATACATGCCTGCCGCAATGATCAGGAAACAGATCGACGCGGTGATGTGACCGGTTTCGACAGCAACTTTCCACAGCACTTTGAACGACAGCATGCCCTTTAGACCCGTAAGAACCAGAGCGCCCAGAGCGCCGACGGCACCGGCCTCTGTCGGGGTGAAGAACCCGCCATAGATGCCGCCGATGACCAATGCGACAAGGGCAAAGATCGGGAGCAACCGCTGGAGTGCTGCGGCGGCATCGATGCCATCATCCTCGTCGACCTGTGATGGCATGGGTGCAGCGACAGCGCCGCCACCGGCCACGGCAAGCGTGGCCCCACCTGGCGCGAGGCCAACGGTTGCGGGGCTGAAGCGCGCAATCGCGTAGATGCCAACGCAGTAGAGTACCGACAGGATGAGGCCAGGCACAATCGCTGCGAGGAACAGCGCGCCAACTGATTGTTCGACAATGAAGGCATAGACGATCAGCAGGATCGACGGCGGGATGAGCATGCCCAGGATGGATGACCCGGCCACGACCCCCGTTGCAAAGCGTGGCGAATAGCCGAAGCGCAGCATTTCCGGCACCGCGACACGGGTAAACACCGCAGCGGAGGCGATGGAGACGCCCGTGATGGCGGCAAAGACCGCGTTGGCCGCAACGGTCGCCATGCCCAGCCCGCCCATCAGGCGCTTGAGGTAGTGATTGGCCACTTCGAACACTTCTTTGGCGATGTTGGACGTGCTGACCAGGAGGCCCATCATGACAAAAAGCGGGATCACCCCAAATTCTTGGCTGCGAATGGTCTCGACCGCTTTCAGGGTCAGCAGGCTTTGCGCCACGCCGAGGTTGTCGGTGATGAACCAGGTGCCGAGAAAAGAGATCAGGGTCAGCGCCACAGGCACATACATGCCCGCGTAAACAAGGATGAGGATCAGCCCGATGCTGACCGAACCGATGGCGAGACCACTCATATGTTGGTCCTCCGCCGCATTTCGTTGACCCGCAGCCAGCAGATGGCGAGGAACTGCACGACCATCACGCCCGAGCCGAGGCTGATGGCCAGCTCGACCGGCCAGGTTGGCAAGGTAAAGGCCCCTTGAATGCCTGCGAAATATCCAAATTCAAGTGCTTCGCGGAACCGTTGCCAGGCCGCCACCGCGATGATGCCGAACAGGACCGCGCCGGTCAGCGCATAGAACAGGTCCATGCCTGCCGCGACGCGCGGGCGCCGTTTGGCGATGGCCATGAACAACCCGTCCGAGCGGGTAAAGCGGCCGACACGCAACGTGTGCCCGACTTGCAAGAACACGATGATGACAATGGCCGCTTCGACCATTTCGACCACACCTGGGACCGGCGCGCGGAAAAAGTTGCGCCCGATGACGTCAGCGTTGATCAGAACCATGAGGCCGAGGATCATGGCCGTGCCGACCGCGTTCAGCCCGGTGGTCAGCCAGTCAAGCGGGGCGATGCCATCCTCGGCTGGCGGGGTCAGCCCCTCCGATGGATCGGAGGGGGATGGGGTGCGGTCTGGGGTTGGCGTGGCCATGATCACCTCCTCCGATGCACGCGCTTAGGATCCGCCTTCCTGGTCCCATTGGCGCATGATCGGCTGATTGTTCTCGCGCATGATGTCCATATACGCATTCAAAACATCGGTCCCCGGCTGACCCGCTGCATCTGCGGCGGCGGCCCATTCTTTTGCGATGTTCGGCAACGCTGCCGCCCAACGCTCGCGCTCTTCCTGGCTGAACTCGATGATCGTGCCGCCCTGTTCTTTGCAGGCCTCAATCCCAGCGGCGTCAGCTTCGGACGTTTGACGTGCCAATTCGTCACGGTAGTCACGCGTCACCGCGGTCATCACCTCTTGCACCTGTTCCGGCAGGCGTTGCCAGCTGCGCTGGTTGGCGGCGACAGCAAATGAGGTCACGGCACCCATGTCCGCCTTGATGAAGTAGGGGGCGGCTTCGCACAGTTTGAACCCCGTGACCGTCTCGCCCCACGAGATCATGCCGTCCGTCACACCGGATTCGGTGTCGGAATAGAACTTGGTCAGCGCCGATGGCACGCCGGTCGCGCCCAGACCCTCGATCCAGCGCAGGTTCAGACCGGCGCCTGCAAATTTCAGCCCCTCAAAATCTTCAATCGAGTTGATCGGCTCTTTGGCCAGGATCGCGTAGGATTTGATCGTGCCCATATGGCCCAAGAAGTGCATGCCAAACCGGTTCCATGCGCCTTCCATTTCCGGGAAGCGAAAGGTCAGCTCGTCATATGTGCGTGCGTTGAGCTCAAGATCGGTGGTCACAAACGGCGTGACAAAGGACACCGAGGCCAGCGGCAGCTTGTCCGCGTGAAAGACCGATACGACAAGGCCGATGTCGGCAATGCCGTTGCGCACCGCGTCAAATTCGCCGCGCGGTTTGACCACGGTTCCAAACGTCTCCGTATAGTCGATCTGGTATGCGTTGCCAGCGTCCTCAAGCCGTCGGTTCACCTCGGGCATCCAGTATTCCTTGAACACGCGCACCCATGAGGCGCGGTCGTTGTATCCGGACAGAACGGTCAGATCGATGACCTCTTGGGCCTTGGCGGGCAGCGCAATCATGCCGGCAAGTACGCCAGCGACGAGGGAAGTGGTTACACGCATTGATGGTCTCCTCCTGTGATTTTCCGAGTCGTAAAAGTTCGCAATACGAACGTCAATCTTAAATTTGTGCGCATTGTGAAACTTTGATATGGACTCAGGTTCAGCGCTTTGCGATGGTGCGACCAGTCCAGGAGGGTCCAGAATGCTTGACGAAGACGAGATCGCGCGTGCCGACGAGGCAGCGCGGAACGCGGCAGAAGAGCTGCGCGAGGCAGGTCCAATCGACGATGATACGCTGCGTGTTTTACTGACAGAGGCGCGTACGCATTACGGCTGGCAAGACCGGCCGGTGACGCGAGAGACATTGCGCGCGCTGTGGGACATCGCGCGGATGGGGCCGACCTCGATGAACCAGCAGCCGATGCGCATTGTCTTTGTCGAAACGGACGCAGGCCGGGAAAAGCTGAAAGGCGCCGTTCTGGAAGGCAACATTCCCAAACTGATGTCAGCGCCGGTCACGGCCATTCTGTGCCACGACATGCAATTTCACGAAAAACTGCCCGAGCTGTTCCCGCCCAACCCGAATGCGCGCGATATGTTTGCGGGAAATGACGACATGCGCACAGCAAATGCGTTCCGCAATGGCACTTTGCAAGTTGCCTGGTTCATCATTGCTGCGCGGGCTGTCGGGCTCGATACCGGGCCGATGTCGGGGTTCAACAACGCCAAAGTAGACGCGCTGTTCCTTGAGGGCACGACGTGGAAATCCAACGTGCTGTGCAATCTTGGATACGCCGATGTCTCAAAGATCTTTCGGCGATTGCCGCGTCTGGATTTCGACGACGTGGCCACATTTGCCTGACACTTACGGAAAGGACAGCTGAACATGAGCGACCCTATCGTCAAAAAGGAAGGCGTGCTCGAAGCGTCAAAAGGTATGCTGCAAAAACAGCTTTATGTGGTTTTCACCACGCCCGTGAAAGGCATGGGCGCGGTGATGGAGGCGCTGGAAGAACACCTGCAATACCAAGTGTCGTTGGAAGAGCGCGGTATCATGTTCGGTGCAGGGCCGTTCTGGGATGACAACGAAGAGAATTGGGAAGGCGAGGGGATGGTGATTATCCGTGCCAATTCCATGGCCGAGGCAGAAGAGATTGCCGCGGCCGATCCGATCCACAAGTCCGGCGTGCGCAGCTACCGTGTGCGCCCTTGGTTGCTGAACGAAGGCACGGTGACGGTCAAGATCCGCTATTCCGATGCGTCACGCGAGGTGATCTGATGTCGGTGCACTTCTCTGCCGGGTTTCGCGCCGACGCACCCGTTGCGGGGATACGGTTCGGTGTGGGCGCGCGCGCTGAAACCGGTTTTGAAGTCGAAAATCTCGGCTGTGCGCGCGCTGTTGTTCTGGCGACCCCGGACCAGCGCGCCCAGGCCGAAGAGCTGGCCGAAAGCATGGGCAATTTGGCCGTCGGCGTGATTGCGACGGCAGCGATGCATACGCCGGTCGATATCTCAGAAGCGGCTGTGGAAGAGTGCCGCACGCTTGGTGTTGATTGCCTTGTCGCTATGGGAGGCGGGTCGTCCATCGGGTTGGGCAAGGCCATCGCCTTGCGCACCGATCTGCCCGTGATCGCCGTGCCGACGACCTATGCCGGGTCCGAAGCGACGCCAGTGATTGGTCAGTCCGAAGGGGGGCAAAAGACCACTTTGACCGACATGCGCGTGCAACCGCAGCGCATCGTTTATGACCCCGAACTGGTCGCCACCTTGCCGGTTGGCCTTTCCGTCACCTCCGGGCTGAATGCCGTCGCACATGCCGCCGAGGCGTTCTATGCACGCGATCGCAATCCGCTGGCCACGTCGCTTGCCATTGCGGGCATCCGGCTTTTTGCCGTTGGATTGCCAAAGGTCATCGATAGTCCCGCGGACCTTGAGGCGCGTGGGGACACGTTGATGGGGACATGGCATTGTGGTGCGGTGCTGGGACAGGTTGGCATGGCTTTGCATCACAAGCTGTGCCATGTCCTGGGCGGCACCTTTGGCTTGCCCCATGCTGCGGTGCACGCCATCGTGCTGCCCCATGCCATTGCTTACAACGAAGTGGCCGTGCCAAACCTGCTGGCCCCTTTGGCCGAGGTTCTGGGGGCAGAAAAAGCGGGGCAGGGTCTGTTTGATTTATCTGCCCGTTTGGGCGCCCCCCAAGCATTGACCGAGATCGGATTTGGTGAAGATGAGATCGAACAAGCGGTCACTCAGGCACTGCAAAACAGCTATTGGAATCCTCGGGAACTGACAGCAAGCGGATTGACTGCGCTTTTGCGCGATGCCGTAGCCGGACGCCGTCCGCAGTCCTGATACAAATGAATGAGGTCAGCATGAAAGGTTACTTTTCCGAGGAACGCTCTGTGGAAGCGGTGAACGAGCGTATGGGCGCAGACGTCGACCCGCGTTTGGCTGAGATCATGGGCGAGCTTGTGGCGCACATCCATGCGTTTGCCAAAAAGGTGCATCTGAAGGAGGACGAGTGGGGGACGGCCATCGATTTCCTTACGCGGGTCGGTCAGATTTGCAACGACGAACGGCAAGAGTTCATTTTGCTGTCCGACACGCTGGGTCTATCGATGCTGGTCGACGCGCTGAACAACAGACGTCCAGAGGGTGCAACGGAAAACACCGTCTTCGGGCCGTTCCACGTCAAGGACGCCCCGCTTTACGACATGGGGGCGAACATCTCGCTTGATGGCAAAGGCGAAAGCTGTCTGTTTCAGGGCACGATCAAGGATTTGGATGGCAATCCGATCGAAGGCGCCGAATTGGACGTCTGGTCAGACAACGCGGACGGCTATTATGACGTGCAGCAGCCAGACATTCAGCCCAAGTGGAACAATCGTGGGCGGTTTGTCACCGGCAAGGACGGTAAATATGTCTTCCGCGGTATCAAACCCGTCAGCTATCCGATCCCGGATGATGGGCCGGTGGGCAAGATGCTTACCGCACTTGGACGGCATCCGTTTCGCCCGGCGCATATGCATTTGATGGTCACGCGCGAGGGGTTCCATACGATTGTGTCCCACTCATTTGTCAGTGGTGACGCGTACCTTGAGGATGACACCGTATTTGGCGTCAAAACCAGCCTTGTGGCGCAATTTGAGCGGCTGGACGGCGCGGACACGCTGTGGCGGTCGCATTTTGATATCATCATGGCCCGGCCAGGCGAAGGCAAGTCCAGCGCGCAGACGGAGGCGGTTGCGGAGCCGTTGCCTGCATCATGACCTCTCCGGCCATCATCTGCGTTGCCATCACCGGGTCTTTGCCGCAGAAAAGCGACAATCCCGCGGTGCCCATCACCATATCTGAACAAATCGAAAGCACGCACGCAGCCTTTGAAGCAGGTGCTGCAATTGCCCATTGCCATGTGCGTAACGATGACGGCTCGCCGACCTCTGATCCAGATCGGTTTGCCGCCTTGCTTGAGGGGATAGGCATACATTGCCCGGGCATGATTGTGCAATTGTCGACCGGGGGACGATCCGGTGCCGGGCAGACGCGAGGCGGGATGATCCCGCTTGGGCCTGACATGTGCTCACTCTCGGTCGGGTCGAACAACTTCCCGACCCGTGTGTATGAAAACCCACCCGATCTTGTGGATTGGCTCGCGGCGCAAATGGCGGAGCACGATGTGGTTCCTGAAATCGAGTGTTTTGATTTGTCGCACCTCTACCAGGCGGCGCAAATGCACAAGGATGGGCGTTTGCCCCGAACGCCCTATTGCCAGTTTGTCATGGGCGTCAAAAACGCGATGCCCGCGGACAAGGTTGCGTTTGATGCCATGCTGACCGTCAAAAGGCACCTTTTTGGCGACGCGCCATGGTGCGCGGCAGGGATCGGGCGCCACCAGATCGAACTTAATGACTGGGCGGCGGCTGCGGGTGGTCATCTGCGCACGGGGCTTGAGGACAACATACGCCTTGACCGTAATACGCCTGCGCCGTCCAATGCAGCGCTTGTCGCGCGCGCGGTCGAGGTTGCGGCAAAACATGGCCGCACGCCTGCAAGTGTTGACGAGGCGCGTCAGATCCTGGGCCTCAAGGCCCGTGTGCCATGCCCAACCTAAAAGTCTTTGTCGATGATGAGGCGTTGCCGCGTGGCCTGCCGGCTGCGGGACGCAATGAATTGCGACAGGTTCTGATTGAGCACCTGAACGTCCCGTTGGCCGCCTGTCAGGTTGCTGTTGTGCCGGTGCAGGGCCTGCCTGACCAACCGCTTGCCAACATCGAATTGTCGATCATGCAACATCCCGACAGAACCAAGGAGGCGCTGTCGCACCTTGGTGCTGCATTGCAGGCGGTGATGCGCAGCCACGCGGATGTGCACAGCGCATTTCGCTGCACGCTTATCAACCCCGAGGCGTATGTGGCTATGAAATAGTGCGGTGGCGTGAGAACGTGCTATCCCGCGCCTGGCGCATTATGCAGGTTTGGGGCACCACAGCGCGTCAGGGTTGGCGCGCGTGACGGCCATGCCGCCGGGATAGCTCACCAGTTCCAACTGCATACCCCACGGTGCCTTGAAGTAAACCCAGGTCAGGCCCTCTGACGGGCCGTCCTCCATCACTGTGGGTACGCCTTGGATCTCAACGCCGTGACTGCGCAGATGGGCAATTGCCGCGTCCATGTTATCGACCATAAAGCCGAGATGCGCAGCCCCCACATCGCAATTGGCGGGGGGCGTTGCGACAGCACCGTCCTGCTCATATTCAAAAAGCTCAAAGGCGGGGCCGTTCTTGCAGCGCAGCATGCGCAGGGTCTTGATGACGGCGCGGGGATGCACCCCGAGGTGCACCGCCATCCAGTCGTCATCTGCAACAAACGGGCCGATCTCGAACACCACGTCGCATCCGATCACATCGACGAAAAAGCGCGTCGCGGCCTCCATGTCGGGCACGGTAAACCCGACATGGTCCGTGCCGCACAGGCCCGGAAGCCCGCCGCTCATCGCTTGGAATCTGCGGAACAGATCATCGTCATCAGACGCAGCTTTTGCAGCTCAAACACCTTGTCCTTGACCTCGGCAAAGGCTTGGAGATGCGGCAATTCCATATGCTTGTCCCACTCTTCGCGATTGGTCCAGTTCTCATAGAATGTGAACTCGGCAGGATCGTCATTGTCCTGGTGCAGCCAGTATTCAACACAGCCGGGTTCATCCCGCGTCGGGTCAATCAGGTCCAGCAGGAACGCTTTGGTTTCCTCGATCTGGCCATCTATGGCGCGCAGATGGGCGACGACGGTAAGTTGCTCTGACATGTCTTTGTCCTCCTGTTCAAAGCGGTAATTCTGTGCGGGGGGCGGTCATTGCATGATCATGCCGCCGTCGATCATGAGGCACTGGCCTGTCATGTAATCGGAGGCGGGCGAGATCAGGAACGCGACTGTGCCAGAGATGTCTTGGGGCGTGGACACGCGGCCCAGCGGAATGCCTTCGGCAAAGGTCTCCATCGCCTCGCCCGGCTTGGACGACACGCCCATTTCCATCAGATCGGTGTCCAGCTTGTCCCAGAGTTCGGTCGCGACGACGCCCGGGCCAAACGCATTGACGGAAATGCCATGTCCGGCCAGCGACCGGGCCGCAGCCTGTGTCAGGCTGATCACTGCCGCCTTGCTGGCACAGTAGGGGGCGAAATCGCCAAAACCGGTGCGCCCCGCCATCGAGGCCGTGTTGATGATCTTGCCCTTGTGCGCGCGCGCGATCATCGCCTTGGCCGCTTCCTGAATACCGATCATGACCCCGAGGCCGTTCACGGTCATGATGCGGTTCCAGTTGTCCTCCGACGTCTCAAGGAATGGTTGCGGGCGGTTAAAGCCCGCGTTGTTGACGATGGCGTGCAGGAACCCGAATTGCGCTTCGCAGGCTGCAATCGCACTGGCGACCGAGGCGCGTTCAGAGACGTCCGTTTGGTGAAACAGGGCCTTTTGCTGATCGGGATTGATGCGCTGTGCGGCGGCCTGGCCTGCATCTGCATCAAGATCTGCGATCACCACACCGTAGCCTTTGGCAACACAGTCCTGAGCAATCGCAAACCCGATCCCCCGCGCCGCACCTGTGACGACGATCCCGCCTTTGGTTTCAGAAGTCATTGATCCAATCCTTTTCGTCTGGTCGGGGGTCAGGTCGCGGCCTTGCGCCGGGCGGTTGAATAAATCAGCGCTGCGGCGATGATCAGCAGACCCTGGAACATGTACTGGTAGGTTTGGGTCAGCCCTAGGAACGACACCGCGTTCAGCACCATGGTCAGCAAAAGCGCGCCCAGCACGGTGCCGATGAATGTGCCACGCCCACCCAGCAGGCTTGTGCCCCCCAGAACCACAGCCGTGATGCTGGCCAAGGTGTAGTTGACGCCCTGTGCGGGGTCGCCGACGCCGATTTGTGCCATCAGCATGATGGCCCCCAATGCGGTCAGCATCGAACAGGCGATGTATCCGGCAATAAAGGTCGTATCGGTGCGGATGCCGATGCGGCGTGCGTTGTCTTCATGCGAGCCGATGGCCCGCAACCGCCAACCCGCTCGGCGTTTGCGCAGGATATACTCGGCCGTCAGCGTCACCAGCACAAGGACGACAAATGCAATCGGCAACGGCCCAACGCGGTAGGTCAGCGTTTCGATCACGCCGAAATTGATGAAACCACCGGGGCCGTCCCGCAGCACAAAGCTTAGACCTTGCAAGCCGATGAACATCGCAAGCGTTGCCGCAATCGGCGTAAAGTTGGCAAACCGGATCAAGACGCCGTTCACAGCGCCCACCACGAAGGCGCCCACAAACATCAAGGCAAAGCCGGTTGCGATGGTCAGCGCCGATTGGTCGTCATTGACAAAGAAAGAGGCGACCACGACCAGAAATCCCGTCAATGGACCGACCGATAGGTCAATGCCGCCCATCAACAGCGCAATCGTCTGCCCCAGGGCGATAAATCCCAACGCAGTGGCGAGGATAAGAATGTTCGAGACGTTGAAAGCGGATAGAAAGTTTTCGTTCTGACCAAAGACATAGAGGGCCAGCGCAACCGCGACAGCGATCAGTGGGGCAATCGTCGCGTTGTCGGTTTGGACAAAGTGTTTGACCCGCTCTGCCCAGGTGGCGTGTGCAACTTTGGCCTCGTTCGTACCATGCGCGCCCGTATCGGCCTGAACGGCTGCTCCAACGATCCGCGCTTCGGTGATTGCATCGCCTCGCAGGGTCTCGACGATGCGCCCGCGCGACATCACGATCACGACGTCGCACAGGCCCTCTAACTCGGCCGCATCTGACGAGTTGACGATCACGGGCGTGCCCGCAGCGGAAACCTCGCGCAGGATCCGGTAAATCTCAAACCTTGCGCCCACGTCGACGCCTTGGGTGGGTTCGTCCGCCAGGATAAAGCCGGGTTCCGACAGGAGCGCGCGCGCCATGACCACCTTTTGCTGGTTGCCCCCGGACAGCGAGAGGATCTTGGCCTCTAAACCCGCGGTCTTGACCGCGAGGTCGCCAAATACTTCGCTGACCGCCTCGATTTCTCGTGGGCGGTTCATGATCCCTGACGTGGCGAATTTTCCGAGCGCCGAAAACGTCGCGTTTTCGCGCACGGTCAATTCTTTGGCCACGCCTTCGGTATGCCGATCCGACGGCATATACGCCGTATGCTTGCTCAGATCGCCGACTGGCAGGGCCGCGCCCTTTAAGCGTACGTCGCCTGTCAGTGGGTGCAGTCCGGCAAGGGCGCGCATCAGGTCAGACTGACCATTGCCCTCAACACCGGCAATGCCGATGATCTGACCACGGGCCACTTCAAAGGAGACATCGCGAAAGTTTCGGCCGGTCAAGTTGCTAACGGCGAAGTTGATGTCGGTCGTGGTGTCGTTCCATTTCGGTGGAAAGGCCGAGTCCAACGGTCGCCCTACAATCATGTTGAGCAGCGTGTCATTCGCCACCTCGGCCACCATGGCGCGCCCCGCAAGGTGGCCATCGCGCAAGACGGTCACGCGGTCAGCAATCTGGCGCAACTCTGCCAAACGGTGCGTGATATACAGCACGGCCGTGCCTTGCGCCTTCAGGCGCCGGACTTGCGCAAAAAGCATATCGGTCGCGTCCTGATCCAGCGATGCGGTCGGCTCATCCAGGATCAGAACACGGGGTGCGATAGCGAGCGCTTTGGCCAATTCCAAGAGGTGCTTTTGCGCAACCGGCAACCGGTCGGCGCGCATCTGCAGCGGCACATTCAGTCCAACCTCATCCAGCAGGGACCGCGCGATTGCGTTTGTGTCACCGGCCTCAAAGACCCGCGTCGGCAGGGCCACCAGCAGGTTTTCCAGGACCGAGAGATCGCCCAAGATCGCCGGATGCTGATAGGAGATCGCCACGCCCAACTCTGCCGCGCTGTCGGGCGACAAAGGCCGCACGTTTTTGCCATCAAAGAGCACGTCGCCCTGGTCGGGTTGCAAAACGCCCGAGATCACGTTCATCAACGTGGACTTGCCCGCACCGTTTTCCCCAAGGATCGCATGTACTTCGCCGGGAAAGATGTCGACGGACACGTCCGTCAGAGCGTGAACACCGGAAAAGGATTTGGACACACCGGTCAGCCGGACGAGGGGCTGCACAGGGTCAACCTGCGTGATCAACGGAGCTTCGGTGATGGCGTCTTGGTACGTCACGGGCTGCATCCCTTTTGGTAGAGCGTGGCAAGGTGCCCCAGGCCGCGCACGGCCCGGGGGAGGATGGCATCAGTTGCCGACAGCGTTGGCCTGAACGTCTGCGGGTACAGCCGACGACAGGTAGATGGCGCCGGGCAGGTCGGGTTCGCACTGCACGGCGTTGGGCTGTTCTGTGACCGAGTTCTCGAATACATCAGACAAGAACACGTCTGTGTCCGGGGGTGTGCCGCCGGTTGCTTCGGCAATGGCCCACTGCACAGCGAGGCGCACATTGTCTGTTCCGGTTTCGACCGTCATGAGTTTGAAATCAGGGTTGTCCGCCTGAACGTCATGCCACAGGCAGCCCAGCGAGTTACCGTCCGACGTTGCCAGGGCCGGGATTGAACGGTCGAAGTTCTCAAAAACGGGCAAGGCACCAACCAGCGATGGGCCGAAATCCGACACGATCACGTCGATTTGCTCGTGCTGCGCGATGGCCGCCGACAGCACCTGCTGCGTCAAGGCGGGGTCCCAATTGGTCACCGCGAACGGGTCAGGGTTGAGGAAGGTATAGCTGTCATCCAGCACCTGCTGCATGCCTTCCAACTGCTCGGTGCCTTGGCTGTTGCCCGCGGGACCGCTGAGATAGAGTATGTTGGCGCCGTCGGGGAATTGCTCGGTGATCCATTCGGCCCATAGCACACCATTGGCCACGAACGAGGCCGACACATAGCGTGTGTAGTTGCGACCAGCCTGTCCGCCCACAACGACACGGTAGGGGATGACAATCGCGCCGGAGCGATAGGCGTTGGTCAGCGCGGGCAGCACGGCGGGGCCTGCATCGCCAAAGACAACCATCGCGTCGATGCCGCGTGCCGCCATCGAGTTGATGTCGGAGATGGCCTTTTGCGTATCGCCCTGGCCATCCGCATAAAGGTATTCGGTTATGCTCGGGCAGGCTTCCGCTTCTTGTGCGCCTGCTGCGGCGGTCACAATCCGCCAGCTGTTGCCACCAAAGCCATCAAGCAGCGCAAGCGTGGCTTCGTTTGGGCCGCACCAAGCCGCCGTCTCCTCGGCCATTGTGGCCTGGCTTGTCAGGGTCAGGGCGCAGGCGGTTGCAGCAGCAGCGACCGTTCCCTTGAAATACGCATTGGTCATGTCATTCCTCCTTATGATGATGCGCGGACTGAGGTGCGGGCCAGCACATTGGTCCAGTTGATCGAGTAAATCCCGATCCCGAAGACGAGGGCCAAAGCCTGCACAATGGTTTGCGCCGAAAACGGCACGCCGATGGCCAGCGCGAACTGGCTCAGTTGATTGAGAAAAAAGGCGGCGATTGCGACCGAGATCGGAAAGCCACGCCCACCCAAAAGGGACACGCCCGCCAGGACCACCACGGCAACCGAAGGGAGCAGAAGGCTGTTGCCCTGGAACGCGGTGGGTTCGCGCGTGATACCGGCAATGAGGATACCCGCGACACAGTACAGCAGTTGTGCCACCACATACGACATCGTCTGGTAGAGCCGTACGCGCAGTCCCGCAGCGCGGGCTGCCAATGGATTGGCTCCAATAGCCTCAAACCGGCGCCCATAGACGGTTTTCTTTAGCACAAAGGTAACAAGAGCGAGGATGAGCACCGCAAAATAGACCGAGTTGTTGATGCCAAGGGTGCGGCCTCCGGCAATTTCGGACAGCAGGTCTGTGGTGGTGCGGGGCACGCCGCCTGAGATGGCAAAGACACCGGCAAACAGCAGAGCGTTCATTCCGATTGTCGCGATGATTGCGTTCAGTCGGTAGATGCCCACCAGAATACCGTTCAGCGCGCCCGCCGCTATGGCACAGCCAAAGGCAAAGAGCACAGCGCCAAACAGTTCGGAATCGTTGCCCGATGGCATATGCGTGGCCACGACCACCGCCAACGACACCCCGCCCGGCACCGACAGGTCAAACCCGCCCTGTTGCACCACAAGCATCTGGCCCAGACCAACAATGGCCAGTACCGCCGCAAACGGCAGGCTGCCGACGAGTGCACCGGTCGAGACAGCAGATGGCGCAAAGATCAGGCACAGCACGATCAGCGCGACGGTCGATCCTACAATGGTGACAAAGCCCTTTTCCAACGCAAAGCGCCGGTTGGTCATGTAGGGTGAGGTGTTCGTGTGCGTATGGCTCATGTTCAGTCTCATTGTTCGGGGCGGCTGCGGGGTTAGCGATTGTCAACGCGTTTGCTGAAGGCGCGGATCGATACGGTTTCCCACAGCCCGGCTTGGGCGAAGGGATCGGCGCGGTTGAATGCTTCGACCGCAGCAAGGCTTTCTGCTTCGAGGACAAAACAGCTGCCGATCATGGTCTCTTCGTCGCTGTCCAGCAGCGGGCCCGAGATCACGGTTTTGACTGGTGCTTGGGCGAGATAAGCCTTGTGCGCGTCGTAATGCGCGAGGCGCTTGTCGACGGATGCTGGGAAATCGAGGCAATGAACAACGTAATGCATGTGTCTGCTCCGGTCAGGCGGGAATGATCCGCTGCGCCTTCAGCGCATCGAACACGTGAAAGAAACTGTCGGGTGTGCGCTGATAGGCGCCAAAGCCACGCACGCGGCTGTTCGTCATGTCGGTAAAGCACTCCAGCGTACGGCCCAGATCGGCGTCGCTGTGCCACCAGGATGCCAGTCGATCTACGGGGATGTCTTGCAAGTCATTCTTTGCGACGATCTCTGACCAGATACCGTCGGCATCTTGCATTTGCCCCTCAAGCGGGGTGGGGTGGCCAGAATACTCTGCTGCTGGAACGCCAAAGTAATCGGCAATCTGCTGCCACAGCCACGTCCAGCGAAAGATGTCGCCATTTGCGGTGTTAAAGGCCGTATTGGCGGCGCTGTCGGTTTCGGCAGCCCAGAGGAGTTGGGCCGCCAAGAGCCGCGCGTCTGTGACATCGGTTGCGGCTGTATATTGTTCGGGCGAGCCTGGAAAGACGAACGGCCGCCCGGTGTGTTTGCAGATGCTGGCATAGACCGCCAGCGTGACCGCCATGTTCATCACGTTGCCGACAACAAAGCCGATCATCGTATGCGGACGATGCACAGACCAGGTAAAGCCCCGCGCGGCGGCGGCCTCGAACAGCACATCTTCTTGATCGTAATAGAAATTTGGGCCGGTGAGGCGGGGGCTGTTTTCCAGAAACGGCGTATAAGGGGTGACGTTGGCATAGTCTTCGAATGCGCCCAGATAATGCTTGAGGCCCGTGACCAGCGCAGCATGTTGCAATGGCGTGTTTTGAAGCCCGTCAAACAGGTTGCGGATCATGGCTGTGTTGACGCGCACATTCTCGGCCTCGGTCTCTTGCCGTGACCATGTGCAGTAAAAGACGTGGGTGACATCCTGCACATCTTGCAGCGCGTCCGTCGTGGCCCCGGCGTTGGTCAAGTCGGCGGCGATGTGGCGGTCTGACCAATCAAGCTGCGACGGGCTGCGCGACAGCGAGGCAACCGTCCACCCGGCATCTTTCAGGTGACGCCCGGTATAGCTGCCGGACAGGCCCGTTGCGCCGACAATGAGGGCGGTGCGATGCGCGCTCATGTTGTCACCAGAATTTTCAGATGCGCGCCCGCGGGATCAAGCAGCGCTTCAAACCCGTCATCAACCACACGGTCGGCATTGATCCGAGCGGTGATCACCTTTTCCACCGGAAACAGACCCGACGCGATCATGCGGGCAACGCGCGGCCAGATTTGGGTGGGGTAGCACCATGTGGCTTCAATCGTGATGTCCTTGAGCGCCCACAGCATCGCATCAACTTTGGCGGGCGTCATATGCAGGCCCACCTGCACGACACGGCCTTGCCGGCGCACTGCGTCTACGCAGACATTGAGCGACACTTCGAGGCCCACACATTCGAGCGCCACGTCCACCCCGACGCCTTCTTCGGTTAGATCGCCAATGACGGCAGCCAGATCGTCAGCCACCGGATCGACCAATGTGCAGTAGGGTGCAATGTCCGCCATGATGCGGCGCCGGTTGGGGTTTGGCTCTGACACGATAATGGTGGATGCGCCTGCTGCGCGCGCGGCCAATACGGTGAGCGCACCGATAGGACCCGCACCCGACACCAATACGGTAGAGCCCGCCGTCACACCGCCGCGATCCACGCCATAAAGCGCAACGGCCGCGGGCTCGATCATTGCGGCCTGGTCATCTGTAACGCCAGGCGGCACCGGCTGCGCGCTGTAGTCTTTGATCACGGCGCGTTCGGCCATGCCGCCCCATGCCCAGCTCAGACCAACGCAGCCCATCTGTGGCGAGAGATGATAGAGACCGCGCTTGCCATAGTAATCGTTGCGCGGCGACACCAACGGTTGGACCGAGACGCGGTCACCCTCGGCCACATGCGTGACCGATGATCCCACTGCGATGACTTTGGCGGAAATCTCGTGGCCTAAAATCTGGGGGTTCGATGCGCCGGTAAAGACATGGGGCGTTTGCGGGGTGACGATGGGGCCTGCGATGTATTCATGCAGGTCTGTGCCGCAGATGCCGGTCACAATTGGGGCGATCAGCACGTCGTCATCTTTCAGCGTTTCTGATGGCGCTGCTACATCCTCAACACGGATATCTTTTGCCCCATGGAACCGGACGGCTTTCATCTCTTCCTCCCCAGGTGCCGACGCGCGGCGTATTGCCCAGTGCGCGCTGCGCAGACGGCAGCGTATGCTCTGGTGTGCCGTGCATTCCTAAAACACAGGGACGGGCGCTGAATGCGACCCCGACGCTTGGCACGTCCAAAGGGATACCGAGGATCGTCTGGCCAAAATGAGTTAATTTATCCGGATCGGAAAAATTGACTCGGAAACGGCCGATCAGGACTTTTACGATCCAGGCCAGGTAAACGACTCGCAGAGGCTCGAGGATAATGGTCACGAAAATGGCGGCGTCAGACGCGCATGCACAAAGCGACATGGCAATCGGTTGGGTCGGAGCGGGCAAGATGGGCGCACCGATGATCCGCAATCTTCTTGCGCAGGGCCAACAGGTGACAGTGACCGAACCCAGCTCTGCTCAACGAGATGGCATTGTCGCCGCCGGCGCCGTTGTGGCACATACCTTATCGGATCACGCCGGGTCCCACATTGTCTTTGCCACGCTTCCAAACGACGCGGTTCTGGCAGATGTGGTTATTGGTAAAGGTGACCAACCGGGCTTGCGTGATACGATGGCGCGCGGTGCCTGTTTCATCGAGATGAGCACTGTGTCGCCTGAATGTTCGGCGCATGTTGCACAGGCGCTGGAGGAGAAGGGCATCGCCTATCTTCGTGCGCCCGTTTCAGGAAGCACCACGCTTGCCGAACAGGCCACGCTTACCATCCTGACCTCGGGTGATCGTGCCGCATGGGAAGCGGCTTTGCCTTTTCTTGAGATGATGTCGGTGCGCCAATTCTACCTCGGCCACCGGGAAGAGGCGCGATATATGAAGCTTGTTCTCAACACGCTCGTCGGTGCCTCTTCGGCAATCCTGTCCGAGGCGTTGGCCCTGGGCGCCAGCGGCGGGTTGAGCCATGCCAAGATGATGGAGGTCGTCAACGAAAGTGCAGTTGCTTCGCCGCTTCTGAAATACAAAAGCGAAGCCATCGTCTCGGGCGATTATGCCCCGGCGTTTACTGTCGATCAGATGATCAAAGACTTTTCCCTGATCAGTGACGCAGCCCGGCGCAACAATATCCCGCTTTTCACCACCGGATTGATCCTTGAAGCTTATCGCGCGGCATCCAATTCTGGTCTTTCAGACAAAGATTTCTTCGCTCTGGTGAAGTGGCAATCGGATATGTCCCCGCAATAAGGAGGCATTGTGCCCGCTGTGAACGCGCCCTCTCTGCCACCTGATCTAAGCAATCACGAATTGTCGCGGATCATCGATTTTCTGCGGAAATTGCGTGCACCATTTGACGATGATTTACCCGGGGCGAAACCGGATGTGTATTGGAACATCGTTCTAGAATTGATCGATGCGCATCTACGGCGGTATGCTGTCGACAAGTCCGGCCTGATCACCCTGGCAGGTGTGCCCTACAGTACCGGCAACCGGATGGTCGCCAAGATGATCGAAGACGGCCAGATCGTCCTGGTGCCCCGCGGCAACGGGCTCAAAACCCACTTTTTGAATCCGACGGATGAGTTGATGCGCGCGTTTATGCAATACGCAACCCACGTCAAGCAGCACATGGCCGAGACCTTTGGCCTGCGCAAAGGTACAGAAGCCAATGAATACTATTTTGGTGGCAGTTACTTCGCCGCGCAAATCATCGCGCCCGTGCGCGGTGAAGACATTTCCGGCGCCGGTCTGAATGACATCCGATTTCTACTGAATGACGACAACTATTTTGCATCGATGCGCAATATGTGGTCGGATTTTCGCAATGATATCGGGCGCAAAAGCAGCTTTGATATGAAGCGCCTGCCCGAACTCCACCGGCAAGCGTCCAAAACCTATGCACAGGCCCAACCAGACCACGATGTCGTATCGATCAACATGCCATGGCTGGGTGAGTTTGCCGAAAGCGGGTGCCTTGCCCCGCTGGATGATCTAATCGTTGACGCGGCGATCAACCCGTTGGATTTTCATCCATCCGTCTGGGGCACGGGGACGTGGAAAGGCACGCAATACGGGATCCCGCTCTATTGCACGATTGAAATTCTGGCCGCACGCCGGGACTTGCTGGATGAACATGGCCTGTCCGCCCCGAGGACATTTGACGAAACCATCGCTGCGGCGGCCGAATTGCATGACCCGGATCAGGGGTTGTATGGCATTGCGTGGAACGCCCAGCGGGGCATGCCGATTGCCAACTCGTTTATGTTCTTTCTCGCAGCTTGCCGTCGCCCGGTCATCGATATCCCACTTCGCAACGAAGAAGGCGTGACATTCGACGATTTCGACCGTCTCAAGCTGCAGATTGACAGCGATGATGCGCTGGAAGTCATCGACTATATGAAACGGCTGGTCGAGTATTCTCCACCCGATATCGAGACGATGGATTGGGATCGACGCATCCAAGCCTTTATGGATGGGCAAGCCGCGCTTGCCTATTGCTGGACCATGCGCGCGGCACAATTCGAACACGAGTTAAGCTCGCGGGTTACCCGGCGTGTCGCCTATCTGCCGCCCCCCTCGCGGCGCATGCGCCATATCGCAGCGCCCATTGGAGGCTTTTTGTTGACCATCCCGTCTGGTATTCCGCTTGAACGCCAGCGCCAGATCATCCGCGCCATTGCTTGGATGGTATCCCCCGAAGCGATGAAGGCGCATGTCAAAAACGGCTTTCCCGTCGCGCCGCGGTTTTCGGTCTGTGCCGACCCCGAAGCGATGGCGTCTTCGCCCATTGTCAGCATGGTGGATCGCATGGCGCGGCGCAACGAACTGGTCACGTGGGCGCGTCCACCTATCCCCGAATTTGGCGTGATCGAAAGCACGCTTGGTGATGAAATCCATCAAGCGCTTTTTTCCGGTAAATCAGAGACCCGGGCGCTCCGCGACGCCGAGAACCGGATTCATGCCGCAATGAGGCAGACTTGACCCTGATGGCTATTGTCAAATGATCGAGCGCGGGCTCGTCATGAGGTCCAGGCTTGTACCTCGGTGCGTATCGCAAAAACCATTGTGCCGCAGAAGGGCTCCATTCCCGCCGAACGACTGATAATTTGTGGCCGCGCATCTCTCTCTTGATGCGGTAGAGCGCCTGGTTTTGGGAGTTCGCAGGAGTGCCGTTCTATCTGTGGCGCACCTGCGACCGTTTTCTGCGTCAGCAATAGCCGCACGTGCACAAGTCCGCTTTTTTCCCGCGCTGCCGTCATTGGCCGGGTCAATGGTGGAGGTCCGCAGGGCGGACTTTGCTGCCTTTCGATTTTTGATCACAAACGTCTGCTTCTGGAGATTCCTTTCATCGAAATTGGAACCTAGCACTGTTCGCGGAAGGCCATGTCCGTTAGTTTAGGGAAAATAAGGATATTGTTTCAGTTTGCGCACTCTAGTGACGTTAAAGAATACGAAATCAAAAAACATCCTAGGGGCAGCTAGCGCAGGTCTTGCGCTAATTGCGGTCCCGTCGTTTGTACTGTTTTTCGCGTTTTCATTGATGGTCGGTGGAGATGCTCTCAACGGCTTTTCAACTGAGGGACGGTATTTCGTCTCCTCTCATGGAAACGATAACGAAGTCTCTTGGCTGACGTACACTGTCTCTCTGTGTCTCGGGTCACTGACTTTATTTACGTTCATCCCGATGGTGCTGCTGGGTACCGCTTCCCACTATCTGGACGCTAAGAAACACGACTGAGCGACATCAAGACGATCGCCCGCAGTGCAGCATTTGGTAGGTCTGGGCTCTGAGCCGACCTCGCCGCACCGCAGCGGTCACAGTCTGACTGCGGGCGACGTCTTTCGTCGTCGCGGTCTCAATCCCCGTCAAAGGCACAGAGGGCGTGGACCTCCATGCCCATCGCTTCGAGCCGGGTGCGGCCGCCCAGATCGGGCAGGTCGATGACGAAGGCGCAGGAGATGATTTCTCCGCCCAGGCGCTCGACCAGTTTGATCCCGGCCTCGGCGGTGCCGCCGGTGGCCAGGAGGTCGTCAACCAGCAGGATCTTTTCTCCGGCGCTGATCGCGTCGTCGTGCACTTCGACAATCGCTTCGCCATATTCGAGCGTATAGGCCTCGCTGATCGTGGCGCCGGGCAGTTTGCCCTTTTTGCGGATCGGCACGAAGCCCACGGAAAGCTGGTGGGCGATGGCGCCGCCAAGGATGAAACCGCGGGCCTCAAGCCCCACGACCTTGTCGATTTCGAGCCCCGCATAGGGGTGCAGCATCTGGTCGACTGCGATGCGGAAGCCGCGCGGGTCGGCAAAAAGGGTGGTGACATCGCGGAACATGATCCCCTCGTGGGGGAAATCGACGATGGTGCGGATATAGTCCTGAACGGTCTTCATGTGGCTCTCCGAAGGGATGCAGTCAGCAGGCCCATGCCCACAAGGGTGACGCCGCCTGTCCGGGTCAACCACATCTGGACGGATGGCCGGGTGATGCGGGTGCGCATGGCGTTGGCAGCCACCGCAAAGATCAGCGCGTTGAGACCCGCGATGATCACGAAGGTGGCGATCAGGAGCGCGGCCTGCGGGGCAAAGGCGGCCTGCGGGTCGATGAATTGCGGCACGAAGGCCACGAAGAAGGTGTTCGATTTCGGGTTCAGTGCCGTTACGGTGGTCAGGTCGCGGAACACCTTGCCTGCGCGTTGGCCGTCGGGTTTGCTCATCAGGGTGGTTTGGGACGGGGTGCGGGCGCTCCAAAGCATTTTCAGCCCGAGATAGACGAGATAGGCCGCACCAATCCACTTGAGTATGGTGAAGGCGAGGGCCGAGGTCAGGAAGATCGCGCCCAGTCCGATCACAGAAAGCGTCATGGCAATAAGATCGCCTGTGGCCACGCCAAGCGCGGAGGCGATGGCGACGCGGCGCCCTTGGGTCATGGCGTAGCTGAGCACCATCATGATCGTGGGGCCGGGGATGACCAGCAGGGCGGTGGAGGCAATCACGAAGGTCAGCCAGAGGTCGAGCGGCATCAGCGGTTCCTTTGGGTGCGGTAATGGCGGCGGACGGCCATGGCGTCCTGCCCTTGCAGGCGCGTCACAGTGTTGCTGTCTTGAGAGAAGATTGAACTGGTGGCGTAGGACGGGTTGCGGATATCAACGGTCAGGCCGAGGCTTTGGACCATTTCCTCAAGCATGACTGATTGGATGTCGCGGGGGCGGATGTGCTGGGTGATGATGATGACCCCGCGCCGGATGTGCCGGTTGCCATCCCACCAGATCTGGAACCGAGCGGCTTCGATGAAATTGCCGTCGAGGCCGGGAATGCCTGTGCCGCGCAGTTCGCTGTTTTCGGGGTGCGACATCAGCAGGACCTGGATGTCGGGGCTCTGGTCGGTTGTGGTAAAGGCAACACCCGCATCAAGGGCTGCGATCTCTTGTCCGGCGGTGGTGAGGGCGGTTCGGATCAGGCGGGCATTGCGCCGGGGGAAGCTGTCGTCGATCCGGGTGATGCCGATGGTGATGTTGCGCGCGGAGCTGGGGCTCCACCGGACGATATCGTCCTGGCAAGGGTCGCCCGGCGGTGCGCCGCAGGCGACCAGCAGGTAAAAGTCGTCATCCGACAAGCGGCCATTGGTTTCGATATAGTCCTGCGCCGCGGCCAGGTGTGCGCCCAGCACCCAGGCGGCCAGGGTGAGCCAGGCGCGGATCACAGAACCCGCCCGGCGACGGCGTCAAGCTTGGCCATCAGCGAGGGATCGCGGTTGTCGGGCTGTGTGAGGATCGCGTATTCGAGCGCGCGGTCGCAGCCATGGGGGCAGGGTGCGCGATCAGGGCCGAGAAGGGCGGGCAGCGCTTTGACCAATGTGCGGCCCTTTTCGGCGTTGCCCATGAGTGTCGCGATGATCTGGGTCACGTCCACTTCACCATGATCCGGGTGCCAACTGTCGTAATCGGTGATCATGGCGACCGAGGCGTAGCACAGTTCGGCCTCGCGGGCGAGTTTGGCTTCGGGCATGTTGGTCATGCCGATCACGTCCGCGCCCCAGCTTTCGCGGTACATCTTGGATTCGGCCAGTGTAGAGAATTGCGGGCCCTCCATGGCCAGATATGTCCCGCCGTTATGCACCGTGATCCCGGCCTGCTGCGCGGCCCTGTGGCACGCGTCGCCAAGGCGCGGGCAGGTGGGGTGGGCGACCGAGACATGCGCCACGCAGCCGGTGCCGAAAAAGGACTTTTCGCGGGCGAACGTGCGGTCGATGAACTGGTCCACGATGACGAAATCACCCGGTGCCATTTCCTCGCGGAAAGAGCCGCAGGCCGAGACCGAGATTACGTCTGTCACGCCCAGCCGCTTGAGCGCGTCGATATTGGCGCGGTAGGGTACGGTGGTGGGCGAATGCACGTGCCCGCGCCCGTGGCGGGGCAGGAAGGCCATGGCGACGCCATTCAATGTGCCGGTGAGGATCTGATCCGAGGGCGTGCCCCAGGGCGTCTCAACAGAGACCCATTCCGACCCTTCCAACCCGTCGATGTCGTAAATGCCGGAGCCGCCGATGACGGCGATTTTGGTGGATGTCATGGGGCCCTCGTTCTGGTGCGATGGCGCAACTTAAGCAGGCAGAATGCGCGGGCACAAGCGGTGCCTGGGTTTTGTAGAGCGGGTGGGTCTAGTCGCGGCGGATGATCCCGGTGATTGCGGCGGCACCCAGGGCGGTGACGATCCAGCCCATGACGCTGAACACCCAGCGCGCCCACCACAGGTGCCAGCCAACCGGACCGCGGTTGGTTGAGGGGGCCCAGGCTTCGGTTTGGCCGAAGTCGATGATGGGAATGACCACGTCAAACCCGTAGGCGTATCGGTTGAACGTCTCCCAATCGCGGCCGGGTGCCGTGGCTTTCCAGTCGGATGCGGTCAGGTCGGAGCCGGTGGGCAGGGCATCGCCCGACCAGACGGCGGCGGGCTGCTCTTCGGTGCGGGCGAGGGTTGTCCAGTCCTGCGAGACCAGAACCGGGGCCGCGTTGGGGGCAAAGCTGCCTTCCTCCCAGGCGTAGTGGGCAGGGACGATGGTGCAGCAGATGAGCGTCGCCAAAGCCGCGACGCTGCGGAACGGGTAGTGGCCGTAGCCGACCACCAGGCGCAGCAGGATATCCCAGAAGCCAAACCAGAGGTTCAGCGGCAACGCAAAGCGGCCCTGGGCCGCGCGGCGTTGGGCCCGGGTGCTGGCGCGACGCAATTGTTCGCGTTCATAGAGGACCCGCCGCGCGTCTTCGTCATGGCCCGTGTCCCACAGGAACTTGGCGTATTGGGAATAGGGCTGGGGGCGAAATTCATCGCCGAAATAGCTGCCGTTCTGCAACCATTCCATTCGCTCGGACGAGGTCGAGACCTTGCCCTTGATCCGGTCATAGGTGAAGCCGTCGAGAAACAGGTTGTCGCTGTCGGGCCAGTTGTCGGGGTGGTCGTCGAGTTCAGCGACATGGGCGCCATTGAGGCTGACCGCGCCAGAGGTGTGGTCAACCTTTTTCCAGACAAAGGAATGGTCCACCTGCATGGCCTGACCGTTGAAGGCGTGGCCGGTGTCGTTTTTGAGTGTGATGCGTTCGCAGGTCAGACGACCCGAGATGCGGCACCCGGCCAAGAGCAATTCGCCGGTGCTGTTGCAGCCGTCGAGACGGACGGCACCGTTGACAGTTGCACCACCAAGGGAGAGGGATTGGCCGGTGGAGGTGGCGATGCATGTTGTTTGCTGCGCGTAGATGCCGCCCAGTTTTGCGCCGTTCAGGCGAATTTCTCCGGTGCAGTGGAATGCTGATGTGATTGCGTCCTTTTCCCCTTGCGTTCTTGGGTGGAGAAACACACCGCCCAGGATCTGGGCTTTGGTGGCGACGATGGCGAAGCGTCCGGTTGTTTTGATCCGCGCGCCGCTCAGATTGAGTTGCCGTGTGACGGTTGCACCGTCGAGGCGAATAGTGCCGGTCGCCGCGATATGGCGCAGCGAGACACTGCCGTCGAACGCGGCGCCTTGTGCGTTGATGGCTAAGCTGTTTTCGACATCAAAACGCGCGCCGTCACAGTTGAATTGACCGCCGAATCGGGTGTTGTTCACCTGTATGGTGTCGGATGCCGTCACCTCGCGCAGGAAAACGCTGCCGTCGCATTTTGCCCCTTGGGCGCGCCAGCCTTTGAGGTGGCTTCCAGACAGAATGACCAATTCGAAATGGGTTTGGGTGCTGTCAAGAAGGGCGGTGAAATGGCAGTTCTGAAGCTGTGTTGCGCCTTGTGTTTTCGCAAAGCTGATGTCGAGCGACCCCTCGATATATGCGCCGGCGAGCCGGACGCCGCGGCTGTCGAGCTGGCAATCCTTGCATCCTCCGAGCAGCAGGTAGCGCAGGACCTCTGCACGAATGACGCGTGCGGGCGTTGCCGTTTCAGGCAGGGTGCCGTCTTCGAGGTCGCAGGGCTCGCCCGTCTTGCAGGCTTCGATCAACTTCTGCTCTGCCTCGGTTGGGCCGCCGTCAAAGGCCAACACATCTGAATAGGTGCGCAGGACCGCCATGCCCATCCTTTCCCGTTTGCTGTCGGCACCCTATCACCCGATGACGCCAATGAAAGTCACCTTGTGCCGGTGTCAGGCAGTTGGCGCACAGGATCGCCCCGGCAGCGTCACAATTCCTCCTCATCGCGGTGGCATCACATGCCCATGTTTGGATGGCACACCATTTTTCTGGTTCCCCCTGTTTCGGTCACTGCGCTGGCACGTGCGACGTGTGTATTGGCCGTTTTCCTATTGACGCATGACATGCAAGGTGGCGGACAACCTGTTGGGTTTGCTCCGATTACGGCGGCGTTCTGGGTCTATATCGTTTGGGCGATGTTCGAGAATGCGCCGAAGCTGCGCCGCCTGGTCTGCGACAGGGATGTGTCTGCTGCGACGGTTGTGGTGTCGCTGGCCCTTGTCCTGGCTCTGATGGTGACGATTGCGAGCCGTGGGCCTGCGGCGGTGGGCGAGATGTGGGTGTGTTACTTCGCGATCTATGGGGCGTTGATGCTGTGGGTGTCGCTGCGCGATACCGGCGTTCTGGCACGTCATTGGGGCATTGACCCGAAGTTTGCATCGCTTGAGGGGCAAATTCAGGCGATAACGCTGGCTGTGATGGCTGCGGCATTGGCGGCGCTTGGGCATCCCGAGTGGCATCTGGCCTTTGTCGCGGTGGCGACATTTGGCTGGCTGGCCGTGCAATTTGTCGGGAACTGGATTGCCGTTCTGATCCTGATTGATGCGGACGAGAATCTGGACTTGTGACCGGCCTGCGCCAGGGGCGCACTGCATACCCAGAAATACCGTGCTATCCGCGCCAGACCTGTTATGTGCTGCGCACATAACGGACCCGCGCTTGGTGCAATGGCTATTAACCTCCTGATGGTTTACGTGCCACCGATCGCGACCCCACGAGCAGACGGAACACGTATGGCCTTTCTCGACAATCTTAATGCCAAGACCCGGTTCGGCGATTTCTCCATCGCGCCGGGCGACACAAAGTTGACGCCGGGCCAGATCAAGACCGACCTGTTGTCGGGTCTGACCGTGGCGTTGGCGCTGGTGCCCGAGGCGGTGGCCTTTGCCTTTGTCGCAGGGGTGCATCCGCTGGTCGGGCTTTATGCGGCGTTCATGGTTGGGTTGATCACGGCGATCTTTGGCGGGCGACCGGGGATGATTTCGGGGGCGACCGGTGCGTTGGCGGTTGTGATGGTGGCGCTGGTGGCGCAGCACGGGGTGGAATACCTGTTTGCGACCGTGGTGCTGATGGGGCTGCTGCAGGTGTTTGCAGGGGTCATGCAGTGGGGTAAATTCATCCGTCTTGTGCCGCATCCGGTGATGCTGGGCTTTGTCAACGGGCTGGCCATCGTGATTTTTCTGGCGCAGTTGACGCAGTTCAAGGTGCCCGGCAGTGCCGAGGCGTCGGGTCACGGCATGGCAGGGGGCGAATGGCTGTCTGGCATGCCGCTTTATCTGATGCTGGGGCTGGTCGGGCTGACTATGCTGATCATCTGGCTTGCACCGCGCCTGACGCGTGCGATCCCCGCGCCATTGGCGGGCATCGGCATCGTGGCGGCCATCGTGATCGCCTTTGGGCTGGACGTACCGCGGGTCGGGGATCTGGCGAGCATTGAGGGTGGCTTGCCGCCGTTCCACATTCCAGCCGTGCCACTGAATTGGGAGACGTTGCAGATCATCCTGCCTTACGCGGTGATCCTTGCGGCCATCGGTTTGATCGAAAGCCTGCTGACGCTGAACCTTGTGGGTGATCTGACCGGGCAGCGGGGCGGGGCGTCGCAGGAATGTATCGCCCAAGGTGTCGCCAACACGGCCACCGGCTTCTTTGGCGGCATGGGCGGTTGTGCGATGATCGGCCAGTCGATGATCAATGTGAAATCAGGCGGGCGCACGCGGATCGCGGGTGTGTCTGCGGCCCTGTTTTTGCTGGCCTTTATCCTTGTTGGATCGTCCATCATCGAGCTGATCCCTCTGGCTGCTTTGGTCGGCGTGATGTTCATGGTGGTGATCGGGACATTCGCGTGGAACAGCCTGAAGATCCTGCGCAAGGTGCCACTGACCGATGCCTTTGTGATCATCCTTGTGACTGTGGTGACGGTGATGGAGGACCTGGCCGTCGCGGTGGTTGTTGGCGTGATCGTGTCGGCGCTGGCCTATGCCTGGAACAATGCGAGGCGTATTCATGCCAAGGCCTATGACACGCCTGAGGGTGCGCGGGTCTATCAGGTCCAGGGGCCGCTGTTCTTTGGCTCGGCCACCGGGTTTATCGAGATGTTTGATGTGGAAAACGACCCGAGTTCGGTGGTTGTGGACTTTGCCGACAGTCGGGTGGTGGATCAGTCCGCGCTACAGGCGATCGAAGCGGTGGCGCTGAAATATGAAGAGGTGGGCAAGCGGGTTCAGTTGCGCCATTTGACCCGCGATTGTCACCGGTTGCTGACAAAGGCGGGCCACCTTGTGGTCGACAGTGACGACGACCCCGATTACGGGATCGCCGTGAATTATGGGGTCCGGACGGGCATTTTGGGCGGGCACTAGCCAGCGCAGGCCCCGGCCGTGCTCAGTTTGTCAGGACGCCCACGCCGCCGCCCACGACCGCCCCTTCGACGCAGCGGCCATCTGCCAGCACTTCACCGGCGGCGCAGCCGATCAGCGCACCCGTCGCACCGCGCTGGAGCGTGCTGTCGCCACAGGCGGCGAGCCCCGTGATCGACGCCAGAGCGGCCAAGGTCAAAAATCTGCGCATTGGGTAGTCTCCTGATCCAATTATGTGCCGGCACGCTAGCACGTGCGATCATGGGTGGCGAAGCCTTTGGCGGAAGATTACGGGTTTGCGCGTGTGATTGCCTAAACCGGAAGAACGTGATCGATGCTCAACTCGCGACGAGTGCGGCGATGTCGCCTGCCAGCAGGGCGGGGACGGCGGCGGCCACCCGGTCGGCGGACCAATGCCACCATGCAAGCCCGTTCAGCGTAGCGATGTCGTCACCGGAAAACCGCATGCGGTGCACCCGTGCCGGGTTGCCGGTGGCAATGGCATAGTCCGGCACGGTGCCGCGCACCACGGCACCGGCACCGATGATCACGCCGTTGCCGATGCGCGCGCCCGGACAGATGATCGCGCCATGGCCCACCCACACGTCATGCCCGACCATTGTGTCGCGGCTGTCTGGTTGATAGCTGGCCCTCTCTGCCGGATCGAAAATGGGAAAGGGAAACGTGGTCAGCCCGTCCATCGCATGATTTGCGCCCGAGGTGATGAACCGCGCGCCGTGAGCGATCTGGCAATAGCGTCCGATGCGCAGCTTTTCGGGGCCGTAGCCAAAGAGATAGGGGGCCAGATGCGCCGCCCAATCAGCCACAGGCGCGAAGTTCGAGGCGTAGGTGTAGTCGCCAACCTCCCACGCGGGGTGGTCGATCACCCGGTTCAGGAACACCGTGCCTTGGTGGTCTGACCCATCGGGTAGCGTGATCGGATAGGCGCGGCTGGCGTCAGGAAAGGTCATTCGCCGGGGCGTTTGAGGCTGAATTTGTCGCGGATCACCGCATAGTCGCGATAGCCCATCCGGGTGAGCGGGTTGAATTGCAGCACGTCGAATACGCCATCCACCACGTAATCGTCGCGCAGGTGAATGCCCACGACTTCGCCAAAGACGACGTAGTTGGTCTCGCCCTCGATCTTGTGGATCTGGGTCATGCGGCATTCGAGTGATGCGGGGGCTGCAGCAACGCGGGGGCAATTGATTTCAGAGCATTCGGCCTTGTCGATTGAGGCGAGGGCAAATTCGTCGGTCTCTGCACTCCAGTCACCCGAGGTCTGATTCATCACGTCCTTCATGTCATAGGCCACGATGTTGATGCAGAAGACGCCGCTGTCGCGGATATTTGACACGCTGTCCTTGGTGCCGTCGCGGTCGGCCTTGGCGCTGGTCGAGGCAAACATGACCTGGGGGGGCACGTAGGCCGTCGCGTTGAAAAAGGAGTAGGGGGCCAGGTTGTCCGACCCGTTGCTTTCGCGGGTCGCGACCCAGGCGATGGGGCGGGGTGTGACAATGGCGTTGAACGGGTTGTGCGGCAGGCCGTGGCCGTCTGCGGGGCGGTAGAACATTCAGGGCTCCGATTGCTGCGTTTGCGCAAGGGATAGCCCCATGCTAGGGCGGGGGCCAGCCCCGACGAATGATACGACCCTCGCCCCACCCATGTACCATCTGCGCACAGAGACGCCCGAGGATCGGTGGGAAGTCGAGGCCCTGTATGACCTGTGCTTTGCGCCGGGCCGCGAGGCGCTGTCGTCTTATCGTTTGCGCGATGACGTGCCACCGGTTGCTGGGTTGAGCCATGTGGCGCGTGACGGGGATGGTATTCTGGCCGGGGCCATTCGCTATTGGCCCGTGCGTGTTGGTGAGGCCGCGGCCCTTCTGCTGGGACCTGTTGCAGTGCACCCGACCCGACAAGGTGAGGGGCTGGGCGGTGCGTTGATCGAAAGCTCACTTGGCGAGGCGGCGGGGTCCGGTTGGGACCGGGTGATGCTGGTCGGTGATGCCCCGTATTACAGCCGGTTTGGCTTTGCAAAGCTGGGAGGGGTGATCATGCCCCCGCCGACCAACCCCGAGCGGGTGCTGGGCCGGGACCTGACCGAAGGGGCCTGGGACGGCGTGCAAGGCGATGTGACCCGCTTTCGTTGATTTGCGGGCCGCGCGCGCCCATCTTGGTTGCATGAACGAGATCATTCTTGTCCCCGACCAGCTGGATACCGAAGCTGAACTGGAACGGCTGGCCCGTCGTTACAAAGGCGCGGGCGGGCTTGGTATCCAGGTGCTGAACACGCTGGGCACAGGTGCCGACAGCTTGCTAAGCCGTCTGCCCGCACCGGTCCGCAATCAATTGAACGATGCGACGCGCGCGGCGCTGGCGCAGGCCTTGAACGCGGCCAGCACCTCGCGCGGCATGGTGCCGGATCAGGCGGAGTGGCTGAACGCGACGGTGAGTGCTGCGATGGGCGCAGCGGGCGGCTTTGGCGGGTTGCCCACCGCGCTTGCAGAACTGCCGGTGACCACGACACTGCTTTTGCGCGTGATCGAAGGGGTGGCCGAAGAGCATGGCTTTGACCCAAGCGCAGAGTCGGTGAGGTTTGACTGTGTGCAGGTGTTTGCGGCTGCCGGGCCGCTTGAGCATGACGACGGGTCCGACATCGCCTTTCTGACGACGCGGCTGGCGATGTCCGGTGGGGCGATGCACAAGCTGATTGCGATGGTCGCGCCGCGCCTGGCGGTGGTGCTGGGCCAGAAGCTGGCGGCGCAGACCGTCCCGGTGCTGGGGGCGGCGGCAGGGGCGGCAATCAATTTCAGCTACACAAAGTACTACACCGACATGGCGCATGTGCATTTTGGCCTGCGCCGATTGGCCGTCTCTGCCGACCAGCCGCATGAGGTCATGATCGAACGGCTGCGCAGCGAGGTGCTGGCGCTTAAATAGCGGCGCCAGAAATGGCGGATTGGGCCACGGAGGTGGCCTTGATCACGGCAAAAAGGCGCAGGCCTTCTGTGAGTTTCATGGTTTGTACGGCGCGGCCCGTCACGCGGGCAAGCAGGGCGTCACCGCCTGCATCGAGCGCGATAGCGGCACCTGGGCCGTCGCCCGCGCGTATGGCTGTGATGGTGACGGGCAGGATGTTCTGTGCGCTGAGGCCTGCGGGTTCGCTAAGCGACAACAGCACGTCTTGGGCCAACACACGCAGGCGCAGGTCTGCGCCCACAGGGGCCTGGACCCCCAGGAGTTGGATCTGTCCTGCTGCAAGCTGCAAGGTGCTCAGCCCGTCGTCGCCATGGGCCACGACGTGGCCACGCAGCACGGCCCCTGCCTCGCGCACGCCCAGCAGCGGCACGGCGGCAGGATCGGCCATCACGTCAAAAAGTGGCCCCGCACGCGCAACCTCGCCCCCCGACAACAGCACCATGTGATCGGCCAGGCGCGCGACCTCGTCGACGGCGTGGCTGACATAGAGGATAGGTACACCCGTTTCAGCCTTGAGCCGGTCAAGATAGGGCAGGATGTTGGCCTTGCGCTGGGCGTCGAGCGCGGCGAGCGGTTCGTCCATGAGAAGCAGGCGCGGGTTGGACAAAAGCGCGCGCCCCAGCGCCACGCGTTGCTTTTCACCGCCTGACAGCGTGGCGGGGTGGCGGGTCAGGAGCGGGCCAATGCCCAGCATGTCGATGATGCGGGGCCGGTCGCTGGCGCGCGCACCGTAGCGGCTCGCGTAATCGAGGTTGTCGGCGACATTCATGTGCGGAAACAAGCGCGCGTCCTGAAAGACATAGCCGATGCGGCGTTTGTGCACAGGCAGGGTGTCGAAGCGCTGGCCGTCAAAGGTGATGTCTGCATGGTCGGGGCGCAGAAGCCCTGCGACGGCGTTCACGATGGTGGTCTTGCCCGCGCCGGAGCGACCAAAGAGCGCAGTCACGCCTGGCCCGGCCTGAAACGCAACATCGAGGGCGAAATCGCCAAACCGGTGGCGGAGGGCAACCGAGAGCGTCATGCGCCTGCGATCCTGCGTGCGACCCGGCGGGCGAGCCATTCCGACAGAACAACGGCCCCCAACGCCAGCAGGCAGGCCCAGAGGACAAGGCGGATGGCCGCGTCTTCGCCCCCCGGCACTTGCAACAGGGCATAGATGGCCGAGGGCAGCGTTTGCGTCTCGCCCGGGATATTGGCGACAAAGGTAATTGTGGCGCCAAACTCGCCAATGGCCTTGGCAAAGCCCATGACGACGCCCGCCAGCACACCCGGCAGGATCAGGGGCAGAGTGATTGAGCCAAAGACGGCCCATCCCGGCGCGCCAAGGGTGCGTGCAGCCTCTTCAAGCTTGGGGTCGACCGCCTCGATGGCCAGACGAATCGCACGGACCATGAGGGGAAAGCCCATGATGGCCGCTGCCAGTGCCGCGCCGGTCCACCGGAAGGCGAGGACAAGGCCAAATGTCTCTTCCAGAAAACGGCCCGCGGGGCCATTGCGGCCAAAGGCGATGAGCAGCAGATATCCAGTGACAACGGGGGGCAGGACAAGGGGCAGATGGACCAGCGCATTGAGCGTCTGCTTGCCCCAGAAGTCGCGCCGGGCCAGCAGCCAGGCGACCCAGATCGCAAGGGGCAGTGCCAGCATGGTCGCCGTTACGCCCACCTGAAGTGACAGGCGCAGGGCGGTCCATCCGGCATCGTCCAGCATCATGGTCGGCTGAACCCCGCGCTTAGAAAAAGGCCAATCTCGGTACTCAGATGATCAAGGAAAGCTGCACCCGCATCGGTCAGGGCGAGGCCGGGATAGACAATGGGGTCGTGGGTGTTGGCCGGGACAGACCAGAGCACAGCGACATCCGTGCTGGCCGCCGCATCTGATGCATAGACAATCCCCAAGGGTGTCTCGCCCCGCGCCACAAGCGCAAGGGCCGCGCGCACGTTTTCGGTTTCGGCCAGATGCGGGCGCAGCGGTTCCCAGGCCCCGGTGGCCTCAAGCCATTGCCGGGCATAGATGCCTGCGGGGACCGACATGCGCTGGCCCATGGCCAGCCTGCCGTCCTGCAGCCGGGCGCGCAGTGTGGCGGCGGTGGCATCGGACAAAGGGGCGGCGTGCAGCGGGCCGATCACCACAAGGCGGTTCGACAGGAATGTGCGCGGGGAGGCGGCGACGTACCCGCCATCAATCAGCCAGTTGGACCACGCAGCATTGGCAAGGATCACGGCATCGGCTGGCGCGCCCTGGCTGACTTGCCGGGCTATGGCCCCGCTGCCGCCGTAGCTGATCACTACATCGTCCGCCCAGCGCGCCGCCACAGCATCGAGCGGCCCTTGCAGCGAGGCGGCGGCAAAAATGCGCACAGGCTCGGCCAGCACGGTGCCGGCGAGCATCAGAGCCGCGCATGCCAGCGCCAAGCCCTTGATCCGGTTCAGGGTTTTCATCGCTTTGAACTATTGGGCAAGCAGCCTGCGCGCTCAAGGCCAAAACATGCACCGCCGGGCCGCACGCATCGGGTCAAAGCGTTCGCATTTGGGTTTACGAATTTGGAAGATTATCCACAGAAACTGGTGTTTCAACGAAAAGCGGGTTATATTGCAAGGAATTAAGGAGGGCAGGGCAGTGACGGCCCCGATGATCAAGCAGCTTCCTCTGGTTTTGGGGAAGGCCAAGAAGGCGGATGTGCGGACGCAGTTTGCGGCCCTTTGCTATCGCGTGAAGAATGACAAGGTGCAGGTGCTGGTGGTGACATCGCGCCGGACACGACGCTGGATCATTCCCAAGGGCTGGCCGATGGATGGGCTGACCCCGGGCGACAGTGCCGCACAGGAGGCCTGGGAAGAGGCTGGTGTAGTGGGCCGTGCGGATCAGCGCCCCCTAGGCATGTTTTCCTACAACAAGGACATGGGCGACGACGCGTTGCCTGTTGCTGCAATGGTCTATGCGGTGAAGGTCAAGTCGCTTGCGTCCGACTTTCCCGAAGCATCCGAGCGCACCCGCAAGTGGGTGGGGCGGAAGAAGGCGGCGCAGATGGTGGATTCGCCCGAGCTGGCCCGCATTCTGCGCGATTTTGACCCACGATTTCTGACCTGAGATGCGTCATGTGCGGCTTTGACACGGGGCGGGCGCCCCCTATGTTGGCACCGACATGATAAAATACACGCTGAAATGTGCCAAAGGGCACGGGTTTGAAAGCTGGTTTGCCAGCGCTGATGCTTTCGACAGTTTGAAAGCAGCGGGTCACGTATCATGCGCGGTGTGTGGCAATCCCGACGTGTCCAAGGCGATCATGGCACCGCGCGTCAGCACGGCCAAGGCGGATGGGCCTGCACCGTCGCCGGATCAGCCGCTGTCAAAACCCGCCTCCGAGCTTGAAGCAGCAATGGCGCAGATGCGCGACGCGGTCGAAAAGAACGCCACATATGTGGGGGGCAATTTCGCATCCGAAGCCTTGGCCCAGCATCTGGGTGAGCAGCCCGACCGCCCGATCTGGGGCGAGGCCAACCGGGAAGAGGCCAAGCGCCTGATCGAGGACGGTGTGCCCGTCGCCCCGCTGCCGTTTGTTCCCTCGCGCAAGGCAAACTGAGACCCTCATGCATATTCTGATTACCGGGGCGACCCGGGGTATTGGCGCGGGCCTGGCATCGGCCTACCGCGCGCAAGGACACGAGGTGACAGGCACGGGCCGGTCCTCGGGGGCAGAAATGACGCTGGATGTCACCCAGCCACTGGACCACCGCGCCATGGCCGAGCATCTGGCGGGTCGCCCCATAGACCTGTTGATATGCAATGCAGGTGTCTATCTGGACAAGGGCAACGATCTGGAAACGGGCTATGCCGCCGATCTGTGGACGCAAACCTTTGCTGCGAATGTCACTGGCGTATTTCTGACGGTGCAGACCTTGTTGCCGAACCTGCGGGCTGCACCGGCGCCGCGCATTGCCATCATCTCGTCCCAGATGGCGTCGCACACCCGCGCGCCGGGCGGCAGCTATATCTACCGCGCGTCCAAAGCCGCCGTGTTGAACCTGGGCCGCAACCTGGCCACCGATCTTGCTGGCGAGGTGGCCGTGGGCATCTACCACCCCGGCTGGGTGCAGACGGATATGGGCGGCGGTGGTGCAGACATTACGGTGGATGAAGCGGTGACCGGGCTGGTTGAACGGTTTGCGGCCCTGACCCATGAGACAACCGGGTGTTTTGAAACCTGGGACGGGCGCGCGCACGCGTACTAGGCAGCGTTGATATCGAGGACGCCTGGCGGCGACGCGATTCATTTTGCTGACGAGGGGGCTGTCTGCCCCCTCGAGCTCCCCGGATCGTATTTGTCGTCAGAAGAAGGCAATGCAGCGGTTGGCCGACCGGGTGTCCTTGCAACTTCGCGAACCTGCGGGTAAGGCCGGGCGAACGAAAAATTGGGGCCGTTCATGCCTGTTCTCGTTATGAAATTCGGTGGCACGTCGGTGGCCACGCTGGACCGCATTCGCCGCGCGGCCAAGCGCGTGGGGGTCGAGGTCGCCAAGGGCTATGATGTTATTGTCATCGTGTCGGCCATGTCGGGCAAGACCAACGAGTTGGTGGGCTGGGTCAACGAGACGTCGCCCCTGTTTGATGCGCGCGAATATGATGCCGTGGTGTCGAGTGGCGAGAATGTGACCGCTGGCCTGATGGCGTTGACCTTGCAGGAAATGGATGTGCCTGCGCGGTCCTGGCAAGGCTGGCAGGTGCCGCTTTTGACCAATTCCTCGCATTCCAGTGCCCGGATCGAAGACATCCCAACCGACAACATCAACGCCAAGTTCGACGAAGGCATGCGCGTGGCTGTGGTCGCGGGCTTTCAGGGGCTCAGCCCCGAGGGGCGGATCACCACTTTGGGCCGGGGTGGGTCGGACACGACCGCCGTGGCCTTTGCCGCGGCCTTTGAGGCCGAACGGTGCGACATCTATACGGATGTGGACGGTGTCTACACCACCGACCCCCGGGTCAGTGCCAAGGCGCGCAAACTGGACAAGATCGCGTTTGAGGAGATGCTGGAACTGGCCTCTCTCGGCGCCAAGGTGTTGCAGACCCGGTCGGTCGAACTGGCGATGCGCTACAAGGTCAAGCTGCGCGTGCTGAGCAGTTTTGAAGAACAATCCGAAGAGGCCGGCACGCTGGTCTGTGACGAGGAGGACATCATGGAAAGCAATGTTGTGGCTGGAGTGGCCTTTTCCCGGGACGAGGCAAAGATGACGCTGGTGTCGGTGGCGGATCGTCCGGGCATTGCCGCCACCATTTTTACCGCCCTCAGCGAGGCGGGGGTGCTGGTTGACATGATTGTTCAGAACATATCGGAAGAGGGGCGGACGGATATGACGTTTTCGTGCCCCACCGAGCAGGTCGCGCGGGCGGAAAAGGCGATGGCCGAGGCCAAAGCCGCGGGCATCGTGAACTTTCACGAGCTGATCGCCGACACCGACGTGGCGAAGATCAGCGTCGTGGGCATCGGCATGCGCAGCCACACGGGTGTTGCGGCCAAGATGTTCCAGTGCCTGAGTGCCGAGGGGATCAATATCAAGGTGATTACGACCTCGGAGATCAAGATCAGCGTGTTGATTGATCGCAAGTACATGGAGCTTGCCGTTCAGGCGCTGCATGACGCCTTTGAATTGGACAAGGTGGCCTGATCGACCTGCGCTTGGCGCAACGGATTACGCCGAAAGGGTGGCGTGACGTTGTCGATGATCAGAACTGTTTTGGTGATCCCGTATGCCGCGCCGGTGACCGCCCAAGAGGGGCCGCAGCAGTTGGACGGCGCGCTGTTGCATGGCGTTGCGCACGAGGCGAGCCATGCCGTTCTGCGCGAATTTGACCCTCCTATTCTGGGTCCCGAGGAAAACATCGCCCAGGATTTTGCCATGGCGCTTGTCTAGCTGACCCCGCCCGACCGGGCCGGGCGCGTGACTTGTCCAATTTACGGGTTTGACCCGGATCGATACGCGCCTTTGCGGGCCGCAACGGGCTGACCGGTAAGGCGAGTGACATCTGCGCCGACATCGCGCCGGAGATTTTGCGCAGTTGGCGGGGGGGCCATCGCGCCCCTCTGGATTGACCGCCATTGTCGGGCCCAGCTTGAGGTGGCGCAATGTGACGGCACCAACGGCTGGCGGCGCTACGGGCGGATGGATTTTTGCGTGCGGCGCCCATGTGGACAGGATGATTGACCAACTGGCAAACTGATCGGCTACTTGTTGCGGATTACATCGAGAACACTACTTTAGTGAGAGATATTGTGGGCGCGATGTCGCTTTGCCGTTTCGCTTTGCGGGCCGCTGTGATCTAAGCTGATTTCGCAGGATGGAAGTTGGGGTGGTCCGGCAATGGCCGAACGCATTGAAACGGAAAGCCGCAAGCTGCTGGGCCGCTTGCGCGACGCCATGGCGGGCGATGACCCGGGCCAGGCGCGGCTGGACAAGATCACCCATCTCATTGCCACCAGCATCGGATGCGAGGTGTGCTCGATCTATCTGTTCCGGGACGAAGAGACGCTTGAGCTCTGTGCGACCGAGGGGCTGAACCCGGATGCTGTGCACCAGACGCGGATGCGGTTGGGAGAGGGGCTTGTGGGGCAGGTGGCGCGCCGTCGCGAGGTCGTCAACACCGCTGATGCGCCAAACGCGCGCGGCTTTCGCTATATGCCCGAGACCGGGGAAGAGGTGTTTTCGAGTTTCCTTGGGGTCCCGATCCAGCGCCTGGGCGAATCCCTTGGGGTGTTGGTTGTCCAGTCCAAGCAAGCGCGTGAGTTTTCTGCAGACGAAGTCTATGCGCTTGAAGTTGTGGCCATGGTTCTGGCGGAGATGGCCGAACTGGGTGCCTTTGTGGGGGATGGCGCGGCCATGGGTGCCCGGCATTCTCAACCTGTCCTGTTACCGGGCACCGTGGCGCAAGAGGGTGTGGCCGAGGGCCATATCTGGCTGCATGAGCCGCGTGTCGTCGTCACCAACCCCATCGCTGATGATCCACATCGCGAATTGGAACGCCTGACCGAAGCGGTCGAGGAATTGCGCGTCGGCGTTGACAAGATGCTGGCATTGGCCGCGGACAAGGAACAGGCGCAAGTCCTTGAAGCCTATCGCATGTTTGCCAATTCCAAGGGTTGGATGCGGCGCATGGAAGAAGATATCTCGAACGGTTTGAGCGCAGAAGCGGCAGTGGAGAAAGAGCAATCACTGGCGCGGGCACGTATGGGGCAGGCGACCGACAGTTATCTGCGGGAACGGCTGAGTGACCTTGACGATTTGTCGAACCGGCTGTTGCGTATCCTCACTGGGCAGGGGTCGGATACCGGGGCCGAGATGCCGGCCGACCCGATCTTGGTTGCGCGCAATATCGGTCCTGCCGAATTGCTGGATTATGGGCGGTCGCTGAAGGGGATCATTCTCGAAGCGGGGTCTGTTGGCAGCCATGCAGCCATCGTGGCCCGCGCGCTTGCGATCCCTTTGATCGTGCATGCAGAGCGCGCCACGCTTGAAGCGCTGAATGGCGATCACGTGATGGTCGATGGCGAGCAGGGGATTGTGCATCTGCGCCCGGACGACACCGTGGTGACAGCGTTCCGGGACAAGATGGCAATGCAGGCGGCTGCGGTGGAACGCTATGCCTCGATCCGTGATAAACCCGCCGAAACCGTGTGCGGGTGCACGGTGTCGTTGCACATGAATGCGGGCCTGATGGCGGATTTGCCATCTCTCGCAGGCTCTGGTGCCGAGGGCGTGGGCCTGTTCCGCACCGAGTTGCAGTTCCTGGTGCGCAACCAGATGCCCAAGCGGTCTGAATTGTCGGCGCTTTATGCCCGCGTATTGGACGCGGCGGGGGGCAAGCCGGTGATCTTTCGCACGCTCGACATCGGGTCCGACAAGGTACTGCCTTATATGAAGCCCAATGACGAGCCGAACCCGGCGCTGGGCTGGCGCGCCATCCGGGTGGGGCTTGATAAACCGGGCGTGATGCGGATGCAGTTGCAGGCGCTGCTGCGAGCCGCAGATGGGCGCCCGCTGACGATCATGTTCCCCTTTATCGCGCAGTACGAAGAATACACCCGCGCCCGCGCCGAGGTGGACAAGGCGATGGACCGCGAGGCGCGCCTGGGCCATGTGCTGCCGTCCGAAGTGAAGGTCGGGGCCATGCTGGAAACCCCCAGCCTGGCCTTTGCGCCGCAGAAATTCTTTGAAGAGGTCGGGTTTCTGTCGATTGGCGGCAACGATCTCAAACAGTTCTTCTTTGCTGCCGATCGTGAGAATGAACGTGTGCGGCGGCGCTATGACACGCTGAATGTCAGCTTTCTCAGCTTCATCGAACGCATCGTGGAACGGTGCAATCAGACGGGCACACCGCTGTCTTTTTGTGGGGAAGATGCGGGTCGTCCGGTTGAAGCCTTGTGTTTTGCAGCGATCGGCTTACGCAGCCTATCAATGCGTCCAGCCTCGATCGGGCCGGTCAAGTCCTTGTTAAGGCGATCGAATCTCGAAGAAGTACGCAAGGTGATCTCGGATGCGCGGCATCGGGGCGATATGAACGTGCGGCCCGCAATTATGGACTATTTGCGCGATCAGCACTGAAGCGCAGAATCATCCATAACAATCAGTGTATTGTCTGGCGTTGTGGAACCAATAACCAAATCGCTCTGTGTTTTATCCACAGGGTGGAAACAGTGATGGATGTCGCGACTATTCAAGTGATGTGTTGCGTATTCGACAGGCAAAACTTTCACTTACCATGCTAAAAATGTAATATTATTATAGATAACTGGCAGGAAATTGCAAATAAACGATTATCAGGCAATTTATCCCCAGCGCCCCTAGAACCGACAAAAAAAGCCGTCATTTGACACGCAAATGACGGCATATCTGGCGTTCAGATCGACTTAGCGCAGCCGCTTTTCATTGGTGGCGTCAAAGAACATCACGCGGGTTTCGTCAAAACTGACCGTCACCTGCGTGCCTTCCTCCATCGCCATGTCACCTTTGGATTCGACGATCAGCCGTTCGCCGGTTGGCGTGCTCAGATAGTCATAAGCGACGCCCCCCAGGCGTTCGCGGATATCCAGCGTGATGGGCGATGCCCCTTCTTCCAGCGACATATCCTGCGGGCGCACGCCGACAATCACCTCGGTCCCGGCGGAGGGCAGGGCAATCGACGTCGGCACCACCCGGTCCGCCAGACCGGGCACGCGCACGCCGCCCGCCTCCACCACGCCTTTGACAAAGTTCATAGCGGGCGAGCCGATGAACCCGGCCACAAACTTGTTGTCAGGGTCTTGATACAAATGCATCGGGCTGCCCACCTGTTCGATATGCCCGGCGCGCAGCACCACGATCTTGTCTGCGAGGGTCATCGCCTCGACCTGGTCGTGGGTCACATAGATCATCGTGGTGCCCAGTTCCTTGTGCAGGCGCGCAATTTCGACCCGCATGTCCACGCGCAACTCGGCGTCAAGGTTCGACAGCGGCTCGTCAAACAGGAACACCTCGGGCCCGCGCACAATCGACCGGCCAATGGCGACCCGCTGGCGCTGACCACCGGACAAGGCAGCGGGCTTACGCTTCAGATACTCGTCCAGTTTCAGGATTTTCGACGCACCGTCGACCTTGCGCTTGATTTCGGCCTTATCCACGCCGTTCATCTTCAGGCCAAAGCCCATGTTTTCCTCAACCGTCATGTGCGGGTAAAGCGCATAGGTCTGGAACACCATGGCCACGCCACGTTCGGCCGGGTCCATATGGGTCACGTCCCGCGCCCCGATGCTGATCTGGCCATCACTGGTCTCTTCCAGCCCCGCGATCATGCGCAGCAATGTGGACTTGCCGCAGCCCGACGGGCCGACAAAGACGCAGAATTCCCCGTCATCAATGGTCAGGTCGACCCCATGAATGACCTGCGTGGCGCCGTAGCGCTTGATGGCTTTCTGCAATGTCACACCGGTCATGGTGGCTCTCCCTTATTGACTTGGAAACTGCCAGTTGGCAGCGGCACCGGCGATATCGCGCGCGGTGGATTGAAGATGTGGCGCAAGCTGGGCCAGATCGGCCAGCGACTTGCGCGCAGTGGATGTGGTGACGCTGAGCGCGCCGATGGAGCGGCCCGCATCTGACAGGATCGGCGCGGCGACACAGATGATGCCGGGCTCGTGTTCTTCGCGGTCATAGGCAACACCGCCTGTGCGAATCTCGGCAAATTCGGCGCAGAGCGATTCGCGACTGGTATGGGTGTGGGCAGTGTGGGCAAACCAAGCCTGCTGCGACAGGGCCACGTCTAGCGCTTCGTCGCTCAGAAAGGCGAGCATCGCCTTGCCCACGCCGGTGCAATAGCCGGGTCCAACTTTGCCCGCCTGCGAAAACATTTCCAAAGGCTCCGCCGCGTTCCGTTTGTCGACATACAGCACCTGCCCACCATCCATTTGGGCCAGGTGCACGGTCTCGCCCACTGCGGCGCTCAACGCATCAATAAAGGGACGCGCGATGGGCGCCAGTGAACTTTGCCGCCAGGCCGCATGGGCCAAGCGCACAAGGCGCAAACCGGGGGCGTAGGTCTGGCGATCCGTGTCGTATTTCAGCATCCCCAAAGCGGTCAGGGTCTGTACCAAACGGTAAAGCGTGGCCTTGGGGTGAGGGGACAGCGACAGCAACTCCGAAAACCGCACTGGCCGTTCCAACTGGGCCACAAGGTCCAGCACATCCAGCGCCTTGGCAATGGTTCCTTCCCCCGACCGGGGGGCTGCGGTATTCATCTGTCTCCTCCCAAAGACCGAAGCGACAAAATCTGTTGACCTGTCGCCCTTGTGTTCCGTAGTGTTCCAATAGTTGGAAACCGGTTCCACTATTTGGAACTTCCACAAAGCGGGGGCCGGTGTCAAAGAAAATCTGACTTTTCGTGGTCGGCGGGATGAGACAAGCTCCGGCCACGGAACCATAAGGAACCAACGGGAGGAAACCATGTTCCTGAACTTCAAAACCGCGGTTGCGGCCATTGCTTTGTCGGCTGTTGCCGGCGCGGCCTTTGCGCGTGACCTGGTCATCAATTTCGATGACTTGAACCCCGGCCCCAAAAAAGGGTTCGAGGATGCCGTCGCAAAATTCCAAGAGGAAAACCCCGACATCAACGTGATCGTCAACATCAACGACCGCGAGGCGCACAAGACGGCGATCCGCAACTTTCTGACCGCTGACGCGCCCGACGTGACCAGCTGGTACCCCGGCAACCGCATGGCGCCCTTCGTCGATGCGGGCCTGTTCCAGCCCGTCGATGACGTGTGGGAAGAAAACGGCTTCAACGAAGATCTGGCCGCGATCAAGGCCACGATGAGCCGCGATGGCAAGATCTGGGGTGTGCCTTATAGCTACTATCAGTGGGGCATCTACTACCGCAAAGACATCTTTGACCTGCTGGACCTAGAAGAGCCCCAGACCTGGGACGAGCTGCTCGCAGCCTGCGCCAAGATGAAAGAAAATGGCGTGACGCCTTTCACCATCGGCACAAAATTCCTTTGGACGGCTGCGGGTGTGTTCGACTACATCAACCTGCGCACCAACGGCTATGACGTGCACAACGCACTGACCGCGGGAGAGATCAAATATACCGATCCGCGCATCGTTGCGGCCTTTGACAACTGGGAACAGTTGATCAACGAATGCGGTTTCGTGGACAACCACGCCTCGATGTCTTGGCAGGATGCCATCGCGCCCTTCGCCAACGGCGACGCAGCCATGTACGTGATGGGCAACTTCTCGGTCGATGGCTACAAGAACGCCGGTTTGACCGAAGAGCAGATCGACTTCATGCCGTTTCCCACGATCAACCCTGACGTGGCCCCGGCAGAAGAAGCGCCTGCAGACGCGTTCTTTATCCCGACAAACGCCAAGAACGTCGAAGACGCCAAGAAATTCCTGGCCTTCGTCGCACGCCCCGATGTGCAGACCGAATGGAACAAAACCATCGGTCAGCTGCCCATCAACTCCAAGGCCGACATCTCGGATGACAAGTTCATTCAGGAAGGCTTTGCGCTGCTGAACGCGGCCACGGGTCTGGCGCAGTTCTATGACCGCGACGCCCCGGCTGCGATGGCCAAGGCGGGCATGGAAGGCTTCCAGGAGTTCATGCTGGACACGTCCAAAAAAATGGACGTCCTGCAGCGCCTGGATGAAGTCCAAGCCGAGGTTTACTAAGCCTCAGCCAGCGGTGCGCCATCCCGGCGCATCGCTCGTGATCCGTAGGGTGCGCATTCATTGCGCACCTTACCCCAAACGCCCAGATTGTGCCGTTAACCTTCTGTAAACACAGATTAATTCGAAAATTGATATCGGTGTTTTCAAAAGGTTAGAGCTGTCCCCGCGGGGACAGACACCCTCAGACCAGGAGGTTGCCCATGGCAGATGCAGTTGTCACCAACACAAGAGCGCCGGCCGCGCCGGGTTGGCTCAAACGAAACAAGCTTGCCATTGCGCCGTGGTTTTTCCTGATCCCGGCGCTGATCTTCTTTGCGATCTACGTGGTCATTCCGATCTTTGAATCGCTTTGGCTGTCGCTTTACGAGTGGAACGGTCTTTACGACGCGGACGGCAACTCCACCGCGACCTGGGTGGGGTTTCAGAACTATGTGAAGCTGTGGGATGATCCGAATTTCTGGACGTCTTTGCGCAACAACATCGCGTGGCTGGTTCTCTATATGCTGGCCGTCCCCTTGGGGCTCTTCATTGCGCTGTTCCTGAACCAGACGGTCACGGGGATGCGGTTTTACAAGTCGATGTTCTTCTTTCCGTTCGTGATTTCGCAAGTGGTTGTCGGCCTGATCTTCGGCTGGTTCTACAACCCCGACTTTGGCGTGGTTGGAACTGTCTGGAAGGCGATTTTCTGCGACGAAACGACCAACATCCTGGGCAACGTCACCTTCACCTGCTCGCGCCCCGCACCCGACATTCTGTCAAGCCCGGAATGGGCCACCTACGGTATCATTGCCGCAGGCCTATGGCCTCAGATTGCCTATTGTATGATCTTGTACCTTACCGGGCTGAACAACGTGGCGGCCGACCAGATTGAGGCCGCACGTCTGGACGGGGCGAAGGGCTGGAAGATGCTGTGGTACGTGGTGGTGCCGCAACTGAAACCCGCAACATTCATTGCCGTTGTGGTGACGGTGATTGGTGCGCTGCGGTCCTTTGACATGATCGCGATCATGACGCAGGGCGGCCCGTTCGGGTCCACCAACGTGCTGTCGCATTACATGTACGAGGTTGCGATTTCCGAATATGGCGAACGGTACGGCTATGGCTCGTCCGTGGCGACAGTGCTGTTCGGTATCATGTTGTTCTTCATCAGCTATTTCCTGTGGCGCATGTACCAGGACGAAAAGGGAGGGCGCTGAGATGTTTCCACGTCCCATCGAGAAATCCGGCCCCGGGGCCAAGGCCGCCTACCAGGCTTTTCTGCCCTTTGCCCTGATCCTATGGTTGTTGCCGCTATTGGCGATCCTGCTCACGTCGATCCGGTCGGCGCAGGACATCAACTCGGGCAATGTGTTTGGCTGGCCGTCCGAGTTCGCGATCATCGAGAATTATACCGCTGTCTTCACGCAATCCGCTGCGGCGCAATATATGTGGAACTCGGTGCTGATCACGGTGCCTACGGTGCTGATCTCGGTGGCTCTTGCGTGCCTTGCAGGTTACGCGCTGGCGATCTATCGCTTCCGGGTCGCCTTGCCGCTCTTTTTCCTGTTTGTCGCGGGCAACTTTATCCCGTTCCAGATCCTGATGGTGCCGGTGCGGGACATGTCGGTGCAAACGGGTTTGTATGACACGATCGCGGGGCAGTTCCTGTTCCACGCAGCCTTCCAGACCGGGTTCTGTACGTTGTTTATGCGTAACTTTATCAAGGCCTTACCCTTTGATCTGATCGAATCCGCGCGGATTGAAGGCGTGGCGGAATGGAAGATTTTCTGGTACGTCGTCCTGCCGCTTGTTCGTCCTGCGATTGCAGCACTTGCGGTGCTGATCTTTACCTTCGTCTGGAACGACTTTTTCTGGGCCAACGTGCTGACCCAAGGCGAAAGCGCCAAGCCCATCACTGCGGGTGTGCGAGCGTTAAACGGTCAGTTTGTGAACAACTGGCACCTGGTGTCGGCAGCGTCCCTGCTGGCTGCGATCCCGCCTGTGGCCTGCTTCTTTCTGATGCAGCGGCACTTCATTGCCGGTCTGACGCTGGGGGCTGTTAAGTGATAAGATGTTGGCGCCTTGATGATGGGCGTCAGTCTTTGGTTCTCGGCTCAGACAGGGGCCGACTGGCGGAGGTTGTCTATTGGGGACCGCTCCTGCCGGACGAAGAAGACCTGACGACCCTCTATGAGGCCTATACCCTTGATGTCACAGGCGGAATGCTGGATGCGAATCCCGAACTCAGCATTTGCCCCGAGGCGACGCGGTCCTTTCCCGGGCAACCCGGTCTGATCATCCGGCACGGGGACGGCACACCGTTTTTGCCGAAGTTCTGTCTGGAGCGGTCAGACGTCGCCGACAATGTGCTGATCCTGACCTACATGGATCAGGACCGGGTGCTGACGTACCGCGCACGGTTCGCCATCGACCCGGAAACGCACATCATCGAGGCGAGCGCGGAATTGGATGCACTGGAACCGATGCACTTGCATTGGCTGGCGGCCCCTGTGTTCCCTGCACCGCAACTCGCCGATGACATGATCGACTTTGCGGGCCGCTGGTGTGGTGAATTCCAAATGAACCGCACGCCGTGGTCGCCGGGCATCCGATATCGCGAGAACCGGACCGGGCGGACGGGGCATGAACACTTTCCCGGTCTGATCGTGCCGGTGCGCGGTGCGTCGAACGCGTCGGGTCATGCCTATGCGTTTCACTATGGCTGGTCCGGGGGGCACCGTATGGTGGCCGAAGAATTGCCGGACGGGCGGCGGCAGATTCAGTTTGGCCATGCGGCACGGGTTGAGGGATCGGCCCAGAAGAAGTTTGCGACTGGCAAGCTCTATGCCGTGTTCTCGGACGATGGGCTGAACGGGTGCGCGGTGGCGTATCAGCGCCACTTGCGCGACCGGATCGTCACCTTCCCAAAACCTGATACGCCGCGCCCCGTACATTACAATTGCTGGGAAGCGGTCTATTTCGATCACAACCTTGATGAGTTGAAAGAGATCGCGGAACGTGCCGTCAAGCTGGGGGCGGAGCGTTTTGTTCTCGATGACGGCTGGTTTGGCAATCGGGATGACGATACGCAGGCGCTGAGCGATTGGGAGGTCGATCCGCGCAAGTACCCTGATGGCCTGAACCCTTTGATTGATCACGTGAAATCGCTGGGAATGAGTTTTGGTATCTGGTTCGAGCCGGAGATGATCAATCAGAACTCGGACATCTTCCGCGCCCATCCTGATTGGGCGCTGGGGGGCGAGGACCAGATCATGGGCCGCCAGCAGATGGCGCTGAACATGGCGCTGCCTGCGGTGCAATCGTTCCTGTTTGAACGTATCAGCGACATTCTGGGCCGCCACGACATCGAGTATGTGAAGTGGGATCATAACCGCGTGTTGCCGATGCCGGATGCGGCGCAGACCCGGGGGTCTTACATCCTGCTGGATCGGCTGCGGCGAGAGTTTCCGCATGTGGAGATTGAAAGCTGCGCGTCGGGTGGGGGTCGGATTGATTTTGGCATCATGGAGCGGACGCAACGGGTGTGGTTAAGCGACTCGAACGATGCGGTGGAGCGGCTGCGCATTCAGCACAATGCGTCGATTTTCCTGCCGATGGCGGTGACCGGGTCCCATGTGGGGCCGCGGACCTGTCACACGTCGGGTCGGACGCTTGATATTCGGTTCCGGGCCTGGGTGGCCGCACAGCGCCATATGGGGTTCGAGATGGACCCGCGCGAGTTGACCGAAGACGAAGCGCAGGTTCTGACGGACGTGACCGGGTGGTGGAAGCGCAATCGCGATTGGATGTACGGGGCCGATATTCTGCGGCTGGACAGTGCGGACCCTGCGGTCTTTGCCGAGCAGCATCTGGAGCTTGGCGGTGCGCAATTTGTTGTGTTCGCGGGCAAGGCGGCAACGTCGGACCAGGTTGCGCCGCGCCCCTTGCGCCTGACCCGGCTTACACCCGATGCCAAGTACCGTGTCGAGTTGATCAATCGCGAGGATGCGGGGCATTTGTCGCGCGGCCAGAACGCGCTGAAAACCGGCCCCATCGTGGTGAGCGGCGCCTATTTGATGTACCATGGCCTGACGCTGCCATGGAGTTTCCCGGAACGGATGTGGGTGATCAAGGGCGACCTTGCCTAAGCCCTGAAATGAGAGAGAAGCCATGAAAGAGACAGCCACATTTCACGACCTGAACGACGCATCCGTGTTTATCACCGGAGGCGGGTCGGGCATTGGTGCGTCGCTGACGGAAGGGTTCTTGGAGCAGGGCGCCAAAGTGGCTTTTGTTGGCCGGTCGGATGCGACGGCGTTTTGCGATGAGATGGAGGGCAAACACGGCGTGCGCCCGCTCTTCATGCAGTGCGACATCACGGATACCGCGCGGCTGAAGGATTGTATCGCGCAGGCGGCGGAGGCGCACGGCCCTGTCACGACGCTGGTGAACAATGCGGCCAACGACAAGCGCCACGAGACCATGGCCGTTGACGACGCGTTCTGGGACTGGATGATCGCCATCAACTTCAAGGCATATTTCTTTGCCTGTCAGGCGGTTATTCCCGGTATGCAGGCCGCAGGCGGCGGGTCGATCATCAACTTCTCGTCTGTGAGTTACATGATGGGGAATGCCGGCTATCCAATCTATACGGGCGCGAATAGTGGCATCAACGGGATGACGCGGTCGCTGGCCCGCGAGTTCGGGCCAGATCGGATCAGGGTGAATGCGCTGGCACCCGGCTGGGTACTGACGCAGAAGCAATTGGATATGTGGGCCACGCCCGAGGGGCTAGAGGCGCATATGGAGCGGCAGTGTTTGAAAGACCATCTGGCGCCCGATGACATTGTGGGCGCGACCTTGTTTCTGGCCTCGGGCACGAGCCGCATGATGACGGGCCAGGCGCTGGTCATTGATGGTGGCGTGGTGGTGACGGGCTGATGAGTGAGGTGGCGTGGATTGCTGTTGATTGGGGAACGTCGCATCTGCGCGCGTGGTTGATGCGTGGGGATGGAGCGGTTCTGGATCGGCGGTCGTCTGTGCAGGGCATGGGTGCGCTGGACCGGGACGGGTTTGAGCCTGCGCTGCGGGCATTGGTGGGCGATGTGTTGCCTGCGCCGGTTCTGGCCTGTGGCATGGTCGGGTCGCGGCAGGGGTGGGCGGAAGCGCCTTACGCGGCTGTGCCTTGCGCGCCGCCCTCGGCGGCGGAGGCTGTGCAGGTGCCTGGAACGGATTTGGACGTTCGGATTTTGCCGGGGGTGAAGCAGGCGCGGCCCGCTGATGTAATGCGCGGGGAAGAGACGCAGATTGTGGGGTTTCTGGCGACGTCGCCGGGATTTGATGGAGTGATCTGTTTGCCGGGGACGCACACGAAGTGGGCGCATGTGAGTGCGGGAGAGATTGTGAGCTTTCGCACCGCGATGACGGGCGAGATGTTTGCGCTGCTGTCCGAACGGTCTGTGCTGCGCCATTCGGTGGGCGATGGCTGGGATGCGGACGGTTTTGCTGCTGGCGTTGACCAATCGCTGTCACGGCCCGAGGGGTTGGCGGCGGCGCTCTTTTCGCTGCGGGCCGAGGGTCTGCTTGACGGGTTGGACGGGGCATCGGCCCGCGCGCGGTTGTCGGGCCTTTTGATCGGGGCAGAGCTTGCGGCGATGCGGCCTTATTGGCTGGGCCAGCAGGTTGCGCTGATCGGGGCGGAGGACCTGTCAGCGGCTTATGCCGAGGCGCTGACAGGGCAGGGCGTGCCCACCCAGATGGCCGGTGCCGAAGCGATGACGTTGGCTGGGCTGACCGCCGCCTACACACAGATTTACGGAGAGGCCGCATGAGCCGTGAGATTATTGCCATTCTGCGCGGGATTACACCGGATGAGGCGGTGCCCGTGGCGGATGCGCTGGTGGGTGCCGGGATCACCCGGATCGAAGTGCCGCTGAACTCGCCCGATCCCTTTGATAGTATTAGGAAAATGTTGGCGGCGCATGGCGCCAGCGCCATGATCGGGGCCGGCACCGTCCTGGAGGTGAAGGACGTGGAACGTCTGCACGAGATGGGCGCGCATATGGTTGTGTCACCGGATGCCAATGCCAGCGTGATCGTGGCGACGAAACAGGCGGGCATGCTGTCCTTTCCCGGTGTGATGACGCCGACAGAGTGCTTTGCGGCGCTGCATGCCGGAGCGGATGGGCTGAAACTGTTTCCAGCCTCATTGCTGGGGGTCGAGGGGCTGAAGGCCATTGGGGCCGTGCTGCCCACGGGCACCAAAACCTATGCCGTTGGGGGCGTGGGCGCAGCGCAGTTCGCGGATTGGTTTGCGGCTGGGATCACCGGGTTCGGCATTGGATCGGCGCTGTACAAGCCGGGGATGGCGGTTGCGGATGTGACAAGCCGTGCGGCGGATATGGTGGCGGCTTACGATGCAGCTCTTTGACGACACGGTCTGTGCGCTCGGCGAGGGGCCAATGTGGCACCCCGAACGCGGTGAGCTGTTTTGGTTCGACATTTTGGGCAGGCGCATGTTTGCCAAAGGCGCGCAGCGCCGGGAATGGGCGTTTGACGAACATGTGTCGGCTTGTGGTTGGGTGGACCGCGATACGCTTCTGATGGCGTCGGCTTCGGGTCTGTGGCGGTTTGACATTCCGACGGGCGACCGGGAACTGGTGGCCGCGCTTGAGGCGGACAATCCGGTGACGCGCTCCAATGACGGGCGCGCTGACCCACAAGGTGGGTTCTGGATTGGAACCATGGGTTTAAGCGCCGAACCCTATGCCGGGGCGATCTATCGGTTTTACAGGGGCGAAGTGCGGCAATTGTTTGATAGGATTACCATTTCGAACGCCATCTCGTTTGCCCCTGATGGCAAGCGGGCCTATTTCGCGGATACGTTTTCGCAGCAAATTCAGACGGTTGCCCTGGACCCAGACGGTTGGCCAGAAGGGGCGTCAGAGGTGTTTGTCGACCTCAAGCCCGAAGGTCTGAACCCGGATGGCGCGGTTGTGGATGCCGATGGCAACCTATGGAACGCGCAGTGGGGTGCGGGTCGGATCGCGTGCTACGGCCCTGATGGCGGGTTCAAGCGCGCGGTGGACGTCCCGGCGTCACAATCCTCTTGCCCCGCGTTCGGGGGGCACGACGCCACCACCCTTTTTGTCACGACAGCAGCAGTGGGCTTGGAAGAGGCGGAGGCCGGCAGAACCTTTTACGCACCGGCTGGCGTGACAGGCCAGCGCGAACATCAGGTGATCTTATGAAACGCACGCTTGGGGTGTGCTACTACCCCGAACACTGGCCCGAAGCCCAATGGGCGGAGGATGCGCAGCGCATGGCTGATCTGGGGCTGACATGGGTGCGGATTGGCGAGTTCGCGTGGAAACGGCTGGAGCCGCAGGAGGGGCAGTACGACTGGGGCTGGTTGGACCGGGCGATAGACACGCTGGGGGCGGCCGGGTTGAAAGTTGTGCTTGGGACGCCCACGGCGACGCCGCCCAAATGGGTCTGCAAAAAGCACCCGGATATGTTCGCGCTGGATGCGCATGGCCATGTGCGCGGATACGGGTCACGCCGTCATTATTGCTTTTCCCACCAAGGGTTTCTGGAAGAAAGCCGCAGGATCGTGCGCGCACTGGCCGAACGCTATGGCCGCAATCCACATGTAGCGGCCTGGCAGACCGACAATGAATACGGATGCCATGACACGGTGCTAAGCTACTCCGACGCAGCCTGCGCGCGGTTCCGCGACTGGCTGCGCGCGCAGTTTCCCGGCCAGCGGAATGACGGGGACATCGACGCGCTGAACGCGGCCTGGGGCAATGTATTCTGGTCGATGGACTACGATGACTTTGACGACATCGACCTGCCAAACCTAACAGTGACCGAACCGAACCCCGCGCATGTGCACGCCTTTCGCCGCTTTGCCAGCGACGAGGTTGTCGCGTTCAACCGCGCGCAGGTCGATATCATTCGCCAGTTTTCCGACGTCCCCATCGCCCACAATTACATGGGCCGTGTGACCGAGTTTGACCATTTCAAAGTGGGTGCAGACCTCGATATCGCATCGTGGGACAGCTACCCGCTTGGGTTTCTAGAGGACCGCGTGGGGGCCGATACCGCCCATCAGCGCGCATATGCGCGGCAAGGGGACCCGGATTTTCAGGCCTTTCACCACGATCTGTATCGTGCAGTGGGTCAGGGCCGCTGGTGGATCATGGAGCAACAGCCGGGCCCGGTGAACTGGGCACCGTACAACCCATCACCTTTGCCCGGCATGGTGCGCTTGTGGACATGGGAGGCGTTTGCCCACGGGGCGGAGGCAGTGTGTTATTTCCGCTGGCGACAGGCCCCGTTTGCGCAAGAACAGATGCACGCGGGGGTGCTGCGCCCGGATTCGGTGGCCGCGCAGGCATTTAACGAGGCCGAGGCGGTCATGACGGAACTTGCGGATGCACCCGAGGTGACGCCTGGCCAGGCGCCAGTTGCGATTGTGTTTGACTATGATGCTGATTGGGCATGGTCCGTTCAGCCGCATGGTGCGGGTCTAAGCTATTTCGGGCTGGTCTTTGACTGGTATCGGGCCTGCCGCAAGCTGGGGCTTTCAGTGGACATTCTACCCCCTGACACACGCGACTTCAGCGGGTATGCGTTGGTCCTGGTGCCGGGTATGATGCACGTACCGGATAACATGAAGAATGCGCTGCAAAGTGCTGAAACAGAGCTTATTTTGGGGCCCAGGACGGCGGCGCGGGACGCGAATTTCAATATTCCGATGCCGCTGCCCCCTGGCTGGCCCGGTAGCGATCTGACGGTCGCGCGAGTGCAGTCGATCCGCCCGGACATGCCGATCCCCATAAGCGGGGGGGGCATGGTCACGCGTTACCTTGAAGAATTGGAAGGCGGCGGCGAGACGGTCTTGACCAGCGATGATGGCGCGCGGGTTGCGGTGCGCTGTGGACCGCATGTGACCTATGTGGGCGGCTGGGGCGACGATGCGGTGCATATGCGGCTGATTGAGACCGTTGTACCCGATCTGGACGTAACGCGACTGCTCGAAGGCGTGCGGCGGCGCGACACCGGCTCAGAACGGTTCTGGTTCAACTACACGGATCGTGCTGTAGAGGTCGAGGGGCAGACGTTGCCTGCGGCGGGCGTTTTGAGGCTAACACGGTGAGTGGAGCGGCCGGTGGTTGGCGGCGGTTACGTCATTTCTCATCGTACATCGTGGCCCTTGCGCCGGGATACGGCTTGGGTCAGGTTTCGGTTCATGCAACGGGTGATGATCATTGGCCAACCGGGCTCGGGCAAGTCGACACTCGCACGGCAACTGGGTCAGATCACCTTTCTTCCCGTTGTTCATATTGACCATATTCATTGGAAAGCCGGGTGGGTTGAGCGGGACAGGGCCGAAAAGCGCCGTATGACGCTTGAGGTTGCAGACCGACCCGCATGGATTTTCGAAGGGGGGCACAGCGCGACCTGGCCCGAACGTCTGGCGCGTGCCGACACGCTCATCTGGCTGGATTTGCCACTTGGTCTGCGGGCGCGGCGGGTATTTTGGCGCACCTTGCGATACTACGGCCAGACCCGACCTGATCTTCCAGACGGCTGCCCGGAACGCTTTGACCGCGAATTTTGGTCATGGATCTGGAACACACGCCATTCCGGGCGGGCAAAGATGCGGGCGCTGTTCGACAACGCGCCTGCAGAAAAGACCAGCTATCACTTCACGACCCCGCACCAGGTGAACACCTTTTTGTCAGATCTGGGTGAGGCGCTTGCAGTCGGGAACCTGGGTATTCCACACCGCTGACATGATGCGCCTGATCCTTCTGACCTGCCTGACCATGATCGCCTTTGCGGCCAATTCTGTTTTGAACCGGATGGCCGTGGACAGTGGCGCGATTGATCCGTCGAGCTTTGCGCTGATCCGGGTGCTGGCGGGGGCGGTGGCGCTGTGCATGATCCTGACAGTGCGCGGCGGTGGGCTGCCGATGCTGGATCAGAGCCGGATCGTGGGGGCGCTCAGCCTTGCGGCCTATATGATCGGGTTCTCACTGGCCTATGCGACGCTGGATGCTGGACTGGGGGCGCTGATCCTGTTTGGGACGGTGCAGGTGACCATGTTCGGATGGTCGGCCCTGCGCGGCAGCGCGCCGACATTGCGGCAGATGGTCGGGGCGGGGATCGCTTTTGCCGGTCTGTTGGTCGCGCTTTGGCCCAAGGACGGGGGAGGCGGTGATCTGACAGGTGCGATCCTGATGCTGATTGCGGGGCTAGGGTGGGCTGCCTATACGCTGGCGGGCAAGGGCGCCAAGGACCCGTTGGCAGCCACTGCCGCAAATTTCGTCTGGACGCTGCCAATCCTTGCGCTTTTGCTGTTGGGGCCCACGCAGCACGCCGCCCCGTCGGGCATCGGGCTTGCGATCCTGTCCGGGGCCGTCACATCGGGGCTGGGTTACGCGCTGTGGTACAGTATCCTGCCGCGGCTTACGGGGCAAACCGCCGCTGTCGTGCAGCTCAGCGTGCCGATCATCGCGATCGCGGGCGGCACGCTTTTGCTGGGCGAGGCGGTGACGCTCAGCCTCGCCCTTGCCGCCGCCCTGGTCGTAGGCGGCATTGCTGTGGCCGTCACCGCTTCAGCGGCTCCAGCGGGTCGTAGCTGATGCCATCCCCGCCAAAGGCCACGCCCACCAGGCTGTCAGGTTTATGGGGCACCGCGGCGAGTTCCTGTGCCGTGAGCCAGCGTCGTTCCGTCACGACGGCCTCTGCATCGTGCCAAACCTCGGGGCGTGGCGTGCCGGGTACGATAGCGCAGCGAAAGAACACCTCGACCTGGTGAAACTGGCTGGGGGCGTCGTGGTACTCGTTCACGAGGCAGGGCGCGCCGACCTTGACCGTCAGCCCTGTTTCCTCGTGCACTTCGCGCGCCAGATTGGCGGGCAGGCTGCTGCCCACCTCGACCCCGCCGCCGGGGGCGCACATCAGATTGCTTTTGGCCGTGTGCCAGGCGTTCACCATCAACAGGCGACCGTCTTCGACAATGATGGCGCGGACGGCGAGGCGGGGCGTTTTCGGGCGCATGTACAGGCCTTTGGCAATTCGACGACGCGTCATCATTCCATAACCGTGCCCAAGGGGCTATCTGAAAGGCATGAGATGGATTGTCGCCCTTGTTCTGAGCCTGCTGGCCACCACCGCCCGCGCCGATTGCGTGGTGCTGCTGCACGGGTTGGCGCGGACCGAGACGTCACTTTTGGTGCTGGAACAGGCACTGCTTGCTGATGGCTACCGGGTTGTCCGCCCGGGCTACCCGTCGACAACAGAAACCGTCGAGACGCTGGCCCTGGACGTGATGCCACGCGCGATAGCGGCCTGTGGCGACGATACCGTTCATTTCGTGACCCATTCGATGGGCGGCATTCTGGTCCGCTACTGGTTTGCAAACACCAGTTTACCGGACAATCTGGGACGCACCGTGATGATGGCGCCGCCCAACCGGGGCAGCGAGGTGGTTGATGAGTTGGGCGATTTGGAAGCCTTTGGCTGGTTCAACGGGCCCGCCGGGCGTCAGCTTGGCACGGGTCCCGCAAGCCTGCCGCGGAACCTGCCCGCGGTGACTTATCCGGTTGGGATCATAGCGGGCGAGCAGTCGCTGAACCCCTATTTCTCCTCCCTGCTTCCGGGACGGGACGATGGCAAGGTGTCGGTTGTCTCTACCCCGGTTGCGGGCATGGCGGACCATATCGTGCTGCCGGTCACGCACACTTTCATGATGAACAACCCCAACGTCATTGCGCAAGTGCTCACCTTCCTAGAGACCGGCAGCTTTGACCGTGACTTGCGCTGGGTGGACGCGGTGCTGGAACAGCTTGGTTGTCCCGAAGGCGACTGCTTTGCAGAGGACGACGATGATCGAAATTGATCTGGTTGGGGGCGAGGTGCTGTTGCCGTCCGGCCTTGAGACAACGCGCTTGACCGTGGCAGCGGGCCATATTGCCGATGCGCCCGCAGGCCGAGAAGCGGACCTCAGCGGATACCGCATCCTGCCCGGCATCATCGACGTGCATGGCGACGGGTTCGAGCGTCACATGGCCCCGCGCCGGGGCGCGATGAAGCAGATGAATGACGGGATTGTGGCCGCCGAGGCCGAGATTGCAGCCAACGGCATCACCACCGCCGTTCTGGCGCAGTTTGTCAGCTGGGAAGGGGGACTGCGCAGCCTCGACTTCGCAGACCAGGTGTTTGGCGCGATGATCGCCACGCGGGACGATGTGGTCACCGATCTGCGCCCGCAACTGCGGTTTGAAACCCATATGCTCGACCTTTATGCCGATCTGCCCGCACGCATCGCCGACTGGCAGGTCGGTTACGTGGTGTTCAACGATCACCTGCCGCATGACCGGCTGGCTGAGGGGCGCAAGCCGCCCCGGTTGACGGGCCAGGCGCTCAAGGCGGGGCGCAACCCGGATGCGCATTTTCAGATGCTTCTGGAGATGCACGCAAGCGGCAGTGAGGTGCCCGGCGCGTTAGACCGGCTGTGCGCTGCCCTGAAGGCGCAGGGTGTGCACCTGGGCAGCCATGACGATCACAGTGCCAGTCAGCGTGCTGAATGGCACGAGCGGGGCGCAAGCGTCGCCGAGTTTCCCGAAACCTCAGAGGCGGCAGAGGCGGCGCATCGCGACGGTGATCTGGTTGTTCTTGGCGCACCCAATGTGGTGAGGGGTGGCTCGCACAAGGGCAATGCCTCGGCGCTTGACCTGATCGCCATGGGGCTTTGCGATGCCATTGCTTCGGATTATCACTACCCTTCGCCACGGCGCGCGGCACTGATGCTGGCCAAAAGCGGGGTGATGGCGCTGGGCGGGGCGTGGGCGTTTGTGTCCTCCGGCCCTGCAGCGGTGCTGGGCTTGACGGATCGGGGGACGCTGACGCCGGGCAAGCGCGCTGATCTGGTGGTGCTTGATGATCGGGATAGGGTCGCGGCAACCCTATCCGGTGGGCGTGTCAGTTATATGTCTGGTGATATTGCGGGACGGTTTTTGGGGGCCGGGTAGGGCGCTACGAATTCTGGCTTTTGATCATCTTCGGACATCTTGAGCGTCTCGATCCCAACTTTTCGCTCTACGGGAAGCCCGACCTACGGACTGTCCATGGCAAAGACCACCGGTCTCGCGACGCCAGGATCGTCCAAGTCGTGCTGCGCCGTGCGTAGATGCGCGAACGCACTCTGATGGTCTGACAAAGCTGGCTGTTCAGCCAACCACCCGGTTCACATGCCCCATCTTGCGGGCCGCGCGCACCTCGACCTTGCCGTACAGGTGCAGCGCAGTGGCCGGGTCGCGCGCAAGCTCCGCCACCCGGTTCATGTCGTCTCCGATCAGGTTTTCCATCACCACATCCGCGTGCCGCGTGCCGTCGCCCAAGGGCCAGCCTGCGATGGCGCGGATGTGTTGTTCGAATTGGTCCACGACGCAGCCATTCTGCGTCCAGTGGCCCGAGTTGTGCACCCGCGGCGCGATTTCGTTCACGATCAGCCCTTCTGGCGTAACAAACAGTTCGACCCCCAACACACCAACATAATCCAGCGCAGTCAGGATATTGGCTGCCAGAAGGATGGCGTCTGTGCGCTGCGCTGCGCTCAGGCGTGCAGGCACTGTCGTCGTGTGCAGAATACCGTTTTTGTGCACGTTCTCGCCTGGATCAAAGCAGGCAACGGCGCCATCGGGGCCGCGTGCGGCAATCACCGATACTTCGTGGCTGAAGTCGACAAAACCTTCAAGGATCGCGGGGGCGCCCTGCATCACGGCCAGCGCCGCCTCTGCTCCCGTGGGGTCGGTGATCCGCGCCTGTCCCTTGCCGTCATAACCAAAGCGTCGCGTTTTCAGGATCGCCGGGGTGCCGATCTGGGGGAGCGCGGTGGCAAGCGCGGCCATGTCCGGCACGTCGGCGAAGGGCGCCGTTCTAAGGCCCAGACCTTGCAGGAATTCTTTTTCGATCAGGCGGTCCTGGCTGACCCGCAATGCCTCGCGGCCCGGACGTATGGGCGCGTGATCTTCGAGAGCGTCCAGCGTCAGGGTCGGGATGTTCTCAAACTCATAGGTGATAACATCGACGGTCGTGGCAAAGGCAAAAAGCGCGTCGTTGTCCTCGTAGGGTGCCGTGGTCACCAGATGCGCGACATCACCCGCGGGGGGCAGAAGGCCGGGTTCAAAGATATGCGTGCGAAAGCCCACCCGGCTCGCTGCGACAGACAGCATTCGGCCAAGTTGTCCGCCGCCGAGAATGCCAATGGTCGCACCGTGCGCCAGCGGCTCAGTCATCGCTTGGCGCCTCGGGAATGGATGCAGAAAGCGTCGCGCGCCACGCGTCCAAACGCGCGGCCAAAGCGTCATCTGACACGGCCAGGATGCCCGCGGCCATCAGCCCGGCATTTGCCGCACCCGCCACGCCGATTGCCATCGTGGCCACGGGGAAGCCGCGTGGCATCTGCAGGATGGAGTAGAGACTGTCGACACCATTCAGCGCCTTGGTTTGCACCGGCACCCCGATGACGGGCACACGGGTCTTTGACGCCATCATGCCCGGCAAATGCGCAGCCCCTCCGGCTCCCGCGATGATCACCTTCAGCCCGCGCTCCACAGCCGTCTTGCCATAGTCCCACAACCGATCCGGCGTACGATGGGCCGATACGATCCGGGTCTCGTAGGGCACCTCAAGCGCATCCAGCATCTCGGCTGCGTCGCGCAGGGTGGGCCAGTCCGACTGGCTGCCCATGATGATGCCAACGGGGGAAGGGGTCTGGGTCATGCAAAACGGCCTGTCACAAGAGAACGCGCACTATAGCCAGATCGGTTGGGGTGGCAATGCCGCGCATTCAGGCGATAATGTCAGGGGTCAGACGATCTTCGATGATTGCGATCTTGTCTTTCAACATCAGTTTCTTCTTCTTGAGCCGCTGGATGGTCAACTGATCGCCCGTTGCCTTTTCCTGCAACGCTTGGATGGCCTCATCAAGGTCCCGATGCTCGCACCGGAATACCGCAAGCTCCACGCGCAGCACCTCATCGGTTTTCATGGAAATGTCAGTGGGGGCATTCATGGTGCGATTCCAGATAATTGCTGAGCCTTTAATATAATCACAACCATCTCAGTCGCCTAGACCTTGTTCCGATCATGGTTTCTGCCCATATTTACCGTATCCGCTGCCGCGTCAGGGGCGGAGACAGACTGTCGCTTGACCAAAAGGACGTGTCGCATGACGAAAATGACCCTTGCCTCATATCCCCACATGCTGGGGTTCGAGCAACTGGAACGGCTGCTGGAACGCACGGCCAAAAGCGCCGATGGCTACCCCCCGTTCAATATCGAACAGACGTCGGACTATTCATACCGGATTACGCTTGCCGTGGCCGGGTTCGCAGAGGATGACCTGTCGATCACCGTCGAAGATCGCCAACTTGTGATCCGAGGTCGTCAGACCGAAGACACTGAAAACAGAGTATTTTTGCACCGCGGCATCGCAGCGCGCCAATTTCAGCGGAGCTTTGTGCTCGCTGATGGCGTTGAGGTCGGAGAGGCGGTGATGGAAAATGGCCTGCTGCATGTTGATCTGACACGCGCACAGCCTGAAACAATCGTCCAGACGATCAACATACGGAAAGGATAAGTCATGAACACGCCCTATGATTTGAACGCCGATGTGGACCGGATGGTGTATGTCAAAGCCATCGACATCGATGCGCTGCCCCAAGAGGTGCAGGATCAGGCCGAAGGGCTCGACCAACTCTTTGCCGTGCATGATGCCGAAGGTCAGCAATTGGCGCTGGTCGCCGACCGCAAACTGGCCTTTGCGCTTGCGCGCCAGCATGACTACGCGCCGCAGCCCTTGCATTAATGGCTGCGCGACCGGCCCGGCACGTCTGCAAAAGTTTGAAACGGTTTGCGCTGAGTCTGTGCTAAACTCCAATTTCGTTCGCGAAGGGAGCGCATATGACCGTCGTTTCAAACAAGCACAGGCGTGTGGTCGAGTTGCGCTCCGACACGAGCCACGTTCAGACGCAATATGTCGAGCACAACGCCTTGCTCGGCTCGCAAAACGTTGGCGTTGCCACAATTTTGAACAACCCTGCCGGGTCTTATCCTGATCCTCCGCTCTCGGAATTCAACATTCAAATCGGACTGGATGGAAATACGTGCGGTAAATTCGACCTCGGCGCACGATCTTTCTCTGCCTCTGTCACGCGTGGGCTCATCTGTCTCGCACCTCCGAAAACGGATTGCAGCTACGACATAGATGGCGGTTTCTCTTTGATCAATATCGGCTTGCCAGTGCCGATATTCAATGAAGCGATGCAGGCGTTCAACGGCGCTCATCCCCCTGACTTCGAGCTCTTGCACAGCATGCCATTCCGCGATCCGCGCATCGAAGCGCTGGGGCACACGATCGCAGATAATGCACGCGAGGACCACAAAACCGACGCGCTCGCCGTCGACCACGCCGCGTTCTCCATCGCGGCCCTGCTTGTTGACAAAGCAGGCAAGATCACCCGCCGCCCCGGCACACCCACACCTCTCAGCGACGCGGAATTCGCCCAAGCCCTCGACCTGATGCACGACCGGATCGAAGAGGGTGTGACGCTGACCGACCTTGCCCGTCTCAGCGGGCGCGACGTCTACCAGTTCAGCCGCGCCTTCCGCCTGCGGGCGGGCGTGCCGCCCTACAAATACCTGATCTGGATGCGCCTGGACCTCGTGCGGGACTTGCTCAGGACCACCGACATGCCCTTGGTCGAGATTGCCTATGCCTGCGGCTTCTCCAGCCAGGCCCATCTGACGACGGTGTTTGGCAAGACCTTGGGCCTGACACCGGGCAAGTACCGCGCTGGAGCGTGACATCGACCTGGCGCAGGTCGCCTGCGCTCCCGGAGACCCCTCTCCCCCATCCCCTCTCCCGCCGGGAGAGGGGCGGCACCCACGCCAAAAGTCCCGCCTCCCTTCCGCAGCGGAAGTGCATTGACGAGGCGTCATCCGCCCAAACCCGACCTCGCCACCCCGCGTCACCCCTCCGACACGACCACTTCCCCCTCCGACACGGAGGGGGATTGAGGGGGAGGCACCCGCCCAGACCCGACCTCGCCACTCCGCATCACCACCTCTGAGGCTACCGCCTCCCCCTCCGGTACGGAGGGGGATTGAGGGGGGAGGCATCAACCGCCGCCAAAGGGACTTCCCGCCCGAGCCCGCCCGATCTACGGTGCCGCTCACCTGCAAACCCCACCAGGGAACCCACCAATGATCTTCAATGTCGACTGGGTCGATGCCTTCACCGACCGCCCTTTCGGCGGCAACGGCTGCGCGGTGGTGCATGACGGGGCAGGGCTCGACGATGCCACCTGCATGGCCTTTGTGCGCGAAACCTCTTTGGTCGAATGTACCTTTACCGGCCCGTCTGATGTGGCCGACATCCGCGTGCGTTACTTCCTCGCCAGCCGCGAAATTCCCTTTGCCGGGCACCCCACACTGGCCACCGTTGCGGCCCTTCGGCATCGTGGGGTGATCCCTGATGGCCCCATAACGCTCGAAACCGGCGCGGGCCTCGTCGCCATTGACGGGGCGGGCATGTCCGTCTGCATGACACAGGTGGCCCCGACCTTTGGTGCGCGCCCCGATCCGGCTTTGGTCGCCGCTGTGGGCGGGCTTTCGGCCGACGACATTCTTCACCCGCCACGCGTCACCTCCACGGGTCTGCCCTTCACGATCACCGTTCTCAGGGACAGGCCGACGCTTGAGCGGGTGCGCTTCGACGGGCCCGCATTTGCCGCCTATCTCGACGCGCTTGGCGTGCACGGCACGGATGTGATGGAACCGTTCTGGTGCTGCCTTGGCGGGGCGACCGATGCGGGCGATACCTTTGCGCGCTTGCTCATGGCCCCACCCAGCCCGCCCGAGGACCCGTTCACCGGCTCGGCCACCGGGGCCATGGCGGCCCATCTGTGGTCCGAGGGTCTGATTGACCGGCCCGCCTTTGTGGCCGAACAGGGCCATGGTCTGGGCCGCCCGGGCCAGGCGCGGGTCGAGGTGCTGGGCCCGCCCGATGCGATCACCGGCGTCATGGTCGAAGGGCAGGCCCATCTGCTGATCAGCGGGACATTGCATCTCTGACCTGCGCGGGGGCGCCACCGCCTGCCATCGTCAGGCAGTGTCGGTTTCGCGTGGTTAAAATTCGGCAAATGCGCCGTGCGCCGGCCAAGTGCTTGACCTTATTGGCCAATCACAAAGCGGTAAAGATGTGTTTATCCTTGCGAACAGGCTGTCCCCGCGGGGACAAACCCGCCCCTGTCCCCGCGGGGACAGGTCGGGCCGCCCGCCGCGCGGCGATCACTGCGCCGCAATCAGCCCCATACTTTCGAGTTTCAGCAGAACCTGGTGGGCGCAGTTGTCCACATCCACGTTCTCTGTCTCGACGCTCAATTCGGGGTTTTCCGGCACATCATAGGGATCGGAGATGCCGGTGAACTCCTTGATCTTGCCCTCACGCGCCAGCTTATACAGCCCCTTCCGGTCGCGCCGCTCGCATTCCTCGATGCTGGTCGCGACGTGCACCTCGACAAAGGCGCCAAAGTCCTCAATGTCTTCACGCACGGCCCGCCGGGTCGTCGCATAGGGCGCGATGGGCGCGCAAATGGCGATGCCACCGTTCTTGGTGATCTCGGACGCCACGTAACCGATGCGGCGAATGTTAAGGTCGCGGTGCTCTTTCGAGAAGCCAAGTTCCGACGACAGGTTCTTCCGCACGATATCGCCGTCCAGCAGCGTTACAGGACGCCCGCCCATCTCCATCAGCTTGACCATCAGCGCGTTGGCAATGGTGGACTTGCCCGACCCGGAAAAGCCGGTGAAGAACACGGTGAAGCCTTGCTGCGAGCGCGGCGGCTTGGTCTTGCGCAACTCGGCCACCACTTCGGGGAAGGAGAACCATTCGGGGATCTCCAGCCCCTCGGCCAAACGACGGCGCAGCTCGGTGCCGGAAATGTTCAGGATTGTGACGTCGTCCTTGTCCGTAATCTCGTCCGCTGGCTCGTATTGAGCGCGCTCCTGCACATAGACCATGTGCTTAAAGTCGACCATTTCGATGCCCATCTCTTCCTGATGTTCGCGGAACAGATCCTGCGCATCATAGGGCCCATAGAAATCCTCACCGGCCGAGTTCTTGCCTGGGCCTGCATGGTCGCGGCCCACGATGAAGTGGGTGCAGCCGTGGTTCTTGCGGATCAGCCCGTGCCACACCGCCTCGCGCGGGCCCGCCATGCGCATCGCTAGATTCAACAGGGACATGGACGTGGTGGCTTGCGGGTACTTGTCCAGCACCGCCTCGTAGCAGCGCACGCGGGTGAAATGATCGACGTCGCCCGGCTTGGTCAGGCCCACAACAGGGTGGATCAGCAAGTTGGCTTGCGCCTCGCGCGCGGCGCGGAAGGTCAGTTCCTGGTGGGCGCGGTGCAACGGGTTGCGGGTCTGGAAAGCGACAACCTTGCGCCAGCCCATCTTGCGGAAATAGGCGCGCAATTCGTTGGGCGTGTCGCGGCGGGCGCGGAAATCATAATGTACGGGCTGTTGAATGCCGGTGATCGGCCCCCCCAGATACACGTTGCCTGCGGTGTGGTGCAGGTAGTTGACAGCCGGGTGGGCGCTGTCATCTGCACCAAAGACCTTCTCGGCTTCGTGGCTCTTGTTCGGCACCCAGCGGTCGGTGACAGTCATCGTGCCAAGGATCACGCCTTCCTGATCGCGCAGGGCGATGTCCTGACCAATCTCAAGGCTGTCGGCAAATTTTTCGTTGACGTCGAGCGTGATGGGCATCGGCCAGAGCGTGCCGTCGGCGGTGCGCATCGTGTCCACAACGCTGTTGTAATCGGCTTCCGACAGGAACCCTTTGAGCGGGTTGAACCCCCCATTCATCAACAGTTCAAGATCACAGATCTGGCGCGGGGTCAGATCCCAACTGACCAGATCGGCGGCGTCAATCTTCATCTTTTGGGCGCTGTCATAGGACACGAACAACTCTGGGATAGGTGCGAGATTGTTTTCCATCAATTTATTCCTGTGCTTCAGGGGGTTAAGCCCTGAGGTTGTGCCGGTCAATTCGGCATAGAGGGCGTCATATTCCGCAAATTTGCGGGCCAGAAACTGATCGGTGAGCCGGTTTTTCTCTCCGGCCCCACGGGGCGTGAGCGCATAGGAAAAGCGTTGCCGTTTGTCCGGGCCATCGACATTGCCGACCCGCACAAACCCGGCGTCGGTCGCCTGACGCAAAAGCGTGTTGAGCCGACCCAAAGATACGCCAATGCCTTGCGCCATCGCACGCTGCGTGGCACCCGGGGCTTGATCCAATTGCCGCAGCAATCGAAACAGCTGGTCATCGCTGTCGGGAGTGGGTTTGGGGGCGGCGGACATTACACTTGCCTAATTACGTTCACGGATGAACACATCGCACAAAAAGTTTGTTCACGAAAGAACAAACTTTGTCGCAGGCGCGATTATCGCATTTGTGGTAAAGGTGTCACGGAGACAGCATCACCCCAAAACTGGCGCGCTGGCCCGCAGAACGCTCGTATCTGCGGCGTCCGCTAGAGTCACCGCTTCAAGCGGTGCATCGCGCCCGCGCAGGCTGAGTGAGACAATCGCCTCTTGCGTGGCGTTCAGGCCTGCGGCCCGCGCCACATCCATCGAGATCAGCGCCTGTGCACCACGCGCCTTTGTCTCGCTTTCGAGGCGAGAGGCGATGTTAACGGTATCGCCAATCAGTGTCCGCGGGGCCTGCCCTGCAGCGCCAATCTCGCCCAGAACCACATTGCCCAGGTGGACGCCAATGCCGATGGCCACCGGTGCGCTGCCCTCTGTTTCCAATTGCTTGTTGAACGCGATCAACGCGGCACCGATCCCTTTGACAGCCTTGATCGCGGCGCGGGCGGAGCGGGCAGCGGTGGGGCTTTCGAACACGGCCATCAGGCCGTCACCCATGTATTTGTCGACCGTGCCGCCCGCGGCGTTGATGGGGGGGACGATTTCGTCGAAGAAGCGGTTGAGCAGGTGCACCACGTCATAGGGCAATTGCCCATCCGTCCGCGCGGTAAAGCCGCGCATGTCAAGAAAGAGGACAGCCAATTGTGCTTCGGTGCCCTGGGTGGCGTGCGCACGGCTTTGTTTGCCGTCGCGGTCAAAGACCCGGAACACGCGCACGCTGTTGGTCGGGCGCACCTGGCAGGCCAGCCGCGCGTTTGGCGGCGCGTTCACGGCGGCGAGACTTTTAGCTTCGGCGTCGGACGGGGCGGGCAGGTCCTCCAGCCCTTCTTCGACGATGACGCGGCAGGTGGTACAGCGGCCACGACCGCCACACAGGGCCGTATGGGCAATGCCGCTTGCCCGCGATGTTTGCAGGATGGTCTGGCCCCGTGGCGCTCGTACGCTTGGACCATCCGTGTAGTGGATGCGAATGGGCCGCGCGATGGCGGCAATGATGCGGCGCAGCAAAAACGCAGCCGTTGCCAGTGCCAGCAGCGCCCAAACGACCAGGTTGGCGGTTTCGGACATGGCCGCGAGCGCGGCGAACCCGTCGGCATCGGGAAAGTTCCAGGCGGCATGTGCCAACTGTTCGCCGCGTGGATTGCTAAGCAGCCCATCGACTGTGCGGGCAAAGGTGACGAAGCCGATGAGCGCGAGGACAGGCAGGGTTACCGCCAGCCCGATCAGCCAGGGGATGGCGCGTTGCCACCAGTCCGTCATGCGCAGCCACATGTGCAAGCCGATGATCCCATGCACCCACGCGATGATGAGCAGCGCCGCCTGGGCCCAGCCGTCGGTCGTGCCCCAGAGCAACCGCGTGACATAGCCCAACATGGTGACCACCTCTTGTGTTTCGTGCGCGCCGCGGGTGTAAATCAGGTGATCAACCAGTAGGATCGGGATCGTAAGGCCAAGCCCGATCTGGACCCACTCAGCCAGGGGCATCCGTAAGGTTCGCGCCAGGATGACCTTGACCAGTGAGAGCAGGATGTGGGCCACGAGCGCCGCGCCGACGATCGCAGTGCCGGTGTTGGAGCGGATCACCAGCAGCCGTGCGTTTTGGAAGAGGTCGAAGGCGGCGGGTGAGATGAGAATGGTCGCGAGGTTCAGTATGTGCAGCGTGAGGTAGAGCATCAGGATCAATCCGCTGATGATCCTGATCTTTGTTGCCCAGTTCCCCCGCCAGATTGCCTGCGCCATGCCCCGTGTCCTTTGCGGTTTTGCGCAGCGTGGCGATTGCCATGCGCGGGGTCAAGCCGGGCAGGGGGCCAGCCCCCGTCGCTGTCGCGACTCCCCCGGGATTTTTTTGAAACAGAGAAGCAGGGGGGCTACCCTGCCACCGCGCCGTACCCGAGGGGTTCTGAGATGTCCTTGCCCGCGTCGAGGTCGTGCTCGGCGAGGAAGCGTTCCGCTTCGAGGGCGGCTTGACACCCCATACCTGCCGAGGTGATGGCCTGCCGGTACTGCCAATCGGTGATGTCGCCCGCGGCGAAGACCCCCGGGATCGAGGTTTCTGTGCTGTCGGGTTTTGTGACCACGTAGCCGCCCATGTGGGTTTCGAGCGTATCTTTCACCAGTTCATTGGCGGGGGCGTGTCCGATGGCAACGAAGACGCCTTTGGCCGGGATATCGGTGATCTCGCCCGTTTTGACGTGCTTGACCTTGACCCCTTCGACGCCCAGCGGGCTGTCGGTGCCATAGACCTCTTCAAGCTGGTGGAACCAGAGCGGTTCAATCTTGGGGTTCTTGAACAGGCGGTCTTGGAGGATCTTTTCGGCCCGCAACTCGTCCCGGCGATGGATAAGTGTGACCTTGGACGCGAAATTGGTGAGAAATAGGGCTTCTTCGACAGCCGTGTTTCCGCCGCCGATCACGACGATGTCCTGGCCGCGATAGAAGAAGCCGTCGCAGGTGGCGCAGGCGGAGACGCCGAAGCCTTTGAACTTTTCTTCGGATGCCATGCCCAGCCACTTGGCGCGCGCACCGGTGGCGAGGATGACGGCATCGGCGATGTATTCGGTGCCGCTGTCGGATTGGGCGACGAAGGGGCGGTTTGACCAGTCGACCGAGGTGATGATGTCGCCGATGATCTCGGTCCCCATCGCCTTGGCATGCTCTTGCATGCGGATCATAAGGTCGGGGCCCTGCACTTCGGTGTCGCCGGGCCAGTTTTCGACTTCGGTTGTGGTGGTGAGCTGGCCACCCGGTTCGATACCCTGCACTAGGATAGGGTTCAGCATCGCGCGGCTCGCGTAGACGCCCGCCGTATAGCCCGCAGGGCCAGAGCCAATGATCAGAACCTTGGTGCGCTTTGTCTCAGCCATGTTCAACCCCCGTCTGGTGTGTGGCAGCCCGTTTGATATAGACGCCGCCGAGCCAGGTTTGAAGCGGGGATTTGGGCAGCGGGGTTGCAGGGGGCGCAATGATCGCATTTCGGAAAGTTGCGCGTTTGTGAAACTTTATTGCGCGTACTGGCGTAGCTGTTATAACAACCGCAAATTTCAGGGGGCCGCCTATGGCAAGCACGCGACTCGATCCGATTGATCGCAAAATTCTGGCAGAGCTGCAGGCCGATGGCCGCATGACCAACGTGGAGCTGGCCAAACGGGTGGGTATTTCGGCGCCGCCCTGTTTGCGTCGGGTGCGTACGCTGGAGGAAAGCGGTTATATTCGCGGCTATCATGCGGACGTGGATGCGCATGAGTTGGGCTTTGAGGTGCAGGTGTTTGCAAATGTGGGGCTGGCCAGTCAGGCCGAGGCAGATCTGAGTGCTTTTGAGGACAAATGCCGTGCCTGGCCGCTGGTGCGCGAGTGTCACATGCTGAATGGCGAGGTCGACTTTATCCTCAAGTGCGTGGCGCCTGATCTGTCCAGCTTTCAGAGCTTTCTGACGGGAGAGTTGCTGACGACGCCAAATGTCGCGTCGGTAAAGACATCGCTGGTGATCCGGCAGGCCAAGGACGCGCCCGGTGTGCCGTTTGATGTGCTGGAAGAGCGGCTGGCAAAGTCGGCGTGATCTGGCGGAATGCGGTGGGTTCCGCAGGATTTTGAAGATACGCGTGGGCGCGTGGATGAGCTAGACGGGGTAAAGCCTGACGACGCAGCCGCTTAGGTGTTAGCGTTCTGCTGCGTCGGTGAGGGCCTGCAACCGGTTGAAACCAATTGTATAAGTGCAACAGGCATTCACGCCGCCGATACGATACGCGTCGTCGCGGCCATCAATGCTCTGCCTTAGGCCACCGCGTCGGCTTCGGGGGCACGTGGATGCGCCAGTGGGCCAAAATCCGTCGTATGTGCGATGTGCGGGAACATCGACAGGAAAAGATCGCGCTGGGCATGAGAGACTTGTCGCGTAGCCTGTAGCCCGGGGTGAAAGGTCTCCGCCTCGATCCCGCCCACGTCCACGGCGGCGTGGCGCGACAAGCAGATGTGAAACAGCCGGATTGGCGTCGGCGGCACCACTTCAATCACGTTGACATTGTCCACAAAGGTCGATGCTGGCGTCAGTAGCGGTGCGCCGTCGGTTGTCGCCCGCAGATGAGCAGGCGTTTGCAGCAGCCGTGCAGCGGGCCCGAGGGTGAGGAACGAGGCCGGGCGGTTCTGGCCGAAGCTGTCTGCCATGATCCGGATCAGCGGGATACGCCGGCCCGCATCCGACGGCACAAAGTTTGACGAGCCAATCCATACCACCTGCGCAGGTGCGCCCGCGGATGTATTCAGCCAATCCCCAGGTTGCAGGTCCTCAATCGCAATACCGCCACTGGTGCTTGACAGCACGACGCCGCGGGCAAAGGCGGAAAAGGCAGATTCAAATAGCGGAATTGCAGGTGCCTTGAACGTCGCCACGCTACGCGAGCCGTCTGCACGCAAGGCTGCAACTTCGAAAGTGCGCAGGGGTGTCGTGTCGGTGCGGGCCATGGGCGCGATGTATCGGTCGTAAGGCGCGCGGGATGCGCGCAGGGCAGCGGGGGATGTCATACGTAACCTCGTAATACTGGTCACATCTGCATCGGCCCCCACCGACGACGACAGACGGAACGCGTCCATGTGTCAAGACAATGAGGTTTAATTCTGAGATTTGCCACAAATTGTCAAAGGATTGGCGACATAAAGACGGAAGGGCGCACCAATGGCACGCCCATAGCTGGTATTGTTGACGGCCTTGCGGGGCCGCTTGCCTTAATTCGATTCGGCTGGCGCTTGCTCTAGGCAGTGCGGCGCAGATCGATCACCACACGGCGCTTGGAGATGAACGCGGCACGGCGTTTGCCACGGGACCAGGGCATCTCGACCGCGGTGTCTTTGGCACTATCCGTGGTGGCCTTGATAAAGCGTGCTTGTCTCATCGTGCTGGTCCTTTGCCCAATCCATCGGGCGCAAGGGCCCGTTAACCAAAGAGGATGCCGGACCAATCAGGCGGGTTTGGGGCCGATGCAGAGTTTTTTATAAAAATTCTCCGAGGATTTCGGGCAAATTGTGGCATGTACCGCGGCCCGGCATCGCTGGGATATATGCGCAGAACCGGTGCTGGACTGTGCATAGTGAGGCACGGGTAAGGCAGGTGTTGCCCGATTTGAGCCACAATTACAGGACGATGGACGACAACAAACGCCCATAATCGGGGTCCTTTTCATGCACCGACCGGCGGTAGGAATAAAAGCGCCCCGGATCAAAGTACGTGCAGTGCCGCGTCCATTCGGCTGACGCGATACCTGCGGCCCGCAGACGCATCAACCCGTAGCCGGGCAAATCGAAGTGCATTCGGTCACCATCACCACCGGCAAAAAAGCGGGTGTTCTCAGGGTCCTCGCCCAAGAAGATATCAAAAAACTCGGGGCCCACCTCATAGGCGCGCTGGCTGATTGTCGGACCAATGACGGCACGAATTTGCGCGCGTCGCGCCCCCAGGTCGACCATTGCATCGACGGTGGCTTCGAGCACTCCGGCTTGGGCGCCTTTCCAGCCTGCGTGGGCCGCTCCAATCACGCCCGCCTCCGGGTCGGCGAACAGCACCGGCTGACAATCGGCGGTCAGCACCGAAAGGGCGATGCCAGGCGTGGTCGTGACCAGCGCATCGGCCTTTGGCTTGGGGTCGAGCGGTTCTGTGACCGCGATGGCATCCGCCGAATGGACCTGATGCACGCCGGTCAGGTGCGTGGCTTCGACCCCCATGGCGTCTGCCGCACGGGCCCGATTGATGGCGACAATCTCGGTCTGGTCCGAGCTTCCCGTGCCGCAGTTCAGCCCTGAAAAGATGCCCGATGATGCTCCGCCCTTGCGGGTGAAAAAGCCGTGCCGGAGTGGCGCAAGGCTGTCGGCGGTCAGGATTTCCAGCGTCATCGTTCCAGTCCAGGCGGCGGGGCAGCGGTTGGCGGGTAGAGGCCGAGCACCTTGAACAGGTTTCCCATTTCGTCGGGGTGCGTCAACCGTCGATGTGCCGCGACGTGTCGGTCCAGTGCGACGCCGTCTAGTTTTGCGGCCAACGCTTTTGCGCGTGCCACGATGCCCAGCCGTTCAAGAAAGACACCCTGCGGTGTGATGCGGCTATAGGCGGCGGGCGCGGCGGCCTGTGCCAGCGCTTCGAAATCCACATGGGCTGTCAGGTCGGCCTGACCGGGCGCGGCCAGCGGATCGGTCGGCGCGTGATTCTGCAGGGCTTGCAGCGTGTCGCCGAGCGACCGCCAGTCGCCGTAGTCGATGATAAGGGCAGCGCCCCCATGGATTGTGATCCTTTGGCCGATGGCCGACAGGATCGGGGTGGCTGGCGCGCAGGTTTCCACCAACTGCCCGTCTGTGGTGTCGTCCAGCCGGTATTCAAGCTGGGCGTGCGGGGCTTTTGGAGAAAGGCCAAAGGTCAGTTGCCCGTCTTGCACGCCGATGCAGCGTTCGCGCCAACCATCGCCATCACGTTGGAATTGGCGGATCGGCAGCGCATCGAAGAATTCGTTGGCGACCAGCCAGAGCGGGGAATTGGGCGGCGCATCCGCCCCTTCGACATAGGTGACGGGGTGTGGGGTTAGGGTCTCGCTTTGCGTTGAGCGGAGGACGGGCGATGCCTCGACCAGCGTGATGCGGGCGGCGGCGTGAAAGCCTGGCACTTGCGCTGTGGCCCGCAGGATATCGGCCATCAGCGTGCCGCGTCCGGGCCCCAATTCGGCCAGTGTAAAGGGGGTGGGCGCGCCTTGCTCCAACCAGCTTTGGGCGAGGCAGAGGCCAACCAGTTCCCCGAACATCTGGCTGATCTCGGGCGCTGTGGTGAAATCACCCTTGGCCCCCAGCGGATCGCGGTTGGTATAGTAGCCGAAGGTGGGGTGCAGCAGCGCTTCGGCCATATAGTCGGCCACGGTGATGGGTCCCTGGGCCGCGATGCGCTGGATCAGCAGGTCGCGCAGGTTCATGCCGGGGCAGGCAGCGCCCGCCGTGCCCGGCGGATCAGGTACAGGCCCAGGATGATCATCGGCAGTGACAGAATCTGGCCCATTGTCAGCCCGTAGCCGCCGAGGTGCCAGGCCAGGCCCAGCGGGTTGCCTTCGGAGATGAATTGCGCATCCGGTTGGCGTACAAACTCGACCACAAAGCGGCTGGCGCCGTAGCCCAGAAGGAACACGCCAGTCAGCAAACCGGGCCGTTTGAGTGCATCCGTCCGCCATGCCATCCACAACAGCACGATCAGCAGTACGAAGCCTTCGAGAAACGCCTCGTATAATTGCGAGGGGTGGCGGGCGCAGGCCCCGACAATGTCGGGGCAGAATTGTGCAGCCTGCCCGGGAAACACCACGCCCCAGGGCATGTCGGTTGGTCGCCCCCAGAGTTCGGCATTGATGAAGTTGGCCAGCCGTCCCAGCAGCAGCCCCGGCGGCACACCCAAAGCAACCGCATCCGCCGTTGTCAGCAGCGGGGCATTGTGTCGTCGTGTGTACAGCCAGAAGGCCAGAATCACCCCCAGCATGCCCCCGTGAAAGGACATGCCGCCCTCCCAGATTGCAATGATGGACAGGGGATCGCTGAGATAGGTCCCGGGCTGGTAAAACAGCACATAGCCCAGCCGGCCGCCCAGCAGCACGCCCAGAATGATCCAGGTGAGCATATCCTCGGTCTGGCCGGGCGAGAGGGGCGGGGTTTGTGCGGGCCAGAGGCGCGGTGCCTTTAGCGCCATCACCACAAGCCGCCAACCAATTATGATGCCTACGATATAGGCCAGCGCATACCAGCGCAGCGCCAGTTCGAAGCCGAAGATCGAGATCGAGAAGATCTCGGGCGAGATATCGGGGAAGGGAAGCGCGCCTGTCATCTGCGTCTGAATGCCTCTGCGCGCGAGGCAGGTCAACCTTGCCCCGCATGTGTTTGGTGCCCATATAGGCGTTAGATTTCAAAGGATCACCGGACCATGCAAGCACGCGGCAAGATTTTCGACGATATTTCTCAACTGATGACCAACGCGATGGGCGTGGCCCAGGGCGCGCGGGACGAGGCCGAGACGGCGATGAAGTCCATGATCGACCGCTGGCTTGCCGACCGCGATTTTGTGACGCGCGAAGAGTTCGACGCGGTGCGCGCCATGGCGCAGAAGGCGCGGGAAGAGAACGAGGCGCTCAAGGCCCGGATCGAGGCGCTTGAAGGTAAGTAAGGCGTTGCCCGTTGGCGTGATGCGAGCCCGGTTGATACCGGGCTTTTTTTTGTGGCCGTGTCATTCCGGCGCGGCCTTCCCCTTGCCGGGGCGATACCTCGCCATCATCAAACCTGAGCAGGCCCGCTCAACGCGTTGCGAGTGTTCTCAAGACCTTCGCGCATGCGCGCTGTTCGAACATCCGAATGTCATGGCCCAAATTTCCGAATTGTTGGACGGCACCCGCTGGACACACGCGCCGATATTCAACAAGGTCACCTTCGGTTAGTGCGCTGCCAATGTCGCGGTGCCCCGCGAGAAGACAGACAGGACATTGAGCCTTGCTCAACATCGTCCGAACATCGAGATCACCGGTGATTTGCCCGGTCATTGGCGGCTCAAGTGTTCTTGGATCAAGTGACATGAGTTCGGTTGCTCTTTGCTTTACCCCGTCCATGCCAAAGTGTTCGGCAAAGGTTTTTTCACCCTTGCCGCTGGGCCAGCCCGCGACTTCATTGATCAGGTCGGCGGCGTCATGGACACCCTGAGAAAGCCTTTCATGCAGGTATCGAAACCCTTCGTAAAAGGGGCCGTCCCGAAATCTTGGCCAGTCCACTTCAAACAGTGGCACATCTTCAAGAACGATCCCGGTGACCCTGCTTTCCAGATGATCGACAAGCGCAACAAGACCGCCGAGAGAATGGCCCCATAGAACCAGATCGCCGGCTGCCGGTATCTGCCTAAGCAACGCGTCTCGATAATCGGCCAATTGGTAACGTGCCGACCGGTTTTGCTGACCGTGACCCAACAGGTTTGGCGCAATCGTATCGAACTCACCGTCTATCGAGGCAACAAATGTGTTGTAGTCGGCTGCACTTCGGGTGATCGCATGTAGCAATAGGATGACAGGGGCTTTTTCCATAGCGCGACCCTAAAGGCGAGGCTTGCAGCGTCCCAGCCTTCTGCGACAGTCTCTTGCTTGAGTGCAGAGTTTGGGACTTAACCACTCGCCAAACCGGGGACAGAGTGCAAAAAACGCCCCGATATTGAACCACACGAAGTATGATCTTGGGCACAGGCTATGTGCCATTGGATGCCCCTAGCCAATGGTTCTGCCCCAAGCCAACCTTGCGGCCAATCGCGCTCTTCGGCGCAATTCTAGGCATTTATGCTCATCGCAACGGTGACCCCGAACGCCAGCAAACCGGCAAGGGCGAGCGCGCTGAGCAGATCAGCAAGGGATGTTCGGTTGATCAGGCTCCAAATCACGGGGGGATAGGGTAGGGTCGGCGTGTCCCGCCATCCGGGTGGAATGGCATCACCCCGGAACAGTCGCAGAAGGGCCAGTTCGCGTCGCTTGGCGTGAGACGGGTGGCGTTCCTGAAAGTCCGAGGTTGCAATCCAGATGTCTTCCTTTTGTCGGCCGAGTTTTTCGCGGGCTTCTTCGTTGTTAAGAGGATAGTTCAGCACATTCATCAGCGTGCTCGTACGTGCGAGCACCTCGTTGAACCGCGTGCTGTCACGAGGCGCGCTTGTCACAACCAATGGCCAGCGCGACGTGCGCCGCGTGTGTCGCAACTCATCTTCAATTGTGGTGCCGAACCTGTCGCCTGTTGGAATGATCGGCTGCTTGTCCCAAAGTGCTGCGGCTTCCGGGTATTGGACCGACATAACGCTGTACCGCAGGCCCATGGTGAGCTGGTGTACGTAATATCCAAGCGCAAAGGCCGCGAGATAAAACAGGCTTGCACCCAAGCCGCCGGTTACCCAGTCAATTGTATATGTGAGTGTGGGCGTCTCAAATTGGAACGATGAGAGATCAAACACGCTAAAGACATTCGAGACAACAAAGGTACCGGCAAAAAGCACAAGACCAAAAAACATGCGTTGGAAGCCATACAGGAATGTGACGAAGGCGAGCCAGATTGACGACAAGCTGAGTGTGACCAGCGGGGTAGCCTCGCGCGTGATCGAGAAGGTCGTGCCGGCAAGGCCGAGCAGAATGACGAATACGATCCAGTTTCGGTTTTCTACCGAGTGGCGTAGCCACTTCAGGATTGCGCCTTCATCAGACGGCATGAATGGGTCTACTGCTTTTCGGGCGGCACGACCCAGCAATGCAATAATGGGAAAGAAGAAGATGTTGAGCAGGTTCGGCGGGCCAAATAAAACGAACGGCCCGCCCGGGTCACGCCAATCGAGGGGTAACAGCATATTCGCAATCGTTCCAACCGCTGCGACGAAGATGAATATGCCGATAGGTGCGCCAAGATGCACCCGGCTCATGCCCAGAAGAAAGAGAAAGAGCGCATATGGTACGTTCAGCGTAGAGTTGATGTTAAAGGCGATTTCAGGGATTTGGTAACCCACAGTGATATTTGCGAGGATAGTGATGCACCAAAGCGTTGCGTTTGGCACATGGGTCAACCCAAGGATGCGAAGAAAGCGGCGCGGCACCCCGATCAAGCTGACAATGGCAATCAGCAAAAGGTAGTGTCCGACGCTTCCCCAGCCGACAACGATATTTGCGGCAACGCCTGTCATGACAATCATGGGTACACAGCCGATTACTGACACCGCAGCACCCCACAGCTTGTAGCGATAGGTTAGCCAGGCGGCGAGTGGATAGACCAGGGGGCCGAACCACCATGAGTAGGACCAGCCTTGGGGGAGCCAACCCACCATAAGGACGGGGAAGAGCGGAAGAAAGATAAGTGCAATGATGGATCCGCTGGGCCAAAGCGGTTCATCACCCGCGCGTAGGATCAGCCAACGCCTTGCTGCAATCAAAGCCAGGGCTGTGGCGGCCGCTGGAAAGATCAGCACTCCGGAGTATACCGCGTATAGCCACGTCGTCGGAAGCTGCGCAAAACCGGGAGAACTGACATACCAGAGCCCGACAAGCAAAAAGGGGGTCGAGGCCAAAAAGGTGGCGCAGATAAGCAGTGGTCTTTGAAACACAAATCCCGCTGCAAAACACAGGAAGAAAAGAAAAAAGCCAACGTATATCTCGGGGACATCAATCGCGACCTGGGACGCTGCATAAGCCAGAGCCAGACAGATCAGGAAGATGGCGGGCCCCGAGACACGTGCCCAAACGAGCAAAGCTGCCGGTGGCAGGACAAACGAGATCATGTTGAACGTCGAAGCCAGATTGAGTGGGATAATCTCATTGGTCTGCAACAAAAACTCGTAGGCTATGAAAGCCGATATTGGGACTGCGAGGCATCGGAGAGACAGGGACCGCGTGCTTGGCACCGGCTCCGACCCACGCGCTGTGAACAGCCGGGGCACTGCGCGTCGAAGTTGTCCTGCACCAAAGGTGCACAGCGCGACACTGACAACCACGCTATAGGCGACGGACAAGGTGTTGTAGTTTGAAAGCTCGGCTTGGATAAAGAGCCAGGACCACGTTGTGAATCCAATCGCAAAGACACCGATGGCAAGTGGGATCGGGTTGGACTTGACGAGAGTGGCCGCGACGTCGATGCGGGGTCTGTTGACGGGAAGAAAAGTGAGAGCGGCGACGGCGATAGCGGTCAGGATCGGTGCGGTGTCATATCCGAAGCTGCTGTCGTACCAAACCTGATTGACTGTGGACGGTGCAAGCAATCGGGTTGTGTCCACACATAGAAGGGCAAGCGCAAGCCCGCGTATTATGTATAAGTATACGGATAGCGTGCGGCGCGCGATCCGCGAGACGGGACTGGCTTGGGCGTTTGTCGTGGCATGATCTATTTGCAAGCTGAGCGTGGCGACCAGCCAAAAACCCACCAATCCGGCCAGAGCATAGAAGTGAACGCTCCGGTATAGGATCGCATCATTTGAAATCACAAACAGAGTGTTGAGGGCTTCCAGTCCCGGCAGCACGGGCGCACCACCCGCCGCCCAAAGAAAGAGCAGTGCAGCCGCAAGCACTGTCGTCGCTGCGGCGATGAGAAGGTAGGTATTGCGCTTCGTGCGCAGTGCGGCGCTGCGCAACAGATCGGCGAGTCGGCCCGATGCTTGCGGCGTTAGCTTGCTAAGGTCGTCTTTTTGCAGGAACGACAGCAGCAGCGGATCACCCACGATGTCATCAACGCTCTCGTCGGCAAGCAGTGTGTTGTGCAGTTGCGCAGTTTTCTTCTGCGCATCAACGAGGATCGAGAACCCGCCCGAACCCTCGGCTATATCGCTGTCCTGAAACTGTTGGATGAGCGCGAGCGCCGCGTCGTATTTTTCGTCTGGCAAGTCCTGCAGAAGCGCCTTGCGCAGTTCGAAGGGAATTGACCCATTGCGGAGCCACGGCAGTGCCGCCAACTCCGCAATGGTGGAGGTCGCGTAAAGCGGGTGGCCGCGCTCTGATCTGATCCCCATGCCCAGATATCGCGTCAATTCTGGCAACACGATCGGAAAAATCGCGAGCAGTGACAGCAGGTGATAGGCATCTGTCGTCAGTTTGACCCGCAGAAAATCCGCGGTTTTGAGCGCCTCGGCGCTGACGGAGAGATTGTGGTCCGGAAGCGATGCGCGCTGTCTTTGCGCCTTCAGGCGGGGACGGGTGTTTGGATGCCGATCGTCTCCGGGGCCAAACCTGTTCTGAAGATGGGCCGTCAACGCCTCAAGCCCGGCATCATCAAGCGCAAAAACGGGGTGGCCCTTTCGGCGCAGTATATCGGTGCCGGCGCTAACCTCGCCTTGTGCCAGCAAAACGATAGTATCCTCAGCATCGCCAAGCAGGCTCAACCATCCGGCAGGCTTGGTTCTGTCGGTGCTCAGCACCCGTCCTAGCGTGCTGACGACAAGTTTCTGATCGCCGCCATTCTGCCCACCAAGACGACTAAGTGGGACGGCGGGCCCGCCATCCACGATGGCGGCGCGCGCATCCGCCGTCAGACCCGCAACCGTGCACGGCACGCCCTCGTCCTGCAAGGCATCGGCAAGGGTGTCCGCCATAAAGGCAAGGTGGTCGCGCTTTGAACGGCGTTCGATCAGCAGCAGGAACCCGATTGATGCGCGTTTTGACTCAAAGGCTAGGTTCATGATCCGACCTGCCGTCGGATAGGCCCGATCAACGGTCGCAGGCACGTCGATATCGCGGCTTGGCAAATCGCGCGCCAGGTGGAAGAGGCGAAACAGTCCTCGTTCTTCGGATGTGTCGAACAAGGTCCCGCGCGCGCTGGCGGCGACAAAGTTCTTCCGTTGCCCACCTTGCTTCGCGCCAGTTTGAAGCGCCGCCCGCTGGTCTCCACGCAAAAAGAGGAAGCGAACCAACTGATACCAAAGCGCGATGCAGAATACGCTTATCAGCCCGAGCACCACCCGCTCTCGGGTGATTTGACTAAGCGCGTCCACCAGTCTTGCGTTAAGGCTGAAAACCCATCCTGAGCCAGCCTCAGCATCGGGTTCTATCGGCGCAGGCAGGGGCGCATCGATACCAAATTCGCTGTAAGTTACAAGAAGCGCAAAAAGACCCAGCGCTACGACAAGGGCGGCAGCGCCCAACAGGGTCGAGAAAGCGCCAACGCCGCGCCGTTTGGGGCGTGCAGCCGGCTCTGGCAAAGTAGGGGCCGGAACGGGGCCCGCCTTCGGGGCAGTGCTTGGCGATACGCCATCGAGTTGTGCCAGCACCCTGTGCACATGCGCTTGCTCTGTGGCATCCACCGCAAGCAATGGTGCAAGCCATCCTGCCAAATCAGCATAGCTTTCAAGCCGGACGCCGCTTTCACGCAGGCGCACCAACATCGCGTGCATGTTCAAAACGGATCGCGTCCCCAAAGTGACACCGCGACCATGCGTCTCCAGTGTCTGCAGCGCGAGCTCTAGGTTGGGAGTGGCATGGGTGCTCAGCGTTTCCTCCCGCTCCAAGTGTCCATGATCTGCTGGCCTTGCTTAAGGTCTTCGGGGTCGTTCAGCATCACACCAAGCAGGTCGCGCGCGGATGTGCCCAGGTCCCCAAGCCCCTTGTCCATGTCTCCATCCGCTTCTGCCTGAAGAACAAGAAGCCAGTTGAGAAAAACCGCAGGGCTTGGACGGTGACGAAACGAAGCGCTTTGTTCAAATATCCGGCGAAAGACATCAAACGCTTCCGCGAACAGGCGCGCATGTATGACGTTTCCAAGCCGCGATACGACGATATCTTCAAGTGTCGGTTTGGTGCCGTCTCGATCCAGTGACGGATACGGGACGTTGACATAAACGCAGCGCCTCAAGAATGCCTCGGGCAAGCTTTTTTCGGAATTTGAAGTCATGATAACAAATGGACGGCGATCAGCAGGCGCCTTGATTTCGCAGCCCAGTTCGTGGATCCGAAACGACATTGCATCAATCTGATTTAGAATATCGTTGGGTACGTCCCGAGGCGCCTTGTCAATCTCGTCAATCAAGACAACGCTTTGGGGTGATTGGGCAGACAGCACAGAGGGCGGTGCGATATGTTTGACCAATGTGTCTTCGGTCGCACTGGATGAAATCTTTTTGAGCTTGGCATCCGCTCCCGCGGCAATGAGGATGGCCTCGCCCAACGGATGGAAGTTCAGGTAGGTCGACAGATCAGGCAACTTTGCCGATGTGGCGGGTGCGGTTTCGCCAGTGTTGGGGGTCTCCCTTGCCATCGCCGCCGCAGCGTTAACGTCAAAGAGACGCGTGAGTTGATCAAATTCATAAAACAGATCTGCCGACACCATGTCCGCACGGCAATGGATCGTTTTGACCTGACCCCAAGCCAATTCCCGCGCGACAGAGGCCGCGATCGACGATTTGCCCACGCCCGGCGCACCGGTCACCAAAAGGGGCTGACCCAGCCAAAGCGCTGCATTCACCGCCTTAACGACCAGAGGATGTGGCAGATAGTCGTCCGGCTTGTCAAGATCTGCCTTGAGGTTCGTGTCGACGACGACAGGAGCTTCTGGAAGAGCCTTCTTGTCAACTTCGCCAGTGTAGTAAAGCTTGGCCACGTGAGCGCCTCCGTCAGATGATTAGAGTTCCAGTCCGCGCTTTCTGAATTGCAGCTCGGCACCCTCTTTGAACGTATGAAAATGCAGTGGATTGCCCTGGAAAACCCCGCGTATCACGTGGTCAAGCACGCTTTCCTCGATGCCGGGCATGAGGTTTCGCCGCTTCAATTCGGTCAGCCAAGGGCCAAAGTGCGCATATTCAACTTCCTTGAGCTGGGTCACAAAGCGATTTGGGATAGCATCAGGCATAGGAGCAAAGTGGTCGGGGAGCCTTGTCGAAAAGGTCTTTATCGGCTTGATGTCCGCGTTGGTTTCCAGGCGGAGGCAAATATAGACTTCCGTTGCCAACGCACATTGATCGGCCATGCGTTCAAAGGCCGCTAGCCAAGCCAATACAGCGCCGCCGCAACTGTCCGAAAATTCGAGTTGTCGAAAGGTCACGTCGAAGACAATCGCGGTCTTGCTGGCCGCCTCGTCCACTTTTCCGGCGATCGTGCTTAGATCGGTCGTGCGCGGCATATTGAGTTTATCGCAAACGTCATGCCAGGCGCCCGCAACATGTTTTTCCTCGGTGTCGGCTTCCGATTTTCCGAACGGCCACCAGCGACGCTGAATGGTTTTGGGCGGTGGGGGCCAGAGCAGTTCAAGCGTCGCAACGGGGTCTTTGAGGCCAAACCGTTCGGGAAGAACAAATTTTGAAAGGCGATTGACGAATTCAACATGGCCTGCATTCCAAGGCCCATCAAGTGCGACCACCACCGGGCGACCGGGCGGGCCGGGTGTGGGACCGTAAAGCGCGTTGACGATGCCGTTGAGCTTTTTCAGTTGGTCTTCGCGATCAAAAAACAGAAAGTAGTCGATGCCCTCTTGTCGCTCCCCATCCAGCATCGCCCTGAGCGGGCGCCAGACATTTGCGATTGTGTGAATGTTAAGCGCAAGACCGGTGGCACCTGTTTCCTTGTGCCGTTGGGTGACCATACCAACAACTGCTTGGTCCGAGTTGGACCAGACAGGGCCGCCGGAGTCGCCTTTCATAATGCGTCTGAGTTCACTGTCTTTCTGCAGGCGCCCGGAAATATCGGGGTCGAGTTGCAGCATGTCACCGGCCGGTAATTCCAGGTTGCAAGGCTTCCATTTGCCCATGTCACGGGCCCCGGGTTTCTTGTCGTCTTCTTCCCCAAGCACCGGTACAATACCATAGACGTAAACCGGGTCAGTCAATGTCGCGAAGTTGTAGTCTGGAATGATGGCGCCCACGTCGTCCATCGTCACACCCGTCACAGTAAGGATCGCGACATCATCCTCGATCGCCCACCCTTTGATGGCGTGCTCTTCCCAGTCCGCCTCGGGCAATACGAAGGCAGACAAAGGTTCGCCGTCCTCGACCCGCTTGTCAAAGAGGACGGATACGGGGGCCTTGGGCGGTGTGGGGTTTTTCTCGCATTTCTCAAGTTGTTCGGCATTGTCGAACCAGAGCGCTTCAGCGACGACATGGACACAGGTTGCGATGCAGATGCAGTCGGATTTGTGCGCAGGGACGACGAAGCCAAACCCGTGAAATCCCTCCTCACGATCCAGGATACGCACAAGGCACTGATTTTGGGCGTCACTGATCATGCCCGCCGCTAAAGCTCCAATCTCGCGATTTCATGAAGGTCGAGTTCCAGCTTGTCGGGTGCGCCAAGGAGCACCGTGAAAGCCGCACCTCTGACCAACGCTTGATCCCAAAGCCGGGCGCGCGCACGTGCTGCCATCAGCCCCTTGGGATGTTGGTCTTCTGGCAGGTGCCTTGCGCACCAGTCCAGCCCGCCGGCCAATCGCTGAACTCCGCTGGCAAAAACGGGCACGCCGCGCTTGGTGGCGTCAATCAAACGCTGTGCCGCATCCACCAGCGGGTCGTCCGGGGCGGACGCGTTCGGGTCCGGCCGTGTGTTGGTCACCGGCGGGGGGCGTTGCAGCCTCCAGGTCGGAAAGGGCAGGTTGCCGCCGCCAGACAGCCGCCGCCAGGCTTCGAGGATGGCGCCATCGGGCAGATCGGGAAAGTAGTCAGCCAAGTTGCGTGTCCAATCGCCGACACGGCCCAGTTTCTGCACCTTGAGAAGGTACCAGCCACCAGCAGCTGCGTGATCAGGTGACGTGAACTTTGCCCTGACATATTGCGTTGCCACGTCTTCGATATACGACCCCGAAATCTGATCTGACAGAATGCTGTCATAAACCAAACCCGGAACGCTTGGCGCATTGGCGGCAAGTATGTCGAGCATCGTCGAAAGGATGTCGCCGTCAAAGCTCTTCTGTCGGATATGCGGCAGCTGACCGTCATGCGGTGTGACTTCGCAAGTGATCGTCATCCTGGGCAGTCTAAACGTAAGCGGCTGGTTTTTTTGGCCCCCGATCACAGTCAAGACGGTCACGTACACCAAGTCCTGGTCAGGCCTGACATAGCTGTCGAACGCGTACGTCGCAGGCGTTCCGCCAAAGTTCAGATCATGTTTCGCCTTCGCGTTATCTGCATAGACAACGGCCCTCGCGCTGTCCGCGACCTTATCGACGCGACCAACTGAAACGGTCTCAAAGACCTGGATCGACTGGCGCTTCACCGCACCGTCGGTTTGCTCTTCCAAGGTTGTTTGTTCATGGGCGATATCGTCGGCATAAATCACATCCCCCGGCCTTGCCCGCGTGCGCAGGATCCGCCCGGTGTTCAACTCTAGCCGAAGTGCAAAACCGTCGTCACCGACCTCGGGCCAACCATCGGCCCGAAGCGTGCCTTTGATGAACGGCGCAAATGAGGCCTCGGCAAGCGGCAGCAGGTCCCGGTTGAGAAGCACAGCACGCCCCGACGCCCCGTAGCTGGAGATCACAATATCCGTCATGCCTGTGTCGTCTTCAGGGTAATCTTCGGCGAGAAATACTGCGCGCTGAAACCGATCATGCCGTCGCCATAATCATCTGTAGGATCGAACTTTGCGCTCGCCACATACCCGTCTTTTGCGGGCAGCGTGGCCCGATAGGTGAAATCAGAGGGTTTCGGCAGGTCCGGCACACCACCATCCTGATGGAATATGTCAAACCTGCACGAAAACATCGCGTTGGCAGGGTCCGTTTGGAACCGCATCTCGACATCCGGCGCCTTCGGCAATGCGACAATCCGTGGTGGCGGATCGTCATAGGACCAATCGTTCCAATATGCTGTGGACGCCGTTCCGGTCGCGGCTTCGATAGATTTTGAGAGGGTCGCGGCAAGATCCGCCACCGTCACCGGCCAGGCTCCGGACGCGTCGCCTTTGGCCGCAGCGCCACGCAACGCATAAAGCAGCCCATCGCAAAAATAGGTCCGGCCTGCGCGGTCCCCTCGGGATTTGCCGCCCGGTTCTGTCGCACTGACCAACACGCGCTGTGGCTCCTTGAGGTCGCGATAATCGGCCGATCCAAACGCTTCGCCCTGGATGCTGTTGAGCTGCGTAAAGAGCCCGGGCTCGAACTCCTGACAACAATCGGCAAACATAACGATTGTGCGCGCCTGACAGGTGCGCAGGGTCTGATAGAACTCGGTCACGTCAATCAGCCCGTGGTATTTGTCTCGCTTGCGGGACCCGTAATCTTCAGTCAGCAGAAAGGGGCGCTGACCCGCAAATCCGTGACCGACAAGGTAAATGATGCCGACATTTTCGGGGTGTTGGTCCAAACGCTCGATCCATGCGTCCACTATAGGGATCAGGTTGCTCAGTGTCGGCTCTGGTGCAATGCGGTCGCCATCAGGCGTTGACAGAACAACGTCTGTTGTCCCGGGTTCAGAAATGGCCGCCGACACGCACCGAAGGGCCGGCGAAAACTGGTTTTGCGCCTCTGCCTCAAAGGCCCAGGACACTATCGCGCGCGCGGATCGCGCAGCGGCTGTGACAGAGCCCGCTTTTGGTGCCGCCCCGCCTTCAAGCTGGTTGCGATAGGCGCTCACCCCGATGACCAGGACATGGGTGCCCGGGCCATCCTCCGCCGCGGTCCACAGCGCGCTCACGTGGCCCCGGGAATTTCTGTGATCAAACCACTGTCTGAGAAAAGCACCGGCTTGGCATCCTTTGCCTGATCTTCCCCCAGCGACAAAGCCACTTCGCCAGAGCGGACGGGACGGATCGTCAAACGCAACTCGTCCTGGTGTTTCGGGTGCTCTGTTACAGCCAGTTCCACGCATGTGAACCCAAAAACCAGCGAAACCTGTCCGGCGAATGTCATCTGGCTCTCGCCGGAGGTATCAACGCCAGCCGATACGTTTCCATCGCCCAGCAGGCCTTCGATCACAGGCACATCAACTTCAAGTTTGGCAGATCGGCTTTTGTGGGCGGTCACGCCAAAGCTGGGAGAGGCGACTGTTGTGGTGACCAGGTATAATGTCCCACCGGGTTCAAAGAATTCCCGGATGCCTGTTGCGTCCCAGCGTATCGTGCCACTGTCAAGGTAGCGTCCGATATCTGCGAGGTTGACCAAGGACTTGCTGACATTCGTGAACTGGAACTGAAGCGTCCGTGCCGCTTCAAACTCGGCTGCGACTTTCACATTCCCGCCAAGGCCCGTCATCACTGCGGACAACAGATCAATTCCAATCGACAATGGCAGCTTCGATGTCTGCTTCCCGTTGATGTCGGCGGCTTCGACATTCTTTACCGGAACCGGCAGCGTCTCGGTGGCGTCTTCTACAAGATCATCGAGCTTTCCGACATTGGCAAATTCGCCTCTCAACTCTCCGAATACGTGCAGGGGTTCAAGCCCAGCTGACGGATGCCGGACCACGTTATATCCCATGTCACTCAAGTACCGGACGGACCGGTCCACACAATATCCCACCTTAAATCTCCCACGTAAAATACAAGCATCATGCAGGATAAGAGCGAAAATTCAACTTCTTTTAGAAACGCGCGGGCGTCGCTTGCATGTTACCTTGCACCCGATCACAGGCGCTATCAAACCAGCTGGGCATAAGAAGAGAGGGCTGCTGGCGGTAGCGCCCCAAAGCCTTCCGCAAATGGCCGGCAGCAATGCCAAAGAGTGGCGTTACTCCCCCATCGTGTGGGCGTCAGTTCGTAGTGACACACTCAAAAATGCTCGGCCTTGCGCCGAGATGGCTAGGGGCGCTGCGATCAAGGCTGGCGGACCGGCCTACAGATCGGCGGTATCAATCAGCCACTATTCAATGCCCTGCTGAAATGGATCGCGCTGGTGGGCCAGACGGTAGGCTTTGGGCGTGCCGCCCATTTGCGTACGGAACAGCCGGTAAAAATAGCTGACATTTTCAAAGCCACAGCTCTCCATCACATCCTGAACAGGGATTTCAGAGCTGCGCAGCAATTGTGCAGCGTGTGAGATGCGGATCCGGTTGACATACTCGGACGGCGTATAGCCGGTGATCGCCCTGCAGGTCCGGCAGACATGCTCGTGCGAACGGCCCGCAGCAGCGATGAAACCCGCGCTGCCCTTGCGAAACACATCCGGCGACAGGGCCGCGCTGCAGGCTTCGGCAAACCAGCGGGGTGTGGACCCGGCAACCTCGCTTGACGGATGGGCAACGCGATTGACCAGCACCAGGAGGAACTCCTCAATCCCGGCAAGTGTGCGGTCCGAGGTTTGCAATTGCTCGGCCACAGAGATGGCGCGGGCGAAGCGTTTGGGGCCAAGCGTATGCAGGTCGGGCAGCGCGCCCTTGCGGTCAAAAAAGCGCCCCTTGATCGTGTCGGCGTATCGGTCTGCCAGATGAGTTGCGGTCTCAACCCGGAACATCACATTGATGATCTGGCACCCCGACGCCCGATCCGCGCGAAAGGCATGTACGTCCCGTGGGCGGATAAAGGCCAGCTGACCCGCTTCCAGCACCTGTTGCGTTCCGTTAATCCAGTGCGCCGTGCGGCCCCGTTCGATAAGGAACACTTCGAAATAGTCGTGGTAATGCGCCGCTTCAGGAAACCGTTTGGCCAGATGCTTGCGCGCAAAGTGAAACGCCTCGCCCGGGCGGATATAGGTGTCGATGTGGAACGTCGTTGTACGCATGCCCCAATATTGGCACAGGAAAATTCGAACTGAGACCAAATTTATCAAAATAGTACAAAAGAAAGTCAATCTTTGGCGCTGACGTATGGATATTTATTGTCATGCTCTCAGCCGGGAGGATGAACAGGATGTTGGACCCGGGCCCTGATCTCAGCTTTGCTCCGGTGCGCAATGCGGCGCCGCAGCGGCTGAATGCCGCGCAGATCGCGCAGTATAACCAAGCGGGTTTCGTGCAACCTCTGAGCATCTTTTCAAATGCCGAGATGGCCGAAATCCGAGCGGTCGTGGATCGCTACATGGCAGACCTCGGCCCCGATGGGGCGTACGGTATCAACTGCTACCAGGCACGTCTGACAAGCCTTTGGGACATCGCAACCGACCCGCGCATCGTTGATCTGGTCGCAGACCTGATCGGGCCCAATGTCCTGTGCTGGGCGAGTGCGATCCTGTCCAAGCCACCACACGACCCCAAGGCCGTGCCATGGCATCAGGACGCGTCGTTCTGGGCACTGCACCCTGCGCGCACCGTCACCGTCTGGCTTGCAATCGACGATGCGGACGACTTGAATTCCGCCATGCGCTTCATTCCAGGAACGCATCACCAAGGGGCCTTGCCAACGACGACGACGGACGGGGGCGCGTATGTCTTTCACAAAGGCACCGCTGATGCCGAGGGCCTGGGCCAACCGTTCACCAACAGCCTGAAAGCCGGGCAGATCTCGCTCCATGCGGATATGCTGGTCCACGGCTCACGCGCCAATACAAGCAACCGCCGTCGCTGCGGCCTGACCCTGCGCTATTGCCCACCCGAGGTGCGGATCACCGACGACATCTGGGCGCGCGGGGTCGAAGCGATCCTCTGCCGCGGCAGGGCAGGGACATGGCGTACTTACCCCCGGCCCGGAAATGACGACATCACCCAGACAACATCGCCGCACGTGGTAGGGAACAACTGAATGAAGATCACGTGGTTCGGACACGCGGCCTTTGGGCTTGAGGCTGAAACCGGCCTGAGGGTCATCACCGATCCCTACACACCCGAAGGCGTCGGCTATGCCCCGATCCGGGACAGCGCCGATCTGGTCTTGATCTCGTCGGAGGATGACGACGCCCATTGCCGCGCGGACCTGATCCCCGGCATCCCCATCGTGGTGAACGCGCTGAGCGTGGCCCAAGGCGGCGGTTCCACCACGGCCTGCGGGATCGAGATCACCGCAATCGAGGCCGCCGAATGGGATCACCACCCCGACCACGCGGTTCCGGGGCAAAACGGCATGTATCGCTTCACGCTCGACGGTATCAAATGCGCGCATATGGGCGACGTTGGTAATCCATTGACGGACCAACAACAGGCGTTCTTTGAGGGCACGGATGTGCTGTTTGCCCTGGCGGGTGGCTATCTGACGCTGGAACTGCCGGACCTGATGGAGATGATCCACCGCACCCGGCCACGTCTGGTCATCCCAATGCACTTCCGCACGCTGACCTACAAGCCACGCAACACCCTGTGGATCGAGAGTTTTCTAAACCATTTCAAGGACGAGGATGTGGATTTCGCCTTTGGCGCGACCCACACACTCACACAACAGGATTTGCCGGACCGCACCCGTGTTCTGGTGATGGACTACGTGCGCTGAAGCGGGCGACTATACCGGGCCAAAGGCCCGTAATCGGGAGGACTATGATGAAATTCACCAAAACAATAGTGGCGATGTCAGCGCTGGCTTTGGCGGCCACGGCCGTCTCGGCACAGAATGTCGCGCGCGAGAACACGGTTATCTTCGATCTCGACCGCACCATTCAGGACCCCGAAAACTTCAACTGGATGACCCCAGGCACCAAGCGGATGCACGGCGCCCACCAAACCATGTGGGAACCGCTTTTTATCCTCAACTACGCCACTGGTGAATTGGACCCCTGGCTGGCCACCGGGTTCTCGCAGAACGGTGCCAGCACCGAATTCACCATCACGCTGCGCGACGGCGTGGAATGGTCGGATGGTGAGGCGTTCAACGCTGATGATGTTGTCTTTACCGTCAACCTTGCCCTCACCAACGAAGAGATTTCCTCACGCGAGGCCAGCACCATCAAGGCGCAGGTTGCCTCGGTCGACAAGGTCGATGACCTCACGGTAACATTCACCCTCAACAGTCCAAATCCGCGCTTTATCGTCGAGAATTTCGGCGTGCGGATTTTTGGGTCTTTCCTGATCATGCCCGAGCACATTTGGAACGGCGAGAATGCCGCGACATTCGCGTTCAATCCGCCCATTGGCACTGGCCCCTACACCTTCACCTCGGCAGCATCCAACCGCGCGATATGGGACCGAAATGACGACTGGTGGGGCGCCAAGACAGGCTTTATGGACCTGCCCGCACCGGCGCGCGTTATCTTTCTGGAAAGCGGCGGTGAGGAAAGCCGGGCGCAGCTCATGGCCTCGAACCAGCTTGATGCAGCCCAGAATGTGACCATCGGCACATTCGAGGCGATCCAGGCACAGAACCCGAACGTGGTCGCATGGCATTCCGGGTACCCCTATGCCGCTGCGGACCCCTGCGCACGTCAGTTGGAAATCAATACCACCATCGCACCTTGGGACAATGCCAACATGCGCAAGGCGGTGGCCCACATCATCGACCGCAGCCAGATTGTAAACGTCGCCTACGAAGGCACGACAACGGCAAGCAGCACCATGTTTCCGCAATACGGCTCCATGGCGCCGTTCATTGATGCGGTAGTCGACGCGGGCTTCGGCTTGCCGGAACGTGCAGATGCCGCAGCGGGCCAAGCGCTGATCGAAGCCGAAGGATGGGCCCGTGATGGCGACTATTATACCAAGGATGGAGAGACCTTGTCGGTCAACATCCATGTCAACTCGGCCTCGACAGAATACACCCGCACCATCGACGTCATCGTTGAACAATTGCAACGCGCAGGCATCGACGCCAAGGCGGTGCCAGTTGAAAACGGTGTCTTCTGGGGCGAGGTGCTGCCGTTCGGGTCCTACGAAATGTCCTATAGCTGGCTGTCCTGCGGTTCGGTGAACGAGCCCTGGGCCTCGATGGGTCGTTATACTGTCAAGGACGTGGTGCCGGTGGGCGAGCGGTCGCCGGGCTTTAACAACACCGCCCGTTGGGACGGGCCGGCCGCCGAAGCCTATTCGTTGATCATGGATGATATCGCGTCGCGCCAACTGGGTGATGCAGAAATCCCCGGTCTGGTGGCCGAAGCTTACCAGCATCTGGACGCCGAGATGCCGTTTATTCCGCTTGTTCAGGCAGCCAAGCTCTTGCCGATGAACACGACCTATTGGACCGGCTGGCCCACGGCGGACAATTACTACAATCACCCGTTTTTCTGGTGGAACCACACCCACCAGATCATCCACAATCTGACCCCCGCGGGGAACTAGGTGGCGCCTTAGTCGGGGCAGGGCAGGGTGCGCCGCGGCGCTCCGGCCCGACGTTACCAATGCCTGACCCGGTACGTGCATTTGACCAAGGGACCTTCGGCTCAGGCCTTGCGTAGATCGAAAGTCCGAGACCCTTTGTCAGAACCTCCTGACAGGCGCCAAGCGGCTCGCGCAGCATGAAAGGACCATATATGGGACGCATCCCCCGCGCCTATCTGATCAATCGTCTGGTGACCTTTGCGCTGACAGTTCTGATTGCGGCGACCATTATCTGGATCATCCCACGGCTTAGCCCCGTTGACCCGGCAGAGATCGCGCTTGGCCGGATGGCCTCCGGGGCTGGGTCGGTTGCAAATTCCGAGGAGATCCTGGCGCAACTGCGCGCCAATATGGGCATCGATCAGCCCCTGATCGTGCAGTACCTCAAGTATATCTCGGGGGCGCTGGTCTTTGATTTCGGCCTGTCGACGGCAGCCTTTCCAACGCCAGTCTCGACACTCATCCTCAACGCTTTGCCGTGGACACTGGGCCTGATGATCCTGTCGCTCCTGATCACCTTTTTCATCGGCAATCTGCTTGGCGCGCTGATGGTGTGGGACCGGTCCCCGAAACTGGTCAAGGTGGCGATCCCGGCGGCCATGGTCTTTACCTCGATCCCGCCCATCCTGTCGGGGCTTTTGCTGATGTGGATCTTTGCGGCCAAGCTGCAGTGGTTTCCTCTGACAGGCGCCTATTCCATCTTTGTCGAGCCCGGCCTGACCTGGGAGTTTGTGACATCTGTCCTGCATCACGGTTTTCTTCCCGCGCTGTCGATTGTGGTGGTCACTTTCGGCTTCTGGGCCTTGGGCATGCGCGGCCTGATGATTGGCGTCCAGGGCGAAGACTACGTTAAACTGGCCGAAGCCAAGGGCCTGCGCCCGCGCTACATCCTTTATCGCTACATGATCCGCAATGCGATCTTGCCGCAGATCACTGCCTTTGCGCTCAAGATCGGTCTGTTGATCGCGGGGCAGGTGCTGGTGGAACGTATCTTTGCCTACAATGGCATGGGCAAGCTGCTCTATGACGCCATTCTTAATCAGGACTTTCCGGTCATTCAGGGTGTGTCGTTTGTGATCATCCTGATCACTGCGCTCAGCGTGTTCCTTGTCGATCTGCTCTACCCGTTCATCGACCCCCGTATCCAGCACGAGGCGAACGCATGACCAGTCAGGACAACATGCCCCTGACGCGGGCCGAGAAACGCCAGGCGCGGCGCATCCGCCGGTTCGACAATCCCTGGATGAACCCCAAGCTGATCTGGGGGGGCGTGCTGTTGCTGACGATTGCAGCCATCGGGATCATCGGCCGCCTCGCCTGGGACCTTGATATGGTCTTTACCGGATCGGCCCAACTCAAGCTGCCGCCTCTCGGCTTTGAAAACCTGCGCGGTCAGCCGGGCCAATGGGCGCATCCGCTGGGCACGGATGGCGGTGGCCGGGACATGCTCGCACTCATCGTCATTGGGGCACCCAACACATTGTTTGTCGGGCTTCTGGCCTCGCTGATCGGCATGTCCATCGGCATCTTCCTCGGGTTTTCGGCAGGCTTTCTGGGCGGGCGGATCGACGACACGATCCGCGTCAGCGCGGATGTGATGATCACCATTCCACCGCTCCTGATCCTGGTGGTCTTCCAATCCGCCTTTGGTGATGTGACCCTGACGATGATGGCGCTGCTGATCGCAGGTTTCGTCTGGCAATCGCCCACTCGCCTGATACGCGCCCAGGTGCTGTCGATGAAACAGTCGGGCTACGTGCAAATGGCACAACTCTCCGGCGCCAGCACCTCCCACATCATGTTCCGCGAGATGCTGCCAAACCTCGTGCCTTACCTGTTCGGCTCGTTCATTGCTTCGGTCACAACCTCCATCGTGACCGCAGTTGGGCTCGAAGTGCTTGGCCTTGGCCCACAGCGCATCCCAACGCTCGGGCGCACCATCTATGAAGCGATCAACGCTGGCGCACTGATCCAGAACCTCTGGTGGTGGTGGGGCATCCCGACCTTGCTTCTCGGGGTCATGTTCATCGGTCTCCTTCTGATCAACCTCGGCCTTGACGAAGTCTCCAATCCCCGCCTGCGAAAGCTAAGCTGATGCCGGACGAAACACAGACCAAGCCCGTCCTCACATTGCGCGACCTCTGTATCGAGTTTCCAACGCCCAAGGGCGTTGTCCAAGCCGTCAAAGCGCTCAGCCTCGACATTCGCAAAGGACGTCGCGTTGGCTTTATCGGGGAAAGCGGGTCCGGCAAGACCACGACCGCCCTGGCCGTGATGCAGATGCTGGCCGAACCGGGCCGGGTGTCGGGGGGCCAGATCGTGCTGGAGGAAACCGATATCCTGTCCCTTGGCGAAGAAGATATGCGCCGCACACGCCTTGCCCGCGTGGCCTATATCCCGCAGGGCGCGATGAACTCGCTCAACCCCGTCATGCGGGTCGAGCCGCAGATGTGGGATGCCATCATCGCGCATGAAGGCGCCACAGATCGCGCAACGCTCAAACAGCGATCAGACCAGGCGCTCGTCAGTGTCGGCCTGCCGCACCACACCGGTCAGCTCTACCCCCACGAATTGTCCGGCGGGATGAAGCAGCGCGTTTGCATCGCAATGGGCATCATCCTCAACCCCGAATTGATCATCGCCGATGAACCCACCTCGGCTCTTGACGTGGTCACACAGCGGCAGGTGATCCAGACGCTCAAGAACATCCAGGCACAGATCGGATCGGGCCTGATGATGATCGGCCACGACATGGGCCTGATGGCGCAGACGGTGGATGAATTGGCCGTGTTGAAAGACGGGGAAATGGTCGAACACGGCACCGTCCAACAAATTCTGGAAGCGCCCAAACATCCTTATACAAAGGACCTGATTTCCTCCGTGCCCCTGGTGGGGGGCGACAGTTTTCTCAACCCTGGCCGCAAGGCCGACGCGCCCAAACGCGCCAGTTCTGAGCCGCTCTTGAAATTCGAAACCGTGCGCAAGGATTATGGCCCTGTTACGGCACTGCACCCGCTGTCCTTTACGCTGCACGGCGACACACCACAGATCATTTCCATCGTTGGCCAATCAGGGTCGGGCAAATCCACGATGGGATCGATCATGCTGGGCTTCAACCCGCCCAGCGAAGGGCGTGTATTGTTCGAAGGCCAGGACATCCAGCGCATGAATGGCGCGCAAAGCCTCGCGTTTCGTAAGAATGTGCAGGCGGTGTTTCAGGACCCTTACGCCTGTTTCAACCCGTTCTACCGGGTCAACCATGCGCTGAAGTTCCCGTTCAAACGCTTCGGGCTGGCCCAATCCGACGCCCACACCCAAAGCGCGATGGAAGACGCCTGCGCCGCCGTCGGCCTTGATCCCGATCTGGTTTTGGATCGCTACCCACACCAATTGTCAGGTGGGCAACGGCAGCGTCTGATCGTGGCGCGGGCCCTGATGCTGTCACCCAAACTGCTGATCGCAGACGAACCGGTCTCGATGGTTGATGCCTCGCTGCGCGCATCAATCTTGTCGAACATCTATGATCTCAAGGACAAGTACGGGATCAGCATCCTCTACATCACGCATGACCTCGCCACGGCTTACCATGTCAGCGACTACGTAATGGTGTTGTTCAAGGGGCACGTGGTCGAAGCGGGCCCGCCCAAGCAGGTGATTGGCTCGCCACAGCACCCCTATACGCAGCTTTTGATCAACTCGATCCCGTGGCCCGATCTGGCCCGATCCTGGGGCGACGGTGGGGACAATTGGGACCCCTCCGCGCTTGAGGCGCAGGCCGAGCAGACCGCCACCGAATATCGGGGCGACGTTGCCGGTTTTGACCTGATCCGGGCCTAAGACGATGGCGGGACGGTGGCCCTTTACGTCTGAAAAGATCGCATCGCGCTTGGCGCTCATCGCACCGCATGTTTTTCGTCGCAAACAGCCCTTGGCTCCGTTCAGGATGCTGCCGCTGCCCGCAGCCTCGATCAGCGCCCCGATTTGCGCTGATCCGACCGGCTGGGAAGAAATCCCTCATCACAGCTATTGGGGCGGGCCTGATCAGAATTTTGTGCTGAAAAGCCATTTCACTGTGCCCGATGGCTGGCAGACTGACGACCTGGCGCTTTTTTTGCCGTTGGGCGTGCTTGGTGACATCTTCAACCATCCCGAGGCGCTGGTGCATATCGACAGTGAGCCCATCGGGTCCGCAGATCGCTACCATCATACCATACCCCTGCCTCCCACCGTGGCGGACGGGACATCCCATGTGGTATCGCTTCTGGGCTGGACGGGACTGGCAGGATGGCCGCCCGATCTAGAGAGCAAGGCCAAACTCTTCATGGGCGCGCCCCTGCTGGCCGAGGTCAATTCCGAACTACGCGCGTTTCATGCGTATGCGTCTGCGGTTCTGGATACCACAACCGGGCTTGACCCCGACAGCGACGCCCATCGTGGTCTGATCCATGCGCTCGACCTGGCCTTTATGGCGCTGGACACCCGCGCCCCTATCGAAGAGGGGCTGCACGACACCGTCGCACTGGCGCAGCAGATCCTCAATGACGGTGTGCACGCCGCGGGACCACCCGGCAATGTGACCCTGCACGGCATCGGGCACGCCCATATGGACATCGCCTATCTCTGGCCCATCGACCAGATCAGGCTCAAGAACGCGCGCACCTATTCCAATGTCCTGCGGCTAATGGATGACGACCCGGACTTCAGGTTCTCACATTCGCAACCACAGCTTTACGCGATGGTGGAGCAGGATTACCCCCGGATTTTCGCCAGGATTAAGGAGCGCGTCGCCGAAGGCCGGTGGGAGGTCATGGGCGGGATGTGGGTCGAACCCGACCTGAACATCCCGGGCCCCGAATCTCTGGTGCGGCAGTTGATTCTGGGCCGCGCGTATTTCAAGGATCGGTTCGGGGACGTGGAAACCCCTGTACTCTGGCTGCCGGACACTTTTGGCTTTCCTGCCCAGATCCCACAACTGATGCGGCATGCGGGCCTTAAGTATTTTGTCACTAACAAGCTGAACTGGAATCAGAAGAACAAGGTGCCCTGGTCCACCCATCACTGGGAGGCGCTGGATGGCAGCCGTGTGCTTGCCCATATTCTGACCACGCCCCGCGACGTGCAATATCTGCCGTTTCCTACCAACTACAAAAGCGATCTGAGCGCGAGCGAGGTCTTGGGCACGGTGACCGACGCCACGGTGCCCGCCGGTCTGACCGATCTTCCGATCTGCTACGGCTACGGTGATGGCGGCGGTGGGCCGACGGATGATCTGTTGTTCAAAGCCCATGCCTATGAGCAGATGCCGGGCATGCCACGGTTCAAGATGTCGACAGTGCGCGACACCTTCGCAGCGATAGAGGCGCACGCAGACGACCTCGCCGTCTGGACGGGTGAACACTACATGGAAGGGCACCGCGGTGTTCTGACCTCTCAGGGCTGGATCAAGCGGGCCAATAGGCAGGCAGAGCGCGCCCTGCACGAGGCCGAGGCCCTGTCGGCGATGGCCGGTCTTCTACCGGACCTGTCGCAAGCATGGCAGCTTCTGTGTCTTCAGCAATTCCATGACGTCGTTACCGGCACCTCTGTCCCGATTGTGTTCGACGACGCGCGCCGCGACTTCGCACGCATTCGCAAGATCGCCGAGGCCGCCGCCAGCACCGCCGCCGAGCGCTTGCGCAGCGATGCGCCCTGTATCGCCAACACGTCTCCCCTGGGCGGCCCTCGGATTGTCACGGTCCCAGCCGGGTCCGGCGGTCAGCCGACGGCGGATGGCGATTTGCTCTACTTCAGCGACCTGCCAGCCTATTCCACTGTCCCGATCACCGATGCCAGCGCGCCCCCCGCGCCAGTCACCATTGCCCTGCGCGGCGGCAACACTGTTCTGGAAAATGGCGCGCTGCGTGTCATCGTCACGGCCGACGGGCACCTTGCCGAAGTCTTCGACACGGCCCGTGATCGCAACATCCTCAAAGACGGCCACGCCGCCAATGTCCTGCAAGCATTCGAAGACCGCCCGATCTGTTGGGATGCCTGGGACATCGACCCATCGTTCGAGGACAGAACCGAAACTCTGTCCGGACCCACTACAATCGACATCGTCGAAAAGGGGCCCCTGCGCGCCGCCGTCCGGATCAAAACCAAGTGGCGCAAAAGCACCATCACGCAAACCATCCGCCTCTCCGCCGCCTCCCGCCGGATCGACGTCATCACCGAAGTCGATTGGCACGAGCAACATACGCTTTTGAAAGCGGCCTTCCCGGTCGCGGTCACGGCACCAACCGCAGAGTTCGACATCCAGTGGGGCACCGTCACCCGCTCAACCAGACGCGACACATCCTTTGACGCCGCCCGCTTTGAAGTGCCCGCCCAAAAATGGGCGCGGCTCTGCGATGACACCATGTCCGTCGCCGTGCTGAACGATTGCAAATATGGCTACGATGTCCGCGACGACACGATCCGCATTACGCTGATCAAATCCTCGACCTCGCCCGATCCGAACGCGGATCAGGGCCACCACATCTTTACCTACAGCCTGCTGCCCCACGATGCATCCGACAGAGCGATGCTGGATCACGAGGCATACGCGCTCAACACACCCACCCGCCTGGTATCCGCAGGTGGGCCATCGTCCCCATCTGTCTTCGTACGATCAACGCCTTCAAATGCGATCATCGAAACCGTGAAACCGGCCCAAGACGGCAACGGCACCATTTTGCGGCTCTTCGAAGCACATGGACGCGCCACCACCGCCACGCTCGCCTTTGAACACGACATCGATAGGGCGACACGCGTTGGATTTGACGAACAGATGGTGGCCGACATGCCCGCGTCCGGCAACACTGTCTCATTTGCCCTAAAGCCTTACGAAATTGTCACACTGCGCGTGGTTTTGCACCGGATTGTGGCAGGCTGACGCGCAACCCGGCCCTAAGACCGCAACCGGCACAGGTCACGCGCCGGGTCACGCGGCCAACGCAAAAAAACACATGGTGCAACACAGCACGCCGTCGGGCGTTCTCGGCCGAGCGGCGCGATATTCAACCTTCAATCCGGCCCACTAGCCAAAGGCCCGGATCAGCACCTGGTCAACCGGTCGGTGCCACTGCACTGAGGTTGGAGGCTAGGCCAGTCACGCAAATCCATCCCCCCACGGTCTCGGAAAGAAAAACATCGGCAATAGCTTTGGTTTTGATGCCATCGACACCAAAGCAGAAGGTTGCGCACGCGCCGCACCGCTTAGTGTTCGCGGTCTCAATAAACGGTGATCTGACCCCACCATGTAGCCATGCGCGGTCCTATTCCCCTATCTTGCCTGTGAATCTATCATATCCCCAACTTATTGGGCTTATCCCCAAATAAAGGGTTGCCAGATGGCCATGCCCCGGTCACCATATCTTGTAGAGGCACGGGGGATCGCCCCGGTTTCTTGAGCAGGCACCTAGCGCTTGGGGCGCTGCCAGCCCCATTCGCTAATAGCGTATAAGAGGTGGCACCATGGCCCTTTCCGAGCAGTTTCTGGAAGACGAGATCCATCCCATCGACATTGTCGAGCATCTGGCTGAACACCATGAATGGGATTTTGACCGCATCGCTGACGACCAGATCGCGATGGCCGTCGAAGGCCAGTGGCGCACCTATTCCATCACGCTGGCCTGGTCTGGCTATGACGAAACATTGCGCATGGTCTGCACCTTTGAAATGGAACCGCCCGAAGAAAAGCTTGGCGGTCTCTACGAGCTTCTGAACCATGTCAACGATCAGTGCTGGGCGGGCAGCTTTACCTATTGGGAAGAACAAAAGCTGATGGTCTATCGCTATGGTCTTGTTCTGTCCGGCGGCCAGATGGCCTCTGCGGAACAGATCGACACTATGATCGGCGCCGCCGTGATGAGTGCAGAACGCTACTATCCCGCATTGCAGCTTCTGGTCTGGGGCGACCGCACGCCCAGGGATGCGATGCAGGTCGCTATTGCGGAGGCCTATGGCCGCGCCTAACCTGCACCCCTGAACGAACAGGGGTTTTCAATGAAAGACACGACGATCGCAGCCCGGGGCCTTGTGCTTCTGGGCTGTGGCAAGATGGGCTCGGCGATGCTGGCCGGATGGTTGGGGCGCGGCTTGCCGCCCACCTCTGTCTGGGTGCAGGACCCGGCACCTTCTGATTGGCTGCTGGGCACCGGTGTGCTTGTGAACGCGCCTTTACCCGCAAACCCCGCGATTGTCCTGATTGCCGTCAAGCCGCAGATGATGGGCGATGCCTTGCCCGCCATCGCGGCATTTGGCGGCGGTGACACGGTCTTTGTATCGGTTGCAGCAGGCACGCCTTTGGCGGCCTTCGAAGACGCTTTTGGAGCGACAAGCCCAATTGTGCGCGCCATGCCGAACACGCCCGCCGCTGTGGGCAGGGGCATCACCGCGATGTGCGCCAATGACGCAGGACAAGGCGCGCTGGACGAGGCCGAACTGTTGCTCTCGGCCGTGGGAGAGGTGGTGCGCCTGCAAGGCGAGCATCAGATGGATGCGGTCACCGGCGTCAGCGGCTCCGGCCCGGCTTATGTCTTTCATTTGATCGAGACGCTGGCCGCGGGCGGGGTGGCGCAGGGCCTGCCCAAAGAACTTGCCATGCGGCTTGCCAAGGCAACGGTCGCAGGGGCCGGGCATTTGGCCATGACGTCGGTGGAGGACCCCGCACAACTGCGCGTTAATGTCACCAGTCCCAACGGCACTACCCAAGCGGCGCTCGACGTGTTGATGGATGAAAAGTCTGGGTTTCCCAATCTGTTACCTGCCGCAGTTCAAGCGGCGGCTGAACGATCCAAGGAGCTGTCCCGTGGCTGACATTTCGTTCGATGACTTCATGAAGGTCGACATCCGCGTTGGCCAGGTGGTGCGCGCCGAGCCGTTCCCCGAGGCCCGCAAGCCCGCGATCAAGATGTGGGTCGATTTCGGCGACGAGATTGGCGAGCGCAAAACCTCGGCGCAGGTCACCGTGCACTATGACCCCGACACGCTGGTGGGTCGGCAGGTGATGGCCGTGGTGAACTTCCCGCCACGGCAGATCGGGCCGTTTATGTCCGAGGTGCTGGTGCTGGGCTTCCCGGATGGCAATGGCGACATTGTGTTGGCGACGCCGGACAGGAATGTGCCGCTTGGCGGGCGGATGCATTGATGAAGCTTTGGATCACGCGGCCTCTGCCGGACAAGGTCATTGAGGCGACACAAACCATCTGTGACGTCGAGGTGCGGCAAGAGACTTTACCCCTGACGGAGAATGAACTCCGCCATGCCCTGACGGGGTTCGACATGGTGTTACCGACTTTGGGGGATGCCTTTTCGTCTAATATTATCAATGATTTAAGTGAATTTCGCTGCAAGCTTCTGGCCAATTTTGGCGTCGGTTACAATCACATCGATGTCGCCGCCGCCAAGGCCCGCGGCATCGCCGTCACCAACACGCCCGGTGCCGTCACCGATGCGACCGCAGATATCGGGATGATGCTGATCCTTATGTCCGCACGCCGTGCCGCGGAAGGCGAGCGTCTGATCCGCGCGGATGAGTGGCCCGGTTGGCATCCAACGCAGATGCTGGGGCTGCACGTCACCGGCAAGCGGGTCGGCATCGTGGGCATGGGGCGGATCGGGCAGGCGATTGCCCGGCGCTGCCATTTCGGGTTCGGCATGGAGGTGTTCTATTTCAACAGGTCCGACAAGCCGCTCGACTTTCCCGCGGTGCGCTTGGCGGAGCTGACCGACCTCGCCGCGTCCGTGGACGTGCTGGTGATCGCTGTCCCCGGGGGGACAGACACCCGGCATCTGATTGATGGGCCTGTGCTCGGCGCGATGCAGAGCCACGCGCATCTGGTAAACATCGCGCGGGGGGACGTGGTGGACGAGGCCGCCCTGATCTCGGCGTTGGAACGCCGTTCGATTGGTGGGGCGGGGTTGGACGTCTACGAGTTTGAGCCAAAGGTGCCGGAGGCGTTGCGGAAATTGGACAACGTGACCTTGCTGCCGCATCTGGGCACCGCAGCGCTGGAGGTGCGGGAGGCGATGGGAATGATCGCGGTGGAGAATGTTGCCGCTTTTGTACGGGGGGAGCCGCTTCCGAACGCGGTTTAAGGCCGTTTGTCCCCGCGGGGACAAAGTGTTCGATCGGGTTGCGAAATCTTAAGGCTTGTCGGTTCTTCGAGACATTGCAAAGCGTTATGTGCCGTACGGTGGCTTTGCAAAATATTAACCGCCTGACGTGCAAGCTGCATGCCGGTCGCGGCCGGAATGTCAGTATGGTGTTTGGCTGACAACACTCACAGTGCGAACAAGACCTTGCTGGAGTGAGGCGTTCAGATGCGGCCTCGCGCTTTTGACGGGGTCAGAAGGCGAACCGGATAACCATCACAGTTGCAGCAGAAAGTCGCCACTGATCGACATGCGGTGTTGTGTGATTTCGCGCGCTTATGAGGGCGACAGATCCAGACGATGTGCTCAGAAGGGTGCTGCACATTGACAAGGTTTCCCTGCGAAATAGCGTCATGTGCCTCATGTGCCTCATGTGCCTCATGTGCCTCATGTGCCTCATGTGCCTCATGTGCGTCATGGGGGCCGTGCGACCAGGCGCAACAAACAAGCAGGCGCCAACCACGTATGGATGCCAGCGCCGTCGGGGCTGGCATCCGTCGTGATCGGGCACGTGATGCGGTTTAGCTGCGTAGAGGTGCTTCGACCTCTGACCATGCCGCGACCATCGCTGGCATGCGCGCGCCCTGAACGTCGATAGCTGAGATCTGGCTGTTCAATTCGGCCAGTTCGCCTGCAGTGAAGACGACATCGGTGGCGCCGGCATTGTCCAGCATATGCGGCATCTGCGTGGTGCCGGGGATCGGGACGATGGACGGACCTTGGGCCATCAGCCAAGCCAGCGCAATCTGGGCAGGCGTTGCCTCTTTGCGCTCTGCCCAGGATTTTGCCAACTCCACCAGCGCCATGTTCGCCTCGCGGTTTTCAGTGTCCATGCGGGATGTGTTTGCGCGGAAGTCGCCGGGGGCAAAGCTGGTGCCCATGTCAATCGCGCCGGTCAGGAAACCATAGCCCAGCGGGCTGAAGGGCACAAAGCCGATCCCCAACTCTTCGCAGAGCGCAAGCAGACCGTTTTCGGGGCCACGCCACAGCATCGAATATTCATTCTGCACCGCACTGACTGGCAGCGCGGCATGGGCACGGCGCAGGGTGTCGTGGCCCATCTCGGACAAGCCCCAATGCAGCACTTTTCCTTCGTCCATCAGGTCCTTGACCGCGCCTGCGACATCCTCGATGGGGACTTCGGGGTCGACACGATGCTGATACAGAAGGTCAATCCGGTCGGTGCGCAGGCGCTGCAACGATCCTTCGACCGATTGCTTGATATGGTCAGGGCGGCTGATCAAACCCGGTGCCCAGGTGCCGCTCTCCAGATCGACGTTAAAGCCGAACTTGGTCGCGATCTGGATTTTGTCTCGGATGTCGCCCGTGGCTTCGCCCAGAATACGCTCGGAGTCGTGGGGACCGTAGACTTCGGCGGTGTCGATAAAGGTGATCCCGCGATCCACCGCGGTGCGAATGATGTTGTGCATCTCGGCGCGGTTGGGAATGGTGGTGTGAAAGGTGCGGCTGTGGTTTTGGACGCCGAGACCGATGGCTGACACCTGTAGGTTTCCCAGCATACGCCGGCCGGGCGCCGCGGTGGCGGTGCTTGTGGCGGCTTTGCCTGACTGCGCGTTGGCGCGGGCGGCGGTAAGACCGCCCATAGCGAGGGCTGCGGCACCTGCGGTGAGAATGGAACGGCGGGTTGTGTTGATCGGATTGGTCATGGTTCTGCTCCTTTGTTCAAGGGTGGTGTTGGGTCAGGTCAGCTACCGGGCGTGTCGCGGACAAAGGCGTTGCCGCGCTGAGCGGTCGCAGTGAAGGTCATGGCGTCAATTTTCCAACCTGCATCGGTTTCGACAAAGCTGTGGACATAGGTGCCCCAGACTTCCCACAGCGCGTTGCCCCCGTTTTGTTGCAGGGCGCCGCGCTCCATCCGGTTCCAGGCATAGCCATGGGACAGCATCGTGGCGGAGCCGTCGTCTTGATGGGTCACGCGATGATTGCCACGCAGGTGGAACGATGTCTTTTCGTCGGTCAGATTGTCTGACCACCCGGCGATGAGAGCATCGGCGGGGATGTTGGCGGGGGTGCCGCCGATGAGCGACGTGAAGTCGACATCAATTGTATCGGTGAAAAAGCTGCGGGCGAGAGCCCAGTCCTTGGTATCCACGGCGGCATCCAGTGCGTCGGCGATACGGATCATTTCGGCGCGGGCCACCAAGGTGTCGGCTGTGATCGGCGTGCCCGCCAGCCGTGCCGTTTCTGCGAAGAGCGGGGTGGAGGTCGCCAGCATCACGGCAAGAGCTGGGGCGGTGAAGGCGCGTGTCATCTTGTGTCTCCATCATTGTCTGATGGGACATATCTGGTGCACAGATGGCATAACTAAAAATTCTATATAGGTATTTATTTGATGCCTATCGGGTATCAATTTCTTCTATGACGCATTGCAGTCTTTGGGTCAGGCTGCTTGGCGTCTTGGTGTGACAAAGAGAAACTCGATGGGGACGGAGAGACCACTGACCTTGTGAAACCGCACCTGGCGGGGCGGGCGGTGTGCGTTGGCGGAGTTTACAAAGGCGCAGCCAACCCCTGCGGCCACCAGGCTGAGCATAGTGGTTTCGTTTTCTGCTTCCTGCACGATCTGGGGGTCGAACCCGATATCGGCCAGGGCGCTGAACAATGCGTCGTGGTATTGTGGCGCCACGCTGCGAGGGAAGGACACGAGGGGCAGGTCGTCGATATCCCCGAGCGTGAGGGGTTTGTCGGTTTCGAAATCAAGATCGGCGGAGGCAGCAAGCACCACGTTGTCGGTGCGCAGCGGCAAGATTGTGAGCGCGTCCCCGACCAGGTTGGGCTGAGGATAGACAAAACCTGCGTCAAGCGCGCCTGCGTACAGGGCATCGATCTGTTGGACGGACCCCATGGGCAGGATGTCCAGGCGCACATCGGGATAGGTGCGGGCAAAGCGATTGAGGGCGAGGGGCAGGTGCCCCGCCCAAGAGGCGCTTTCCAGCAGTCCGATGCGGAGGTGGCCCGCTTCGCCCTTGTCGATCTGGCGGGCCTGGTTGGCGGCGGTCTGGGCAGCCTCAAGTATCGCGCGGGCGCGGTCGGCAAAGTCACGCCCTGCATCTGTGAGGATCACGCGTCGCCCCTGCCGGGCGAGCAGCGCGACCCCCAGTTCAGCTTCGAGGTCGCGGATTTGTCGAGAGACAGCGGGTTGCGCGATGTTCAGTCGGTCCGCCGCGTGGCTGATGCCGCCGTGGTCGGCGACGGCGACGAAGTAGCGAAGGTGGCGGAGTTCCATTGATATATGCCTGTTAGGTATGGGTTTCGTCGAAAACTAGCATTGGTGGATATTATTTTCAAAGCCCATTCTGCTGGTCATGCAGGTTGGAGTTGAAAAGATGTCGCTGGACCGTGTGCTGGGGCCGATGCTCGGCGTGCTGACGGTGCTGTGCTGGTCCGGGTATAATGTCGCGGCCAAGCATGGGATTGAGGCCGGGTTGCCGCCGGAGGCGCTGGCCTTTTTGCGGTTTTCGGTGCCGGGTGTGCTGGCGCTTCCCGTGCTTGTGCTGCTGGCCCTGCGGGGTCGGGCCCTGGGGGTGTCGGTTTGGCGGTTGGCGGTGCTGGTCGCGCTGGGCGGGCCGGTCTTTGGGCTGGTGGCGGTTACGGGCTATGTGCATGCGCCGCTGTCATACGGGTTGCTGTTTGCCCCTGTGGCGGTGTTTCTGAGCAGTGCGGTTTTGCGCGCTGTGTTGCTACGCGAGCGGGTGACTGGGCAGCGTTTGGGGGCGGCTGCGGTCATGTTTGCGGGGCTTGCGCTGCTTGTGGGGCTTGATCTGCGTGCGCTTGCGCCGGGTTGGGGGCAGGGGGCGCTGTTCTTTGTGTTGGCGGGCTGTATGTGGGGCAGCTACACGGTTTTGCTGCGCCACTGGCGCATCCCGATGGTTGAGGGCGCAGTGGGTATGGCTGCGGGGTCGGCGATGCTGGCGCTGCCGCTGCTTGGCCCGACCGGGGTCGAGCCGTTGCGGGCGGCACCGGTGGCTGAGCTTGTGGTGCAGGTGGTGATGCAGGGCATCGTCGGAGGTGTGGTCAGCGTGGTGGCGTTGATCGGGGCCGTGCGGTGGCTGTCAGGGCAGACGGCGGCGCTGTTGCCGGTGTTCACACCGGTGGTCGCGTTGGGGATCGCGTTGGCGGCGTTTGGCGATGTGCCATCGGTCGCGGAGGCGATCGGTGTGACGATCATCGCGGCGGGATTTCTGATCGGGCTTGGGCTTTCGACACCGCTGGTCTGGCCAAAGCTGCGTGTGACCACAGATCGTTAGACAGCCAGACGGGGACCCGGGCCGATGACAGTGCAAGACACGGATGCCTTTCAGACTGAAGCCAACGCGCGCCTGATCCGGGCGGAGCAGGCGGGGCTGCGGCTGGCGATTGCGTGCCGTACGGTTGTGACCGGGCTGGCCTTTGGGTGGTATGTGGGTGCCCCCGTTCTGTTCAGCGCCTTTGAGCCGCGATTTGCCGCCATCGTCGTGTTGCTGCTCTTCACGGCTGTGGGTGTTGCACATCTCGCGGTGATCGGTACCCGTTTTGATCGGTGGTGGATGAAGTACGCGGTCTATAGCCTTGATATAATTTCCATATGTGCGACGTTTGCGCTGATTCCGATCAGCCGCGCCGATGAGGTGCCACAGATCATCGCGTTCCGGGCCTATGGTATCTATTACCTGTTTCCATTGGTTGCGATCTCTTGCCTGAGCCTGTCGTGGCGCTTGGTCTTGTGGAGCGGGGCGATGTGCGTCCTGGGTTGGTGGGGCGCGTTCCTGTGGGTGTTGTCGGGCATGGAGCAGGCGCTGTCCTGGGCCGACATTCCCGCGGCCGCAACGCGGGCCGATTACGAAACCATTTTCCTGTCCATTGATTTTATCGGGCGGGGCAACCGGATCGAGGAAACGGCGATGATCATGTTCGCGGCCCTTGCGCTGGCGGTTGCCGTCTACCGGGCGCGGGCCGTTTTCTTTGCGCAGGTGGCGTCGGATCTGGAGTGGCGGCGCGAGCGCAGCGCGCGAGAGCGGGTGAGTACGCTGTTTGGAAAATACGTGCCCAAAGATATCGCGCAATCACTGATCGCGAATGATGGCCGAATGCGGCCACAACGCAGGGCGGGAACCGCGCTGGTCATGGATATTGCAGGGTTCACCGCCTTTTCGTCGCAGCACGCGCCCGAACATGTGATCGGTGTGCTGGACGCCTTTCTGGCGGATGCGACAGAGGCTGTGTCGCGCCAAGGCGGCACAGTCATGTCGTATCTGGGCGACGGATTTCTGGTGACGTTCAACGCCCCCATCGCGATCCCCGACCCGGCCCGCGCTGCCGTCGACACGGCGCAGGCATTGCTGGCAACGGGCCAAAGACATGGGTTTGCCATCCGGGTCGGGATTGCCAGCGGCGATCTGGTGACTGGCACAATCGGCTCGTCCGAGCGGCAATCATTTACCGTCTATGGGGATGCAGTGAACCTTGCGGCGCGGCTGGAACAGCATTGCAAGCATTTGGATGTGGCGGTTTTGGTGGACGAGACCACTCAGCAATCCGGATCGGTTGGGTCACACCTGACGCCGTGCGGTCCTTTGGATATCAAGGGGTTGGCGGCGACAATTCAAGCATTTAGCCTGGCCATCGCGCCTGCACATGTGGACCACCCGTGACCGGTGGACTTGGTTAGTCCTTGGCATAGTCCTCCATCGGTGGGCAGGTGCAGGACAGGTTGCGGTCGCCCCACACATTGTCGACGCGGTTGACCGGCGGCCAGTATTTGTCGACCCGGAACGACCCGGCCGGAAAACACGCGCTTTCGCGGCTATAGGGGCGGTCCCAATCGCGGACGAGGTCTTCCATCGTGTGAGGCGCGTTCTTGAGCGGGTTGTTTTCGGCGTCCATGGTGCCGTCTTCTATCGCTTGAATTTCGGCGCGGATGCCCAGCATGGCGTCGCAGAAGCGGTCCAACTCGGCCTTGGTTTCGGATTCTGTCGGTTCGATCATCAAGGTGCCTGCAACCGGCCAAGACATGGTGGGCGCATGAAACCCGCAATCGGCGAGGCGCTTTGCAATGTCGTCGACTGTCACATGTGCGCTGTCGGCAAAAGGGCGTGTGTCGATGATACATTCGTGGGCCACGCGGCCTGTTGGTCCCTTGTAAAGCACATCAAACGCGCCTTCGAGCCGTTTGGCGATGTAATTGGCGTTCAGGATCGCAACGCGCGTGGCCTGGGTCAGACCCTCGCCCCCCATCATCAGGCAATAGGCCCATGAGATAGGCAGAAGTGAGGGAGAGCCGAAGGCGGCAGCGCTGACCGCCCCGGCGCCGCCATTGGGATCGCCGGGCAGGTGGGGTGTCAGGTGATCCTTGACGCCGATGGGGCCCATACCGGGGCCACCCCCACCGTGGGGGATGCAAAACGTCTTGTGCAAGTTAAGGTGACTGACATCGCCACCCAGATCCCCGGGACGGCTGAGGCCGACCATGGCGTTCATGTTGGCACCGTCGATATAGACCTGCCCGCCCGCGTCATGCGTGATCTTGCAGACCTCGATCACCGTTTCCTCGAACACGCCGTGGGTCGACGGGTAGGTGATCATGCACCCGGCAAGGGTGTCGCGGTGTTCTGCGACCTTGGCGCGGAAATCGTCCAAATCAATGTCGCCGTTGTCGGCGGATTTCACCGGCACGACCTTCCAGCCCACCATCTGGGCCGAGGCGGGGTTGGTGCCATGGGCGCTCATTGGGATGAGGCAGATATTGCGGTGCCCCTGACCATTTGCACGGTGGTAGCCGGCGATGGTCAGCAAGCCCGCATATTCACCCTGGGCACCTGAATTGGGTTGCATCGAGATCGCGTCATAGCCGGTGATCTCGCAGAGTTTTTCGGACAAATCGTCGATCAGTTCGGTGTAACCTGCGGCCTGATCCTTGGGGCAGTAAGGGTGCAGGAGCGAAAACTCGCGCCAACTGACCGGCATCATCTCGGCGGCAGAGTTCAATTTCATCGTGCAGGATCCCAGCGGGATCATGGCCCGGTCAAGGGCAAGGTCACGGTCGGCCAGCCGGCGCATATAGCGCATCATTTCCGTTTCCGCCCGGTTCATATGGAAGATCGGGTGGGTCATGAAATTGGACGTGCGGATCAGCTTGTCCGGCATGTTGTAGTGAGGTGTATAATCCTTGTCCTGCCGGTCGATGCCGAAGGCGCGCCAGACCTTTTCGACGATCTCGGGGCGGGTGGCTTCGTCGAGCGTGATGCCGACCTTGGTTTCGCCGACGGCGCGCAGGTTGACGCCTTCGTCCACAGCGGACTTGATCACGGCGGCTTGGAGCGGCCCGAGTTCGACTGTGATGGTGTCGAAGAAAGTGGCGGGGCGCACGTCAAAGCCAGCGTGCTTCAACCCCTCGGCGAGGCGCGCGGTTTTGCGGTGGATGCGCTGGGCGATGGCCTTGAGGCCCTCGGGTCCGTGGAAGACGCCGTAGAAACCAGCCATGACGGCCAATAGCGCTTGGGCCGTGCACACGTTTGACGTCGCTTTTTCCCGGCGGATGTGTTGTTCGCGGGTTTGCAGCGACAGTCGGTAAGCGCGGTTGCCGTGGCTGTCGACCGACACGCCGACGATGCGGCCCGGCATGTTGCGCGCATAGGCTGATTTGGTTGCCATGTAGGCGGCGTGTGGGCCGCCATAACCCATGGGCACGCCAAAGCGTTGGGTGGTGCCCACCGCGATGTCGGCCCCCATGGCACCGGGTTCCTTGAGCAGGGTGAGCGAGAGCGGATCGGCTGCGACAATGCCGATGGCCTTGGCCGCGTGCAACCGCGCGATGGGGTCCGTGAAGTCCCGCACGTGTCCGTATGTGCCGGGATATTGGAAGATCGCGCCAAAGACCGCGTCGGCGTCGAGGTCATCAGGACTGCCGACCGTGATTTTGATGCCCAGCGGGGCGGCCCGCGTTTGCATCACCGCGATGTTCTGGGGGTGGCAGTTTTCGTCGACGAAGAACCCCGTCGCCTTTGACTTGCAGATGCGTCCGGCCATGGTCATGGCTTCGGCACAGGCGGTGGCCTCGTCCAGCAGTGACGCGTTTGCGATGTCCAGCCCCGTCAGGTCCGACACCATGGTCTGGAAGTTCAGAAGTGCCTCGAGCCGCCCTTGGCTGATTTCGGGCTGGTAGGGGGTGTAGGCGGTATACCAAGCCGGATTTTCAAGGATGTTGCGCTGGATCGCGGGGGGCGTGACAGTGCCGTGATAGCCCTGGCCAATCAGCGAGGTCAGCACCGTGTTCTTTGAGGCCGTCACGCGCATGTGGTGCAGAAGCTCGCGTTCGGACTTGGCCTTGCCAAAGTCCAGCGGGTCCTTCTGGCGGATGTTTGCCGGGATCGTGTCGTCGATCAGCGCGTCAAGGGTGCTCACGCCCACCACGTGCAGCATCTCGTCCATCTCGGCGGGGGAGGGCCCGATATGGCGGCGGTTGGCAAAATCGTAGGGCAGGTAGTCGGTGGGTTTGAACGTCATTGCTGGGGTCCTCAGCCGATCATGGCGGTGTAGGCGGCTTCGTCCATCAGCCCGTCAAGTTGGGAGGTGTCGGTGGGTTTGATCTTGAAGAACCAGCCCTTGCCGAGCGGGTCGCTGTTGGCGAGGCTCGGATCGTCGGCAAGGTCGGTGTTGACCTCGGTGATCTCACCATCGACGGGCGCCATGATGTCGGAGGCTGCCTTGACGCTTTCGATGACCACGATCTCATCGTCCTTGCTAACCTTTGCGCCGACCTCGGGCAGTTCGACAAAGACCAAGTCGCCCAGTTGCGTGGTGGCGTGTTCGGTGATGCCGACCACATAGGCGTCGCCGTCGGCACGCAGCCACTCATGTTCTTCGGTGTATTTCATGGGGTCCCTCGTTGGTTCATCTTTTGAAATTGGCTGGGGTGAAGGGCAGTTTGGCGACGGTCACGGGCAAGCGCTTGCCGCGCAGTTCGCCATAGAGCGTTGTGCCCGGGCGCGCGTGTTCCGTCGCGACGTAGCCCATGCCGACCGGACGGCCGACGGTTGGACCAAAGCCACCCGACGTGAAGCTGCCTATAGGCTCTTCGCTATCTTCTGCGTCGAACAGAGGCACCCCCTCGCGCATCGGCGCACGCCCTTCGGGCAGCAGCCCCACGCGTTCGCGGGTCACGCCATGTTCGATCTGGTGAAGGATCTGGTCAGCGCCGGGAAAGCCCCCAGCCCGGTTATCCCCGATCCTGCGCACCCTTGGGATGGCCCAGGCCAAGCCCGCCTCGACCGGCGTGGTCGTCGCGTCGAGGTCATGGCCGTAAAGGCAAAGCCCGGCTTCAAGCCGCAGCGAGTCGCGGGCGCCAAGGCCGATAGGTTCAACGTCTGGACTATCCAGCAATGCGCGCGCCAGTGCCTCACCGCTGTCGGCCAGGATCGATATTTCGTACCCATCCTCGCCCGTATAGCCCGACCGCGACACCCACGCCTCAGTCCCGTTCAGGTCAAGCGTTGCGACATCCATAAAGGACATGTCAGCCGCCTTTGGATCAAGCGCAGCAAGGACCCTTTCCGCTGCGGGACCCTGCAAGGCCAGAAGCGCGCGGTCTGTGATTTCGGTCACCGTCAGATCGGGTTCCAACACCTCTTTCATGGTGGCGATGTCGGCGGCCTTGCACGCGGCGTTCACTACGACAAACACGTGATCGCCGCGATTGGCGAGCATCAGGTCGTCTTCGATCCCGCCATCTTCATTGGTAAAGAAACCATAGCGCTGCCGGTTCCGGCCCAGACCAACAATGTCGACGGGCACAAGCCTTTCAAGGTGCTGCGCCGCCGCTTCATAGCTTTCCCCCCGCACGACGACCTGACCCATGTGGCTGACATCAAAAAGTCCTGCCTTCGTTCGCGTGTGCAGGTGCTCTTTCATCACGCCAAGCGGGTATTGCACCGGCATTTCGTATCCCGCGAACGGCACCATTTTTGCGCCTTGCGCGATGTGCAGCGCGTGCAGCGGGGTGTGCTTGAGATCGGTCATACCTCGGTCACCTTGCAAGCCGACGAGATTTACACCAAATCAAGCGGCACCAAACTTGGCGCAGAACATGGTCCGCGCGTCGGTGCCTCCTCTGTCCTGAGTGCCTGAGATCATTATCCCTTCGGCGGATGCAGGTGCATCACTCTCCAGAGTTCTGTTGCCTGTCGTTGGTCCTTTGGCCTGAGAGTTTCCGAGGCAGTTGCTCCTTCGGCACCAGCGGTCTGGTTCTCCCAACATCAAGCGCTTCAAGTTTCGTATCGGAAACGCCGCTCAGGTAGCAAGCAAAAGTTTTGCGCAGCGCGTGGGGTGCTTTCGAAGCGTAGGTCGCTGAAGGGCATGGGCATTCGGCCACTTCCATGCTCGACATTTGCAACCTGGGATGCGGTCGCGCCGCGCATATGATCCCAGCCTCGCATAATGCGGTCGGAACCGATCGATCAGGCGCAGGGTGTTTTTTCTTGGTGGTATGTGGGTAAATAATGGAGGCGAGTACCGGAATCGAACCGGTGTACACGGATTTGCAATCCGCTGCGTCACCACTCCGCCAACTCGCCGTTCGTGGTTCGAATGGGGCGATAGACCATTCACATTCACCATGCAAGGCCGTCGCGCAACACTTGGTGGATTATTGCAGGACGGCTCACGTGTCGCGTTGCTCTTGCGCGCGGAGTGTGGCACGTCTTGTTGCGGAAATCTGAACCAATGAGTTTAGCTGTAATGCCCGACTTCTCGACCCGGCGCACTATGATGGTGGACACACAGGTCCGACCTTCGGATGTGACCAAATTCCCGATCATTGACGCCATGCTGACCGTCAGGCGTGAAGACTTCGTGCCGTCGACGCAGCGGGAAACTGCGTATATCGGCGAGAATATCGAATTGGGGGATGGGCGCGTCATTCTAGAGCCTCGTACGTTGGCCAAGATGCTTGATGCACTAGATATTTCGCCAGATGAGCTTGTGTTGGATGTTGGATCGGCGCTTGGATATTCGGCGGCCGTCATTGCCCATATGGCGCAAGCGGTTGTTGCGCTCGAAGACGACGAGGCATTGGCGGGCGAGGCACAGGACGCGTTGATGGCTGCGGGCATAGACAATGTGATCACCCATGTCGAAGCGCTGAAAGATGGCGCTGCGGAACATGGCCCCTATGACGTGATCATCGTCGAAGGGGGTGTGGCGCATGTCCCCGACGCAGTGTTGTCACAACTTAAAGACGGTGGGCGCATCGCCTGTCTGTTCATGGACGGGGCTTTGGGCGAAGTTCGTATAGGATACAAGATCGATGGCGCGATGTCATGGCGCCGCGCCTTCAACGCAGGCGCGCCGGTTCTACCGGGGTTCGAAAAACACGACGCATTCACGCTTTGACACCGGACCGGGCACCGGTGGGGCACTTCATCAGAGGACAGGTCATGATGATAAGCAAGTTGGCGCGCAGATGTCTTGGTAGCACCGCTCTTGTGGGAGCGGTCGCATTGGGTTTGGGCCACTCACATGCCCGCGCCGATACCCTAGCCGATGCCCTGGTCGGAGCTTACACGCATAGCGGATTGCTGGACCAGAACCGCGCGTTGCTGCGTGCCGCGGACGAAGATGTGCCGCTGGCCCTTTCAGCGCTACGCCCGATCATCAACTGGAGTGCCGGTTTCACGCAGTCCTTTGGTAACAGCCGATCAACATTTGGCACGACCAGCCTTGAGTCGACGGATTTAAGCGTTGGTTTGGCTGCATCGCTACAATTGTTTGATGGCGGCGCGGACCGGGCTCGGGTTGAGGCCGCGAAAGAGATTGTTCTGGCCACCCGCGGGACGTTGTTGAACGTGGAACAAACGCTTTTGTTGAATACGGTGTCGGCTTTTGTGAACGTTATCCAACAGGAGAACTTTGTTGCGCTCAGCCAGAATAACCTGCGTCTTTTGCAAGAGGAATTGCGCGCGGCCAATGACCGTTTTGAAGTGGGTGAGGTTACACGCACGGACGTTTCACTGGCCGAGGCCGCTGTTGCAGATGCGCGCAGCAACGTGGCCAATTCCCAGGCGGAGCTGATCCAGGCGCAGGCGGCCTATACCAATTTTGTTGGTCGTCCGCCGGGGCGATTGTCGCCTTTGCCGACCTTGCCAAGTGTCGAGACGCGCATTCCGGTCGCACAGGCCTTTGCGGTGCGCAATCACCCCGAAATGGAGACGGCGCGACGCCAGGTGGCAGCGAACGAGTTGCTTGTGACGGCTGCCAACAAGGACCTACTGCCTGTGGTGACGCTAGACGGCACGCTGGGTCTTGAGGAAAACTTCGGCGAACCGGATTCGCTGCAAAGTGGATCGGTGGGGGTCAATCTGACCGGGCCGATTTATCAGGGCGGGGCGTTGAGCGCGCTGATCCGGCAAGCCATGGCAAACCGGGATGCGTCACGCGGTAATTTGCACAATGTGCGGCACCTTGTGCAGCAGGATGTCGTGAACGCCATCTCTGATCTGGAAGCCGCACGCGCGAGCCTCGCTGCGTCGGAGCGTCAGATTCGTGCCGCGCGCATTGCGTTCCAGGGCGTGCGGGAAGAGGCGACCCTGGGGGCCCGGACGACGCTTGATGTTCTGGATGCCGAGCAGGACCTGCTGGACGCTGAAACCAACCGTATTGCCGCCCAGGCATCGCAATATATCGCGGCCTATTCCGTGCTGGAATCAATGGGGCTTTTGACGGCGCAGCGGCTCAGACTGCCGGTGCAGATTTATGACCCCGCGGCCTATTACAATTTGGTCAAGGACGGTCCAGCCAAACGGTCCAAGCAAGGCAAGGCGCTGGACAGGGTGCTGGAAGCCTTGCAGGTCGACGAGTTCTAAACGCCGCAAACTATACGATTAAGGTTTTCAGCACTCTATTGTGCGACTCCTGCCCTCGGGGTAAGCTTTTGTCGAGGTTGAGAGTGGTACTAAAACATGTCTGATCCAATGACCAACACCGAGGTGGAGGATGTCTTGGCGTCCATCCGTCGTCTGGTGTCAGACGATAGCCGTCTGGAAAAAGAAGAGGAAAAGCCTGAGCCGACCGGTCGGCTTGTGCTCACACCAGCGTTGCGTGTGACCGAAGAGCCTGCGCAGGACGAGGTCGCGGAAGACGTTGATGATTTTGACATTTCGGATGCTGCACATGCGGCTTTCACAGCCGAAGAAGATGCCGATGACGTGCCGGATATGTCCCAACAGGACGAGGACGATGATCTCGTTGATGATCCTGGGGCATTTCAATTCAGACATGCCGCTTCGACTTCCGATATGGCGCAGGAAAACACCGCAGAAGATCAGGAGCGCGCGCCACAGGCTGTGGATCAGCCCATCGACCTTGAAACGGTCGATCTGGATCAAGATACGCTTTTGTCGGTGCGTGATGCGTTTTCTGACGGACAGGAGTGGGGCGGAGGTGATGCCGCCCAAAATCAAGATGCTAGCGCATCTTCACTTAGCGCAAAAATCGCGGCGCTTGAAACGCTGATCGCGGGACAAACCGAGGAGTTCGAGCCCGAACGCCCCGGTGACGGCGCCAATGCGGGCACCGACGCCCCTGCTATCGATTGGGACAGCACCGAAGCACGCGGGCCAGAGCAGACGCCGGAGGCTTTCGAAGAGATTGCAGCAGAGCCTTATGAGATTGAGGCTGAGAGGGACGATCAAAAGACAAAAGCCGAGTTCGAGACGCTGGACGCCTCAGAACCTAGCCCCGAAGAAGAGCCTAGCCCCGAAGAAGAGCGCGTCCTCGACACACCTGCCGCGCCATGGGGGGCTGAGCCAGAGACAGTCGCGCAGAGCATGCTGTCCGAAGAGGCGGATATGGGTCGATCGCCGCAAGCCGAAGTGGATGCTGAGGTCTTTTCGGCGCCACCCGATGAAAACCTGACAGCCGATTCAGCCGAGCCTGAATTCGAAGCGGCCATCGCGACTGCAAAAGCCGCCTCAAATCAGGCGCATCTTGACTTGCCGGAGGATCACGTACGGACCCTAGGCGGTGACGACGATCTGCTGGACGAAGAGACGCTACGCGATCTGGTCAGCACGTTGGTGCGAGAAGAATTGCAGGGCGCATTGGGTGAGCGCATCACCCGCAATGTGCGCAAGCTAGTGCGTCGCGAAATTCACCGTGCCCTTGCTTCGCAAGATCTGGAATAAAAGCCGGACCTTGTCCTTGCGTTACTGGGTGCAGCAGCGTTGAACACACCCGCACATCTGCTGCTGGGGGCCGCTGTCTTTGGCAGGCCATCGACACATCGATTGCTAGGTGCGGCATTTATCGGTGCGCTGCTGCCCGATTCGTCCCTGTATCTCATGGCGGGCGTGTCGTTATTTGTTTTGGGTCTCCCGCCTCGCATCGTATTTGATGAGCTTTACTTTTCGGACGTGTGGCAAACGGTTTTTGCCATCGACAATTCCTTTGTTTTGTGGGGCGCGATGTTTGGCGTTGCCATATGGAAGCGGGCCGCGTGGGCTGTCGCACTGACGGGTGCTGCCCTGCTGCATCTATGTCTTGATTTTCCATTGCACCACGATGATGGGCGCGCTCATTTCTGGCCTATCAGCAATTGGGTTTTCGAAAGCCCATTCAGCTATTGGGATCGCGGGCACGGCGCGACTTGGATTGCACCGATTGAGGCCGGGGTCGCGGCGGCAGCAGCCGTTGTCTTGTGGGTGGAACGACCTCCGGTCTGGGCGGTGGTTCTGATCGCTGTGTTGCTGGCTGCGGAAGTCTGGATCGTGCGCCAGTGGTTGTTTTTCTTTGTCAGCGGCTAGGCAAAAGAAAACGCGCCCCGAGAGGGCGCGCGTTCTTTGGTTTAATGTATGTCGGTTTAGGCTGCTTCGGCTTGCTGAGCCGCATTGCGCCGCTCTGATTCCTCGCGGCTTAGAGCAACGGATGTCCGCACGCCCTTACCCACGAATTCCATCAGACCTTCGACAACCCGTTCGTTTGGGTCGATGCCTGCGCAGCTCAGCACTTCGCGCCCATCGCGCGACCGTGCCCAGCGGGCAATCTGCTCGGGCCCGTTGCCATACTTCTTGTCGTCGGCGATAGCATCGTCGAGCGCAGCCAACACAACGGCTGCGAAAAGTTTGCGTGCACGGTTGCCTTGTTCGTTGTTAAAGGCTGTGCCGTCAACGAAATCTTTCATTCGTCGTCCTTCCTTTATTCTTGCTCTTGTCTTTCCGGCGTGGCGCTCGTTATGGACGAACGCGACCGATTCGAATACCCCGTAAATGCATGACACCCTTGCGGAGAGTGCATAGCTTGCTGCGGGTGCAGCACCGTATCTCGTTGTCTTGCGGGGCCGCCATCCGCGAGATATAGGGAGCGTCAACTTTTCATCAACCTTTTGCCACGGTTTTGTCGCATGCCAAAAATCAACGGAAACGAGATACGCCCCGGGAACGTCCTGGAGCATAATGACGGCCTGTGGGCGGCCGTCAAAGTCGATCACGTCAAACCCGGCAAGGGCGGCGCATTTGCACAGGTGGAACTCAGAAACCTGCGCAATGGTTCCAAACTGAATGAACGCTTCCGCAGCGCCGACAAGGTCGAGCGGGTGCGCCTGGAACAGAAGGATCAGCAGTTCCTGTATGAAAATGACGGTATGCTGGTCTTCATGGACGCCGACACCTACGAACAGATCGAATTGCCCGCGGAATTGCTGGGCGACCGCCGCCCGTTCCTGCAGGACGGTATGACCATCGTGGTGGAATTCTACGAGGACGAAGCGCTGAACGCGACAGTGCCGCAAAAGGTGACCTGCAAGATCGTCGAGACGGAGCCTGTGGTCAAAGGCCAGACGGCGGCAAACTCATTCAAGCCTGCCATCTTGGACAACGGGGTCAAGGTGATGGTGCCGCCTTTCGTGGGTCCCGACGAGGATATCGTGGTGAACACGGAAACCATGGAATATTCCGAGCGCGCCTGAGCGGCAGAACTTCATCGCTGATTAACCATGGCTTGCAGCGCATGCATGGCTTAGACCGGGCTGCCGACCCGGCGGTGTGTGTTGCAACGCGTGGCGGTCAAGCGTGCGTTACAATGGCCACGCAACACTGCGCGCGCTGCCTTAATGCCGGATTTTTGGCGCCGGCTGGACGGTCGGGAGTGCGGCAAACGCGGCAAACTGCGTAAATGGCCGCCGAAAGTGCGCATTTTCTGAGTGCGAAAACCCTGTCAAGTTTGGGCGATTTTGGTGAAGCGCGTGTTTTTGCGCCTAAAGTGCACATTTTCACACGATGACACCGCGGTGAGCGCTGAAAACGGTTAATCCGCGACAATGGGCACCAGATTTAGGGGTCAATGTCGACAGGACGCACCCGGACCGGCGCGAAGCCGTAGCTGTATCGGACCGTTGATCTGATAATGTGTCTTCGTGTGTGCTTTGCGGACAGAGCGGACGTTCATGGTTTCTGCGCGAAAGTCTGGTTTCGTCATTAGGCTACTCTATCCCAAGAAGACCTTGCCTTCGGGATATCCGACCTTTGGCTTTACCCGGGACGCCAAGAAGAACGCCAAGGTCAGGGGACCAAGCCGACCCGCGAACATGATCATAATTATCGTGAAACGACCGAATTCATCCAGTTCACCGGTCGCGCCGCGCGACAGACCCACCGTGCCGAAAGCCGAACAGACCTCAAATAACAAATCGAGGAAGTCGCCCTCGTAGGTCAATGAGGTCAGAAAAAGACCGATCAGAATGAGAAAGATCGAAATCGAGGTGAGGGCCAAGACCTTTATGATTTCTGAAATGCCGAGGCTGCGACCAAAAATGTGGATCCGTTCCTGCTGACGGAAGAATGCCAACGTGGCGAGTCCTAGAACGATCAACGTCGTGACCTTGATCCCGCCTGCAGTCGATGATGGTCCCCCGCCCACCAGCATCAGCGCCAAGGTCATAACTGTCGTGCTATTTTCCATTGCCGCATAGTCGAGTGTATTGAACCCAGCGGTACGGGGTGTGACCGCCTGGAACCAGCTTGCCAGCAGGCGGGCACTGTCGCTTTCAAGACCTGCCAGTGTAGCGGGATTGTTCCATTCCAGGACAGCGAACATTACCCAAGCAACGAGGATGAGAAACAGCGTGCCGGACAACATTAGCTTGCTATGGAGGGTCAGCTTCGACCAACTACGCTGCCGGTTCATGTCCGCGAGGACAACGAAACCCAGACCGCTCACTATGAACAGAACAGTAATCGTGATGTTGACCGTCGGGTCGGCCACATAGCCCATGAGGCTGTCGGGAAAGAGGGAGAAGCCAGCGTTGTTGAAAGCCGAAATTGCATGAAACAAGGCCTGCCAAAAGCCCTGTGTCCAACCGAATTCAGGTACAAAGACAGTCATAAGGATCGCTGTTGCAACAGCTTCGGCCACGAACGCAACAATAACGACGACTTTGACAAGCGCCATCAATTCGCTGACACCGGTTTGTCCAAGCTCGTCCCGAAGCACGAGACGTTGGGGCATGCCAATCGTAAGTCCCAGCATCGCAAGAAGCAGCGCGGCAAAGGTCATAAGACCCAAACCACCTATCTGGATGAGAAGCGCGATGATGATCTCGCCCACTAGGGTGAAATCCGAGCCTGTATCGACGACGATGAGACCCGTGACAGTGACGGCAGACGCCGCAGTGAAAAACGCGTCGCTGAAGGTCACTTCGCCGTAGTTGCTCCACGGCAGGCGCAACGCGACGGCACCAATCAGAATGAAAGTGGCATAGATCGTTGCCAGGACTGCGGGAGGACTGAACTTTCTACCCGTTATCGAAATCCGGAACTGTGCCATTTCAGTCGATCACAGCGAACGTGCGAAGTCACGCAGGTCCTGCCGGCTTCCCAGCAACAAGAGCAGATCATCTTTCTCAAGTTTACAGCTCGATGCGTCATGCCCAACATAGTCGGTCCCTCGGAGCACGCCGATGCACCGTAGGTTGTGATCACGGTTGTAGGACAAATCCGAAAGCGGCTTTCCCTGAAGGCTCGCCGGCACGCGGAAATTGACAACATGCTGCCCGTTTCCAAGGCTTACATAATCGCGGACAAGAGGGTTATTGAGGACCTGTGCGACATGCTGACCGATCTCGCGTTCAGGATGGACGACACGATCTGCACCAAGCTTGGACAGGATGCGATGATGATTTTTGGTTGTGGCCTTCGCCCAGATCGAATCAATGCCAATGGTTTTCAGGTTGATCGTCGCAAGAACGCTGGCTTCAATGTCGGTGCCAATTGCAACCACGGCAACATCGGCTGCACCAACGCCCGCTTCGCGCAACGCTCCATCATCACGCGCATCGAGAATGAGAGCTTGTGCAAGGTCTTCGACATGGGGTGACACGTGGCGCTCATTGATATCGACGCCGATGACATCGTTGCCGAACCGCTGAAGATCCCGCGCGACCGTGCCGCCGAATGTTCCCAGTCCGATCACTGCGAATGTCCGCGAATGTCTGGCCATAGCTTTTCTTTCTAACATACTAGCTTGAGGCAAACTCGCTTAACGCCTCGTTCCTCGCAAACGCAAAAAATCAAGCTTAGTTCCGTAGTGCCGACGTTCGCGCGGCGCGCAGCATTGGCAAAAATGGCCTCTGAGCAGTCATCCGACGCTTTCGGTAAGGCTTTTCGTCCTGCAGAAGCTCTCGTAGGTCAGCTCGGCGGGATGAAGCGCCATTTCGCTGCGACCACTCCAACGCCCGCTTTCAATGGGGCCGGCAAGTTCTTATTCTCCCGCAAAACGTCGAGGTGACCGCGCGCATGGGTATGTTGATTGATGGAAAATGGGACGACACCGCTGATCGTTCGATGGTCTCCGGCAAGTTCAGGCGGGAAGAAAGCGCGCTACCAACATCAATTGATCGCGCGGCACGCCAAAACATCAGTTCGCAAAAAAACCGATTTTTCCTGATTGCATCGGCGAGCTGTCCCTGGTCACACGGTGCCGTCATCTCGCTGGTGCTTGCGGGCTTGACCGAGACGGTCGGCATTCAGTGGGCCGGTGGCCCACGCAAAGAAGGCTACGGATTATTGCCCGGCGGACCGCTCCCTAAGCGGGGAGAGTTTGAACATGTGCATCAGTTCTACACATCAACGATTTCCGATTACACTGGACGCTCTACTGTCCCCGTATTGTGGGATGCGGCCGACAACAAAATCCTGTCGAACTCGTCAGAAGACATCATCTTGGCCTTTGATGCGATCAGCCCGAGGATTGAATTGCGCCCGAAGGCGCGCGCTGATGAAATTGACGCTTTGACGCAGCATATCTTTGACGGATTGTCGAACGCTGTGTACCGGGCTGGGAAGTCTCAACAGCAGGACGAATACGATGAGGCGGTCGACCTTGTTTTTTCGACTCTGGACGGATTGGAGCAGATCCTTGGCGGCCAGACTTTTCTGTTTGGGGATGATCTGACGCTCGCCGATGTTAGACTCTTTGCCACGCTTGTAAGGTTTGACACTGTCTACGCCACACATTTTCGCTGCACGCGAAGGCGACTTGTCGACTATCCCAACCTTTGGCGCTTCACGCGCCAGATCTTTCAAATTCCGGGTGTTCGGCAAACAGTGGATTTTCAGGAGATCCGCTACGGCTATTATGTGAATGACGGCGACCACAATCCCTACGGCATTATCGGCCACCAGCCTGAAATTGATTGGGATGACCGGACCGGGATCACCAACTAGCTGCCGTTGAGCCACACCGCAGCATAGCGCCAAATGGGCTCAAACCCGACGCAATTGGCAGCGCAGCATCGGTTTGAGTGCGGGCCGAACCAGTCTTTCGATACCGAGCCTTGGCGCTGCACCGTGGCCTGACATTCTGGGCTTTTGCTGAGCGCGCAAAGGCGGTGTTCAAACGGGTGCGGGCGCAAGTCGACCTTCATCAAACAAGAAAATCGCAATCGCCTAACCACGGCTTCTGTCGGCTTCCCATTTGTGGCTATTCTTGGTGCGGCCCTTGACAGCGTCTTGACATCGGTGTCATGACATCGATGTCATCGACGGTGTGCCAACGCCGCTCGGTGGGCTAGGGGAGGTTTTACGGACATGGTCACGATCTACGACGTCGCGAAAGCGGCCAATGTCTCACCCAAGACCGTAAGCCGGGTCATCAACCGCGACCCTGCCGTCAAGGCCACCACTGAAAAGAAGGTCAGGACGGCCATCGCCAAGCTTGGATATGTTCCGTCGACGGCAGCACGTGCCATGCGGTCCAACAAGTCCGGCCTCGTGGGGCTGATTACCGGGGCGATATCGCTTTGCCCCGATCGCACCGAGCCATCCGGCTTACCCGACCTCTTTATTGTGCAGGGAATCCAGAAAGCCATCGAAGGCACCAGGAAGACGCTTTTGATCGCTGATACTGGCGGGCGTCATGATCGGGTTCCAGAATTGATCCGGACTTTTGAAGAGCATCGCGTTGAGGGTTTGATTTACGTTGCCGAATACCATCAACGGATTTCGTTGCCCAAGGTGGCTGCGTCAACCAAGATGGTCCTGGCGAATTGTTATGACGACAACGCAACGCCTTGCGTTCTGCCTGATGATCGGCAAGGGCAGCAGCGCCTTGTCGAAGGCTTGATCGCGAAAGGCCATCGCCGTATCGCCTATCTTTCCTTTTCTGCCAGTCACGATGCCACGATCCTGCGCACAAAAGGCTATTACGATGCGCTGAAAGCGGCGGGGATTGAGGGCGATCCTGCATTGGTCATTCCATCAGACATCGCAGATGACAACGCCACTGGTGAAGCGCAACTGCTTTGGGACGCGATTGACCGCCTTCTGGCGTTGCCTGAACCACCGACAGCCATTTGCTTTGGCAACGACCGCATGGCGATGCGTGCCTACGGCATTCTGCGGTCGCGCGGCCTGAGCCTGCCATCGGACATTTCGCTGGCAGGCTATGACAATTACCGGCTGATTGCAGAAACGCTTTATCCGCCACTCACCTCGGTTGATCTGCCGTACCACGCGATCGGTATCAGGGCGATGCAGATCCTGCTCGGCGCGATTGACGGGACGGCCGAGATGCCGACGGCGCCTGTCCTGGTCAGCGGCCAAGTCCACCAACGCCAATCCGTTACCGAACAACCCGCAACCATCATTCAATTTTCGCCACTAGGGAGGACGACACAATGAAACTGAGAACAGGAACGCTGATCGCGGCTTTGCTCAGCTCGACAGGCTTTGCCAGCATGGCTGCGGCGCAAACGGAAGTCTCGATGTGGTATCACGGGGCCGGTAACCGCGGCGAGGCCGAAACGCTGGACCGGATCGTGACCGACTTCAATGCTTCGCAAGGCGACTGGAACGTGGTGGTCGAGAGCTTTCCCCAGGACAGTTACAACGATTCTGTCGTTGCCGCTGCGCTTGCGGGCGACCTGCCATGCATTATCGATGTCGACGGGCCCGTCATGCCCAATTGGGCGTGGTCGGGCTATTTACAGCCGCTTCCGTTCGGCGAAGACCGCGTTTCGGAATTCCTGCCCGGGACAAAGGGGGTCTGGAACGGCGAATTCTATTCCATCGGGCTCTGGGACGCAGCTGTTGCCGTCTTTGCACGTCAATCGGACCTTGATGAATGGGGCGTGCGTACACCGACTTTGGATGAACCGTGGACCCGTGAGGAATTCATGGGAGCGCTCGATGCAGCCAAAGCAAGCGGCAAATACGAATACGCCTTTGATCCTGGCATGGCCTGGACGGGTGAATGGTACCCGTACGCCTTTTCGCCGCTCCTTCAATCCTTCGGTGGCGATATCGTTGATCGCGAGACGTACATGTCGGCCGAAGGTGTGCTGAACGGCGAAGCGGCGCTAGACTTCGGTGAATGGTGGCAGTCGCTCTTTAGCGAAGGCTATGCGCCGGGCACGAGCCAGGACCCGGCAGACCGGGATTCGGGTTTCAATGAAGGCAAGTACGCCTTTCAGTGGAATGGGAACTGGGCCGCAGCCGCAACGCTCGAAGCGGTCGAGGATGTCGTTTTCCTACCTGCGCCTGATTTCGGGAACGGAGGTGTGATCGGGGCTGCATCCTGGCAGTTCGGCATCTCGTCCACGTGCGAGCATCCTGAAGGTGCAGCCGCCTGGATCGAGTTCGCGCTTCAGGATGAATATCTTGCGGCCTTCTCGACGACGACGGGTCTTATCCCTGCAACCGCCGGAGCTGCTGCAATAACGGATACCTACTCTGATGGCGGGCCGCTTGAGGTCTTCTTCTCGCTCTCGGAGGAACAGGCGCTCGTCCGGCCGATCAGTCCCGGCTATGTCGTGGCCGCGAAGGTGTTCGAAAAAGCGCTGGCCGATATCGCCAATGGCGCAGACGTGCAGGACACGCTCGATGCTGCCGTGGATGAGATCGAGGCCGATATTCAAGCCAATCAGGGGTACGGCCACGAAGGCTGATCGAAGTGGGTCCTTCAGGGCCTCTGCTATCATGAAGAAGGGCAGGACATGACGTCGAAATTGACGACATCGAACCGGGCGGGCTGGAGCTTTGTCCTGCCTGGTTTCGGACTGATCGCAATTTTCATCATTCTGCCCTTCTTCTTCGCGTTCTATCTGTCGCTGACGGATCAAAGACTGGTTTCGCCCAACCCGACGAAGTGGGTCGGGCTGGAGAACTACCGCGACCTGCTCGACGTGAGGATCATCACGCTCGCACCTGAGCGCGATGATACAGGCGCAATTGTCCGCAATGAGAGCGGTGCCATCGAATACCCGCGCGTCCGCACGGTCACGCGCAATCCCGAAACGCCGCAATATCGCGGGATGCGGGAGTGGTTCTCCTGGCAATTCGGCGACAACCTGAAAGTCGTGATCGCGCGGGACGTTGTCTTTATGCGCGCGCTTGTGAACACTTTTCTTTTCGTGCTCTTCGTCGCGCCGATCCAGGCGGGGCTCGCGCTTTGTCTGGCTCTGCTGATCAATCAGCGCCTGCGTGGTATCAACGCCTTTCGGGCGATTTACTTCATGCCTGTCGTCATTTCGATTGTTGTCGTCTCACTACTCTGGCGCTTCATCTACGATGGCAATGACGGGCTTCTGAACGAGATCCTATCGTGGCTGACCTTCGGAGCGTGGGAACCGATCGACTGGCTTGGACGGACCGACACTGCGCTGCCGTCGATCATGGCGATGTCGATCTGGCAGGCCGTAGGCTTTCACATGGTGATTTGGCTGGCGGGGTTGCAGACCATTTCGCCCACGCTTTACGAGGCGGCCAAGATCGAAGGTGCGTCGAAGTGGCAGACATTCCGCTACATCACCTGGCCCGGTCTGAGGAATACCGCGATCCTCATCCTGATCGTCATCACGATGCAGGCCTTTGCCGTCTTTGCGCAGATTGACGTGATGACCAACGGGGGTCCGCTTGACAGTACGCAGACCCTGGTTTTTCAGACTGTCGAGCGCGGCTACGGGAAGCAAGACATCTCTGGTGGGTCGACCATCAGTGTGATCCTGTTTGTCATCGTGCTGAGTATCAGCTTGATCCAGTCCTGGCTCACTCGGGAGAAACGCTAATGGCGGCCGTTTCATCCGACAATCGCGGTTTACGCTTGGCGATACGCTACCTTGTGCTGTGTCTGGTCGCGCTGGTGTTTCTCTTTCCGCTTGTCTTTATGCTGGTCTCGTCGCTGAAACCAGATGCGCAGCTTTTGCGGGATACCGGTTCGCTTCGCGCGTTCCTTCCGGTGGGAGACATCTCTCTGGACAATTACCGCGATGCTTTTGCCCGTGCCCCGATCGGTCGGTTTGTCCTAAACTCGATCATCGTCACGGTCATCACTGTCACGCTGTCGCTCATCTTCTGTTCACTGGCCGCGTTTTCCTTTGTGTTTCTACAGTGGTGGGGTCGTGCCGCACTTCTGGCCGTTGTCGTGTCCACCCTTATCATTCCGTTCGAGACAATCGCGATCCCGCTGCTGCTGATCGTATCGAAACTGCCGTGGGTCGGGTTCGAGGGGTATGAGGTCGGCTGGCTCAACACCTACCGCGTGCAGATCATCCCCTGGATCGCCGACGCGCTGACCATCTTCCTGTTCGTGCAGTACTTTAAGGATCTGCCGCGCGAACTGATCGAGGCTGCGCGCGTCGAGGGTGCGTCATGGGGCCAGATTTACTGGCGCATCGTCATCCCGCTTTCCGGACCGGTCATCGCAACCGGTGCTATCCTCAAGACGCTCAAGATGTATAACGAGCAATATCTTTGGCCGTTGATCACTGTGCAGTCGGAAGCCTACCGCCCCGTGATGGTGGGCCTTGGTTACTTTTTCCAGCTCAATATCGCGTGGGGCGAGGTCATGGCCTATCTTTCGCTGATTACGGTGCCCGTCATTGTCTTCTATCTCATCCTTCAGCGCGCTTTCATCGCGTCAATCGCCTCTACGGGGGTCAAGGGATGATTGCGCTCGACGATAAGTTCATATGGGATAGCTGGTACGTCAAAGACGGTGAGCTCTGGCACGCGTTCTTTTTACAGGCGCCGCGCAGCATCGGTGACCCGGACTTGCGACATTGGAACGTGAGCTACGGTCACGGCACGTCCACCGATCTTTCGAACTGGACCCATCTTGGCACCTGCTTTTTCCCATCTGAGGGCGATGGATGGGACAATTACACGACGTGGACAGGATCGGTGGTCGAGGGCGACGATGGGCTTTGGCACCTTTTCTATACCGGATCGAACCAGGCCGAGGACGGGCTTTACCAGCGGATCGGTCATGCGACATCAACTGACTTGCACAACTGGAAACGGGTCGGCGACGGGCAGATCCTCGACCTCGTCGGACCGAATGCGGTGTATTACGAGGACAACATGGATGTGTCGGTTTGGCACGACCGTGCGATGCGCGACCCCTGGGTGATGCGCGACCCCGACGGCGACGGTTGGCTGATGTATTTCACCGCCCGGGCGCGCGGTATTTCTGAACCAAATGCAGGTGGGTGCATCGGCCTCGCCACCTCGCCCGACATTTTCCACTGGACGCTGCAACCGCCGGTCTTCACGGGCGGCTTTGGCCAATTGGAAGTCCCACAGGTCTTTGAGATTGAAGACCGCTGGTACTGTCTTTTCTGCACCTCGGCCGAGCACTTCTCTGCCGCGCAGGCGAGGCGGACGCCTGGCGGGCCAGTAACCGGCAATCACTATCTGATGGCAGACACCCCTCGTGGTCCTTGGCGTATTGCGCCGGGTTTCTTCGATGGCGCCCTGCCTCCGAACCGTTACGCCGCCCGCATTCTCGACACCGATGACGGCCTTGTCATTTCCGGCTTCGCGGACCGCCCCAACGGCGGCGATTTCAAAGGCCACATCATGGATTACGAGAAGGTAATAGTCACGGCAGAGGGACTGTTGCGCATCGAAACCCGCAAAGAGGCGACGGAGTAGCCATGGCAACTGTCAAACTTCGCGACATCCACAAAAGCTTCGGCTCGGTCGAGGTCATCAAAGGCGTCGATATCGATATCGATGACGGTGAGTTCGTGGTATTCGTAGGCCCCTCAGGTTGCGGCAAGTCCACGCTTTTGCGCATGATCGCAGGGCTTGAGGATATCACGGGTGGAACACTAGAGATCGATGGTGTCCGGGTGAACGATCTGGAGCCATCGAAACGCGGTATTGCGATGGTTTTCCAAACTTATGCCATCTTCCCACACATGACGGTGCGCGAGAACGTCGCCTTTGGCCTTACGATCAGCAAGGTCCCCAAGGCGGAGAAGGAAGAGAAGGTCCAAGAAGCTGCCCGCATTCTGCAGATGGAGCATTTGCTTGATCGCCGCCCGTCCGAACTCTCTGGTGGTCAAAGGCAGCGCGTCGCGATCGGTCGCGCCATTGTCCGCGACCCGAAGGTTTTTCTTTTCGATGAGCCGCTTTCGAACCTCGATGCGGCCTTGCGTATGAATATGCGCATGGAAATCGGAAAGCTGCATCAGGATTTGGGAGCCTCGATGATCTATGTCACGCACGATCAGGTGGAGGCGATGACCCTCGCGGACAAGATTGTGGTGCTGAAGGACGGACAGGTCATGCAGGCGGGCACCCCCATGGAACTCTACCACGAACCGGCCAACCTTTTTGTCGCTGGCTTCCTTGGCTCTCCTGCGATGAATTTCCTTTCAGTTGACGTGGACGCCGTGACCGGTGACAGCGTCACAGTCAGGAATGGCGCACTCGATCCGATCGAAGTGCCGAGTAAGGGGCGCAGCTTTACCGTCGGTCGGAGCGCGACATTGGGGATCCGACCGCAATACCTTCATCCGGCCGATGCGAGCACGGGCAAATTGCATGGACACGTTGTCCTGACCGAGCGGTTGGGGAGCGAGACCGTGATCGAGTTGACCTTGTCGGACAGCAAAAAGGCCATCGCCGCCTTGCCCGAAGATGTCGTGCTGAAACCCGGAAGTGCGGCACATTTCAAGTTCGACCCGGCACAAGCGCACATTTTCCCCGAAGCGCAATGAGCAAACCAATCGTAATCCTTGATGCTCACTGGCGGCAGATGGACGAGCTTTTTTCGCCCGAAGCGCGCGCCGCCTTGTTCGACGAGTTCGAGGTGGTCTGGGGACAAGATGGCCCAATCCCCGGGGACATTTTATCGGAGGCTCTGCCGCGTGCCGAAATCCTGATCTCCTCAACACCGAGGGTGAGCGCGTCCACGCTTTCCTCTGCCCCGGCTCTCAAGACAATCATCGAGGTTTCTGGCGCCTTTCCCGATACGATAGACTATACCGCCTGCTTCGAAAGGAACGTCGAGATCCTCGGTTGCGCGCCCGGGTTTCGCCGGTCGGTTGCCGAGATGGGCCTGGCCATGGCTCTGGCCGGAGCGCGCGGCCTTGTGAGTGAGCACGAGGCGTTTCGGGTCGGCGAGGAGAACTGGCTGGATGACAGGACAAAGACTGATTTCACGCTTTTCGGCGCCTCTGTCGGGTTCATCGGCTTTGGGCAGATCGCGCAGGAAATCGTACGCCTCATGCAGCCGTTTGCGCCGGCCTTTTCGGCTTATGACCCTTGGCTGCCCTCTCGGATCGCCATGGATTTTAACGTGCGGCTGTGCTCGCTCGAAGACGTGCTTGCCCAGTGTCGTTGCGTTTTCGTAACCGCTTCGCCAACGTCGGAAAACTATCACCTTCTCAATGCCGAGCGTCTGGCATTGCTTCAGGATCATGCCTTGCTCATTGTCCTGAGCAGGGCTCATTTGGTAGATTTCGGCGCGCTTGAAGCGCAGGTTTCGTCCGGACGCATCACCGCTTGCATCGACGTTTTCCCATCTGAACCTGTTCCGGCAGGTGCCAGGATCAGGACTGAGAAACAGGCAATCCTATCGCCTCATCGTGCCGCTGCCGTCGACAAGGGGCGCCAGCTGATCGGCGACATGATCCTGCATGATCTTAGGGCTAAGACTGCCGGGCAAGATGAGCGATTGCTGTCGCGTGCGAACGCGAAGACTATCATGGCGCTTGCAGGAATTGGAGATGCAGAAGGTGTAGCTGCACTTGCAGCGGCGCGGCAAAGCGCTGACCCAGATCGCCGGTAGTCTGAAAATATCAGCTTCTCCCTTTCAAACGAATGGTAGGGCTCTCGCCGCTCGCCGGTTTCTTGCGAGAGTTCAGCACCACAGTTTTCGGGCGACCTGCCAAAAGACAACCCATGCCGCGCACTTCGCCTGGCTGCTCCGATGAGTGTGGTTTTTGAGGCTGGCTTTACCAGTGTTCCGTCCCCCGCGCGCCTTTGATGTGACCGCGCAGATTTGATGTCGCCCATCCCCCGTAAAAGTTGCCGGGTTGCGGGATCACGCGCTCTTCACCCACAAAGCAAGCGTCCATCAGGCTGGCGTAAAAAGACAGATATCCTGCGAGCGATTTGAACCGAGCGGTGGGGGCGGCATAGCTCCATGAGGCACGTGGTGCCGTTTTGCCGCCCGCGCGGCCATCGAAATATGCGGCATTCCCCTTCCATTCGCAAAAGGACGTCCCTCGCGCCGGGATCAACGTAGCAGAAACATCGTCCGGCGGGATGTAATACGTGGGCGCGTGGTGCGTCTCAAGCACCCGCAATGCTTGGGTCGTGTCCGCGACGGTTTCGCCGGCCAACACAATACGCAAACGCTGGCGAACCGGCTCTAAAGCGGGGGGACGAGGGTAGTCCTGCACGTTCTCGATTGGGAGGTCTGGCATTGGCTTCGTTCTGATTTGATTGCAAGTGCAAGCCGCAACGGCGGCTATGTTTCTATCGGGTAAGCACCACATCTGCTTTGATGTCAGCCCCTTCTTTCACGGCGCTGATGAGATATACGACCACATCCTGGCGCGACACCAGCCGGTTGCGCCAGGTTGGCGCGCTCAATTTATAGCGTCGCCGAGTGGCTAGGATTTGGTGCAACAGGTCGCCTCGCCTCGCGTGCACCGGGACGTTCGAAAAATGGCAGCGGGATGCCTGCCATCACCGCCATCGACAACGTGCAATAGCTCATGGTGCAGGCGTAATGTGATGCGGTCGTGCACAGCGGTACTCCTATTCAGATGTTTCATTTTCTGCTCCTGCAACAAATGCGCTGGCGTGGGTGCCATGATCACAGTCGTTTGCTCCACCGATAGCTAGGGTTCCCTCTTGAAAAGGAAGGGGCCATTTTCTGACGAGGGCATTTCTGTCAGATTGGTAGAGAGCAGTAATATCCCAGTACCTCACCTGTTTCGGACTGCGTGTGTCATTTTAGCCGGGCTATGATCGTAGAAGTGAGCGCAGACACCCGAAGCTCTGGATAGCTATGATATCTGCCAGTTTTGCTCTGGGGGCACTTAGCATCGTGCCGATCAACGACGTCGCAGTGACAGCCGCTATGCGTTCAACTTGCCGGACCCGACATGCGTGCCGCGTGCGACCTAGTATCCCAATCGGTAGCGCAGGCGCAGCTTGGCCCTAGTCTTTGCTCTTCTACCATTCGGGAGACGCAAAATGATCTTATCAACCATGATTAAACTGAAAACGCTGGGCCTCGCACAGCACGTCGTTGCGGGTGCGTTCATCAACGGTGCCCTGATCGGCGGAGCACTGGTCGCCGGTGCATTCGTCGCCGGAAAGGCACGCTCAGGCAAAGGGTGCCTTTGCGAAACACCGAAGACGCAGCCGCTACAGGATCAATAAAATCACATGGATGCGGAATGTCACGCACGCGCGCTTGTGCGCACCCATGACCTCGGCGGTTTGAGCAGAGAAATCTGATGCCCTGGCGTCGGTCCAAAGCGCGTAAGTCAGCGGAAGCACGTGCGTTTCGGCGGCGCGCGAAGGTCATTGTTGCTATTGGGTTTCTTGTACCGACGATTGCCGGAAGCCTTGTGGCGATCCTGCTTGTCGGTGCGCCCTAGGACCGGTCCCTTGATGCCCTCCCGTCAGCGGCGTGATCTTTGGAAATTGCGAGTACATGGACCAATTTGTGTATTGATTTCTTCTGACAGGCAGAGCCCGTGCGCGAACGTCTTTCCGTATGCGTGTTCTTCGAACTCATCTTGCTGGACAGCATGCCATTCGGTGCGGCCCGTCAGAAGAGACATTTGCTGCAAACGCAAAATTCAACATTAGTCGAACTGACGGATCGCGGGACATAGTGAGCCTTCGCCGCAGCTGCGCTAATGTCCGCTATGTCATAACTGGTTGCCAACCTGTGTGTTGAAATCGCGCCATTACCACCCTTTGAAATCCTGCACGTGAAACCGGACCGGGATTCCTTACTTTAGCCATAGTCAGTGGTATTTTGTTCCTGTGGCTGCACGGAGCTACGCCATGGAAAGAGAGCAGTACAATGATGAAGTTTGCTCTGCGCGTCGCAGCGACTGCGGTGCTGGTGACGGCCATCGGGATCATATTTTTTTCGCAAACGCCATCCTCATCTGGAGCCGAAAATCGATCCGCTTTGCGACCGCCGAATGAAGTGACGCCCGAAATCGTCGCGATGCGTGGCTGTATTGAGGGTGTCTCACACCCATCGGGAGCAAAACTCTCCAATCAGGAACAGATTGCTGCGTGCAACGAGCATGTTCGGATGGCAGAAAACAAAACCCAAGCCAGGTATTTTCGCGGTCTTCATTTATTCAAAAACGCCACAATCAACGCGCATCGCACACAAGCCTATGATGACCTCACCTTCGTAATTGACGCTGGGACTGACATACCATCGGCCTATGGAAACCGCGCGGTTTTAAACCTCAGAGATCGCAACGCTCCAGAACGTGCACTGGCCGATGTCGATAAAGCCATAGAGCTGACAACTGAACGACCGCGCTCCTACTTTTTTGAAAGGCGAGCACTTATTCTTCTTAGCCTCGCAGAGCGCGACGCAGATGAGGCTATGGTTCACGCCGCACTAGATGATATTGGAAAAGCCAGGTCGCTTAATCCAAACAGCCACAGGAACTCGCAGCTCGAAAAATGGGCGGCTGAATTTCTAAAAAGATTGCATCAAAACGAAGGTCGCCAAGTCCAGAAAGGCTAACCGGGTTGCTCTTGCCCATCTGGCTGCTTGAATCATGAGGGAAGACCGACTTGAGGATGAACGGTTCAGCGGCCATTCGCTGCACTGCGGAATCTCTGCAACTCTGGGCTCAAACCCGACATTCACCTCACAAAAAAGCGCGCCGGGCTGCGCCCGACCTCTCCCCGGCGGGGCGCATGGTCCAGTTGGCGTTGAGAACGCCCGTCACGGCAAACACCAAGCATAAATCAAACCGCTCTGCGCACGAACGCCCATCCGAGGTCGAGCGCGGCCCTTCCTTTTGTTCAAGCAGCGGTGACGAGGCGGGGCTCGCACCTGACATGCGGCGGTGTAGGGCGGGCAGATCAGGCGTGTGGACGACTGCTCTGTGGACGGACACGCGGGAGAGGAGAACTGCGCGACGCCATCCAACCCTCCGTTCCTCATTCATAAAAAGAGCAAAAACGAACTTACAACTCTGGGCTCCGAAGCCGACCTTAGCCGACCCGCCAGCGCTATCCCGCGCGTGAAACCGTTGCCTCTCCGGCTTGCATGGGGCCCTCTGCCCGATCAAAGCGGAGGTAGGCGATGGCGCTGTCTCCGGCGCGGGACAGGAGCGTGCCTGCGGCCTTGTCATCTGCGATGATTGGGGTGCCAGGCGCCGCATCGCCAGTCACCCGCACGCGGGCGAGGCCCTTGCGTAGCGTCGTCTTGTGCTTCATGCGCGCCGTGACCTCTTGGCCGACATAGCAGCCCTTGCGGAAATCGACGCCGCGCAGGGCTTCGAACCCGGCTTCGAGGATGAAGGTGTCGGGTGTGAGTTCCACGCCCGTTTCGGGGATCAGGTGGGCCACGCGCAGGGCGGTCCAGTCGGTGGCGTCATCGGTTTGGGGTATATCGCGATAGGCGCGCCAGCCCATGTCGGGGTGACGGGGATCAGCGGCGCCGTCCGTGGGCACGGCGCCCAGCCCGCGGTGCAGGTGCAGGTCGGTGTCCGAGAGCGTCACGTTGGCGCGCAATTTGTACATGGTCAGGCGCTGGCGCAGCATGTCAGCCTGGTCGGCGTGGGCGTCGAGCAGGATGTCGGCCCCGTCGGCGGCAAGAAAGAAGTCGGCGATGTACTTGCCCTGGGGGGTTAGTAGGGCGGCATAGACCAGGCCGGTGTTGATCTTGTCCACGTCATTGGTCACGAGGCCCTGGAGGAAGCTGCGCGCATCTGGACCCGACAGGCGAAAGACGTGACGATTGGACATGGGCGTTCCTTTTTGGTGTGCCCCTTGTCATATAGCAGGGCCTGATCTGCACAAAAGGGGGCCGCCGGGTGTCTGCGCCGATTTCTGTTGTTATGCCGACGTTGAATGCGGCACCTGTGTTGGGCGCGTCCCTTGCGGCGCTGATGGAGGGGGTGGAGGCCGGGTTGATCGCGGAACTGGTGATCAGCGATGGGGGCTCTGGAGATGACACATGCACGCTGGCGGAGGCCTGGGGGGCGCAGGTGGTGGCAGGGGCGCCGTCACGTGGCGGGCAGTTGCGCCGGGGCTGTGCGGCAGCGCGGGGGGCGTGGTTGTTGGTGTTGCATGCGGACACGGTGCTGTCGGTGGGGTGGACCGACGCGGTGGTGGCGCATCTGGGGCAGAGCAAGGCCGGGTATTTCCGTCTGTCTTTTGACCGCGGGGGGCGTGTGGTGGCGGCGTGGGCCAATCTGCGGGCACGGCTGTTTGGGTTGCCTTATGGGGATCAGGGGCTGTTGATCCGGCGCGACCTTTACGCGCAGTTGGGGGGGTACCCGGATATTCCGTTGATGGAGGATGTGACGATGGCGCGCGCCCTGCGGGGTCGGTTGTGTGCATTGGATGCGGTGGCTGTGACAAGTGCCGAGCGATATCGCGCCGAAGGGTGGCTGCGCCGGGGCGCACGCAATCTGTGGACGCTGGCGCGGTATTTTGCCGGGGCCGATCCGGCGGCGCTTGCCGCCGCCTATCGCCGTTAGCCGAAAAGCCGGGCGCGCAGCCGGGTGAACAGCCCGCGCGAGGCGTCCGAGGCGTCGCGGTCGCTTAGTACGTCCGACAGCGGTGCGTCGATCACCGTTTTGCCGTCGCGGAACTGCAGGCGGTAAAGGTCGGCATAGATGCCGCCGCGGGCGAGCAGTTCTTCGTGGGTGCCGGTGTCCTTGACCTCTCCGCGGTCCATCACGACGATCTTGTCGGCGCCGCGTATGGTCGAGAGGCGGTGGGCGATGACCAGCGTGGTGCGCCCTTCGGACAGGCGGTCGAGCGCGGTTTGGACGACCGTTTCGGATTGCGCGTCGAGGGCGGAGGTGGCCTCGTCCAGCAGCAGGATGGGGGTATTGCGCAGCAGGGCGCGCGCGATGACGACGCGTTGACGCTGGCCGCCCGACAGCGCCGAGCCGCGCGGGCCGACATGGGTGTCGAGGCCATTGGGCAGCTTGTCGACAAAGTCGCTGACATGAGCAGCGTCCAGCACCTCTTGCAGGCGTTCATCGGAGACGTCGGTGCGACCGAGCAGGATGTTTTCACGTAGGCTTTCATCGAAGAGCAGCGCCTCTTGCGTGACAACGGAGTAGAGGCTGCGCAGATCATCGAGGTCAAGTTGTGTGGTGGGCACGCCGCCCACGCGGACGCTGCCCGATTGCGGGTCGACCAGCCGGGTAAGCACGTTGAAGACGGTGGACTTGCCCGCGCCGGATGCTCCTACAAGGGCGGTTGTCTGCCCCGGCTCTGCTTGCAGGGACAGATTGCGCAGCACCTCTGTATCGCCATAGGACAGTGACACGTTTTCAAGCGTGATGTCGGGTGTGCCCAAGGGCTTTTTGTCGGGGTCGGGGGGCGAGGTCAGGGCAAGCGGTGCGTCGAGCAATTCCTTGACCCGCTCAATGGATGCCGCGGCCGCCTGCCACAGACCCGAGATTGCGCCAAGCCGTCGCATCGGGTCGAAGGCAAAGCCCATGGCTGTGAAGAAGGTCATAAACTGGCCAATGGTTTTTTCGCCGGAAATGATCTCGGACCCGCCATAGAGGATGACGGCCATGAAGCCGATGCCCGAGATGATGTCGATCATCGCAGGGATTGCAGCGCCGCCAAAAGCGGTTTTGGTTTCCGTCTTGATAAAGCTTCGGGTCAGGGTCCGGTATTGCCGAGCCTGATACCCTTCGAGCGCGTTGAGCTTGACCTGAACGATCCCGTGGAACACTTCATCAAGACGGGTGGACAGGCCCGCACCCAAATCGCGGGACTTTCGTGCATAGGCACGCACATAGCGCTGTGCCATGCCGGCGGGCAGCACCAGCGCAGGGATGCCGATCAGCGCAAGGAGCGCCCAGATGGGATCAACGCTGATGGCGACACCCAAGAGGACGATTAAGCCAAGAAAGTCGCGCCCGGCACCCGTGATGATGGCGCGCCATACCTTGCCGACCGCGCCCACGTCGCCCTGCACGCGCTGGATCAGGAAGCCGGGCGGATGCACCTGATGAAAGGCGCCATCTTGCAGCATGATCCGGTCCAGCAGGTCCATGCGCAATGCAGCCGCGGTTTTGAGCGCCACGCGCGTCAGTAATATTTTCTGGACCACGGATGACACGGCCCGGATCAGAAATATTCCGATCACCATGAACCCGACCCAAAACAGCATTTGGCTGTTCCCGCCGACAAATACATCGTCGAACATGGGCTGCATCATCCAACTTAGCGCGCCAAGCATGGACCCTTCGATCAGCATGAAGGCGATGGCGATCGCCATCGTTCCGCTGTGTTTTTTCAGATAATTCGTCCACAGCCAGCGCAGAAGCGGCCCGGATGCGGCTGGAGGTGTATCTGGTGAGTTCGGGGTTGGCACGTGCAGGATATCAACAGCGCGGGCGCCGTGCTCCGGTAGGGGACGTTAGGGGGCTTATCTATCGTGCCGCGCGTGCACGAGCAAGCAATCAGCTTTGATTGACGCGGCGCGGCGTCACGCTAGTGTGCGCCACGTCAGCCACCCAGCCGGAGACCGCCATCATGATCGACGCGCCCAGACCTGCAACGGGGCGGGAATATCTTGCCATACCGGGCCCGTCAGTGATGCCGGACGCGGTTTTGCAGGCGATGCATCGCGCGGCACCAAATATCTATGCAGGCGAAATCGTGGATATTGCAGCGTCGCTTGTGCCTGATCTGAAGCGCATTGCGCGCACGGAGGGGCATGTGGCGATGTATATCGGCAATGGTCATGCGGCGTGGGAAGCCGCGCTTGCCAACACTTTGGCCCCGGGCGAACTGGTGCTGGTGCCCGCCACGGGCCGCTTTGCGCATGGCTGGGCCGACATGGCCGAGGGGCTAGGCGTCACGACACAAATTCTGGATTTTGGCAAGCGTGCACCTTGGGATATGGCGCAGATCGCCGAGGCGCTGCGTGCCGATACCACACACGCCATCAAGGCCGTGCTGGCGGTGCATGTGGACACGTCGACATCGGTGCGAAATGACGTGCATGCGTTGCGGCGCGTTTTGGACGAGACCGGGCATCCGGCGCTATTGATGGCGGATTGTATCGCATCGTTGGGCTGTGACGTGTTCGAGATGGATGCCTGGGGTGTCGATGTCATGGTGGCGGGTTGTCAGAAGGGGCTGATGGTGCCACCGGGCATGTGCTTTGTCTTTTTCAATGACAAGGCAGATGTTGCGCGACGGGCGTTGCCGCGGGTCAGCCGGTATTGGGACTGGGCCCCGCGCGCCAACCCAGACGAGTTTTTCATGTACTGGAACGGCACCGCCCCGACGCATCACTTGTACGGGCTGCGCACCGCGCTGGATATGATCCATAACGAAGGGATCGAGGCGATCTGGGACCGTCACAGGATGCTGGCGCGCGCCATTTGGGCCGCATGCGAGGCGTGGGGTGCGGGCGGCCCGCTTGAGTTGAACGTTACCGATCCGGCGCATCGCAGTTGCGCGGTGACGGCGCTGCGGCTTGAGACGCCTCGGGCCACGGCATTACGTGACTGGACGGAGCAGACCCTGGGTTTGACGCTTGGGATCGGGTTGGGCATGGCTCCGCCCGGCGATCCGGCGTGGCACGGGTTTTTCAGGCTTGGGCATATGGGCCATGTGAATGGCCACATGATCATGGGGCTTCTGGGCGGGATCCAAGCAGGGTTGGGCGCGCTGGACGTGCCCTTTGGTCGGGATGCGTTGTCATCCGCAGCGGCTGTGATTGCGGGGGATACCACCTAGGCCCATGTATGGCCTGTGGCATCGCAGTGGCGGCGTTGTTCGGTGAGGTGATGCGCGCCGGGCTTACATGGGTTTGCCGCGGCGGATCGCGGCGGCCTGGCGTCGCGCGGTCCAGATCTGGATACGCTCAATCAGGTGGTTCACGCCCAAGCCCAGCAGCAGGGCGGCGATCAGCCCCCAGATGGCCCAGATCGCGACAAGGATCCATGTGATATTGATACCGAACATCACGATGCAAGCGCTGGTATAGTTGGGCGCGGTTCCGATGTTGTGATCGTTCATGGCAGCCTCGGGCAAAAATCACGTCCCAAAGAGTATAATGCGGCAATCTGCCCTGTCAGCCCCTCCTCGCGTCTTTGAGAACGTCCGGGAGTGCGGTGGCAAAGGCATCGAGGTCGGAGGCGGTGCCGCAACTGACCCGGATGCAGCGGTTTTGCGGTGCGGCGAAGGGCATGCGGACAAAGATGCCGCGCGCGATCAGCCCGTCGAGTACGGCTTTGGCGAAGACGCTGCTCGCGCCGCAGTCGATGGCAACAAAATTGGTGGCGGAGGGCAGGGTGGTCAGCCCGTTCCGGGCAGCGATCTGTGCGATGCGGGTGCGCGCGCTGTCAATCTGATCCCTGACATGGGCGAGGTGATCGGTGTCGCGCAGCGCGGCCAGTGCACCGGCTTGGGCGGCACGGTTCATGCCGAAGTGGTTGCGCACCTTGTTGAAGGCGTCGATCAGGGGAGCGGGCCCGATGGCATAGCCCACGCGGGCCCCGGCCATGCCATAGACTTTCGAGAAGGTGCGCATCCGGATCACGCGCGGGTCTGTCGGGTCGATCTCCGGTGCGGTGCCCGCGGGGGCGCATTCGATATATGCTTCGTCCAGCACGAGGAGCGTGCCGTCGGGCAGGGTGTCGAGGGCGCGCGCGAGGGTCGCGCCGTCGTGCCAAGAGCCCATCGGGTTGTCGGGGTTGGCGAGGTAGACCAGTTTGGCGTTGACCTGTGCTGCTTTGGCAAAGAGGGCTGTAGGGTCTTCGTGGTCGTTGCGGTAGGGGACGGTGTGCAGCGTGCCGCCGTAACCTGCCACGTGGTAGTTGAAGGTCGGATAGGCGCCCAGCGAGGTCACCACGTGGTCATCGGGTTCGGCCACGAACAGACGCACGAGGTAGCCAAGCATCCCGTCGATGCCTTCGCCAACCATGATGTGTTCTGGGTCGATGTCGTGCTGCGCTGCGAGGGCGTGGCGCAGGTCGTGGTTTTCCGGGTCGCCATACTTCCATATGTTGCAGCGCGCCATGGCCTCGGCCACCTTTGGAGACGGGCCAAAGACGCTTTCGTTGGCGCCAAGCCGCGCGTCGAAGGGGGCACCGCGGCTACGTTCCTGCGCTTCGGGGCCGACGAAGGGCACGGTGGAGGGCAGGCGAATGGCAAGGGGTGTGAAGCGAAATCCGGTCATGACGCAGGGGTAGCGTGGGGGCGTGGCCGGGGCAATGCCCCCACGTTCTGCTGGTGCGCGCCGGCGCTTTGCGGTTGTGTGGAAGCAAAGGAGAATGGCCCATGTCCGACCGCGTGTCTGTCACCTATGAGAACCACATCGCCCATGTGCGCCTGACCCGCGCCGACAAGATGAATGCCGTGGATCAGGCAATGATTGATGCAATCATTGCGGCCGCGCAGGAGGTGGCGGCCAGCGCGGCACGGGTCTGTGTGATCTCGGGCGAAGGCAAAGGGTTCTGCGCAGGCATTGATGTGGCTGGTCTTGGCGCCATGATTGGCAAGGATCCCAGTGATTTACTGATGCCGCGCACGCATGGCTACGGGACCACGAACCAGTGGCAAGAGGTGGCGATGGCCTGGACACGGGTGCCGATCCCGGTGATTGCGGCGGTGCATGGGGTCTGTTTCGGGGCGGGACTTCAATTGGCGCTGGGCGCGGATATTCGGATCGCCGCACCCGATGCGCGCTTTGCGGTGATGGAGATGAAGTGGGGGATTGTGCCGGATATGGGCGGCATGGTGTTGTTGCCGCGTCTGGTTCGGTCGGATGTGCTGCGCAAGCTGACCTATACGGCGGAGCCGATTTCTGCTGAAAAAGCAGAGGTTTGGGGTTTGGTGACGGAATTGGCGGACGACCCTTTGGCTGCTGCGATGGCCTTGGCGGAGGCGTTGACGCTGAAGTCTCCGGCGGCGCTGCGGGCGGCCAAGGCATTGATTGGATATGCCGAGGCCCACGTGTCGGATGAGGTGCTGTTGGAAGAGAGCCGGGTGCAGGCCGCGCTGATGGGGACGCCCGAGCAGATGGAGGTTGTAGCAGCGCAGATCCAAAAGCGGGCGCCTGTTTTTGAGGATTGAGTCGCTCGTCGGTATTTACTTTGTTTTCAAAGAGGTTACCGATTTTGAGAGGCAAAAGGGCTGTGCACAGGCCGTATACCGAGCATACACGGATTTGCCGGGTTAACGGGGCGAACGGTGCGTTTGACGGATCGTAACCCAATGGACGCGCTTGCGCGCGGCGCGATTCATTTTTGTGAGGGGCCAGCCCCTCGCGCTCCCCGCGGTTTATCTGGCAAAGTGAAGAAGATCAGAGTTCCTTGAGGCGGGTAAGGGCCTCTTGGAGTTTGCTTTCCTCTTCTTCGCGCGCCGCGAGGTTGGCCTTGGTTTCCTCGACCACTTCGGCTGGGGCGCTTTCCGCGAATTTCGGGTTTTTGAGCCGCCCGCGCAGGCCGCCGAGTTCCTTGGCGAGTTTGCCGAGGGTTTTTTCGAGCCGCGCGATTTCTTCGGCGACGTCGATGACATCTGCGAGCGGCAGGCCGAAGGTGCCGCCGGAGATGGCGAGCGCGACGGTGCCTTTGGGGAAATCAGTCACTTCCTCAAGCGACTCAAGCCGGGCGAAGCGGTGGATGAGCGCCTTGTTGCGAACGTAGGCGGCTTTTGCCTGAGGCTCGAACCCTTTGACAACGCAAGGGATGTAGGCACCTGCGGGGACGTGCATCTGGGCGCGCGCGGAGCGGATGGCTTCGATCAGTTTAATGACCCAGTTGAGTTCAGCGTCGGCGTCGGCGTCCACCAAATCGGTGGTGTAGGTGGGCCAGTCGGCGTGGATCAAGCGCTTGGGCCGGTCCTTTTGCTGCCAAAGCTCTTCGGTGATGAAGGGCATGATCGGGTGGAGCAGGATCAGGCATTGGTCGAGCGCCCAGGCGTAGGTGGCCTTGGTTTCTGCGATGTCCTCGGGAGTGCCTTCGTCGAAGATGGGTTTGGTGAATTCAAGGTACCAGTCACAGAATGTGTTCCAGGTGAAGGCATAGAGCGCGCTGGCCGCATCGTTGAAGCGGTAGTCTGTGAGGGCCTGATCCACCGTTTCGCGGGTTTTGGCTATCTCGCCTTTGATCCAGCGGTTGAGCGGGTGTTTGGTCTCGGGGACCGCGTCGGTGTGTGGCACGTCAAAGGTGCCGCGCATCTCGCCGTAGCTGGCGGCGTTCCAGAGCTTGGTGCCGAAGTTGCGGTAGCCCGCGATGCGCTGGGTGTCGAGTTTGAGCGTGCCGCCGAGCGACGCCATGGCGGCGGAGGAAAAGCGCAGGGCGTCGGCGCCGTATTCCTCGATCAGGTCGAGCGGGTCCATGACGTTGCCGGTGGATTTCGACATCTTCTTGCCCTTGGCGTCGCGGACGAGGCCGTGGAGGTAGACGGTGTCGAAGGGGATTTTGTCGGTGACCGCCAGTTGCATCATCATCATGCGGGCGACCCAGAAGAACAGGATGTCCTGGCCGGTGATGAGGTCGGAGGTGGGGAAGTATTTTTGCAGTTCGTCCGTGTCCTCGGGCCAGCCGAGGGTGCCGATGGGCCAGAGGCCGGAGGAGAACCAGGTGTCTAGGACGTCAGGATCTCTGACGATGTGCACTGATCGGATTTCGAAGGTGTTTTCATCCAGACCGAACAATCCATGCGCTGCCGTTCGCATCCCTTCATTTGCGTCTCTTGAAATGTATCCGAAATTTACAGTGACATCTCGTCCTAGTTTGTCACGATAATACGACTCTGCCTTCTCTCTTGCTTCGATTTCTGTTGCTGCGCAGAAGGCAATCTGGTCGGCTTTCAGAAGGCGATCCCACTTTTCTTTGTCGGCGAAGCGCGTCGGTTCGATGAACTCTTCGTTCTTACCTTCCAAAGAAACACCGTACCATATTGGAACTTGATGCCCCCACCACAGCTGCCGCGAGATACACCACGGCTCGATGTTCTCCAGCCAGTGGAAATACACCTTCTCCCCGCTCTCGGGCAGGATTTTGACGTCGCCAGTCTTCACCGCATCAAGCGCGGGGCCGACGATCTTGGCGGTGTCTACGAACCATTGGTCGGTGAGCAGTGGTTCGATGACGACTTTGGAGCGGTCGCCGAAGGGCTGCATGATGGGTTTGTTTTCGACCAGCGGGACCAGTGTGTCGGCGCGCGCCTCGCCGCCTTCTTCTGGGGCCAGCGGCGTGGAGGATTGGCCAAGGCGCGGATCGTTTCCGGGCACCATGACCGCGTTGCCTTCGGCGGTGATGTCTGCGACCACCCGTTTGCGCGCCTCAAAACGGTCGAGGCCGCGATAGGCGTCGGGGACGAGGTTCATGGCGGCGATCATCGCCTCGTCAAAGTCCTGTTCGCCGTTCGCGATGGCTTGGGCGATGGCCGCTTCTTCGGCGTAGGGTTTGCCGTCGGCGCGCATGTTCGCTTTCGTGTCCATCAGGTTGTACATCGGGATGTTGCCGCGTTTGGCGACCTGATAGTCGTTGAAGTCGTGTGCGCCGGTGATCTTGACCGCGCCAGAGCCGAAATCCGGGTCGGGATATTCGTCGGTGATGATCGGGATCAGGCGGCGGTGCTCTTTCGGGCCAACCGGGATTTCGCAGAGTTTTCCGATGATTGGGGCGTAGCGTTCATCGGATGGGTGAACTGCAACCGCGCCATCGCCCAGCATGGTTTCGGGGCGCGTCGTGGCGATGGAGATGTAGTCGCGCTCTTCCGTCAGCGTGACCTTTCCATCCTCGTCTTTCTCGACATAGGTGTAGGTTTCACCCCCCGCGAGCGGGTATTTGAAGTGCCACATGTGGCCCGGCACTTCTATGTTTTCGACTTCAAGGTCGGAAATGGCGGTTTCAAAATGTGGGTCCCAGTTGACCAGCCGCTTGCCGCGGTAGATCAGGCCCTTGTTATACATCTCCACAAAGACCTTGATGACGGCGTCGTGGAAGTTGCCCTCGTTGCCTTCGGGTGCGCCGGGTGCGCCGGACATGGTGAAGGCCTCGCGCGACCAGTCGCAGGACGCGCCAAGGCGCTTGAGTTGGTCACGGATGGTGCCGCCGGATTGCGCTTTCCATTCCCAGATCTTCTGAGTGAACGCCTCGCGGCCCAATGCGGTGCGGCCCGGTTGTTGGGTTTCCATCAGTTGCCGTTCGACGACCATTTGTGTGGCGATGCCCGCGTGGTCGGTGCCGGGCTGCCACAGCGTGTCAAAGCCGCGCATGCGGTGCCAGCGCGTGAGGATGTCCTGCAGCGTGTTGTTGAAAGCGTGGCCCATGTGCAGGACGCCGGTGACATTGGGGGGCGGGATCATCACGCAATAGGTGGCCGCGTCCGTACGCGCATTGGCGCCAGCCTTGAAGCAACCGGCGGCCTCCCAGTCGGCATAGATACGGGCTTCGGCCTCTTTTGCGTTGAATTTGCCCAGTGCCATGGTGGTGGCCCCCTTGATTGCTTGGCGCGTGAGATAGCGGGGTGGTGGGGTGAAGGGAAGGGGGTGTTGAACCGGTATTGTTCAGCTTTTAGACTTGACGCATGTACTCCATTTGGTTGATGATTGCGCGGTTCTGGTTCGGAGCGCCGGGGTTTTGGCGAATTTGGTGGCGCGCTGGCGCGCCCATTCCTTTTATTTTAGGCACTTTGACCGTCATGGTCAGTCTTTCCAGCTTTGGGCAATTGCGTGATGGTCTTGTCTTTGACGCTGAAGGGGTCGTGACCCAAGCGCAGGTGGTGGATCACCGCACGCAGGTTGTGAAGGACGATGAGGGAAAGGATACTGACTACTATGTTACGATGCAATTTGTAGCCAGGGACGGCCCAATCTCTGTTGAGCGCGAAGTGGCGCGTGACTTTTTCCAGGAGCATCCAATTGGCGCGGTGCGGGACGTGCGTTTCCTGCCAGGCGCGCCACACAAGGTGGAGTTTGTGATTGGTCAAACCTGGCAAAGAGGGCAGACGTCCCGTTGGCTCGCGCTTGTCTTGGGTGTGTTGTCATTGGGTTCGCTGTGGTACACGGCGCGCTCGGCTATCGATGGGTTGCTGGCGCGGCGGTTTGGTCGGGCCATGAATGCGCGCGTGCTTGAAATCCAGCGTTTTTACCACGACGAAGACGGCGTTAGCTACAGTCTTCGGTTTGTGGGCGACAATGGCGTGTTTGGTAACAGTTTGTCGCGTGATTGCGAGAGTGCGTTTGCCTCTTTTCCGCCGGGTACAACGATTGAAGTGTTTCGAGGGGCTAAAGGGCGTTTGTGGTGGGTGGGCGATGTTGGACCGCGCGCCACTGCACGTACTGTGCCGGATGCCAGCAAACCCAGAACATAACTGGTGCTGGACACTTCGCGCAGGCGCGATACGTTCGCGCGCAATAGGCCCCCTTGGCACACAGGAGTTCCCCCATGGACAAGTTCGGCAAATCTCAACCCGTGAAACGCCGCGAGGATGTGCGGTTTCTGACCGGTGAGGGCCGGTATGTGGATGATGTGGCACCAGCCAATGCGCTGCAGACTTTCGTGTTTCGGTCGCCGGTCGCGCACGGGGTGATCACCGAGCTGGATGTGAGCGATGCGCGTGCGGCGGAGGGGGTTCATGCCGTCTATACCCTTGCCGATCTGGAAACGGCGGGTATGGATGTGGCGATGCCCGCGTCGATTGTGAAGAACCGGGATGGGTCGGATGGTGCTAACCCCGAGCGGCCGGTGTTGGCGCGGGATCGCTTGCGATTTGTTGGAGAGCCGGTGGCTGTGGTGGTGGCGGACACGCTGGCGCAGGCCCGCGATGCTGCCGAGTTGATTGTGCTGGATTATGACGACCTGCCCGCCAAGATGGACATGGCGGCGGGTGGAGAGCCTGTGCACCCGGATGCGCCCGACAATGTCGTCTATGACTGGGCTTTGGGGGACGAAGAGGCCACAAATGCCGCGTTCGAAAACGCGGCACGCGTTGTATCACTGGATGTGGGCGACAACCGGGTCATCGTAAGCTCGATGGAGCCGCGCGGGTGCTATGCCGAACCCGAGGGTGACAGATTGCATGTGGCAATCAACGGGCAAGGGGTGTGGGGGCCCAAAGGCAACCTGGCCACGGCGTTGAAGATGTCCGAGGACGACATTCGCGTAACGAATCCGGACACGGGCGGCGGATTTGGCATGAAGGCGTTTATGTACCCTGAATATTATGTGGTTGCCCACGCCGCGCGAGACTTGAAGCGCCCGGTGCGCTGGATCAGTGAACGGACCGAGGCAATGCTGTCGGACAATGCCGGGCGGGATCTGACGTCGCTGACGGAACTGGCCTTTGATGCGCACAATCGGATCACCGGATATCGCGTTTTTACCGAAGCCAATATGGGAGCCTATATCTCGCAATATGCTCAGTTCATCCAGACACAGCTTTTCTCGCGTGTTCTGACCGGGGTTTACGATATGCCGACGGCATTTGTGCGGTCGGTCGGCTATTTCACCAACACGACGCAGGTGGATGCCTATCGCGGGGCGGGGCGGCCCGAGGCGATCTATATTCTGGAGCGGGCCATGGATCGCGCGGCGCGTGAATTGGGCGTGGACCCGCTTGAACTGCGCCGCATCAACTTCATCAAGCCGGATCAGTTTCCCTACAAGACTTTGGTAGACGAAACCTATGATGTGGGTGATTTTGACAAAGTGCTGCGCCGGGCCGAGATGGAGGCAGATATCCCTGGCTTTGCTGCGCGCAAGGTCGCCGATGCCGCGGAAGGCCGTCTGAGAGGTCTGGGTTTGTGTTACTATATCGAAAGTATTTTGGGCGATCCTGCCGAGACTGCGAAGGTTGAGTTCACAGATGAGGGCCGTGTGAACATCTATGTTGGCACCCAATCGAATGGCCAGGGGCACGAGACCGTCTATGCCCAGTTCCTGGCGGATCAGACCGGCATCCCGGTTGATAGGATCGACGTGGTGCAGGGCGACAGTGACCTGATCAAGCAAGGCGGCGGCACGGGCGGATCCCGGTCGGTGACCACGCAGAATACGGCGACACTTGCCACCGTGTCTGCGATGACCGAAGCGTTTGTCGCATTTCTGAGCGAGGAAGAAGGTGTGCCTGTGGCTGACATTTCTTTCGATGACGAACGGTTCCGTATGGAAGGGTCGAATATGACGCCGACCATGTTGGAAGTGGCCGATCTGGCACGCGAGAAGGGGCGCGCGGACCTGTTGGTGCACGAACAGCGCACCACACTGGACGCGCGCAGTTTCCCCAATGGCTGCCATGTTACAGAGGTTGTCGTGGACCCGGACACAGGTGTCGTGACCGTGGACCGCTATGCGGTTGTCGATGATTTCGGCAATCTTATCAATCCGATGCTGGCCGAAGGTCAGGTGCATGGCGGTGTTGTGCAGGGCATCGGTCAGGCGCTGACAGAGCACGTTCAGTTCGATGAGGATGGTCAACTTCTCACGGCATCGTTCATGGATTATGCCTTGCCCCGGGCGGATGATGTTCCCTACATCGGGTTTACATCAGAGCCGGTCCCGTCAACCGCAAATGTCATGGGCATGAAAGGGTGCGGCGAGGCTGGCACGGTCGGAGCATTGGCGGCGGTGTCCAATGCGGTGCAGGATGCGCTGTGGGAGCACGGCGTGCGGCAGGCGGATATGCCATTCACACCGATGAAGGTTTGGGATTTGATGAAGGATGCTCGGATCGCGGCTGAATAACACCATCTCGGGCTGGCTGAGGAGCCGGTTCGGAGACGGTTTGCCAAAGGTGGCACCGCCCACCCGCGGTCAGACGATCCATGTCATCATCATTGATGGGACAATGTCCACGCTGGAGCCCGGCGAGGAGACCAATGCCGGGCTGAGCGCCAAGCTGCTGGGCGAGATGGGCAGCGAGGTGTCGCTCTATTACGAGCCGGGCTTGCAGTGGTCGCATTGGCGCAAAGCGGGTGACGTGGTGTTCGGGCGGGGGATCAACCGACAGATCCGTAGGGCTTATGGCTATCTGTCATCGCGCTATCGGCCTGGCGACAAGGTGTTTCTGCTTGGCTTTTCGCGCGGTGCTTATGCGGTGCGGTCGCTGGCGGGGATCATTGACCGGGTAGGTTTGTTGACCCCGGAGGCCGCAACCGAGCGCAATATTCGCGATGTCTATAGGCATTACGAGTGCAATCCTGATGGCGACACGGCCCGTGTCTTTGTCAGCAAGCATTGCCACAGCCGGGTCGAGATCGAGATGATCGGGGTGTGGGACACGGTGAAATCCCTGGGTCTGAACATGCCGTTTCTGTGGCGCTTGAGCGCGCCGCGCCATGCCTTTCACAACCATCAGTTGGGCAAGTCGGTGAAGCATGGATTTCACGCGATAGCCCGAAACGAGACCCGTGTGGCCTATGCCCCGGTGATGTGGGACACGACCGCCGACTGGGAGGGACATCTGGTGCAGATGTGGTTCCGGGGCGTGCATGGCGACATTGGCGGGCATTTGTCTGGACGCCGCCGTTCGCGTCCGCTGGCCAATATCCCGCTGGTGTGGATGCTAAACCAGGCAGAGGGGTGCGGCTTGCCCCTGCCCGAGGGCTGGGCCGAGCGGTTTCCGCAGGATGTGGCTGCGCCGTCGATGGGCACCTTTGCGGGGCTGGGCAAGTGGCTGGTCACGCGCAAGCCGCGCACGGTGGGCTGTGATCCGTCCGAGCGGGTGCATGCATCGGTGGCGCAGGCGCCGCCGTCGCCGACCCTGCGTGATCGGGTGGCGAGTTTGCGGGGAACGGGGGCGGACGCGCTTTGACCCTGCGGGCCAACGACGCCCCGCCCACCGTCCCGCATCAGCGCAATTTCATGATGATACAGGTTGTGGAGCCGGTGGCGTAGAGCTTGCCATCATTTACACCGCGGAGTTCGCCCGTGGCAACGCCGGTGCTGCGGCCTGCGTGGTCGATGCGTCCGGTGCACTCGATATCGTGCCCCAGGGGGATGCCGCGGGTGATGTTGATCTTGTATTCCAGCGTTGTATAGACTGATCCGGCGGGCACTTTGGTCATCACAGCGCAGGCCATGGCGCTGTCAAGAAGCGTGCCATACCAGCCGCCGTGCACTGTGCCCATGGGGTTGGTTACGTTGAATTCGGGCGTGCCGCGGAAAGTCACCTCGCCGTCGGAGACGGCGTGCAGCCGGTAGCCGAGCGTGTGACCGATCGGCGGCCCGGGGACCGTGCCGTCGAGGATGCCTTGCATGAAGTCGAGGCCGGACATGGACAAAAGCTCGTCCTGACTGGGCAGGTCGGTCATGGTTTTGGCGACGCGGGGCATTTTGGGTCTCCGGCTGGTGGTGCCGGGACGGTATCCGGGGCAGACCGATTGGTCTAGTGGTGAATGGTGGAGGGGGCCAGCCCCCGCCCTGCGGGCTCCCCCGGGATTATTTGAAACAGAGAAGGGATAGGCTTGCGGGGTCAGGCGACGTTGCGCATTTGGGTGGGACGGACCAGGCCGAGGGCGCGGCAGACCTTTAGCGTCAGTTCGGGTCGGTTGAGCGTGTAGAAGTGCAATGCGTCTACGCCTTCGGACAGGAGCGTATCGCACAGGTCGGCGCAGTGGGTGAGGGCAAAGAGCTGTGCGCGGTCTTCACGGTTGGCGCGGTCAAATGCGGTTGCGGTTGCAACGGGAATATGCGCGCCGCACTTTTCGGCAAAGGCGCGGGCGCGTGTCCAATTGGCGACCGGAAAGATACCGGGTGTGATGGGGGCGGTGATGCCCGCTGTGGTACAGGCATCACGGAAGCGCAGGAAGCTGTCCGCTTCGAAAAAGAACTGCGTGATCGCCTCGCTGGCACCTGCGTCGAGTTTGGCCTTGAGCCAGTCGATGTTTTGCTGTGCTGAGGCCGCGTCGGGGTGACTGTCGGGATAGGCGCCCACGCGGATGGTGAAGCCGCCGATCTTCGCGAGCGCCGAGGTCAGATCGACGCTGTTGGCAAAGCCGTTTGGATGGGCTGAAAAGCTCTGTCCGCCCGGGGCATCGCCGCGCAGGGCCACGATATCCTTGACCCCGCTGTCAGCATAGCGCCGGGCTGTTGCCAGGACATCGTCGCGGCTTTGACCGGTACAGGTCAGATGTGCTGCCACCGGCAAGCCGGAGGTTTTGCGCAATGTCTGTGCGGCTTCCTGTGTCAGCGATTGCGTTGTGCCGCCCGCGCCGTAGGTCACCGACACAAAGCGTGGGTTGAGCGGGGCAAGCGCCTGCACCGTGTCCCAAAGATGAAAGGAGGCGTCGAGCGATTTCGGGGGGAACGTCTCGAACGACAGGGCGACGTTTGGCGTGGGCATGGGACGGACTCCGGTTGGGGCTTGTGGACAATATGCTGCGTGGCGTATCTTGAGGCAAATTCATAACTCTCAAGATAAAGATGAGTTCCGTATGCATATCGAATTTCGACATTTGCGCACCATCAAGGCCATTCACGAGGCCGGGGGACTGGCCCGTGCGGCGGATCAGTTGCACATCACGCAGTCGGCGCTAAGCCATCAGATCAAGGGTCTTGAGGATCAGGCAGGGGTCGAGTTGTTCGTGCGTCGGTCGAAGCCCTTGAAGCTGTCGGCGGCGGGCCTGCGTCTGTTGCGCCTGGCTGAGCAGGTGTTGCCGCAGGTCGAGGCAGCAGTGGCAGAGTTCACGGGCCTGCGCGACGGGTCTTCTGGCCGGTTGCACATCGCCATTGAGTGCCACGCTTGTTTCGAGTGGCTGTTTCCGGTGCTGGAGGTGTTTCGCAAGACCTGGCCGGACGTGGATGTGGATATTCGCCCCGGTCTGGCCTTTGACGCGCTGCCGGCGCTGATAAAGGAAGAGGTGGACCTGGTCGTGTCGTCGGACCCCGAGAACCTTGCCGGGGTGACATTCATTGAACTTTTTGATTACGCGCCAGTTTTCGTCGCCGCCTCGTCTCACCCATTGGCGCAGAAGACCTATGTGGACGCCGCGGATTTCCGGGATCAGACCTTGATCACTTATCCGGTGGAGCGCACACGGCTGGATGTGTTTAGCCAGCTTTTGATCCCGGCCAAGGTGGAGCCTGCTGCGGTCCGGCAGGCGGAGTTAACCGCGGTGATCCTGCTGCTGGTCGCGTCGAACCGGGGCGTGTCGGTGCTGCCCGATTGGGTGGTGCGCGAGGTGAAGTATTCGAGTGATTACGTGACCCGGCCGTTGACCAAGGACGGGCTGACACGGCGGCTTTATGCAGCGGTGCGGGATGATGATCTATACAAGCCTTATATGGAGAAGCTGATCGAACTGGCGCGGGTGGAGGCGCGCAAGTTACAGGCGGCGTGAGATCTTGAGATCGGGGCTGCACTGTGTGTTTCGCGCCTGTGCGCGCGCACGGACACGGTTGATATCTTTACGACAGCTTCACGATTTGCTTGCCGACGTTTTTGCCTTCGAGCAGGCCGATGAATGTGCTGGGCGCGTTTTCCAACCCTTCGGCGATGTCTTCGACAACTTTGATCTCTCCGCTCATGACTTTAGGGCCAATGCTCTTGAGGAAGGTCGGGTACCGGTCCCAGTGGTTTGAGATGATGAAGCCGTTGACCGACAGGAACTTCACCAAGATAGAGCGCCAAAGCATGGGGGCGGCGAGGGGTGTGTCAGCGCCTGCGCCTAAGCCACCTGCATTGTACCAAGAGATCATGCCGCAAACGGGGATGCGCCCGTGCGGGTTCATCAGCGGCATGACCGCTTCGAGGACCTTGCCGCCCACGTTTTCGAAGTAAATGTCGATGCCGTTAGGGGCAGCGTCCTTGAGTGCCGCGCGAAGGCTACGGGCGTCGTCATTGGCGCGGTGGTCGATGCAGGCATCAAAGCCGAACGTGTCAGTGGCAAGGGAGCATTTGTCAGCCCCTCCTGCGATGCCCACGGTGCGCAGACCCAGCGATTTGGCGAGTTGTCCGACCATAGAGCCGACGGGGCCCGTGGCTGCGGCCACGACCAGTGTTTCGCCTGTTTTGGGCCGTCCGTATTCCATCAGCCCGTGCCAGCCGGTGAAGCCGGGCATGCCCAGCACCCCGAGCGCGGCTGTGACCGGGCCCATGTTGGGATCAAGCTTGCGCAGCACCTTGCCGTCGGACACCGCGTGGGTGGCCCAGCCAAACATGCCGAAGACCATGTCACCCGGCTGAAACCCGTCGGTGTTTGAGGTCAGAACCTCGCCCACGCCGCCGCCTTCCATCGTACCGCCGATTGGCACGGGGGCGGCGTAGGACTTGGCGTCGTCCATGCGCCCGCGCATGTAGGGATCAAGTGACATGTAGTGGACGCGGACCAGCACCTCTCCCTCACCAGGGGTGGGCACCGGGGCGGTTTCCAGTTTGAAATTGTCAGGCGTCGGTGCGCCCGTGGGGCGGCTGGCCAAGGTGATATGCTGCATCTGGTCGGGCATTTGAGGTCCTTTCCTGTTGGTGTCAGTCGATCAGTCCCGTGCCCCCTTGGCAACCGGATACCTTGGGCGTATAGCGCGCCCTTGATCTTTCCCATCCCCTGGAGCGTTACGATGCAAGGCAGCGCAAATCTCAACATTATGATGAAGGCCGCGCGCAAGGCGGGGCGGTCGCTGACCAAGGACTTTCGCGAGGTGGAGAACCTGCAGGTGTCCACAAAGGGCGCGGGGGATTTTGTGTCGAAGGCCGATTTGGCGGCTGAGGAGATTTTGAAGGAAGAGTTGCGCACCGCGCGTCCAAACTATGGCTGGCTTGCCGAAGAGGGTGGCCAGGAAGAGGGCGAGGATCCGACGCGCCGCTGGATCGTGGACCCGCTGGATGGCACCACGAACTTTTTGCACGGGTTGCCGCATTGGGCGGTGTCCATTGCGTTGGAACACAAGGGGCAAATCGTGGCGGGTGTGGTTTATGACCCGGCCAAGGATGAGATGTTTTTTGCCGAGAAGGGCTTGGGCGCATTCATGAATGACAGCCGGTTGCGGGTGTCGGGGCGACGTCAGCTGATTGAGTGCGTGTTTGCGACCGGGCTGCCTTTTGGCGGGCGATCTGATCTGCCCGAGACGTTGAAGGAGTTGGCGCGGTTGATGCCGACCTGTGCAGGTGTGCGCCGGTTTGGGGCGGCGGCGCTGGATTTGGCCTATGTCGCAGCGGGGCGCTATGATGGCTATTGGGAGCGCCGCCTGAACGCGTGGGATCTGGCGGCAGGGTTGCTGATCGTGCGTGAGGCTGGCGGTTTTGTGGAGCCGCTGACAGAGGGCGGCAACATACTTGAGGATGGTGAGATCATCTGTGCCAACGCGGATATGTTCGCGCAGTTGGTCAAGATCATCCGCGGCTAATCCCGTAGAGAGGGGATTTGTTTGATCGCTTCCGCGGCGAAGTCGACAAAGGCGCGGATACGCGCGGGCTGGATCGCGACGGGAGCCCAAACGGCGTAGATTGGCAGTGCGGGCTGGCTGTGGTCGGCCAGGATTTCGACGACGTCTCCGCGGTCGAGCATCTCTGCAAAGGCCCAGCGGGGGCCCGCGTGAATGCCAAGGCCTTCAGCAACCGCCTTGGCGATGGACCGCACGGCGCCGATGGTTAGCTTTGGCCGTCGTGAGACGCTGTACTCGTGACCATCCGGTCCGATGAGCCGGAGCGGCTTGTGGGCGTGTTCGGGCAGAAACAGGACGTGATCGTGCTGCGCCAGTTCGGCGGGGGTTTGCGGCGTGCCCGTGCGCGCGAGGTAATCTGGTGAGGCCACAAGAACGCGGTGCGCGGTGCCCAGCTTGCGGGCCATAAGCGCGCTGTCGGGCAGGATGCCGATGCGGATCGTCAGATCGAGCCGGGCTTCGACCATGTCCACGTGCCGGGCATCCAGTGTGAGTTGGCCCTGCACCTGATCGTGTATTTGGCAGAAGCGGGTCAGCCAGGGCGCGACGAAGGCCTGGCCAAAGTCGATGGAGGCGCCTATGCGCAGGGTGCCCTGCGGCGTGCCTGCATCGCCCGCGACTGCCGCTTCGAGCGCGTCGATCTGGCTGAGCAGGGCGCGCATCTTGTTGTAGTAGAGCGCGCCAGCGTCGGTGGTGGATTGGGCCGCGCGGTCGATCAACTGGGTGCCAAGCCGTACTTCGAGCCGGGCCAGTTTGCGGGACAGTGACGAAGGTTCGACCCCGGCCTCGCGCGCGGCCGCGCGGATCGAGCCAAGTTCGACGATCCGCAAGAAGGTACGCTCGGTGCTATAGCTGCCTGGTGTTGCCATTTGCGCAACAGCATGGTGCGGGCAGGGGCAATATTCAACTGTTTGCGCAACGCCTAGTTCAAGGTCAATCGACATAAAGGAGATTGACCATGACTTATGATCAGACCGGAAAGACAGCCCTGATCACCGGTGGGAGCCGCGGCCTTGGCCGTGCGACGGCGCTGTGTTTGGCACGGGAGGGGGCTGACGTGATCTTGACCTATCGCGGCAAGGTCAAAGAGGCTGAGGCGGTCGTGCGCGAGATCAGAGCGATGGGGCGGACGGGGGTGGCACTGCAAGTCGACCTGGAGGGTACAGGCGGTATCGCTGATTTTGTGGGCCGGGTGGCGCAAGCCGGGCGTGCAGCGTTAGGCCATGACCGCATCGACATTCTGGTCAACAATGCCGGGATCGAGCGTGGCGGCGTGTTCGGGTCAGTGTCCGAGGAGGATTGGGATGCCATCATGGACACCAATCTGAAATCGGCTTTTTTCCTGACCCAGGCGCTGCTGGAGAAGATCAATAACGGTGGGCGCATTCTGTTTGTGGGCACGGGTCTGACGCGTTTTGCGCTGCCACCTTACGTGGTCTACGCCGCGTCGAAGGCGGCGCTGAGTGGTGTGGCGCTGTATCTGGCCAAGTCTCTGGGGCCACGCGGGATCACCGTGAACGTGGTGGCGCCAGGTGCACTTGAGACAGATTTCAACAAGGCCAATTTCGAGCTGCATCCCGAAGTGGTCGATGTGATTGCATCCAACACCGCGCAGGGGCGTGTAGGTCAGGCGGAGGATGTGGAGGGGGTCATTGCCTTTCTGGCCAGTCCCGCCGCGCAGTGGGTCACAGGCCAGCGCCTTGAGGCGTCGGGCGGCATGTTCCTCTAAAGGTCCGAGGGGTGATTGACCCCGTCCTGCCAGGGGATCGGTTCATGCTCGGCTGGGTTGACCCCGTCGAGCGTGCCCATGTTCACCCCGATCTCGTCCGGGTTCGAGCGACGGTTGTGGTACATGTATATGCCGCAGATGCTGCAAAAGTGATGCTTGGCGGTCTTTGTGCCCCATTGGTATTGGGTCAGCTTGTCGGCGCCCCGAAGGATCTTCACCCCATCTTTGGGTGCTGTAACAGCCGGTGCTGCCCTGCGCTTGCAGAACGAACAATCACATCGGCCCGCTGTGCCTAAGCCTTTGGTCAGGGTGACCTCAAGCACCACCGTACCGCAATGGCATGACGCCCTCATCGCCGCACCTTGGGGATGTTCGAACGCGTATAGGTCGCTTCTGGGTGGGGAGGATGCCCGTCGGTGCGCCGCCAGAAGGCTGGGCCGCCGAGGCGCAGCCAAAGGGGTATTGTCAGAACAACCCCCGCGAGGAAACCGCCCGCATGGGCCCAATAGGCGACACCGCCCGCATTCGGATCGCTGCCCACCCCGCCGATGAACTGCATGCCAAACCAGACAGCCAGCATGATCCAGGCAGGGATCGGAAAGATGCGAAAGATGATGACTAGGATCAGCAGGATGTCGATCCGTGCCTTGGGGAAAAGCAACAGATAGGCGCCCATAACGCCAGCAATCGCGCCGGATGCGCCCACAACCGGAACGACCGAGCCGGGGGCCGACAGAATGTGGATCGCACTCGCTGCGACGCCTGTGGCAAGGTAGAACCCCAGGAACGGGCCGTGGCCCATCTCGTCTTCGACATTGTCGCCGAAAATATAGAGGAACAGCATGTTACCCGCCAGGTGCAGCCAGCCGCCGTGCAGGAACATCGAGGTGATCAGCGTCGAAAACCCATCGCCCGACAGGATGCGCGCGGGGATTGCCGCGTAGTCGAAGAAAAAGCGGTTCAGCGCGCGGTCGTCGGCGAAGAGGCTGACGTAGCTTAGAAACACCACCACGTTGATCGCCATCAAGGCGTAGGTGACATAAGGCGTGCGGCCGGATGGGTTGTGGTCGCGGATCGGAAACATGGCACGACACTTGGCCGGTCGCGGGCCGGGGTCAAGAGGGCGTGCAGCCCCGCGATAGGGTTTAGCCCGTTTTCTGGGTTGGAGGGCGGCTTGTGCTTAGCTTGTGGCACCCAGCAGGGCCGCGTTGCCACCCGAGGCGGTTGTGTCGACGCAGACATGACGTTCGATTAGCACATGGGCTCGGTCAGGCTGCCCAGTGATCAGGGGTACGATTGCGCCGGGGCGCTGCGCAAGCGCCTGTACCATGGACCGGGCGGTTGTCGTGTCGCCCCACCACAGAACGCCGCCATAGCCGGGCCCGTCCGTCAGCGCGGCGGGGTCAAACGCGCCTGTCGCCAGGACCGCCTTGCCGCCCAGAGCCGCGATGGCATCATATTGCGCCTGCGCTGCCTGTGGTCCAGGACCGGCACAAAGGAGAGCGGGGCGGGGGTGGCGGCTGTAAAGGTTCGATTCGCCCGTGGGACCGGGAAGCGCAATGCTGTCACGCGTTGTGTGCGAGACTGGCGGCAATGGCGGCAGCGCGGCGTTTTTGTCCCAATCCTGAGCGCTGTGGCCGTGCGTGCGCGCCCGGAACCTTAGCAGGTAGTCCGGGCCGCCTGCCTTGGGGCCGGTGCCGGATAATCCGTGCCCGCCGAAGGGCTGACTGCCCACGATGGCGCCGATCTGGTTGCGATTGACATAGATGTTGCCCGCATGCACGCGGTCGGTGACATGCTGGACACGGTCGTCGATGCGGGTGTGCAGCCCAAAGGTCAGTCCGTAGCCTGTGCCGTTGATTGCGTCGATGACCTTATCGAGCTCCTGCGCACGGAAGGTCGCAATGTGTAAAACTGGTCCGAAAACCTCGTGCTCAAGCTCCTGAATGCCCGCCACCTGGATCAGCGTCGGGGCAACGAAACAGCCTGTGGCAGGGCTTAGAAGTTGATGGAGCACACGGCCATCCTGGCGTGCGGTTGCTATATGCGCTTCGATCGCGGCGCGCGCATCCTCGTCAATGACCGGGCCGATATCGGTGGTCAAGGACCAAGGGGTGCCCACGTTCAGAGCTTCCATGGCGCCGATCAGCATCTCGGTCAGATGCGGGGCGATGTCCTCCTGGACATAGAGGCAGCGGAGGGCTGAGCAGCGCTGGCCTGCGGATTGGAAGGCGCTTTCGACGATGCTTCGCACGGTTTGTTCGGGCAAGGCAGTGCTGTCCACGATCATCGCGTTCAAACCACCGGTTTCGGCAATAAGCGGCGTGCCGGGGGCGGCGTACTTGGCGAGGTTCGCACGGATGCGCAGTGCGGTTTCGGTCGAGCCGGTAAAGGCGACGCCCGACAGGTCCGGCTGTGCGGTCAGCGCCGCCCCCAAGGCGCCGTCGCCAAGCAGCAGTTGTAGGGCGTGTTTGGGCACACCCGCCTTGTGCAGCAAAGTGACCGCGCGGTGCGCGATGAGCGGGGTCTGTTCTGCAGGTTTGGCGAGCACGGCATTGCCCGCAGCCAACGCGGCAGCGATCTGGCCTGTGAAAATGGCCAACGGGAAGTTCCACGGCGAGATACACACAAAGGTACCTGCGGGCGCGGTGTCTGTGGTCTGGGTGGCGTAGTAACGCAGAAAGTCCACTGCCTCTCGCAACTCGGCGACGGCATCGGGCAAAGTTTTGCCCGCTTCGCGGGCGAGCAGTGCGAACAATTCGCCGAAATGCGTCTCGTAGAGGTCCGCGGCGGCGTTCAGTGCCGATTTGCGGTCTGCGGGTGAGGCTAGCCATGGCGCCGCCGTTTCAAAAGCGCGGTTTACGTCTTGGGGCGCCGAGCAATGTGCGGTTCCGACGTGATCGTTTGGAGCGGCAGGGGCGTGGATTGCCACGCGGTTGCCTGTCGGGTTCGAAATGGTGAGCGACTGCGCCGTCCAGTGATGCGCTGCAAAGGGTGCGCGCGCCTGCTCGATCTGCGCGAGGGTGGGGCTGTGCGACAGGTCAAAGCCCTGTGCATTGATGCGTTCGGGCGCAAAAAGGGCTGGCCCGTCGGGGAGTGTGATTTCCGTGCTGTCCAGCGCATCGAACGGGTCGGCTGCCACCAATTCGGCGGGCACATCCGTATCCACGATCTGATTTACAAAACTGGAATTGGCCCCGTTTTCCAAGAGACGCCGCACGAGATAGGCCAGCAGGTCGCGATGTGCGCCAACGGGCGCGTAGATGCGGCAGCGTGTACCATTTTCGCGCAGCACCATTGTGTGCAGCGCCTCACCCATGCCGTGAAGGCGTTGAAATTCAAAGGGCTGTCCCTCTGCCATATGCAGGACTGCCGCGACCGTGTGGGCGTTGTGGGTAGCAAATTGGGGGTAGAGGCGGTCCGCCAGGCCCAGCAGCTTGCGCGCGTTGGCGATGTAGGACACATCCGTTGCGGGTTTGCGTGTGAAGACCGGAAAGCCAGCAACCCCTTCGACCTGCGCGCGTTTGATTTCGGTGTCCCAATAGGCGCCTTTGACCAGCCGGACCATCAGCTTGCGGTCATGGCGTTCGGCCATATCGTGAATGGCGTCGATGGCGGCCCCCGCACGCGGGCTGTAAGCCTGAACCACGATCCCGAACCCGTCCCAACCGGTGAGCGCCGGTTCTCCCAGCACCGCGTCAATCACTTGCAGCGACAATGACAGGCGGTCCGCCTCTTCCGCGTCTACGTTCAAACCCATCCCTGCCGAGGCCGCCAGCATCGCCAAGGACCGCAGGCGTGGCACGAGGTCACGCAGTACGGCCTCTTCCTGTGCGCGTTCGTAGCGTGGATGCAGGGCGGATAGCTTGACCGAGATGCCGGGGTTGACGCGAATATCGTCTTTGGTGCAGGCGCGGGCAATGGCGGAAATGGCGCGCGAATAGCTTAGGTGATATCGCCGCGCATCGGCGTCGGTTAGTGCCGCCTCACCCAGCATATCGTATGAGTAGGTAAAGCCTTTGGCTTCCATCCCGGCGGCCCGGTCCATTGCGCTGTCTATATCCTCGCCCAGCACAAATTGGCGGCCCATCTCTTTCATCGCGCGGCTCACGGCCGTCCGGATCACCGGTTCGCCCAAACGCTTGATCGCGCCTCGCAGATGACCGATTGGGCCGGGCTGATCGTCATCAAGCACGCGACCCGTCAGCATCAATGCCCACGTCGAGGCATTGACCAGTGAAGAGGTCGAGCGCCCCAAATGCTTGCCCCAGTCCGAGGGCGCGATCTTGTCCTCGATCAATGCGTCGATCGTGTGAGCATCCGGGACCCGGAGCAATGCTTCGGCGAGACACATCAGCGCGACACCCTCGTCGGTTGAGAGCCCATACTCTGCTAGGAACGTCTCCATCAGCCCAGGCGCTGCTTCGGTGCGAATGCGGCGCACAAGTGCCGCGGCCTCTGCGTGTATGGTTGCGCGGTCCGACGGCGACAACGCGGCTGTGTTTACCAGCTCTGCTAGTACCGTATCCGCATCGGCATACATACCCGTATCAAGCTGCATCGCCAGATCCAGATCCATATCACGCGCCATTGTGCTTTCCTTTTTCGTTTAGATAAGTATATCACCCCGAATGCAGCCGAAATCATTAAAGTTAACAAAAATGACAGAACAAGTGAATGGTTCCAGAGGTCAAAGGGCGGCGAAACGACTTGGTTCGCTTGATCGGCTTGATCAGGCGATTCTCGCCGCTCTGGCAGAAGATGGACGCATCAGCATCACGGAGCTTGCTTCGCGTATCGGGTTGTCGAAATCGCCCACTCAGGCACGGCTGCGTCGCCTTGAAATGACGGGCATCATTATGGGATACCGCGCGCTGATCGACCCTATATCGCTTGGCCTTGATCACGTGGCCTTTGTCGAGGTGCGGCTGAGCGACACGCGCGAGGCCGCGTTGCGCGCCTTCAACGCCGCAGTGCAACACCTGCCCGAAGTGGAACAAGCCCACATGATTGCCAGTCATTTCGACTATCTGCTCAAGGTCCGGACCCGCAACATGGCGCATTATCGGCAATTTCTCGGGGATGTGATTTCGGGTCTGCCGCATGTTGCGTCGACCTCGACCTATGTGGCGATGGAGGCGGTCAAAGAGATGATGTTGCCCGGTCTTGACCCTTGACCAGCCAGGTAGACGCGTCATCCTTGCTTGTATGAAAAACCTCATCGCCGCCCTGTTGTTCGCGACACCCGCCCTTGCCGATACATGTCCGCCCGCACCAGATATCTCGTCCGACCTTGAGACGCTGATCGCAGAAGCTAATGCCGCCACGAGCGAAGGCGCGGGGCGCCTCGTGTCCGATAAGATGTGGCAGGTTTGGTTGCGCGCACCTGATGGGGCAGCCCAAGAGGTGCTGGATCGCGGTATGCGGCAGCGGCAGAATTTCGATTTTGTCGGCGCATATGACAGTTTTGACGCGCTTGTGAGCTATTGTCCAAACTATGCTGAAGGGTACAACCAGCGCGCCTTTATCAGCTTTTTGCGCGAGGATTTTGCTGCTGCACTTGTTGACCTTGAGCGCGCACTTGCCTTGTCGCCAGATCATGTTGGGGCGCAATCCGGGCGCGCACTCACGCTCATGAACTTGGGCCGGACGGACGAGGCGCGCAAGCAGCTTCAGGCCGCACTGGGCAACAATCCATGGCTGTCCGAACGGCACCTGTTGGCCGATGGAGCGCCTCTGGCGCCCTCGGGGCAGGAGTTATAATCCCAGCCTTGTGATAGCCACTGTGATTGCCTATCAGAGAGACGTCGCGGGCGTGATGGAATGGTAGACATATCGGACTTAAAATCCGAAGGGCTGACGCCCGTGTGGGTTCGACTCCCACCGCCCGTACCACTTCACTTAAATTTTGTGGTGTTTTGTTCTCGGTAAGGCGCTGTCGTTAAGTCGGCGGTAAGCGCGCGGGCGCTAAGACACGATCCAACTTCATGTTGTGATCGCCCCAGCGGTCGCCCACACCCCAGGGATCCTGTTATGCGAACCAATGGTCGCTTTGCACTTAAGTTGTCGCGTTACAATACTTTGATGGCCAAGGCCATGATGATGACAGCATTGCTGGCGGTCAGTGTGCTGACGATCATGGTGACGTTCGACTATTCGGCGCAGCGCAAGTTGTTGCAATCGGAGCTGGCCTCGCGCGCGCAGGATGTGACCACGCTCTTGGCCATGCAGATGGCGGGACCAGGTGAATTAGGGCGTGATGCTGTCGTTGCCCAGACCATGCGCGGTGTGATTGAGGCTGCTGAACCCGAAATGCTGGGGGCGTTGGTTCTGGACGCCGATGGTCAGACGGTTTTTGCCAGCCCACTGATCGATAGCGTTGCACCTAATGCAGCGGCCATGGCCATGCGCGCCATGGAAATAGGCACCGTGGTCACGTCAAAGGACGGCCTGAATGTTGTAGCCCCGTTTGTAAGCGGTGCCGATGAGGCCGCTCTGGGTAGTGTGGTGACCGTTTGGGACAATGCGCCGATGTTTGGCCTTCTTAAGCGGAACCAGATGTTAGCCATTGGCGTGGCTATCCTAGTGTTCATGGTGACGATGGCCCTGACCGTTATCTATGCTTATTGTGACGTGTCCCGCCCACTGAACCAGGTGGCAAGCGTCATGTCTGTAGTTGCGCAAAAGCGCTATGATATCGACGTACCCTGCATCACGCGCGGCGATGAAATAGGCAACATAGCCAGGCGTTTGGACGGTTTTCGATTGGCGCTGGCGCACGCTGAAACAGAGCAACGAGAAAGCGCGTTCAAAAGCGCTGCCTTCCAGGGGTCGACCGCGCCCATGATGATGGTCGATGACACGAACCACGTCATATTTGCCAATCCGGCCTGTGTGAGTTTGCTGAACAGCCTGATGCCAGAGCTAAGTGACGTTTGGCCCGGCGCGGTGGAGGATGCCTGGATCGGTCTTGATCTGGCAGCGGTGCCATTGCTTGTGGAGTTGCTCGGGGGCCTGAAAGAGTCCGCAGATGATGCTGGTACTGGCGCGGTTCTGCGGTTCGGGCAGCGTCATGTGCGGGTCAATCTGAGCCCCGCACTGAATCGCGAGGATCGGTCCATCGGTGCCGTGATCGAATGGTCTGATCAAACGGTTGCGCAGAGGAATGCCGCACTCCTGAGCGCGCTGGACAGCACGCAACTGCGTATCGAATTTGACCCCAACGGTGTGTGTACGGACCTAAACAACGTGGCTTGCGACCGGCTTGGGGTGCTTCAGTCGAAGCCTCGCACTTTGACAATGGAACATCTCATTTGCTCTGATCAGCCAGACCCGGATATGCCCGATGACATGCTGGCGGCGTTGGCAAGCGGCAAAAGCCTTCACGGTAAGATGGAGTTGCGGGCCGCTGGAGCAGATCGACTGGTGATCGACGGGGCTTTCATTTGCGTTCATACAGAACACAACAAGCTTGAGCGCTGCATTCTGATTGGAACGGATGTCACTCAGGCTGAGCGGGAGGTTCGTGACGCGCGTGAGGCACAGGCGCAACTGGCACAAGAGCAGGCTGGCGTCGTGGATGCCTTGGGGCAGGGACTGCGACATCTGTCCGACGGTGACCTTGTCGTCGAACTGGCTGAGCCGTTCCCGGTAGACTACGAGAACCTTCGGCAAGATTTCAATCGCGCCCTTATGGGATTGCGCATGGCGATGACGACCGTGACGCAGAACGTAGAATCCATCCGCAGCGAAACAACCGAAATCACCAGCGCTGCGGACGATCTATCAAGGCGGACGGAACGGCAGGCTGCAACGCTCGAAGAAACAGCGGCTGCGCTGGATGAGTTGACCTCGTCCGTTCGCTCAGCGGCCGAGGGTGCTGATGCTGCGAGCAAGATGTCGGAAGATGCGCAGCACAATGCAGAGCAGGGCGGCGATATTGCGCGCAAGGCTGTTATGGCGATGGATGGGATCAAAACCTCGTCGCAGGAGATTTCAAAGATCACGTCGGTAATTGACGACATCGCCTTCCAAACTAACCTGCTGGCGCTGAATGCGGGCGTCGAAGCGGCGCGGGCAGGCGAGGCGGGCCGTGGCTTTGCGGTTGTTGCGACCGAAGTGCGGGCGCTGGCGCAAAGGTCCTCGGATGCAGCGCGAGAAATCAATACCTTGATTTCTACCAGCGGTGAGCAGGTGCAACAGGGAGTAGAGCTTGTGGACCGCACGGGCGTTGCGCTGTCGTCAATCGTTTCGTCAGTGGCGGACATCTCGACCCGCGTTGCCGAAATTGCATCTTCGGCCCGCCAGCAATCAGCAGGCCTGAACGAGATCAACTCAGCAGTGAACGAACTGGATCAAGTGACCCAGCAAAATGCCGCGATGTTCGAAGAGACCACTGCCGCAAGCCATGCGCTGATGGGTGAGGCGGACGCGTTGGCAGATGCGATGGCTCAATTCAATATTGGTGCTGTTCAGCTTGCGAACACCGAGCATGCGCCTCGCTCAAACGAGAGAGGCGCATCTGCGGTAGCTGCAACTGTTGCTGGCACGTTAGCGCTGAACGTGGCTGCCGTTGATGACCTGAGCCAGGCGGGGTGGGAAGAGTTCTAGGCTCTTTCCTGATCTGCACGCAAAACACAAGAACAGATCGTGGCGGTGCGCGCGGACCGTCTTGGCAAGATTTTGTCGCCTTCTTTTGGCCTGCGAGCTAGCTTCGCACACCCGAGAAGCGTTCTTGCCAATCTGCCCGATCCTCATCGCTGATCTTGGCGAACAGGTTGTCGGGGACGTCAAATACGTGCCCTGCTGGCAAGGCCGATAGCGCCTTTTGTGCGGCAGAGGGCCAGCTTGCGGTTTCGACCCGCACAGCAGCTTGCATCCGTGCCGCAGAGTCCGGGATGAACGGCGCAGACAGCGTTGCATAGAGCGCGATTAAATTGAGGGCTAGCCGGATTTGCATCGCGGCTGTCTCCGGGTCCTCCTTGATCGTGGCCCAAGGGGCCGCCGCCTGCAAGTATTCATTGCCAGCCACCCAGATGCCGCGCAGCTCTTGCGCTGATTTGCGCACCTCCATCGCATCCATCAATTGGGTGTAGCGTGTCAGCCGCGTGTCAAGGTCGGCAATCAGCGCCTCTTCCTGCGGGCCGAACGCGCCGCCCTCAGGAACAACCTCGCCGAATCTCGAGCGACAGAATTTTGTAACACGGCTGACAAAATTACCAAGCACGTCCGCCAGATCCTTGTTGACGCCTTGCTGAAACAACGCCCAGGTGAACTCAGAATCTGATGTCTCGGGGCAGTTCGACAACAGCCACCACCGCCAGTAGTCCGCAGGCAAGATTTCAAGCGCCTGGTCCATAAACACGCCGCGCCCCTGGCTGGTCGAAAACTGGCCACCATCGTAATTCAGGTAATTGAACGATTTGAGGTGGTCGACCATCTTCCATGGCTCGCCTGACCCGAGGATCGTGGCGGGAAAGCTGAGCGTGTGGAAGGGCACGTTGTCCTTGCCCATGAACTGGGTGTAGCGCACATCTTCCGCGCCCTTGTCGGTGCGCCACCAGCGTTCCCAGTCCGCGCCGCCTTGGGCATCTGCCCATTCCCCGGCGCAGGCAATGTATTCTATCGGCGCATCAAACCAGACATAAAAAACCTTGCCTTCCATCCCGGGCCAGTCGGCATCGCCGCGGCGCACCGGGATGCCCCAATCCAGATCTCGGGTGATGCCCCGATCCTGAAGGCCTTCCCCGTCGTGCAGCCATTTCTTAGCAATAGACGTTGTTAGGATTGGCCAGTCAATCTTGCTGTCGATCCAAGCACCCAAGTCATCCTTGAGCGCGGACTGGCGCAGATAGAGATGTTTTGTTTCACGCACTTCAAGGTCGGTCGAACCCGAAACGGCGCTGCGCGGATTGATCAGATCAGTCGGTTCCAGTTGCTTAGTGCAGTTTTCACACTGATCACCACGCGCTTTGTCATAGCCGCAGTTGGGGCAGGTACCCTCAATATATCGGTCAGGCAGGAACCGGCCATCGGCATTGGAGTAAACTTGTTGTTCGGTCACTTCGTGGATCAGGTCGGCATCAGCCAACCGCCCGGCGAAATGTTGTGTAAGCGCATGGTTCTGAGGCGACGACGACCGCCCAAAATGGTCGAAGGACAGGCGAAACCCTTTGGCAATTTCTGCCTGAATGGCGTGCATTTCGGCGCAATACTCGGCCACGGGTTTGCCCGCCTTGGCCGCCGCAAGCTCGGCGGGCGTGCCATGTTCGTCGGTGGCACAGAGAAACAGGACCTCATGGCCGCGTGCGCGCTGGTAGCGCGCATATAGATCAGCCGGCAACTGGCTGCCCACCAGGTTCCCAAGGTGTTTGATCCCGTTGATATAGGGGATGGCTGAGGTGATGAGATGACGCTGCATATCGGGCCTTTGCATGATTGGCGTCCGTGTAGCAGCGTGGCGCGGCGTGGAAAAGGCCTCTTACCTTTGGTCTCGGCCGCGGCCAGTCAGACGCCCCACTAGGAAAGAGGTCCTGGGGGCGTAGACATAGCGGGTGCGGGTCTCTGGCGTTGCGCGGGCCCGCATCCGTGCCAGACCAAAAACGATCAACGCGCCATGCCCAGCTGCGATCATGGCAAACAGGGCGGGCGGGCCAAACGCGTCGATTAGCACCGAGGCTGTAAAGGGGGCTGCAATGGCACCGAGCGCAAAATAGAACATCAGAGCGGCGGACAACTCGACGCGTTCAGACGCGTCGGCAAAGTCATGTGCGTGCGCCGCGGCGACGGAATAGATGGGGAACGTGGTCAGCCCAAACAATCCGGCGGTCAACATGATGCCAACGGTGTCGAGGCCTGTTGCAAGTATCGTGATCAGACAGCTGCATACCGCAGCTCCGGACAGCCAGATCAGGACCCAGCGTCGGTCGTATTTGTCGGCGAGCCAGCCGACGGGGTATTGCGCGAGCGCGCCGCCCAGAACAAAGGCGGCCAGGAACCAGGCGATCTGCTGTGGGCTCAGGCCGACCTCTTGCCCGTAGATGGGGCCGACCATTCGAAATGACGCGCTGGACAAGGCCGCGACCACCACACCGGCGGCGGCGAGGGGAGATCGCTGTGCCGCCAACCGAGGACGCAGCCGGGGCGCAGAAGGCGTTTCCGGCTGTTTCACCTTGGTCAAGGTAAGCGGCAACAATGCGGCGCAGCACACGATGGCGAGGATGTTGTAGCTGACATAACTTGCAGGTTCGAGCACGCCGATCACGAGTTGCGCAGCCAGCGATGCGCTCATATCCACAAGCCTGTAGACGCCCATCGCGCGACCGCGGGTGTCGTTGGTGACCTTGGCTTGCAACCAGGCTTCGATCACCGTGTAACATCCAGCGACGCACATGCCCGATGCCACCCGCATCAAGGCCCATGCCATTGGATCGATGATCATCATATGTGCAATCAATCCGATGGCACCCGCCGCCGTGAACGCCGCAAACGCGCGGCTGTGCCCCACGCTGCCCATCAAGCGGGGGGCCCACCAGCAGCCGATGAAGAAGCCCAAGAAGTGGGCAGAGCCCAAAAGTCCGATCTCCTGGCGTGAGAAGTCGAGCGCGAGGCCTGACAATGCATCAAGCGGACCCAAGGCACCGGAGCTTAATTGGAGCAGTATGACCGAGAGAAACAGGGCTGCGAAGGAAATGAGCATACGCATGGCCTGGCCGTTGTGGCGCAAGAGCGGTGCGGTTCCTATCGGGTATTCGACGCGGGGGCGTCGTTTTCAGCCTGCGGCAGTGATTTCTGCGAAAATGTCAATCCCGACCATATCATCGACCAGATCGGCAAAGCCGGTTGCTCCGAACTCGCGCCGGTCTAGGCGTCCTTTCAGCATGACGGTCAGGGTGCTGAAGTCATTGGCCGTGCTGCCGCGTGCGCGGAACAGCCCTGCGTCAAATCGCACGGGTCTCGTGACACCGCGCAATGTCAACGCACCGTCCAGCTTGGCCCCGTCCGAGAGGCGACCACCGGGCCCGAGTTGGACCCGGGTGGACCTGAAGCGCGCCGTCGGGTGCGCGTCGGCGTCGAGCACGGAGGGGGATTTCAGCGCTTCGGTGGCAAAGATCAGGCCGGTGCGAGCGCGCCGGAGGTCGGCGCTTACGACGGCTGTTGAAGAGACAAGGTTGCTTGGGTCGACCTTTAGGTCGGCCTGACTGACGGGCACCGTGCCTTGGACCGGCGCGCCGTTCAGCGTGAAGGTATAAGTGATTGTGGCGCCGCCGGCTCCGAGCCGATAGGGCGTTGGCGCAGACCAGCCCGGAAGCGGGGCCAAAGCGGCGAGTGTGCAGAGCAGGAAGTGGCGGCGGTGCATGACGATGTCCTGTGCATAACGGTGATGCGAAGATAACACGCCAAAACTGGATTTAATTGCTTGTCACGCAGCAGTGAACAAGTCGGAGGACCCAGGCCGTGCCTGGCAGGGCCGAACGTTTTTCCACTTGTCCCCGGAGGTCGCGCCGCTAGTGTCGGCGCGATCAAGCAGGAGAGTATAGTCATGGAGCGACGCGCGTTGGGCCGCACGGGGATCGAGGTGTCGGCCCTTTGCTTGGGGTCGATGACCTGGGGGACACAGAACACGCTGGAAGAGGGCCACGCCCAGATTGATCGCGCGCTGGAGGCCGGCATCGACTTTGTTGATACGGCCGAGATGTACCCCGTCAATCCGGTTAGCGCCGAGACCATCGGTCGGACCGAAGAAATCATTGGCCACTGGTTTGGCCGCGGCGGTGCACGCGACACGATGATCCTGGCCAGCAAACACTCGGGGGCTGGCCTGCGCTATGTGCGCGATGGGGCCGACATCACGGGGGAGACAATTCCACGCGCAATCGAAGGTTCGCTCAAGCGGCTTCAGACGGACTATATTGACCTATATCAGTTCCATTGGCCCAACCGTGGCAGCTATATGTTTCGCCAGAACTGGACATATGACCCGTCGGGGCAGGACCCGGTTACGGTGCGTCAGAACATGGAAGATTGCCTGGGCGCGTTGCAGCGCGAAGTTGAGCGCGGCACCATCCGAGCCTTCGGCCTGTCGAATGAAAGCGCGTGGGGCACAGCGGAGTGGTTGGCGGCGGCCGACCGGACGGGCGGCCCGCGCGTGGCTTCGGTGCAGAACGAGTATTCGCTTATGTGCCGGCTTTACGACACGGACCTGGCTGAACTCAGCATGAACGAAGACGTTGGGCTGTTGTCCTTTTCGCCGCTGGCTGCGGGGTTGCTGACTGGAAAATATCAAGGCGGCGCAGTGCCTTCAGGTTCGCGCCTGTCGCTGAACCCGGATCTGGGAGGGCGAAAGACGGCCCGCGCGTTCGACGCGGTAGATGCCTATCTGGCGGTCGCCCGAAAACACGGGCTGGACCCGGTCCAAATGGCGCTCGCCTGGTGTCTGACGCGACCGTTCATGTGTTCGGTGATCTTTGGAGCAACAACGCAGCACCAATTAGAGGTGGCTCTGGGCGCGGCAGAGACGCGTCTGAGCGATGAGGTGATGTTAGACCTGGACCAAGCCCACCGGGCCCAGCCCATGCCGTACTGAACGAACGAACCGGCTAGCAAATATGGCGGGTTTCGTCGTGCCGCTTCGCTTTTTGACAAGCGGGGTGGTTTGCAGATGACAGAGTGCCCGCAGCGCAAGGGAGAGCAGGCATGCCGTTAGCCATGAATCGAGAGGTCTTTGTTACCTGTGCTGTCACCGGGTCCGGGGGTACACAAGATCGCAGCCCGCATGTTCCGCGTTCGCCGCAACAGATTGCCGAAAGCGCTATCGCCGCGGCCAAGGCGGGGGCGGCGGTCGTGCATTGTCACGTGCGCGACCCCGAAACCGGGGTGCCGAGCCGAAATCTCGCTTATTATCGAGAGGTAACGGACCGTATTCGTGATGCGGATGTCGACGTTGTGCTTAACCTGACGGCGGGAATGGGGGGCGATATGGTGTTTGGAGACACCGAAGCCCCGTTGCCTTTGAAAGGGGATGGCACCGACATGATCGGTGCATCAGAGCGGGTGGCGCATGTGGCCGAATGCTTGCCCGAGATTTGCACGCTCGATTGCGGCACGATGAACTTTGCCGAAGCCGACTACGTGATGACCAATACGCCCGGGATGCTGACGGCGATGGGCAAGATGATGACCGATCTGGGGGTAAAGCCCGAGATTGAGGCCTTTGACACAGGCCATTTATGGTACGCAAAACAATTGGTTAGGGATGGCATTCTGGACGCCCCCGCACTAGTGCAGTTGTGCATGGGCGTGCCCTGGGGTGCGCCGGATGACCTCAATACCTTTATGGCGATGGTCAACAACGTACCCGAAGACTGGACGTTTTCGGCTTTTGCGCTGGGGCGCAATCAGATGGCGTATGTGGCCGCCGCAGTTCTGGCGGGGGGCAATGTGCGGGTCGGGCTTGAGGACAATCTGTGGCTTGGCAAAGGTCAGCTGGCCGAGAACTGGCAACTTGTCGAGCGGGCGAGCACCCTTATTGAAAACATGGGCGCGCGGGTTATCGGACCGGCAGCGGTGCGCGAGAAATTGGGTTTGGTCAAACGGGCGCCGAAGGGGTGATGACAGGGTATCGCGCCCCCTGCAGACTGTGTACACGCCCTCTGCACCCCCGACGGGCACTTTGGTGGGGTTTTGTTAGTTTTCTGGCAATAGGTTGGCTGGCTGCCTGCACACCCGGTGCCCGGAATGACACGCTGTCGCTGCGCGACCCTGCGGTTTCCATTGGCGCGATCAGCCGGTTTGAACAGGACCGGTTTGCGGGGCGCTGGCAAGTCGAAGCAGCGGCAGGAGATTGGGCGCTGCGCACCTTTGTAGCAGCGGGCAGTGGCTGGTCGGAGAATGGTGGCGCGCAAACAGGGCAGGTCTCGTTGTTGGGGCGTGGCATCTTTCGGATTGCCTATGATGACGCGTCCACGCGCGATGTTTGGGTGGTTTGGATCGACCCCGATCACAATACCGCGGCATTGGGTGATCCCGATGGGCAGTTTGGCGTTGTAGCGACGCGGGTGGGTACGCGCCGAAGCGACCAGATCAGGGCCGCGGAACAGGTTTTGGATTTCAACGGATATCGGACGGGTACATGGGCCAGGGCACAGTAAAGACAGCCGCCATCATCGGTGGCGGTGTGATTGGAGGCGGTTGGGCGGCGCGTTTTCTGTTGAATGGTTGGGATGTGCGGGTCTTTGATCCCGACCCAGATGCCGAGGCGAAACTGGCACCCGTATTGGCACAGGCAAGGCGCGCGCTGCCAAGTCTGACAGATGTGGCGCTGCCTGATGAGGGCAGGCTGACCTTTCACGACGATCTGGCGGAAACCGTCACAGGCGTCGCATGGATACAAGAGAGCGTGCCGGAGCGGTTGGAGATTAAGCACGAGGTTCTGGCAAAGGTGCAAGCAGCCTGTCGGGCTGATGCGATTATCGGATCGTCCACCAGTGGCTTCAAACCCAGCGAATTGCAGCAAGGGTCGGTTCGGCCCAGTCAGATCATGGTCTGCCATCCATTCAACCCGGTCTACCTGATGCCGCTGATCGAGGTGGTGCCGTCATCCCAGACCGATCCAGCGTTGGTTGAGATGGCCGAGGCCCTCTTGCGATCCTTGGGCCATTTCCCCTTGCGGGTGCGCAAGGAGATTGATGCACATATCGCTGACCGGTTTCTTGAGGCGGTGTGGCGCGAGGCGTTGTGGTTGGTCAAGGACGGTGTCGCAACTACCCAAGAGATTGATGAGGCCATTCGTATGGGGTTTGGCATCCGCTGGGCGCAGATGGGGTTATTTGACACCTATCGTACCGCCGGAGGCGAGGCGGGGATGCGCCATTTCATGGCGCAGTTCGGTCCGGCGTTGCAGTGGCCCTGGACCAAGCTGATGGATGTCCCGGAGTTCACGGACGATCTGGTGGATTTGATTGCCGGGCAGTCCGATGCGCAATCAGGGCACATGTCGATCCCCGAGATGTTGCAGGCGCGCGACGACAATTTGGTTGGCATGATGCGCGCCCTGAAGGCCAATGATTGGGGCGCGGGCGCGGTGATGAATGCGCACGAGGCGTCATTGCGCGTGGGCACCGTGCTGGGGGCGCATCTGAATGATGTGGTGGATGTATCGGCGCCCCTTGTCACGGCGCGTCGTGCGGTGCCGTTGGACTGGACCGACTATAACCGGCACATGAACGAGGCGCGGTATTTGCAGGCCTTTGGCGATGCGACGGACCGTTTCATGGCGATGATCGGCTGCGATGCCGACTATATCGCGACCGGAGGAAGCTATTTCACCGCCGAGACGCATATTCGGTACGTAGACGAGGCATTGGCGGGTGCGGTGATCGAGATACGCACACAGGTGGTGTCTGGCGTGGGCAAGAAGCTGCACCTGTTTCACGAAATGGTCGAGGGGGACCGGCTGTTGGCGACGGGGGAGCACTTTTTGCTGCATGTGAGCCTTGAGACGCGTCGCCCTTCGGAGCCTTCGCCCGGCATCCTTGCCGCATTAGAGCGGGTAGCCGCTGCGCATGCGAGTTTGCCAGTGCCCGATGGGCTTGGACGGGCTGTAGGGCAGCGGCCCTGAACGGGGCACGATCCGCTTGGCCGTCTGACGGCACATCGCGGCGTTGAAGCGGCGGCGCCCTGCCGAGGACACAGGCTGTCAGGCGATGAGCGGGTGCAGGTTGTCCAGATACGCAGGGAAGTCGCGTGCGGTGTTTGAGGCCTGGCGAATTAGCGTGTCGAAGTGCAGCGACAGCGTTTCGATCCGCTCACGGTCGCGAAAGGCCATGTAGTGCCCGCCCGTATAGATCACGGCGAGGAGCGGGCCGAAGATCGTGATCGGGGCCGCGTAGAGCTTGCGCTGGTCAAAGAGGTAGAGCCGCAGGCGCGGGTAGAGCTGCTTGCTCAGGTCGTGCAATTGCTTGAGTTGTGCACGGCGGGTGTCTGGGGGCAGGTCCTCGTAATAGCCGGTGCCTGCCGCGAAGCTGTGCAGTTCGAAGAGCGGCAGCGCGATTTCATAATCCGATTGGGCGGCGCGCATCCAGTTCAGCCGGTCACGTGATGCGTTGATGGCTTGCGTTGTGGTGCGGCCCAGATGCGGGCGGTACTCCCATTCCAGCATGTCTTCGGTCTTGAGCATGTCGGGCAAGCCAGCGGGGACGTGGCGGATTTTGTAGCCAGCGGCTTCCTGGTGCCAAGAGAAGATACGTTCGTCGATCAGAGCCCGTGGCGCTTTGGTTAGGGTGAGAGCGGCTGCGGTCAAAGCGGCGGCGCTTTCGGGACGATCCGAAAGGCCGAGGAGCCAATCGGCTGAGACGCCGAGCGCTTGCGCGCATGCACCGATGATCTGTGCGCCCGGTAGGCGGGCGCCTTCGTCACTGAGTGCCTGGCTGATGGTTGAGCGATCAGTGCCGATGTGCCGGGCCAAGGCGCTTTGTGACATATTTTGATCACGCATGGCCCGCGTGAGGCGGTTGCGGAATTGGGTGGCACGCAAGCGCTTGTCGATGATTTCTGACATATGATGATATTTATCAACATTTTGCAACTTTGTTAACTCAATTCAGAATACGCGACGCGCTGGGATCACGGTAGCGTGAGCGCGCCTGATTTCGGAGCCTTTGCCATGTCGTCTCGCCGCTTGCCCTTTGACCGCCCCTTGCGGATCGAGTGGGTGACGCTGGGTCTGTGGATCGCGTGCATGGCGCTTTGGGCATCGGGTGTGTTTGTGCTGCCGGGTCTGTTGGCCTGGGGCGCGGTAGTTTTTGCGCTGGTGCTGCACGCATCGCTGAGCCACGAGGTGCTGCATGGTCACCCGTTTCCATCGCGCCGCCTGAGCGAGGCGCTGGTGCTGGTCAATCCGGGGCTTCTGATCCCGTATTTGCGATTTCGCGATACCCATCTGGCGCACCATCAGGATGCGAATTTGACCGACCCCTACGACGACCCCGAGACGAACTATGTCGATCCGGTGGTCTGGGCGCGCATGCCCCGCGTGGTTCAAACGGTGATGGTGTTCAACAACACGCTGGCGGGGCGCATGTTGATTGGCCCGGTGGTGGCGCAGGTCCTTTTCGTGCGCGGGGACTGGCAGGCGATCCGGAGCGGCGACCTTCAGGTGCTGAAAGGGTGGGCGCTGCACCTGCCGGGTGTTGCGTTTGTTCTGACTTTAGTCTGGGCCAGCCCCATGCCCGTGTGGGCCTATCTGGCGGCATGCTATGCGTCGGTATCGGTCCTGAAAATCCGCACCTTCCTTGAGCATCAAGCGCATGAGCGTGCGCGTGGGCGGACAGTGATTGTCGAAGACCGAGGGCTTCTGGCCTTTCTGTTTCTGAACAACAACTTTCATGTTGTGCATCACATGCATCCGCGGGTGCCCTGGTACCGGCTACCAGCGCTTTACCGGGCCAATCGGGCCCGGTATCTGACGTGCAATGAAGGGTATCGCTACGGCTCTTATGCAGAAGTGTTTGCGCGACACTTCCTGCGGGCCAAGGACCCGGTCCCGCATCCTCTCTGGTCCTCGGATCGTTGACGCGCGATAGAGGGTTCATGACCCTCTGGATTCCGATCACTCTCGCCGCGGCATTGTTTCAGACGTTGCGATTCATGTTGCAGCGGAACCTGTCGCTAGGCACATTAAGCGCGGCGGGCGCGACGCTGGCGCGGTTCCTTTATTCATCACCTTTGGTGGCCTTTCTGATAGTGATCTACATGGCCGCAACCGCCCAGGCCTGGCCCACATTCGGTTGGCGGTTCTGGGCATTTGGCGCGTTGGGCGGGCTCGCGCAGATTCTGGCTACTGTGGCGACGGTCAAGCTGTTTCAGGCGCGCAATTTTGCTGTCGGCATCACCTTCAAGAAGACCGAGGTAATGCAGGCCGTTCTGGTGGGTTGGGTGCTTCTTGGGGACGCTGTTAGCCCGGCAGGATTTGCGGCGATTGGTTTGGGCCTTGTGGGTGTGCTGTTGTTGTCGGCACCACCCGAAATGGTGCGTTGGGGCTGGCGGGAGCTGGCCAACCGGGCCACCGGTTTGGGCCTGATGGCCGGGCTTTTCTTTGCTGTGTCGGGGGTAAGTTATCGCGGGGCGTCATTGAGCCTTGAGATGAGCGATCCGCTCGCACGGGCGGGGCTGACGCTGGCGGCGGTCACCGCAATGCAGACCATCGCGATGGTCCTGTGGCTGCGCTGGCGCGAACCGGGACAGGTGGCTGCGGTCTGGTCTGCGCGCCGTGTGGCGGTCTGGGTTGGATTGATGTCGATGGCCGGGTCGTTCTGTTGGTTCACCGCCTTCACCTTGCAGAACGCGGCTTATGTGAACGCGGTGGGGCAGGTGGAATTGGTGATGAGCGTGCTGGCGAGCGTGCTGATCTTCCGCGAGGCGGTCAGCGCGCGCGAATGGGTGGGCATGGGGGTGCTGCTGGTGTCGATTCTATTGCTGATCGTCGTGATCTAGTCGATCAGGGGGCGACCGCGCAGGCGCAGGAACAAGCTTTCTTCGTCATTGTTCTTGAAATAAGGCACGCTGGCGGGCGGGCTGGGGTCGTCGACGCGGGCGGCGATCTCGGCCAATACCACTTCAGTGATGAATGGCATGTCAAAGCTGCGGATTTGTTCCAACGCGACCCATTGCAGATGTGACAACTCGTCCGAGGCGCGGCTAAAATCGTCAAGGTCCGAGGCCAGATCCTCTGCGTCGATCAAAAAAAACCGGGCGTCGAAGCGGCGGGGACGACCCGGTGGGGTCAGCGCGCGAAAAACGAATTGGAGGGGCGCGGCGTGGGGCTGGTGGCCAGTGGCAGCAAATTGTGCCCAATCGGCAGGCGCATCGGGCCAAGAACCTGGTGTGCCTAGGATTTGGCCGGTCTCTTCAAACAACTCACGAATGGCGGCAGCGGCAAGCGCGGGAGCAAGCCCCGCGTCGCCGTCCTCCGCCAATCGGGTGTCATTGGGGGCGACAAGGGCCGTTCCCAAAGGCACAAGATGGTCGCCCGCATCGACCGCACCGCCGGGAAAGACGAATTTGTTGGGCATAAAGGCCGCGTTGGCCCCGCGTTGTCCCATCAGGATGCGTGGTGTCGCGCGTCTGTCGCGCAGGACGACCACCGTGGCTGCATTGCGAATTTGGGTCTTGTCGATTTGCGTCATGTTTTCCCGTCTGCCGGGATACGCCTGTTACCCGGCCCGGCTGAAGCCGCCCATCGCGCGCGCCCATTGAAAGCCGACGATGGCCCCCTTGAGCCTGGGCAAAAGGTAAAGCGACAACCCCACGCAGCCAACCGCAAAAATGGTAAACAGCACCAGCGGTTCGGGTCGCCAGGTGACAAACACAATGTGCAAAAGGGGTGCCATCAGGTGCCCCACCAGCAGGATTGTAAGATAGGCCGGTCCGTCATCGGCGCGGGCGTGGCTGTAATCGAGCTTGCAGACCGGGCAGGTGTTGGCAAGTTTAAGATACCCTTTGAACAGGTGGCCATTGCCGCATCGTGGACATTTCTGCCTCCACCCGCGCAGAAGTGCGAGCTTGACGGGTCTTTGGGTGGGTTCGGCAGTGCCGATTTGCTCGCTTTGCATGGCGGATGCCTTTCTCTGTGCGGTGCGAACGTGGGGGCCGGGCGCGGAAAACGGAATGGCGCAATCTGTCCTTGCGTCCCGATGTCGCGCTAATCGATGGGGCCTGTGGAGGGGGACGCATCTTTTTTCGACGGAATGCAGCCGGCCCTGCGTTGAAAGAAGCACAGGACGGCGGGAAACCACTCGCTGTCACGAGGCAAAACGGAGTCTTCACAGATGCAAAGTAGCATGTTTATCACCATCATAGCAGCAACGGCCATCGGCTTGAGCACACTGTCTGCAATGGCCCGCGACCGTGGCCCTGACTTTTCGGCGCTGGACGCGGACGGTAACGGAGAGGTGAGCCTGCAGGAGATGCAAGCCAGCGCCCAAGCGCGCTTTGTCGAGGCAGACGCTGACGGTGATGGTTTTCTGTCTGCCACTGAGCTTGAAGCCAGGGCAGAAAAGCGCGCCAAAGATCGAAGCGCGCGCGTTCTGGCGCGGCTGGATGCGAATGAAGATGGCAAGCTATCGCCCGAGGAAATGCGGGCGAACCGCAGGGATCCTGCTCGGTTCTTCGAGCGCCTGGATGCCGACAACAGCGGGGGCATTTCGCAACAGGAGTTTGAGCAAGCGCGGGCCAGTTTCCGCAAGCGTGTCTCGGGATCGCGCGAGAACTGATGTTGACCGGTCCCGCCCCTTGTTTACAGGGGTGGGGCCGGGCAGGTTGCCCGGGCCATGACGATGCCGCTGGATGCACCACCGGATGAGGATGACGCCGCCCTGTTGGCCCGCTATGCACGGGGCGATGCGGCGGCTGCGCGTGCGTTGACGCTACGACTGGTGCCGCGTGTCCATGCGCAAGCGTACCGGCTTTTGGGCGAGGCGACGGAGGCAGAGGACGTCGCTCAGGAAGCGATGTTGCGCCTTTGGCGTATCGCGCCCGAGTGGCGAAGCGGGGACGCACAGGTTTCGACCTGGCTTTACCGGGTGGTGGCCAATCTGTGTACGGATCGGTTGCGCAAGCGGCGGCGCGCAAGCGTGGCGCTGGACGATGTTGCCGAACCAGCGGATCCGGCACAAGGCGTTGAGGCGCGGTTACAGGACGATGCGCGCCATACCGCATTACGGAGGGCAATTGCCGCCTTGCCCGAACGGCAGCGTCTGGCGTTGACGATGCGGCATTTCGATGGCGCATCGAACTCCGAGATTGCGGCGGCGTTGGGTGTGAGCGTGGAAGCGGCGGAGAGCCTGACCGCGCGGGCCAAGCGCGCGTTGGCGCTGGCGCTGAGAGGGCGGGTGGGCGCCCTTGGATATGAAGGATGAAGACAATGAGCAATACCCCTCGGATGCCTGATCGCGATGAGATCGACACGCTACTGGATGACCTGGCTAAACAATCCGTGCCTGATCCATCTGATGATTTGGTGGCGCGGGTGCTGGCTGATGCCGAGGCATACCTTCCGCCGCCGGGCGCCGTCACGGCGACCGTTCCGTGGTGGCGTCAGATTGTGCCTGGCATCGGCGGTTGGGGCGCCGTGGGCGGGCTGTTGGCTGCTACGGTCGCGGGTTTTGTCATCGGGCTGGGGGCGCTTGATCCGGTAGGGGCCGACGCGTTGTGGAGTTTTGGCTACGTCGCCTATTACGATGCTGATTTAGGTCTGGATGCCTTTGGCTGGGCGCTGGAAGGGGGATGAGCATGGCTGAGACAACGCGGGAGCGGCGCTGTCCGCTGTGGGTCAAGATCGTGCTGGGGTTGTCGCTGGCGCTGAACCTTGCCATTGCGGGCTTGGTTGGCGGCATCGCGCTACGGGGTGGACCGTTGGGGGGCAAGGGGCCAGGCATGGGCTATGCGTTGCCCTACGTTCTGGCGCTGCCGCATGAGCATCGGCGTGCGGTGTTCAGGGCTGTGCGCGACAATCGCGACGTGCCAGGGCGCAGCGCGCGCCGCGCCGCGTATCGCGACATGATGTCGTTGCTTGAAGCCGACACTTTTGCACGCGCCGAGGTCGAAGCCGTGCTTGACCGTCAGGCGCGGGGCGTCGGTCAGGTGCAGATGGCGGCGCGCACTGCATGGATCGATACCGTTGAAGACATGAGCCCGGCAGATCGACGCGCCTATGCAGAGCGGCTGCAAGAGGTGCTGTCACGCGGCGGACGGGGAAGGCAGAACACGCGCAACTAGCGTGTTGCCCCTAGGCGGCGGGTCGGCTGAGCGTGACGCGGTTGCGCCCCTCTGCCTTGGCCCCATAAAGCGCCTTGTCCGCGCGGTCGAGCAATGCCTCGGGCGTCTGTGGTTCGGTCGGCTGGGCACCGCGCACCGGGTCCACGATGGTCATCCCGATCGAAATTGTTGCTTCGACATGGGTGGCCTGGTCAGGCACCTGGAAGGGGGCGTTCTGGATGATCCGGCACAGCCGCTGGGCTGCTTTTCGGGCATTGGACAGGCCAGCGCCCGGCAACACGATCAAAAATTCTTCGCCCCCGATCCGCGCCACAAGGTCCACCGCTCTCAGGTTCTCGCGCAGGCGCCGCGCTGTTTCGACCAGAACCGCATCGCCCGCGGCGTGCCCTAGGCTGTCATTGATCCGTTTGAAATGGTCCATGTCTGCAACCATCACTGCGAAAGGTTTGCCCGAACGTGACGCCCGTTCGGCGATACGTGCCAGGTGGGGCATGGCGTAGCGACGATTGTGCAAGCCGGTCAGCGGGTCGATCACGGCAGCTTCGATCCCGCTGCGCACGGTGTCGCGCAGGGCATCGGTTACTCTCTTTCGGGCGAGCAGCGCGTCGAGCCGCAACGCGAGTTCGTCCGGTGAGCGCCTTGCGCGCATCAAGTCGTTGGCACCCATGTCCAGCAGTTGCGCGGCCAGCGTCGTGTCGTCTGTCTCAAGGATGCCCAGGATCGCACAATGCCGTGTTCTGGCTTGGCTGCGTACGGCGGCCAGCAATTGCAACATCTGCGGCCCCTGGTCCGCGCCGATCACCAGAACAAAGGCGTCGGGTGACTGACCGGGTTCCAGGTCAGAGGCGGCAGCAGCAGGTTTGCAGAGCGTAATCCGTGCGGAGAGGCGGTCTGTGAGCGCACTTACCCACCGCTCTCCGCTTGCAGGTTCGTGTGCAATCAAACGAACCGTCTGGGCCGGCGCAAAAGTTGTGACCGCTTCGCCAAACCCGAGGGCCCGCGACGTCCCATCGCGCAACACCCATTCATTCGCAGTTGCATAGGCGCGAATGATTGATCGGGTGCGGGCAAGCAGTAGCGCATCGCTGATCGGTTTTTGCAGCACATCGTCAATGCCACCCGCCAGCAACCTCAGGCGGTCAGCATCGTTTTCAGAGGCCCCCAGCGCCATGATCGGAACCTTACCCGCAAGGCGCAGTTTCTGCATGCGACGCACCAGACGCAGCGGATCGCCATCAGGCAAGTCAGTGGCGCACAGAATAAGGTCCGGCACCTCCTGACCGAGTACCGCCATCGCCCCCGCGATAGAGGCGGCTTGGATCATGTTATAGTGACCGCTCGCCAATTTGACCCGCATCGAGATGCGATTTGTCGATATAGGGTCGATGACGAGCACCTTGCCGTGCATGACGCGTTTCCAATTCGCTACAAAAGCCGTGCATTAGGTTTTTGATTGTTTAGGTTAACAAAGCGTTTCCAACAGACGGCAAAGGCCCACACGATATGTCTCAGTCGCAAGAATCCGCCGAAGTTATCGGATTGCAGGCCATTGGATGGATGGCCGGGAACGAGGAATTGCTGCCGGTTTTCCTTGGCGCAACCGGTGCGAGCGAGGCGGATATCCGCGCGGGCGTGGGCGATCCGGCGTTTTTGGGCGCGCTTTTGGATTTCATCATGATGGATGACGCCTGGGTGACGGCGTTCTGCGATGCGCAAAACCTGCCCTATGACGCGCCGATGCGTGCGCGCCTGGCTTTGCCGGGCGGCAGTGACGTGCATTGGACATGACTTTGGCCACGGCACCTGTGAGCGGGATCATCTTTGACAAGGACGGCACGCTTTTCGACTTTTCCACGACATGGGAAGCTTGGGCCGCAGCTTTTTTGCGTCGAGCGGCGAAAGGGGACGAGTCGCGCGCGATGTTGGCTGGCAAGGCCATCGGTTTTGACTTGTCCAACCGGCGCTTTCAAGCGGGCAGCATCGTCATTGCAGGCACGCCCAATGAGATTGCCGCGGCGCTGGCCCCCCATTTCCCAGACTTGCACCAAAGCGAACTTGTTGACCTATTGAACGAGGAAGCGGCGCACGCGCCACAGGCCGAAGCTGTGCCTTTGCGCGCCTTTCTTTCCGGCTTGCGGGCGCGCGGGCTGCGCCTTGGGGTAGCCACCAATGACGCGGAGGCCCCGGCGCGCACGCATTTGAAGGCGGCGGGGGTCGAAATACTGTTCGATTTCATTGCTGGCAGCGACAGCGGGTTTGGCGGCAAGCCCGCCTCCGGCCAGCTTGTCGCGTTTTGTGCAGAGACCGGACTGAGGCCTGAAAACGTGGTGATGGTCGGCGACAGCACCCATGATCTGCGGGCCGGTCGCACCGCAGGCATGCGCGTGGTTGCTGTTTTGACGGGGTTGGCTCCGCGTCACGTGCTTGAGCCCTATGCTGACGTGGTTTTGGCCGACATCGGGGCGCTTCCTGCGTGGCTGGATCAGTTGCAGCTGTCTGACGGTTCTAAATCGTCCTTCTGATCGGGAAAAACGACATGTGTCGTCGCAAATGGAAATGTCGCGCGGCTTAGGCTGCGGTGTGTTTGTTACCACGCGAAGCGAAAGGGCATCACCATGGCAGATGGAGCGACACGGCGCAGGAGCAGAGGTGGCGGCAGAGCAGGGGCGGCGGCCCGGCGCGGTGCGGCCGTGATTGAGCAGATGCCGTGGAACCCACCTGTGATCACCGATCCGCCAGTCGAGCCGTTAACCCCCGACGCGGTCGAGGCGCTGCATGATGGTGCGATGCGCATTCTGGAAGAAATCGGCGTCCAGTTTCTGAACGAAGAGGCGCTGGGTCTTCTGCGTGAAGCGGGGTGTAAGATCGACGGCGACATCGTGCGGATGGACCGCGACTTTGTCATGGAGATGGTGGCCAAAGCCCCGTCAGAGTTCGCGCTGACACCGCGCAATCCCGCGCACAAGATCACGGTTGGTGGGCGCAATCTGCTGTTTGGGAACGTGTCGTCTCCGCCGAATTACTGGGACATGGAAATCGGCACCAAAGTGCCGGGGACGCGCGAGATGTGTGCGAACCTGCTGAAGCTCACGCAGTATTTCAATTGCATTCATTTTGCGGGTGGATATCCGGTCGAGCCCGTCGACATCCACGCCTCTATTCGTCACCTCGACGTGCTCTATGACAAGCTGACCCTGACGGACAAGGTCATGCATGCCTATTCGCTGGGCAAAGAGCGGGTCGAGGACGTGATGGAGATGGTGCGTATCGCGGGCGGACTAAGCCACGAGGAATTCGAGGCAACGCCACGGATGTACACCAACATCAACTCGACGTCGCCGCTGAAGCACGATCACCCTATGATCGATGGCTGCTTGCGGCTGGTGCGGCGTGGGCAGGCGGTTGTGGTCACCCCGTTCACTCTCGCAGGTGCGATGGCTCCGGTGACGATGGCTGGCGCGGTCGCTCAGTCAATTGCCGAGGCTTTGTGCGCGATTGCATTGTTTCAATACGTGGCCCCCGGTGCGCCCTGCGCCATTGGCACGTTTACATCGAATGTGGATATGAAATCAGGCGCGCCCGCTTTCGGCACGCCGGAATACATGCGCGCAACACAGATGACCGGACAACTGGCGCGGCGCTACGGTCTGCCCATGCGGTCGTCGGGCGTGTGCGCGGCCAATGTGCCGGACGGGCAAGCCATGTGGGAGACATCTAACAGCTTATGGGCGGCAGTGCAGTCGGGCTCAAACATCGTTTACCACGCGGCAGGTTGGCTTGAGGGTGGGCTTATTGCCAGCCCCGAAAAGTTCATCATGGATTGTGAAATTCTTCAGCAGATACAGAGATATATGGACCCTGCCATCACTGGCACGGGACCGGACGACATTGCGCTTGATGCCATCAAGTCAGTCGGAAACGAGGGCCATTTCTTCGGTATCCAGCACACACAGGATCGTTATAGCACCGCTTTTTATCAGCCTTTCCTGAGCGACTGGAAAAATTACGAGGGCTGGGAAGCGGCAGGCGCAATTTGGACGCCTGAACGGGCGCATCGCATGTTCAAAGACATCATTGGCAGTTTTGAGGCTCCGCCGATGGACGTAGCGATCCGGGATGAGTTGGCCGACTTCGTGGCCCGCCGCAAGGCCGAGGGCGGCGCCCCAACCGATTTCTGAGCCTGCGCGACCCAAAAATAGGTCAAATTGCAGCTGTTATAGGATTATTTATCGCTGACCGTGCAAGGTGCGCCCGAGGAAATGGGAACGATGTGCCATGCATGGGCTGATCAATCGGGCAATTCAGTGTTTCGTGACTGACAGTTACGGGTCCGACAAATGGGTCGAAGCAACGCGTTTCGCTGATCTCGACTTTGTCGAGTTCGAAGCAATGCTGATGTACGATGACGACATTACGCCAGCGATGCTGGACGCTGTCAGTCACGTGCTGGGTCGTCCACGCGATGACGTGATGGAGGATATGGGCACCTATCTGGTATCGCACCCTAACGTCGAGGCGTTGCGCCGCCTGCTGCGCTTTGGTGGGGTTACTTTTGTCGAGTTCCTTCATTCGCTTGATGATTTGCCAGATCGGGCACGGCTTGCCGTTTCGGATCTCAATCTTCCTCGGATTGAATTGCGAGACCATTCCCACTCGCAATTCAGCCTGATCTGCGACAGCCCAGTTGATGGCTATGGTCACGTAATGATGGGTATTCTGCGCACGATGGCTGACGATTACGGCGCGCTGGCGCTATTGGAGCATACGGGAAGTGGCAATGGGGTCGAGACGATCTCGATCACGCTGATCGAGACGGAGTTTGCCGAAGGGCGTGTATTCGATCTTGGAGCACGGGTATCATGAGGGATATCGCATCACTTACCCAGGCGTTGGATATTCTATGTCCGATGCATATGATTTTGGGACCGACGGGTCACGTGGTTCACGCCGGATCAACCTTGCGAAAGCTGCGGCCGGGCCATCCGATGGAGGGGCGCAGGTTCCTAGAAATCTTTGACCTGAAGCGTCCGCGCGCAATTACCTCTATGGACGGATTGCGCGAAACAGCGGGCACTAAGCTGCACCTCCAATTGCGCGACGCGCCGAAAACTGAGGTAAAGGGGCTTTTGGTCCCTGGGCTGGTTGAGGGGCAGAGCATTGTCAATCTGTCGTTCGGCATTTCGGTTGTCGATGCGGTGTCTGACTATGCGCTGACGAGCGCGGATTTTGCTGCGACCGATCTGACCGTTGAAATGCTCTATTTGGTGGAGGCGAAATCAGCGGCCATGGAAGCGTCGCGTAAACTGAACCTACGCTTGCAGGGCGCAATGATTGCCGCCGAGGAACAAGCTTTCACTGACACGCTAACTGGTCTTAAAAACCGCCGTGCTATGGATCATGTGCTTGCACGTCATGCTGATTGGGGCACTTGCTTTGGCCTGATGCAAATTGACCTGGACTGGTTCAAGGCGGTTAACGATACGCTTGGCCACGCCGCTGGGGACCACGTCCTGCAAACCGTGGCACGTGTTATGGTCGAGGAAACGCGTGAAAGCGACACAGTTGCGCGGGTGGGGGGCGACGAATTCGTCATTATCTTGCCGCATGCCAAGAACGGTGACGCGATGCAGGGCATCGGACATCGTATTATCCAGCGCTTGTCGCGGCCGATCCCGTTTCAAGGTGAGATTTGCAACATCTCGGCTAGCATCGGGTCAGCCATATATGATCCCGGATCAGGTCAATCCGTGGCAGAGGTTATGGATGATGCAGATGTCGCGCTTTATGCGTCGAAACACGGGGGCCGTGGGCAACAGACTCAATACGCGCCAATGCTGCGTCAGAACGCGCAAAATTTGGCACCCCCGGTCGGACGGGATGCCGCGAGCAGCGTTTAGTACCTGTCGCGCCAGAGAAGCCGCTCGGACTAGGGTGTGATTTGTAGCCAGCGCGTTCGCTCAGCGCGGCACATATGGGTCTGCCGCCGTGACATTATATGCGCCATGCATTTCACTGGCGCAGTGAGTGGTGAAATATGGGGAGAGCCCGGGTCCAACTGACGACGAACCTGCAAAAAAGCGATGGTCTGTAACCTGGTTATGTCGTAGCGCCGCACAGTTCTGACAGCAAATCGCTGGGAAACTCCGCTTGCCTGAAAGAGCTGCCCGCGGCTTTGTTTCTATCTTGCCCTGCTGCCACAAGTGTCTCGGCTTTTGCCGCTGGTGAATCGTTTGCCTTTCAGCCAACCGCCGCGTATCAAACCGCTTTGAGTGTTAGGGCTAACATCAAAGAGCGAGGGCATCTAAGATGGCAGACGGACAAGATTGGTGGCGCGGATCGGTGACGTATCAGATCTATCCCCGGTCCTTTATGGATGCGGACGGGGACGGGATTGGCGACATCAAGGGCATCATGGATCGATTGGATCATGTGGCGTCTTTGGGGGTTGATGCCATCTGGCTCAGCCCGGTCTTCCCGTCGCCAATGGCCGACATGGGATATGATGTGTCGGATTATCTGGACATCGACCCGACCTTTGGCACGCTGGCCGAGTTTGATGCGATGGTGGAGAAGGCCCATAATCTGGGTCTGAAGGTTATTATCGACCAAGTGCTGAGCCACGCGTCGGATCAGCACGCGCTGTTTGAGAAAAGCCGTCAGAGCCGACACAACCCGCACGCCGACTGGTTTGTTTGGGCTGATCCCAGGCCCGATGGCACGCCGCCCAACAACTGGTTGTCGATCTTTGGCGGTCCGGCCTGGACATGGGATGCGCGTCGTCGACAGTACTACATGCACAACTTCCTGAAAGAGCAGCCGGATTGGAATTTCCACAATCCCGAGGTGCAGGAGTATCTGCTCGGCTGCGTGCGCTTCTGGCTGGACCGGGGAGTTGATGGATTCCGGTTGGATACGGTCAACTTCTATGTCCATGATCATCTGCTGCGCGACAATGCCGCGAACCCGTCAGAGTGGGCGCAGGAAGCCGTCCGCCCGTTCGAGATGCAGTACACCCTATTCTCCAAGAACCGGCCCGAGAACATCGCCTTTCTGGAAAAGCTGCGCGCCTTGCTGGATCAATACGACGCGCGCACCATGGTGGGTGAGGTTGGTGACAGCCACCATTCCATCGAGATTATGGGAGAGTACACCTCGGGCCATCGTCTGCATATGGCTTACAGTTTTGAGATGTTGGGGCCGGATTTCTCGCCTCAGCACTTCCGCGAGCGGATCAATGCGTTTTTCCGGGATGCGCCTGAGGGTTGGCCTTGCTGGGCGTTTTCTAACCACGATGTGCCGCGCCATGTGGGCCGCTGGCTGGAGCACGGGGCGGATCAGGATGCGTTGGCGAAACAAGCGGCGGCGCTGCTTCTGAGCTTCGAGGGATCAATCTGCCTGTACCAAGGGGAAGAGTTGGGGCAGGTCGATACCGAGCTAACCTATGACGAGTTGACGGATCCCGAGGGGCTCAACTTCTGGCCCGAGAAAAAGGGCCGGGACGGCTGCCGCACGCCGATGATGTGGGAGGCAGAGGCACCGAACGGGGGCTTTTCGCGGGCCAACCGCACCTGGTTGCCGGTCAAGGCGCCGCAGCAGGCGCGGGCCGTATCGGCTCAGGGGGAGAATTCAGTGCTCGCCTTCTACCGCGAGATGCTGGCGCTGCGCCGCGGATCAGCCGATTTGCGCATCGGCCATACCGTGTTTCTCGAACTGCCGGAACCCGTGCTAGGGTTCATGCGTGGAGAGAACATGATGTGCCTGTACAACCTGTCGACAAAGCCGGTGACCGTCGAGCCACCCTATCGCATGACGCCTGTGCTGCAGCAATCGGTCAAGGTGGATGGGGCGCAGGTTACGCTTGGCGGCAGCGGGTTCGTGATCGGGCGCGTCGCCTGATGGGCGAGGTGCAGACCGGGACTCTGCCGCCCCACATGACACTGGGGGATGTCGATGCGCTGCTGGCAGCGCGGCACGACCGCCCCTTTGATGTGTTGGGGGTGCATAAGGCCGGTCGCACTGCTTGGTGTGTGGCTCTGGTGCCAGGTGCTGACGTCGTGTCGGCAACGCTGGGGCGCAAGACGGTGCCGCTGGACCGGATCGCGGGGCCGCTTTTCGCGGGCAAGGTGCCCAATTCGAAGTTTCCGCACGCGCTCGCGGCACGGTATCCCGATGGGTCGGAACGGGCCTTCGACGATCCTTACCGGTTCGGGCCGGTGCTGTCCGAGATGGATCAGTACCTGATTGGCGAGGGCACGCATCGGCAGTTGTGGTCGGCACTGGGCGCGCATGTAAGAGAGGTGGACGGTGTAGCAGGGACGCATTTTGCCGTCTGGGCGCCAAATGCAGCGCGCGTGTCCGTCGTGGGTGATTTCAATATGTGGGACGGTCGACGGCACCCGATGCGACGCATCGGTGTGACCGGGGTTTGGGAGATTTTTCTGCCCGGCTTGGGCGACGGTGAACTTTATAAATACGAGATCGCGTCGCAGGATGGTGCGCCTTTCCTGAAGGCGGACCCCGTCGGCTTTGGCGCGCAGCACCCGCCCGAGACGTCGTCGGTGGTGCGCGATATCTCGGGCTATGGCTGGGACGATGACCAGTGGATGCAGGGCCGGGCCGAGGCACAGAGCCGGGATAAGCCAATATCCGTGTATGAAGTGCATCTCGGGTCGTGGCGGCATACCGGTGATGGGCGCCGGTTAAGCTATAAGGAACTGGCGACCGAGCTGGTGGATTACGCCAAATGGATGGGGTTCACTCATCTGGAGTTCCTGCCGATCAGCGAGTTTCCGTTTGATGGGTCCTGGGGGTACCAGCCCTTGGGTCTTTACGCCCCCACAATCCGCTTTGGTCCCCCGCATGAGTTTCGCGATTTGGTGGAGGCCGCGCATAAGGCGGGTCTGGGTGTGATCCTCGACTGGGTGCCCGGGCATTTCCCCTCGGATGCGCATGGGTTGGCCCGCTTTGATGGCACACATCTGTATGAACATGCTGACCCGCGCGAAGGGTTTCATCAGGACTGGAACACCCTGATCTACAATTACGGCCGCACCGAAGTGCGCAACCACCTGACGGCCAACGCGCTTTATTGGTTCACCGAATACCATTTGGACGGGCTGCGTGTGGATGCGGTCGCGTCAATGCTCTATCGCGATTACTCGCGCGAAGGCGATGCGTGGATTCCGAACAAGGATGGCGGGCGTGAAAACTATGAAGCCATTGATTTTCTAAAGGAAATGAACACGGTCTGTTATGGTGAGGTCGACGGGATCATGACTGTGGCCGAAGAAAGCACTGCCTTTCCCGGCGTGTCTTCTCCCGTGGATGCCGGTGGCCTTGGCTTTGGCTACAAGTGGAACATGGGGTGGATGAATGACACCCTGCGCTACATCGAGAAGGACCCCATTCACCGCAAATACGATCATCATCTGATGACCTTTCCGATTGATTATTCATTTTCGGAAAATTTCATTCTGCCCATCAGCCATGACGAGGTGGTGCACGGCAAGGGTTCGATGATCGACAAGATGCCGGGCAACGAATGGGAGAAATTTGCGAACCTGCGGGCCTATTACGGGTTCATGTGGGGGCATCCGGGCAAGAAGCTGCTGTTCATGGGGTGCGAGTTTGGTCAGTGGCAGGAATGGAACCATGATGTGTCGCTGGACTGGGATGCGCTGCACGGGGCAAACCAACGCGGCGTGCAGGCGCTGGTAAGGGATCTGAACCACCTTTATCGCGACACGCCCGCGTTGCATCGGCGCGATTGTGATCCGACGGGCTTCCGCTGGATCGCGAATGATCCTGACCAGTCGTTGACTGCCTTCGCACGCTTTGGCGACGACGGTGATGCACCTGTGGTCGTGGTCTGCAACTTTACCCCGGTTGAGCGCAAATGGCGCATTGGGGTGCCGGTTCCGGGCCTTTGGGAGGAGATCCTGAACTCTGACGCGGTGGTTTATGGAGGTGGCGACCGGGGCAATAGCGGCGCGGTTCAGAGCCAGACAGGGGAATGGGACGGGCTACCGGATTTTGTGGACATCACGGTGCCACCCTTGGCGACGCTGATGTTCCGACTGAAGCACTAGGGAGGAAACGATATGGCGGACATGACACGGCTATCCCAGAGGTCCATGGCCTTTGTTCTGGCAGGGGGGCGCGGGTCGCGGCTGAAGGAATTGACAGATCGGCGCGTCAAACCCGCCGTCTATTTCGGTGGCAAGACAAGGATTGTCGATTTCGCCCTGTCCAACGCGGTCAATTCGGGCATTCGGCGCATGGCGGTGGCCACGCAGTACAAGGCGCATTCCCTGATCCGGCACTGCCAGCGCGGTTGGAATTTTTTCCGGGCCGAACGGAACGAATTTCTGGATATCCTGCCCGCGTCTCAACGTGTGTCCGAGGAGATGTGGTATCGTGGCACCGCAGATGCTGTCACCCAAAATATCGATATCGTGGACAGCTACGACATTGAATATATTGTCATTCTGGCGGGCGATCACATCTACAAGATGGATTATGAGATCATGTTGCGCCAGCACGTGGAACAGGGCGCCGACGTAACCGTGGGCTGCCTGACCGTCCCACGCAAGGAGGCATCGGCCTTTGGTGTGATGGGAGTCGATGAGCAGGGTTGCATCACCTCATTTCTGGAAAAGCCTGCGGACCCGCCCGGCACCCCCGAGGATGCGACCAAGACGCTGGCATCCATGGGTATCTACGTGTTCAATTGGAAGTTCCTGCGCGAATTGCTGATCAAGGACGCCGAAGACCCGAATTCTAGCCATGATTTTGGCCACGACCTGATCCCTGACATCGTCAAGAACGGCAAGGCTGTGGCGCACCGGTTCGACGACAGTTGCGTGCGGGCCGACGGCGCGCCCAGCTATTGGCGCGATGTGGGTACCATCGACGCGTTTTGGGAGGCCAATATCGACCTCACCAACTTCACGCCTGAGTTAGACCTTTGGGATCGGAATTGGCCCATCTGGACCTATTCCGAAAGCGTCCCGCCTGCGAAGTTCATCCATGATGAGAAAGACCGGCGCGGGGTGGCGATTTCGTCTATGGTGTCCGGGGGGTGCATCATTTCCGGTACAGAGGTGCGCAATTCTCTGCTGTTCACGCAGGTGCACACCAATTCCTACGCGGTTCTAGATCATTCTGTGGTGCTGCCAAATGTGGTTATCAACCGGTCGGCCCGATTGCGCAAATGCGTGATTGACCGGGGTGTCGAGATCCCAACCGGTCTGGTGGTGGGCGAGGACCCGACCGAGGACGCCAAGTTCTTCCGCGTGTCTGAAAAGGGCGCGACCCTGATTACCAAGCCGATGGTGGAGGCATGGCAAGCAGCTCAATGATCAAGGTTCTGTCTGTCACCTCCGAATGTGCCCCGTTGATCAAAACCGGTGGGCTTGCCGATGTGGCGGGTGCCTTGCCGGGTGTCTTGGCCGAACACGGGGTCGAGATGCGGACGCTGTTGCCCGGCTACCCTTCGGTTATGCGCGCGTTGAAGCGTAGGAAAGCCGTTGCAGAACTGCGCGCGTGTTATGGCGGTCCCGCAACACTGCTTGCCGGACAGGCCAAGGGCCTCTCGCTTTTCGTGCTCGACGCGCCTCATCTCTATGATCGCGAGGCGGGTCCCTATCTCAATTCCGACGGTCGGGACTGGCCGGATAATCCGGAACGCTTTGCAGCGCTCTGCCGTGTTGCAGCGGATATGGCTGCGGGTCTGCTGGGCGAGTGGGAGCCCTCCGTCGTTCATTGTCACGACTGGCAAGCCGGCTTGGTGCCTTACTATCTGAAACGCGACAGCGTGCCCGTGCCTAGTCTGTTGACTATTCACAATATCGCCTTTCAGGGGCTCGTTCCGATGGATCGCGCTGTCGCGCTTGAGATCGCACCTTCGGATATGACAACCGAACGGGTCGAATATTGGGGTCAGCTCTCGATGTTGAAAGCGGGCCTGGTCTGTGCTGATCACCTGACAACCGTATCGCCCACATACGCGCGCGAGTTGATGACACCAGAGTTTGGCATGGGCCTTAATGGTGTGTTACGCGCGCGCAAGGCGGACCTTTCTGGTATCCTGAACGGCATTGATCTTGATGTCTGGTCGCCCGAAGTTGACAGCCACATCCGCCCTTACAAAACGCCGCGCGGCAAGGCCGCGAATACATCCGCCTTGCGCGCGGAATTTGGCCTGCCGGATGCGCATGGTCCCTTGTGCGTTGTGGTGTCGCGACTGACTGAGCAGAAAGGCCTCGATCTACTGCTGGAAGCGCTCCCTTCGTTGCTGGATCGGGGGGGGCAACTTGCGTTGCTCGGATCGGGGGCTCCTGGTCTTGAAGACGCCTTTCAAGCCCATCCTCACCCCAACGTGGCCGCGCGCATCGGATATGACGAGGCGCTATCTCATCGCATGATTGCCGGAGGCGACGCCATCTTGGTGCCCTCGCGATTTGAACCCTGCGGTTTGACCCAGCTTTATGGTTTGCAATACGGGACGTTGCCGGTTGTGGCGCTGACCGGCGGGTTGGCGGACACGGTCATCCCCGTGACGCCCGCGACCATGGCCAAGGTGGTGGCAACGGGTGTTCAATTCTACCCCGTGACCGCAGATGCCCTGGCAAATGCGCTGACCCAGCTTTGCGATCTTTTCGCGCAGCCCAAGATGTGGTCAAAGGTGCAGCGAAACGCGATGGCGCATCCGGTCGGGTGGGCGTCATCGGCGGCGGCCTATGCCGCACTCTACACCGACCTGCTAGAGGCTGCTGGATGAATTCGTTCCAACTGAGCGCGGGCCGCCCGCACCCCATGGGCGCCACGTTCGACGGCGAGGGTGTGAACTTTGCCGTGTTTTCGCAGCACGCAACCCGCGTGGTGCTGTGCCTGTGCGACGATCAGGGGCGCGAGGTTTATCTCGTTGATCTGGTTGAGCGCGAAGGGCATATTTGGCACGGCTATATCGCCGGCCTGCGACCCGGTCAGCAATATGGCTACCGTGTGCATGGTCCTTACGCGCCCGAGGACGGGCACCGGTTCAACCCCTACAAACTGCTGATGGACCCCTATGCCAAACGGTTGACGGGTCCTGTGCAATGGGACGACGCGCTTTACGGCTACGAGATCGGCCACAAGGACAAGGACCGGAGCTTTGACACCCGCGACAGCGCACCTTTTATGCCGCGCTCTGTTGTGGTTGATCCGGCCTTTACCTGGGGCCGGGGCGAGCGGTTGCGCCTTGATACGCCATGGTCTGATACGGTCATTTACGAAGCGCACGTCAAGGGCCTGACCGCCGAGCGAAGCGATGTGCCCCACGCCGGGCGTTTCCTTGGCATGGCATCAGACCAGATGCTGGATCACCTGACCAATCTGGGCGTCACGGCGATTGAATTGATGCCGGTGCAGGCGTCGGTAGATGACCGTTTTCTTGTCGATAAGGGACTAAGCAATTACTGGGGCTACATGACCTACGGGTTCTTTGCGCCTGACCCCAAGTTCATGAGCAATCACGATATTTCTGAGTTCCAGCAGATGGTTGCACGCTTCCACGCCGCTGGGATCGAGGTGATCCTCGATGTGGTCTACAACCACACGGCCGAAGGCAACGAACAGGGTCCGACCCTGTGCTTCCGCGGCTTCGACAACGCAAGCTATTACCGGCTTGCAGATGACAAGCGGTTTTACGTGGATGACACTGGCTGTGGTAACACACTCGACCTCGACCACCCGTTTGTGTTGCGCATGGTCATGGACAGTTTGCGCTACTGGGTCGAAGTGATGCATGTCGACGGTTTCCGCTTTGATCTTGCATCGAGCCTTGCGCGCACCTCGGGTGGCTTTGACCGAGACGGGCCGTTTTGCCGCGCCATTCGGCAAGATCCTGTGCTGAACAAGGTCAAGATGATCGCGGAGCCTTGGGATGTCGGCCCCGGTGGCTATCAGTTGGGCGCCTTCCCGTCGCCCTTTGCGGAATGGAATGACAAGTACCGCGACAACGTGCGCAGGTTCTGGCGCGGCGACCCCTGTATCACGCGCAAGCTGGCTGGCCACGTCACCGGGTCGGCGCTGCGGTTTGACCATGATGGCCGCCCCGCCACATCGTCGATCAACCTGATCACCGCCCATGACGGGTTCACCTTGATGGATACGGTCAGCTACAACGAAAAGCACAACGAGGCGAATGGCGAGGGCAATCGAGACGGCCACGACCACAATTGTTCTGACAATTGCGGTGTGGAGGGCCCAACCGAAGACCCGGCCATCATTGCCCTGCGTGCACAGCGGCGGCGCAACATGCTCGCAACTCTCATGCTCAGCCAGGGGACACCGATGATCTTGGCGGGCGATGAGTTGGGCAACAGCCAGCGCGGAAACAACAATGCGTATTGTCAGGACAATGAAATCGGCTGGGTCAACTGGGACGAGGCGGACCCAGATTTCCTCGCCTTTTGCAGCCAGATCATCGCCTTCCGCAAATCCAGCCCCATCCTGCGCCAGAAACGGTTTTTGCACGCGGGCAAGCGGGCGGTGGACGGAAAGCCCGATGTCTTTTGGCGCAAGGCCGACGGCACTGCCATGTCCGAGGAGGATTGGGGCAGACCCGAACTGAAGTTTCTGGGTGTCGAGATGCGCATGGCGCGCGGCACGCCTGCATACGAGCCGCGGCTGGGAGCGATTTACCTGGTGTTCAACGCCGGCGGCAAAATCAGGGCGACCTTGCCCGAAGCCTTGCCCGGCCATCGCTGGCTGCGCGTCATTGACACATCTGGTCAGGTCACCGAGCCGCCCCGCGCAGGTGCTGTGCCCATTTCCCCCAACAGTGTCGTGGCGCTTGAGCTTTGCCCAATCGGCGGAAAGGCCGCGGGCGGCGAGGCCGTGAAGGAACGAAAGGTCAAGGTATGAGCCTGAAGATCATCGCGACGGCTCCGATTGACGGCCAAAAGCCGGGCACAAGCGGCCTGCGCAAGAAGACGGCAGTGTTCGTGCAGCCGGGTTATCTTGAGAATTACACGCAGGCTATTTTTGACGGTATCGGCGGGATTGCCGGCAAGACGCTGGTGGTGGGCGGTGACGGGCGCTATTTCAACGACGCGGCGATTGGAACGATATTGCGGATGGCTGCCGCCAATGGCGCAGCAAAGTGTATCGTCGGGCAAGGCGGTCTGCTTTCCACGCCGGCCGCCTCGCACCTGATCCGCAAACGCAAAGCCGATGGCGGCTTGATCCTGTCAGCCAGCCACAATCCTGGCGGACCAAAGGCCGATTTCGGGCTCAAGTACAACGGCCCAAATGGCGGTCCGGCGACCGAAGACGTGACCGAAAAAATCTTTGCCAGAACAAAAGAAATCGACAGTTACCGTATCTTGGATGCCGGACAGGTGGAACTTGATCAGGTGGGCTTAAGCCAGCTGGCCGAGATGCAGATCGAAATCGTTGATCCGGTGTCCGATTATGCAGAGCTGATGGCCACGCTCTTTGACTTCGATGCCATCTCGGCCCTGTTCGATGGCGGGTTCCGCATGCGCTTTGATGCAATGCATGCTGTCACTGGCCCTTACGCGCATAATATCCTTGAAAGTCGCCTTGGTGCGCCGGTGGGCACCGTCATGAATGGCGTGCCAAGCGTTGACTTTGGAGGCGGCCACCCGGATCCCAATCCGGTTTGGGCGAAGGCGCTGATGGACATCATGTACTCAAGCGAGGCCCCAGATTTCGGCGCTGCATCAGACGGCGATGGCGACCGCAATATGATCGTGGGACGACGCTGCTACGTGAGCCCATCGGACAGCCTTGCCGTGCTCGCGGACAAGGCGCATCTGGCCCCCGGCTATGCCCAGGGGCTTGCCGGTGTTGCGCGCTCCATGCCCACCTCTGCCGCGGCAGACCGTGTGGCCAACGCCAAGGGCATGGCGCATATCGAGACACCGACAGGCTGGAAGTTTTTCGGCAATCTGCTCGATGCGGGCAAGGTGACGCTGTGCGGTGAGGAAAGTGCGGGCACGGGTTCGAACCACGTACGTGAAAAGGACGGGCTTTGGGCTGTGCTGTTGTGGCTTAACATCCTGGCAACCACTGGCAAATCCGTGTCCGACCTGATGACTGAGCATTGGGTTACCTACGGGCGCAACTACTATTCGCGGCACGATTACGAGGCTGTGGACAGTGCCATCGCCAATGACCTCATGGCTGATTTGCGCGGACGCCTTGACGGCCTCGCGGGGCAGCGCGTGGGCGATCTGACCATCTCTGGCGCGGATGAGTTTTCCTATGACGACCCTGTCGATGGCTCAACGTCCTTGGCCCAGGGGATTCGCATCCATTTCGATGGGGGCGGGCGTGTGGTGTTCCGATTGTCTGGCACAGGCACAGAGGGGGCAACCTTGCGCGTATATCTTGAGCAGTTGGAGATGGACCCGAACGCCCTGCATAAAGAGCCGCAAGATGCCCTGTCAGGCATTATCGCCGCAGCAAACACGCTGGCCGAGATCACCAAGCGTACGGGACGTGCGACGCCGGATGTCATCACCTGACAGACACCAAGAGGACCCACCGGGAATTGCTCAGGCGGGCGTCTGAGAGCACAGTATCGGGGAAGGTGGCAGCCCGTAGGGGAATCGAACCCCTCTTTCCAGGTTGAAAACCTGGCGTCCTAACCGATAGACGAACGGGCCAGCGCTGGTGTGAGCGCTCAGATAGGCAATAAGGCCGTGCGGCGCAAGCAGAAAAATCGTTCCACCGTTCAGAAATCCAAGGAATGTGCCGCCCGCAGAAAGATCAACCCCGCGCCGCGTCTTCAAGGCGCAACTGCACCGATTGCCGACCGCGAAATGTGTTCAGTTCAACGCGCCCCGCGAGGTGGAACAGCGCCCCACCATGGTCCATTAACTCCGGCCCCAAAGGCCCGTCAAACGCGCCAAAGGCGATGGCATCCAGTCGTGCCCCGCCGGTTTCGCCAAAGGTGAGTTTCAGATGTGTTTCCCCGACCCGGCGGGCATTGAGAATACGCATTCCGGCAAAGGCATAGCGTGGGGCAGGGGCGCCTGCGCCAAAGGGACCAGCGGCGTCAATCTGATCCAGCAGTTCAACTGTTGCGGCCCCCGGCATCAGAGCGCCGTCCAGCCGTAAATCAGCAGGGCCAAGCGCATCAGCGCCTTGCTTTGACAGCAGCTCCGACAACCGCGCCATCGCGGGTTCGATCTTGTCCGCCTCAACCGTAAGCCCGGCCGCCATCTTGTGGCCTCCGCCTTTGATCAACAGCCCCTCTAACGCCAGGCGCTGGATCGATGCCCCCAGGTCTATGCCCGACACTGACCGTCCCGATCCTTTGCCAATCCCATCCTCGACACCGATCACGATAGAGGGGCGGTTGGTGGCCTCTTTCATGCGCGACGCGACGATGCCAACGACGCCAGGGTGCCATCCCGGACCCGCCGCCCAGGCGAGCCCACCTTCACTTCCGCGCGCCTCGCATTGTGCGACGGCCTCGGCGCGCACCTGGGCTTCGATATCCCTGCGCTCGGCATTGAGCGTGTTGAGCCGTTCGGCCAGCGCTGCGGCCTCGTGCGGATCGGTGGTGCCCAACAGTCGCGCGCCCAGATCGGCTTGTCCAATCCGGCCTCCTGCATTGATCCGCGGCCCCAGCATATACCCAAGGTGATAGGGCGTGGGCGCGGTATCGAGCCCGGCGATATCTGCCAAGGCCACCAATCCCACACGGTCACGGCGGGCCATGACCTTGAGCCCCTGCCGGACAAAGGCGCGGTTTATGCCGATCAAGGGGGCCACATCCGCCACGGTTGCAAGCCCCACCAGATCCAGCAGCGCCATCAGGTCTGGCCCTTGCGCGCCCGCCACACGTAATTGTCGGCCCGCCTCAACCAGTGCCAGAAACACGACCGCAGCAGCACATAGATGCGCGAGCGCGCCATCTTCGTCCTGCCTGTTGGGGTTCACCACCGCATAGGCGGCGGGCAGGGTCTCTCCGCCCAAGTGGTGATCCAGCACAACCACATCCGCGCCTACCGCAGCGGCGATCGGGCCATGAGACAAGGTTCCGCAATCGACGCAGATGATCAGATCGTGGGTCGTGGCCAGCTGTGCCATCGCGGCATCATTGGGGCCGTAGCCTTCGTCGATACGGTCGGGCACATAGAGCGTCGCGGACAGGCCCATGGCGCGCAGCCACGTGATCAACAACGCCGCCGAGGCGCCGCCGTCTACGTCATAATCCGCGAAAATGGCGACACGCTGGCCCGCCTGCACCGCTTGTAGCAAGCGGGACGCTGCCTGTTCCATGTCGCGCAGTGATCGGGGGTCAGGCATCAGATCGCGCAGGGTGGGGGCGAGATAGGCCTCGGCCTCCTCGGGGGGAACACCCATGCGGGCCAGAATTTGGCAGACCGCGCGGGGCAGATGCGCAGATTGCGCCAGCGCTTCGGCGGCGCGTTCGGTTGTCACATCGGGGCCAACCCAGGCCCGGCCCGTCAGCGAATGATCCACCCCCAGAAAAGCCAATGGCTTGATCCCTCTTTCCCGCTCACGGGCAGTCTAGGGGCAATGGTCCCCGTGACAACCGCTGCGCTCTCAGACGCTGTCGGTTGGCGTGCGGTAGTTGATGCGCCGGACCGAGCCGGTCTTGGACCGCATCAGCAATGTTTCGCAGGTCAGCCAGCCCGGTTCGCGGTGCACTGATTGCAAAAGCGAACCGTCGGTGACGCCGGTGGCGGCAAAAATCACGTCCTGCGTCACCATCTCGTCACGGCTGTACACGCGGTTGAGATCGTCGATCCCGGCCTTGGCCGCGCGGCCGCGTTCGTCGTCGTTGCGAAAGAGCAGGCGGCCATAAATCTGTCCGCCCATGCACTTCAGGGCGGCTGCGGCCAGGACCCCTTCGGGTGCCCCCCCTTCGCCCATATACATGTCGATTCCGGTGCTTGGGTCCGCGCAGTGCATCACGCCCGCCACATCGCCATCAGTGATCAGGCGGATTGACGCGCCCGTGCCGCGCACGGCTGCGATGACAGCCTCGTGCCGGGGGCGTTCAAGGATGCAGACCGTGATGTCAGAGGTGTCGCAGCCCTTGGCCTTAGCCAGCGCTTTGACCCGCTCGGCGGGGTCCATGTCGAGCGTCACCGTGTCGGGGGCAAAGCCGGGGCCGATTGCCAACTTGTCCATATAAACATCGGGTGCGTGCAGCATTGATCCGCGCGGCCCCATGGCGATCACCGTAAGTGCGTTTGGCATGTCCTTAGCGGTGAGTGTCGTGCCTTCCAGCGGGTCCAGCGCGATGTCGACGCCGGGGCCTTTGCCGGTGCCCACCTCTTCGCCGATATACAGCATGGGCGCTTCATCCCGTTCGCCCTCGCCGATCACGACCACACCCGCAATGTCCAGCAGGTTAAGCTGTTCGCGCATAGCGTTGACAGCCGCCTGGTCCGCCGCCTTTTCATCGCCGTGACCGACCAGCCGGGCCGAGGCCAAAGCGGCGGCTTCGGACACGCGGGCAAGGCCCAGTGACAGCATACGATCCTGAAATTGTGCGGTGGCGGTCATGTTGGAAAGTCCTTTGAAGAAGAATGAATTCAGACAGATTCGATGCGCAGCACAACCGGGTCCGAGGCCAGAACGCCGGTGCCCTGCATCGCGGCAATTGCCTCATCGACCGCAGCGCGCGTGCAGGTGTGCGTGACGATCAGAACCGGCGCGGTTGTGTCGTCGTGCCCGTATTGACGCATCCGGTCGATACTGACGCCAGCATCGCCAAGCACGCTTGCGATCTTGGCCAGGGCGCCAGGCTTGTCCATCAGCGCCATACGCAGATAGTAGGGTGCGGGCAGAACCGATGCGGCACGCGGTGCGGTGTCCAGCGTGCCTGCGGGTTGCCCGAAGACAGGCAGGCTCAGGCCCCGCGCAATGTCACACACATCGCCCATCACGGCAGAGGCAGTGGGCCCTTCGCCTGCACCAGGGCCACGCAGCACGATTTGTTCAACCGCGTGCCCTTCGATGGCGACCATGTTGGTGCCACCCTGCAACTGCCCAAATGGGGACGTATCCGGCACAAGGCAGGGCATCATGCGCTGTTCCAGCCCGCGCCCGGTTTTCTGGGCCACACCCAACAGCTTGATCTTGTAGCCCATATCGGCGGCGTGGCGGATGTCATCAATGCTGATGCGATCGATACCCTCCAACTCGATCCCGTCGAAATCGACGCGTGTGCCAAAGGCGATGGATGACAGGATCGCCAGCTTGTGGGCCGCATCAATGCCGCCCACATCAAGCTGCGGATCAGCTTCGAGATAGCCCAACCCATCCGCCTCGGCAAAGACCTCTTCGTATGTCAGGTCAGCGCTTTCCATGCGCGTTAGGATATAATTGCATGACCCGTTCATCACACCAACGATACGGGTGATTTCATTGCCCGCGAGGCCTTCGGTCAATGCCTTTATTACAGGAATGCCGCCAGCAACCGCCGCTTCGTAGCGCAGGCTGACGCCCTTGGCTTCGGCCGCCTCGGCCAGCGTCTGGCCATGGATGGCAAGCATGGCTTTGTTGGCGGTGACCACATCCTTGCCCGCGGCAATGGCCGCCTCGACGGATGCCTTGGCCGGGCCGTCGGTGCCGCCCATCAATTCCACATAGATGTCCACGTCATCCCGCGTGGCAAGGGCGACGGGGTCATCTTCCCAGGCGTAATGGTCCAAGCTCACGCCGCGATCTTTGTCGCGGGACCTTGCGCTGACGGCGCTGATTTCAATCTTGCGGCCTGTGCGCGCTTCGAGCGTCGAACCGTATTGCCGGATGATTTTAACCACACCGATGCCCACAGTGCCCAACCCTGCAATGCCAAGCCGAAGCGGTGCGTTCATGTCGGGTTCCTTTGAGCGATGAGGCGTCGCGGGCGATGTAGCGGGTTCGGACCTTGGGCGCAATTGCCCTTAGCCAAGCCGCTCGCGCATCCGGGCACGTGTGGCCGGGTCGACGATGGGACGCTGTTGCAACGCGCGGGCGCGGGCGCGCAGCGCGCTCACGCGCGTTTGCAGTGCATCGGTTGTGGCGATGGGATCGCTGACCACGGGTGTAGCGCCCGCCAGCAGCGGCTCAAGCGGTACAAGCGCGGGGAACGCGGCGTCCTGAACGGCGGGCGACACGGTGTCGTCCAATTCCGGGAACTGTGTGCAGGCCGTCAGTGTCAGGCAAAGAAGCGCCGCGGTGGACCGCATGAGGCAAAGGCTCCGAAAACATGTGTTGCTGTTGTGATGCACCATGACCCCGCGCCACGCAAGCGCGGCTTGGTTTTGAACGTGCGTTCAGTTAAATCCTCAGCATGGCCCGCACCACTGGTTCTCATTCCGATATCACCGGCCCGCGCGTCCGAGATGCGGCGCTGCGGCTGTTCGCGCGGCAGGGCTATGCCGCTGTTTCCATGCGACAAATCGCTGCCGAGGTGGGGGTGCAGGCCGGGGCGCTATACAATTACACGCCTGACAAACAAACGCTTTTATTCGAGCTGATGCGCAGCCACATGGTCGAGTTGCTGGCCGAAGCGCCTGTCGACATGTCCGCTTCGCCGACGCAGCGTCTGGAGGCCTTTGTGCGCTTTCACATCGGCTTTCATCACGCGCGGCCTGATGCGGTGTTCATTGCCTATATGGAGTTGCGCAACCTTGCTCCTGCAAACTTCACCGAAATCGAGGCGCTGCGCGGGAAATACGAGGCGATGTTGGAAGGCATTCTGCGCGACGGTGCGCGCGCTGGCGTCTTTGATGTGTCGGATGCCAAGATTGCGACCATGGCCGTGATTGCCATGCTTACGGGGGTGACAACCTGGTTTCGCGCGGAGGGGCGATTGAGCCTGTCGGATGTGCAGGACCAGTATTGGGCCATGGTGCGAAAGGCTGTAACAGCCTGATTATAAATGGAATACCAGCCGACGCCCGAGGCGCCGGCTGGTGTGGTTTCAGTGCGCAGGCTGAATGAAGGTGCCGTTGCGCAGATCGCGCATGGCCTGCATCAGTTCTTCTTGCGTATTCATCACGATGGGCCCGTGCCAGGCCACCGGCTCGTCAATGGGTGCGCCAGAGATCAGCAGAAAGCGGATGCCCTCGGGACCGGCCTGGACCGTGACCTCGTCCCCGGTGCCGAAGCGGATCAGGGTGCGGTCGCCGGACAGATCGCGGATGTTGACCTCTTGGCCTGCCACCTCTTTTTCAAGTAGCACACCCGACGGGTCGGACGCGTCGGCAAAGGCCCCGGAACCGTCAAACACATAGGCGAAGGCACGCCTGTAAGTGTCTACTTTGAAGGTCTTTTTCACGCCTGCAGGCAGTGAGATGTCAAGGTATTGCGGATCGGCGGCGATGCCGTCAACGGGGCCTTTCTTACCCCAGAATTCGCCTGTGATCACACGTACTTTGGTGCCGTCATCGTCGATGACTTCGGGGATGTCGGCACCTTGAATGTCCTGATAGCGCGGGGCGGTCATCTTCTGGGCCGAGGGCAGGTTGCCCCAAAGCTGGAAGCCGTGCATCTGGCCCTTGGTGTTGCCGTGCGGCATCTCCTGATGGAGGATGCCCGACCCGGCCGTCATCCATTGGACGGCCCCTGCGCCGAGGGTGCCGGAATTGCCCAGGCTGTCACTGTGTTCCACGGTGCCTTCAAGCACGTAAGTTATTGTTTCTATTCCCCTATGTGGGTGCCAGGGAAATCCCTTTTCGAACTGCGCGGGCACGTCGTTGCGGAAATCATCAAACAGCAGAAACGGGTCCAGTTCGCGTGGGTCCTGAAAGCCGAAAGCGCGGTGCAGATGTACGCCTGCACCTTCCAAAGTTTGTTGGGCGCGGCGGGTTTCGATGGTGGGTCTGAGGGACATGTCTGTCTCCTTTCATCCTTGCGTTGGGGCAAAGATAAGCGCTGTGTCGCTGCGCACAATCGACAGCGGCGAACCACATCTGTGCGCATTTGCAAAGCACATGTTGGGGGTGTGTGACGGGACCACCACAACCGTTTGGTTCTCTCATTCCCGAGGACCTGTATATACAGGTGGGCGCCAGGTAACCGGACCAGGGCCCGGACAGAGCCAGCTCCCTCGGAATTGCTTAAGGCCACCGGAATGCAACCTGTCACGAGAAGGGCAGAACCCGCCACGCCGCTACATAGGCGTCAGGGCGCGGCGCGACAAGGCTTGGCGGGGGCGGGGGTGGCGGATCGGCCCTTCGGGGAGGATTTTTTTGAAACAGAAAAGGCGCAAGCTTCCCGAAAACGCTTTTGGGGAAGCGTTTCGCTTGCGAAGGGGCGGAGCCCCAGGGCCGGGCAGCGCACGGTGTGTTCATCATGGGTTTGGTGCGCGGAATTGGCGTTCTTTTTCGTCATGCTTGCCCCGAACTGCGCATTTTCGAAGGCAAAGTGCATAGTTTCAAATTTGCGAAAGGGGCCTGTTTCGGGGAGATCCGGGCAAATTGCGCATTTTGCGCCCAAAACTGCACATTTTGCGCCGCGCGCCGGGTCTCGGGCGCGCGGATTGGTTAACGCGATACCTTATGCCGCAGGCTGGCTGGTCTCTGGCAGGGCGGTATCGCCATTCAGATGGTTGCGCAGGCTGGTTTCGAAAAAGTGCTGCCAGCCGCGTTGGCAGATGTCGAAACAGGGCAGCGCCGGGGTCAGGCCCTTGTGCGTCAACGTGACGGTGCTGCCGCCGGGCGCCGGGGCGATCTGCCAGATCAGACGGGTGCCTTTCCATTCGCCCGGATCGTCCACGCCGTCCATGATCATATGTGCGTCGGTGCAGGTCCAGGTGAAGTGATCGGGTGCGCCGCCCGGGTCCAGCGCAAAACTGGCGTGGCTGCGGTTGAAGCGGATTGTGAAGCCATCGGCATCACGGTCGATGCGGGTGGACCACCAGAGGCCCAAGTCATCGATGATCATACGCGCGGCTTGGTCCGGCGGCGCGCTGGCGGTGATGGTGGCGCTGTAATCCATCAGTCCTCTCCATGAATATCATTGCGCATCCGCATGAGGTGGTCGTCCCAACCCTTGTCGAGCGCGAGGGTGAGGCCAAAGGCGGCTTCGCCTTGCGGCAGGCCATCGTGCACAAGGGACAGTTGCGTGCCGCCGGGCACATCTGTGAGCGTCCATTTCACTGTGCTGACGGCATCGCCCATGGGGCCGACGGTGAAGGTGTATTCGAGGTGGCTTGGGGCGTCGGCCCTGATCACCTTGCCCCAGATCAGCAGGTCGCCGCTGGTGGTGCCGAACATCTCCAGCTTTTGGCCCTCGGCCAATGGCGTCTTGGGCGCGTGGAACCACTTGGCGAGGTGTTCGGGCTGGGTGAGATAATCCCAGACCAGTTGCCGGGGCGCCTTGAGGAAAATGGTTTTCTGCAAAACGGTGTCGGTCATTGGATGTCCTTTTCAATGGCGGATTTCAGATCGGACAGGCGGTCGTCCCAGAAGCGGTCGAAGAGTTCGAGCCATGTGAGGACCGGTGCCAGACCGGCGGGGTTGAGGCGGTTGATTCGTTCGCGGCCCCGCGCCTCGACCGTGATGAGGCCGCCGTCGCTGAGCACGGTGAGGTGCTTTTTGACAGCGGCGCGGGTCATGTCGAAGCGGTCCGACACTTGGGCGATGGTCATGTCCTGAGCTTTGAGCATCGCGAGGATGTCGCGGCGCGTGGGGTCAGCGAGGGCGCGGAAGGCGTTTTGGGTTGGGGTGGTCATGGCGTCACCGGCAGGAAGTCAAACGCGCCGTCCTGATAGAGCAGGGTGACGCAAGGCGTGGCAGAGACGCAGGCCGAGATATGCGGCAGGTTTGCGGGGATTTCGTAATAGGCGCCGGGTCCGATGGTGGCAGGGTCTGTGGTGTCTGGGGTGGCGTGGGTCATTTCCCCTTCGAGCATCAGCCCGAACATGGTGGCGGATTTGGTGTGGGGCGGGCTGGTGGTGCCCGCGGGCAGTCTGACCATGGCGAAGTAAGGCTCGGTCATGCGGTCGCCGGAGAGGGGTGCAAAGGCGACGCCCTCGGGCGTGGTGGCCCAGTCGAGCGCATCGGCGGGCGTGAGGGTGATGGCGGGATCGGACAGTGCGGGGCTGGCCAGTAGTGCAAGCAGAACAAGGGGTTTCATGGGGTGTCTCACATATGATGCCATTTGGTATCATATTAATGAGATACCTTATGGTATCATGTCAAGCCTGTTGTCACCGTGGTTGAGGAAGGGGTGGCAAGCTATTCAGGAGATTGGGTAAATCCGTACTCCGCCAACTCTTCCGCGAGCAGAATGTAGATCTGATCGGGCGGCGTGCTCATGGCGTGTTGCATGACCAACGGGTCTATCCCCATGTCGTTGAGGTAGATCATGACCTCGGCCTGGCCCTGCTGGATGTCTTCGACGGCGAAGGCGGCGGGCAGGACCGTGCTTTCGCCGAAATAGTGCTGGTGCACGCCGACGCTGGCGGCCGCGTCGATATCGCGGCTGGTGCCTGCGGCAAGCAGGTAGGGGCAGGCGGAATAGCAGAATTCGCCCGCGAGCATCTGCGTGGCGATCCCTTCGCGGCGGATGGTGCGGCCCAGGGCGAGCGCGTCCTGGACCGAGCCGCCGGGGCTTTGCAGGATGAGCGTGTCGGGGCGCGGATCGGCTTGGGTGATGAGTGCGGTCAGGCGGTCAGCGTCGCCGGGGCTGATCCCGCCTTCGAGCCGGTAGGTGGTGCCGTCGGTTTGCGTCAGGACCAGCCGGCTTGGCAGGTTGCCCGGGTCGCGTGCAGGCTGGGTGAGGGGCCGGTCGCGGTCGGGCCGGAAGGTGCGGCGCTGGTCGCCAGGGCGCACGGGTTCGGTCAGGCGGGGCGCGTCGGGGCCGAAGCTGGGCAGGCGCAGGCCCTGCATGTCGCCCAGGATCAGGAGCGCGCCGATACCCAGTTGGAAGATCAGCACGCCCATCAGCGTGCGAGCGATGGGGTTGCGCTGTTTGCGGGCCGTGTCGGTCATTCGGCGACCCGTTTGGGTGTTTCGGGGGCTTTGGGCGTGTCAATCTGGTCGGGGGCCGTCATGGTGGTTTCCACGTCGCGCAGCGCTGCCATGGCGGCGCGAAGTTCGGCCAGGGTCAGCGTGTCTTCGATGGCGGCGCCTTCGCGACCGCCGCGAATGGCGTGTTGCGTGATCGCGAGGATGAAGACAAGGACTGCGGGCAAGAGATCAATGGCGATGGCACCGGCCCAGGAGGGGACGAAGTTGCGGGCGTAGAGAATGACCGCATCCGCCGAGGAAATGGGGGTGTAGGTGACATCGGTGGCCGGTTCCAGCGCCTGCACGTTCTGTGCGGCCCGTTCGAGGGTGGTGGCGCGCTGGGCCAGCACTTCGAGCACCGAGGTGATGGTGGCGGCCTGGTCCGAGCGGCCCTGTTCGGTGGTGCTGTCAAGCTCGGGCAGCACGACGGAGGCGGAGAGGTCTTGGGCCGCGCGTTCGACAAGGGGCGCGACGGACAATTGGCGCATCTGGGTGATCAACCCTGCAAGGCGCACCGCCTGTTCGGAAAATTCGACAGAGCGCGCCTCGACCGGGCCCGGCTCGACCGTGAGCGCACGCATGCGGGACAGGATGGCGTTGCCTTCGGCAAAGGCGCTTTCGACAAGCGGGGTCTGGGCGCTGATCTGGCCTTCGAGCCCGGAGAGTTCGGCGGCTTTCTGGCGCAGGACGCGGAAGACGGCACCGCGACCCGCGAGGCCCGAAAGCGCGCCTGCGGCTTCCTGTTCCGACAGGTCCTCGAAGGATTGCCGGACGCGGGCGACGTCGCGTTCAAGCGATTGGCCGGTCAGCGCCACTTCATGGGCGCGTTCGAGGCTGGTCTGGTAGTCCTGCACGGTCTTGGCGAGGTGCTGTTCGACGGCTGCGGAGCCTGCGAGTGCTGCGGCGTTGAGCCAGGAGGACATGGCCACAATCGCAAGAGAGCCCACGCCCATGGCGACCACGAGGCCGATGCGCGCGCCCGCGGTGCGCACGGCGGGGTAGAGCCGCAGCATGTAGGACCAGAAGACGAAGATGCCGACCGACACGGCCACCGAATAGGCAATGGCGGCAAACACCGACATGGCACCGTTTTCGTCAAGCAGGGAGGATACGCCGAGATAGGTATAGATGCCCGATGCCACGGCCAACACGCCAAGCGCGGTGCCGGAAAAGGTGTCGAGCCAGGTGACATGGCCCTCAAGCTCGCGTGCATAGCGCACGCCACGGGCCTGGGTCTGGCTCAACCGCGTGTCATCACTCATAAATCCGCCCCCACTGGTGTCTGTCAAAGGTAGGCGCAGGCGCGGGGATCGCCAAGGGGGTGTCGCGACACTTGCGTTTGTTCAGGTTTTGTTCATATGTTTGTGCCCATGCAGATCGCCGCAGATATGACCACGATGATGCCCGGCCAGCTTTTGGCGCGGGGCGTGTCGCGGCATCTGGCCAGCCTGGGTTGGGCCGCGGTCGAGGAGTTGGTGCCCGCCCGCGGCTTGCGGGTCGATGTGATGGCGCTGGGGCCGAAGGGTGAGATTTGGGTGGTCGAGTGCAAGTCGAGCCGCGCCGATTTCATGGCGGACCACAAATGGGAGGGCTATCTGGAGTGGTGCGACCGGTTCTTTTGGGCGGTGGACAGCGACTTTCCGGTCGACCTGCTGCCCGAGGGCACGGGGCTGATCATCGCCGATGCCTATGATGCCGAGATCATCCGTATGGCCCCCGAAGACAAGCTGGCCGCCGCGCGCCGCAAGGTGATGGTGCAGAAATTCGCCACCCACGCTGCCCGGCGTTTGCAAAGCCTGCGCGATCCGGGCGCAGGGCTGGGGTGGTAGGATCTGCTGGTTTTGGCAGTGACTTTGAGTCTGGGCACCCGAGCATCTTTGAAACAACCGTATTCAGGACATGTCCACGCGGAGCGAGTGACCGGTGCCAGCACAAGGACTGTGCTTGAATGGCCGGCTTTGGACGCGGCCCGGCCAAGTTCACCAACAAACCTTGAAGCCGTCACATTCTGGCCCTGTCGGCACGACACTGCTTGGGCCAAAGTGGAGAGCAATATGCCCTATGTCCTTGATATTCCAAAGCACCTTCCCGGGTGCTTGCACTGGTGCGACCTGCCCGAAACGCCCGAGGACAGCGCGAAGCCGACCAGCCTGAGGCGCGCACCCGCCGACCCGCTGCCGCCCATTCCGTTCATGCAAACGCATTACGAGGAAAATCTTGAACTGTTTCCGGTCCCAACCACCCTGCCGGACATCTTTCAGGGCCGTTGGTCCGCGAGTTTTTTCGTGTCCGACCGGTTCAGGACCGTCGTGTCAGAGATGGACCCGGTCGCCCATCTGTTCCAGCCCGTCGATCTGAGCATGATGGACGGCACCCACTACCCGGACGGCTATTACGCTTTGGGGATCGGTGACCGGGTGGAGGCGATTGATGTGGAACACTCGGAGCTTTTCGCATGTTTTCTTGACGATGGGACATGGCACAGCATCAAAACGAAAGGGGTCAAGGACGTCCTTGCTGAAGGCGCATCTTTAGGTCGCTTTAGCTATTTCACGGGCGCGGTCGGTGAGCCGTTCATTCAGTGGCAGGCAGACAAGATTGCGGGGCGGCATCTGTGGATGGACCGATACTATCAATCTGAGGCGTTCATTTCCGACGACATGGCAAAGGCGTTCAAGAAAGCGGGCATCACGGGGTTGGAACTGAGGCCATCGGCGGTTACCGGGGCGCCGGGACGGTCATCGACCAACTATCTGCAGCGGTTGGCAAAGCGACTTCGGAGCGTGCGGGCCCGCCGCTATGACGAGCTGGATCGGCTGAGTTAAGATCGACGCGGGGCAGCGCTGGCAAAAGCCCGGGCGTCCGGCCTCGCACTTGTGTGGTGCGCCAATGTCAGCTTCGTGACGTGCGATGCCTTGAAGGGGCATCACTGGTGCAGGGATGGCGCGCGCTAGCGCTTCAATGCTCCGGCGGCTTTTGCGGCTGCCTTGATCTCGTCCGCGATTTCGTTGGCTTCTTCGGGGTCGAAATCCATAGGGATTTCAATGCCTTTCGCCTCGACATAAATGCGGACCATACCGGCATCGGTGGGCCCGATCTGGAGGTTGGCTGCGATATCGCTTTCTTTGTTGATGCCCATGGTCATCTCCGGCGTCGGCTGAGCGGTTGTGCTAGCCCGCTCGGGGTTGAAAGGCAAGACGCAGGACCGCAGACTGCGCCCATGACGCCTGCAACGCTGCGCCTTTTTCGATCTGACGACACCAACTGGCTGGTGGATCAGCATGACCGGCTTTACGCGCGGGACGATGGGTTTGATGACACATTTGGCCCGCTGGTGCGGTCCATTCTGGACGCCTTTGTCGCGGAGCATGATCCGGTGTCCGAGCGCGGCTGGATCGCGGAAGCGGAGGGGCGGCGGCTTGGGTCGATCTTTTGCGTGCGCCACGATGCGGTGACGGCCAAGCTGCGGCTTTTTCTGCTGGTGCCCGAGGCGCGGGGGCGGGGGATCGGGCAGATGCTGCTGGACCAATGCATGGGGTTTGCGCGTGATGCTGGCTATGGCGGCATGACGCTGTGGACCCATGAGAGCCACCGCGCGGCCTGTGCGCTTTATGCGCGTAGGGGGTGGGCCATGGTGGCGTCGAAACCGGTGCGGTCCTTTGGTCAGGACCTGGTTGAGCAGACCTGGGTTTATCGGTTCTGATGGTCTTGCAATCGTTGCAGGGCATGGGTATTTGAACCTCAGTGCCGCCTTAGCTCAGTTGGTTAGAGCGCCTGATTGTGGATCAGGAGGTCCCCCGTTCGAGCCGGGGAGGTGGTACCACCCCCCTTTGTTTTCTTGGTTTTGCAGGTGTTGGTGGCGGTTCTGCGGCTTGCGGTGATGTGCTGCCTTTAATCGCCGTGTGGGCCGGCCGCATGCGACACAAAAAGCTGTGCCGCGACGAACCACTCCTTAACCTCTGGGTTTCATTGAGATGGGCGTGAGAGATGCAGATGCCCAGTGATAGTCGGATATATGTCGGCCTGATTGCGATCATTGTGACGTTGATTGTTGCGGTGTCATTTGTGCCGCCGCTGACGACGGGCGGGGTTGAGGTGTCTTCGGGTGCGGTGCGGGAAGATATTGAGGTGACGGTGTCCGGGGAATTGCAGCATTGTGAGAGCCTGGTCGATGACCTGGATTGCCGATGTTATGCGGGTGTTTCGGGGTATGTGCTGGCCCAAGAGCGCGTGCCGGTGCCGTTTACGCAGACCATGAACCAGACCGAACTGGCAAGAACGCAGGCGGCGCAAAGCTGTTGACCCGGCCGCGGCTGCGCAGGCAGACGCGGCCCGTGGCAAGGGCAGCTTTGCTCAGCAAAGCTGCCAGCCACCCCGTGGAGCATCTGGGTGCTAGATTTCCCGCTGCGCAGGCAGACGCGGCCCGTGGCAAGGGCTGCTTTGCCGGGCAAAGCTGCCAGCCACCCCGTGGAGCATCCGGGTGCTTGCTGTTGCGGCTGCGCAGGCAGCCGCGGCCAGTGGCAAAGGCAGCTTTGCTGAGCAAAGCTGCCAGCCACCCCGTGGAGCATCCGGGTGCTTGCTGTCGCGGCTGCGCAGGCAGCCGCGGCCAGTGGCAAGGGCTGCTTTGCCGGGCAAAGCTGCCAGCCACCCCGTGGAGCATCTGGGTGCTTGCTGTTCCGGCTGCGCAGGCAGCCGCGGCCCGTCGCAAAGGCTGCTTTATTTGGCAACGGGTGCCCGAAAGCGGCGCGGAGGCGAGGTTAGGACAGTCCTAAAATCGCCCTTGCTTGCTTATGATCTGCTACGGGCCTTTCGTTTCGATCACAGATTTCAACCAGACGTTTCACCAGTGCTGCGTTTGACGGTGCGAGGGTCGCTTTGTCCAGCCGGATATTGTCTTCGAGGCCCGTGCGCGCATGTCCACCGGCCGCCACGGACCATTCATTCAGAACCGATTGGTTTGCACCGATACCAGCCGCACACCAAGGCGCATCTTTGCCAAACAGTCGTTCGACCGATTGCACGTAATAGTCGAACACATTGCGATCCGCGGGCATCGCGTTTTTGACCCCCATCACGAACTGCACATAAGGCGTATCTTTGATCTGGCCGCCTTGAAACATCTCGGCCGCTTTGAGGATGTGCGACAGGTCGAAGGCTTCGATTTCCGGCTTTACATCGTATTTGACCATCTCGGCGGCCAGCCAATCGACAAGGTCTGGCGGGTTTTCATAGACCCGCGTGGGAAAGTTGTTCGATCCGACTGAAAGCGACGCCATGTCCGGCTTCAGGGGGAGCATTCCGCCGCGCGTCTGACCCGCGCCGGATCGGCCGCCGGTCGAGAATTGAATGATCATCCCGGGGCAGTGTTTGCTGACACCTTCTTGCAGGGCCGCGAACTTTTCGGGGTCACTAGACGGGCTTTCATCATCGTTGCGGACATGGGCATGCATGATGGTCGCACCAGCCTCGAACGCGGCATGCGTGCTCTCGACCTGTTCGCTGACCGTGATCGGGACCGCCGGGTTGTCCGATTTCCGCGGCAGGCTGCCTGTGATCGCCACACATATGATGCACGGGGTCGTCATCCTTCTGGCGCCAGCACAAAGTTATGCACGACTTCAAAATAGGGCCGATCAAAACCGGCCTCGGCAATCCGCGCGGGATCTTCGATCAGGTCGAACTTCGCCAGCAGGCTTTCCTTTACGCCAAACACGGCGTCGGAGTGAATGTAGGGATCATCAGGGTCAAAGATGTGGGTGATGAGCGTTTCAAACCCCTCCGCCTCAAGAATGTAATGCAGATGCGCGGGGCGGAATGGGTGACGCCCCAGTTTTTCAAGCATTTTCCCAACCGGCCCATCATCAGGGATCGGGTAGAACTTCGGTTTCACACCCTTGAAATGGTAGGTGCCGTCCGCACCGGTGCGAAACACACCGCGCAGGTTGAAATCAGGCTGCAACCCCTTTTGCTGCACGTCATAGAACCCTTCGTCATTCGCTTGCCAGACGTCTATCTTTGCCCCGTGAATCGGCGCACCATCAATCCCGACGATACGCCCCTTGACCAGCATCGGCTCTCCCTTTTGATCAAGACAGATATCCGACCCCATCGGCAGTTCTGGCGCATGGGGGACATGAAATGGCCCTAAAACAGTGGATTCAGAGGCGCCCGAAGGTTTGCGATTGTTGATCGCGTCAACCAGCATCGACACGCCAAGGCTGTCGCTGAGCAAAATGAACTCTTGCCGCCAGTCGTCGCACATATGGCCAACCTTGGTGAGAAACTGGATTGCTTCGAACCACTCTTCTTGCGTCGGCTCGATCTCTTTGACGGCCGCATGAAGGTGTTTGGTGATTGTAGCCATCACGTCGGCCAAACGGGCGTCTTTTGCCGCCGCGTTGCGGCTGATGACCACCTCGGCAGAGTTCTCTTCGGTGAAATATCCTTGTTCCTGGCTAGACATGGCGGCCTCCTATCTTGCCAAAATGTGTGTCAGAACGCGAGTCAGCTCTGCCGCCGGATCCTCAGCTATCGTGTCGTGCCGCCAGCAGACATGCTGATCTGGACGCGTCAGAATACAGCCCGAATCTCCGATCTCCCGCGCCCGCGCCCAGTCGCCGGTGTGATCGACAAATTCCTGTCGTGGTCCGATCACATGCGCTTGCAGTGTGATACCAAGGTCATTGGCGACCTTTGACGCCGCATCTGCCCATGCTTTGCCACCAAGCCCAGTAAAGAGGGTGAACGCGCCGCCGCCGGCCAGATCAAGTGTCGAATGTTTCCCACCCGTATCATCAAACAGCCAAGCATGCGGTATGCGCGCACCTGGCCATGTTGTCGGCTGATAATGCAGGTCCGCATCCAAGGCAAAGTCTGGTTCAATTTCACCGTCCGTCACAGTGGCATCTGACGAATAGCGTTGGTTCATTTCAACGCCATGGGCGTCGAATTCGTATTTCTTGAACGCAATCGCGGCGTTGAGTGCGTCGCGCTGTGCTTCGGCTTCGGGCGTACTGTCGCAGCGGGCATCCATATTGGCTTTGATCTTTTCGATATCTGTGCCGCCGGTCATGCCAAGCGCCTCGAAAATCGGGCCAAATTCACCGATGGACTGGTTGGCGCGGGTGACGATCTGTTTGGCCACCGGCGCGCGTTCTTCGGAATAGCTGTCGAGAAGATGCGCGCCGGCCTGGCCTTTGACCACGGCCGCGATCTTCCACGCTAGGTTAAAAGCGTCCTGAATAGATGTGTTCGAACCCAGCCCGTTTGAAGGTGGGTGCCGGTGTGCGGCGTCGCCCATGATGAAAACGCGGCCTTTGGACATTTGCGTGGCATAGGCGTCGTTCACAGTCCAGGTGTTCGCGCTGATCAGATCAATCTCCAGGTCCGGGTCGCCCACCAACTGGCGCGCCACCTCGGTTGCCATCTTTTCATCTACGTCAGGTGCCGGTTCGTTGATGTCATACCCCCACACGATCAGCCATTCGTTCCAGGGGCGGATCGCCCGGATCAGGCCCATGCCGATCCCGCCGACGTCTGCGCCGGGTTGCATGATCCAATAAAGGACGGATGGGCGGTGCGCGACATATTTGCTGAGGTCCGCGCGGAAATAGATGTTCATCGATCCGCCGACACCCATCTTGCCTTCAAAGGGCAAGTTTTCGTTTTCGGCCACCAGCGAATTGCCACCATCCGCGCCGATCAGATATTTCGAGCGGATGGTGAATTCCTTGCCGGTCATGCGATCCAGGCAGGTTGTGGTAACACCCTCGGCATCTTGAACATGGCTTTTGTATTCCGTGCTCATCCGTGCGCGGGTGCCGCGCTTGCACGCTGTTTTGAACAGGATCGGCTCCATAAAGGTTTGTGGCAGATCGTTCATGAATGACGGGGATGAGAGCAGATGTTCCGCTTTTGACAGCGGATGGGTGCCCCAGGATTTCATGCGTCCAATCTCTTCTCCGGCCAGGCTTTCGCAAAAGACGTTTTCGCCCATCAGGCTTTGGTCCATGGCGTTGAGGTAGACCTCATGTTCCACTTCTTTGCCCAGATCACGCAGAACCTCCATCGTGCGTTGGTTGGTGATGTGCGCACGGGGCGTGTTTGCCAGCCAATGGTAGCGATTGATCACGATGTTCTCGACGCCATAGCTCGACAGTAAGGCTGCACTGGTTGAGCCTGCCGGGCCAGTTCCGATGACCAGGACCTCTGTGGTGATATCCGCCATTTTTTATTCCTCCGAAGCTGTGAGTTTTCCGCCGGTCAGACGGCGGCGAATTGGGAAAAGGTGCAGGCCGGTGCGTTCAGAAAGAAGGCCCCAGAGGCCGCGCGGTGCGACCAGCATGATAACAATCGCAAGGACACCCAGGGTCATCAGATACCAGCTGCCAAAATCAGCCAGCAGTGATTGCAGCATGAAGAATACCAGCACGCCGATGATCGGGCCTTCAACGGTGCCAATGCCGCCGATAACGACAATGAAGATGACGTAGGCTGTCCAGTCGGTGACGCTGAATGCCGCATCGGGGCTGATCCGCGCCTTTTGCATGTAGATCAGGCCGCCAGCGAGGCCGGTGCCGAAGGCAGAGGTCAGGAAAACGATCCATTTCATGCGGCCTGCATCGACGCCCACGGATTTCGCGGCCTCGGTATTGTCGCGCACGGCGGCCAGAGCCAGCCCGCGCCGAGTGCGCAGCAGCCAGTAAATGCCGCCAATTGTCGCCAATGCGAGGATCAGCGCCAGCCAATAGGCGAGGATGTCACGGGCAGCCGCCGAGCGGACACCAAGCGTTTCCTCGATTATCTCGACGAACCACATATCGCGTGTTGCATCGCGCGGAAGGGATGTGCCCGTGCCGCCCCCCAGCGTCTTCCATTGTGCGACCAGCAGGCGGACGACCTCGGCGATCACCCAGGTGCCAATGGCGAAGTAAGCACCATTTAGTCGAAAGGCGAAAAAGGCCGTGGGCACTGCAATTATTAGTGCAGCAACGCCTGCGAGCAGGATCGACGGGACCGGATCAAGCCCCCAAAGGATCACCGCCCCAAAGAGCGCATAGGCGCCCATGCCGACAAAGGCTTGCTGTCCGATACTGACGAGGCCGCCGTACCCTGCCAGCAGGTTCCAGAACTGCGCCAGAACCAGCATTGTCAGGATAAAGAACATGTCCTGAATGGTGCCCCGCCCGGCAAAGAATGGCAGAGCGAGCAAGACGACGATCAGCGCGGCGCCAAGGATCGCAGCAATGCGGGAGGCAGATGTTTGAGTTGTTACGGAGTAAGCCATCAGTCATTCGCTCTGGGAAAGAGGCCGCGGGGCCGGACAAGAAGGACGATCAAGAAGGCCAGATGACCTGCAAGGATCTGCCATTCGGGATTGATTGCGGCACCCACGGTTTGCGCGACCCCGATGATGATCCCGCCCAGAAGCGTGCCCCAGAGGGACCCCAGCCCGCCGATGATCACGGCCTCGAACGCGTAGATCAGGCGCGCAGGTCCAATGTTGGGGTCGAAGTTGGCGCGCAAGCCGAGGTAGAGCGCAGCGATCGTCACGATCACCAGCGCGATCCCGGTCGCTGTGGCGAAAATCTTTGCGGGTTTGATACCCATAAGGCTCGCCGTTGTCGCATCATCCGAGGTGGCCCGAAACGCGCGGCCAAGTTCGGTGCGGTAGAACAACTGATTGAGGCCGATGATCACCAAAACCGCCGAGGCAAAGGTCAACAATGGCATAACGCCCAGCGTGACAGGGCCTGCATCGACCGAAGCCGTGGTCAGTGCATTCGTCGGCAAGCGCTGGCTGTCGGCTGAAAACCCCTCAAGAAGCGCATTTTGCAGGGCAATCGACAGCCCGAACGTCACCAGAAGCGGCGGCAGGATGTCGTCGCCCAGCGTCCGGTTCAGCAAGTACCGCTGAAGAACCCAGCCAAACGCGAACATCAGCGGCATAGCGATGAAAACGGCGATGAAAGGGGAGAGGCCCAGCAATGTGACCAGAACGAGGATCAGATAGGCGCCCATCACGATCAGATCGCCATGGGCGAGGTTGACGAGGCGCATGATCCCGAAAACGAGGCTCAAGCCTGATGCGAAGAGTGCATAGAGCCCACCAAGAAGGATGCCTTGGATGATTGTGTCGACCCAGATCAATGGTTTGCTCCGAAATAGGCGTTGTGGATGTCGTCGCGCGACAGGCTGTCCGGCGTGCCGGAAAGGGTCACACGGCCTTCCATCATGCAGTAGACGCGGTCGGCGACGGCCATGGCCTGCGCGATGTCTTGCTCGACCACGATCAGGGAGGCCCCGGCCGCTTTGATCTGAGGAATAGCCTTGTAGATGTCCTTGATGACCACGGGCGCGAGCCCAAGGCTGATCTCGTCACACAAGAGCACGCGTGGATTGCTCATCAGGGCGCGGCCAATGGCGACCATCTGCTGTTGCCCGCCCGATAGGGCGGTGCCGGGATTGTTGCGGCGTTCACCGAGGATCGGGAACAGGTCGTAGACTGTCTTTAGGGTCCAGTGGCCCGTGGTTTTGCGACCATAGGTGCCGATCAGCAGGTTTTCTTCTACCGAAAGGGACGGGAACAGCTTGCGCCCCTCCGGCACCATCGCGACCCCCTGCGCCATGATTTCATCCGCCGATCTGTCGCCAATGGCCGCCCCGTCAAAGGACACCGAGCGGGCCTCGTTCCGCAATACGCCCGAGATGGACCGCATCAGCGTGGTCTTGCCCGCGCCATTTGCCCCGATGATCGCTATCGTCTCGGCGTCGCGAAGCTCAATATCGACCCCGAAGAGCGCTTGAAAATCTCCGTAATGCGCCACCAGCCCTTCTGTTTGCAAAAGTGCCATCAGACTTCGATCCCCAAGTAGATTTCCTGAACCTCTTTGCTGGCCATGATCTCGTCTGGGTCACCAAGACCAATGACTTTGCCGAAATCCAGCACCAGCAGACGCTCAACCACAGAGGTCAGCGCGTGTAGCACGTGCTCGATCCAGATGATCGTGACCCCCTGCGCATGGATGTCCTTGATCGTGCGGATCAGCGCCTGGCATTCGCCCTCGGTCAGGCCGCCCGCGATTTCGTCCAAGAGGAGGAGTTTCGGCTGTGTGGCCATCGCGCGGGAAAGCTCAAGTCGTTTGCGTTCCAGAAGGGAGAGTTGCCCAGCTGGTGTATTGGCGCGTGCGATCATCTCGGTGCGTTCCAAAACGTCGGCGCAATCATCGCCCACGTCCCGCTCTGACAGGTTCCGCCCGTGCGTTGCAGCAACAAGGAGGTTCTCATAGACGGTCAGTTTTTCAAACGGCTGCGGTATCTGGAAAGAGCGCCCAATCCCGCTTAGACACCGCTCCATTGCGGAGACTTTCGTGACGTCCCGGCCCTCGAAATGGATGCTTCCCTGATCAGACCGAATGTTGCCGGTGATCAGATTAAAAAGTGTCGACTTTCCAGCGCCGTTTGGCCCAATGATACCAAGGGCCTGGCCCTGCGGGACATCAAAGCTGGCGTCATCCGTGACAGTCAGCGCGCCGAAGCTTTTGGAGACGTTTTTGAGCGACAAGATCGACATGGCGGGTCCTTGGCCGTGCGAAGCCGGCTTTTGAAAATTCAGGAGGTGCGATCCGGCGCGAGATGCCGGATCGCAAAGCGTGATGGTCTAGGAAATTTCTTCCATGGTGCCACCCGTTGGAATGCTCGGATGGTCGGAATTGTCCACAATCACCAGATCGTAGCCGCCGCCGTCTTTCAGGCGCCATTGCCCACCGACGAGCGGCGTCTTGGCGACGTTTTGAACCGCGAATGGCGGTAGTCCGGCGCCATCAAAGGCAATCCGACCGACCATGGAGTTCAGTTCGGTCGCGGCGATGGCTGCGGCGACTTCATCGGGATCGCGGCTGTCTTCGACGCGCCCCATAACGCTTGCTGCCATCTCAAACAGCGCGTGGACAAAGCCAATGGGTTGGGTCCACTGCTTGCCGGTCGCCGCTTCATAACCTGCGGCCAGATCACCTGCGGATTGCCCGGTCAACGATGACGCAAATGGGTGTGTTGGTGACCACCAAACCTCGGAGCTGAGGTTGTGACCCTGATCGCCGAGCGCTTCGACCGCCTGCGGGAACAGGATCGCCTTGCCAATGCTTGCGGCCTTGGGATTAAACCCTTGCTGTTTGGCTTGCGTCCAGAAGGTCGTGAAGTCGGGTGGGATCGGCACGCCGGTGACAATCTCGCAATTCGCGGCCTTAAACGCATTGATCTGTGCGCTAAAGTCATCGGTCAGGTTTTGGTAGCGGCCGGTGTCTGTCAGCGTGAAACCCTGCGCATCCAGAACAGGCGGAAAGCCCACGTTCGGATCGCCCCACGCATTGCCGTCACCGTCATTGGGGAAGATCGCGCCAACGGACTTGTTTGTCTCAAGCTGGTTCCACATCGCGGTGAAAACCGAGATCACGTCTTCGAGACCCCAGAAGAAATGGAAGCTGAAGTCAAAAGGTTGCCAGCTGCCGGGATCGCCGGGATTGCCTTGCTGTCCGATAAAGTAGGGCTGCCAGGGTGCGACGGTCGAGATCACGGGGATTTCTTCAGCCTCGCAGGTCGTCGCCACGGGGTTCGTCGTCTCGGGCGTAGAGGCCACGAGCATCATGTCGATCTCGTCGTCGATGATCAGTTCCTTGGCAACTTCGGCGGCCCGGTTCGGATTGGACTGGCTGTCCTTGACGATCACCTCAAAGTTGGCGCCTGCATCCGACGACATGAAACCGTCGATGATGAATTGATCGGCCTCGGAGAAGGCAGCCAAAGGCCCGGATTGCGGGCTCACATAGCCCAGCCGGATTTTCGCACCTTGTGCCAGGGCCGGAGCGGCAAGGCCACTGGCGGCTAGGGTCAAGCCTGTTGCGGCAGATGATTTGAGTAGTTTACGGCGTGTGATCATAATGTCCTCCCAAACGTCGTTCTTGATTATTCGATCGGTGTGTCACCGGCCCAAGCCGCCTGCAAAAGGACGCGAATGTCTTCGCGGGTCACAGGTTGCGGGTTGGGGTAGGGTTTCGTGGTGGCCAGGTCAGCGGCGCGGTCCAGATCATCTTCCATCAGACCCAGATCACGTAGCGCGATTGGCGCATTCACGGATCGCGCAAATCCATGCAGAGCTGTGCCCGGATTGTCGCCACCAAGCAGGTCGCAGATCGGCTGAAGCTCGCGAGCCGCTGCGCGGGCATTGTATGCAATGGCGTGGGGCAGAACGATTGCGTGCGTTTCTGCATGTGGCAAATCAAACGACCCACCCAGCGTGTGGCAAAGTTTATGGTGCAGCGCCATGCCGACCTGACCCAAGACCGTTCCGCAGGCCCAGGCACCACGTTGCGTTGCCTCGCGTGCGTCAAGGTCGTCGGGGTGCTCAAGAACCTTGGGCAGCCCTTCGACAAAGGCGTTCAGACCCTGGATTGCCAGCGCCGTTGTTTCCGGCGTCCGGTCGGTTGCATAGAGCGCCTCGGCTGCGTGGGCCATGGCGTTGAGGGAGGAGGTGACGGTCATCGCGACAGGCAGCGTCTTGACCAGTTCGGAATCGTATATGATGACTTCGGGCAGCACCCTTGGATCGCTCAAGGTGGTCTTTATATTGTTCTCGGTCTGGCCAAGGATCGGTGTGCATTCGCTGCCGGCGTAGGTTGTCGGGATCACGACTTGGGGCAGGTCGGTGCGATAGGCGATGGCTTTCCCAAGTCCGGTGGTTGAGCCACCCCCGATGGCAACCACGCAATCGGCCTGTGTTTCCTTGACATGTGCCATCGCTTCTTCGGTCACGTGCACAGGCGTGTGCATCGCAGCCTTGCAGAAGACACCCGCGGCCAAGGGGCCAAGGTGCTCTGCAACCTCCATTGCGGCATCACGCTGTTGGGGTGTCGCCAGCACCAACGCCCTCGACAGGTTCTGCTTGCGCAGTTCGGTGACAATTGACTTACGCGATCCCGCGCCAAAAACGACCGTCACTGCGGGGTTGGTATCTGGGGCTGGCTGTCCCACGAGAAGGTTCTCCAGGTTCATGTCTTGCCCAGATTAGCAGCAAAATATCATCGGTTGATCGAATGTAAGGCAAACAATATACCATGATGATATGAAGATAGACCCAAACCACCTCCATATGCTTGCAGCGATTGTAGATGCGGGCGGCCTGAGCGAAGGGGCGGCCACCTTGAACAAGTCGCAACCCAGCGTCTCTCGCTCTATCAGCATGCTGGAAAAGCGCCTTGGATCGCGGCTTTTCGAAAAGGGGAAAAGACCGCTTAGGCCCACAGAGCTTTGCCAAACACTGGCCGACCAGGGCCGGATTATTGAGGCCGCAAGTTCTGCGGCCCGGACGGCAGTCGAGCTTTATTCAGGTGGCAAAGCTGGCACGGCGCGTGTCGCAGGCACACCTATTTTTATGGACGGTGTCATCTCGAACATGATGGCGGCCTTTCAAACCGCGTTCCCTGACGTTGCGATACACCAGAGCTACGGCTATTTTGCTGAGCTGGCCGAGCAGCTTGGTGTTGGCCATATCGACCTTGCCATCTGCCCGGTGAGTTCCAACGAGGTCCCGCCGCAGCTGAACTTCAGGCCCATTCTGCGTGGCCGAAATGTCATTGCCTGCGCCCCGTCGCATCCGCTGGCCCGGCAATCTGCCGTCAGGTTGGAAGATATTGCGGCCTATCCCTGGATCGCCCCACCTGCGGGAAGCCCCCTCTACACGGATCTCAAGGCGGCCCTCGACAGCATCGGCATCACAGATTTCCGGGTGAGTTTCACCGGCGGGTCGCTTGCGTCGATTTTCAGCGTTCTGGCGGGCTCGGATTCACTGACGGTCCTGCCATACTCGGTTGTCTTCATGCAAAGGGCGGCAAAGACGATCACTGCCCTGCCGGTAAAACTCGACCACCCGGAGCGAGAACTCGGGCTGCTTTGGCACAGCGACCGGCCAATACGGCCGGCCGTGCGGCGGTTTCAAAGGTTTCTGGAAGCTGAGTTCAAAGGCCTTGCCAACCAGATCGACAAGCGCGGGCGAGAGGATGTTTGGCGGCGCTAGCGCCAAGAAAGACATCTGTTGTTGTCTGGGTTGCTGTGTCATTCCTTTGGCCATGGACAATGGTGGTCAGTTTACAGACACCCTTATGGCACGGGCGAATATCGCGCCCGGATCGCGCGGCTTGGATATTGGCTGCGGTACGGGCGATGTCACGTTTCGTCTTGCGGCGGCGGTTGGGCCGAAGGGCCACGTTGTTGGCATCGACCCCAATCCTGCCGCCTTGAACACCGCGCGACAGTCCGCACGGAACACAGGTTTGGTCCATGTCGCGTTTGAGGAAACAGATTTGTTTGCTATCGCGGAGGCGGGCGCGCCGTTTGACGTGATCACCTGTCGACGTGTGCTGATGTATCTGCCTGATCAAGGCGCCGCTGCGCGGGCGCTCAAACGGTTGTTGAGGCCGGGCGGTCTGTTGGTCATTCAAGAACACGACGCGACCTTGCGGCACTCTACAGCGCCGGTCCCGCTTTATGATCAGGCACGCGATTGGGTCTGGGATACCGTGGCGGCGGAAGGTGCAAATGTCGCCACGGGGTTTGATCTCTATGATCTGTTGGCCACGGCGGGGTTCTCTGACATCGATATATCAGCCGAAGCGATTGTAGAGACGCCGCAGCAGGCGTCACCGTTGCCAGGAATTATCGAGGCCATGATCCCCAGGATTGAAGCCGCTGGAATTGCCAGACCCGAAGACATCGACATTGAGACCCTGGCCGAGCGGCTTGCGGCTGAGCGCCAGAATTGCGGGGCGACAACTGTGAGCGAGCTCATTTTCGGGGCCATTGCCCGCGTCGCCTAGGCGGGATCAGCGAAAAGGGACATGCGCCGGGGTGGTTTCATGCATCCGCCCGGTCGCCATGCCGTGGGGCGTGGCATAAAGCGCCGTGTGCCAGTAGGTGTTGACCCATGGAGGATGGCGCGGCCGATGTTTCAAGACGATCTGGCACCACAGATGCAGGGCGCCAGCAATATTGCCCAGCAGGACGGCGGGGTGGCAGCCGCGCTTGCGGTTATCGCACAACCTCTTTTGCTGTGCTGTCAAATCCCTTTGATACTCCCTTTTGGGCCGCTGCCGCAGCCCAATCTCATCTTCGAGCGTAGTGGCTGAAAGCGCTTGGAGGTCGAGGGCTACCTCACCGACAGGCCCCGCTACTCCAGCGTCACGGTCTGGCGCAGGGTGCCGGTCACCTGGTCATAGATCAGAATGCGGTCGTCTTCGGTCACGACGCCGTACCAGTCCGATCCCACCGTAAAGGCCGTGGCTGTTGTGCCGTCGGGCAGGGTGATTTGGGTTGGCAGGGGCAGTGGCGCGGGGTCAGCATTCAGCCGGATGACAAGGAGCGCCACCACCGTTACAACGCCCGCGATCATGATGATCGTCAACACCGTCACCAGCCGCCGCAGAAAGGCCAGGTTGGCGGGAAGCTCTGGGGTGTCCATGTCGTCCACATGCGTGTCCTTTGTCATCGCGGCCGATCCGCCTGCGCGTCTTGATAAGGCGATTGCGCGGGACGTGCCAGAGCAAGCGGCGCTGTCGCGCACTCGGCTCGCGCGCCTGCTGGCGGAGGGGGCGGTGACCGTGGATGGGGTTGTGGTGATGGACCCCAAGGCCAGGGTGGCCGAGGGCGCGGTGATCGGTGTGAGTGTCGAGGCGGCGGAGGAGAGCCATATCGGGGCGGAGGACATTTCGCTGGATGTGGTTTTTGAGGATGATGACCTGATTGTGGTCAACAAGCCCGCGGGCATGGTGGTGCATCCTGCACCCGGCTCGCCTTCGGGCACGTTGGTCAATGCGCTGATATTTCACTGCGGCGATGATCTGTCGGGCGTGGGGGGGCTGAAGCGGCCCGGCATCGTGCACCGGATTGACAAGGACACAAGCGGGTTGCTGGTCGTGGCCAAGAGCGATGCCGCGCATCACGGGTTGTCGGCGCAGTTTGCCAAACATAGTGTCGAGCGGCACTACGGCGCGCTGGTCTATGGCGTGCCGGATGGCAATGATCCGCGGCTGCGGGGCGTCAGGGGCGCGTCGTTTGAGCCGGGCAACGTGCTGAAGCTGACCACGCAACTGGCCCGGCACAAGACCGACCGGCAGCGACAGGCGGTGTTGTTTCAGGGTGGACGCCACGCTGTGACGCGGGCACGGTTGGTGGCGCGCTATGGCACGCCGCCGGTGCTGGCCCAGGTCGAGTGTTGGCTTGAGACGGGGCGGACGCATCAAATCAGGGTGCATATGGCCCATGCGGGACATGGCTTGGTGGGCGATCCGGTCTATGGCGGCAAGCGCCGATTGGCGCGCAGCGCGCTGAGCGAGGCAGCAGCGCAGGCGGTGGCGGGCTTTGGCAGGCAGGCGCTTCATGCGGCCAGTTTGGGGTTTGTCCATCCCGTCAAGGGCGAAATGTTACGGTTCGAGGCGCCGTTGCCCGCCGATTTCGCGCATCTTCTATCGCTTTTGCGCGATTGAACGGGAACCGCGCGCATCTTTTGCGCATTCTTTACACATTACTGAAACGAACAGCACATGCGCGTGAAAGCGCGGGCTTGGCTCTGCCATGCCGCGCCGCCGCGTGCCATAGTCACCTTGCGACGACACCTGCATCTTGAATGCGGGCGATCGCCGTCCCATATGTAATGTTAAGCCCCTAAACATGGAATGGGGCAATGGAGGGACAACATGGCAAATTATGCAAATCTTCCCGCCCCGACCCCCGAAGGTGGTCTGAACCGGTATATGCAGGAAATCCGCAAGTTTCCGCTGCTGGAGCCGGAAGAGGAATACATGCTGGCCAAGGCCTGGGTCGAGAAAGAAGACACAGGTGCCGCCCACAAGATGGTGACGAGCCACCTGCGCCTCGCCGCCAAGATTGCCATGGGCTATCGCGGTTATGGCTTGCCTCAGGCTGAAGTGATTTCGGAAGCGAATGTGGGCCTCATGCAGGCCGTCAAACGGTTTGACCCGGAAAAGGGCTTTCGACTGGCCACATACGCCATGTGGTGGATCCGCGCGTCGATCCAGGAATATATCCTGCGGTCGTGGTCTTTGGTGAAGCTGGGCACGACCTCGGCCCAGAAGAAGCTGTTTTTCAACCTGCGCAAGGCCAAGGCCAAAATCGGTGCGCTGGAAGAGGGCGATTTGCGCCCCGAGAACGTCAAGCAGATTGCCACCGATCTGGGCGTGACCGAGGCCGAGGTGATCAGCATGAACCGCCGTCTGTCGGGTGGAGACGCATCGCTGAACGCCACCGTCGGGTCCGAAGGTGAAGGCACGATGCAGTGGCAGGACTGGCTTGAGGATGAGGATGCCGACCAAGCTGCCGATTACGAGGCGCGGGATGAACTTGCGGTGCGGCGCGAGATGCTGGCTGAGGCGTTGGAGGTTCTGAACGAGCGCGAAAAGGACATTCTGACCCAACGCCGTCTGGCCGATGCGCCGGTGACGCTTGAGGATTTGTCGACGGAATACAGCGTCAGCCGCGAACGCATCCGCCAGATTGAGGTGCGCGCGTTCGAAAAGCTGCAAAAGAAGATGCGCGAGATTGCCAAGGCCAAGGGGCTGATGGCGACCGCTTGAATCTGCGTATCACCGACCGGCTTGATCACCCCGCTTCTATGGCGGGGTGATGTCGTTTTGGCCCTGTTTGCGCCCACGCTTTGAGAAATCTTCAACTTGGGATAGTCTTGGCCCATTGAGTTTGGATTTTTTGGATATGCGAGGCTGCAATGATTTTGAAGCGGTGGGGTGTGATTGTCGTATTGGCCCTCATTGGCCTGGGGTTGCTGGGATACTGGATGACGCTTGAGACGCCACCGGCTGGGGTGACCCCACAGGGCGATGCGGATTCGATCACGGCGGCGATTACGGCGGTGGCGGGGGCCATTACCACGCTTGGGGCGGCGATGTTCGGCCTTCTGGGCAAGTGGACGGATTATCGCAAGGCGCAGCTTGACGTCGCGGCAAAGGAGCTGGAGCTGGAACAGAAGCGCCAAGCCGCGCAGGCTGCGCAGGCCAGCCAAGCCGAATGAGGGCGCTGCTGGTCGCCGCGCTGGCGTGTCTGGCGGGGCCGCTCTGGGCGGATGTGGGGCTGGACGAGGTGTTCGTGCGGCCCGACGACCGGTCGGTGGCCGAGCGATTGTTGGCACGCGCGGGCTTTGGCGAATTGCAAAAAAGCTATGCCCTTGTGGTGGGGATCAGCGATTTTGACGAATTTTCCGACCTGCCCACGGCGCAGGACCCGGTGCGCATCCGCGACTATCTGGTCGAAGAGGCAGGGTTTGACCATGTGCACATCCTGACCGGCGACAAGGTGACCAAGGACCGGTTGGAAGAGCTGATGCTTGATGATTTCCGCCAGCTTGTGGGGCCCAATGACCGGTTCCTGTTCTACTGGTCGGGGCATGGTGAGACGCTGGGGCAGGGCCTGGGTGCGCGGGGCTTTCTGCCGCTCAAGACCAGTCGGAAGGGGCGGTATTCGTCCATGGTGTCGATGGACGACATTGCCGATTGGGACAGCTATATCACCGCGCATCAAGTGCTGTATCTGATGGACAGTTGCTTTTCCGGGCTGGTGGGATCGGCCCCGCAATCCGATCTGGCCGACATCACACGCGCCCAGTTGAGTGGCCCCGCACGCCATGTGATCACGGCAGGACGCGCCGATGAGCAAACCATCGCGGTGGATCAGTTGGGGGGCTCGGTCTTTACCCACGCGCTGCTCAATGGTCTGCGCGGGGCGGCGGATGCCGAGAATGCGCTGGGCAAGGATAATCTGGTGTCGGTGGGCGAGTTGAAAAGCTACCTGGGCCAAGAGGTGACACGCCTGCGCACGCGCTTTGGCTGGCAGCGGTCGATCACGCCGCAAATCCGGGACCTGACCGGGTCGGACGGGGCGTTTTTCTTTCCGATCCCGGCGGCCTTTGCCCCGGACGAGGATGACGCCGTGCCGGACCCGCCAGTGTCGGGTCAGATGGCGGACCTGCAACAGGCGTTGGTGGATTTGGGGTACGAACCCGGTGCGGTAACGGGCACGTTGACCTTGCGCACGCAGGCCGCGCTTTTGCAGTTTCAACGCGGGCGGGGCCTGCCGGAGACCGGCGAGGCGGATGTTGCCACGCTGTCGGCTGTGGTCACGGCGCTGGCGGGTCTTGCGAGTCCGCAAGGGGATGTGCCGCCAGAGGGTGCGGTCGAGCGGAATGCGGACGAGATCGACCCGTATCGCGATCTGGAACAAGACAGCGCGCCCGTGCGGGTCACGGTCAGGCCTTGCGAAACATGCCCGACCCTGGTGCGCGTGGAGGGCGGCCAGATGGCTTATGGCCCGCGCGCGCTGGATGATCCCATCCCATCGATCAAAGCGGATGTGGCGCCGTTCTTTATTGCAGAGACAGAGGTGACCATCGGCCAGTTCCGGGCCTATGCCGAAGAGACGGGTATCGCATTTGTGGATGGCAAGACCTCGGACGGGCCAAGCTGCTTTGCCTGGCAGGAAGGTGACAAGCTGCGCAAGACGGCGCAGGCGTTCAATCAGGGCAGCGATCTGAGTGGCGAGCACCCGGTGTCTTGTGTCAGTCGCAGGGATGCGATGGGCTATGTCGATTGGCTGAACGAGCAGACGGATGGCCCTGCTTATCGGTTGCCGACAGAGGCCGAGTTTGAGTTGCTGTTGGAGCGGCAGTTGAGGCATCGCATTGCCGAAGAGAACTTCAATCGTGACATGAACAACGACGCGGATGTTGTTTGTGTGCTTGGAAATTTTGGAGATGCCACATCGCAATTCAGTTGGCGGAATACGGCGTGCACGGACCGTAATCCGGGCGTGGCGCTGGTGGCGTCTTATCCGGCGGACGCCAACGGTGTGCATGATCTTGCGGGCAATCTGTGGGAATGGGTGGCTGATTGCTGGCGCGCGAACCTGTCGCTGCCGCGCGTTCTGGAGGGCTGCGAGAGCGGAACGCTGAAGGGCGGGTCGTTTGACGATCCGATCAAGAATGCAGCGCCCGAGACGCGGCAGCCCGTGCCAGTGAACCGGCGTCAGACGAATATTGGCTTTCGCGTGGCGCGCGACGTGGAGTGAGCAGGGCGCTGGACGCGCGGCCTGCGCATGTGACTTTCGCCCTTGGCCATGGTTGGTGCGCCAGTCCGGCGGCAAGCAGCGCGTGGGTGCGTGAGGCGCTGCCGGACCAGGGCAGTCGGTCGGCATGCCAGTCCCCGTGATGCGTGCGTTGTGCGGGTCTGGGGCAGTGTCCGCGTGACCGAGCGGCAGGCGCGGCTTGTACTGCGGCAACGCGGCGATATGGTGGCGCCAACACAGCAGGAAAGGGGTGGGAGATGGTGCAACCGATCAGGTGGGGCATTCTGGGTGCGAGCGCGTTTGCCCGCAAGGATATGGCACCCGCTATTCACGCGGCCCGCGGGGCGGAGCTGACGGCTCTGGCAACGTCGTCGGTGGACAAGGCTGCGGGGTTTCAGGCCTTTTGCCCCGGGTTGCGATTGCATGATAGTTACGAGGCGTTGCTCGCCGATCCCGAGATTGACGCCGTTTACATTCCATTGCCCAACCACCTGCATGTGGAATGGTCGCTGAAGGCGTTGGAGGCTGGCAAACATGTGCTGTGCGAAAAGCCGATGGCGATGGCGGCGGGCGATTATGAGGCGCTGATTGTGGCGCGCGAGGCGTCAAGTTGCTTTGCGACCGAGGCCTATATGATTGTGCATCACCCGCAATGGCAGCGGGCCAGGGCGCTTTACGAGGCGGGCGAGATTGGGCGGTTGATCCATGTGGAGGGATTGTTTTGCTATGACAATGCCGGCGATCCGGGCAATGTGCGCAACCGGCCCGGGACCGGCGGCGGCGGCATTCCCGATATCGGCGTCTATACCTATGGCAGCACCCGCTGGCTGACGGGGGAGGAACCCGAGGCGATCACCCATGCGGATGTGGATTTCGAAAACGGGGTGGATGTGGTGGCCCGTGTGTCAGCGCGGTTTCCGTCTTTTTCGGCCCATTGGGTGAATGCGATGCGGATGCATCCCTGCCAGGAGATGACGTTTGTTGGCTCTGACGGGGTTATCAAGCTGACCGCGCCGTTCAATCCCGCGCGCTTTGCCACGGCGCGGCTTGAGCTGCAAATGAATATGCATGGCGGGGCTGGTGGTGCCACCGTGATCGAGGAACGATTTCCCGGCGTGGATCATTATGTACTGCAGGTCGAGGCATTTTGCGCGCATGTGCGGGATGGTGAGGCCTATCCCTGGCATCTGGAAGATGCGCGGGGAACGCAGGCGTTGATTGATGCGGTCTTTGCCAAGGCGGGGGCGCCCGTGGGCTGATCGGCCCTTCGGGGAGGATTTTTTGAAACAGAGAAGGGACGCGTGATGGCAGGTGGATGGGCCAAGGATGGCGCGGTGTCGGAGCAGATCGAGGCGTCGATTGCGGATGAGTTGGCCCGGATGAACGCGCGCCGGGCACCTGTGGGTGACAGCCTGACCCATTGTGCTGAATGTGAGGAACCGATCCCGGAGGCGCGGCGCGCGGCGCTGCCCGGTGTCAAGCTGTGCGTGGAGTGCGTGGCCGAGCGCGATGCGGCATACAAGGTGCGCGGCGGGATCAATCGGCGCGGGTCAAAGGACAGTCAACTGAAGTGAAGGGCGCATCGGCCCGCGATGGTTCAACATCGAAACACACGATATCCGACACGATTTTGCCTGATTTCCGGGTCATTTTGGCAGCTAAATACGCCATAAAATGACCTAGAGACGAGCGAAACATGAGCACTTCCGAAGCCATTACAGGCACCCCGAGCAACCGGGCTGTGTTTGTCGCTGTGAGCTTTACGCTTACAATTTTTCTGAGCGCGAGCCTGTTGTTTTTCGTGCAACCGCTGTTTGCCAAGATCGTGCTGCCCCTGATCGGGGGCGCGCCTGCGGTTTGGACAACTGCGATGCTGTTCTTCCAGCTTGTTTTGATTGCGGGCTATGTCTATGCGCATGTGCTGACCCGTTACGTGCCGGTCAAGTTGCAATTGCCGATCCATGTTGTGTTCTGGGCGCTGGCGCTGACGTTCCTGCCGCTCTCTGCGGCGGAGAGCTGGACATATGACCCCACCGCAAGCATCACGTGGCAGACACTGCAATTGTTTGCAATTGGTGTTGGCGTACCGTTTGCACTGTTGTCGGCCAATGCGCCGTTGTTGCAGGCGTGGTATGTCCGGTCGGACGGCTATTCGGCGCATGATCCCTATTTTCTCTATGGGGCGAGCAATGTGGGCTCGCTTTTGGCATTGTTGGCGTTTCCCTTGCTGGCGGAGCCCTTTCTTGGGGCGCGACAAATCAGTTTGACCTGGGCGGGCGGCTTTGTGGCTTTGGGCGGCTTTCTGATCTTGAGCGGGATGCAGGCGCACAAGCCGCGTATCGCGGTGGATGCGGCGCGGGAAGACATAGCGCGGACGGGCGCGCCAACGCTGCGCCAGATCGGGATATGGATGTTCATTGCTTTTGTACCCTCGTCGCTGATGCTGACCATCACGACCAAGGTGAGCGCCGATCTGGGTGCGCTGCCGTTGATCTGGGTCATTCCGCTGGCGCTGTATATCCTGTCTTTCGTCGTTGCCTTTTCGCCCCGACAGCTTGTCCACAAGCGGCATTTGCGGATCGCGGCGATTGCGGCTTTGGCGGCCTGTGCCTTTCTGATGAGCGGCAACATCATCGCCTGGTATGCGCCTGTGATTGCGGTTGTCTTTGCTCCGGCGCTGTTCATCATCGCGGTACAGGCGCACCGTGTGCTCTATGATCGTCGCCCAGATGCAGCGCATCTGACGGTGTTCTATATCGCGATGTCCGTGGGGGGAGCATTGGGCGGTGTCTTTAATTCGCTGGTGGCGCCCATCGTTTTTTCCGCCATCTACGAAGGCTATGTCACGCTGGTTCTGGTTGGCGTGATGCTGGTGCTGTCCGGGCCGGGTATCGTCACAAAGCGCACCCTGTCACTGGCCCTGCTGGTCGCGTTGGCGGGCTTTTTCGCCTTTGAGGTGCTGTTGCGGGGGCTTGGCCTGTCCATGAGCGCTGGTTTGTTGCTTGTCGTCACGGGTGGCTTTGCGCTGGCGTTGTCGGCCTTGCATCGCAGTCCGGTTGCCGTCTTGGTGGCTGTCACGCTGTTCTTTGGCCTTGATCTGGCCAAGAAACCAAACACAAACCTGTTCCAGGATCGCAGCTTTTTCGGGGCCCACACGGTCGTGGATCAGGGCGCGACGCGGGCCTATGTGAATGGCACGACCATGCACGGCACACAGCGCCTGTCGGAGTTTGGCGCGCGTCCCACGCCGCTTTCCTACTATTATCCAGAGAGCCCGATGGCGCAGGTTCTGGACTCTGAGTTCGGCGCAGACGCAGACAGCATTGGCGTTGTCGGTCTGGGTGTCGGGTCATTGGCCTGTTACGCGCAACCCGGCCAGACCTGGGATTTCTATGAAATTGACGAGATGGTCGACCGTGTGGCCCGCGATCCGGCGCTGTTCAGCTTCATGTCGGAATGCGTGCCGGGGTCAGAGACGTTTCTGGGCGATGCCAGAGTGGTTTTGGCCCAGCGAAAGGTTGAGTATGACGTGCTCTACCTTGATGCCTACAGCTCGGATTCGATCCCCATGCACTTGCTGACCCGCGAGGCGCTGCAGCTTTACCAGGACCGCATCACGCCGGACGGAGCGCTGGTGTTCCACATCACCAATCGGTACTACGACCTGTCAAAGCCGCTTGCGCGTCTGGCCGGTGATCTGGGCCTGCACGCCGCACGTCAAACGGATCATGTGGAGGAAGCCGCAATTGGCCACACATCCATTGTGGTTGTCATGACCGCAGACAAGGGGCGCTTTGACACGCTCCTGTCCGATGGTCGCTGGACCGCTTTGGCATCCGATGGGCGCGCGCCGTGGACGGATGATTTTGCAAACCCGCTTTCTGCGCTGAAATACCTGGCGGATTAATCCGGCGGCGGTGGTGGTGGGCTACCCCTCCATCGCCTCCAACTCGTCGATGAAGCCCGAAATCATGCTGAGCCCCTTGTCCCAGAATTTGGGATCGGACGCGTCAAGCCCGAAAGGGGCCAGCAATTCGGTGTGGTGCTTTGACCCGCCTGCCTTGAGCATATCGAAATACTTGTCTTCGAACCCGGGCGTGCCGTCGGCATAGACCGAATAGAGCGCGTTCACGAGGCCGTCGCCGAAGGCGTAGGCGTAGACGTAGAAGGGCGAGTGCACGAAATGGGGGATATAGGCCCAAAACGTCTCGTACCCGTCCATGAACTCGAAGGCGGGGCCGAGGCTTTCGCCCTGCACGCTCATCCAGATGGCGTTGATGTCGTCAGGTGTCAGTTCACCCGCCCTACGGGCCTCGTGCAATTTGCATTCAAAGTCGTAGAACGCAATCTGCCTCACGACGGTGTTGATCATATCCTCGACCTTGCCCGCGAGCATGACTTTGCGCTGGGCCTCGTCCTTGGCCCCGTCGAGCATCTTGCGGAAGGTGAGCATTTCGCCAAAGACAGAGGCCGTTTCGGCCAGGGTCAGCGGGGTGGATGAGAGCATCTCGCCCTGGCCTGCGGCCAACACCTGGTGCACACCGTGGCCCAATTCATGCGCGAGCGTCATGACGTCGCGCGGTTTGCCCAGATAGTTGAGCATCACATAAGGGTGCACATCCGTCACGGTGGGATGCGCAAAGGCGCCCGGCGCCTTGCCAGGTTTTACGGCGGCATCAATCCAGCCTTTTTTGAAGAACGGTTGCGCAATCTCGCCCATGCGTGGGTCAAAGGCGTTATAGGCATCCATCACCGTTTTCTCGGCCTCATCCCAGTCAACGATCCGGGGGTCTTCCATGGGAAGGGGGGCGTTGCGGTCCCAGACCTGCATCTTTTCCAGGCCGAGCCACTTGCGTTTGAGGTCGTAGTAGCGGTGGCTGAGTTTGGGATAGGCGGCGACGACGGCGTCGCGCAGCGCTTCGACCACTTCGGGTTCCACCTGGTTCGACAGGTGCCGCCCGGTCTGGGCCGTGGGCATGCCGCGCCAGCGGTCGAGGATTTCCTTTTCCTTGGCTTGCGTGTTGTGAACACGCGCGAAGGTCTTGATATTGCTAGAGAACACCTCGGCCAACTCGCGCGCGGCGGTTTCGCGCTTCTTGCGGTTGGGGTCGGTCAGAAAGTTCAGCGTGCCTTCGATATTGAGCGCATCACCGTCGATGTCGAAGGTGAGGCCTGCAATGGTTTCGTCAAAAAGCCGTTCCCACGCGTCGCCGACAACGCCGAGGTCATGCAGGAATTTTTCCATCTCGTCGGAAAGCTGATAGGGCTTCATCGCCCGGATCCGATCAAAGACAGGTTTGTAGCGGGCCAGATCGGCGTTCTGGTCCAAGAGCCCGTTCAGGTGGTCATCTTCGAGCCGGTTGAGTTCAAGCGTGAAGAACACAAGCGGCGTGGTGAAGTTGGTAATCTTTTCCTGCAGGTCGGACATGAACTTGGCCCGGCCCGCATCGGTGGTCAGTTGGTAATACCGCAGGCCCGCATAGGACATGACGCGCCCGGCCACCTGATTGATCCGCTCTTGACGTTGGATGCAGTCAAGAATGCCCTTGGCGTCCAACTGGTCAAGTTTGGTCTCATAGTCGGTGGCAAAGCCCTTGCAGGCGCCTTCCAGCCAGTCGAGGTCGCGTTTGAGTTCGGGTGCGTCTTCGCCGGTATAGAGGTCATCGAGGTTCCATTCGGGCAGCTTGCCCAGGGGCTGATCCCCGGCTGAGGCATTGGCGTCGCGGACGGGGAAGGGCAGTTGGAACATGCAGGGGCACCTTTGTGTGAGCGTTGCGGTCTTAGGTATGCGGGGTGAGCCTTGGGGGCAAGGGTTTCGCCGCAGCGCAGTGCGGCGACCGGCTGGGGGCCAGCCCCCAGACCCCCGGAGTATTTTAAGCCAGAAGAAGATCAGGGAGCGAAAAGGCGGGTCGGTGTATCCACGAGGATCTTTTGGCGTTCTTGTTCTGTCGTGACTTTATCGAGATCGTCCGCGAGGGTTGAGGCCTGTGGCATCTGCGCGCCGTTCAGCATGATATGTGGCCAGTCCGAGCCCCAGAGGCAGGCATCTGGATTGGCATCGATCAGGCGGCGCATCAGCGGGTGGGTCGCCGTGATGTCGTCCGTCAGCCGATAGGGGGCGGAAAGTTTGACGTAGGCGTGCCCCTCGGCCAGCAGCGCGCAGAGCGTGTCGATGGCCGGAGTGGTGGCGTCAAGTGTGGTGGGCCAGCCGCAATGGTCGATCACCAGAGGGACAGGCAGGGTGCGGATGTCGTCGGCCAGTTCTGCGATGTGTTTGTCGGCGTGCAGGAGCATCTGGATGTGCATGCCGTGATCGGCGAGGGCAGGGGCCATTGCCTTGGCCCCGTCCCAAGTGAGCACGCCGCCGTGGACATAGTTGAGCCGGACGGCCACGATACTGTTGTCGGCGAAGTGCTTGATGTCTTTGGCGGGCGCGCCGTCGGGGAGGAGGCCGACGCCTTTGAACCCTTTGCCCATGGTGCGGACGGCTTCGAGCGTCACTGTATTGTCAGTGCCGTAGAGGATCGAGTGCACGATCAGGCTGTGGGTGCAGCCGAGCGCATCGAGATGGGCGCGGCAGCGGGCAAGCCAGCCGTCGAAATCGATGCCGGGTGCGGGGTCTTCGGCGCGCGTGGGCGACAGGGGGTGCTCCGGGCCGCCCAGCATGTGCACATGGGCATCCCACGCGCCTGCGGGCAGTGTCGTGGCGGGTGTGGTTGGCGCGGGGGGCGGTGCGGCGCTATCCATAGATATCAAGCATCTCGTTCAGGTCGTCGAGGCTGTTGGCCTCTTGGATGGGTTTATCGTGGCGCCAGCGTGACATGCGTGGAAAGCGCAGTGCCACCCCCGATTTATGCCGAGTTGAGGCCTGGATGCCTTCGAAAGCAATCTCGAACACGTGATGCGGCGTGACCTGGCGCACGGGGCCAAAGCGTTGCTGGGTGTTCTTTTTGACCCAGGCTGTGATCTTGCGGAACTCTTCGTCGGTCAGTCCGGAATAGGCTTTTGTGAAGGGGACAAGGTCATTGCCGTTCCAGACGGCAAAGGTGAAGTCTGTGAACAGATTGGCGCGGCGTCCATGGCCCGACTGGGCATAGATCATCACCGCGTCGATGGTCAGCGGGTCCAGCTTCCACTTCCACCAATCGCCTTTCTTGCGGCCGGTGAGGTACGGGCTGTCCTTGCGCTTGAGCATCAGCCCCTCGGCCTGGGCGTCGCGGGCGGTGGTGCGGATGTCGCCCAGTGCGTTCCATGTGTCAAACGGCACCGTGGGTGACAGTTTCACCGGCGCGTCCATTGGCAGGGCTTCACAGAGATGTTCGAGCGTTGCGCGGCGTTCGCAGAGTGGCGCCTGGCGAATATCCGCGCCCTCCCACTCCAGCAGGTCATAGGCGTAGAGGATCACGGGCGCTTCGGCCAACAGCTTTTTCGGCACCGTCTTGCGCCCGATCCGCTTTTGCAGGGCGTTGAAGTTTTGCGGCGCGCCATTCCCCCAGGCCAGCAATTCGCCGTCCAGCACCGTGCCGTCCGGGACAAAATCGCACGCGCGGGCCAGTTCGGGGAAGCGGTCGGTCATCAATTCTTCGCCGCGGGACCAAACGAAATGGGCACCACCCCTCAGGATCAACTGCCCACGAATGCCGTCCCACTTCCAATCCGCCTGCCAATCGGCCGGATCGCCAAGGGCTTCCGGTTCACTTTCAAGCGCATAGGCCAGATAGAACGGATAGGGGCGCGAGGCGTTGGCGGCGGGGTCATCTTCCTCGATCAACTGGGCCCAGGTGGTTGTGGCCGGGTCCCAGTCGCCCATCAGGCGATGCGCCATCTCGGCCTCGTCCTTGCCCGTCGCGCGCGCCAGCGCACGGGTCATCAGCTTTTGGCTTACCCCGATGCGGAAACCGCCCGTGAGCAGCTTGTTGAACAGGAAGCGCTGCGTGGGATCAAGACTGCGCCACGCAGCCAGAACAAACGCCTTGCGCTCCGGCTCCTCTACTTGAGATAAGTCGCGCAACGCATTGATCCAATGTGTCAACCCGTGATCTGTCTCTGTCTCGGGCGGGGGCAAAACCAGCGCAATGGTTTCGGCCAGATCACCCACGATGGGATAGGCTTCCTCGAACAGCCACAGCGGGATGCCCGCCACCTCGGCCCCCCATTCGCGCAGGCGCGTGGTGTTCACGGCGCGCTTGGGGCGGCGGCCCGAGAAGATGGCGATGGTCCAGATGCGGTCTTCTTCGGGCGCCTCTTCGAAGTAGGCGGTCAGGGCCGCGACCTTCACCGTGGTCTTGGTGGATTGATCGATCGCGTTAAAGAGCGCGGCAAAGCGCTTCATGCTGCCTCATCCTCGGCATCCTCGCCCCCGAACTCGGTTTGCAGCACCTGTGCTGTCCAACCCTGATCATTTAGATATCGCGTGAAGATCTCTGTATAACCATGCGTAACATAAATATTTTCCGCACCTGTCGCCTTAATCGCGGAAAGCAGGCCTGACCAATCCGCATGGTCCGAGATCACAAAACCCCGGTCGCCTGCACGCCGCCGCCTTATGCCGCGCAGCGCCATCCATCCGCTGGCAAAGGCGTTTTCCTGCGCCCCGAATTTACGCGCCCAAGCTGACCCAAGTGCAGAGGGCGGCGCGAGGACCAGCGCGCCGGGATGGTCCTTGGGGGTCAACTCAGGCCCCGCCTGCACGGTGTCGGGCAGCGCGATGCCCTGCGCCCGCATCACGGCGTTGGTGTTCTCAATCGCCGTGTGGGTCAGGATTGGCCCGATGTCAGGGTCCAGCATCGACATCAGCCGCTGCGCCTTGCCCAGGGCGTAGCAGCCCAGAAACGCGGTCTTGCCCGCCGCTTTGCAGCCGGCCCACCAGTCATTGATCTGGCCCGCAATCACCGCCTGATCCTGCCAGCGAAAGACCGGCAGCCCAAAGGTGCTTTCGGTGATGAGATGGTGGCATTTCACCGGCTCGAACGGGGTCGACAGCCCGTCATCAACCACCTTGTAGTCGCCTGACGCAACCCAGACCTCGCCGCCGACCTCGACCCGGATCTGGGCCGAGCCGGGCACGTGGCCCGCAGGGTGAAAGGACACGGTGGCGCCGCCCATCGTCAACGTCTCGCCATAGCGAACCGTGTCGATCGACACATCGCCCAATCTGTGGCGCATCACCGGGGCGGCGATGTCCGTGGCCAGATACGACCCCATACCCCAGCGCGCGTGATCGGCATGACCATGGGTGATCAGGGCCCGATCCACGGGCTTCCAAGGGTCGATATAGAAATCGCCGGAAGGACAATAGATGCCAGAGGGGGTGAAGGTCAGGGCGCTCATGGCGGCAAACTTAGCGTGGTGACCGGGTCAGACCAGCCTCAGGCCGCAGCGGTAAAACGATCTGCAAGCGTGTCAAAGATGTCGGCACGAACGGTCGCATCTTCCATCAGCACCTCATGCTCGCCATTCTTGATCAGATGCAGTTGGCCCTTGTCCCAGCCTTCCATACGCTGGTGGATGCGGCCCACATGCACAATCCGTTCGTTGGTGCCCAGAAACGTGTCGCAGGGCAGGTCGGGTGCAGGCATTCGCGACAAGTTCAGCGTTTCCTGCAGGGCCTCGCGCAGCCAGACAAAGCTGGGGCCGCCCAGTGCCAGCTCGGGGTGGGCGGTCAGTTGATCGCGCATCATGTCGAACATCTCGGTATCTGTGGTCAGCAGATTGTCGTCGAAATCCGCCGTCAGAACATAGCTGTCGATGATCGTTCCGGGGGGCAGGCGATGCCCCTGGCCAATCACTGGCATCATGTGCCCCAGCGCCCACGCGACGGGGCGCAGATGGGCAGAAATACGGATGCCCCACATCGGTCCGGTAAACCCTACGGCGTTGACGGGCAGACCTTCGTACAGAGCGCGCAGGCCAATGCAGCCGCCCATCGAATGGCCCATCATGAAATAGGGTTCTGGCACGCCCAGGGTGCGGGCGGCGGACACAATTGCCGCCACATCGCGCTGATAGTCGCCAAATTGGTCCACATGGCCCATGCGCCGGTCGTCCAGCAAACGGTCGGCCAGCCCCTGGCCGCGCCAGTCCACGGCGATGGTGGCAAAGGCGCGCGCCGCAAGCGCTGCGGCGGTGGGCGCATATTTCTCGACATATTCGGTGCGGCCCGGAAACATCAGAATGGTGCCCTTGGCCGCCTCAGGCTGCCAGAGGCCCAGACGGATGCGCACGCCATCCTCGGCCGTCGCCCAATAGGCGGCCCCGGTCAAAGGTGCGGGATGCACATCCGTGAAAAGCGGGGCAGCCTTGAGCGTCATCAGGCGAGAACGGACGCCAGTTTCATCGCCATGCCCATATCGCCATCGACCTTGAGCTTGCCGGTCATAAAAGCAGAGGTGGGGTTGGTGTCACCCTCAAGGATCGAGCGGAACGTGTCGGCGTCAGCAGACAGAGTCACATCGGCAGCTTCATCTGCGGCACGGGCACCGGACGAATCCATCATGATCGCGCCTTCGCCCTCGATATCGAATTTCGCAGTGCCGTCGAAATCTGCGTCCGCCAGCTTAGCGTTCAGCACGGCCACGGCTTCGGTCAATGTGTCGCTCATCTTTGATGCCCTTTTTTGGTCTGTGGTCGGGTGCTTGATCTAGAATTTGCGGCCCGCCCTGTTACATAGACACTTATGGGCACTCACACGCGTAAACTCTACCCTGTCGTCACGGCACTTTTACTGACAGTAGGGAATTCCTTACCTGCATTTTCTCAACAGTCGGTCGATGAGATGCTAGAGGCACTCAGCAGCGCGGAAGCGGCGGAAGCCACGCGCCTGACCCGCGAGATCGAGCGGGTGTGGTCGCAGTCCGGCTCAACCACTTTGGACATGCTGTTGCGCCGGGGCCGCGAAGCGCTGGAGGCAGAGCAGCCAGACGTCGCGATTGAGCATTTGACGGCGCTGATCGACCACGCGCCTGACTTTGCCGAAGGCTGGCACGCCCGTGCGACCGCATTCTATATGAAAGACCTCTATGGCCCCGCGCTGAGCGATCTGGAGCGTGCGCTGGTGTTGAACCCGGACAATTACAATGCCATGTTCGGGCTGGGCATCATGTTCCAGGAATTTGGTGACACAGCGCGCGCCGAGCAGGCCTTTGACCGTGTTCTCGACTTGCATCCGCATCATGAAAACGCCACCAAGGCGCTGGAGCAGCTGAAAGCCCAGGGCATCGGCCGCACCCTTTAACGGGAGTAAGGCCCATGTCGGGCGACGCGCGGGTGGTGGCCGTTCTCGGCCCCACCAACACAGGTAAAACCACCTATGCCATTGACAGGATGCTGGGCCACCGCACGGGTGTGATGGGCCTGCCTCTGCGGCTCTTGGCGCGCGAGGTCTATGACCGCATCGTCGCGTTGCGGGGGCCCTCCGTCGTGGCGCTGGTCACGGGTGAAGAGCGGATCGTGCCTCCCCGCACGCAATACTGGGTCTGCACGGTCGAGGCGATGCCCGAGGGCATGGGCTGCGACTTCCTCGCAGTGGACGAGATCCAGCTGTGCGCCGACCCCGAACGCGGCCATGTCTTCACTGACCGGCTATTGCGCGCCCGCGGCCTGCACGAAACGCTCTTCCTCGGCTCCGACACGATGCGCGGCCCCATCGCGGCGCTTGTCCCACAGGCGCAATTCATGCGCCGCGAACGGATGTCGCAACTCGTCTATTCCGGCCAAAAGAAAATCAGCCGTATGCGCCCGCGCTCGGCCATCGTTGGCTTTTCGGTCGACAACGTCTACGCCATCGCCGAGCTGATCCGCCGCCAAAAAGGGGGCGCAGCCGTGGTCATGGGCGCGCTCAGCCCCCGCACCCGCAACGCGCAGGTGGACATGTACCAGAACGGAGAGGTCGACTTTCTTGTGGCCACCGACGCCATCGGCATGGGCCTCAACCTCGACATCGACCACGTGGCCTTCTCCTCGCTCACCAAATTCGACGGACGGCGGATGCGGCCCTTGGCCCCGAACGAACTGGCCCAGATCGCGGGCCGCGCGGGCCGTGGCCAAAAGGACGGCACCTTTGGCGTCACGGGCGACGCCCGACCGCTTGACGATGGCGTGGCGCAGGCCATCATGGACCACCGCTTCACCCCCATCCAGAAACTGCAATGGCGCAACCATGCCCTGCAATTCGGCACCATCGACGCACTGATCCGCTCCCTCGAAGCGCCCTCAAGCCACGAAGTGCTCGCCCGCGCCCGCGAGGCCGACGACCTGCAAGCGCTCAAATCCCTCGCGCAATCCGCCGAGATCACCGCCCGCTGCACCGACGCGCCATCGGTCCGCCTGCTTTGGGACGTGTGCCGCGTGCCCGACTTCCGCGGCATCAGCCATCAGGAACATAGCAGCCTCCTCGACGTTATCTTCCAATACCTTCACGAGCGTGGGTCAATTCCGAACGACTGGATGGCGCGGCAAATCAAACGCATTGACCGCTCGGACGGCGACATTGATGCCATATCGAAACGCCTCGCGTTCATCCGCACATGGACCTATGTGGCGCAGCGCAAAGGGTGGGTAGACGACGAAAGCCATTGGCGCGACGAGACGCGCCATGTAGAAGACCGCTTGTCAGACGCGCTACACGCGAAGCTGACACAGAGATTTGTAGACCGGCGCACCTCTGTCTTGCTGCGCCGGCTGGGCCAGAAGGAGGCCATGGTGGCCGAAGTAAACGATCAAGGTGAAGTGACTGTCGAAGGCGAGTTCGTCGGCAAGTTGGACGGGTTCCGGTTTTCCCAGGACAAGGGGGCAGGCGCGGCTGAGGCCAAGACGATCAAGACCGCAGCACTTCAGGCGCTCGCGCCGCATTTCCACCTGCGGGCCGACCGGTTCTACAACGCGCCGGACACCGAGCTTGATTTCACCGAACAGGGCGGCCTCATGTGGGGCAGTTCCGCCGTGGGCAAATTGGTGGCAGGTCAGGACCCGCTGAAGCCGCAGGTCGAGGTGTTCGTGGACGATGTCGCAGGTCCCGAAGTTGCGCAAAAGGTGCAACGCCGCTTGCAGCACTTCATCGACCGCAAGGTCGCAGCCTTGTTTGAGCCGCTCATCGCGATGCAAAAGGACGAGGCGTTGACCGGTCTGGCCAAAGGCTTTGCCTTCCAGATGATCGAGGGCATGGGCATTCTGCCGCGCGCCAGCGTCGCCGAAGACGTCAAGGCGCTTGATCAGGACGCGCGCGGGCTGCTGCGCAAGCACGGCATCCGCTTTGGGCAGTTTACCATCTTCATGCCGCTCCTTCTGAAACCTGCGCCCACACGCCTGCGCCTTGTGCTGTGGTCACTTGCCCAAGGGCTGTCGGAGTTCCCTGAAGCGCCCCCGCCGGGCCTGGTGACCGTGCCTGCCATGACAGACGGCCCACAAGGGACCGACACTATGTCGGGCTACCGCAATGCAGGTGACCGCGCGGTCCGCATCGACATGTTGGAACGGCTCGCCGATATGCTGCGCGCCGAAGATTCGCGGGCCGGGTTCGAGGCCAAGGCCGACATGCTGTCGATCACCGGCATGACGCTGGAACAATTCGCCGGCCTGATGCAGGGGCTGGGCTACAAGGCCGAGAAGGGCGAGCGCGAGAAAGTCAAAGCGGCCGATCAGATCGTGACCACAGACGCAGCGCCCGATGCGGGCGACCAGCCGGTCATGGACGCAGCCCAGACCGAGACCCCAACCGCCGACACCGAAACCCCGGCCCCGGCGGATGTGCCCGATGGCACCGTACAGATCGCGGATGCAGGCCAGGCCCCAATCATCGAAGAGCCCGCCGAGACACCCGAGGTCGCGGCCGAGGTGCCAACCAACTCCGAAACCGAAATCGACCCAGGCACCGCGCCGGACGAGGCCATCGCAGGCCCGGAAACAGAGGTGTTCTATACCTTTACCTGGGGGCGTAATGCCGGTGGCAATCGTCGCCCCAACCAGGGGGGCAACCGTCGCCAGAACCAGGGCGGCAAGGCTGCCCCCAAGGGCAAGCCAAAGGGCAAGGGCGGACCGCGCAAGGACAACAAGGCTCAGAATTTTTCGGCCCGCCCGCCGAAAAAGGAAAAAGCCATCGACCCCGACAACCCGTTTGCAGCTGCCCTGATGGGGTTGAAGGACGGCAAATAAGTGTCTGAGGGTGCAGGGAAACTGCGCCTGGACAAATGGTTGTGGTTTGCCCGTTTTTTCAAGACCCGGTCGCTTGCCGCGGCCCGCGTGGCGGCAGGTGATGTGCGCGTCAACAGTGATCGGGTCACCAAGCGCTCCACCACAATCTCCCGCGGTGACGTGCTGACCTTTTCCCAAGGCCGAGCGATCCGGGTCATTAAGATCGAGGCGATTGGCACCCGCCGCGGACCTGCGCCTGAAGCGCAGGCGCTTTATACCGATCTGTCCCCGCCTGCGCCGCCCAAACAAACGCCCGTTCCTGAAAATCCACGGTTTGAGGGAAAAGGGCGGCCCACCAAGAAAGAGCGGCGTCAGGCTGATCTTTCCCGCACCCGCCATCTTGAATGATCGCTGCCCGTCATTTAGCTACGCTCTGACCGAGATGTGAGACACCCCTTATGACCTATATCGTCAACGACGCCTGCATTGCCTGCAAATACACCGATTGTGTCGAGGTGTGCCCGGTGGACTGCTTCTATGAGGGCGAGAACATGCTGGTCATCCACCCTGACGAATGCATCGACTGTGGCGTCTGCGAACCTGAATGCCCGGCCGATGCCATCCGGCCCGACACCGAGCCGGACATGGAAAAATGGGTCGAGTTCAATCGCAAATATTCTGAGATGTGGCCGGTGATCATCACCAAGAAAGACCCCTTGCCCACCGCCGAAGAGATGGACGGCAAGGACGGCAAAATCGAACTGTTTTCGGAAAATCCCGGCGAGGGGGGCTGACAGCGAATCGGTTTTGCACATTCTTGCAGCGTGAAAATCGAGACGATTTGGCTTGGAAAATAGGGGCTTCCGAAGCTTTCCTTTGCGTAATCTTTCGGATCCGGGTTTTTTGTGTTATATGTTCACAACAACAGACTGATGGACGCTGCACTGACCCGTTCGCCACCACGACGGGTTTGACCAAAACTTTGACACGCACCACATCGAGACGAGGCTAAAGCTGCCCCGCCCGTTGTGGTTTTCATTGTCAAAAAAGGGCAGCAACCGCGACGTCGCATGAGGATCAGGAATGACAAAATCTAAGAAACTCGACTTCCGCCCCAACGAATACGTGGTTTACCCCGCCCATGGCGTGGGCCAGATCACCACTGTGGAAAAGCAGGAAGTGGCAGGTATCGAACTTGAGTTGTTCGTCATCACCTTCGAAAAAGACAAGATGACCTTGCGCGTGCCCACCCACAAGGCGACCGAGATCGGGATGCGAGCATTGTCCAGCCCCGACGTGATTGCCCATGCCATGAAGACGCTCAAAGGCAAAGCCAAAGTCAAGCGTGCCATGTGGTCCCGTCGGGCGCAGGAATACGAGCAAAAGATCAATTCGGGCGACCTGATCGCGATTGCAGAGGTTGTCCGCGACCTGCACCGCACGGATGATCAGCGCGAGCAAAGCTATTCCGAGCGGCAGCTCTACGAAGCTGCGCTTGAGCGTCTGACCCGCGAAGTGGCCGCCGTTTCCGGCGGAGACGAGATCGCCGCTGCGAAAGAGGTGGACGAGGTGCTCAGCAGCCGGATTGCTGCTTAAAATCCGGTTAATGAAAATTGTAAAGTATTGAAAATAAACGTGTCCCCGCGGGGACACGTTGTGTTTTTAGGCCCAGGCGATCAATGTGAGCAGCACCGCGACCTCGCTTAACACGCACGTTGCGCCCAAAATATCGCCGGTCTGTCCACCAATCTTGACCCGCGCGATCCACCCCATCATCAGCGTGACCCCTCCCACAACGAGCGCCGCTAGAAGCGCCGCCGCTCCGGCACAAAGTGCGGCTCCAACTCCTCCGATCAGCACCGCCACCAAGACGGGGGCCAACTCGGGCGCGCCCACGGAATGCGACAACCCGTTGTCGCGGGCATGGGGCAGCGCCAGCATCAAGGGCGGCATCGCCGCACGGCTCAGCATCAGCGCGGCGATGATCCCGCTCCACGACACCTCGGCCAGGCCCAGCCAGCGCAGACCCATCACGATGATCAGTGCCAGCACGCCGTAGGCCCCGATGCGGCTGTCCTTCATGATCTCAAGCCGCCCTGCGGGGTCGTGCCCGCCCCAAAGCCCGTCCGCAGTGTCAGCCAGGCCGTCCTCGTGCATGGCCCCGGTCAGCATCACAAGCGCGCCGAGCAGCAGACCCGCAATGACCGCGCCGGGCAGTCCGAAGGCGCCAAAGACAAAAGCCAGCAGGGATAGGATCAGACCGAGCACAAGACCCACAATCGGATAAGCCCACACGGCCCGCGCACCATGGGCAAAGGCGTGGTTGGGCAGGGCAGGTAGGGGCAGGCGGGTCAGCAGGACGAGCGCCGCGGGAATGTCCCAGAGCCGGCCAAGGGGCCCCGTGTCGTTATCTTTCTGCGCCATGTCCGGTCCTGACTTGCGGGTGCGTTTCGTTTGGGTAAAGAGCGTGGGGCAAACAGGCAAGGACAGACCCATGAGCTTCGACAGTTTGAACGCGTTCCGCGCGCTTTTGGCCGACATGCCCGGTCCCGACGGGGACGCGCTTGCGGGGGCTGTCGATCGCAATGGTCAATTGACTAAGCCGCCGGGTGCGTTGGGGCGGCTTGAGGGGCTGGCACAATGGTATGCCGGGTGGCGCGGGGATGCGCGCCCGATGTTAGTGTCGCCGCAAGTCATTGTTTTTGCAGGGAACCATGGAGTTGCTGCGCGTGGGGTGTCGGCCTTTCCCCCCGAGGTCACGGCGCAGATGGTGGCAAATTTCAATCATGGGGGTGCTGCGATCAACCAGTTGGCCAAGACCTTTGGCGCGCGGATGGATGTGGTGCCTTTGGATCTTGATATGCCCACCGCAGACTTTACCAAAGGCCCCGCCATGACCGAGGCTGACGTGGTTGCTGCGCTGCGCGCGGGCTGGGATGCGGTGGAGGACGGTGCTGATCTGTTGGTGGTGGGCGAGATGGGGATCGGCAATACGACCTCGGCCGCGGCGATTGCAGCCCGTTTGTTTGGCGGTGACGCGGGCGACTGGACCGGACGCGGCACCGGCGTGAACGACGATGCGCTGGCGCTGAAGACGCAAGTGGTCGCGGACGCGCTGGCCGCCCATCGCGGGGCGACAGATGGGCTGGACGTTCTGATGCGAATGGGGGGGCGCGAACTGGCCGGTATGGCGGGGGCCATGGCGCGGGCGCGGTCTTTGCGTGTGCCGGTGATCCTGGACGGGTTCATCTGCACGGCGGCCGCGGCCTGTCTGGAGCATACGCGCGAAGGGGCGCTGGATCACGTTGTCGCCGGACATTTGAGCGCAGAAGGAGCGCATGGCCGAATGTTGCAATCCCTTGGGAAAGAACCGCTTTTGTCCCTTGGTTTGCGTTTGGGTGAGGGGTCCGGGGCAGCGCTTGCGATTGGGGTTCTGCAAGGAGCGGTTGCGTGCCATTCAGGGATGGCAACATTTGCCGAAGCGGGCGTGTCCGACGGCTGACGGGGTGCTCTCTTGGCTGCGCCAATTCGCCCACCCGCCAGCCCTGGGGTTGTGTCGCTTCGGGCTCACCAAGACAGATGATCTGTCTGTGATCCGCCCTGCGCGCGATCTTTGGTGGGACAGAGCGTGGCCGCCTTCCCAAGAGAAATAGCCGTCTCCCCGGCACGCCAGGGTCTCCGACCATGTCGGCCTGAAACGCTCCGCCGGAGCGTTTCCCGGACGGCCTCCATCCCTGCGGCGATTTCTCTTGGCAAGCCGTTCGCGCCCTGTCCGCCGTCGATCAAGCGAGGGCGGCTCCGAGACAGATCGCGTCTGCATAGGCGATGCGACCGGTGGCAGGGCTCCCGGCTGCGCAGGCGATGCGGGCAGTGGCAAGGGCTGCTTTTGAAGTTGTGGCTGCGAAGGCAGACACAACTGGTGGCAAGGGCTGCTTTTGAAGTTGTGGCTGCGAAGGCAGACACGACTGGTGGCTGATTGCTTTTGCTTGCAAAAGCAATCAGCCACACCGTGGAGCACTAGCGCGCTGCGTGCGAACAATAGCTGCCAGCCACACCGTGGAGCATTCGGGCGCGATAGGTTGCAAGGGTCAGGCCTCATAGCCAGGAGATTATGAGAGCGATGGATGATAAGAAGACCTTTGGGCACCTATCGTCGCGGGTCGCCACACGCCGCCAATCCTGTGGTCTGCCGAACATGATCTGGATCACTGACCGGCGGCGCATTGTGCAGCAATGTCATGAAAGGAGCGATTGCAACATTTTTAGCGGCGCTTATCGTGCTTGATCGTTTTGTTCCGCTGTTTTTGGCCGGGGATGAGGGCGTATAACCCTATATTTTCAAACGCTTTTCTGAATCAACCTGCGTCATCGCCTCTGTCACTATGTCGCCAATCGACCCTCGGCAGATTTCACAGCAAGGCCCTTTCGATCATGCGAGCGCGGACCCACTGCGCGGCAATTGAAACACTGTTTCGTGGAGAGGGGGACCAGCGGTCACGAACAGGGTCAGCTGGTGGCCCCTGCGGTCGCAGATAGCGCTCGATTGGGCCGCTCTTGTGACATTTCGGCCCGAAGAAAATACCCTGACGGTCGGCGGCTCATGCCGCCATTGGTGCGACCGATCAGACATCTAGGTTCCCATTTTCACCACAGGGCTGAACGGCGTGCGGTGTGCGCTTGGATAGCTGGCGTCGATCATCACGGTCGTTTTTTCGCCGTGCTTGGCCGCCAGATCGGCCATCATCGGGGCGAAGATACCCTTGTCGCTCCGCCGTTTGCAGCGAAAGTTGAACGCCTTATGGGCCTCGTAGGCGGCTGGAATATTGCGCCATTGTAAGCCATTGCGATTGGGGAAGATAATACCGCTTAACACGCGCCGATGATCAAGGCGTGGCTTGCCGTGGCACTTTGGAAAGAAGGGTTCAACACGCCCCAACTGTGCGTGGATCAACCAGAACAGACATGTCACCGCTCGCTTTTCGAGCCATGACTCAAGACAGACCCGAGAAGTCGCCGGGGCCTGACCATTATGCAACGGTGCGCGACGGCGCAGGCTGGCGCGATCAGGTTATGCCCGTTTGGGTTCTTCCTGTCGTTCGGACAGGGCCGCTTCGAGTGATTTTTCGAGAGTTTTGGCCCGTTCCACATAGGCGTCGTTTTTCGAGGCCGGGATGTTTGGGTCCCACACTTCCGCCAGTTGTCGAACCGCATCACGGTCATGGGCGTAGAACACGTGTTCGGCCTCGGCAGCCTCGTAATCGGTCAGCCCCAGTTTTTCGAGCGCGTAGCGCCCGGCGCGCAGGGAGCTGTCGAACATCTCGCGCACGATGTCGTCTGCGCCCGCCTGATACAGCTTGTAGGTGTGCACCCGGTCATAGGCGCGGGCGATGATGTGGATGTCGGGCCGGGTTTTGCGGGCATAGGCCACAAGGCGGGTGGCGGCGTCCTTGCTGTCGAGGGCGACTACCAGCACCTTGGCCGTATCAAGGCCAGCGGCGTGTAGGATGTCGGGGCGGCTGGGGTCACCCAGAAACCCCTTGAACCCGAAGCGACGCATGAGCGCGATGGTTTCCATATCGTGGTCCAGCACGACCGTCTTGAAGCCTGAGCCCTGCAACAGCCGGTTCACGATCTGGCCGAAGCGTCCGATACCGGCGATGATCACGGGGCCGTCTTCGTCTATGTCGTCGGCCTCGATCTCGGCCCCGGCGTCGCCCATGCGGCGGGATTGCAGTTCATAGAGGATGAAGAGCAGGGGGGTGATCAGCATGGTCAGCGCAACGACAAGCAGCAGCGTTTCAGCGACACCTTGCGGGATGACCCCCTGACCCACGGAAAAGGCGACGAGGACAAAGCCGAACTCGCCCGCCTGGGCGAGGCCGAGGGTAAAGAGCCAGCGGTCGCGGCCCCTGATCTTGAACGCCACCGCGAGGCTGTAGAGAACGAGCCCCTTGATCGCGATCACCAGGATCGCCATGGACAGCAAGGCGGGCCAGTCTTCGAACAGGAGATTGAAGTTGATGCCAGCGCCCACGGTGATGAAGAAGAGCCCCAGCAAGAGCCCCTTGAACGGTTCGAGGTCGGATTCCAGTTCGTGCCGAAATTCGGAACTGGCCAGAACCACGCCCGCAAGGAAGGCCCCAAGCGCTGGCGACAGGCCCACCAGCATCATCAGAAAGCTGATCGAGACCACGATGAGCAGGGCAAGGGCTGTATACATCTCGCGCAGATGTGCGGCATGGATAAAGCGGAAGACCGGTCGTGTGAGGAAGACGCCCGCCAGGATCACTGCGATCACTGCCCCTATGGTGACCAGTGTGACGCCCCAGGCGGGCAGGCCGTCGACCAGGCTCATGGCTGCGCCGTGGCCGTGGCTGTGATCGCCGTGCTCGTCGCCATGGCTGCGGGTGATGGAGCCGTCGGCGTTGATTTGCATCGGCAGCGTGACAACGAGAAGGGGCAGAAAGGCCAGGATCGGGATGACAGCGATGTCCTGCGTCAGCAGAACCGAGAAGACGGAGCGCCCGCCGCTGGTTTGCATCAGCCCCTTTTCCGACAGCGTTTGCAGCACGATGGCAGTTGAGGACAAGGCGAGGGTCAGACCAATGGCAAGGGCCACGCCCCAAGGTTGGTTATACGCCATCGCAACACCCATCAGTGCCAGCGTTGACAGCACCACCTGCATGCCGCCCAGGCCCAACAGCTTGTGCCGCATATCCCAGAGCGCCCTGGGTTCAAGTTCAAGACCGATGAGGAACAGCATCATCACCACGCCAAATTCGGCAAAGTGTTGCAGGTCCTCGGTCTCGGCCCCGACGAGGCCCAGCACTGGCCCAATCGCGATCCCTGCGGCGAGGTAGCCCAGCACCGATCCGAGCCCAAGGCGTGCGGCGATGGGCACCGCGATGACGGCGGCGGCAAGGTAGATCGAGGCTTGGTACAGGAAACTTTCCATCGGGGGACCTTGTGACGGTATAGTCGCGGGTCCCAAGATGCCTGAGCCCTGTGGAATTACAAGGCGGCTTGGCCCCGTGATGGGGGGTGACTGGCGTTTTGGTCTTGCTGGGCTTGTCAGGTGGGCAACGGCCCGTCGCGTTTGAGCTGATCCATGACGATCTGGCTTTGCACGCGGGCCACGGCGGGGTGCGGTAGCAGCACCTCGTGAATCAGCGTGTTGAGCGCCGACAGGTCCGCGCAATAGACCCGAAGCAGGTAATCGGCATCGCCCGTCATCGTCCAGGCGCTGGTCACTTCCGCCTGGGTGCGGATCAGCCGGGCAAAGCTGGCAGCGTGTTCGGGGCCGTGGACGGACAGGTGTACCTGCACGAAGCCTTGCACGCTGAGCCCCAGCTTTCGCGCGTCGAGCCGGGCGATGTAACTTTCGATGTAACCTTCGGCCTCAAGCCGTTGGCGGCGTCGACCCACCTGGCTGGGCGAGAGGTGCAGCAGGTCGCTGAGTTCCTGCGCGGTGAGGTGGGCGTTTTTTTGCAGCGCGGCCAGAAGGCGGGTGTCGAGGGAATCGAGCATATGCGGGACTTTTGCGGTTTTTGGCTGCATGATGCGGGATGTACGCGCAATTGCAAGGAATTGCGCTGCACTACGCGCGGATTGCGCGTTTGTGTGCCCCCATATCAACAGTAACCGCATTCATGGAGGTCACCTTATGGGTCCGTTCCCGCACCACGCGCCGAAATCCGTTATCAACGCTGACAACCCTGCCGGGACCGACGGGTTTGAGTTTGTCGAGTTTGCGCATCCAGAGCCGGAGGAGTTGCGGGCGCTGTTTGCGCGTATGGGGTACGCGAAGGTCGCTATGCACAAGTCCAAGGATATCGAGCTATGGCAACAGGGCGATATCACCTATGTGCTGAATGCCGAGGCGGACAGTTTTGGCGCGCGGTTTGTGGAAGAGCACGGGCCCTGCGCGCCGTCCATGGGCTGGCGTGTGGTCGATGCCAACCACGCGTTTGAGCGGGCGGTGCAGCTGGGCGCGACACCATATGAGGGCGACGGTAAGGTGCTGGATGTGCCCGCGATCTACGGGATTGGCGGCAGCCTGATCTATTTCGTGGATCAGTATTACGACACGTCGCCCTACAACGACGAATACGAGTGGTTGGCACAGTCGAAGCCGCGCGGGGTGGGGTTCTTCTACCTCGATCACCTGACGCATAATGTGCACAAGGGGAACATGGACACGTGGTTCCGGTTTTATGGCGATCTGTTCAACTTCAAGGAAATCCGGTTCTTTGACATCGAGGGCAAGTTTACGGGCCTGTTCAGCCGTGCGTTGACCTCGCCCTGTGGCCGTATCCGCATCCCGATCAATGAGGATCGGGGGGAGACGGGGCAGATCGTAGCGTACCTCAAGAAGTATAAGGGCGAGGGCATCCAGCACATCGCGGTGGGGTCGGATGACCTTTATGACAGTACGGATGCGATTGCCGATAATGGGCTGAAGTTCATGCCCGGGCCGCCCGATGCCTACTACGATCTGTCAAAGGAACGTGTCGCGGGCCATGACGAACCCATCGACCGGATGAAGCGGCATGGCATTCTGATTGACGGCGAGGGCGTCGTGGATGGCGGCGAGACCAAGATTTTGCTTCAGATCTTCTCCAAAACCGTGATTGGGCCGATCTTTTTCGAGTTCATCCAGCGCAAAGGCGATGACGGCTTTGGCGAGGGGAACTTCAAGGCGCTGTTCGAGAGTATTGAGCAGGAGCAGATCAACAATGGCGAGTTGGCAGCCGAGTAATAGCTTGCCGATCAGTTCGGCATCTTGAGAACGAGGTTGCGGTTGCCTTTTTGGTACCGCAATTCGCTGTCGCCGATGGCGGACACGCGCCCGCCGTCAAAGCGGTCACCCACTTTCACCTTTTGATACCGCCCGTTGCGCAGGCGGATCAGGGCGCGGCGGTTTGACGGCGTGCCATAGACCCCGATGAGGTTCACCCGGCTGAGATTGATGGCATTGCGCACCGTTGCTTCGCGTGTGACCGACGCGGAGGACGGGATGGAGGGCGTGACGGTGCGCGGGGCGACAGCAGCGACGCGGGCGGGTGCAGCGGCGGCGGGGGCGACAGCGGCCCGTGTGGCGCGCGCGACGGTCCGGTCGAAATTCCGTGGCCGTGTTTGCGGCCTGTAGGATTGTGCGGTGGCAAGTGCGCTGATGGAGGCGGTTACCTCTGCCTCGGCCAGGTCGGGGGTATCGACATCCCTTGGCGCCTCTGTTTCCTGCGGCGCAGCGGGGCGCAGTTGCGGGCGCAGCAGAGCAAGTTCGGAGCGCAGCAGACCACCCAGCGTGGCGCGTTCGTTTTGTTCCACGAGGTCTGCGGGACGTCCGCGCGGGCGCAGGCCGGCGAGGCGTTGGGTGTCGGTGCGAGGTGTGGTTTCGGGCGTGTCTTCGGCCCTGCTGGCGGTGGGCGGCTTTAGCGGCGGTGGCCCCAAAAAGACCGTAAAGCCATCCGGGCTGAGCGCGCCTTCTTCGGTCGGGATGACGCGGCCTGTATCGTCGAGCGCGAAATTTGTGCCAGGCGCAGGTGGGGAGGCAACATCAGGCAGGGCGATGTCGGTGAGATAATCATTGGTGCCTGGCAATGCGATGGCATCCAGCGCTGGGCTGACCGGGTCAATGCCGGTGACGTAGAGATCTTCGAGGACGATGAGGCCGGTGGGGGGCGGTGGAATCTGGGGCGCTTTCGGCCAGATGCCGGTCACCGCGTAGCGCGCCTCCAGCGCTGCTGCATCAAGTTCCAACCGCTCTGCGGGATCAGGTTGCGGGTTGCGCAAAGCATCCAGCACGGCGGCATCTTCGGAGGTGAGCCCGTCGCTCAGCCCTTCGTTCAGCGAGGCGACGATCAGTTCGTCCCCGGTCTCGGTTTCGGGGTCGAGATCGATTGTGGCACCGACATCTTCGGCCAGCGTTTCGGACACGTCAGCGGGCAGGGTCGAGGCCAGGGTCCGTTCGCGTTTTGGAAAGAGCTTGGCCAGCCCATCATCCATAAAGACGGAGGCCCAGGCGGCTACCCCGACGAGGAAGACAAGCAGCACGGCGGTGAGGATCAGCCCCAGATAGCGCGGTTTGCCACCCACCTGCATGTCGGCGCGGGCCCCGAAAACGGTCATGCGCTGCGCTTCGGCAACGGTTGGGCTGGGTGCCGCTGCAGCAGCGGCGACGAGGGGTGGTGCGGTGGCGCTGGTTCGGGCCGCGCGGGCAGGCGGCGGAGCAGGCGTCACGCGCTTGGGTTTGCGCCGGGAGAGGAAGCGCGCCTTTGGAGGTTCTGCCGCGGGGGGTGGCGGCACGTCTGTTACCGGCGGGTCGGCGGTCAGGCTTCGGGTCGCCGCGTCCTGCGGGTTGAGGGGTGGGGCGGTCGGGGGCGTCGGATTCTTGGCCGGTTCGCTGACCGAGAGCCGAGGCGGTGTGCGTGTGACGGGCGCATCGCGGGTCACCCCACCGAGCGGCGCCGCGCCGGTGGCGTGGCGTCGTGTCGCAAAGCCCAGAAGAGGGGACGCTTCGTCGTTTGAGGCCGTGTCGTCCGCGTCCGCGACAAGGTCGGTGTCGGTAGCCCTTTCGGTCTCTGTGGCTGTCTTGGGCGGGTCGGCGGCGGCGACTATGGGCTTGGCTGGCGCGTCAGTTTGGCCAATGTTATCGTTGTCGCTTGGCGCATCGCTCTGGGAGGGTGCGGTGGTCGTGTCGGTCGTGTTGGTGGTCGCCGCCTGCGGGTCGGGGACAGGCGGTGGTGCGGCCTCGACACTGTTCTCTGGGGGCGGAGGGGTCTCATGCGCGATCACAACCACGCGAATGCCGTCTGGTGTTACTTTGGTGTCATCGGGTAGGATGTCGTCCGCGTGGGCGGTTTGGCCGAAAAATGGCTCTCCCAAAAACCCGTCGGCTTCGGGGGCGGCCACAAAGCTGAGAGGGTGGAAGTCATGTTCCACCGCAAAACTTTCGGCCTCGGCCAGGGTGTCGCGGGCCACGGCGGCGATATGTGTTGTGTTGCCGTCGGCGGAGATGTCGAAGGCAAGGGCGTCTACCGCGTAGGGCGTGGCCCCTTCGAGCGCGGCACGCGCGGCGGCGCGGCGTGCTGCGTCCTCTATCTCGCCTGTGTCGACGGTCAGGTATTTGATCTGGTCATCGGGGATGATCAGTTTGGTTTGAATGGGACCATCATGTGCCTGTGCGGCTGTTTCGCGCAGGGCAGCGAGGTCGCCGTTGAGGTCAGCTGTGGCAATGTCGACGGCGCCAACCTCGCGCCAACCACCTGCCGCGCGGCGCAGCAGGCGTATCCCGTCGAAGGACAATGAGAGCGCAAAATCAGGCTTCATGATCGGCCCATAACAACTACGTGCTCCGAACGGAACACCGGGAGTGGTTGAAGAGAGAATAAAGCAGGTCTTTGCCCATGCAAGAAAAAGCGATGTGATCGGGTTGTGGGAGACGGGCCGCGGACGGCAATGTTGGGGGAACGGGATGGGAGGAACCGATGAAAGTAACCGTATTAAGGGTTTTGCTGTGGATCGTTTTGACAGGGAGTGCGGTGGCGCAGGAGGGCGCTGCGATGGTGTCCGTCACGGGCGAGGGGCAGGTGGCCGTCGCGCCGGATATGGCGGTGATTTCGCTGGGTGTTGTGCATGTGGATCAGACGGCGGGGGCCGCCATGGATAAGGTCAGTGCCGATGTGGGTGCGCTGATGGCCGTATTGGCGGCGCAGGGGATTGCGGCGCGGGATATCCAGACATCGCAAGTGAGTGTCACCCCGGTGCGGGACAACCGCGCGGATGGCGGGCGCAGGATTACCGGGTTTGAGGCGCGCAATGCGGTGACGGTGCGGGTGCGTGATCTGGGTGGGCTGGGCGGCGTGCTTGATCAGGTGCTGGAGGCAGGCACCAATACGTTGGGCGGGCTGCGGTTTCAGTTACAAGACACTGGTGCGGCGCAGGCCGAAGCGCGTGCTGCAGCGGTGCGGGACGCGGTGGCAAAGGCAGAGCAATTGAGCGCGGCGGCGGGTGTGACGCTGGGGCCCGTTCTGGCGATCAGCGAGGGGGGCGTGGGTCCGCAGCCCGAGATGTTTGCCGCTGCGGCCCGGTCGGTGGATGTGCCGATTGCGGCAGGCGAGTTGATCGTGAGTGTCCGTGTGTCGATGCGCTTTGCGTTGGCGCCGTGATCCAAAGGCCGCTTGCGCGGCGACATTTTTGAGGGGCTCTGCCCCGTCGCTGGCGCGACTCCCCGGGATTTTCTTGAAACAGAGAAGTGGCAGGGGACCGGGGCATACCACAGGAGGACGTGGTGATTGAGGCGCAGGCGGATGTGCCTGCGCCCGTGACCTTTAGCTGGCGGCTTTGGACAGGGCCTGGTCGAGATCAGCGATCAGGTCGTCGGCGTCTTCGATGCCGATGGAGACGCGGACCACTTCGGGTGCTGCGCCCGCGGCGCGCTGTTGCTCTGCGGTGAGTTGGCGGTGTGTGGTCGAGGCCGAGTGGATGATGAGCGAGCGTGCGTCGCCGAGATTTGCCACATGGCTGAAGATTTCCAGCGCGTTTACGAGTTTGACGCAGGCGTCGTAGCCGCCTTTGACCGCGAAGGTGAAGAGGCCGCCCGCGCCGCGGGGGCAGATTGTTTTCACGCGCTTGTAATAGGGTGAGGATTTGAGACCCGCATAGGTGACATAGTCGACGCGGTCGTCCTGTTCGAGCCATTCGGCGATCTTGACCGCATTTTCCACGTGCCGGTCCATGCGCAGAGACAGGGTTTCGGTGCCCATCAGCGTGTAGTGCGCCGCCTGCGGGTTCATGGTCATGCCGAGGTCGCGCAGGCCGATGGCGATGCCGTGGAAGGTGAAGGCCAGCGGGCCAAACGTCTCGTGGAACTTCAGGCCATGATAGGCAGGCTCGGGTGCGCTGAGCGACGGAAACTTGTCGTTGGCGGACCAGTCGAAGGTGCCGCTGTCCACCACGCAGCCCCCGGTGACGGTGCCGTTGCCGGTGAGGTATTTGGTGGTGGAGTGCACCACCAGCGTGGCCCCGTGTTCAATGGGGCGGCAGAGGTAGGGCGTGGCCGATGTGTTGTCGACGATCAGCGGGATTTCGGCTGCGTCCGCGAGTGCCGCAATGGCGTCGAGGTCGGTGATATAGCCACCCGGATTTGCAATCGCTTCGCAGAACACGGCGCGGGTGTTGTCGTTGATGGCGGCCTTGACCGCGTCTAGGTCATCAAAGTCGACGAATGTTGCCTCCCAACCGAAGCGCTTGATGGTCTGGCTGAACTGGGTGACCGTGCCGCCGTAAAGGCGGGTGGAGACCACGACATTCATGCCCGGGCTCATCAGTGGGAAGAGCGCCATGAGTTGTGCCGCGTGACCTGATGAGCAGCAGACGGCACCTGCGCCACCTTCGAGCGTGGCGATGCGTTCCTGCAAGACAGCCACGGTCGGGTTGGTCAGGCGGGAGTAGATATAGCCCACCTCTTGGAGGTTGAAGAGGGCCGCGGCGTGTTCGGCATCGCGGAACACGTAGGCCGTTGATTGGTAGATTGGTGTCTGACGGGCGCCTGTGGCCGGATCGGGGCGGGCGCCTGCGTGGATTTGAAGGGTGTCAAAGCCGTATTTCGGGCCGTCGGTCATGTCAGTCTCTCACCTGCTGCGCGGCATGTGCCGGGTCATTGTCGTCGCCGGTATGGTTAGGCAATGGCGCGGAGGGGGGCAAGGGCGGGTTGCGGCCCCAGCCTGTCAGGCAGATTTCATAAGCGGCAGGGCATCCGACACCTCGGGGAAGGCCACCGCCGTGTAGTCAACCATTTCGATCCTGGTGTGCGCTGCCATCCTGTCTTGAAAGATGGCGTAGCGCACCTGGCTGGTGCACATCAGGGTGCCCATGCTGTCGAAGTGGTCCCATTCAACCCAGAGTGTCAAGTAGCCCTTGCGGGGCAGGCCGGACGCAATCACGCGCGGGACGATTTGCGCGATGTCGGCGGCACGCGCGCCTGCGCGGTAGGCCGAAAGCGCCTCGATCAGGGCGCCCGCTGAGCCGAAGACCAGCAGCTCGTCCTTTATGTAAAGCGGCATGGGATAGGTGAAATGCTGCGCCACCTGAGCAAGATCGTCATTGCAAAAGGCACGCGAAAGCATCGTCAAGAAACGTGTCAAGGACTGGGACATCTCAGTCTTCCGAAGGTTGAGCGGTGAAGTTTTACTGATTGGTCAAATAATAACGCGACTTCCGTTGCGTAAGAGGAAAAACGACCTTTGGTGTCTCAAAAAGACGTTTGCGACCCTATGACGCTACGTCACGGGTTTTACCGCATCCAGAAGCCGTTCGACTTGATGCGGTTTCGGATCGCCTTTTCCCGGCGGGGCATGTCGTTTTGATCGAACAGCGCGCGCACCTTGGCGCCACGGCCCTGGAACACCATGCGCTTGATCGGATCGTAGCCCTTGAGCACTTTCTTGATCTTGTTGGGGGCTGCGACCTCTTCCAGCGTGTCGATAACCCTTTGGCTTTCGCGTGCATAGAGCAGTGGGAAGACCCGGTAATGGCAGGTGACATCCTGGTCGATATGCGCGTGCACCGGGCTGTCGCGCCCGCCGCCAAGCGTATGGATAACCAGGGGCAATGCAACCTGATCGAGCCATGGATCGAAGGATTGACACACAAGCGCCGGGGGCGGGTCATCGCGGATGGCGAGCGTGTAGTCGAGAAACAGTGCCCCGAAGGCATGTGGACAGGCACCAAAGAAGAACCCGGCGTTAAAGTAGAGATAGCGCTGCCAGTACTCGTCGGGTTCGGACAAATCGAGGCTGCTTTCGAAATCAAGCCCGAACTTGTCGTAGAGTGACTTCCAGATCTCGGTATAGCCGGGACCGTAAAGTTCGATCTGCGGCCATGTGCCTGCGCGGCGGAGTGAGGCGGAGGGATAGTTGAAGTCAAACGGCACGGCGGCCAGGTCGCCGGTGACCAATGTGTCGCTGTCGAAAAATACGAATGGTTCGCCTTTGGGCAGGGCGGTCAACATCTCGATCTTGTTGCCATAGGGATAATCTGCGCCGAAATGCTGGCTGTCAAAGGGGATCACCTTGGCACCCATGGCGTTCAACGCCTCGTGCATGTCGCCTCTCATACGGGGATCGCGGGGCCAGAGTGGGCCGGGCTGTGGTTCGGCGATCAGGACGCGCCCCTGGAAGGCCGGGCTTTTGGCCCGGAGGGAGGCGACGAACAGGACCGCCTCGTATCCCAGGCGCCCTGCCTGGCCGACAAGCGCGATGTTGAAGGTGGGCTGCGCCCGCTTTTTGGAGTTCCGTACCATTGGCCTGTCGGTCTGCGTTTTCGCTGTTTTGCCACGACTATACGCGGCAGGCGGGAATCGCAAAAGACCGAAGATCGGTCATTCGGGGGGTGGGTTCAGCAGATCGTAGAGCTTTTGCAGGATGGTAAGGATCAAAAAGGCGCCTACGGCCCAGATCAGCAGTTCGAACGGGGCGAGGTCGGTGCCGCGCACCCATTGGCCGACAAGTCCGCCCTGGGGGCGCAACGCTTCGACCCCGAACAGACCGTCACGCGGCCACAACCGCAAGTACCAGAAGCGCGACACGTAGAACAGGATGGCCGCGATCACGGCGGCGATGATCATCCAAATGAGGCGTTTCATTCCGTCACCTCGATGCTGTCCACGTCAATTTCCCAGATCAGAAGGTCGCCGTGTTTGGTGATCTCGCCCTCGGCGGTGATGAACTGGGCGACGTAGTCATAGGCCGCGCGGGGCAGGCGGGTGCCGCCTTCACCGATGACCAGCAAGAATTCTTCGCCCAAGACCGGCTGAGTGGACACAAAGATCGGTGGCACGTCGCCCAGAAGGCACAGGTTGGCGCAGGCCTTGTGGGCGAGGCCGCGACCCGGGCGCATGGCCCCGGCCAGACACTTGCCGTCGCAGATCTCGCCCGCGAGTTTCCAGCGGCCCTGCGGTTCGGGGGTGATGGCCGGGGCCTCACCTTCAGCCGCCTGGATGCCGTTTCGACCGCCGCGCAGCTGCATCATATAGAGGTCGCCGCGTTCCAGCACGATGCCCGAGACCTGTGCGAGTTGGCCGTTCAACGGTTGCGCGCGCCCATCGACGCCGGATTTGCCGCCCGCCGTCATGAGGAAGCTGTCGCCGGGATTGATCCGGTCATTGCCTTCGACCACGTGGATGACCGGGTAGGGCGTCATCTCGACCACGCCGGTGACGGTCTGGCGGCCATAGTCGAAGCGGAAGGCACCGGGGCCGGGATCGTCCTGGGCGGCCCCCATCAGGAACCCGGCACCGCCAAGGCCCGCGATCAGCAGGATGCAGGCGGCGATCAGGAAGGTGCGCAACGGGCCGGGGGCGGGCAGGTAGCCGACGAAGAAGGGTTTTTCGCTCATGCCATGGCTCCTTCCTCGGGTGTTTCGGGGGCTGGTACGGGCAGGGGCACCGGTTCAACATAGGTGCCGGGCGGGTTGGCGTCGGGGTGCACCTCCACCATGTCACCCGCCACGCGCACACGATAGGTGGGTACCTTTTCGGTGAAGGGCGCGGGCGAGCGGCCCGACCGGACATCGTATTGGAAGCCGTGCCAGGGGCAGGTGACCAGACAGTCGATGATCTTGCCCTCACCCAAGGGGCCGTTCTGGTGGGCGCAGGCGTTGGAAATGGCGCTCAGCTTGCCCTCCATCAGATAAACGGCCACGCGGTCGCCATTCGCAAGTTTGGCGATCTTGGCATAGCCTTCGCGGAAATCGCCCACACGCGCGACTTCGGCCCAGGCCCCGTCCTTGGCTGCCGTTTCGCGCCGTTCGGACATCCAGGCGGCGATGTGCAACACGATCACCGCACCCGCACCTGCGATGAACAGGATGGTGAACACGTGGTTCTGCTGGTCCTGCAAGATGCCCAGCGACACATGCGCCGCGACCGAGAAATAGGCGGCATAGATCAGGTAATGCAGGCGCTTCCACACCGGGGGCGTCAGGAACTTCAGCCAGAAGTCATGGCTCGTGGCGGCGAGGATCAGCAGGCAGATCAGGGCAAAGATGCCAAAGACCTCAAAGGGAAAGCCGGCGATCTGGCCAAAGCTGATATTGGCGTAGAGCAGGCCGACATATTTGTCCGAGCTTGAAAAGGCGAAATACCAGTTCAGGATATATCCTGCATGGGTCAGGGCGACGAAAGCGGTCATCACGCCAAAGTGCCGGCGGTTGTACAGCAAGGGTAAGAACCGTTTGTCGAGTTTCGCAGCAGGGCCGATGCACAAGATCACCGTCAGCATGACAAAGGCACAGGCACCGAAAGCCCGGGCGTTGTGGATTTGCGGGTTGATCGGGCGCTCGTGGCTCAGAACCTCGGGCGTGATATACAGAAACACCCACAAAAACGCCGCCACACCCGCCAGCATCACGGCGTCATAGACCCACTTGTTCGGGTTCCACTGGACGGGGATGTACTTGACGCTCATTGGTCTGCCCCTTCGGTCAGTTGCACAGGGGCGATGTCAGCGGGCCAGGTCTGGCGCACGCTCAGGCCTGTGATCACGATCACGACGATGCCGATGCTCATCAGGATCACGGCCAAACCGTAATTGGCGCGGACGGGGCGATATCGGGCCGCCCATGCTGCACGTTCTGTTTCAATTTGCCACCAGCGCCACAAAACAATGGGCCAGATCAGCAGCACACCGGGGATCAGAAGCGGGCGAAAGATGTATGCGCCCCGCGCGTCTTCGTCGATCCGGTCAATTCCAATGGTCAGAAAAGCGGCCGCAACAACCGCGCCGATCATCCCCCATGCTTGCATTGCCATCACGAGGGCCTGTGCCACGTCCATGTGGTGTCTTCCTTGCGGCTGTGGTCGTTCTGCCTTGACCCTAACAAGGCTGGGGCCACGGACCCAAGCCCAAACTGTCCAATTTGCGTGACAGTGCGAAAAATTGATCATCGGGCACGACGCCATGCGCAATATTGACCGCATCTGCCCGCCGTCTTTCAGATTATGGCTATAAGTTCCCCGGCATTTGGGTCTATCACTTGGGTCATCTTTTGCGAAAATGCCGCCAGAACAGGGAGCAAACCAATGAAAAAACTCGCATTTGCCGCCACTTTGCTGATGGGAACGTCTGCTGCGTCCATCGCCGCCGCCGAGTGTGGCGAAGTGTCGATCACCGAAATGGACTGGGCCTCGGCCGCTGTGGTCACCAACGTGGCCAAGTTCCTGTTGGAGCAGGGCTACGGCTGTTCCGTCACCGTCGTGCCCACGACCACCGTGCCCGCGATGGCATCCGTGGCCGAAACGGGCGAGCCCGACATCCTGACCGAATTGTGGACCAGCTATACCGAGGTCTACGAAGAGCTGCGCGGTGAGGGCAAGCTGGTCGAGTTGTCCAAGGTCCTGTCCGATGGCGGGGTCGAGGCGTGGTGGATTCCCGACTATCTGGCCGAAGAACACCCCGAACTGACGACCCTGGAGGGGATCAAGGCGAACCCGCAATTGGTGGGTGGCCGGTTCCACGACTGCCCATCGGGCTGGGGCTGCGACATCACCAACCACAACAACTTCAAGGCCGCAGATCTGGCTGACGCTGGCGTCGAACGTTTCCAGCACGGGTCGGGCGAAACCCTCGCCACGGCTATTGCAGCGGCTTACGAGGCGAAAGAGCCTTGGTTCGGTTACTACTGGGCCCCCACATCCGTGCTGGGCAAGTACCCGATGGTGCAGGTCGAAATGCCTGCCTATGACGCGGATACCCACACCTGCAACGGGCTGGAAGACTGCGCCACGCCTGGCCTGTCCGCATATCCTGTGTCGAATGTCGTGACGGCGGCGACGCAGGCCTTTGTCGATCGCGAACCAGATGCGGCCGCCCTGATGGGCAATGTCACCTTCACCAACGCCCAGATGGGCGAAGTGCTGGCCTGGCAGGAAGCCAATGAGGCATCGAATGAAGAGGCGGCTGTGTATTTCCTGACCACCTACAAGGACGTCTGGGGTGACTGGCTGAACGACGAGGCGCGCGGCAACCTGTCCGCGCTGCTGCAATAAACGACCCGCGCCGGGGTCCGGCCCCGGCGCACCTCGCCCCGTGGGGCGCAAGAAAAATAGTTGGGGACCGATATGGCAGCCTATGACGGCGTGATCGACACGCTTGGCCTGCGCGACTGGTGCGATGTGGGCAAGGAGGACGCGCCACTGTCCATGGCGCAATTGCTGGCACAGGCCGGGGGTGATGATGCCGCGGCAGAGGAGGGCGGCCTGCCGTTCCCATCGCTGGATGTGCTGCACGAAGCCTGTGGGCGCATCGACCAGACCCGCGACCTGACGGCGGGCATCGAACAGGGGTTCCTGTCGATCCGGTCCGAGTTGAAATTCGTCCTCGATCCGATCACGCAACCCTTGTCCTGGATGCTGGACGGTACGCTTTGGGTGTTCGAAAGCGCGCCGTGGTGGATCATGATCCCCGCGCTTTTGCTTCTGACCTACTGGGTCAGCCGTTCCAAGTCCGTGACGGGTTTCGTGGCTGCCGTGCTGCTGTTCTTTGGCTTCATCGACCACTATGAGGTCGCGATGCAGACACTGGCCATCGTGTTTGTCTGCACGGGCCTTTCGGTCCTGTTCGGTGTGCCCATCGGCATTGGCATGTCGAAATCCGATACGGCCCAACGCACGATCGTGCCCATTCTCGACCTGCTGCAAACGCTGCCTACCTTTGTCTATCTGATCCCGCTGATCTTTCTGTTTTCCGTCACGGAATCAAAGCTTTACGGCATTGCCATCATCCTCTATGCCATCGTTCCGGTTATTCGCTTGACCGATCTGGGAATCCGCCTTGTGGACAAGGATGTGATTGAGGCAGCCAATGCTTTTGGTCTCACGGCCTGGCAGAAACTTTCCCGCGTGGAACTGCCACTGGCGCTACCCAACATCATGGCGGGTGTGAACCAGACCATTATGATGAGCCTTGCCATGGTGGTGATCGCGTCCCTCGTATCGGCCCCCGGCCTGGGCGTGCTTGTGCTGCGCGGCATCCGCAATCTGGAACTGGGTGTGGGCATTGTCGCGGGGCTGGGCATCGTGCTGCTCGCCGTGATCCTTGACCGTGTGTCCAAGGCCGCATTGGCCCGCGTCGATACCGGCCGCAAGGAGCACTGAGATGACGGCCAAAGTGTCCCTGCGCGGGCTTTACAAGATTTTCGGGCCGAACCACACGGCCATGGTGCCGCACGTCAAGGCGGGCATGGACAAGGCGACGCTGCTGGAGCGTCACAAACACGTGCTGGGCTTGCAGGACATCAATGTCGATATGCGGGCCGGAGAGATCACGGTGATCATGGGTCTGTCCGGGTCGGGCAAATCCACGCTGATCCGCCACCTCAACCGGCTGATCGACCCATCGGCGGGTGAAATCCTTGTCGACGGTCAGGACGTGATGAAGCTGGGGCAGGGGGCGCTGCGCGACCTGCGGCAGAAACAGATGTCGATGGTGTTCCAGAAATTCGCGCTGCTGCCGCACAAGACGGTGCTGGAAAACGCACAACTGCCGCTGAGCGTGCAGGGCGCGGACAAGGCGACTTGTGACGCTGAGGGGCGCAAATGGCTCGCGCGCGTGGGGCTTGAGGGGTTCGAGGACCGGTATCCGGCGCAACTGTCGGGCGGGATGCAGCAACGCGTCGGCATTGCCCGCGCGCTCACCGCAAACACCGACATCATGCTGATGGACGAGGCGTTTTCGGCCCTAGACCCGCTGATCCGCACCGACATGCAGAACCTGCTGCTGGAGCTGCAAAAGGAGCTGCACAAAACCATCGTGTTCATCACGCATGATCTGGACGAGGCGCTAAAACTGGCCGACCACCTTGTCATCCTCAAGGACGGCGCGGTCGTGCAGCAGGGTGAACCGCAGGGCATCCTGCTGCGCCCGGCAGACCCTTATATCGAGGATTTTGTCAGCGACATTAACCGCGCCCGCGTGCTGCGGGTCCGGTCGGTGATGACGGACCATGACGGGCGGGGTTGTGACGGCGACGTGAAAGCAAGCGCGACGCTGGAAGAGGTCATTGCCTTGTCCGATGGGGACATCAACCACGTTTACCGGGTGCGGGAGGGCGATACGGTTGTAGGACAGCTTCATATGGCTGACCTCGTGCGGGCGTTGGTGCCGCGGGTGGCGTCAGAACGCCCACCCGCCGCCTGATACGAAAAAAGTGCACAAAACTGCCGAATCTTATTGGCGTCAGATGCACTGTGTTGCCTGTCTGGGGTGATATGGTGGCGGCACAGAAGCGGTTAACACCCCCGGCTACATCGGACAAATCTTGCAACTGGCTTGGCTGTTTTGGCGCTTTTTTTAGGGTTTTCCAAGTCGGATATTCTAAGCGGGCGCTTAGAGTAAAACACTGATTGTGAAGATCTTTTTTTGATCTATGGCGAAGCAGGTGCGCTGTAATCTGGCTGTTCGCCACAACCTGATATCGCCAAGGCAGAATCGCCAAGAGTGTAACCTGTACTACACATTGATTGTGTAAGTTAAATATGACACATTGAAGCATGGCTGGGTTCCTCCTTGGCCGTTGGGGCCCCGCCGTCAAGAGCGCTTGAAATACATGAATTCATGATCTTTGGCGTAAATTTTGAAGTAACGGCCATCGACATGGAGGCATTTGATGTCTGATGATCCTGACAAGGTCTGGCCAACCGGCCTGACCCTCCGAGAAGCTGAGGAGGTCCACAGCTATCTCATTGACGGCACGCGCGTTTTCGGCGTGATCGCTCTTCTTGCTCACATCCTGGTGGCGATGACAACGCCTTGGCTCGGGTAGGGGGGACACGTCATGAACAATTCGAAAATGTGGCTTGTCGTGAAACCGACCGTTGGCGTTCCGCTGTTTCTCAGCGCGGTTGCGGTTGGGTCCTTTGCGGTACACGTTGCGGTTCTGAGCAACACGACTTGGGTTTCCGACTTCCTGTCGGGGCAAGAGCTGGGTTCGGGTGCAACAGCCGCCCTTGATGCAGCAACCGACAAGGCAATCCAGAAAGCGTCCTATCTTTCCGGATCAACCGATGGTGACACCCGCGTCATCATGGTCGAAATGCCTGATGGCAGCACGGCGCTTGCCACGCTGAAGCCTGAGCAAGAGGCCCACGCGACGCATCTCCTCCCCGAAAAGTGACGGGACCGTATACAGTGCGCTCTTGGGCCGATGCGGATATCCCGCGTCGGCTATATCCACCCCTGATGGACGCGGACCGGTAGACGGCTCCTTGATGCAATGTTCAAATACCACGCCTTTGCCCTGAACAAGCTTTCACGCCTCACCCCGCGCTATCTGCCCTTTGCTGATGTTGCGACCGAAACGGTGCCGCTGTCCCGGCTGCTGCGGCTGTCGCTGTTTCAGGTGACCGTCGGCATGGCTTTGGTTCTTTTGGTCGGCACGCTCAACCGCGTCATGATCGTTGAACTGGAGGTGCCCGCGACCCTCGTGGCGATCATGATCTCGTTGCCTGTGCTGTTTGCGCCGTTGCGCGCGCTTGTGGGCCATAAGTCAGACACGCATCAATCGGCCCTTGGGCTCAAGCGTTTTCCCTACATCTACCGCGGCACATTGCTACAATTCGGCGGCTTTGCTGTTATGCCATTCGCCCTTCTGGTCCTGTCCGGCTACGGAGAGGCCGTAGACGCGCCACGATGGGTCGGTCTGGCGTCGGCCGGGCTGGCCTTTCTCATGGTTGGGGCGGGGCTGCACATCGTACAGACCGTAGGACTTGCGCTCGCCACCGATCTGGTCCCGGAACAGGATCATCCAAAGGTCGTCGGCCTCATGTATGTGATGCTGCTTTTGGGAATGGTTGTGTCTGCGCTTGTCTTCGGCTTGCTTCTCGATGTCTACACGCCCGGTCGGCTGATCCAGTGTATCCAAGGCGTTGCCGTGCTGACCGTCGTGCTAAATGGTATCGCGCTGTGGAAGCAGGAAGCCCGCGTGCGCGTGCCCGAAGGGCACCCCCCCGTAGCCACGCCCAGTTTCTCTGAGGCCTGGAGTGCATTTGTGGCCCAGGCCCAGACCCGGCGGTTGCTGGTCCTCATCGCTTTGGGAACCTTCGCCTTTGGGATGGCCGACGTTGTGTTGGAACCCTATGGCGGTCAAATCCTGCAATTATCTGTTGCGGAAACCACGCGTCTGACCGCCACGTTGGCCCTCGGGACGGTGCTGGGCTTTGGCTATGCCTCGCGCACAATGGGGCGCGGAACCGGACCGTGGGCCGTGGCGGGTCTGGGTCTGGTTGCAGGACTTCCTGGCTTTGGCGCGATTATCCTTGCCGCTTGGTCGAATGCGCAATTGATGTTTGTTGCAGGCGTTTTCCTGACCGGGCTTGGTGCCGGTCTGTTTGGCCACGGCACCCTGACAGCCACGCTCGCAAGTGCGCCCAAAGCCCGGACCGGGCTGGCCCTTGGCGCGTGGGGTGCGGTTCAGGCAACGGCTGCCGGGGCCGGGGTCGCCTTTGGCGGCGTATTGCGTGACGTTGTTCTTGCCAGTCAGGACAACATGAATGCTGCGCCATACCTGGCTGTTTTCTCGTCTGAAATTCTGATTCTGCTAACCGCAATTGCTGTCATGCTGCCGGTGCTTGTGGCGCAGGCTCGAAATTCCAAATCATCACGCTATCCTCTGTCAGCAAGAGCAACGGATGGCTTTATATTCCACAGCGCGCGCCCAACGGCCGGAGATATCCGGCGCGAACCCAAGCGACCGGAAGGACGACCAGCACAATGACCACAGTAATCACCAGACTCTATGCGGATGACGCAACCGCAAAGCGTGTGACATCCGATCTTGAAACGGCGGGGTTTCCGACCGAAACCATGGATGTTTTTCCGGCAGGTACCAGTGCCGATACGCTCATGGAGGCGCGCGTGGACGAGGCATCGGCCAACGCCTATGCCGACGCAATGACGGGCGGTATGGCTCTTATGGTCGTGCGCGCGCCCGTGACCCCCTTTGGTGCGGCCCGCGCGGCGATGAGTGCCGCCGATGCGGTGACATCAACCCGGGTCCCTGGCACGGATGAAAACCGCCACATCTCGGAGCAGATGGACCGAGACCTCTATATTGGTCTGAGCATCCTCAAAGATCATCCGCGTTTCCTCTCCAGCGACATGAACCCGCGCGCCAATGCCAATCGCGATCTGGTATCGCGGGCAATGTACTGGAAGTTGCTGTCTGATCCCAAGCCGCGCACCTCAGCGTGGTCCGGGACGCATTATATGTCGAAGAAAATTTTGCCATTCCCGCTCTTGAAAGAGCGCAAATCGAGTAACTCGGTGATCTCGGGTGGCAGGCGGATGCTTTATAACCCGTTCTAGGCGCCGTTCAGCCTTACAATATGGTGCCCACCTGCTAGGCGTTGATCGAGGCCGGCCGAAGTTTTTCGTTGAGTTATGCTGAGCGGTGGTATTTTTCTGCTGCGCGCTCGCGTTAGTTCCGCACGAGCTTGGGCGAGTAAAGCCTGCCTACGGCCGCGGCTGATACGTTCGCCAGACTTCCTGTCGCGTCAATGAAGGCTTGGGACAGCTTCGAGATGGGTCCGTCTAAGCAGACCCTTACGACATACGACGCTAGGTCGTCAGGCTAAAAACCGACAAACCAAGATGAGGGCATGCTTTCGTCGGTCGAGCAGGACCATTCTAATTCTCTGCTCTAGACGTAACTCGGGCTACAGAATGCCTGACATAGCAAAGGTCCCCCAACCATATTGAGCCCATCTTGAACGATCCCGAGCATCGTCCATGATCGGCTGAAAGATGGGGCCAGAAAGATTACTTCGAGAACGATATCTGACCACTTGGATTGGGCCATTTTCATTTTGATTTGCGCCCGCGTTTCATCTTTATGATATTTTATAAGCGGTGGGGTATTCGCCGAGATTTTGCTGTTCAGGCCCAGAGACCACGCGCAGGTCGTTTTCATCTCTTTTTGTTTCGATTATCCGCGTGCTGTGAACGTCCATCGCGCGCTCTGATAGCCCGGATGTAAAAAGCCGCTATCGGTCCTGGCCAGTTCCTATCGACCACCCTGGCCGAGTTTGTTAAGTCAGCACATGCGCAATCATCTTTTAGATCGGCATGCTCGTTTGAGTATCGCACCCATGACGGATTGGACGGGTGCAATGAAAAACCAATACAAAGTCAGTGCGTTACAAGTCCTCCAATTGTCTTGGGGGACATTTGGGGGGTCAGACATGACTTCTGATGCGCGCGACGAACTCTTCAGTCGAGCATGCGAGCTCGACGAGAAGTGGTGATCAAAGCGGGCGACATGCCATTCCACCTGCGCGAGCTGTTAGATGACCGGCTGCGACATGCGGATCGTTCTAGCGGCGGCTTCCTAGCCGGAGATGTGGTTCAGGCGTTGAGGCCGACGCTGGAGGAGGCGCGGACGACAGCCTACTTCCGAGAGCGTGCGCTGCAGCTCGCGGAGGAGCGCCTTGGCTCGCGCAAGAACGTCCGGACGAAAGAGCTAGCCTGGGAAGTTGTCGGTCTGATCGGGGAAAGACTGGAGGGCGCTCAGGTACCAGGCGACGGATACTATCCCGCCGATGTTCCCTGGGCGCTTCAGAAGCCGTCATTCGAGGAACTCCAACAAGTCGCCCATGAGGCGTCGGATCCGCAGCTGTCGAAGTGGCAGCGGAAGACAAGATAGAATTACTTCCGCGAGCACTCTCGCCGGGCGCGCTCCACTATCTCATCAATGTAGGATGCGAGGTCATTCAGAGGGATCATCTGTTTGCCCTTCTGGCTCCCGTTCAGACGCACGCACGGCAGCGGTATAGACCCATCCTCCAGCTTCTTGATGAATGTCGGAAACCGGCTGGACTTTGCGGCAGGAGCCAGCACAGGCGAAGGATTGAAACAGATGCGCGGAGAGCCGGAGGTTTTGACACGAACGTACAGTTGAGATTTTTGGATGCGGTAGCGGTCGGGTTGTCTCCCGACATCAAGAGGATGGCTGCTGAACGCCAAGACTCCGCCCTTAAGGCGGCTACCCCGGCCGCACGCAGGACGAGGGATGAATGGTGTGCCGAGCAGCGCCGTCAACTGGCCCGAGAGCATCGCTTGTCGGACTACGACATCAATTTGATCTTCGAACTGGCGCTCGATGGGCAAGAGCTTTGCGGCAGCTACCAAATCGACGTCCAGAAGTCCGGCGACCGTGAAGTCCGCACTCTTTCTGTCGCCGAGATCCTTGCGGACAAGGAGCGTTTCGACGGAGCCCTCACACGTGACCCGCTCGAGCCCGAATACGACAACGGACGCATCGTCGGGAAGCTGTTCCTTGCTGGCGAAACTCCGAAGCTGGTATCCAAGGCACGGGGCGTTGCCTCATATCGGTTGGTAGCTGACGGCGGAAATCGAACTTCTTCGCGCGTTTCGATCGAATACAGCAACGAAAGAAACGACGCCTTTGTCGATGACTGCATCGCACAAATGCGTGCGACAGGCGCGTTCTACAGGTCTGGAATGACTGTCGTCCAAATGCGGAACGGCCTCGCCAATCCGGTCAACGAGCCTCGGCTTGCATACGAGCTGTCGAAAATCGTGTTGCCCTATCAAGTTAAAGTGACCCGCCAGGGAGAGGTTCGTCAGAGCATCAAATTTGACAAGAGCATTTTGGGACAGATCCTGGAAGTCGCTTCGGACCGCTTACCGGTTCTCAACGGGTTTGCAGATCACCCTTTGGTGCGCCCGAACGGCCAGATCGTTACCGAACCAGGCTACGGGCAGGCAGCCGGACTTTTCGTCCTGAACGGTGCGTCGAGGTTTCCCAAGTTCTATGACCAACCGAATGACGAGCAACTCAAGCAGGCGGTTGAAACTTGCCTGCGCCCCTTCCGCGGCTACAGGTTCGAAGACGAGTATGGACGAACCGCAGCTTTCTTCGCCCAGATGCTCGCGGTACTCCGTCCCGTATTTTCCTGTGATCCCATGATTGTTACGACGTCAAACGTAACCGGTGTCGGCAAGGGATATTTTCAGCATGCCCTTGCCATTGTCAGAACCGAGGAACTGGCGGAACTCCGGAACCTCGAAAGCAAAAACACTAGCGAGTTCCGGAAAATGCTCTTCACCCTGCTTTATGAGGGCAGGGCAGCGATCGCGCTCGACAACCAGGATGGCCCGTTGAAGAACGAAACACTCTATTCGTTCGTGACGGCGCCGGTCTGGTCCGATCATGTTCTTGGACAGAGCAAGAGTGGCGGCTCACTGCGGAGTGATGCGCTTTTGCTCCTGAACGGATGTAAGGTTTCATTTGGCAAGAACATCGCGCGGAAGGTTTTGCGGATCTGCCTAAAGAAGGCCGGAGCAGGCCACCGCTACCGTGACTTTGGCTTCCTTCCACATGAAGAGGCTCGGAAACACCGCAAGGAAATCATCTCTGCTGTTATGACAACTGCGTGTCGTGCGAAACATGCCGCGCGGCCCCGAGGTACAATAGGTTCGTTCGAGGAGGTGAATGATCTGATCCGAGTTCCGATCGCCGACATCGCCAAGAGATTTCCGGACCTTGGACTGCGCGACCCCCTCGGACTCTTCAAGGAGACGGTCGAAAACGATGTGGATTCTCTGGAGGAGGTAGATATCCTTGAGCAGATCTACGACGTGACCGAAGGCTAAGAACCCGATTCGATTGATTTGCGCCTCAAGATAGCGACGAGCATGACTCTCTAAAACGCGCTGAAGGAGTACTCCAATTCATCGCCAACGCTTTCACCGCACTCCATTGGCGCCATCTTGCGTCAATTGAGCGACGAACCCCATGACGAGCTGATTCTTCGTTCGCGGAAACTTGGAGGGAAGAACAGATGGCGTGTTTGTAAGGTCGGTTTGGTGCCATAGAGGACTGCGATGGCCGCATATTATTTGATGTCAAGTGGGTCGGGTTCGAACGCCCAGGACGCGGACAACGATTGAGAGCCTGACCTGTCAAATGTATGGCACCAACGACATGGGTCGAGTGGCCGCAAGCGTCAAAGAAAATAGGGGGATCTATGAGGGTGAATCATCTATCCTTAATTAGGCCCAAGGCTTCTTTTCACTAATGTTAACAATAATTTATGTGGTATATTTACTACACGCTAAGGTTGTTTGTCTGATGGGCTCCTCAACATAGTTCCGTTCGCTTGAAGCTCGCTTTGCGGATTTGTAGGTCGGGTTCAGATCCAAGGCTTATTGGGTCAAATCACCTCGAATATCGAACTAGGAAGAGAACATCCCGACATGACCACTGTTGCTGCCGTCCGACGCTTCGGCGCTGCCATTCTATTCTCGGCATCATTTGCCCTTGCGGCATGCGAGGCGCCGACCGGGACTGGTTCTGACGGGGTGTCCATTCCCGATGTGCCCATCGACGCAACGGCGCTGATGTCGTCCGCGGCAGCGTCCGATGAGGGCGGAAGTGGCTTGCGGCTCCTCAATCGCTCTCGTGACGGTTTCGTTGTCTACGAAGGCGGCCAAGCTGAATACTTCGGCTTCCGCCGTCGTAACAATGACGCGGTTGAAACGACGGTTTCCAGGCTGGAAGGAAACATGATCTGCCTCGAGGAAGTGGATAGCTGGACCGGGGTCTGCATGGAATTGTGGCAAAAGGCCGATGGTCGAATTGAGGTTCGCTATGAGTTCGGAAACGGTCACGGCAGCAGATACGATGTGGTTGATCTGCGTATGCCGACGTCGAGCGCGGCGCCGGCCAACTCGTAACCTCGATTTCCCAAGGTAAGAATATGACCGTAGTGACAAGACTGCCCCGGCCGGTTGTGGTCGGTGGCCTGATGGCCCTTTTCGCGACAGCAACGCATGCGCTTGAACTGTCAGTTGGCGCTTACACCACGCGCCAGGACGGTGGCGTCGGCCTTCTGGTAATTGAAGACGGCCAAGCCCGGCTTGGAATCTCTGGCCGTGGTTGTGTGGGAGCACTCGCAGGCCCCTTGCGCCGCAATACCGACGGGACCCTCAGCTTCCGACAGACCATGGGAAGCGCGTCTTGCGAATTGACGCTTGACGAGAGCTCGGAGGGGTTGGCGTGGATCGCCCCCGGGCAAGGTTGTAGCTTCTTCCATGGAGCGTCGTGCAGCTTCGCCGGCGTTGTGGTCGAGCGGACTGTCCCTCGATCGATGTCCGCCATTGACGAGGGGTTTCAGCAACTGGATGCCACCGCACGACTTGAGGTTCAGGCGGCTCTGCAGGCAAGTGGCCATTACCGCGGCGCGATCGACGGCATTGCCGGCCCCGGTACACGCGGGGCGATTATCCAGGCCGCTGAGGCTGCGATGGCGCGTGGCGATCATGTAAGTCTGGATAAAGCGCATGACGTTCAAGCATTCCTGTTAGGTCTGAGCGAAACAGAACCCACGACGCAAGCGGATTTCTTCGGAACATGGAATTGCGAGGGCTCGACCTACACCTTCGGTGAGGACGGTTATCAGAACATCCCTGATCGCGCGCCGCTACCCTATCGTGAGATCAAGGAATTCACGCCCGGGAATTTCGGCGTAACGTTTGTCGACGGTTATCGATTGGGGCTGATGGATGTGACGGGTCGCAGCATGATCTGGTCGTCGCCGGCGTCGGGTGACGTGTTCGAGTGTTCCAAGGATGCGTCCGTTTCCGGACAAGTGCCGGGCGGGGACATTATAGCGTCCTATCCGGCGGGCGAAGTTGAACCCGCTTCGGCCGACACTCCGTTCCTGGGGCCTTGGGATTGTACGTCCGACGGGATGGGCGCGGTGAAATTTGAATTCGCACCAACGGCCACAATCGTCGAAGCGATGGGCGTGACACTGGCCTATGAAAACGTCATCGCGGCCGGTAGCAGAGGCACCGCGTTTCGGTTTGAGTACACCGACGGCGACATGGCGCATGTATTTGAAGCCGATGGCAGCGACATGCTGCTGTATGCGTTCGGTGACGTATTCGAATGCACCGCCGAATGACCGCTGCTTCGTCTGGCCCGTTATCCCGATTCTGCAGATCGTTTAATAATTTCAAACGCCAGCAATGGCTTGTTTAACGATCAGCAATTCTACAGCTCTTGCCTCTTGAACTATACACTCACGAAGGAAAACGAATGAAAGCTAAGCTTGCGACCAAGCTGGATCAACTTTTCCGCGCCATTTATGTTGGTGATTACGGCGCTCTGAACTCTGCAATCTTTGTTGCTCATATCGCTTTCTTCCCAGTAATCCTTCTGCAAATTGCTGTGGCGCTGGAGCAGCAGGCAGGCTGGCGGCTTCACCGTTATCCTGGTGAGAGTATCGCAGTATATGTTTGGACTGTGAGTATCGCGCTCATGATCACCACAGGGCTTTCAGAAAAGAAACTTGGTTGTTCCCAAAGCCGACTGATCAAATGGTCTCGATTTCCGTTCGCTTTCATCACCTTGATCAGTAGCGCGGCTCTGGGAGTGTTCATTATTCCCTTTATTGTTTTTGCCGCGTTCATCGTTGGTATCGTTTCATACGGCCCGTTTGGGATGCCTTTTGGATACTGGCAAGCGGGAATCACGATCATCTTCCTGACTTGGTATGTATCAATTGACGGAGAGCCAGATGACGTCGGCGAGACGCTCAACAATGATGCCGATAGATGAGATCTGAGCGTCAGATTTCCTGCTCGCAGTGTGTTCAGTCAGATGAGTATCGGCGGGGCGATCACAGCTCGCGTTTAACCTTGCCGCTCAAGTTTCAGGCCCCTATGTCTGAAGTATGACAGAAGATCAGACACTGCCTTACTGGGCTCAGCGTATCCAAGAACTCACTGAGCGGAGCGGGTTGGCGCAGGCGGAGCTCGCGCGTCGATCTGGACTGACCCGCGATGCGTTTAACAGATATCATTCAGGTCGCACCCGGCCGCCGGACAAGCTTCTGGCTTTGGCAGATTTGTTCGCCGTGCATCCGAATGACATAGATCCCGACGCAGTGACCCTTCGTAAGAGGTCTGATGCCCGTTCCGCGGAACCATACCGGGTCGGCAAGGCATCGAATGGTAATCCGGACTTCGTTCATCTACAGCTCAATGTCGATCTCCACATCTCTGCGATGTCGCAAATCCTGGAGATCGTAAACGAAGAAATAAGGCGGGCGGAGGTTTAAAAAGCACTCGTTAATACGATCGCACCGCAAAAAAGCACCTAGAGTTATGTGAGGCGCTTCGGAACGATTTTGTCCAAATCGAGCACAGGCGACGTAGTAGTATATGTTGTGGCCTTAAGCGGACGCACGCTCGAGCAATGAATAGCTCGATGCAGCTTCACAGTACTAATGTGCGGAAATGATGTCTTCCGGTGATGGTTACTGACGCGGAATAACGTCCACGACGTCGGATGGATACCAGCCAGTGCGGCCGTCATTTAGAACTGGCCGCTGCCGCCCGATCATCTCGTCGTTCTTCTCGAGATAGGGGATGAGTTCGCAAGGTAGCCGGTCTGGGTCGACCGGGCGACCGTTGTAGTGGCAGTCCAGACATAGCTCGTGACATCGACGTCGAGGCTTTCCCATGTGATCCTCGCGCCCCGCGGGTAGAGCGCCTGCCTCGCTTAAGCGGGCTTAAATCACGCATTAGGCGTAGAGCGCGGTCTGAGAGGGGCCGACGCCAGCCCCCGATGTCACTCATGATCCCGGGTGCGCCGGTCAGGACACAGCGCCGCAAACTCTGCTCCGCGATCCAGATCGTAATGTCGCTCTAGATCAGATAGAGAGCGCCCTCGCGCAGTCGGATGTCGAGATACCCCATGCTTTCTCGGACTTGAGTAAGTTCAACGCCATTGACAAAGCGGTTGTAACCAACCACAAACTCGACCGCCTCCCCAAGCAGTCCGATCCATCCGATCGGAACCTGAAGTAGCTTGTCGCGGCCAGGAATGTCCTCCGATCTGAGGATCCAGCGCAAGTCAGAGATGCGTTTGTCGTACTCGATCCGCCCAAGCTCGAACGGCACGTCCGAGCGCATCCGTTGGCGCCAGTATTACTCGTACTCCTCCCGGTTCATCAGTGCATGAACGGCATGACTTCGAGCGCTTCGGCTCAGCGGACGATCCGTTTCGCGTCCCGAAGGCCGAGAGGGCGGCACAGCCGGGCGTGGCCGACCTCAAGCGCCGCGAGGGCGGCTTCCGTTGCCGCATCCGACGGTCCGGCACGAACCGCCTCCCGCTCCAAAAACCACGCGATCAGCTTGAAAGACGGCGCTTCGAGCCTGATCATCTCAATCCTGGACCGGAGCACTTCCGGAACCAAGTCGAGATCGTTCGCGGCAAAGATCCACGAGATGCGCGTCAGATCGAGAATCATCGAGTAGTAAGGACACGTCCATCGCCGCGCGGATTGCGGCTCGAGGAGCGGTAGAAGGGCGTCGGTGAAGGATACGTCGCGCCCCCGTTTGGAGCGCAGCTCCTTGGATTTGTCGAGTTCATCGACGAAAACGAGCGGGTTTCCGATTTGATGCTGCACAAGCGCTCGCACGACTCGACCCGCCTCGGCGCTGCTCCAGCCACGCTCAAGTCCGACAAGCGCAAATTGGCCGGCCCCGCTACTGGCGTCCACATCGACAATGGGTGTCTGAATTGCTTCGGGGACAAAATGCGACCAAGCCGTTTTACCAAGTCCAGCTGGGCCCGCGAGTAACAGTGGCCCTAGTTTAACAGGCTCACCGCGCGCGGCGGTTCTCCGCATCGAGTGCCACACGTTCTCCGTGGCGGCAGCGAGCCACGGAAACTCCTCATGGATTTTTGATGCAGCTTCGTCCGCTTGGTGCTCGCTTAGCCGGCCAACAAGCGGCACGCCACCAATGAGATCCTTGATCTTCTCGAAGGCCTTTTCGTCGAGATGGACCATGCCCGCGCGCTTCAATCGGCGACGCACTAACTCGGCAGCGCGACGCTCGCACCTTTTCGTGACATGATAGGGTAGGAGGCGATAGTCATCGTAGACGCGCAGCTTCCCTGCATGTCTCTTCAAGCGCTCCCCAATCACGACGTGGTCGAAATCGCGAGCGTCGCCATCGATCTGCAGAAGCTGAAAAAGTTCTTGATCCATGTCAGCCACCAACCAGCGTCGCGCAAAGGCCAGCGACGACTTCGATTATGTCCGCGGCCAGAACCATTAAATTGGCTGCGGACAAGGCGTAAAAGATGGAGGGCTTTGAAGGGGGAACAGAGCATGACATATCCTTTCTGAAACACGCGGATGGCGGGTCAGGAATTGATGGATATGATCACGCTCTGTTGCATCATTTGTCTGACATGAGACAGATTTCGGATGCAGTCAAGTTTCGACTTTAGAAATATTTTCCACGCGCTCCCACCAGGACCAGTCTGCGCATTTATCGAGGCCGTATTCTGAGTTTTCCATGTGCGTATACCGTGCAAGGCTCTTCCATGACCGATGGCCAGTGATGGACGCGACCTGAGGGATTGTCCGCCCGAGCTCGAAGAGGCGGTGTGCGGCCTCGTGGCGGAGGTTGTGGAAGTGTAGGTCTTCGATACCCAAGGTCTTGCAAGCGTCAGTGAACCGTCGACCCACCGTGTCAGCGTTGAACGGAAAGATGATTTCGCTGTTCCCCGAGCGTGACTTAGGCATGATTTCCAAAACACGGCGTGCTTCGGTTGTAACTTCGCACCGGACATCTCGCCCCTTCTTCTTGCTAGGGTTCTTCATGTTGCGCACCATTTGGCGGTTCGTGCGATCATCAAAATCTTGCCAGGTGATGCGGCAAACCTCGGCTTGCCGACGTGCGGAGAACATTGCGTAGGTGATGATAAGGTGAATCAGGATCATTCTGGGATCTGTTGCTGACTGGTCGATGAAGTATTCCATGAGACGATCAGTCTCCTCGACCTTGGGGGGCTGTCGCGCTCTTCAGACTACCCTCTTTCACGCAGAACTCTATCCCCTTACTCATCGCTGATTTGTTAGCTTCAATCCCAAATCCCGCTTTGGCAGAGCGGACAACTGCGTAGAGATGTTGCAGGTAGTTCATTACTGTAGAGGGGGCGCGGCCTTGCGCGACCTGGCGAGCAAAACGGGTGACATCATAAGACGTCATCTTCTCCGCACCAGTATCGCTGATGTCATACTCTCGTTTGATCGCGCAAAGGACTTGCCGCTTGGTCTTGCCGATATCGCTTCCAGCGATGTCATCAAGGTAGAGTTGGATGAGATCTCCAATCGTCTTTTCTGGTTCGCGCTTTTGGAAGGCCTCAATGTCGTTCGACTTGAGCTGACGTTCCATCTTGGCCGCCCATGCTCTGGCAGTGATAGCCCGATCGAAGGTTGCTGATTTTTTCCTACGCTTGCCATCCACACGGATGACGATTTCAGCCTTGTACGCCGTTGATCCGTCTGCACATTTACGTTCTTCGATAGATGCCATAATAAATAGCCCTTCCGGTGTGGGTGGTTCGTGGTTGTCCCCCAAGCCGAAAGTGTGTCCCCCAAGTAGGGGGAGCAAGCGTCAAATGTGCAAGAAAGTGCTGGAAATGTCTGATAACAGACGACATCTAGAAAAAGAATTTCCCCAGCAAAATGAGGTAGATGCCAGTGTTTCAAGGGCTGCACGTCTGAGCGTGGCCCCGATGATGGATTGGACAGATCGGCATTGTCGCTATCTGCATCGGCAATTGACGGGCCAGGCCTTGTTGTACACGGAAATGGTGACCGCTCCGGCGCTGGTGCGCGGTGGGGCGCTTCATCTGTTGGATCACGATCCTGCAGAGCATCTGGTTGCATTGCAGCTTGGCGGGTCGAACCCGACCGAACTGGCACGCGCAGCAGCGCTTGGTGCTTTGGCGGGCTATGACGAGATTAACCTGAACTGTGGCTGCCCGTCGGACCGGGTCCAATCAGGGACGTTTGGGGCAGTGCTGATGCGCGACCCGGCGACAGTGGCGGACTGTGTCAAAGCGATGTGCGATGCTGTTGCGGTGCCGGTCACTGTCAAATGCCGGATCGGGATCGATGACCAAGAGCCGGAGGAGGTCTTGCCCGAGTTCCTGGCGCGCATCGTGGCGGCCGGATGCGAGCGTGTGACAATCCATGCGCGCAAAGCTTGGCTTAAAGGGCTATCACCCAAGGAGAACCGGGATATCCCACCGCTTGATTATCCGCTTGTGCAACGTATGAAAGAGTTTTTCCCCAACCTGCACATCTCGATCAATGGTGGCGTGACCTCGCTGGCGCAGGCAGAAGCGCTGTTGGACAGCGGCCTTGACGGGGTGATGATTGGGCGGGCGGCCTATCATCAGCCTGCTGATATTCTGGCGCAGGCGGACCGGCGTATTTTTGGTGCGGGTCAGGATACGACTGCCGAAGACGCCGTGCGCGCCATGCTGCCTTACATCGAAACACATCTGGCCCAAGGAGGCCGGTTGCACCAGATCACGCGGCATATGCTGGCTCTTTTTGCCGGACGCCCCGGGGCGCGCGGCTGGCGCCGCATGCTGAGCGAGGGCGCGACCCGCGACGGTGCTGGCCCCGAACTGGTCGAGGCGGCGCTGCACTGGGTCACCGCTCTGGTTCCCGACGCCAAAGCGGTGTAGCACCGCGCAACCTGACTTGCGGAGCTTGTAATGCCGGACACGATCCTTCTGATCCAGATGATGGTCATTCTGGCAGTGATCGGCGCCTTTGCCGGCGTGCTTGCAGGCCTTTTGGGCGTCGGCGGCGGCATTGTGCTGGTACCTGCGTTTTTCTATGCGTTTCAAACCCTTGGATATGTTGGCCCGGACCTGATGCAGATGTGTCTGGCCACGTCGCTTGCCACAATCATCGTGACCTCGGTGCGGTCGGTAATGAGCCATAACAAAAAGGGCGCGGTCGACTGGGACATCCTGCGCAGTTGGGCACCAGGTATCGTGATCGGTGCGGTGCTGGGTATGTTGCTGGTAGCGCAGTTGCGCACCACGACCTTGCAAGCGATCTTTGGCATCCTTGCGCTGATTGTGGGCCTTTACATGGGCCTTGGTCGACCCAGTTGGCGTTTGGGGGCAGCGATGCCTGCCGGAGCGGCCCGGGCCGCATTGTCGCCCGCTATGGGGTTTCTGTCAGTGCTGATGGGGATTGGCGGTGGCAGCTTTGGCGTGCCGATGATGAGCCTGTTTTCAGTACCCATTCACCGTGCGGTCGCGACCGCCGCAGGTTTTGGCGTCCTGATTGCGGTGCCCTCGGTCATCGGTTTTCTTTTCGTCGCGCTGGAGGGCCCTGTGCCGCCGCTCACAATCGGCGCGGTGAACCTTGTGGCCTTTGCGATCATCATTGCGATGACATTGGTTACGGCACCTTGGGGGGTTCGGCTGGCTCATGCGATGGACCCTGCGCCTCTTAAACGGGTGTTCGCGGTGTTTCTGGTGCTGGTGGCGCTCAACATGCTGCGCCGGGCCGTGTTCGGATGATGGACAACGATGGGTTTGTGGTCTTTGATCACGATCCGCGAACAGCCCGCTGGGCAACGGCTGCGCACCGCGTGGCTGAAAAGATCACAGATGATCCCGAGACAAAAGCGCGCAACCTGCGCCATGGCCAAACCTGGTTTGTCGGGGTCGATGCGCTGCCAAACGCGCCGGACGGATCGGTGGGCGGTGTGGCGCTGGGTGGACCCTGGGTTGGGCAGGTGCCGACTTTACCACAGCATCCCGCTCAACTGTCTGTTGTTTACCCTGGCTATCCGCAGCGCGATCCGGGCCAAAGCGAGGCCAATCATCGGTATCGCGTGAACCGGATGGCGGCGCATGTGGATGGGCTGCTGCCCGAGGGACCAACCCGGCGAAGATATGCGAGAGAGTTTCACGCCTATATTTTGGGTCTGCCGCTCAACGCCGTCGTCGCCGCGCCCACGGTGGTGTGGAAAGGCAGCCACCGCATCATGCAGAATGCACTGACCGACGCGATCGGGTGTGCAGACCCGCGCGACGTGGACGTAACAGACGCGTACCACACGGCCCGAAAACATGTGTTCGAGACGTGCGCAGCGGTCCCGTTGCACGCGCGTCCAGGGGGGTCGTTTCTGATCCATCGCTTTGCGCTGCACGGCACAGCGCCGTGGCATGGACCCGCCGCTGACGGGCGGATGATCGCATTTTTCCGACCCGAATTTACTGACCCGGCAGACTGGTTAAGTGGCCCTTGATGCCAGCGCGCGCGTCAGCGCTTTAGACGTGCAGCGCGCCCGCCACGCCGGCCTTTTGGCGCCGCCTCGCGGTTTGGCAGGTCGGCCATGATCTCGCGCCGTTCCTCAGGGCTCATCCGGCTCCAACCACCGATCTCATCAATCGACCGGGCACAGCCCGTGCAAAGCCGCGTCTCGGGATGGATCACGCAGACCTGCACGCAGGGGCTTTCAATCTCGTTTCGCTTCCACACAAGGGAACGGGGAACGTCGGTCATGCCTGCCTCTTCATCACTGCCAATCGGTCCAGCAGCCCCTGAAGGATATAACTTGCCGCCACATGATCAATGACCTCTGCGCGACGTTTGCGCGTCGTATCCGCCTCAAGCAGTGCTTTTTCGGCAGCAACCGTGCTCAGCCGTTCGTCCCAGAAGGTGATTGGGCCGTCCCATAGCCGTGCAAAGTTGCGGGCAAAGGCGCGCGTGGACTGACAGCGCGGTCCTTCGGTCCCATCCATGTTGCGCGGCAGGCCAAGCACGACACCACCGACATTCCGGTCGGCCAGAATGGACTGGAGCTGTGCGGCATCCAGGCCAAATTTCTTGCGGCGTATCGTTTCCAGCGGGGTTGCAACGGACAAGAACGTATCTGACACCGCCACTCCAATTGTCTTGTCGCCCAGATCAAGGCCTATCAGCGCCTGCATCGGGGGCAGGGCGGCCAGAAAAGCGTCGATATCGTCAGTGATCATTCGAGACCGACACGATCCGCCGTGCGGCTCAAAATATCCGCGGCGCGCGGATCATCTCCGAACACCTCGCGCGCATTGATCAGAATGGCCCGCGCCTGATCCATCTGACCCAGAACGCCAAGCGCGGAGATCAGTTGCGCCCAATCCTCGACCGGTCCGCCTTCGGTCGCGAGACGGTTCGACAGGCCGGTGACCATGCCTTGGATCATCTCCATCCGTTCCGCGGGGCTCAAGTCCTGCGCGGCGTCGATTTGATCGGCCGACGGGCCGCGCCCTGTCCCGATAGCTGGCATGGCATAGTTGACGCCTGCCCGGATGGCGATCTCCTCGATCTGCACCGCGACGAGGTCAATCCACGGCGCATCAGCAGGTCCCTCGCGCAACAGCTGATCCCATATGCGCAAGGCAGTGTCCGGTCGGCCCGTCTGCGTCATCAGCAGGCCGTAGTAGTACCGCGCCGGTCCGTCAGTGGCGTCCATGGACAATGTGCGTTCCAGCACGGCTTCGGCTTCGGGCGACACATAGCCGCCTGCCGCTAGGATCATCAGATCGGCATATTCCGAGAAATCCGTCGCCGTGGCTGCGTCGCCCTTAAGCGCGATGGCCTGTGCCTTGGCTATGTGTGCAGCGCCATAGTTCCCAAGACGCCCTTCGGCCCGGCTAAGCAATTCGTGCCCCTGAATGTCATTGGGGCGTGTGGTGACGGCCTGCCGTAAGCGTTCGACGAGGGCGACGTAATCAGGTTCGACTGCTTCTGGCCGTGCGATGTCGGCGATGCTTGCTTCGGCAGTCGCTTGACTGGGCCGCTCTTCGCGCAGGATTTGCGCCGCCTCGATCCGGTCCGCAAGTGCAAGGTCACCGTATCCAGGTGCACCCAGCTGCATGTAGATCGCATAAGCGCCCACGACGACCGCGCCAACGGTCAGCCCCAAGGTGACAAACCCACCCGAGCGTTGCGTTTGCTGCGTTTGGGACTGCAAAGCGGCATCGGCGGCCAGAATGCGGCGCGACACTTCTGTGCGGACACGTTCGGCATCGGCCTCGGACACGACGCCGCGCGCCAGATCGCGGTCCACTTCGCGCAATTGGTCGCGGTAGACATCCAGATCATACGCCGCAGGCGGGCGATCCCCAACCGTCCCGCGCAGCATTGCGCGCGCAAGCGTCGCCAGCACCGCAAACGTGATAAAGGCCGTGACAATCCAGAATACCATGCGTCCACATCCAGTCTTTGACGTCATGTAACCCCTGTGCGCACCACGCAAAAGGGGGCTTGATCGAACCGTTATGTCATAGTGGCGGGTCAGGTGTCGCAAATCCGTCAAAAAGCGACGCGGGTGCGGCCCCTTTTCACAGAGCCAGGGGCGATTAAAACGTCAGAAATCACGTTGCGATTCCACCGCCCGGGACAGATGCCCATGAAACGATATTCCGCCTTCGCGATCGCCAGAGAGGCCGTCCGGTATCACACCGGATGGGAGCGTGCGTGGCGGGCGCCTGAGCCGAAGAAAACCTATGAAGTGATCATCGTCGGGGCTGGCGGGCACGGGCTGGCGACGGCGTACTATCTGGGCAAGAACTTCGGGATAACCAATGTAGCGATCCTGGAAAAAGGCTGGCTGGGTGGCGGCAACACGGGGCGGAACACGACTATCATCCGGTCAAACTACCTTCAGGACCCTTCGGCGGCGATCTACGAAAAGGCGCGCAGTCTTTATGAGACGATGAGCCAGGACCTGAACTACAACGTCATGTTCAGCCCCCGTGGGGTGATCATGCTCGCCCAGACCCATCACGAAGTGCGTGGTTACCAGCGCACGGCGCACGCCAACGCCCTTCAGGGCGTAAAGACCGAATTCATCGGCCCCGAAAAGGTCAAGGAACTGGTGCCGATCATTCACCTGGACGGTCCGCGCTATCCGGTCATGGGTGGGCTTTGGCAGGCCCGGGGCGGCACCGCACGCCACGATGCAGTGGCTTGGGGCTACGCGCGCGCCTGTTCCGATATGGGGATGGACGTGATCCAGAAATGCGAAGTGACCGGTATACGCCGCGCGGGCAACAAGGTGGTCGGCGTCGACACGTCCAAGGGGGCCATCGACTGTAACAAACTTGGCATCGTGGTGGCGGGCCATTCTGGCCACCTTGCCGACATGGCGGGGTTCCGTCTTCCCATCGAATCCGTGGCGCTGCAGGCGCTGGTGTCCGAGCCGATCAAGCCCTGCATGGACGTGGTGGTCATGGCCAACACCGTCCACGGCTACATGAGCCAGTCTGACAAGGGCGAAATGGTGATCGGCGGCGGCACGGATGGCTACAACAACTACACCCAGCGCGGGTCGTTCCACCATATCGAGGAAACGGTGCGTGCGCTGGTCGAGACGTTCCCGATGATTTCGCGGCTCAAGATGCTGCGCCAATGGGGTGGGATTGTGGACGTGACGGGCGATCGCTCGCCCATCCTGTCGAAAACACCTGTGGACGGCGTGTTCATCAATTGCGGTTGGGGCACCGGCGGGTTCAAGGCGATCCCGGGCTCGGGCTGGGCGATGGCGGAACTGATGGCGAAAGGCCGTTCACCGCTGACGGATGAGTTTGGATTGAACCGCTTCCGCGAGGGCCGGTTTATCGATGAAAGCGTGGCGGCAGGGGTCGCGCATTGATGGTGCGCATCAGCTCATTCTCCGCCAGAACCGTTTGGCAAGTCGGTGTCGTCAACGGCACGCTTCGAGAGATTCAACCTTTTTCTGGCGTGCCACAGCACCCACACAGTGCTCAGAACACCCAACCCGCAGATGCCGATCAAAATCCAGAAGCTGTCCATGCAATGAGCTTAATCCGCGCGCCCATGCGCGCAAGCCTACTTGTGGGTCTTTTCCCCTTCACCAGCCGCGCTGCCAAAAGCGATCAGGCTGGCCACGTCAATCTCGCGCCCGCCGCGTTCTTTCAGGCGTCGGGCCGCGGCCCGCTGTTCCAGCACGAACATGATGATCGCGCCCACGGCGATTGCGCCAAAGACCAGGATGGCGCCGGTTGTGTGGTCCATGATGTCCTCCTGTCAACTTTGGTTGACAGTGGCACAATTCAGCCCACCGCGTCACGCGAAATCGCAATACCGGCGGGACGCAGCCGTTCACAAGGTCGCAAACCGGCTGGCCGCAGCCCGTTTTGGCGCAACACTGGCCCACCAATTGCGATCAGACCACAACACGCTGACATGAAGCCACATCAAACGGAGGTTTACCCATGTCAGACTATCCAAACCCGAATATCCATCGTGGCGACGGCGTGTCCGGTCGCGGGCTGCTTATCTCATTCGCGGTCATCGTGGCGGTTGTCGCGCTGCTTGCCCTGCTGGGATCCATCGGATCCGGTGGCGGTGAGGGCGGACCTACCCAAGATGCCATCGCGCCCGCCGCGACGGACGCGACCGGCACAACGGGCACGGCAGTGCCGACGGAATAACGACAACCCATTCCTCCCCTCACGGACCGCATCAGGCGGGCGTCCTTGGACGTCCGCCTTTTGCATGTCCACCTCTCAGACCGGAGCGCGCCCATGCTGATCCTGACCTGTCCCATTTGCGGCGTGACCGGCGAAGAAACCGAATTCCAGGCAGGGGGCGAGGCCCACCTGAAGCGCTTTGGCCCCGGCTCCTCGGACGAAGACTTTGAGACGTACCTGTTCATGCGCGAAAATCCCAAAGGCGTGCATTTCGAACGCTGGCGCCATGCCTATGGTTGCGGCAAGTGGTTTCATGCTGCCCGCTGCACCACCACCCTCGAAGTCTTCGGCACATACGCGGCCCAAGTGACCGAACCGCCTCAAGAGATCCTGGACACCATCTCCGAAAAACGCCCCGGCTGGACGTGGAGAGAACGCGCATGATCCTTCTCTGTTTCAAGAAAATCCCCGCCGGAGGCTCCGACGCCTTCGCGCGCGCCGAGGCCCGAACATGAGCACACGTCTCGCCACAGGCGGCCGCCTTCTCGACAAAGACAAGGCTATACGCTTCACCTTCAACGGCAAGCAGATGCGCGGGTTCAAAGGGGACACGCTGGCCTCTGCTTTGCTGGCCAACGACCAGATGCTGGTGGGGCGGTCGTTCAAGTACCACCGCCCGCGCGGCATAGTGGCTGTGGGACCCGAAGAACCGAACGCCTTGGTCAATCTCGGCCTTGAAGACACGTTTGAACCGAACCAGCGGGCCACTACAACCGAACTCTTTGAGGGATTGCTGGCGACATCGCAAAACCACTGGCCCAGCCTCGACTTCGACATCGGCGCGATTAACGCCAAATTGTCGCGATTCATGCCCGCTGGGTTCTACTACAAGATGTTCATCCATCCCCGCGCCCTGTGGAAGCATGTCTACGAGCCCTTCATCCGTCAGGCCGCCGGTTTGGGTCAGGCCCCAAAGGGCCGGGATCGTGATACATACGAGCATTTCCATGCGTTTTGCGACGTGCTGGTCGTCGGCGGTGGTCTTGCTGGTCTTACGGCCGCAAAGTCCGCCGCGATGTCGGGGGCGCGTGTGCTTGTCCTCGAACAAACCGCGCATTGGGGCGGTCGCGCGCATGTCGATGGCGGTGAAGTTAGTGGCATCCCTGTGGATAACGTCGTGGAGGAATTGGTGTCAGAATTGTCTGACATGGACAACGTCACGATGCGTGTTCGGACCATGGGGGCCGGGGTTTATGACCATGGCTATGTTCTTGGCTACGAACGCTTAACGGACCATACCCCCGAGGCGGATGGCCCGCGCCATCGGCTGTGGCGCATCCGGGCCGGGCATGTGATCACTGCGACCGGCGCAATTGAACGCCCGTTGTCCTTTGCAGGCAATGACATCCCCGGCGTGATGCTGGCCTCTGCTGTTCGCGACTATGTTGTGAACTATGGTGTCAGCCCTGGTGATCGTACCGTGATTGTCACCAACAACGACGATGCTTACCGCACTGCAAGCGCTTTGAAAGCCGCGGGGCTTGAGGTTCCGGCCATTCTGGACGCGCGTGTTTTGCCCCTGGACAGCCCGTTGGTCGCCGAGGCAAAGGAAGCGGGTATCAGAGTGATGATGGGCCACGGCGTGTCCAAGGTGTTAGGCGGCAAGCGCGTCACTGGCGTCGCGATCTGTTCGCAGGCGGGTGAGGGCACGGTACTGGAGGAGATCGCCTGCGACGTCGTCGCCATGTCGGGGGGCTGGTCCCCTGTGGTACATCTGTGGTCACATTGTGGTGGCAAGCTGCTCTGGGACACTGATTTCGCCATGTTCCGTCCGGATGTGGACAAAGCGCCGCTGGGGGCGGATGGCACCGCCTTTGTCAGTCCGGCCGGCGCGGCAAACGGACATTTAGGACTTGCCGAACTGGTGGGCGACGCCCATGCCATGGGACATGCCGCAGCCAGGGCAACCGGGCACAAACCAAAGAAAAGCGCCGCTCCTGACGCAAGCAGTGTTGAAGAGGCCCCGATGGCCCCGGTCTGGTTGATGCCGCAAGGCGCCGGCGCAGCCCTGCGCGGCAAAGCATGGCTGGACTATCAGAACGATGTCAAAGTCTCCGATGTGCAACTTGCCGCGCAGGAGGGGTTCGAAAGTGTTGAACACGCCAAACGCTACACCACGTTGGGCATGGCGACCGATCAAGGGAAGCTGAGCAATATCAACGGTCTCGCGATCCTTTCTGATGCGCTAAATCAACCCATTCCACAGACAGGAACGACCACGTTCCGTCCGCCCTATACGCCGATCTCGATGGGTGCGATTGCGGGTGAGGCGCGCGGCAAGGTCTTCCAGCCGATCCGCCGCACCCCCTTGCACGATTGGCACGATACCAACGGAGCCGACTGGGAGCCTGTCGGTCACTGGCGCCGTCCCTACGCCTATGTCCGGAATGGTGAGAGCGTGCGGGACGCGGTGATGCGCGAGACAAAAAACGTGCGCGACAACCTGGGCCTGCTAGATGCATCGACCCTTGGCAAGCTGATCGTCAAGGGACCGGACGCCGGGCGCTTTCTCGACATGCTTTACACCAACATGATGAGCACGCTGAAACCCGGCAAATGCCGCTATGGCCTGATGTGCAGCGAAAACGGGTTCCTGATCGACGACGGCGTGGTGGCCCGGATCAATGACGATACCTTCCTATGCCACACCACCACCGGCGGCGCCGAGCGTATCCACGGCCACATGGAAGAATGGCTACAAACCGAATGGTGGGACATGCAGGTCTATGTCGCCAACGTGACCGAGCAATTTGCCCAGATCGCCGTGGTTGGCCCCAACGCGCGCCTGGCGCTGGAAGCCTTGGGTGGCATGGACATATCGGCTGAAGCGCTTGGCTTTATGGAATGGGCCGACGGAACGCTTGGCGGGTTTGACGTGCGCGCCTATCGCATCTCGTTCTCAGGTGAGCTCAGCTATGAAATCGCGGTAAAGGCGTCCGAGGGTCAGGCGTTCTGGGATGCGCTGATGAGCGTTGGCGATGCGCTGGGCGTTATGCCCTACGGCACCGAAGCGTTGCATATCCTGCGTGCTGAAAAAGGCTTTATTATGATTGGGGATGAGACCGACGGTACCGTCATTCCACAGGACCTTGGCTTGCATTGGGCGCTGTCCAAGAAGAAAGAAGACTACCTCGGCAAGCGCGCGCAGCAGCGCACGCACATGACCGACCCGACCCGCTGGCAGCTCGTGGGGCTGGAGACGCTCGACGGATCGGTCTTGCCCGACGGTGCATATGCGGTGGCCGAGGGCACCAACGAAAACGGCCAGCGCAACATGCAGGGGCGGGTTACGTCATCCTATTATTCTCCCAACCTGAACAAGGGCATAGCTATGGGCCTTGTGTTGCGCGGGCCGGACCGGCTGGGCGAAGTGATCGAGTTTCCGGGCACCGATGGTACGGTTTACAAGGCCAAGATCGTCAGTCCGGTCTTCTATGATCCTGACGGGGAGAAGCAGAATGTCTAAAGCTGTCAGCGCCCTGCGCGGGGCCACCTGGTCCGATGGGATCGCAACAGTCGCCGAAGTGCCGCTGCAAGGCATGATCACCCTTCGCGGCGACCTGGGTGACCCCAAGGTCAAGAATGCTGCCACTGGCGTTGCTGCTGTCGATATGCCGGCGCAGGGCCATGCCAACTGCGTCGAGAACCGGGGCATCTGCTGGATGTCGCCTGACGAATTGCTGGTGCTTTGCCCCTATGACACTGTGGCGCCGAACCTGGACAAGATGCGCACCACCTTGGGTACCCTTCATAGCCTGTGCGTCGATGTGTCGGATGCAAGGGCTGTGGTTGACCTTTCTGGCGCCCATGCCCACGAGGTTCTGGCGAAGCTGGCGCCGGTCGATCTGGCGCCAGACGCATTCACTGCGGGCATGTTTCGTCGAACCCGGCTTGCGCAAGTGCCTGCGGCCTTCTGGCTCCACGATGCTGATAGGTTCCGGATCATCTGCTTTAGGTCACAGGCGCAATACGTTTTCGACCTTCTGACGGTTGCGTCGCAAAAAAACAGCACCGTTGGGTTTTTCTAGGAAGTCAAGCTTCTCCCGTTGTGATTGAGGCGGATGTCGCGCATTAGCGTCAAGGTAACAAGGGGAAGTCCATGAAACGTATGATATTGATGTGCGCCTTGGCGCTTGGTTTCGCAGCGCCTGTGTCCGCGCTCGACTTGATTTGCAATGTGCGCGACACAGGGGACGGTTTCATGTCGCCTGTGATCGTCTTCCGCTTCCCAGAAAATGGGAACCCGCAGGTATTCGACCTGTTTATCCGCGACACCAAGGGCGCACCGATCCCGATGCGTGTGCGTCAGCGCCCTGACGGCAAATATGTGATGAGCTGGCGGGTCAGCAATATTCCCGCACGTCCGCGTCCGGCCACCATCGGATATCGCGCAGTCCTGAACGAGAGCCGCACCCAAGTCACGGTCACCGGCTCGATACGCGGCGTATTGAACTCCATCAATGGCAAGGGGCTGTGTCAGCCCGGCCAGTTCGAGCAGTAGGCCGATTCCACCAAAAGAGCCTTGATCTTGCCCGCCTGCGCACAATCTGTCAGGCACAGCCTTGCAATACTTGAAAGGGGGCCACCATGGCTTTTGAACTTCCTGACCTTCCTTACGCCCACGATGCGCTGGCATCCAACGGGATGTCCAAGGAAACGCTGGAATATCACCACGACCTGCATCACAACGCTTATGTCACTAATGGCAACAAAGCCATCGAAGGCACCGAATGGGCGGGCAAATCGCTTGAAGAGATCATTGTCGGCACCTACGACGCAAATGCCGTGGCGCAATCGGGTATCTTCAACAACATCAGCCAGTTGTGGAACCACAACCAGTTCTGGGAAATGATGGGGCCGGGCGACAGCGCAATGCCGGGCGAGTTGGAAAAGGCCCTGACCGAGGGCTTTGGATCGGTTGACGCTTTCAAGGATGAATTTTCCGCGGCAGGTGCGGGTCAGTTCGGTTCAGGCTGGGCCTGGCTGGTCAAGGACAAGGACGGCAGCCTGAAAGTGACCAAAACAGAAAACGGGGTGAACCCACTCTGCTTTGGTCAGACGGCGTTGCTGGGCTGTGATGTGTGGGAACACTCCTATTACATCGACTTCCGCAACAAGCGTCCGGCCTATCTGACCAACTTCCTGGACAATCTGGTCAACTGGGAAAATGTTGCCTCGCGCATGTGATGCGATAAGCTGATGCTCATGACACTCGTAGGGGGGCTGGCGGCGCTGCTGCTGGCCTTCTTCGTTTACTCCTGGTGGATTGAGCCCGCGTGGCGGCTGCGTGTGGTGCATTGGGCGGTACGTGACCCGTCTTGGGCTGGCCGCAAACCGTTGCGCATCGTGATCATCAGCGACTTGCACGCTGGGGCACCTCATATCCCGTTGTCGCGCGTGTCGCGGATCGTGGCGCGTGCAAATGCCCTGAAACCCGATCTGGCTGTGCATCTGGGCGATTATCAGGCGGCGCATCCGCTGACCGTTGGGCGTATGACCAAATCCGACATTGTTGAGCGGCTTTCGACGTTTACTTCTCCGCTGGGCAGCTACGCGGTGTTGGGCAATCACGATTGGTGGCAAGACAGAGCCGCGGCGCAGGAACGGGACCCCCCCGAAGCGGCGCGGGCGCTTGCCGAGCATGGCATCCCGCTGCTCGACAACCAGGCCGTGCGCCTGCGCGACGGGGCCGATGCGTTCTGGCTCGTAGGGCTTGGCGATCAGCGGCCGTTTGATGCCAATCCCGAGGGCAAGGGATTTGATGACCTGGATGCCGCCTTGGCCGATGTTACGGATGACGCGCCCTGCATCCTGCTTGCGCATGAGCCGGATATTTGGCCCGAGGTCCCGGATCGCGTTTTCCTCACATTGTCCGGGCACACCCATGGCGGTCAGGTCCAGATTGGCACCTGGTCTCCTTTCATCGCCGCGTCGTCGGATGAACAATTCAATTGGGGGCACTACACGTCGGAAGCGCGGCACCTGATCGTGTCGGGTGGGATCGGCTGTGCCGTGGTGCCTGCGCGTTTCAACGTGGTGCCAGAACTCACCGTGGTCGAGATTTCGGCGGCGTAGAAGCCTGTGCGCTAGGCCAGGGCGGCTAACGCCGCATCTGCATCCGCCACTGTCTCGAAGTAGTCCAACAGGCTGGCGTCGGCGAACCCGCTTGCGACGACATGATCCAGCAAGCCCACCAGCGGGTTCCAATACCCTTCCACATTCATCAGGACGACCGGCTTTTCGTGCAGGCCCAGTTGCCGCCATGTCAGCACTTCGAACAATTCGTCCAGCGATCCGGCACCGCCTGGCATCACAACAACTGCGTCGCTGTTCATGAACATCACCTTTTTGCGCTCGTGCATGGTTTCGGTCACCACGTAGCGGGTGAGATCGGTCTTGCCGACCTCCCAATCCACCAGGTGACGGGGGATCACACCAAACGTGTCCGCCCCACCTGCTTGAGCGGCCCGCGCAACCGATCCCATCAGCCCGACATCACCCGCGCCATAGACCAGCCGCCAGCCTCTTGTGGCAATCCCGCGCCCCAAAGCCTCGGCCTCTGCCGTGTATCTGACCGACTTGCCAGGCCGCGAGCCGCAATAGACGCAAACAGAAAATGAGGACATGTCGTGCTCCTGTAACGGGCGCGCGAAAGTGATGCCCTTGTGACGCCGTTATTTTGACCGCTATAGCGCTGACTGTTATGCAAGCGCAACGAGACCGGGCAAACCGGTGCGGTGGAAAGGGTCAACATGTCAAAGTGGGCAGCATTCGCAGGGTCCAACAGTGCCTTGGCAGGCGCTGGCATACTTGTGATTGCCGTGGCGATCGGGGCGGGCCTTTACATCAATGCCAATCAGACCAGGCCTCTTGCTCCTTCGGGACAGCTTCCAGCGTTAGAAGAACCCGCCCTCGCAGTCGTTCAACCTGAACCGCAGCCAGCGCCCGGGGTCGAAGCCGACGCCCCGCTTGATCCGCCGTCCATTGACGAGGTGCGGGTAGAAGACGACGGCTTGACCATTATCGCAGGCCGCGCCGCGCCGGGCAGCAAAGTGTCGGTCTTGCTTGAAGGAACCGAGCGCGCGCAGACCATGACGGATGACAGCGGAAGCTTTGCCGCAATCACGCTTCTGCCGCGCAGTGCCAAGGCGCAGGCTCTGACCGTTGTTCAACGCATCGGGTCCGAAGAAATCGCATCCGTCGATGAAGTGATCCTTGCCCCTCAGACGCCCGCCGATCCGGTCGCGCCTACGACAGAGGCACCGGATGCGGTGGCCGACGCGACGGCCGAAGTGGTAGCGGAAGACCCTGCGCCTGATACGCTGGCTGCGGCTGTTCCACAGCCCTTAGACGCGCCATTACAGCCTGACGAGGATGACGCGCCGTCCGGTCCGGCCTTGCCGCAAGCGCAGGATACGCTCACCCCGATCCAGACCCCCTCGGCAACTTCGACCGAAACAGACCTCGCAGCACGCGAACAAGGATCGGCCCCGGTCCAACAGGATCAGACAGTTGCGCGCCTGCCATCGTCCGAAGCTCTGACCGACGCCACACCTGATCCGGCGGACAACAGCGTTGCACAGGTTGCAGAGCCACAAGACGACAATGCGCCCACACCCGATGTCGCCGTAACGCCTGATCTGACAGTCGGTGCTGATGCGCCTGACCCCTCGACCGAGATAACAGTGCTCAGGTCCACCGCAGAGGGCGTTGAAGTGCTGGGCGTCACGCCGCCCGAAGCGCTCGACAACATCGCGCTCGATTCCATCAGTTACTCAGATGCGGGTGATGTTGAGCTGGCAGGCCGTGCGCAGTCCGAAGCCGACAGCGTACGCGTCTACGTCGATAACACACCCGTCGCCGACATCGACATCAGCGATGATGGCAAATGGCGCGGCCAGTTGCCGCAGATCGATACCGGCACCTACACACTGCGCGTGGATGAACTGGATGACGAAGGCCAGGTGACAAGCCGCGTGGAAACGCCCTTCCGGCGCGAAGACCCAGCGGTCCTGGCCCAAGCCGACACGGACGCGGCACCGGCCACCCAGATCATTGTCCAGACCGGCAACACGCTTTGGGCCATCGCCCGTGATCGCTATGGCGAGGGTCTGCTTTACGTTCAGGTGTTCGAAGCCAACCGCGACCGCATCCGCGACCCGGACCTGATTTTCCCGGGCCAGGTGTTTGACCTGCCAAACTAGGGCCCACTGCGCTGGCAACTCCCGCGCTACTGCCTTAGAGAGTGGGGCCTGATAGTCAGGACCGGACGTCATGCCAGCAGACACCTCGGCCCAAAACGCCGACCAAGCGCAGCCAGCCGACAGATCCCAGGATACCCTCGCGCAGCGCGAGCGTCGCTCGGGCTTGCGCACGGTTCGCAAGGTTGCGCCCTATCTCTGGCCCGACGACAAGCCGTGGGTCAAACGGCGCGTCGTACTGGCGCTGCTGGCGCTTGTCTTGTCCAAGATCGTGTCGGTCTATACCCCGGTCCTTTACCGCGACGCGGTCAACGCGCTGTCGGGCGAGGGCGTGTCAGACCTTGCCCTTGGTGCCATTGGTCTAACCGTGGCCTATGGTGGCGCGCGGCTTCTGAACGTGGGCTTTCAGCAACTGCGCGACGCGATCTTTGCGAAAGTCGCACAACGCGCGCTGCGCATGCTGGCGCGTGAGACCTTTGAACATATCCACCGCCTGTCCATGCGTTACCACATCACGCGCAAGACCGGCGGGCTCAGCCGCATCATTGAACGCGGGGTCAAGGGCGTCGAGTTCCTCCTGCGCTTCCTGCTGTTCTCGATCGGGCCCCTGATCCTCGAATTGCTACTGATCGGCATCGTGCTGACCATCATGTTCGACATCTGGTATCTGGTGGCCGTGGCCGTCACCATCGGGCTCTATGTCTGGTTCACCTTCGCGGTCACTGAATGGCGGGTGAAGTTGCGCAAGGTGATGAATGACCAGGACACCGATGCCAATCAAAAGGCCATCGACAGCCTCCTGAACTTCGAAACCGTCAAGTATTTTGGGGCTGAAGCACGCGAGGCGGGCCGCTACGACAAAGCGATGGAAGGTTATGAGGCCGCGGCGCTCAAGACCAGTTATTCGCTGGCGTTCCTTAATTTCGGTCAGTCGGTGATCATCACCGGCGGGCTTGTGGCGGTCATGGTTATGGCGGCCATCGGCGTCCAGAACGGGACCCTGACGGTCGGCGACTTTGTTATGGTCAACGCCTACATGATCCAGATCACCATGCCACTGAACTTTCTGGGCACCGTCTACCGCGAAATCCGTCAGGCGCTGGTCGATATGGGTGAAATGTTTGACCTGCTCGAACAACCGGCCGAGGTTGTTGATGCGCCGGATGCCAAGCCTCTGAACGTGACCGGCGGGCGCATCGAACTGGATGACGTGCATTTCGGCTATGACCCGGCACGTCCTATCCTCAAAGGTGTGTCCGTCGTGGCCGAACCCGGGCAACAGGTGGCCATCGTCGGCTCTACGGGGTCGGGCAAATCCACCATCGGGCGACTTCTCTTCCGATTCTACGACGTGGGGGCAGGGGCTTTGCGTATCGATGGGCAAGACCTGCGCGACGTCACCCAACACAGCTTGCACGCAGCCATCGGCGTGGTGCCGCAGGACACGGTGCTGTTCAACGACACGATCCGCTACAACATCGCCTATGGCCGTGACAACGCCAGCCACGCCGACATCGAAGCGGTGGCAAAGGCGGCCCAAATCCACGACTTCATTATGGCACTGCCCGAAGGCTACGACACCGCCGTGGGCGAACGCGGCTTGAAACTCTCGGGTGGCGAAAAGCAGCGCGTGGGCATCGCGCGCACCCTGCTCAAAAACCCGCCGATCCTGCTTCTGGACGAAGCCACCAGCGCGCTCGACACCGAGACCGAGCAAGAGATCAAGGATGCGCTCAACGCCGCAGGGCAGGGGCGCACCGTCCTGACCATCGCGCACCGGCTCAGCACCATCGCCGAGGCCGACCAGATCATCGTTCTAGAACAGGGTGAGATTGTCGAAACCGGGACCCATGACGCATTGCTTGCGCGCGATGGACGCTATGCCCAACTGTGGCACCGCCAGCAGGCGGATGAACTGTGACGGGTTTGTGCTGCTCTTTGGTCGTTCGTCACCCTCTCTCTTCCCACTGTTCCGTCGCAAAGCGATGAAGCGGGACTATCCGCATACACCGGATGGGCGGTATTTCGTGGCCAAGGGGCGTCTTTGGCGGTGCACCGATCCATCGCTCGAAAGCAGCGCCCGCCGCGCTGCGGTAAAGGCACTGATGCAGGCGCGCCGCGCCGTCGGACAGGCCAACACTGACGCAGAGAAGAAAGAGGCGCGGGCCGCCGTCGACATCGCCAAGCGCAGCTTGGGCGAACGCGGACCGGTCTGGTGGAATACGGCGCGCCGGATGAAGGCGGCAAGCATCCCAAAAACTCTAGCTATGCCACCTGGTGGGCTACGCTGGCGCCAGCCACGCGCGCCACAGGTGATCCGCCAAAGTAGGTCCTGCGCCGCATAATGTCCGGCGCAGGCACGGTGGTGCTTATTCCGCAGCCTTCAGCGGTGCAGTGGTGAGTGGTGGCTGAGGGCGCATTGTGTCTCCGTGGCTGGGCTCATCGCCGAAATCCCAAACCAGTTCGTGGTTGCCAACCGTCCGACAATCCCGCGACAGCGCCCAGTCCCGTGCGGCCCGGCTGGCGCGGCCCATGGACAGCTTGGCAAGCAACTGGCTTGCCCACTTCGCATAGGTCACCACCCACACCCGCAAGGCCAAGAGCGACGGCGTCACCATCAGCGTCAGCACGGTCGCGGTGCCCAGGCCAAACACCACGGCTGTCGCCAATTGCTTCCACCACAGCGCGGTGGGGCTGTCGACCGTATAGCCGCCATCGCCGAAGTTCAGTGACAGGCCAAACATCATCGGGGCCAGACCCGCCATCGTGGTAATCGTGGTCAGCAGCACGGGCCGGATACGGTCCTGCGCCGTGCGAATGATCGCCTCGATCCGCGGCATGTATTTTTCGTATTCCTGATAGGTGTCGATCAGCACGATGTTGTTGTTCACCACGATGCCCGCCAGGGCGACAATGCCTGTCCCGGTCATGATGATCGAAAACGCCTGACCCATAACCAGCATCCCGATCAAAACGCCTGCGGTGGACAGGACCACAGCGCCCAGTACCAACAGCGCGTTGTAGATCGAGTTGAACTGCGCCAACAGGATGATGAACATCAGCCCCAGCGCACCCATAAAGGCCTGTCCAAGGAACGCACCTGATTCCGCCTGGTCCTCCTGATCCCCGGTCCATTCGCTGTCGATGCCTCCGGGGAAGGGGCCTGTTTCAATCCATTTGGTCAGCTCGGCGATCCGTTCGTTGGCGTTGACCGGGATCAGGCGTAGATCGCCCGCATCCAGGCCCTCTTGTAGGTTCATACCCCGGCCTTCTGGTGCCAGATTGAACAGCGCATATCCCTGACCATCCAGATTAAGCGTCGCGTCTGCCGAAGGGCGGACGGTCGCGACGGTCTGCTCGATCTCTGCGCCCTCTTGGGTGACGGTCTGAACCACCTTTTGCAGCCCATCAAGCACGTCAGCCTTGACGTCGAAGTAACGCTTCTGGTCCACGCGACTGATTTGCGCCAGTTCGGCGACAGGCGTGCGGCTTATGAAGTTTGCAAGGGGCACCAAACCATCCGCGGTGCGCACCTTGAGTGTGTCCAACGTGGACAGCACCCGGTCTTCCTCGGGCAGGCGCACCCGGATCTCTATCTCTTCATCCGAAGTGTCCACGCGCATAGTGTCCAAAAGCAGCCCACGGGTCACCAACTGCACCATGGCCCCCACAGTGGCCACATCTGCGCCGTAGCGCCCGGCCTTTTCCACATCCACATCTATCTGCCAATCGATGCCGGGCAGGGGGCGCGTGTCCTCGATCCGGGTCAAACCCGGCATCGTATCGAACGCTGCCCGCGCCATGCCCGCCGATTGCAGCAGGTCGTCCCAATTGTCCCCCTTGATCCGCAGATGCACCGGCTTGGCCGAGGCCGGGCCCTGCGCCAATGCCAGCACCTCTGCCCGCACGCCAGGAATCTGGGCCAACTCGATGCTTAATTCATCCAGCACCGTGTTGCCGTCAAAGTCCTCGGCCTTCACCTCGCGCATCACCGTGTAGTCGGTGAAGGGCAACGTGAACCAAGGCTCGGACGCATCCGGCCGATCTTCCCACGGAATGGTCTCCAACTGGATCTGTCCAATCGTGTCCCGCGGGCTTTGCGCACCACCGGTATTGGCGTTCAGGCCACCATCGCCCGCAAAGGCAAAGGCGCTTTTGATCCCGGGATGGGACAATACAATGTCCTCCGCCTGGCTCAGGATTGCATCCTTTTCCTGCAAGCTCATGTTGCCGCGCGCCAGCACATAGACAATCGCCTGCTCCGGCTCCGTCTCGACAAAGAACTCAACGCCACGGTTGTTGTTGATGAAGTAGATCAGCGTCGTGCCCACAAAGACAAAGACGAACCCGATCATCACCAATGGCATCACCGGATTGCCCACAATCCCCTGAATGACATACCCAAAGCCCGAGCGTTGATAACCCGCGCGCACCTTGCCGCGCCGCGTACCAAACAGCTTGCGCCACCCCCAGTTCACACCGATACCGAAGCGCACAAACAGCGCCGTCAGCGACAGCACCGCCATGATGGCGCCGGCAAAGCCAACGGCGGCCAGCATCAACATGCCCAAGCCCACCAGGAACACGTTGAAGAAGGTGGGCAACACCGACTGCCACACCTGTTGCTGATCCATCGCGGCGAAAGCGGCGCTCGCACGTTCCATCAGAAACGGAATGCCCGCCATCCCGGCCACCATCAGGCCCGCGATGATAAACAACCCGATATGCGCCAGGATTGGCATGGTCGCGATGCGCGTATTCGCGTTGCTCAGCGCCTGGATCGAGCGTCCAAGCACCCCGCCCATCACCGGCAAATACACCAGCGCCACAATCAGTGACGCCGACAAAACAAAGATCAACGTCACCGGCAGCATGCCCATGAATTCGCCCGGCACACCCGGCCAGAACAGCATCGGCAAGAATGCGCACAGCGTCGTGGCCGTCGACGACACGACTGGCCAGAACATGCGCTTGGCCGCCTCCACATAGGATTGCATCGGCCCCACGCCGGCCTGCTGCCGCTTGTCGGCGTACTCAACCACCACAATGGCCCCGTCAACCAGCATCCCCACGGCCAGGATCAGGCCAAACATCACGATGTTCGAAATCGAAATGCCCATAATCGCCAACAGCACGAAACACAGCAGAAACGACGTCGGAATGGCAAAACCCACAAGCGCCGCCGCACGTGGCCCCAAAAAGGCCAGCGACACAATCATCACCAGCGCAATCGCGGTCAGCACTGATCCTTCAAGCTGGCCCACCATCGACGCCACCTCGCGGCTCATGTCGTTGGACGTGCCCACATCTACGGCGGCGATTAACCCCTCTGGCCACTCGCCCGATTTCGCGTCGACCAGTGCCTTCACCTCGGTCGCCGTGTCGATCAGGTTAAAGCCCTTGCGCTTGACCACCTGCAGCGCAACCGTGTCGCTGCCATTGAACCGGGCGGTGGACACGCGGTCCTCAAAGGTCAGGTTGATCTGCGCAAGATCGCCAAGGGTGACCACGCGGTCGCCATTGGTTTTCACCGGCAGGTCATAAATGTCGCGCACTTCATCAAAGGATGACGGGATCTTGACCGCAAACGCGCCCTGCGCTGTCTCGACCTCGCCGGCGGCGATCAACTGGTTGTTGTTCTGCACCACATTGATCAACTCGCCCGCGGTGACGTTGTAGGCCTCCAGCCGCAAGGGGTCGATCACCACCTCAACCATTTCGTCACGGTTGCCGACAAGGCTGGCTTCCAGAACGGCGTCCAACCCCTCAATGTCGTCCTGCAAGTCCTTGGCGACGCGCGCAATTGTGCGTTCAGGGACCGGACCTGTCAGGTTCACAATGATGATCGGGAATTCGGAAAAGTTGAATTCGCTGACAGTGTATTGCTCGAACCCGTCGGGAAACTCTGCCTCGGCCTTGTCCATCGCGTCGCGCACATCGGCCAGCACCTGGGTCTTGTCCCAACCAAACTCGAATTCCAGCACCACGTTGGCATAGCCCTCGGCGGCGGTCGCCGTCATCTTGTCCAGCCCGTCCAGATCGGCCAGCTCCGTCTCCATCGGCTGGATCAACAGCGTTTCCGAATCTGCCGCCGAAATGCCCGGGAAGGGAAGCGAGATAATCAGCGTGGGGATTTCAATGTCGGGCTCTCCCTCCTTGGGCAGCACCACATAAGCCAGACCACCCGCCAGAATGGACAGGAATATAAAGGCCACCACCATCCGCGCGCGGGACGCGGCCCAGTCAACGATACCGGTCATTGGGTTTGCTCCTGGAATGTCGGCGCGACCGTGACACCTGCGGTCACGAATTCTTGCCCCACTACAATCACATTGATCTCTTCGGGCAAGCCGGTCAGCCAGATGCCCTGCGCCGTATCCCGGACCACCGTGGCCGGATTGAATGCCACAACGCCCGCGTCATCCACCGTGCGCAGTCCCAGCACACCGTCCTCGTTCAATGTCAGTGCGGACGAGGGCACCAGATGCGCCTTGGCGCCCGCAGCGGAAATCGCAATTTCGGCGGTTTGACCGTCGCGAATGGTCAATTCCGCATTTGGCACTTCGATCTCGACACGGAAGGTGCGCGTGGTCTCATCTGCGGCACGGCTCAGGAACGTCACGCGGCCTGACACATCCTGCGTGCCGGCGGCCAGTTGGGCGGTCGCCATTGCACCGACCTCGATACGGGCAACCTCTGTCTCGGGGGCAAACGCCACCAATTTAATCGGATCAAGCTGGATCACTGTTGCGCAAAGCGATCCCGGCTGGAGCAATGTGCCCAACTCCGCCGTGTCACTTTCCAAAATACCCTCGAACGGCGCGCGAATTGCCAACCGCTCAAGCTCTTTTTCCGCTGTGGCGATGGTGGCCGCGGCGCTTTCAATCATCGCATCAGCACTTTCTAGGCCGGATTTTGCCGCCGTTACACCTGCCTTCGCGCCTTCCAGCGATGCTTCCGCCGCTGCAAGGCTCGCATCGGCATTCTTCACGCGTGTCTCGGCGGCAAATCCGCCTTCGCTCAGACGACGGGCCGCGTTCTGGTTCACCAATGCCTCGTCAATGCGCGCTTGCGCTTCGGTCACGCGGCTCTCGGCTTCGGGCACGCGGCTCTCGGCTTCGGTCTTGCGTGCAATCGCTTCGGCAAGGCGCGCCCGCGCCTCGGCCAGCGCGGACGCACGTGTGCCTGGGTCCAGCTCGCACATCAACTGGCCTTCCTCGACAAAAGCGCCCTTGCGCAACGGCGGAGAAATCACAGTAGACGATGTTTCAGCCCGCACTTCGACCTGGCGCGCCGCCTCGGTCTGGCCGCGCAGCACCACGGCATTGTCGATCTCGCGCGCGACGGAATTGCGCACCAGAACCTTGATCAGCGCATCGGTCTCCTTTGCGCTCTGCGCGTCTTCGGTGTCTGCCACCTCTGCGTCCGGTGCGGCCGTCTGCGTACCTCCACCCGTCTGCTCAGCAACGAAAGCCCGCGTTGCATCGCGCTCGATCACCCAAAAATATAATCCGGCACCAACTGCGATGGCCAAGATTAACGACACAATCCGCATTTCAGCTTCTTCCCTGGTAGACCCGATGACTCACCAAGTTGCAGTGCGTCATGTGCGATATAAGTGGTTTTACGACTAAACTAACCAGTTCAGATTACTTTTTTTGAGACATATTCGCAATGCTGCCCAATTGCCGCAGCCCTGACAGCGGTTGCACGCTCTTGGCTTGGACGCATCCGCCCTGTAAGACAGCCCGGAAAATAAGCGTGCAGCGGAGAAAATCCGCAACAAAAAAGTGGGAGCGCAGGCGTGAGCGACACCGACAGTTTTATCGACGAAGTCTCAGAAGAGGTCCGCCGCGACCGGCTTTATGGCTACGTGCGGCGCTACGGCTGGATCGCAGCGCTTTTGATCGTGCTGATTGTCGGGGCGGCGGGCTACACCGAATACCGCCGTGCCCAGGAAGAGGCGCGGGCCCAGGCGCTCGGGGACGCGATGATCGCAGCCCTCGCCGCGAACGAGGATGACAACCGCGCCGATGCGCTCACCGGTGTGGCGGCGGATACCCCCGAAGGTGCGGCCGTTCTCGCCTTTCTGACCTCGGGTGCACAGGCCCAGGCAGGCCGGACCGAAGAGGCCATTCAATCCCTGCAACCGGTCGTGAACGCCGCAGAGCTGCCGCTGATCTACCGCCAGATCGCCAGCTTCAAGGCACTGCTGCTGCAAAGCGAAACCGAAGACGCCGCCACCCGCCGCGCAGGGTTTTCTGAGTTCGCCGTGCCCGGCCAGCCCCTGCGCCTTCTGGCCGAAGAGCAACTTGCCCTCATAGACATCGAAACCGGTGACGCAGACGCCGCCATCGCCCGCTTTCAGCTTATACTCGACGATGCCGAAGCGACCCCGGGCTTGCAACGCCGTGCCCTACAGGCAATGGTGGCGCTGGGCGGCGCGCCAGAGGCCACAGAGACCGCCGGAGAATAACATGGGTCTGACGATGGGGAAGCGTGGCATGGGGACAAACACGCAGGCATCTTGTGTCCTTGGCGCACTCGCCCTGACACTGCTTGGCGCGTGCGCCGAGCGTGAAATCATCCTGCCGGGCCAGCGTGAACCGGTCACCGCCGTGCTCAGCCCCGACGTGGCGGAAACTGGCGCCGAAGCAGGGGCCACCGCCGTTACCGAGGCGGCACGCGATATCACCCTGCCACCGCAAGAAGCCAATGCCGAGGCCGCCCAGGGCTTTGGCACACCCGCGTTCCGCACCGATCACCCACAGCTTGGGCAATCGCTGACACCGATCTGGTCCGTGGGCATCGGCGAGGGGGACAGCCGCAAACACCGCATCGTGGCCGACCCCGTAGTGTCGGGGGGGCGCATCTTCACGCTGGACGCCGAAACCACCGTCACCGCCGTGTCAACTGCTGGGCAGGTGCTGTGGCAACGCGACATCCGCCCTGCACGTGCCGATGATGGCGAGGGCACCGGCGGCGGTCTCGCCGCGGCTGACGGCGTGCTTTACGTGACAAGTGGGTTGGGCACACTTACTGCGCTTGATGCCGACACCGGCGGTATCATCTGGACGCAAGAGCTTGAAGCCGTCGGCGTCGGGCGCCCTACCGTGTTCGAAAACCTCATCTATGTCATGGCCGGGGACAATACCGGCTGGGCGCTCGAGACCGTCAGTGGCCGTATCGCCTGGCAAATCACCAGTTCTGAAACCCGCACCAACGTGCTTGGCGGGCCGGCCCCGATCGTCACGGACGGGCTTGCGGTGTTCTCCTTTGGCTCAGGCGAAATGCAGGCGGTCTTCCGTCAGGGCGGCCTGCGCCGCTGGGACGCGTCCGTGCTGGGCGAACGCCGGGGTCGCGCGCTGGCCAAGGTGGATGACGTCACCGGACGGCCCATCGCCAAAGATGGCGTGATCTACGCTGGCAACCAATCCGGCCGCACCGTTGCGGTCAGCGCAGGGTCAGGCGCTCCGATCTGGACTGCCGGAGAAGGCGCCATAGACACCGTACTGCCCGTGGACGACAGCGTCTTCCTGATTTCGGACCGCAATGAATTGGTGCGGCTAAGCGCCGAGGATGGCAGCCGCATCTGGGGCACCCGCTTGCCCAATTTCGTGCGCGACCGGCCCCTGCGTCAATCCGAGGTCTTTGCCCATCACGGCCCCATTCTGGCCGGAGGACGCCTGCTCGTTGCCTCGTCGGATGACGCTCTGCGCAGCTTTGATCCGGTGTCGGGCGGATTGACCGGTATCACAGAAATCCCCGCAGGTGCCTCGACCGCGCCGGTGGTGGCGGGGCAAACGCTCTACGTGGTCAACCGCAAGGGTCAGTTGCTGGCCTACAGATAGCCGCGTCCAGCACGCCTGCCGGGACAAGCCGATCACATAGCTGCACGCAGTGCCTCAGATGCGCTCTGCGCAAAGACGCCGGGCTCAGAAAACCCAGTGCAACACCGCTTTGTCCGCGCGAACAGAGGCAGCCGCGCGACGAACCGAAATGTGCATCGGGTGGATAAGCCCTATGGCGGTTTGGGCAACACGATCTGCAACGGACGCCAAAGTGGCGGCTCGAAAAGTCATGAATGGTGCCCGGCAGGTCCTGAGCGAAAAGCGGTTTTGAGCCGCCCCCAGCCTACAAAACCGGAGGGGGTAGGAGACAGACTAAGGATGCCGCACTTCTGCGAAAACGCAGTGCGCTCTGTGGATTAGGCCACCTTGTGCCCCTGGCGCCACACGCCGCGAAGCAATGGCATTTCGGGGAGCGGTCTGACCCGCAGCACGTCCCCGCGTTTCCCGACCTCAAGCGTGCCGCGATCCGTAAGGCGTGCGGCCTCAGCCGGATTTCGCGTCACAGTGGCGATCGCCCTTGGAAGATCGTCCCAAATGCGGGCGAGGCGGAACGCAGCAAGAAGAAGCGCAGACGGCACATAATCAGAAGAGACGATATCCAGCAGATCACGCTGCGCCAGCACCTGGGCCGCGATATTCCCTGAATGTGAGCCACCACGGATCAGGTTTGGCGCGCCCATCATGACAGCGATCCCTTTGTCGCGACACGCCTGCGCCGCGTCTTGCGTTGTCGGGAATTCGGCAAAGGTCACACCATGTGCCGCAGAGGTGGAAACATGTTCAGCCGTCGTATCGTCGTGGCTGGCGAGCGCTGCGCCCAGGCGCTTGGCTTCCGTCACCGCACCCTGTTCGTGCTTTGCGCCGAACTGCCTTTGCAGACGCAGCAGGTTTTCAACGTGTTCTTCAAACTCTGCGTCAGTCATCCCGCGCTTTTTCGCGACATAGTTTTTAAGCGAAGTCACATCGCGGAATTGGCGTTGGCCGGGCGTGTGGTCCATAAGGCTGACAATGCCGACACGGTCTTGGGCACCGAAACTCGCCAATTCCTCAAGCAGGGTTTCCGAGCAGATTTCGGCTCGCAAATGCAGAAAATGACTGATTTTGAAGAACCCTTGGACGCGTGCAGCAAGCAGCTCATTTGCCAATTGTCGCGCGTATTCAGTGTACCTGCCTTTGCCGCCCGAATGGATCGACCCTACGCGCATCGCGTCGAAAACGGTTGTGATACCCGCGCCTGCAAGCTCTGCGTCGTGTGCGATCAGAGCAGGTAAATGCGGCCAGTCAACCTTTGGACGCGGCTCGATATGGCGTTCGACGTTGTCGGTGTGCAGTTCGACAAGACCGGGGATAATCAGATCGCCGCCGCAATCCTCGGCGCCCGATGGAATGCGATCACCTTCACTGATCTCGGTGATAACGCCGTTTTCGATTGTCACAGCGCCTGTCAATTCGGCGTCTGCCAAGACCAAGCGTGCGTTGCCAAGACAAAGATCGCTCCCGCGCGTTTCTCCCACGGTGTCCAGGCCCGGCGCTACAGGAGAGAAATTCATGACACGGTCTCGCTTTTTGTGGGGGTGTGGGGCGTGGCCGGACGATCTGTTGCACCAGGGTTTGTGTCCGGGCAAAGCAGGGCGATGCCGCGTGCTACCGTTTCTGCAAGCGGCCCGTCATTTGAAAGGTGTCGCGTGTCCATACCTACCGGCAGCGCCTTGTCGGCCTGTGCCAGACGCTTGGCAATTTCTTCTTTGGTCTCTCTGTTGCGGGACATCAGCCGCTCGGCGAGCGTCTCAGGCGCAGCCGTGATGTTCAACACGATGAGGTTGGGAAAGACGCTGTCCGCCTGACGCAGCATCTTTCGGGAAAAGTTGATAAGACAGTCTTTGCCCAGACCAAGCTGGTATTTGACCATCTTTGGGATGCCGTATGACAGCCCGTGCGCACGCCAATACAGGACAAAGGCGCCGTTATCGACCAACGCTTCGAACTCGGCTTCGGACACAGGATCGAAGTCCTCACCGCCTGCATCCTCGGCGCGGGTGATGACACGGCGTACAAGGTGAGCATTGGGCAAAGCCGCATGCAGCCCCTCCATCACACTATCCTTGCCCACACCGGACGGGCCGACCACGGCGATGACCCGCCCGGTCATGCGGCCAGTCCCGGTGTAAATTGGCTGACGTCCACGTCGCGGTCGCACACGCGGATGCGGGCTGCCTCGTCATGGAAGATGCCGATGATGGCGGTGCCCCGGGCCTTGACGTCTTCTACCAGCGACAGGACAACGTCGCGGTTCGCTGCATCAAGGCTGGCGGTGGGTTCATCCAGCAGCAAGGCAGGGTACGGGTGGGCAAAGCCACGGGCGATGTTCACGCGCTGCTGTTCACCGCCAGAGAAGGTGGTGGGCGACAGCGCCCACAGCCGTTCGGGAATATTGAGCAGTGTCAGCAATTCACGTGCGCGGGCCTGTGCGGCCTCTTCACTGGCCCCAACATTGCGCAGTGGCTCGGCCACCACATCCAGCGTCGGAACCCGTGGCACCACGCGTAAAAACTGGCTGACATAGCCCAGCACGTTGCGGCGCAATGCGATGATATCCCGTGGCTCTGCGCGCACGAGGTCAACATCACCCACAAGAATGCGACCGGTTTCGGCAAGGTAGTTGCCATAGATCATCCGCATCAGCGTCGATTTGCCTGCGCCCGAGACGCCTGTGAGCGCCACGCATTCGCCCGGCGCGACGGTAAGCGAGACATTGGACAGCACCTCGATCGCGGTGCCGCCCTGGTTGTGCAGGGTGAAGGTCTTTGAGACGTTTTCGAGAGCGATCATATCTTAACCTTCTGTTAATAAATAAAAATGTTTCGCGCGCGAAACATTTCAGACCTGAAGGACCGAGGAGACAAGAAGCTGACTATAGGCGTGCTGCGGATCGTCCAACACCTGATCGGTCAGACCTGCCTCGACCACGTGGCCGGATTTCATGACCATCAGCCGATCCGCCAGCAGGCGCACAACGGCCAGGTCGTGGGTCACGATAATCGCAGACAGTCCCATGTCGCGCACAAGGCCTCGCAAAAGATCAAGCAGGCGTGCCTGCACCGACACATCAAGGCCGCCGGTGGGTTCGTCCATAAAGACGAGGCGCGGTCCGGTCACAAGGTTGCGCGCAATTTGCAACCGCTGCTGCATGCCGCCAGAGAATGTCGTCGGGCGGTCATCAACGCGCGCGGCGTCAATCTCGACCCGTTCGAGCCAGTCCGTCGCCTTGCCGCGGATGTCACCGTAATGCCGCGCGCCCACCGCCATCAGCCTTTCGCCCACATTGCCGCCCGCACTCACCCCCATGCGCAACCCGTCGCGCGCGTGCTGGTGGACAAAGGCCCAATCGGTGCGGCCCAGCATTCGGCGTTCCGGCTCTGACATTTTCAGCGTGTCGCGCGGCCCGTCGGTGCGGGTGTCAAAAATGACCGCGCCCTCATCCGGTGGTAGGTGCCCGGCCATGCAGTTGAGCAGCGTTGATTTGCCCGACCCGCTTTCGCCAACAATCCCCATCACCTCGCCAGGGTAGAGGTCAAAGGACACATCGGCACACCCGATATGCGGCCCGTAATACTTGGTCACGCCCTGGACGGACAGAAGCGGTGTCACGCGGTGTCCTCCTGTGCCAATGCGAAGGGGCGCGTTGCCGTCAGTGCACCGGTAAAGCCCGCCGCTTGACGCCGTTCGCAGAAATCAGTGTCGGAGCAGACAAACATACGACCCCCGGCATCGTCGGTGATGACCTCATCAAGGTAGGTGTTTTCGGCACCACACAAGGCGCAGGAATGATCCGCTTTCGATGCTTCAAACGGGTGATCGTCGAAGTCGAGGCTGACAACTTGGGTGTGGGGTGGCAGCGCATAAATGCGCTGTTCGCGGCCCGCGCCAAAAAGCTGGATGGCGTCGCTTTGCCCAAGTTTGGGATTGTCGAATTTCGGGATCGGGGACGGGTCCATGACATAACGCCCCTCGACCTTCACCGGGTAGGCATAGGATGTGGCGATATGGCCATGTCGGCTGATGTCTTCGTACAGCTTCACATGCATCAGCCCATATTCCTCAAGCTCGTGCATCTTGCGCGTCTCACTCTCACGCGGTTCAAGAAAGCGGAGGGGTTCCGGGATCGGCACCTGATAGACAAGGATTTGCCCGTCGGTCAGCGGCTCTTCGGGAATGCGGTGGCGGGTTTGGATCACCGTCGCATCCGCCGTGGCGGTGGTCGTCTCGACCCCCGCAGTGCGTTCAAAGAACGTGCGAATGGACACGGCGTTGGTGGTATCATCGGCACCTTGGTCGATCACCTTGAACCGGTCCTCGGGCGTCAACACGGCGGCCGAAACCTGCACGCCGCCGGTGCCCCAACCATAGGGCATCGGCATCTCGCGGCTGGCAAAAGGCACCTGATATCCGGGGATCGCCAGCCCTTTGAGGATGGCGCGGCGGATCATCCGCTTGGTCTGTTCGTCAAGATAGGCGAAGTTGTAGGCTTGATCGGTCACAGCAGTCCCCGTGCTTTGAGCGCGGGGCGCAGCGCCTCGGGGCTCGTGAAGTGAATCGCGTCCATGCCCGCGGCCTTGGCCCCAAGACAGTTGTGCAAACCGTCGTCGATAAACACGCAGCGTTCCGGTGCAATCTCGACGCGTTTACACAACAGACGGAAGATCTCGACGCTGGGTTTGATCATCCCCACCTCACCGGAAACGATGGTTTCGCCAAAAACCTGACCCAGTTCGGGATGCGCTTTGACGCCCTCGGGCCAGGTTTCGGCAGACCAATTGGTGATGGCGTGCAGCGGGACGTTCGCGTCGCGCAGCTCATGCAGAATGGCCCAGGTGCCGTCAATCTTGTTTGGAACGGTTTGAGAGAACCGAGCAGCATAGGATGCAAGGCGGGCCGCGTCGTCCGGGTCGCTGATATCTGCATCTGCAAACCGCGCACCCGCGTCACAGGCCAAGTTGATCTTGTCAAATTTGATGCGTGCAAGAAACGCCTTGGCTTCTTCTACGCCCAACTCATCAATCCAAGCCAAATGCGGGTCCCAATCCACAAGGACCGCACCAATGTCAAAAACAACGGTATCTATATTCATTCTGCCGCCTCCTGCACATCGGACACCCCAGCCTCGCGACGCAGCTTGCGCACCAGTTCCAGTTCTGACTGGAAGTCGACGTAATGCGGTAGCTTGATGTGTTCGAGGAACCCCGTCGCCTGAATATTGTCTGCGTGATAGAGGACAAACTCGGCATCTTGCGCGGGCGCGCCGACATTGTCTTCACCCAGTTCTTCCCACCGCAGCGCCCGGTCCACCAGCGCCATCGAGATCGCCTTGCGCTCGGTCTGCCCAAAGACGAGGCCGTAGCCACGGGTGAATTGCGGCGGTTCGGTTTTGGAGCCTTTGAACTGGTTGACCGTTTCGCATTCGGTCAGGGTGACCTCGCCGATCTCGACCGAGAAGCCCAGTTCGGGAATGTCCATTTCGACGGGAACAGCGCCGATACGCAACTCGCCCACGAAGGCATGGTTGCGGGCGTAACCGCGTTGCGTGGAATAGGCCAAACCGAGCGTGAACCCTTCGTCGCTGCGGGTCAGCGCTTGCAGGCGTAGTGCGCGATCGGCGGGCATTTCGAGCGGTTCGCGGGTGAGGTCGGGTGGCGCGGTATCGTCTGCGGGTGCCTCTTCGATCAGTCCCTCGCGGTTCAGGAACTCGGTGACATGGGGCACGTTCCCGGGTTCCGGCATGCGCGTCTGGGCTTCGGCAACTTCACCGTCGGCGGCCAGTTTGAAGTCCAGCAAACGGTGTGTGTAGTCAAAGGTCGGGCCCAGCACCTGACCGCCCGGCAGGTCCTTGAAGGTGGCCGATATGCGCCGGTCGCAGTCCATTGCACCTGTATTGACGGGCAGGGATGCCCCAAATCGGGGCAGCGTTGTGCGGTACGCGCGGATGAGAAAGATCGCCTCGATCAGATCGCCGCGAGCCTGTTTGATCGCCAGGGCAGCAAGGTCAGGATCGTAAAGAGAGCCTTCGGCCATCACGCGGTTCACGGCGAGGCTGAGTTGTTCGCGAATCTGCGCGATGCTGAGTTCGGCAATGTCGGTGTCACCCCGGCGCTCTTCGGCCAGCCAGGTATGAGCGTTTTCAATGGCGCGCTCACCGCCTTTGACTGCGACATACATCAGCGCACCTGCGTCGTGCGGGGCAGGGCGACCAGTTGGTGCCCGCAGGTGAATATGAAATCGAGGCCGCGTGGAAAGAGCTTTCTGTTGGCGTGGAAGGCTTCCGTTTCGGGCAATGCCAATGTTGCCTCGCCCTTGATCCCCGGCCCGGCGAGGGTGGAGCCAGCGTTTGTCAATTCCTCGACCTCCACAATGAGTGTGGCCGAGCGGTCCGGGTATTGCGATGTGCCGACCGGAAAAGACGGGAGTGGCTGCAATGCGTCCCACGTGCCAACCGCAAACATGCAGTGGGCCGGATCCGTCAGCGGTGCGCCGGTGTGGAACGCAAGCCATTGCCGCACGGGCGCACAATTTGCGGCGCCTGCGAGGTGCGCCGGTGTGTCGGTATCGCACAGGGTCAAGAGCACTGCGGCTGCGGCAGCAGAGAGCGGCTCAGGCGGTGCTGCACCGGAGACGGTCTGGATTGTGCCCGGGCGTGCCATCGCCTCCATCACCCTGCGAAACGCATGTGCGGCGTCGATCGCAGGGTTGGCAAACCCGCCAGAAAGAGTGTTCGCCTGCATCAGTCTTCTCCCCTGACCATCGTGAAGAAATCAACCTTGCTTGCTGCTGCTTTTGCGGCGCGGGCTGCCTTGGCCTGCGCCAATTCGTCCGCAAGGGGGGCCAAAAGCGCGGAACGGAGTGTTTCGGCCTTGCCCGTCTGCATGAGCGCATCGACCAGAGCCGCGGCCTCTGCATCGGCCTGGCGCCGCCCTTGGATATAGGCGTGGCCCACCTCACCGCTGTCTAGCGTGAGCGCGCAACGTGTGACTGTCATCTCGCCAAGATTGAAAGGCGCGCCGGTCGCTCCTGCGCGGCCTTGCACCATGGTGCTGCCGATCTCGGGCTTGCGCAGCCACCTGAATGCAGGGCGCGGTCCGAGCGCATCCAAAAGCTCTGAGACGCGGCCCGCTGGCGCCCTGGCCAGCACACCCATCCAGGCGCGTCGCGCCGCGGTTTCGTCGGTGAGGTCTTTCATCTCGACAACTTCTGCGAATACTATACAACTATACATATCTTATCAGATTGGTCGCATCACAACAGGGGAGTTTTGTGAATTTTGCGTGACAATTCAGGTAAAACACCGATCTGGAAAGCGATTGCTGACAGCTTGCGAAGTGATCTGGCCGAGGGCCGGTATCGGCCTGGCGACAAGCTGCCCACGGAAAGCGCGCTGGCCGAGCGGTTTGGCGTCAATCGCCACACGGTGCGGCATGGTCTGTCGGTGCTTGTTGACGAAGGGCTGGTGCGGACGCGTCGTGGTGCGGGTGCGTTTGTGGCAGCGCTGCCCACTGATTATCCGATTGGTCGGCGCGTGCGGTTTCATGAAAACCTGATTGCAGCGGGGCGTAGACCGGAAAAGCGGGTGCTGCACCTTGAAGAGCGTGCGGCGACGGTTGGTGAAGCGCGGGCGCTTGAGATAGAGGCGGGTGCGCGTGTCTGCGCTTATCACGGGCTGTCGCTTGCCGATGGGCAGCCCATCGCGGTTTTTGAGAGCATTTTCCCAGCAGGCCGTTTGGAAGGGATTGCGGCGGCGCTGACGGAAACGAGCAGCGTTACCGAGGCGCTCAGAGCCGTAGGTGTCCCGGACTACACGCGCGCGTCGACGCGCCTGACCGCTGTTCGGGCGACAACGACGCAGGCCCTGCATCTTAATGTCAGTGAAGGCGATCCGTTGTTGAGATCATCTGGTGTGAATGTGGCGGAACAGCCGGTCGAATATGGACGCACCTGGTTTGCCGGGGATCGCGTGACGCTGACGTTGGACAGCTAGGCTTCGTACTTGTCGAGAAACGCCTCTGCCTTCAGTCTTCGAAAGTCGTCCAGTGCCAGCCGGATGTCCGAATGCGACCAGTCCCACCAGGCGAGTGCGATCAAGCGGTCTGCAATTTCTTTGGGCTGGCGCACCCGCAGCACCTTGGCCGGTGTGCCTGCGACGATGGTGTAGGGGGCGACATCCTTGGTCACGACGGCACCCGCAGCGATCACTGCCCCGTCACCCACGGTGATCTCGGGTTTGATCATGGCGCCCGCGCCAATCCATGTGTCGTGACCGACATGGGCAATGCGCGCGCGGCGATGGTCGAAAAACGCCGCATCACGCGGTGCGTCATCCCAGTAATCGTCCGACCGATACAGAAAGTGATGGCATGACGCCGTATGAAGTGGGTGATCCGTCGCACCAATCCGGCTGAAGGCGGCGATGTTGGCGAATTTGCCAATGCAAGCATTGGCGATGTCTGTGTAGCGGTCGCAGTAGCTGTAATCGCCCAATGATGAATGCGCGACACGGCTGCCTTTGCCGATCTCAACGTAGGTGCCGAATTGAGTGTCGGTGATTTCGCAGTCAGGATGGATGAACGGTTCATCCGCCTTGAGGTGTGCCATTACGCTTTGCGTCCGATCAATTTGCCGCGCAGCCAGCCCGAGAACCAGTCCATGAACATCACCATCACGATGATAAGGACGATGTAATACGCCACTTCTTCCCAGTCTTTCTGGGTCTGGATCGCCTGCGTCAGCATGAGGCCAATGCCACCGCCGGTGATTGCGCCGATGATGGTCGCCGAACGTGTGTTGGATTCCAGGAAGTACAGGATTTGCGCCAGTAACACGGGCACCACCTGCGGGATGACCCCGAACCGGTAGCGTTGCAGCGGCTTCGCGCCCGTACTTTCAACGCCTTCGATTTGCTTGCTATCCACGTTCTCAAGCGCTTCCGAGAAAATCTTGCCAAACGTGCCTGTGTCGGTGATCAGGATCGCAAGGGTGCCGGTCAGTGGACCGGGGCCAAAGGCACGGGCCAGAACAACCGTCCAGATCAGCGCGTCGACGCCGCGGACAAAGTCAAAGACCCGTCGCGTGCCCGCCCGGATCAGCATCAGCGGCGAAAAGCGTTTGGCCGCGAGGAAGGCCAGGGGCAAGGCGAGGATCGCAGCCCCCATGGTGCCGAGGAAGGCCATCAGGACCGTCTCGCCAATCGCCCAGGCGACGTCCTTGTGCCGCCACATGGCGTTGTTCCACCAATCGGACACGGCACCTGAAATGTTGGGACGGTCTGGATCGACGCGATCCCCGAACAGAAGCTGGCCGAAGCTGACGCCGTGATAGGGGCTGTCGAGCGTGAACCAGAACAGCTCCCAACCCGGGAAGTAATTGAACACCTCGGTGCGGGCACCGGTCAGTGTGATCCGCCCTTCGGGCGTTGTAATCGTCACCCGGCGCGAAGAGGCAGAGATCCAGTCCGGCAGGGTATCGGGCAGGTTCGTGGTGATTGTGCGGCCTTCGGCCTGTGCCTCGATCAGCGGGAAGTCCGGAAGTTCGATTTCGGTGCGGTTCTCGGGCAAATATCGCACGACGTAACCGGGGCCAAGGTCGATTGTGAGCGTGTCCTCACCGCTCACCCAATTGGGGCGTTGGCCGTCTGGGTAGCGGCCCTTGCGCTCGCCCTCGACCGCGTAGTCGACCTCGCCCGTCCGATTGTCGCGGGTCACGTGGACCTTGTGTGACCAACTGTCGGAGGCCAGCGTAACCGCGTTTTCCCAATTGGCGCGTTGGCTGAGGCCGGGAATGTCGAACGCAAAGAAGATGTAGACGAAGTAGACGCAGATGATTGCCGGGATCGAGAAGGCAAAAAGGCGTTTTCCCCGGAACAGTCGGTCGGCCTGCGTTTTGGCATCTGCCAGATTGACGTCAACGGTTGTCATTGGGCTTGCCCTTCAGTGAGGCGGTTGCGGTAGCGGCTCGACACCTGATCGAAGAACACGATGGTCGAGAAAAGCAGGATGAAGATCGCTGCGGCCTCATCGAAGCGTCCTGGTCCCCAGGCCATCGCGTTGCGCAACTCGTAGCCGATGCCCCCCGCGCCGACAAAGCCAAGGATGGCGGAGGCACGGATGTTGATCTCGAACCGGAGCAGCGTGTAGCTGACATAGTTTGGCGCGACTTGGGGGATGACGCCCAGCAGCATACGTTGCAGCCAAGACGCACCGGTGGACGCCAGTCCCTCGACCGGTTTCAAGTCGGCGTTTTCGGACACTTCGGAAAAGAGCTTGCCCAGAGCGCCAGCGGTGTGGATGGCGATGGCGATCATGGCGGGCACGGGCCCGCCGCCAAGGACGAAGATCAGGACCAGTGCGATGACGATCTCGGGCACCGCGCGCATGATATCGGAGATGCGGCGGAACAGTGGAATGAAGCGCGGCCATTTTGCAAGGCCGCGTGTGCCCAGCAACGACAATGCAATGCCGCCGAAAGCCCCGATCAGCGTCGAGACTGCGGCGATGTTGATGGTCTCGATCAGGGCCGGGAAGTACTTTGCAATCAGCGCGGGCAGATCGGCGCGCTTTTCCCACGCTTCGGACAGCACGTCGCTGGGATAGGCGCCGATGTTGGCGATGCCGTCCCAAAAGCCGCCCGCATTGCGGCTGTCGGCGATGTTGAACCCCGCCACCATAAGGATCACAAAAATAAGGAGTGTGAGGCCGCTATAGAGCCTGCAGCGCTGCACTTGCGCCATATATTCCGATTGTATCGTGCGCACGCTCTGCGGCGCTGAGCCGATGCTCACATCTGCCATGTCCCACCCCCAAAAAAATACCGACAGCCCCGAGGGGCTGCCGGGCACGTCATAAAAATGACTTAGCCGCCGATCTTGGCCTTACGGGCCTCAATTACGGAAATGTAGGTGTCGTGCGTCACCGGCTGGAAGCCGAGCGTTTCGCCCGCTGCCACACCATAGGCGCAGTCGATGTCACGCTCGTGCAGCGTGTCGACCAGCTCGGTCATGGTCGCTTTGACGTCTGCGGGTAGGGCCTTGCGCAGAACGACAGGGCCTTCTGGGATGACGTTGGATTTCCAGATTTGAACCATGTCGTTCATGTCAACCAGGCCCGCGTCTACAGCCTTGCGCAGTGCGCCGGAATTGTAGCCGTCTTCCCAGTTGCCCTGGCCGTCGGCCCAGGTCACGCCGCCGTCAATGTCGCCGTTGCTTACGGCAACGATGGTTTGCTCGTGGCCGCCGGTGAACTTCACTTCACCAAAGTAATCACCGCTTTCCATGGTGATGCCGTCCTTGTACTGCGGGATCTCGATGGACGGGATCAGGTAGCCGGACGTGGAGTTTGGATCACCAAACCCGAAAACTTTGCCTTCCATGTCGTCGATGGACGTGATGCCGCTGTCGACCCGGGCAAAACCGATGGAGTGGTAGCCGATTGAGCCGTCCATGTTCACTTTCACCAGCACCGGCTCAACCGCTTCGGGATCTTGCAGGAAGGTTGCCGCGTAGGACGATGCGCCCAGCCATGCCATGTCGATATTTCCGCCCAGCAAGCCCTGGATCACGCCATTGTAGTCCGCAGGCGCGAACAGCTTGACCTCAACGCCCAGTTCTTCGGCCGCGTAGTTTTGCAGGCAAGAATAGCTATTCAAGCGGTCTTGGGCGTTTTCGCCTCCCAAGATACCGATACGGAATTCAGTGATCTCTTCGGCGAAAGCGCCCGTGCTGAGCGCAGTTGTGGCGGCAAGTGCCAGTGCAATCGTTGTTTTCATGTCTCTTTCTCCATGACGTGGTTCCCCCGCGTTCCTGCAGGCAAGGCAACTGGCTCAGGCGTATTGCTTGGACCTGTCCAGTGTTTCGATTTCGGTGGATGTGGCGGCTTCGGAAAAGTCCGCGCCGGCCCCGTAGATGTCGCGCGCAACACCGGTGGTCAGTTGCGCCGGTGTGCCGTCAAACACGATGCGCCCGTCCCGCATCCCGATCACGCGGTCGCAATAGCGGCGCGCTGTATCAAGGGTGTGCAGATTGGCGATGACCATGCGCCCGTCTTGTTCATGGATGTCGCGTAGCGACTGCATCACCACTTGCGCATTCATCGGGTCGAGACTGGCAATGGGCTCGTCCGCCAGAATGATCTTCGGGTCTTGCATCAGGGCCCGTGCGATGGCCACACGCTGCTGTTGCCCGCCCGACAGCGCCTCGGCGCGTTTGGGTGCTTGTTCAGCGATCCCCAGGCGATCCAGGATTTCGATGGCTTTGTGAATGTCCGCCTGTGGGTACAGATTAAACATCGTCGCCAGTGTCGACCGCTTGTTCAGCGTGCCGTGCAGCACGTTCGACACCACATCCATACGCGGAACAAGGTTGAACTGCTGAAAGATCATCGCGCAGCGGGATTGCCAGTTCCGTCGGGCCGCGCCTTTGAGCGATGTGACGTCTTCACCGTCGAAGGTCACAGTGCCTTCGGTTGCATCGCTCAGGCGGTTGAGCATACGCAGGAGCGTGGATTTGCCCGCACCTGACCGCCCGATGATACCGATCATTGTCGGCTGTTCGACCGTGAAATCCGCGGCATCCACAGCGACGTTTTCACCGAACCGTTTCGTCAGCTTGCTGATTTCTAACATTGCACCCCCACGTGTCGCGGGCAGCGGTATCTGCGGAGTTCTACAGTTTCGTGATGGATTTGAATCGGTTTCGTGGCGATCTGGTAAACAGAATGTAACAGTGCGGCCAATTTGAGCAGGGCAGCGAACCCAGCCGCTTTTTGCGATGTTTGTCGTAAAACTGTTACATTCGCGATGCGCCTGCATTAATGTCCGGGCATGAGATGCGCTTTGCCCTTCGTCCTTGTGTCTGTTTTCAGCGTGGTAACTGCCGCCCATGCGGGTCTGTCGGATGTCAGCTGTGATGACCGTTCGCGGCTGACCAAAACGCTGCAACACACACTTGGCGCGGAACGCAAGGGCACCGGTTTGCGCGATCCCGAAACCATGCTTGAAGTCTGGGTGACCTCGGCCAGCGGCGACTGGTTGATTGTCCAGCACTATGCCAGCGGCACGTCCTGTATTGTTGCGATGGGTGAATATTGGGACGCTGCCGGGCCCAGCCCGTCCGGATAACGGGCCGTCGCGGAAATGCAAATTGGCCACCCCGGAAGGATGGCCAATAGAAGCGTGCGGTTTGTCAGACGGCTATTCCAGCCCGAAGCAGTTCGCGTAATACGTCACCGTCGCGGGCCAATCGGAAAAGATGCCTTCGACACCGACATCCTGCGCCAGCACATGGATCAGGTCAAAGACCACGCCGTCATTGTCGGTGACATCTGCGATGGACTGATAATACCAGCCACCACCGCTTGCCAAAGGACCAGACCGTTCGACCGTCCAGGTGATGATGTTCAGACCTGCCGCCTTGGCTTCCACTGCCAGCTTAGACGGCACAATCTGTTCGCCGTCCAGCGTCACCAGCATCCAGGTGGGCGGGGCGATGTAGTTGATCCCCATGCCCGCCAACTCTTCCATCGTGTTGGGCCACGTGGACGGATCCATGGGCGAATACCCATCAAGGTTGTATTCATCCATCAAATAGACGGCTTGGGCGCCAAATTCCGGCTCTGCCTCGATCCAGTAAAGCACGTCTTCCAGGTTGAACGATTGCAACCAGACGCGGCTTGGGTCGATGCCCGCGGCCTTGTACTCATCCACCAGCTTCTGGGCATAGTCTTCCTGGCTGAAGCCGTTGAATGGCATGTCCACCGAAGGTGTCTTGAGCTCGGGCGTAAAGTCGGCACCAAGGCTGTCAAAGAGGGCGATGGACTCGGCGTGCGTCATCAATTGCGTGCCATCAACGAACAGGTCCGTGCGCCAGGGTGCTGTGCCACCCAGGTAAGCCTCTGCCGACGTTGCGGCCGCATCCGACGCATCCATTTTGGGTTCCAGCGTTTCAAACTCGGCCAGGGTCAAATCAGACGTGCGGCACTCTGCCGAGGCCTCGGCGTCACCGGATGCCGGGCTGAAAGGCGCGGTGCATTTTTGGGCAAGGTCTGTCACGACGATATTGGTCGTGGTGTGCAGGTCGTTCTGCGCATGCCGACAGACCAGTTCAAGATCGGCGGTGAAGGTCACGTCGCATTCCAGAATACCGGCACCTTGCTGCGCCGCTGCAATGTTCGATTCGACCGTGTGCTCGGGGTAGAGCAGCGGCGCACCTCTGTGCCCAATAGAGAACTTTGACGGGCTCGCGCTCTGCGCCGAGCAGGCCAGAAGCTGTTCCTTCAGCGGGCTTTCATCCATCTTTGAAATCAGAAAATCCGGACGCGCTCCGTACTCAGTCCGCAGGTCGCGGCTGTGGCCATCCGCGAAAACGGGCGTAGCGGTCAACATGCATAGTGAAGCGATGACAGGTGGTTTCATGGGTAAGTGTCCTTTCAGTCGTCAAAGACACCCATCCTTTTGTGTTGTGACGGTTGCGCTACACAGCAGTAAATTTCTTGTGACACCGAGCATCGATCGCGTTTTCCCTGCAAGTCAGAGCCGAAGTCTTGGATAGCACCCGTCAGCTTACTGGCTGGACGACATCTGGCAGGCGTTGACGCAGTTAAGCTGTTGCGAAAGGCAAAATAATTCAATATTTCATGAATTATGGAATCGCCAATACACACCCGCCTTTCGACCCTTGGCCATCCGCAGCGACTGGCCGTATTCCGATTGCTTATGCGCCGGTACCCAGATCGTGTGCCTGCAAGCGAGTTGGCGCAAGCGCTCGACCTTAAGCCCAGCACACTTTCGACCTATGTGAGCGCGCTGATGCAAGCTGGTCTGGTCACCCAAGAACGCGCGGGGACCTCTCTGCGCTACGCGATCCATATAAATGCCGTGCGCGAAACCTTCGACTACCTACTGCATGATTGCTGTCGCGGCCGTCCTGAAATCTGCTCACCTCTTTTCTCTTCTGGCTTCGACGGAGACAGTCCTATGACCGATCGTAAGTACAACGTCCTTTTCATCTGCACCGGCAACTCCGCGCGGTCGATCTTTGCCGAGTCCATCCTAAGAGAAGAAGCGGGAGATAGGTTCGCGGCGCATTCTGCAGGAACCAAACCCCGATCTGAGCTTCACCCGTTTGCGCTCGAAGTTCTGCAGCAGAAGGGGCACGATGTCTCTGTTTTGGAAGCAAAGAACGTGTCGCTCTATCAGCGCGAAGATGCGCCCGACTTCGACTTCGTGTTCACTGTCTGCAACCAGGCCGCCAATGAAGAGTGTCCTGCGTGGTCGGGCCAACCAGTGAGCGCTCATTGGGGGATGCCGGACCCGGCGCAGGTTGCAGGCTCTGACGCAGAGAAGAACCTGGCTTTTCACCAGTCTTACGGCGCGCTGTTGAACCGGATCAAAGCCTTTACGGCCTTGCCAATCGAGTCTCTCGACCGGATCGCATTGCAAAAAGCCGTTGATGACATCGCGCAAACAAGCGAAGGGGCCTCGGCTTAGCCACTTGCGCCCGAAATGGACCTTTTCGGCTGGGCAAACCTGCTCTGGGGCCACTCTTGGATCGCGCGGCACGGATTGCTTGGATTGGCGACGTCATGGGGGATCCGGGGGTGCATGCCCCACTTCCGGCGCTCGACATTCTCCAAGGTCGGTGGGGGCGAAATTCCCCCATAACGCCAACAACGCGATGATTGATGGCTCTGCGCGCCCGTTCATCGGGATAAAGAGCAGCGGTGATCTTCCCTTGGACGGGGTGCATGCCTTTATCGACAACACCGGCGTCTTCAGATCAGAGCCCGACATGCCCCTTACGTTGAAGCCGGTGTGAGAAAGGTGGTCGTCTTTGCCCCGTAAGGATGGTGGGTCAGCCAACATCGTCTGCCGCGTGAACCAAAACATGTTGAAGCGGATCGACATTGGATCGTGACGGTAGCGCGCTGGACGACGACCTGTCTTGCGCCGGTTGTGCCAAGCATGCGTAAGAACCTGGGCATCTAGTCGCGTGTGTCTGTTCGGCGCGCGCGGCGTCTGGTTTACGGTTGGCATTCCGATGTGTTTCGACGCTGCGCTATCTGACGGTCGTGAGGTGGCAGACCGGGCGACACTCATTGTGGCAGGTGCGGCGCGCGCTGCGGGTTTTTCTGCGTAACGACACGCAAACCCGAGTTGTTGAGGGAATGTCCGCCACTCAACGTAAGGCTTGGCGCGAGGGCAGCGAAGCTTGTTTTGTTCATGATATTGAAATGCACTTGTTTTCTGATGTTCCGTCGTGGCGAACAGCAGAATTGACAGGCTGCAACGCAGCCTCACGTCTGTGTTCTGGACTTTAGGGAACGCCATCGGATGCGATGGGTCCGCACCAAAAATAGCGGCCCCGAAAAGGGGCCACTCCAAGACAGAAGGCAGCGCCAATGTCAGTTTGTCTGGTCTTCCCAGAGGGTGTTGTCCCAAAAGGGGAAGGGCCGCTCTGCGCGCACCTCGAAAGTCATGCGGTCCGTGAATTCACGACCGTCTGCCATCACCGCCGTCACCTCGACGACATGGGCACCCACGGGCAGATCGGCGGGCATCTCCAGCCGCCATAAATGGGTTGAACTGTCGGCGATCATCCACGTCTCCGCAGGCTGTGGGTTTGCCGGGCCATAGCTTGATCCCTGCCAAACCTCAAAGCCTTGGGCCCGATCTTCGCCTTGCGTCGACTGCCAGCCGAAGCGGCCAATCGTCATTTGACGCACGGCTGCAAATGGGTCAGCCCATTCGGCGCCAGACTGGACATCTTCGCCATTGCCGGCTTGCGTGCGCGTCATCTGCAGATCAGGCCCGCCGTTGATCGAGGCTGAGACCTCGGTGTTGCGGTCGCCGATCCACACATTTGCGGTGAGCCAGACGGTGCTTTCCAGGTCCTGCGGGGTAAACAGCCGCAAATCCGCCAGATCGTTCATAGTCAGGTGCGGTGTTCCCGCCGCAGGGTCTTCCCGCTTATCGGCCCAGGCGAACAATGCGTCAAACCACGTGCGGAACTGCGGTGTGTTAAAGCTTAGTGCGATCTGACGCTCTGGTGCCAGGTTCGCGGCGAAGAAGTTCACCTCGAAGTCCGATCCGTCGAAGTCGACGATCATGTAGCCAGGAGGCGTGCCGCCCCGCGCAAAAGCCAGCGGTGTGCCATCGAAGTTCAAATCACCCCAATACCAGTTGCCCGACGGCGCGCCGCCAACCACATGGTCAAAGGGCAAACGCGTGACCCCGACCTGCTCTTCCCAGCCCTGGAACCACTCACCCGCAGCCAGATATTCCATCGTGTGCGTGTGGCCCGAAAAGCTGACCGCAGGGCGGCCCGCCAAAAGCGCGTGAATGTCCGCCAGATTGTCGGTCTGATGGCGCCCGGTATTGCTGTCGATGAAGGACACAAACGGAATGTGGTGCATCATCACGATCAGCCGATCCTCGGGGATCTCGGCCAGCGTCGCTTGCAGCCACTGCATCTGCCGCTCGACCACGCGGCCATTATAGACCGTCTGATCCGGATCGGCACAGGCATCGCGTCCTCCGGGGCCATCGTCCTCGGGACCGCAGGGATAGACGACATTGTCGAGCGCAATAAAGGTCACGCCCCCGATGTCGAAGCTGTAATAGGCCGGACCGTACATCTCGCGCCAGCTGTCGGCGGAATGCGCGTCCGTTGTTGCGTCGAAGTCAAAGTCGTGATTGCCGTGGATGTAATATTGCGGCAGGTCGATCACTGACCAAAGGTCCATAAAGCGCGGCAACAACGACAGGTCGTCGCCCATCACGTCACCCAACATGATCACGCATGCGGCGTCGCCTAGGTCCTGATCCAGAATGCTGTCCAGCACACCGTCGCGGACATAACTGATCTCGGTATTCGAATATGGTTGCGTGTCGCCCATCATGACGCAAGAAAACGCCTCGTCCACGCCAGACCGGATCATCGGAAAGTTGATCGCGGCGGGCAGCGGCCCAGTGGGCGCCAGCCCGCCGTAGCGCAGCGTTTCGGGCGTGCCCTCTGGCAAATGGTGATAAAAGAATTGCGGAACACCGCTTTCATTGACCGGCACGTCATATGCTGCCGGTTCGTGCACCATCACCGTCATATTTTCGTAGACTGGCAAGGCATAGGTGCCATCGGCATCGGTTTTGGTCACATCGCGCCCGTTCGACACGATGACACCGGCCACGCCGGGCTCATCCGCCTGACGCACCCCGTCGCGACTGAGATCATGGAACACATGGCCGGTAACGGTCTCAGCAGACGGATCGGCGCCTGTGCGCACAACGTCGATGTCAGAGATGTAATCTGTCCGCGCCAAGCCGGGCGCGCAAGAGGCCATCCATACAGCCGCAAGCAATGCGCCGCGGCCCGTGAAATTCGCAATCATGGGCATCTCCCTGGATGTATTTTGAGGTTGGCGCAGCGTCTTGATCCGCGCCTATGACAAAGCGTGCCCGAGTCGGATGACGCATGTGTAACATTCCAGGTAAGCCTTCGTGACAGTCGGAAGATGCGCGAATGCTTGCCGACGCGCTGCGGGCACTGCGCTGCTGCACAATGTCGTTGCACCCATGCCAGCCATGCGCGCTGTCGCCGGCTGGTGACAGGCGGAGATATCCCCGCCCGAATGCTGGTTGTGCACCTGCTGCTGCCATTCTGGCGGCCGCAATTGTGGCCTGCCTGCTCAATCCTGGCACAGGCCTCGCCATGCCGCTTCTGTCTTTCAGTTTGGTTCGGGGCATTCCGAATGTCGTAATGCGCGAAGGGACAGGAGTGCCGATGCACAAAAGCCTCTGTCTTGGTGGTGCGGGCTACATGTATTGGTGTCGATCTTGTTCGCCTTGCTGATGTTAGTGACCTTTGATTTCCCAACTGCAGATGACCTCCTGGCTTGTGCTTCGCTCACGGTGGTATTCTCAGTTTTACGGCACGGCGTCTTCGCAGCCCCATGACTAGGATGGATCGCTAGGGCGTTGGCTCAAGCCACCAGATGTTGATATCGACGAACTCTCGACGTCCACTGCGCTGCACGCGCCCCGCGCCATGGGGCAGGGATCAAACGTCTTCTTCGCACAACACCAGAAGTTGCTCCGGCGAATCCCGGGACCCACCCTTTAAGAACCTCGCCTCATGGTCTATGTGCACGCTCTGACCCGTCGGATATTGCTCATGACCATGACCCTCGCCATTGTTGGACGCCCCAATGTGGGAAAGTCGACGCTGTTCAACCGCCTTGTGGGCAAGCGTCTCGCGCTGGTCGATGACCAGCCCGGCGTCACGCGTGATCTGCGCGAAGGGGCGGGCAAGCTGGCTGATTTGCGCTTTACCGTAATCGACACTGCGGGCCTGGAAGAGGCCACAGATGAAAGCCTGCAAGGCCGGATGCGCAAGCTGACAGAGCGCGCCGTGGACATGGCCGATGTGTGCCTTTTCATGATCGACGCGCGCACCGGCGTGACCCCCACGGACGAAGTGTTTGCCGACATCCTGCGCAAGCGCGCGGATCACGTTTTGCTGGCCGCCAACAAGGGCGAGGGCACCGCCGCCGATGCGGGCGTGCTCGAAGCCTTCGCGCTTGGCCTTGGCGAGCCGATCCGCCTGTCTGCCGAACATGGCGAGGGGCTGAACGATCTCTATGCCCAGTTGCAACCTCTGGCCGATCTTTTTGCCGAGAAAAACGCGCAAGAGGCCCCGGAAACAGATGTCATCGTGGATGAGGATGACCCCGACCAGGTGCCCCAGCCCACAAGCGCAAAACCCTTGCAGGTCGCAGTTGTTGGGCGTCCAAATGCAGGAAAGTCGACCCTGATCAACCGCATCATCGGCGAGGATCGCCTGTTGACAGGGCCCGAAGCCGGGATCACCCGCGACGCCATCTCTTTGCGCACCGATTGGGGCGGCACGCCCATGCGTATCTTTGACACTGCGGGTATGCGCAAACGGGCCAAGGTGCAGGAAAAGCTGGAAAAGCTGTCGGTCGGGGATGGTCTGCGCGCGGTGAAATTCGCCGAGGTGGTGGTTGTTCTGCTAGATGCCGCGATCCCATTCGAGCAACAGGACCTGCGCATTGCCGATCTGGCCGAGCGGGAAGGGCGGGCGGTGGTCATCGCGATCAACAAGTGGGATGTCGAAGATGACAAACAGGCCAAGCTGAAAGACCTGAAGGAAAGTTTCGAGCGCCTGTTGCCCCAGTTGAAAGGTGCACCGCTTGTGACCGTCTCGGCCAGGACGGGACGGGGTCTTGACCGGCTGTATTCTGCGATCATGCGGGCCTATGACGTCTGGAACCGGCGCGTGCCCACGGCGGCGCTGAACCGCTGGCTGACGGGGATGCTGGAACAGCACCCGCCCCCCGCGCCGCAAGGCAAGCGCATCAAACTCCGTTATATGACCCAAGCCAAGACGCGGCCGCCCGGCTTTGTGGTCATGTGTTCGCATCCCGACAAGGTGCCCGAAAGCTACAACCGCTATCTGGTGAACGGGCTGCGGCTCGACTTTGACATGCCGGGCACGCCGATCCGTCTGTTTATGCGCGGTCAGGGGGATGCAAACCCCTATAAGGGCCGCAAGAAGGCGGGGCCGTCGAAGCTGCGCAAACACACTGAAGGGCGGCGCGGTTAACCTTGGTTAACGAAAATTAACACAAAAAGTGTTTGAATTCAGGTGTGTCCCCGCGGGGACAGATTTTGGACAGGTATGGCACGGATCGTGGGGCGGATCATCACCACCGCTCCGATCAGCGCCAATGCGCCCACAGATCGCGGGTCAAATCCATTTTGGACCGCGATTGCAAACAGTGCCCAGATCACGGCGATCCCATAGGTTGGCGCGCGCCCCAGCGCGCGCTGAACCATCAGCGCCAGCGCGACCGCCGCCGTCACCATCAGCCACGCGGCCGTGCGTTCCGATGTCCAACCGTATCCCGCCAGCAGCAGACCCAGCGCCACGCAACTCGCCGCGCTCAACCATCCCGCGTAGAGCCCCAGCGGCCACGCTGCCGCCCAAGCGTCCCCGCGGGGACTGCGCCACAACGCGACCAGCGCCGCGATCAGCATGATCCAGATCAGGATAGTTGCCCAGACAGGGCTGCGGACGGCGACGGGTAGCCAGACACTTCCCACCGCCAGCGACAATGCAAGGGGCGCGCGCATCGGAGTCCAGTCCAGCGCGCTCCACCGCCTCAGAGCGCCAAAGGCAGCGCCCGCGATCAGCCACAGATAGATGACACCCCAAATCGCAAACGCATAGCCTGCGGGCTGCACGGCGGGGTCAATTTGCGGGACCGGAAACCGATCACCTTCAAAGCCGCCAAAGTCTGGCACCCAGAGAGGCGACAGCGCGAATGTGAGGGCGAGGACGAGGACAAGCGCGGGCATGGATTTCCACCGTTTACAAAGTTCAACTTGCGGTTCATCTTTTTCAGAAGAACCGTATTTCTACGCTCCAAGACCTAGACTGACACATTACATTTCAAGGATTTCCAATGACCCGGATCGTTGTGTTGTGCGATGGCACATGGAATTCACCCGACATGAAGGACACCACGCATGTACATGCTTTATCAGAACTTTTAGCCAGTGACGATGACCAAGTTGTCAAGTATTTCAGCGGCGTCGGTGTGAATGACCCAAAGGAAGAAGGCGGAACCTTTGTGGGGCGCGGCATCAACCGGATCCTGGGGGGCGCAACCGGTTTTGGGCTCGGCAAAAAGGTGCGAGAAGCGTATAAATTTATCGCTGACACCTACAAGGACGGGGACGAAATCTATCTTTTTGGCTTTTCGCGCGGGGCCTACACCGCGCGGTCTGTGGCCGGGATGATCCGTAAATGCGGGATCATCAAGAAAACAAATGCTTGGGCCCTGCGGCGTGCCTTTAATCTGTACCGCAAGACGGGCGAGCATAATGCGCCTGACCGGATCGTGATCCGCGACGCACGGGCGCGGATGTCACCAGACTTTGCCACATCCAAAAAGGACCAGGAAACCCGCAAGAAACCAAACGTGCCAATCGTAAATGTGGCCTATGTCGGTGTGTGGGACACTGTGGGTGCCAAGGGAATACCGACGCCTCTTTTTGGTGTGTTTGCTACACTTTACAATCGTCGCTACGCGTTTCATGACAACGAATTATCCAGCCTCGTACAGGGCGCGCGACATGCGGTGGCCATTGATGAGCGCCGTGTGTTTTATGTGCCTAGCCTGTGGCGGAACCTGCCCACGCTGAACCAGAATCTGCCCGGCGAGGCCTATCAACAGAAGTGGTTCGTGGGCGATCACGGCGTGGTGGGGGGGAGCGTTGAGACTGACCCGGTGTCCTGCTTTACGCTGAAATGGGTGGCAGAGGGGGCCGAAAGGCTGACCTATAAACCGGGCACGTCGCTAGATCACATTGGCGCTGACGCATTGGCCGATCTTGATCGGTTGAACAACCCAAGCAAGATTTACCAGCTTGCGGGCAACCTGTTGCAATGGCGCCAAGGGATCGAGGCCGACATTGATACTGATCCCAACGCGCGCGCGCGGGTAAGGGGCCGTGAAGATTACCGCCCTCAAAGCCTGAACAAGGTACTGCCAAACTGGTTGCAAAACTAAATTAGATCAATGCTCTGAGGGCTTATCTTAAGGCGAAAAGCGAGTGACCTAGTCAGGCCAAATCACCCGTAGCTGTTACTGTCTTGCGTCCGCCAAGATAGGGGGCAAGCACGGCGGGCAAGTTGACCGAGCCATCCGCGTGTTGTCCGTTTTCAAGAACCGCAATCAGGCACCGCCCCACCGCCAGACCGGACCCGTTCAGCGTATGCAAGAATTGTGGCTTGCCGCCATCTGCGGGCTTGAACCGCGCGTTCATGCGCCGCGCCTGAAAGTCGCCGGTGGTGGAGACGGAGCTGATCTCGCGATAGGTGTTCTGGCCGGGCAACCAGGCTTCTACGTCGTAGGTACGGCGCGCGCCAAAGCCCATGTCGCCTGTGCACAGAACAACGGTTCTGTAGGGGATTTCAAGGGCCTCAAGGATACCCTGGGCGCAGCCCAACATACGCCGCTGTTCATCCTCGGACGTGTCCGGATGGGTGATTGACACCATCTCGACCTTTTCGAACTGGTGCTGACGTAGCATACCTGCGGTGTCTCGCCCGGCGCTGCCCGCTTCGGAGCGAAAGCAAAGCGTGTGGGCGGTGAGACGGATGGGCAGGGCGGCTTCGTCAAGGATATCGCCCGCGACGCTGTAGGTCAGGGGCACTTCGGAGGTGGGCACAAGCCACATGCCGTCCTCGGTGCGGTAGCTGTCTTCGCCGAATTTGGGCAGCTTGTCGGTGCCGTACATGGCGTCGTCCCGCACCAAAACAGGCGAGTTTACCTCGGTCAGGCCGTTCTGATCGACATGGGTGTCGATCATGAACTGGGCCAGCGCACGGTGGACGCGCGCCACGGCACCCTTGAGCATCACGAAGCGGCTGCCGGAGATTTTGGCCGCCGTTTCGAAATCCATGGAGGCGGCGACGCCTGCGATCTCGAAATGCTCTTTGGGATCGAATTCAAAGTTGCGCGGGTTGCCCCAGCGGCGGATTTCGACGTTGTCGTCTTCGTCTGCACCGTCCGGCACGTCGTCTGCGGGCACGTTCGCGATGCGGGCAAGCGCATCGGACAAGTCGGCATCGAGCGCCTTGGCTTCGTCCTGCATTTGCGCGATTTCCGCCTTTTTTTCGGACACAAGCGCGCGCAGCCGCTGAAATTCGTCTTCGTCCCCGCGGCCCTTGGCGGCCCCGACTTCTTTGCTGGCCTTGTTCTGTTCGGCCTGAGCGGATTCAGCGGCTAGAATTTTGGCTCTGCGCGCTTCATCCAGTGCCAGAAGAGACGACGACATCGGCGCGTCCCCGCGGCGCGCAAGGGCGGCGTCGAAGGCGGTCGGGTTCTCGCGAATGGCGCGAATGTCGTGCATGGTTTGGTCCCTTGTGAACAAGTTTCGAGTGCCGCTGCTATGCCCTATCGGGCGTCGGGTGAAAAGTGCTTAGCAGAGGGCGGAGCGCAATCGGGCGGGACTGGCCATGTATCCGGCCTCAAAGCCGCTGCTGGGGTGGGCCCTGTTCACTGCGCGGCGCGCGCGTGGATCACTTCATGGACCCAAGGGCCAATCGGTGCGGCGATTGCATCCGCGCCGTCCTGGCTGGATGTGACGGCGACAACCTCGATACCGGCTGGACCGATTTGCAGAATGGGGCTGCCCGAATTACCGGTGATCACGCGGCATCCCAGGGTCAGTTGGGTGCGCGACTGACCGCGCAGGGGGCAATCTTTGCGACCGGACAACCGGTAGGGGATCAGGCGGTGGTAGCCCAGAAGCGCAAAGGTGTCCGAGGCCGCGATCCCAAGGGGCAGAGGCGTGATATCAGTGATCGGAGCATCAAGGATCCACAAGCCCACGTCATAGTCGGGTGTGTGTCTGCCGGTCGCGAAATAGGCGGGGTGCGGCACTTGTTCGATGACCCGCCGCCGTGCGGCGACCGTGTCGTTGAGCGCCCCGGCCAAGAATTGCAATTGACGCTCGGGTTCGTCGGGTGTGTTGGCGCGCGCGCAATGCCCGGCGGTCAGCACGATATTGGGCGCGACAAGCGCACCGCTGCAGAACCCTCGCCCTAAGTTACCCGGATCGACAACACGACCGATCGCGGGCCATTTGCGGGCCTCGGCCTCTGGCAGGGCGGGCAGGAGGGCGCCCGACCCTTCTGCCAGAAGGTGCGTCGGCAGCAAGAGCAGGCAGACAAGGATCAATCGCGTCATGTGCGTCAACTTAGAGCGGTGATATTGCCGCGTCTATTGCCGCTTGCGCCCGCTAGGGCCGCGCCTTAGGTAGAGCGGCAACTGATTTACTTGACAGGATGCGTCTTCATGGAAGCCTTCGCACAATTTGTTCCCCTGATCCTGATCTTTGCGATCATGTATTTCCTGCTGATCCGGCCACAGCAGAAGAAGGTCAAACAGCATCAGGCGATGGTGGAAGCGCTGCGTCGTGGGGACCAGGTGGTCACGCAGGGTGGGCTGATTGGCAAGGTGTCAAAGGTCAAGGAAGACAACGAAGTTGAGGTCGAACTGGCCGAGGGCGTGAAGGTGCGCGTGGTGAAGTCGACCATTGCACAGGTGCTGAACAAGACTGAGCCTGCGAAGTAATGCTTCAGATTGAGAGCTGGAAAAGGGTTCTGATCTGGTGCTTGTGTGCGCTGGGTCTGATCCTGGCGTTGCCCAACGGGTTTTACAGCCGTGTCGAGCAGCACAATGATGCCGCGCAGGCCATTGAGTTGGGGGCCGATACGCCCGAAAACCAGGCGCTGCTGGGGCAGTGGCCGGAGTGGATGCCGTCGAGCCTGGTGAACCTGGGGCTCGACTTGCGCGGGGGCGCGCATCTGCTGGCCGAAGTGCAGGTCGAGGACGTTTATGCCAACCGGATGGAGGCCAGCTGGCCGGAAATTCGCGATGTGCTGCGCCCGGAGCGGGCGACGATCGGGACCATCCGGTTGCAGCCGTCCGCGCCGGGTGAGCTGCGCGTTCGGATTGGCGAGCCGTCGGGCATGCAGCGGGCGCTGCAATTGGTGCGGACGCTGGCGCGGCCGGTGCAGACACTGACCGGAGCGGGGGCGGACGACATCGTGGTGCGGGCCGAGGGCGACGTGATCGTCGTGACGCTGAGCGATGAGGAAAAGCTCGCAAGCGATGAGCGGACGGTGCAGCAATCGCTAGAGATCGTGCGCCGCCGGATTGACGAGGCGGGCACGCGCGAGCCGACCATTCAGCGCCAGGGCAGCCAGCGTATCCTGATCCAGGTGCCGGGGATCGGCTCGGCGGCGGAGTTGAAGATCCTTATCGGGCAAACAGCGCAGTTGACCTTTAACCCGGTGGTGAACCGGACCACGGATGAAAATGCGGCCCCCGGCATTGGGAACCAGTTGGTGCCGTCTCTGGACGAGCCGGGTGTGTTCTATGTGATTGAAAGCGCACCTGTGGTGACGGGCGAAGACCTTGTGGACGCGCAGCCAAGCTTTGACCAGAACGGCAATCCGGCGGTGAGTTTCCGGTTCAACACCTCGGGCGCGCGGCGCTTTGGCGATTATACGGCCGAAAACATCGGCTCACCCTTTGCCATTGTGCTGGACGATGAGGTTGTGTCGGCGCCGGTGATCCAGAGCCATATTCCCGGCGGATCGGGCATTATCACGGGGCGCTTTACGGTTGAGGAATCGACCAACCTTGCCGTGCTGCTGCGGGCGGGCGCATTGCCTGCGGAACTGACCTTCCTCGAAGAACGCACGATCGGGCCCGAACTGGGACAGGACAGTATTGATGCGGGGCAGGTCGCCACCATCGTGGCTTTTGCTGCCGTGTTGGTCTTCATGGGCCTGAGCTATGGCCTTTTCGGCATTTTCGCCAACATTGCGCTGATCATAAACATCGGGCTGATCTTTGGCCTGCTGAGTATGATCGGGGCGACGCTGACACTGCCCGGCATCGCCGGCATCGTGTTGACGGTGGGCATGGCGGTGGACGCCAATGTGCTGGTGTTCGAACGGATACGCGAGGAACTGAAATCGTCGCGCGGCCCCGCACGGGCCATCGAGTTGGGGTATGAAAAGGCGCTGTCGGCCATTCTGGACGCCAACATCACGACCTTCATCACCGCCGTGATCCTGTTTGCCATGGGGTCAGGCCCCGTGCGCGGATTTGCGATCACGCTGGGCCTGGGCATTCTGACTTCCGTGTTCACAGCCATCTTTGTGACCCGCCTGATGGTGGTGATGTGGTTCGAGCGCCGCCGCCCCAAGACAATCGAGGTGTGAGATGCGACTGAAGCTTGTCAAACAGGGCACCAATTTCGATTTCTTCAGCCGGTGGAAGATTTTCTTGGGCCTTTCGGGCCTGCTGATCCTGCTGGCTGGGGTGTCATTCCTTCTGCAAGGGTTGAACTATGGCATCGACTTTCGCGGTGGCACAACCGTGCGGACGGAAAGCACGCAACCCGTTGATACAGGGATTTACCGCGATGCGCTGACGCCGCTGGAGCTGGGCGATATCTCGATCACCGAAGTGTTCGATCCGACATTTGATGCGGACCAGAACGTGGCGATGATCCGCATTCAGGCGCAGGAAGGGCAAGAGGCTGTCACGCCCGAAACCATCCGCGCGGTGCAAGGGGCGCTGACCGCGGCAGTGCCCGATATCCAGTTCGTATCGGTCGAATCCGTTGGGCCAAAAGTGTCGGGTGAGTTGATCCAGACGGCGGCGATTGCCGTGATCCTCGCCATCGGAGCGGTGCTGATCTACATCTGGTTGCGGTTCGAATGGCAGTTTGCGCTGGGGGCCGTGGCGGCCCTTGTGCACGATGTGATCCTGACTATCGGGGTGTTTTCCGAGCTTCAGATCAAGTTCGATCTAGCCATTATTGCGGCGCTTCTGACTATCGTGGGCTATTCGCTGAACGACACCGTTGTGGTGTTCGACCGGGTGCGGGAGAACCTGCGGAAGTATAAGAAGCGCCCGCTGGCGGAAGTGCTGAATATCTCGATCAACGAAACGCTGTCCCGGACGGTCATGACCTCGGTGACCACGCTGCTTGCGCTGATTTCGCTCTATGTGCTGGGTGGTGATGTGATCCGCGGGTTCGTGTTTGCGATGATCTGGGGGGTGATTGTGGGGACGTACTCCTCGGTCTTTGTCGCCTCGACCATCTTGCTGTGGCTGGGGGTCAAACGGGACTGGTCAAAGCCCGATGCGAATGCGGGCAACCAATACGCCAATATCGACGCGTGAGTGCCGCGCTGGCGCTAGACCGGCAACATAACTGGCCCTAGCGTGCGGTGGCGAAACCGGCAGGGTAAAGCATCATGGTGCAGTTGATTGCTGATACGCTGGCGCTGCCCGGCTTTGCCTGGGTGCTGTCGATCACCTTTGCTGCGGGCGTTGTCTATGGCTTTGCCGGATTTGGTGCGGCACTGGTGTTCATGCCGGTGGCGACGGCCTTTGTACCGGTCGAGATGGCGATTGCGGCCTTTGGTGTCACGGCCTTGGCATCGCTGGTGTCAGTTGTTCCGCGTGCTTGGGGGCAGGCGGATCGGCCCAATGTGGTGTTGATGATCGTCGTGGCAACGCTGGCGTTGCCCGTGGGCATTGCAGTGCTCAGGGCCAATGACGTCACGACGATGCGGTGGGCGGTGTTGACGGTGACAACCATCACGCTCGTCGCTTTGATTCTGGGCTGGCGGTACAGCACCGCGCCCACGTGCGCAGCACGGGTTGGGGTGGCGGCGGCAACCGGTGTTGTGGGCGGGGCCACGGGGCTGGTCGGGCCCATCATGGTGTTGTTTCAGTTGAGCGGGCAGGACGGTGTGGCACGGGCACGCGCAAACACATTGGTGTTTTTGACCATCACAGGGCTGTTGACTGTGCCCCTGATGGCGATGCAGGGGCTTTTGACGCCCGAGGCGGTGGTGTTGGGGTTGTTGCTGATCGTGCCCTATGGGGTCGCGTCGCGCATCGGGCAGGCGTTGTTCGATCCAGACAGGCAAGCGGTGTATCGTCGTGTCGCCTATGTGATCATTGCGGTGGCGATTGTGATGGGGTTGCCGATCTACGGGGGCGGGGAGTGATTGCCGCTGTCGTCGAGGCGCTGGCCCTGCCGGGCATCTGGTGGCTGGTGGCGGCGATTGTTGCGGCGGGACTGGTGCGTGGCTTTGCCGGGTTCGGGTCGGGCATGATCATCATGGCGGCGGCCAGTTCGGTCCTGTCGCCCTTTGCCGCTTTGGCCTTTCTGACCGTGGTGGAGTTTTGGGGGCCGCTGCCGAACCTGCGCGCCGCACTGCGCGAGGGCAATCTGGCCGAGGCGCGGTGGCTGTTGACCGGGGTTGCGATTGGCCTGCCGGTGGGTTTGTGGGCCTTGTCCTTTGTTGCCCCTGAAATGTTTGGGTGGGGTGTGTCCGTGGCCATTCTGGTGTTGCTGGCGGCCCTGATATCTGGTTGGCGGTATCGCGGGCCGATGGGGCCGCGCACGACGATGGGCGTGGGCGCGCTGGGCGGATTTATGGGCGGGCTTGCGGGCATTCCAGGGCCACCTGTCATCCTGCTTTACATGGCGTCGGCCAGGGCGATCGCGGTGATCCGGGCCAATTTTCTGCTGTATTTGCTAGGCATTGACGTGATGATGCTGGCGATTTTTGTGGTCCTTGGTCTGCTGGACGCGCAGGCAGTGGTCATCGGGCTGGTTCTGGTGCCGCTTTACATGTTGGCCAATGTTGCGGGGGCCCGGCTGTTTGATCCGGGGGCCGAGCGACTTTTCCGCACGGTGGCCTATATCGTTATCGCGACCTCGGCTATTCTGGGGCTGCCGATTTGGGAGATGGGCCATGCGCCTGAATGAGATCACGTTCACCGATGCAAAGCCGGTCGAGGGCTATGGGCCCGGGTTTTTCCGCATTGGGGGCGAGGTGATCATGGGGGGCGTGTTGACCGGGCCGACCGGGACTGTGGCGTGGGCTGGCTATGACGATGTCGCGCCGTTGGTGGCCCTGGCCCGCAAGGTGGACGTGCTGTTTCTGGGCACGGGCGCGGATATCGCGCATATCCCGGGCGATCTGCGTACCGTGCTTGAAGAGGCAGGGTTGGGGGTTGAGGTGATGTCCTCTCCTGCGGCGGCGCGGACATATAACGTGCTTTTGAGCGAGGGGCGGCGCATTGCGCTGGCGGTGTTGCCTGTGTGACCCTGCGGGATTTGCATATTTGAAGAACAATGAAGGTGCTTTTGCGTCTGCGCTCAATCGGTTAGCCATGGCGCATGGAGTTGACAGTCACTGATCTGGCGGTGGGCCGTGGTGGTGTGCCGGTGCTGGCAGGCGTGCGCTTTGGTGTGGGGGCCGGGCAGGCGCTGGTGCTGCGCGGGCCGAACGGGTCAGGCAAGACGACGTTGTTGCGGACCGTGGCGGGGTTACAGCCGCCCATGGCAGGGCAGATCGCGGGCGCGGGTGAGCGGATTGCCTATGCTGCGCACGCAGATGGATTGAAGGCCGCGCTGACAGTGGCAGAGAACCTGACCTTCTGGGCGTCTGTGTTCGGCCAGAGCGATATCGCGCCTGCCTTGCGGGCCTTTGACCTGGAAGATTTGGCGGCGCGGCGCGCGGGGCAGCTTTCAGCGGGTCAGAAGCGGCGTCTGGGGTTGGCCCGATTGATGGTGACGGCGCGGGACGTTTGGGTTCTGGATGAGCCTACGGTGTCTTTGGATGCGGCGTCGGTTGCGCTTTTTGCTGCGGCGGTGCGGAGGCATCTGGGGCGTGGTGGGTCGGCGCTGATGGCGACGCATATTGAACTGGGGCTTGAGGCGGCTACGCTGGATGTGGCGCAGTTTCGGGCAGCAGCACGTGATATGGATGCGGCAGATGAGGCATTTTTGTGAGGGCGCTTTTCTTCCGTGATCTTGTGCTGGCGCTGCGGGCCGGGGGAGGCTTTGGCCTTGGACTTGCGTTTTTCCTGATCGTCGTGGTGCTGGTGCCGTTCAGCGTAGGTCCGCAATCGGCGCTTCTGACACAGATTGCGCCCGGCATGCTGTGGCTGGGGGCACTGCTTGCCTGCCTGCTATCGTTGGATCGTTTGCTGGCTGTGGATTGGGAAGATGGCGCGCTTGATCTGCTGGCGACCTCGCCTTTGCCGCTGGAAGGCATCGTGGCCGTGAAAGCAGCGGCGCACTGGGTCACCACGGGCTTGCCTTTGGTCTTGGCGGCTCCGGTCTTGGGGGTGTTGCTGAATTTGGCGCCGTCGGGATATGGGGTTTTAGTGGTTAGCCTTGCCCTCGGCACGCCGGCGCTGTCAATGATTGGGGCCTTTGGCGCGGCACTGACGGTGGGGATCAAGCGCGGTGGGCTGCTGCTTTCGCTTTTGGTGCTGCCGCTTTACGTGCCCACGCTGATCTTTGGGGCGGAGGCCGCACAACGGGCCGCGCAGGGCTTGGATCCGGCGACACCCCTTCTGCTTCTGGCGGGGGTGACCCTCGGGGTGCTGGCGGCGATGCCATTTGCCGCGGGCCTCGTGCTGCGCGTGAACCTGCGATAACGTGGATGTCGATTGAGAAGGGGCGCGCGAGCGCATAGATAAACGCTATGGCATCACTTTGGGAATATGCAAACCCGGTCAAGTTTTTGCGCCTGAGCGAACGGGTGCAGCCGTGGCTGTGGTGGGGCGCTGGGCTTTGCCTGATTGTGGGTCTGATCTGGGGGTTCTTTTTCACTCCGGATGACTTCCGGCAAGGCTCGACCGTCAAGATCATCTATCTGCATGTGCCCGCCGCGCTGATGGCGATCAATGCGTGGTTCATGATGTTGGTGGCCTCGCTGGTCTGGATCGTGCGACGGCACCATGTATCGGCCCTCGCGGCAAAAGCTGCGGCACCCGTGGGCATCGTGATGACGCTGATTGCATTGTTCACCGGAGCGATCTGGGGTCAGCCCATGTGGGGCACGTGGTGGGCATGGGACCCGCGGCTGACATCCTTTCTGATCCTGTTTCTGTTTTACCTTGGCTACGTCGCCCTGTGGGAAGCTATCGAGGATCCCGATACGGCTGCCGACCTGACCTCTATCTTATGTCTGGTTGGTACCGTTTTTGCAGTTCTCAGCCGCTATGCGGTGCTGTTTTGGAACCAGGGGCTGCATCAGGGGGCGTCGCTGAGCCTTGATAAGGAAGAGAATGTGGCAGACGTGTTTTACTTCCCTCTGCTCGTGTGTATCGGTGGGTTTGTTTTGCTGTTCCTGGCGCTTGTCCTTTACCGGACAGGGACGGAAATTCGCGTGCGCCGGACGCGGGCGCTGATGGCACGGGAGGCGCGGCTTGCCTGATCTTGGGAAATACGCAGATGCGGTTTTATCGGCTTACGCGGTGTCCGTTGCCCTGTTGGTCGCCATCGTGGCGCTGACCCTCTGGCGTGGGCGCAAGGTGCGGGCTGAGATGGAAAATGTTGAACGGCGGAGTGGGCGGAATGGCTAAGGTGTCGCCGTTGATGCTGGCCCCTATCGGCATTTTTGCGGGGTTCGTGGCATTGGCTGCTGTGGGCATGTTTCGCGAAAACCCGGATGAGTTGCCGTCGACCCGCATAGGTGCGCCTGCGCCGCCTTTGACGGACGCGCAATTGGCAGATTATGCGCCGGTGGCCGCGGGGGACCTGGCACGTGGCGAGGTCACCTTGGTCAACTTCTGGGCGTCGTGGTGCCCGCCCTGCCGGGCAGAACATCCCAAGCTGCTGGAGATGGCAGCGGAGGGCATGCCAATCATCGGGGTAAATTTCCGTGATACCGAAGGCCCTGCAGCGCAATATCTTGACGACGATGGCAATCCGTTTGCGGCTGTAGCCTTTGATCCTGCGGCCCGTTCAGCCATTGATTGGGGCGTGACAGCGCCGCCCGAGACGTTCATCCTCGATGCGGATGGGACGGTCCTGTATCGTTTTCAGGGTCCGCTTGTCGGGTCGGATTATGAAAACCGGTTCGTGCCTGAACTGGAAAAAGCGCTGTCAAATTGAGCGCCTGACGGCGCACATCATGATAAGAGGTGCGTTGTTTTCTCTGACGGAAAGTATCCCTGCCGGAGGCCTCTGACATCTTTTGTCGGAGCCTCCGGCGGGGATTTTTTTGAAACAGAGAATTTGGACCAGTTGCCAAAGCGATCACCGCCGCAAGGCGAGGTTTGAGTGTGGGTGGGCGGCGCGGTTTGACGTCTTTGAAAAATGTGTGACCCCGCCGCGTGTACGGCGGGGTGTCCATCTGAGATCAGGCCGCGCTGGCCAGATTGCGCAGCACGTAGTGCAGCACACCGCCGTGCTCAATGTACTCGATCTCGATCGCGGTATCGATCCGGCATTTCAGCATGATCTCTTTGACCGATCCATCGCCCATGGTGATGGTGCAGGGCACCTCTTGTAGCGGCTGGATTGTGTCAAGACCGGAGATGCTGACCGTTTCGTCGCCTTTGAGGCCCAGTTTTTTGCGGGTGTCGCCATTCGTGAACTCGAACGGGATCACGCCCATGCCCACCAGGTTTGATCGGTGGATGCGTTCGAACGATTCCGCAATGACGGCCCTGACGCCCAGCAGGGCCGTGCCCTTGGCCGCCCAGTCGCGGGACGATCCGGCGCCGTATTGTTCGCCGCCAAAGATCACCAGCGGGGTGCCGTTGTCCTGATGTGCCATCGACGCGTCGAAGATTGACGTCTGTTCACCGTCTGGCCCGAGGGTATAGCCGCCTTCGACCCCATCCAGCATCTCGTTCTTGATGCGGATATTGGCGAAGGTGCCGCGCATCATGATCTCGTGATTGCCGCGGCGGCTTCCGTACGAGTTGAACTCGCGCGGTTGCACCTGGCGTTCGGTCAGGTAGCGGCCCGCGGGGGTCGTTTCCTTGAATGAGCCGGCGGGGCTGATATGGTCGGTTGTGATCATATCGCCGAGGATGGCCAAGACCTTGGCCCCTTCGATATTGGTGATCACCCCTGGTTCCGGCGACATGCCCTGGAAATAGGGCGGGTTCTGCACATAGGTGGACGTCGGCGGCCAGTCATAAGTTTTCTGGTCCGTCGTCTCGACGCCCTGCCACTTTTCATCGCCTTTGAACACGTCGGCATATTTGGTCTGGAACGCCTCGCGCGTGACCGTTTCTTCGACGAGTTCCGCGACCTCCTGGGCCGAGGGCCAGATGTCCTTGAGGTAGACGTCGTTGCCATCGTGATCCTGGCCCAGCGGTTCTTTAGTGATGTCGATGTTCATGTCGCCGACCAGCGCATAGGCCACGACCAGCGGCGGCGAGGCGAGGTAGTTGGCGCGCACGTCGGGCGAAATGCGCCCTTCGAAGTTGCGGTTGCCCGAAAGGACCGACACGCCGATCAGGTCGTTGTCGTTGATGCATTTCGAGATCGAGTCCTCCAGCGGGCCGGAGTTGCCGATACAGGTGGCGCAGCCATAGCCCACGAGGTTGAAGCCGATCTTGTCCAGATCGTCCTGCAGGCCCGCGGCTTCGAGATAGGCGCTGACGACCTGGCTGCCGGGGGCAAGCGATGTCTTGACCCAAGGCTTGCGGTTCAGGCCCTTTTCTGCGGCCTTGCGCGCCACCAGGCCCGCGCCGATCATCACATAGGGGTTCGAGGTGTTGGTGCAGGACGTGATCGACGCGATCACGATCGAGCCGTCGTGCAACTGGTAGCCACCGTCGCTGTTGTACCCTTTTTTGTGGCTGCCGGTGTCGCCTGGGATGTCGACCGGTTCGGGCTGGCCACCTTCGGCTTCCCAGCGGCCTTCGGCCTTGGCCGAGCCATCCTTGGCGTTGCGCTCGCCGCCGACATAGGCGTGGAAGGTTTCGGCCGCCTTGTCGAGTGCGATGTAATCCTGCGGGCGTTTGGGGCCGGAGATCGCGGGCACGATGGTGCCCATGTCGAGATGCAGCGTATCGGTGTAGATCGGGGCGTAATCGTCGCCGCGCCACAAGCCGTTTTCCTTGGCATAGGCTTCGACCAACGCGATGCGGTCCTTGTCCCGGCCGGTATTTTCCAGATAGCGCAGGGTTTCGGCGTCGATGGGGAAGAAGCCGCAGGTGGCACCGTATTCGGGCGCCATGTTGGCAATGGTCGCCCGGTCCGCCAGCGGCAAGCTGTCGAGGCCCGCGCCGTAGAATTCCACGAACTTGCTGACCACGCCCTTCTCGCGCAGCATCTCGACCACTTTGAGAACAAGATCGGTGCCTGTGGTCCCTTCGACCATGGCGCCGGTCAGTTCAAATCCGATCACTTCGGGGATCAGCATCGAAATCGGCTGGCCCAGCATGGCGGCCTCGGCCTCAATCCCGCCGACGCCCCAGCCCAGAACGGCGGCACCGTTGACCATGGTGGTGTGGCTGTCGGTGCCCACCAAGGTGTCGGGATAGGCAACCTCGGCCCCGTTCTGATCGGTGTCGGTCCAAACCGTCTGAGCCAGGTATTCCAGGTTCACCTGGTGGCAGATGCCGGTGCCGGGGGGTACCACGCGGAAGTTGTTGAACGCCGACTGGCCCCATTTGAGGAACGTATAGCGCTCCATGTTCCGCTCGTATTCGCGGTCCACGTTCATCTGGAAGGCGCGGGGGTTGCCGAACTCGTCGATCATGACCGAGTGGTCGATGACCAGATCGACTGGGTTCAGCGGATTGATCTTTTCCGGGTCGCCCCCCAGGGCCACAAGGCCGTCGCGCATGGCGGCCAAGTCCACAACCGCAGGCACGCCGGTGAAATCCTGCATCAACACGCGGGCCGGGCGATAGGCGATCTCGCGCGGGTTCTTGCCGCCCCTTTCACCCCATTCCGCGAATGCCTTGATATCGTCAACGCTGACGGTCTTGCCGTCTTCAAACCGCAGCATGTTTTCCAGAACCACCTTCAGTGCGGCGGGCAGCTTGGCGAAATCCCCCAAGCCTGCGTCGGTCGCCGCAGGGATCGAATAATAGTCGATGGACTGGCCGCCCACTGTGAGGGTCTTACGCGTCTTGGCGGTGTCATGTCCGACTGTGATGGGCATGTAATCTTCCTTTCCTAAAGCGGATGGGGCAACTGTTTGTGAGCGTCATGCCCTAAATGCCCGTGTGCGATCAACCGCATTTGGGGGTCCTGCGACGATTTTGTATACCGTTGCATACATTTTAGTAACGCGATTCCGTGATTGGGTTGTCACATACGCTCAACAAACCTTGATTGGCGGTCAGGCAAAGTCTTTCATATTTAAGCGGAGTAAAGCCAGAACTCTGCGATTCAAACAGGTAGTGCACCCCCTTGATGCCCCGATTGATCTCTTTTGCCGTTGCGGCATTCACCAGCTTTGTAACACCTGTTGTCGCCCAGTCCCCGGTGGTGGTCGAACTTTTTACATCCCAAGGCTGTTCTTCATGCCCACCTGCGGATGAGTTGATGCATGAATTGGCCAAGCGCGACGATGTGATCGCGCTCGCCCTGCATGTGGATTATTGGGACTATATCGGCTGGAAGGACGAGTTTGCGGACCCTGCAAATGCCGACCGCCAGCGCGCCTATGCGGTGGCCGCCGGGCGCCGGTCCATCTACACGCCGCAGATGATCATCAACGGGCAGGCGGATATTGTCGGCGCGCGGCCGATGGAATTGTCCAAGGTCATTTCGGACTATTCTGTCAAAGCCACGCCGGTAACGCTTGACGTTGTGCGCAGCGGGGACACAGTTCAGATCGTGGCCGCAACCACAAAGCCTGATGGCCCGCTCGTCGTGCAAATGCTGCGCTACACACCCGAACGCACGGCGCAAATCACCCGTGGCGAGAATGCAGGACATACCATTACGTATGCCAACGTCACCGAGGATTGGAAAATCCTCCAGCAATGGGACGGCGTGACCGATTTGACCATTGAGGCGGAAGTGTCGGGGGAAAACCCGCTGGTCGTGATGGTGCAAAAAGGCCTCAACGGGCCAATCCTCGCAGCGGCTCAGGTCAAATAAGTCAGTTTTTCGGTCGTGGCTTGCGCCAGCGTCGCGCAACCCAAAGCCACTGATCTGGATGTGCCCGGATGCGCGCGCTGATGCTGTCATTCATCGCTTGGGTCATCACCTCGGGATCGGAATGCGGAATTGGCGCCTCCATGACGCAGTCAAAGGTTAGGCCATCGGGCCGTCTGATCCCGTAGAATGGGATCAACAGCGCTTTGTAACGCAACGCCAATTCGGCAGCCGATGTGGCCGTGTGTGCCGGCGCTCCAAGAAAATCGAGCAGGGGTGCATATTTGACGTGCTGATCAAACAGCAGAACAAGCTGCCCGCCCGCTTTCAGATGCCTGACAAACCCGGTGGTGCCCTTGCGCCCCTGGGGGAAAACCGGACCGCCAAAGGCTTGCATCGTGCGGACGTAATGCGCGTTGAAATAAGGGTTTGTCATGTTGCGATACAGGCCGCCAACATCATAGCCACGCCCCACAAGTGCTGCGCGTACCGCTTCGTAGTTGCCGAAATGACCCGTCACGAGGATGACCGGCTGCCCGTTCTGGGCCGCCGCCTGCATCGCATCGACACCGGGCCCGTCAATCCGCGCGCCTTTTTGCCGCGCAAGCAGGCGCCGGGTCGAGTAATTCTCGATCAATGTTCGGCCAACATTGGCCAGGCTGTCACGTGCAATGCCGCGGCGCGCCTCGGGGGTCAGGTCAGGCATGACAAACGCGATATGGTCCTCGGACCGGCGCAGAAATCCCGCAACAGGGCCAACGATCCGGGACATGATCCAGCCCATAAAGGGCACCCGCAGAGGATAAGGAAGGGCCAGAGCCGCCCCGATACAGGTCCGTGCGACGGCATTGGTTGCGATATAGGCAACCTTAACACGCCAAGGCAGGTCTTCGGGATCGTATCGCATGATGGTCCGTGATCTTGCCGGACCGGAACGCGGCCCTCATTTCCCGTTGCAAGACATAAATCCAGCCAGTGCCGTTCACAAGACGACCCGTGGGGTGCGCATCTTTGACCAAAGCGCGTGTGCCGCACGGGCCTGGGCCCCCGGGATGCGCATGTGGCGGGACCCAGAATATCGGGTCTCACTCCTCTTGCGTGATCAGTAGCAGTTCGCCCGTCGCCTCCAAATCCCGCACGGCCTTGACGATGTTGCCCATCGCGCTGTCGACGTCGGCGGGTTTGGGTGCACTTGCCTCGCCCACCTCTTCGCGCAACTGATCCGCCATGCGCGCCGACATGTTGTCGAGCATGAAGTCGACGGAGCTCTGCAAGCCCATGTCCGGGGCGCCCGCAAAGGCGGTGATCAAATCCTCCTGCTCGATGCCGCGCAGGATCCGGGGAATATCGCGGGGGGCAATGCGGGTTGGAATGTTGGCAAAGGTGAATATCGCCTTGCGCACGGCAGTTGCGAATCCTTCGTCCGTTTCCTCAAGCCCCGCAAGCATGTCGTCGCGGGTTGTGGATGTCGTCGAATTCAGGATGGCACCCACCCGTTCGACGGGGCCATTGTCAAAGGCCCGCAGGGGCTTGGCATCCATCTGGCTGGCCAGCGACAGGCCGATACGCTCGACCGCTTCAGGCGTGACCGCACCGGTTTGCGACACGGCATAAGTGATTCGACGCGCGCGCGGACCGGGCAGCAGGCCAAGCAGTTCAGCGGCCCGGGACACATCCAGCTTGGAGAGCATCACGGCAGCAATTTCAACGCTCTCTTCTTGGAGCACGGGCAGCAATGTGTCGGGATCCATTTCGCGGATGCGCTGCCACGGATCACCGCCGCGCTTCACACCGGCCTCCTTGCGCAAGCGCGCGGCTGTCTGGGCGCTGATCTTGCCATCAAGCGCGTCAAGCGCCCCGGCCATGCTGCCTGGCAGGCTCAGGCCAATGCGCTCGACCTCTTCGGCAAACTCGGCGGCGACGTCCTGCAACGTGTCGCGGTCGACCACGCGCATTGATCCCATCGCCTTGGTCAAATGCGCTTGCAAGTCTTCTGGCAATTCTTCGAGCGGGATGTCGGCCCCCTCGTTCAGAAGCAGCCGCACGACAATCGCGGCCTTGGCCCGCCGGGACAGATTTGAAGGGGCGCGTGTCACAGAAGTACCGCCGCCCATCTGCGCACCCATCTGGACAGGGGCAGGGGCGGCGGACAAGGGAACCAGATCGGTCATGTCCTGCCTCAAAACGATGTGATGTCGTTCTGGCAGGCAAAGGTTGAGAATCTCTCAACCCCTACAAGATGATCAGTAGTTGGAGGTGGTTCCCTGTTCGATCGCGGTCCGCAGGCTTTGTTCAGCCCAGGTTCCGGCGCCGCCACGGGCTTGGATTTCGCGCAGCTGGATCAACGCGGCGACCTTGTCACCTTCGACAACCTTGCCCTGGCCCATATATGACCGTGCCAGAATGTTGTCGGGATTGCTGTCGATGGCCTGCTGATAATAGAGATTGGCCAGGTCCAGATCGCCCAGCTTGCGCGCTGTAAAGCCGCGATAAGTCAGAACGCGGTCCTCTGCCTGATCCGGCATCTGGTCAAGCAGGGTGTTGGCCTCTTCATATCGTCCTGCATAGGCCAGTTCACGCACGGCCTTGTAAAGCGTGTCAGGGTCCAGATACGAGGTTTTGTCCGGGCGGACGCATTTGCGGATATCTGCGTCCCAAATACCATTCACCGGCTGTGAAAATCTGACATAGGCCTTCTTCTCGGGGTCCCATTGACGGGCCTGAAGGCAATTTTTGGTGGTCTGGGTCGACTTGGGTTTGGCATTATCGTTCCCGCCCGCGGCAAAGCCGGTTGTTGGCAGGGCCAAGGGCAAAGCAATGGCGGTGGTCAGGATCAGGGTGCGCAACATATCAGCTCTCCGTGGTGAGGTGCGTCAGGTTTTGTACGAGAACAACCCGAGGCACCCTGATTTTATGCGATCACGAAAGCGTGAGTGCTACCCGGTTGTCGCCACGCAAGTGTTGGTATCGGCGTCAAACACGGTGCCTTCCGCGCAAGACATCGCCTGTTGCTCCTTGCCATAGTTGCAACCCATAGCGAGGCTGAGCGTGGGGGCGAGGGTGAGGGCCAGTGCCACCAGAACGGTTTTGGTCTTCATCGGTCGTCTCCTTTGATTGGGTGACGCAACGGTAGGGCACCCGCGCCGGTCTGCAAAAGGAAATCGTGTTTTGGCCCGTAGGGATGCGTCACAATGCACACCGCACAGGCCCGTCACTCCCCGGCAAACACCCGTTCGAAAATCGTGTCCACATGCTTGGTGTGATAACCCAGATCGAACTTCTCCTCGATCTCTGCCGGGCTCAGCGCTGCCGTCACATCCGCATCAGCCAGCAATTCCGCTTTGAAATCAGTGCGATGTTCCCAAACCTTCAGCGCATTGCGCTGCACATAGGTATAGGCATCCTCGCGGCTTACCCCCGCTTGCGTCAGCGCCAGCAGCACCCGCTGGCTCATCACAAGACCGGGGAACTTGTTCATATTGTCCAGCATGTTCTCGGGGAAGATCAGCATCTTGTCGACAACGCTGGTCAATCGGGCGAGGGCGAAGTCCAGCGTGATGGTCGCATCGGGCCCGATCATCCGCTCCACAGAACTGTGCGAGATATCGCGCTCGTGCCACAGCGCCACATTCTCCATCGCCGGGATCACCGCGGACCGCACCATACGCGCCAACCCCGTCAGGTTTTCCGTCAGCACCGGGTTCTTCTTGTGCGGCATCGCACTCGACCCTTTCTGCCCCATGGAAAAGAACTCCGCCCCCTCCAGCACCTCCGTCCGCTGCATGTGGCGGATTTCCACGGCGATGTTCTCGATGGACGACGCAACGACGCCCAAGGTCGCAAAGAACGCGGCGTGCCGGTCGCGCGGGATCACCTGCGTGCTGATGGGTTCGGGCACCAGTCCCAGCTTGTCACACACATGCTCTTCGACGGCGGGGTCGATATTCGCAAACGTCCCAACGGCCCCACTAATGGCCCCGGTCGCAACCTCGGCCCGCGCATCGCGCATGCGCGACAGGTTGCGGTCCATTTCGGCATAGAAGCGGGCAAAGGTCAGGCCCATGGTGGTGGGCTCCGCGTGAATGCCGTGGCTGCGCCCAATGCGCACCGTGTCCTTGTGCTCGTAAGCGCGGCGTTTCAATGCGGCAAGCAACCCTTCCAAATCGGCAATCAGAATGTCGGCGGCACGGGTCAGCTGCACGTTAAAGCAGGTGTCCAGCACGTCCGAAGACGTCATGCCCTGATGCACAAATCGCGCCTCTTCGCTGCCCACATGCTCGGCCAGATGGGTCAGAAACGCGATGACGTCATGCTTGGTCACGGCCTCGATCTCGTCAATGCGGGCCACGTCAAACTCGACATCCTTGGCTTTCCACACGGCCTCCGCATTCTCGCGCGGGATCACACCCAGATCAGCCATCGCGTCACAGGCGTGTGCCTCGATCTCGTACCAGATGCGGAATTTGGTGGCCGGGTCCCAGATCGCGACCATCTCGGAGCGGGAATAGCGTGGGATCATGGGGCACCTTTTTTGACTGTCGCATCGTTGGCCGCGTCCTTAGACTGCGCCCCGATAAACGACAAGACGAAGGCCCTGATATGAGACGCTTTGCCCTGATCCTCGGGCTTTTTGCCAGCCCGCTGACGGCAGAAGAGTGGCACCCCATGACCGGGGACGACATTCGCGCAGCGCTCACCGGGCGCACGCTCGCCTATCCCGACACCACGCAAGATTTCCGAGAAAGCGGGCGCACGCTCTATATCCACAAGGGCCGCGAAAGCTGGGGCTATTGGCGCGTCGAGGATGATCAATATTGCAGCCAATGGCCGCCCAACGACCTCTGGGCCTGCTACGGCATGGACCGTAAGGGGGACATGCTCCGCTTTGTCGGCGAACGCGACGACATCACGGAAGCCACCTATGCCGACTGACCGCGTGCTGGCGGATTTTGCGGGTCAATGGGCGGTGGCACGGACGATCACACCGGATAATGGGGTCGCAGGGCAGTTTACCGGCCACGCCGTGTGGGTCGAGCAGGGTTCGGACCTGCTCTATACAGAGCGGGGCACATTGCAGATCGCAGGGGCGCCGCCGATGCACGCCGAACGCCGTTATGTCTGGACCCCGGACCTGCACGTGTTCTTCGAGGATGGCCGGTTTTTCCACTCTGTGCCTGCGGCGGGTGGGGGCACCCAACACTGGTGCGACCCGGATCAATACAAGGTGATCTATGACTTTTCCGGCTGGCCTGCGTTTCAGACGCGCTGGCGGGTGGATGGGCCGCGCAAGGGCTATGACATGACCACCCTGTACCGCCGTGCCGCGCCGTGATCGCAAACATCGGCTTTGCACTTGCAGAAACCGCACCCCCTTGGCACAAGTCGCTCAGCTTTTGACATGACAGGTGAGGGACCTCATGGAAACGACGTGGAATAACAAGGTGCTGAGCGACGTCATCGGCGCGACCGAGGGCACGGCCCTGCGCCTCAAGCAAGCGGCACTGGTGGTGCTGGGCATCGCCGTTCTTGCGGTTGCAGCAAAAATCAACGTGCCGATGTGGCCGGTGCCGATTACGATGGGCACCTTTGCGGTTCTGACCATCGGGGCGGCTTATGGCGCGCGGCTGGGTCTGGTCACGATCCTCGGCTACATGATCATCGGCGCGCTGGGCTTTGACGTCTTCGCAGGCTCGTCTGCCGAGAAGTTCGGTCTGGACTACATGATGGGCGGCACGGGCGGCTATTTGGTGGGCTATGTGCTGGCAACCGTCGCGCTGGGCGCTCTGGCGCAACGCGGCTGGGACCGGTCGGTGGTGTGGATGGCGCTGGCCATGCTGATCGGCAACGTGCTGATCTACGTGCCGGGTCTTGCTTGGCTGGGCCAGCTTTACGGTTGGGACAAACCCATCCTGGAATGGGGCCTGACACCCTTCCTGATCGGTGACGCGCTGAAATTGGCGCTTGCAGCACTGGTCCTGCCCGCCGCGTGGACACTGGTGGGCCGCGCCCGCGGCTAGGCCAGACCTAATCTAAACGAGAGGCGCGGCCCCGATGGGACCGCGCCTTATGTCATTGTGGGACGCGGTGCTGGCTTCAGCCCGTCATCGGTCAGGTGGTTTCAAGCATATCCTCGCTGGGCGCGAGTTCAGTCATGACTTTAGATGTGCGTTCCAACGTCCTGTGAACAGGGCACTTATCGGCAATCTCCAAAAGCCGCTGGCGCTGATCATCGTCAAGGCTGCCAGTCAACGTGATGCGCCGCTTCCATTCGTCGACCTTGTCGCCGTGTGCGGCATTTGCGTCCTGTGCATGCACCTTGTTGTGGCTCACATCCACATGCACGTGATCCAGCGGCCATTCCTTGCGCCGTGCATACATGCGGATGGTCATGGACGTGCATGCCGCCAGCCCGGCCGACAGCAACCCATAAGGCGACAGCCCTTGATTGGTGCCGCCATAGGCGCGCGGCTCATCCGCCAGAATATGATGGCGCGTGCCGTGGGTGATGTCTTGCAGGAAGCCTTTGGGGTCGGCTTCAGAACTGCGCACGATGCCCTCGGGCGCACCAATGGGCGGGGCCGGTGGTTTGAGCTGCAGGTACTTTTTGGCCCATGTCGCGATGATATCGGCGGCATATTCGGCATGTTCGCCCTTGGTCACCAGATGGTCTGCGTCGTCCAGGGTCACAAAGCTCTTGGGGTGTTTCGCCGCGGAAAAGATCTCGCCCGCGTTGTCGATGCTGACGATGCTGTCGCGCGGCGCATGAAGGACCAGAAGGGCTGCGTTGAGCCGCGCAATGGCCGGCTGCAAGGCCTCATCCGCCACATCCTCGACAAACCCCTTTCCGATGCGGAAGGGACGCCCACCCAGGCTCACCTCGGCTTCGCCGTTTTCAATGATCTCAGGCAGCGCATCCGAAAAGTTATGTGTCACATGTTCGGGGTCGAACGGTGCGCCAATGGTCGCGACCGCCTTGATCCGGTCAAGTTGCGCGGTCGCCTTCAGCACCGCTGCCCCCCCGAGGGAATGACCCACCATTAGGCTTGGTGGTAGGCCGCGCTGCACAAGATAGTCAACGGCTTTCACCAGATCCTGCACATTTGACGTAAACGACGTGTTCGCAAACTCGCCTTCGCTGTGCCCCAGCCCGGTGAAATCAAATCGCAACACTGCTATGCCCATCGTTGTCAGACGCGCGGCGACGCGCCGGGCCGCGGGAATATCCTTGCCGCAGGTAAAGCAGTGCGCGAACACCGCCGTCGCCAGGTGCGGCCCCTCGGGCATGTCGAGGCGGGCATCCAGAGTGCCTGCGTGGCCGGGAAATGTGATGCGTTCGGTGGGCATGGTTCTGTCTCCTTGGCAAGGAGAATGGGCCGATGGGTGAGATGTGGAAAGGGGGGTGACACACATCTCACGTAGAGGTGTTGCCGTTGAAGCAGTGCGCCAGGTCTGCGATGTGAGCGGTAAGAGAGCGACAGCGCGCAGATGCGACGGGGCTGCAAGCGCCCGAGATGTCGCGCCAGAACGCGCCTCACCGCGCCCCAAGCGGCGCCAGTTCCGCCATATTGCCCTTGCAAGCCGCCGCATCCTGACCATCATCAAAGCGCAAAACACAGCCCAAGGACTTCTTGTGTGACCAACACCCTCTACGACGCCCTGATCGCTACCCACGCTGGACAAGAACACCCCTTCCTGCATTGCGACGACGGCGCGCTGGTCACCTTTGACGGCTTCACAAGGCGCACTGCCCAAATGGCCCACGTGCTGCGCGACGCGGGCGCGTCTCCGGGCGACCGGGTCGTGGTCCAAACCCCGAAAACACCCGACACCGTCGCCCTCTATGCCGGGGCGCTCCAGTCGGGGGCGGTCTACCTGCCCCTGAACACCGCCTACACGCAGGACGAACTTCGCTATTTCTGCCAGGACGCACGCCCGCACATCATCATCTGCGACCCCAAGGACGCCGAGCGCATCCACACCATCGCAACCGATATCTGCGCACAGGTGCTCACGCTCGGCCCAAGCGGCGGCATCCTCAGCAGGACCGCAGACACCAAACCGGGCACCTTTCCCACGGCCCCACGCGGCCCCGATGACCTCGCTGCGCTGCTCTATACTTCGGGCACCACAGGGCGCTCCAAGGGCGCAATGATGTCGCACCGCAACCTTTTGTCAAATGCCAACGCGCTGACTGACCTGTGGCGCATCACCAACACAGACCGGCTGCTCCACGCGCTGCCCATCTTCCACACCCATGGTCTGTTCGTTGCGCTCAACACCGCATTGCTTGCGGGTGCCCAAGTGCGCCTGATGGCAGCGTTCGACCTGGACGCGATCTTTGATGAGCTGCCCAAATCCACGCTGATGATGGGCGTGCCCACCTTCTACACGCGGCTGCTGAATGACATAAGGCTCGATCAGAAAGCCACTGAAAACATGCGCCTTTTCATCTCAGGTTCTGCGCCCCTTCTGGCCGAAACCCACACTGCGTTCGAGGCGCGCACCGGGCACCGCATCCTCGAACGCTACGGCATGACCGAAACCAACATGATCACTTCAAACCCCTATCGCGGCGAACGGGTTGCCGGCACGGTCGGATACGCGCTGCCCGGCACAGATGTGAAAATCACCGACCCGGATACCGGGCACACGTTGCCCCATGGCGACATCGGCATGATCGAAGTGCGCGGCGACAACGTGTTCAGCGGCTATTGGAATATGCCCGAAAAAACAGCCGAAGAACTGCGCCCCAACGGCTTCTTTATCACCGGCGACCTGGGCGTCATGGCAGCAGATGGTCGTGTTTCAATTGTCGGGCGTGCCAAAGACCTTATTATCGCAGGCGGCTACAACATCTACCCGAAAGAGATCGAGGACATCCTGAACGACATGGACGGGGTCGTAGAGAGCGCCGTTTTTGGCGTCCCGCACCCGGATTTCGGCGAAAGCGTGGTCGCAGCCCTGGTGCCGCGTACGCAACCGCTTGACCTTGAGCCGATCAAAGCTGCGGTGGAAGCGCGGCTGGCCCGTTTCAAACATCCGCGTCACTACGTGGTGATGGATGCCCTGCCGCGCAACACGATGGGTAAGGTGCAAAAAAACACTCTGCGCAGCAATCATATGCAATAGCTCACGAAAACAATACGCTACGCGCCGACGTTAATGTCCCATAAGGGCGGCGTCATAGGGATAGCTGATCAGGTTCTCAAACCCGTCCTCTGTCACCAGCACCTGATCCTCCAGCTTGATGCTGAAATCACCGCCAACTTCGCCCACCGCCGCTTCGACACACAGCACCATGCCCGGCTCAAGCGCATAGTCGAAAGACCCCGGCACGGCCTTGTCCGGGTATTGCACAAGCGGCCACTCGTCGCACAGGCCCACGCCATGCATCAGACACCCATATTTCTGCGCCTGATACTTGTCGTCCAACACATGGGTATTTTCCGTCAGTTCCGGGATCGTGACGCCGGGTTTGATCATCTCCATGTTCTGCATGATATGCTCGTGCCCGTGCTGCATCGCATAGATCATGTCGGGCCGTGGCTTCTGATCGCCGATCCACCAACTCCTTGATATATCGACGCAAATACCGTAGCTGCCCACAAGGTCAGTATCGAAGCTGATGATCTCGTTTTGCTGGCACACACGCGGTCCGCATTCCTGAAACCACGGATTCGTGCGCGGCCCCGAACTCAGCAATCGCGTCTCGATCCACTCGCCGCCGCGCCGGATGTTTTCTGTGTGTAGCACCGCCCAGACATCATCCTCGCAGGTTGTGCCATCGCCCACATTGATGCGTGCGAAGTCTTCCATCGCCCTTACGGCCGTCTCGCAGGCATGGACTGCGCAGCGCATGGCCAGAATTTCATCCGGCCCCTTGATGGCGCGCGACTTTTCGGTGACCTCTTCACCGTCCATCACCTCGAACCCCTGCGCCTCAAGCGCGCGCAGCCCGTGTACCATGGGCTTGTCGACTGCCAGGCGGCACAGCCCGGGCGCATGTTCGGTACAGATTTCGCGCACCGCATTGGCAAACACATCCGCCGCCACGTCAATCTTGTCGCCCCGGTCGAAATAAAACAGGTCGGCCCCGTGCCGCACCTCTTTGACCAGAGGGTTGAATGACGACAGGAAAGGCGCGTTCTTGTAGTCCCAGATGACCATATGTCCGTCCGCACACAGCAGCACGGCGCGGAACGGATTATGTGTGTTCCACAGCTGCATGTTGGTCGAATCGGTTGCATAGCGAATGTTCAGAGGGTCGAACATCAGCAGACCGGCATAGTCGCGATCAACAATGTGTTGGGTCAGTCGGTGCCACCGAAATTCGCGCATCTTCGCCAGATTGGGCAGGGTCAGCCCCGCCGCGTCCCACTCGGCAAAGGCCAGCTGCGTCGGCCCGATTTCGATCCGGCTTGAATCGTTCGGGGTCCCATCGCCCAGCGTGGCCCCCCGGTTTGGGTCGATCTTGCGGGTGTCTCGGTAATGCTGGTTCATGGCGTTTCCTTCCCTGTAGGAAGCGTGCCGCGGAAACTCGGGCCGGAATTGCCCATTTCCGACGCGTAAACGGCGTTTTTTCTCCGGGTTGGCTTGCTTACGTCGGTTCGCGCGGGGGTGGGTGTATAGGGTTAGAGCGCTGCGCCTCGTAGTCGAAGAGGTCGTGCGCACGCGTGATCCTGCCTTCACGCATGCGGATCAGGCCGGGTTAACCAGCACTAGCGCCAGGTGCCTGAGCCGGATCAGGAGGCGCCAGCGCAGGCGTGTGCGCTGAGCGGAAGATCGGCTGGTCTGCAGTGATGAGACATGTCAGACAGCCTTATGCCAGCGATACTCCAGCGCCATCTGCCCGACGATATGACGACGAGCCGTCACTTGCCCGGCGTGCAGCCCGAACGCGGGCTGTGGCTGCGCATTGATGACGCCTATGCCGCGCAGATGGCGCGCCGCGACCATCTGCTGAGCGAGCGGGCTGATAAGGTTCTGTATCTTGATCCCTCCGCGCGTGGCGCAGCCGAAGAGCTTTTGGACACGGTATTGGCAGCGCTTCCGGTGCTTGGGTTCGACGTGGGGGTGGATACGGTAACCTGTCCTGACGGTCGCAAGGTCGGGATCGCACGCGCCGCCCCCCTCAGAACATTGGGCCGGATGTGTCAAAACGACTTTGTCCTGATGGAAAGACGTGGGGACGCGCATGTTCTGACGGGGGCTGTTTTGTGCTTTCCTGCCTCGTGGACCTTGTCGGAAAAGGCGGGGCGGCCGTTGACCGACATCCATCTTCCCGTGGCCGACTATACCGATGATCTGGCGCGACGGGTGCAGCGGCTGTTTGACGGCATCCAGGTCGGGCGCCCGCTCTGGCGCTTCAATCAACTATGGTATCAGGACCCCGAACTTTATCAGCCCCGGTCCCAGCACGCGCCACGCCGTGTCGGCGCGGCGCTGTGCGAGGGACCGTATTACCGGACCGAGCGGCAGACGCTGCTGCGCTTGCCGGAAAGTCGGGCGGTGGTGTTTGCGATCCATACTTATGTGCTGGCGCGCGCGGATGTGCCGGACTTGCACTAAAGTGTCCCCGCGGGGACACAATGCACATTGTTTGATTTCAATGCGTTAGACGGTCATTTTTACCATATTTTAACCATTGCCATTAAAGAGAGTTGCGGCGGAACGAGGCCCGCCGCATCTGTCAGCCCCCGGCCCAGCCATCGTGGATCACCACATGAGGCTGTCCGTTGGACGTGGTGCGCAAGCTGCGTCCGGTGCGGTCCACCACGCACGCGACCTGTTGTCGCCACGCCGAGAAATGGTGCGACGTCACCACATCAATCGCATCGTCAAACCGCAAGGTCAGCGCGTGCCGCCCATTGGGCATGAAGCGTGCAGACTTAATGACCGCCCGAAACCGATGGCCGAGATAACGACCTGTCACCCGCTGTCCGGGGTGGTAGCCATGTTGGGGCGCATCCTGCGCCCGTGCGTGCAGGGTGTTCCAGTCGCGCGCGCCCCATTGGTGCGCGATGGCTTCGAGCGCCTGGGCGTGGGTGCAGGGGGTGCCAGCCTGCGTGAGCGCGCTGCACAGCCGTCTGGCCTGCGCCTTGAGGGCCGCGCGGGAGGGAAGGGGGATGTCCATATCCGTCTCCGATCATCGGTCGCGTGATCTGGTATTCCGGGTCTCCGCATTGCCGGGCCTGCGACCTGTGAAAGGGTCGGATCGTCAGGGCTTCACCACGATGCGGAGGGCAGGGGCCTGAGCCCTGTGGCGCGGATTAGAGCGGGTGGGCGTATTTGGCAAGGGGTGATCTGCCGGATGCCTTGCGGCGATAAGATGTTTTTGGGGGCACCGCCATTGTCTCGCGGACCAATCGCGTTCCAATGGCGATTCCCCTGCCTGCGGCCGCCCGCGCAGTATGTTCGGCCAGAAGAAGATCGGCCTGGGTAGGCGAAGGCATGAGCGCACATGGCAAAGCCGCGCTTTCTTGAGGTGGTCGAATTCGATGTCGCCCCGAGGGCGTTCGTCTGCGGAAATACAGGGCCGCTTCATCGGGTCAGGGGGGATGTCATCACCAAGGTCAGGCATCTGTGCTGACGTGTGACTTATGCGCCAGAAAGCGGTGGGCGCGGGCGATGGGGTCGCCGTGGTATTGGTCGGGGCCGCGCATTTTGCGGGCATTCAGGGCGGCGGTGTCGAGCAGGTCGAAGGTGACCGCGCTGACGGTGCCAGACCAGTTGGGCACGTGCTTGCCCCATGCGGTGCGAAACCATGCCAGCAAACGCGTCCGGTCCACATAGCCGCGATAGTCAAAGGCCACATCGCCATCCGTAAGATAGACGTGATTGCCGGGAAACGGACCGCTCGGGACGATCCGTTCGGCACGCAACCCGGCGCGCGGGGGATCAAGCAGATAGGTGCCCGCGAGGATATGGCAGGCCCCGTGCGCGAAAAAGGCGCGGTCGGGCAGCGCCCAGCGACGCGCTGGGTCCTGTTTGGTGCCGGGTTTGAGGCGAAACATTGCTATCCGTCGATGCGGGCGGCCATGATGGCGATAGATTGCTGGTAGACGGTGGCGGCATTCCATTGCTGGATGACGGCGAAATTGGGTTGGCCTTGCTGATAGCCTTGGCCGGGTTTCCAACCTTTCTGGCGGAGGAAATTGGCGGTAGAGGCCAGCGCATCGGTCTGGTTGTAGAGGTCCACGCGTCCGTCGCCATTGGCGTCCACGCCGTATTTCAGGGCATTGCCCGGCAGGAACTGGGTATGGCCCAATTCGCCGTGTTTTGCCCCGCGCGTCGCGCCGGTGATCGAGCCCTGATCAACCAGTTTGAGCGCGCCGATGGCATGTGGTTTGAAAAAGTCGGATCGGCGGCAATCAAAGGTGAGTGTGACGATGGCCGACACCACCGAACTGTCGCCCATGAAGCCACCAAAGGCGGTTTCCATGCCATGGATTGCGATCAGTACACCGGCGGGAACGCCATATTGCCGTTCGAGTGCAGCGTAGAAATCGGGGCTGCGCGCTTTGCGCTTTCGCCCCTGGGCGACAATCGTGTCGGCGCCGCGCACCTGCATGAACCTGTCGAGTGAATAGCGAAAGGATTTTTGGTTGCGGTCTGCGGCGATGGTCCGTTGCGCATATTGGGCACTGGCGAGCGCCTGAAGGCCCGGTGGTTGGACGCCTGCGCGCTGCGCCTCGATGGCGAAGCCGGATTTCCAGGCCTCGAACCCTGCGGATGTGTTGCCGCATTGCGCTGATACCCCTGCGGCTGAAAAGCCCAGTGTCAGGGCGTAAACAGCCCCGAGCAAACGAAATGGTCGCATGTGACGTTCCCTGCTGTGGTGGCCCCGCCGTGTTGGCAGTGTCGGCACGCAGAGGGTAGCGCACCGCGTCGCATTGCCCAAACGGAATTGTCGGCCTGACGGTCAGGTCAAGCGAGTGAGCACGAGGTGCAACGCCATAATCAGGCTGGCGGCAACACAGACACGAACACAAAATTGAGTGGCAGACATAATGAACACCAAAACTATATCAGATTTCGAATAGGGCTATGGTCTGCCATCACCACGTTTGAGGCAAGTCAGGAATGCCTGACCTGGGCACCGCGTGGATCTGTTGGCCGGGCGCTGCCGGATATGTGTTCGGCCCGCGCCAAATATCGTTCGAGAGATGTTTGCTGTTTTTCAAGTGTCGCCGCTCTGCGGTGGCTTGACCGTCTGCGCGGACAATGACCCGAGATTGGGTCACGATCGCAGGGCAGTCATGACACAAAAAGGGCGCCCCTGCGAGGGCGCCCATAGTATACGCTGCCGAGGGAGGTCAGCAGCTGTAATACATGCCGAACTCAACCGGGTGGGGTGTGTGTTCGTATGTTTCGATCTCTTCCATCTTGAGGGCGATGTAGCCTTCGATCTGGTCCTTGGTGAAGACGTCACCGGCCAGGAGGAAATCCATGTCGGCCTCAAGCTCTTCCATCGCTTCGCGCAAGCTGCCGCAGACCGTTGGGATGCCGGCCAGCTCTTCTGGCGGCAGGTCGTAGAGGTCCTTGTCCGAGGGCTCGCCCGGATGGATCTTGTTCTGGATGCCGTCTAGGCCCGCCATCAGGAGCGCCGCGAAGCACAGGTAAGGGTTGGCCGACGGGTCGGGGAAGCGTGCTTCGACCCGCTTGGCCTTGGGCGACTCGGTCCATGGGATCCGGACGCAGCCCGAGCGGTTGCGGGCCGAATAAGCCAGGAGAACCGGCGCTTCGTAACCGGGCACCAGACGCTTGTAAGAATTGGTGGACGGGTTGGTGAAAGCGTTC